>NZ_CP079203.1:345000-1545000 GCF_019297835.1 Sphingomonas sanguinis | reverse complement strand
CGGCAATGCGCCGACCGCGCTCTTCCATCTGCTGACCATGCTCGAAGACCCCCACTGCCCACGCCCGGCGGCGATCATCGGCTGTCCGGTCGGTTTCGTCGGCGCGATGGAGTCGAAGGACGCGCTCTGGGAAGCACAGCCGGTCCCGTGCGCTATCGTGAAGGGCCGCCCCGGCGGCAGCGCGATCACGGTGGCGGCGATCAACGCGCTGGCGAGCCGCGCCGAATGACGGGGACCGTTCACGGCGTGGGCCTGGGGCCGGGCGCGGCGGACCTGATGAGCGTCCGCGCCGACCGGCTGGTACGCGGTGCCAAGCACGTTGCCTATTTCCGCAAGGCCGGACGACGTGGCCATGCGCGCACCATCGTAGAGGGTATGCTCCGCGACGATGTGGTCGAGTATCCGATGGACTATCCGGTCACAACCGAGATCCTGTTCACCGACCCGCGCTACAATGAGTGCCTGTCGGCCTTCTATGCGGCATGCACTGCGCATATCCTCTCGCTGGTGCAGGGCGGCGAGGATGTGGTGGTCCTATGTGAGGGCGACCCATTCTTCTACGGCTCGTTCATGCACCTGCACAGCCGGTTGAAGGATCATGTGCCCGTCGCAGTGGTGCCCGGCATCACCGGCATGTCGGGCGCCTGGACCGCCAGCGGCGCGCCGATCACCTGGGGCGACGATGTGCTGACCGTCGCGATGGCGACCCTGCCCGAGCCGGAACTGACCCGCCGCATCGCCGAGACCGACGCGCTGGTCGTGATGAAGATCGGCCGCCATCTGCCCAAGCTGCGCCGCGCGATCGCGGCGGCGGGACGGACGGAGCAGGCCTGGCTGGTCGAACACGCCGCCCAGGCCGGGGAGCGCGTCCGCCGACTGGCAGAGGTGGAAGATGCTCCCGCCCCCTATTTCTCCATTGCGCTGATCCACGGCCAGGGGCGGCGGCCATGAGCGGCTGGCTGATCGTCGTCGGGCTCGGGCCGGGCGCGGAGGCGATGGTCACGCCCGAGGTGTCGGCGGCGCTCGCCGAGGCGACCGATGTCGTCGGCTATATCCCTTACGTCGCGCGCGTCCCCGAGCGGCCCGGCCTGACCCGCCACGCCAGCGACAACCGGGTCGAGCGCGACCGGGCGCTCCATGCGCTGGAGATGGCGGAGGCGGGGGGGCGCGTGGTCGTCGTGTCTTCGGGCGATCCGGGGGTGTTCGCGATGGCAGCGGCGATCTTCGAGCGGGTCGAGGAAGATCCCGCCCGCTGGCATGACCTCGACATCCGTGTCCTGCCCGGCATCACCGCAATGCTGGCGGCGAGCGCGCGGGCGGGCGCGCCGCTGGGCCATGATTTCTGTGCGATCAACCTGTCGGATAACCTCAAGCCCCAAGCGCTGATCGAGCGGCGGCTGGCGCTGGCGGCAGAGGCGGATTTCGCCATCGCGCTTTATAATCCCCGGTCCAAGGCGCGGCCCGATGCGCTGGACGCGGCCTTTGCGCTGCTGCGCGAGACATGCGGGGATGACCGCCCGGTGCTGTTCGCCCGCGCCGTTTCCACACCCGAGGAGCATTTGCGCATCGTGCCCCTGCCGGAAGCGCGCGGCGAGATGGCCGATATGCGCACCGTCGTCATCATCGGCTCCAGCCGCACGCGGATGATCCCGCACGCCGGACGGCCGATCCTCTACACTCCCCGGACGACGCCGTGATCCAGCCAATCCAGCACGGCGGCGACGCTGCTCACCTGACGGCGGGGCGGGATGAAGGGCCGGTCGATCATCACGACCGGCAGCCCGAGTTCGCGCGCCGCATCCAGCTTCGCCCTAGCGCCGGAGCCCCCCGCGTTCTTAGCGACGACTATCTGGATTCGATGTTCACGCAGCAGCGCCAGTTCGCCAGTCAGCGTAAAGGGACCTCGGTCCACGACCAGATGGTGGCGGGGCAGCGCGGGCGGCGCGGCGGCATCGACGAAGCGCAGCAGGTAGAAATGCTGCGGCGCGCTGGCGAAGTTGTCGATGGTCTGACGCCCGAGCGCCAGGAAGACGCGCGCCGGATCGGAGCCGAGTGCGGCCACCGCCTGTTCGGTATCCGCCACGCGGGTCCAGCGGTCGCCGGGCGTCTCCACCCATTCGGGTCGGGTCAGCGCGAGAAGGGGGACGCCCGCCAACTCCGCCGCCGCAATCGCATTGGCACTGATCCGCGCGGCAAAGGGATGGGTGGCGTCGACCAGATGGGTCACGCCTTCGCGGCGCAGATACTCGGCCAGCCCCTCGATACCGCCGAAACCGCCGACCCGCGTCGGGATCGCCTGCGCGCGCGGGGCTTCGGTACGGCCCGCATAGCTCAACACCGCCCGCTCGCCCCGCGCGGCCAGCGCGGTGGCCAGGGCGCTCGCTTCGGTCGTGCCGCCGAGCAGAAGGATATGGCGCATGGCTGACTCCCAGGCGTGGCTGACGATCGTCGGGATCGGCGAGGATGGCTGGGACGGACTGACCGCCCCCGCGCGCGCCGCGATCCTGGCGGCCGATAGCGTGATGGGCGCGCCGCGTCACCTGTCGCTGCTGGCCGAGCAGGGCCGGGCCGAGCGGATCGTCTGGCCCGTCCCCTTTGCCGATGGCGTTCCCATGCTGCTCGAACGGAAGGCTGAGCGGGTGGTGATGCTCGCCTCGGGCGATCCCTTCTGGTTCGGGGCGGGGTCGGTGGTGACACGGGCGATGGAGCCGGGCGAGTGGATCGCCTATCCGGCCCCGTCCACTTTGTCGCTGGCGGCGGCGCGGCTGGGCTGGCCGGTCGAGACGATCCACAGCGTCGGACTGCATGCGCGTCCCGTCGAGACGCTGCGACCGCTTCTGGCACCGGGGCAGCGGATCCTGGCGCTGATGCGCGATGGCGCTTCGGTGACGGGCTTGGCCGCATGGCTGGCGGAACAGGGCTTCGGCGACAGCGCGCTGACCGTGCTGGAGGCGCTGGGCGGTCCGCGCGAGCGGGTGCGGGCCTGCACGGCGGACGCGCTCGACTGGACCGATATCGCCCACCCGGTCGCGGTCGCGATCGAGCCTGCCGGGTCGGGCCGTATCCTGCCGCGTGCGAGTGGCCTGGACGATGACTGGTTCGCGCATGACGGACAGATCACCAAGCGCCCCGTCCGCGCGCTGGCACTGTCGGCGCTCGCGCCGCGACCGGGCGAGTTGCTGTGGGACATCGGCACCGGATCGGGATCGGTCGCGATCGAATGGCTGCTGAGCGACCCGACCACCCGCGCCATCGGTTTCGAGCGCGATCCCGCACGCCTCGCGCGCGCCGCCGACAATGCCGCACGGCTGGGCCTGACCCGGCTGGACCTGATCGAGGGTGATGCGGTTTCGGAGCTGGCCGAGCGTCCGCACCCCGATGCGGTGTTCGTCGGCGGCGGCTTGTCGCGGCCACTGGTCGAGGCGCTGCGGACTCTGCCGCGCTGTCGCCTGGTCGCGCACGCCGTCACGTTGGAGACCGAGGCGCTGCTGGTCGAATGCCATGCCCGTTATGGCGGGGAGCTGCTGCGCATCGAATTGGCGCGTGCGCGACCGCTCGGCACCAAGCGGGGGTGGAAGGCGAGCTATCCCATAGTGCAGTGGCGGGTCGCATGGTGATCGCCGGGTTCGGATGCCGGGCGGAGGCGACCTCCGAGTCCTTCCGCAGCGCGCTGGCCGCCACCGGCATGCGCCCCGATGCGCTGGCCGTGCCCGCTGACCGGGCCGGGGTGATCGCGCCATTTGCCGAGGCCGAGGGGCTGGTCGTCCACCGCGTCGCCGCCGATCTGCTGTCAGGCATCGACACCCCGACCCGCTCGACCGTCAGTTTGGCCGCACGCGGGGTCGGCAGCGTCGCCGAAGCCGTCGCGCTGGCCGCCGCCGGGCCGGGCGCGCGGATCGTCGGCCTGCGTGTGATTTCCTCCGACCGCATGGCGACCTGCGCCATTGCCCAGGGACATTGAGATGACCGTTCACTTCATCGGCGCCGGACCCGGTGCCCCCGACCTGCTGACCCTGCGCGGCCGCGATCTGATCGCCGCCTGCCCGGTTTGCCTCTATGCCGGATCGCTGGTGCCTGAGGCGGTGCTGGCGCATTGCCCGCCGGATGCGAAAATCGTGAACACCGCGCCGATGACGCTCGATGAGATCATGGCCGAGATTGCGGAAGCCCACGCCAAAGGCCAGGACGTGGCCCGGCTCCATTCCGGCGACCTGTCGGTCTGGTCGGCGATGGGCGAGCAGGTGCGGCGTTTGCGCGAACTGGGCATCCCCGTCTCGGTGACGCCGGGTGTGCCGTCCTTCGCAGCCGCCGCGGCGGTGCTGGAAAGCGAGCTGACCCTGCCCGGCATCGCGCAATCGGTGATCCTGACCCGCACCCCCGGCCGCGCCAGCGCCATGCCGGAGGGTGAGTCGCTGACCGCCTTCGCCGCGACCGGCGCGACGCTGGCCATCCATCTGTCGATCCACAATCTGGACAAGGTCGTCGCCGACCTGACCCCGCATTATGGCGCCGACTGCCCGGTCGCGATCGTCTGGCGCGCCAGCTGGCCCGAGCAGCGTATCGTCCGCGCGACGCTGTCCACCATCGAGGAGGCTGCGGCCGATGGGCCGGAGCGGACCGCGCTGATCCTGGTCGGCCGCGTGCTTGACCAGAGCGATTTCGCCGAAAGCCGCCTGTACGCGGAGGGCTATGACCGGCGCTATCGCCCGGGAAACATCCTCGCATGACGCCGGGATTGATGATCGCCGCGCCCGCCTCGGGCACCGGCAAGACGACGGTGATGCTGGGCCTGCTCCGCGCGTTTCGCGACGCGGGGCTTAGCGTTCAGCCGTTCAAGAGCGGCCCCGATTATATCGACCCCGCCTTCCACCGTGCGGCATGCGGGCGGGCGTCGTTCAACCTCGACGGCTGGGCGATGCCCGCCGCTCTGCTCGATACGCTGGGGCAGCGCGGGGCGGATGCCGAGTTGGTGCTGGCGGAAGGTTCGATGGGCCTGTTCGACGGCGTCGCCAGGCCGGGCGCAACCGGCATGGGCAGCAGCGCGGAGACCGCGAAGCGCATGGGCTGGCCGGTGATCCTGGTCATCGACGTGTCGGGACAGGCGCAGTCGGCGGCGGCGACCGCGCTGGGCTTTGCGCGCTACGACCCCGATTTGCGGGTGGCGGGCGTCATCCTCAACCGGGTGGCGAGCCCGCGTCACGAGCGGCTGGCGAAGCTGGGGTTCGAGGAGATCGGCCTGCCGGTCTTCGGCGCGCTGCCCCGGCGCGGCGACCTGGTCCTGCCCGAGCGGCATCTGGGGCTGGTGCAAGCGGTCGAGCATCCCGAACTCGACCGGCTGATCGGCGACTATGCGGCGTTTCTGGCGGCGCATGTCGATCTGGAGGCGGTCCGCGCGGCGGCCTATGCCAAGCCCGTCACGCCCGTGTCCGGTACGCTCCCCCCGCCGCCCGCGCAGCGGATCGCGCTGGCGCAGGATGCGGCCTTTTCCTTTGTCTATCCGCATATGCTGGAGGGCTGGCGCGCGGGCGGGGCGGAGATATTGCCCTTCTCGCCGCTCGCCGACCAAGCCCCCGATGTATCGGCCGATCTGGTTTGGCTCCCCGGCGGCTATCCCGAACTCCATACCGGACGGCTGGCGGCAGCGGAGACGTTCCGCGCCGGTCTCGCCGCCCATGCCGCGACCAAGCCGATCCATGGCGAGTGCGGTGGCTATATGGCGCTGGGCGAGGCGCTGATCGATGCGGCGGGCGTCAGTCACCGCATGGCGGGGTTGCTCGGCCTTGTCACCAGCTATGCCAAGCGCAAGATGCATCTCGGCTATCGCCGCGCGACCCTGCTCGGCGAGGTCGCGGGGATGCCCGAGGGCGCGGTGCTGGGCGGGCATGAGTTTCACTACTCGACCGTGCTCGAACAGCCCGATGCGCCGCTCGCCCATGTCGTCGATGCGCAAGGCGAGGCGGTGCCCGAAACCGGATCGCGGCGTGGCGGCGTGACCGGCACCTTCTTCCATCTGGTGGCGCGCTGGTGGTGAGCGGATTCGTATCCCTCGTTGGCGCAGGGCCGGGCGACCCCGAGCTGCTGACGCTGAAGGCGGTGCGCTGTCTGGGCGCGGCCGATGTCGTGCTGTTCGACGATCTCGCCGCCGGGCCGATGCTGGCCCATTGCCGCGCCGACGCCGAACTGATCGCGGTCGGCAAGCGTGCGGGCCGTGCCTCGCCCAAACAGGGTGAGATCGACCGGCTGCTGGTTGACCATGCGCTGAGCGGCAAGCGCGTCGTCCGGCTGAAGTCCGGCGATCCGGGTATCTTTGGGCGGCTGGAGGAAGAGATCATCGCCCTGAAGGCTGCCGCCATCCCTTTCGAGATCGTCCCCGGTATCAGCACGGCGAGCGCGGCGGCGGCGGCGGCGGGCCTGCCGCTGACCCGGCGGTCCGAGGCGCGGCGGGTGCAGTTCGTGACCGGCCATGACGTCACCGGCGCGCTGCCCGCCGACCGCAACATGGCGGCGCTGGCGGATGCGGGCGCGACGACCGTGGTGTTCATGCCCAAGCGGACCTTCCCGGCGCTGGTCGAGGCGCTGGTCGCGCATGGCCTGTCGCCGGAAACCCCCGCGCTGATGGCGGAGCATGTCGGCTGTCCCGACCAGCGGCTGACCCGCGCGACGATCGGTGCGCTGGCCGCGCAGCTGGCGGAAGCCGTGTCGGACAAGGCCGCGCTGATCCTCTACGGCCCGCTGATGGAGGATCTGTGATCCATCTCGACCTGATCGGCATCGGCACGGGCAATCCCGATCACCTGACCCGCGCGGCGGAGACGGCGATGCGGAGCGCCGACCTGATCCTGCTGCCGCGCAAGGAAGACAAGGCCGAGCTGATCGACCTGCGCCGCGACATCTGTGCGCAGGTGCTGGCGGGCACAAGCGTGCGGGTGGTCGAGTTCGACCTGCCGGTCCGCGCCGCCGAGGGGGCCTATCTCGATACGGTCGAGCATTGGCACGATGCAATTGCCGAACGCTGGGCGGCGGAGATCGCAGCGCATCTGCCGGGCGGCGGGCGCGTGGCGCTGCTCGTCTGGGGTGATCCCTCGCTGTACGATAGCACGATTCGTATCGCCCGGCGGCTGGCATCGGTCGAGCGGGTGAGCGTGGTGCCGGGGATCACCAGCCTCCAGGCGCTGTGTGCGGCGCATGCGATTCCGTTCAACGCGGTCGGGGCGCCGGTCTTGGTCACGACCGGGCGGCGGTTGCGCAAGGGCGGCTGGCCTGAGGGGGCGGACAGCGTGGCGGTAATGCTCGACGGCGGCTGCGCCTTCACGACGCTGGACCAGCCGGATGCGGCCATCTGGTGGGGGGCGTATCTGGGCATGGGCCAACAGGCGATCGAGGCCGGGCGGCTGGCGGATGTGGCGGATCGGATCGTCGCGCGCCGGGCCGAGCTGCGGCGGGTCCATGGGTGGATCATGGATGTGTATCTGCTGCGGCGGGGTGGGGATTTGGTGGGGGAGGAGGCGTGATAGAGCCCGTCGTTCTGCCACGCACGGCTCCCCTCCCGCAGGCGAGTTGCGGGTCGGCCATGCCCCCGGCATGGCCTGAACGATGCGGGGCATCGTTCACCCGCAACTGGGCTGGGGGAGGGCCTCGCCCCAAGCCGTGTCGCCCGTGGCTTAGCCCCCACCCCAAACCCCTCCCCCCTGCCGGGAGGAGGGGCTTAAAGGGCATCGGCTCGCCCCAAGAATCTCCCCTCCCGCAGGCGGGAGGGGCCGGGGGAGGGAAGGGCCACGGGCGGGACGCCGTTTGGCGCACCCCTCGCAACGTAGGCTTAAAACTCGATCCCCTTCTGCGCCTTGACACCCTGTTCGCGGAAGGGATGCTTCACCTGCGTCATGTCGGTCACCAGGTCCGCCGCGTCGATCAGCGGGTCGGGCGCATTCCGCCCGGTAATGACGACATGCGTCATCGCGCCCTTGGTGCCGAGCACCTCCAGCACCTCGTCCACCGGCAGATAGTCATAGCGAAGTACGATGTTCAGCTCGTCCGCGACGATCAGGTCGTAGGACGGGTCGGCGATCATGCGCTTGACCTCCTCCCACGCGGTGCGCGCGGTGGCGATGTCGCGGCTGCGGTCCTGGGTGTTCCAGGTGAAGCCTTCGCCCATGGCGTGGAAATCCACCTCGGGAAAGCGCGCCAGCACCGCCGCCTCGCCGGTGGTCATCGCGCCCTTCACGAACTGGACCATGCCGACACGCATGCCGTGGCCGACCGCGCGGATCACCATGCCGAGCGCGGCAGTCGTCTTGCCCTTGCCCTTGCCGGTATGGACGATGATCAGGCCCTTTTCGGCGTCGCGGGCGGCGACCTTGCTGTCCTGCGCGGCCTTTTTCTTGGCCATGCGCTCGGCATGTTCGGCGTCGGTTCGCATCATTTCTCTCCTGAAAGCCGCAAGGGAAGCCCCGCCACCACCAGATCGGTCGCATCGCACACCCGCGCCAGCCGCTGGTTGAGCGTGCCTTGCGCATCACGGAAGCGCCGGGCGAGCGCATTGTCGGGGACGATGCCGAAGCCGACCTCGTTGCTGACCAGCACCACCGGGCCGGGCGCGTTTGCCAGCGCCGCGACCAGCGCATCGCCCGCCGCCGCCAGATCGGCCTCCCCCAGCAACAGGTTGGTCAGCCAGAGCGTCAGACAGTCGACCAGCAGCACCCGGTCGGCCCGGCTATGCTCGGCGACCGCTTCCGACAGGGCCATGGGCGCTTCGACGGTCGTCCAGCGTTCGTCGCGATCGGCCTGGTGCCGGGCGATCCGGTCGCGCATCTCGTCGTCCCAGGCCTGCGCGGTCGCGATGAAGCAGCCGGTGGGCGTCATCGCTTCGGCCAGTGCCTGCGCATGGCGGCTCTTGCCCGACCGGGCGCCGCCGAGGACCAACAGGGTGCGGGGCTTCGTCATGCCGGTCCGCATCGCGGGAGCGGGCCGATGACGCAAGCCCAAATGGCGGCGCTGACCCATCATGGCGGCCGGATCGATGCGGCCAGGGCGCTGTTCCCGAACGCGCCCGCGCCATGGCTGGATCTGTCGACAGGGATCAACCCGGTGCCCTGGACCCCGCCCGAGGGGCTGGAGGTCGATCCCGCCCCCTTGCCGGATCGCAGCGCGCTGGCCCGTCTGGAAGCACAGGCGGCGGCCCATTTCGGCGTCGCGGCGGAGCGGGTCGCGGCGGTACCGGGCAGCGAGATGGCGCTTCGCCTGTTGCCGCTGCTGGGCGTGCCGCAGCCGATCGTCGCGGTTCGCCCGAGCTATGGCACCCACGGCGCGGTGGCTTCCGCGCGGGTCGATCAGTCCGCGCTGAACGATTGGGCGGGGCAGGCGGGCAGCCTGCTGATCGCCAACCCGAACAATCCCGATGGCGTCCACCGTTTGCCCGAGCAACTGGCCCGGCTGGCGGCGGCGCAACAGAGGGCGGGGGGCTGGCTGATCCTGGACGAGGCCTTTGCCGATGCGATGCCGGGAAGCGGCTTCGACGGCGGCGATCAGGTCGTGGTGCTGCGGTCCTTCGGCAAGTTCTTCGGGCTGGCCGGGGTGCGGCTGGGCTTCGTGATGGCCGCGCCGGAGATATTGGCGCGACTGCGCGACCTGCTGGGGGACTGGCCGGTATCGGCGCATGCGATCAGCTGGGGCAGCGCGGCCTATGCCGATCGCGCATGGATCGCGGCGACCCGGATCGCTTTGGTCGAACGGGCGGCGGCGTTGGATGCGGTGCTGGCGCGTCATGGCCTGATCGCGCGCGGGGCCTGTCCGCTTTTCCGCATGGTCGAGACACCGGCGGCGGCCGTCATCTTCCGGCGATTGGCGGCGGCGGGCATATTGATCCGGCCCTTCGCCGATGCGCCGGAACGACTGCGCTTCGGCGTGCCCGCTGCGGCAGCGGATCTCGAACGATTGGATGAGGCGTTGCGGCATGGCTGATCCGGTGGCGCTGGTGGCGCTGGCGCTCGATGCCACGATCGGCTGGCCGGACCGGCTTTATGCGCGTGTCGGCCATCCGGTGGGGGCGTTTGCACGGTTCCTGAATCTGGCTGAGCGGTTGGGCAATTCACCGAAGCGGTCCGAAGGCGTTCGGCGGGGCCTGGGTGTCCTGACCATGATCCTGCTGATCGTCCTGACCGGCGGGATGGCATGGGGGCTCGACCACGCGGCGCATATGTGGCTCGGCCGCTGGGGCTGGATCGCCAGCGCCGTGCTGGCCTGGCCCGCCCTCGCGCAGCGCAGCCTGTACGTGCATGTCCGGCCCGTGGCCGACGCGTTGCTGCGCGGTGATCTGCCCGCCGCGCGAGCGCTGGTCGCGCGGGTGGTAGGGCGCGATACCGGGCGGCTGGACCAGGCGGGCGTGTCGCGCGCCGCGATCGAGACGCTGGCGGAGAGCTTTTGCGACGGCATCGTCGCGCCGCTCTTCTGGCTGCTGCTGCTCGGGCTGCCGGGGGTGTGGATGTACAAGGCGATCAACACCGCCGACAGCATCATCGGGCACAAGGAACCGCGCTGGCGGGCGTTCGGCTGGGCGGCGGCGCGGATCGACGACGGGGCGAACTGGGTGCCGGCGCGGATTGCCGGGTTGCTGGTCTGCCTGGCGGGAGCAGGCGGCTGGGCGGTGATGAAACGCGACGCACGCGCCCATGCCTCACCCAATGCGGGCTGGCCCGAAGCGGCGATGGCGGGGGCGCTGGGCGTCGCGCTGGCCGGACCCGTCGCCTATGACGGCGTGACCCAGATCAAGCCGTGGATCGGACGCGAAGGGCGGGCCGCTTCGCCGAAGGACATTGTGACCGCCCTGCAAATCTATGCACGCGCCTGCCTGCTGCTCTGGGTGATCGCGGGGAGTGTCGCATGGCTGGCGTGATGATCCAGGGCACCGGCTCGGACGTGGGCAAGTCGGTGCTGGTGGCGGGGCTGTGCCGCGCCTTCACCAATCGCGGGCTGCGCGTTCGCCCGTTCAAGCCGCAGAATATGAGCAACAATGCCGCCGCGACCCCCGACGGCGGCGAGATCGGTCGGGCACAGGCGACTCAGGCGATGGCGGCGCGGGTGCCCCCCCATGTCGACATGAACCCGGTGCTGCTAAAGCCGCAGGGCGACCGCACCTCGCAACTGATCGTGCGCGGACAGGTGCGGGGGATGCTGCCCGCGTCCAAGTGGCGCGAGGGGCGGATCGGGCTGCTTCCCGAGGTGGTCGACTGCTATCGCCGTTTGGAGGCGCAGTGCGATCTCGTGATCGTCGAGGGCGCCGGGTCACCCGCCGAGGTCAACCTGCGCAGCGGCGACATCGCAAATATGGGCTTTGCTCGCGCGGCGAATGTGCCGGTGGTGCTGGCGGGCGATATCGATCGGGGCGGCGTGATCGCGTCCCTGGTCGGCACCAAGGCGGTGATCGCGCCTGAGGACGCCGCAATGATCCGGGGCTTTTTGGTCAACAAGTTTCGCGGCGACCCGGAACTGTTCGCCGACGGTATGGCGACGATCGCCGAACATACCGGCTGGCATTCGCTGGGACTGATCCCCTGGCTGGCGGACGCGGCGCGATTGCCCAGCGAGGATGCGGTCGTTCTGGAGCGGAGCCGTACGGGCGCCGGGGGGCGGGTGGTCATCGCCTGTCCGGTCACGCCGCGCATTGCCAATTTCGACGATCTCGATCCGCTGCGCCTGGAGCCGCAGGTCGATCTGGTCATGGTCCGCCCCGGCGAGCCGATCCCCGACGCCGCGATGATCGTGCTGGCGGGGTCGAAGGCGACCATCGCTGACCTGGCCTTCATCCGCGAGCAGGGTTGGGACATCGACATCGCTGCGCATCATCGGCGCGGGCGGCCGGTGCTGGGCTTGTGCGGCGGATACCAG
This sequence comes from Sphingomonas sanguinis, assembly GCF_019297835.1. Classification (NCBI taxonomy): domain Bacteria; kingdom Pseudomonadati; phylum Pseudomonadota; class Alphaproteobacteria; order Sphingomonadales; family Sphingomonadaceae; genus Sphingomonas; species Sphingomonas sanguinis. Next base: position 1,533,120 of record NZ_CP079203.1, on the reverse strand, counting down.
ATGCTGGGCCGTGTCGTCGCCGACCCGGACGGGATCGAGGGCCCGGCGGGCAGCGTCGCGGGGCTGGGTCTGCTGAATGTCGAGACTGTGCTGACCGGCGAAAAGACCGTGCGGCCGGTGACGGGCGAGGCGCTGGGAGCGTCCTTCTCGGGTTATGAAATCCATCTCGGGCGCACCAGTGGCCCCGATACGGTGCGGCCGGTCGGCCATCTCGCCGATGGCCGGGCGGAGGGGGCGATCCGCGCCGATGGGCTGGTCGCGGGCAGCTATGTCCATGGCCTGCTTGGGCAGGCGGAGCAGCGTGCCGCGTGGCTGGCGCGGATCGGCGTGGCGGGACAGGGGCCGGATCACCGCGCCGATGTCGATGCCGCGCTCGACGCCATCGCCGCCGTGCTGGAGGCGCATGTCGATTGCGATGCGCTGCTGCGGATCGCTCAGGGCAGGGCGTAAAGGACGGCGGCGAGGAGCAATGCGGTTTCGGTCAGCTCGATCCCTGCGCCATGCACATCGCCCGTCACCCCGCCCAGCTTGCACCGGAACCAGAGCGACAGCGCCAGGATGATGAGCGGCGCGGTCGCGACCGGCGGATAGAACAGGCCCAGCGCAAGGGCTGCGAGTATCCAGCCGATCATGTCGACCGGCCGCACCGCCCGTGCGACCATCGCGCCCAGCCCTCCGGGACGAAGCGGCGTCAACAGTCGCGCCCAGACCAGCGGCCCGACCCGCGCCGCCGCCGGGATCAGCGCGACGATCGGCCATGCCTTGGGGGGCAAGGCATGGAGCAGCACCAGCTTGGCGATCAACTGCATCGCCAGCGCCGTAACGCCGAAGCTGCCGATATGCGGATCGGCCATTACCGCCAGCAATCGCGAGCAATCGCCATGCGCCGCGCCCAGCCCGTCGGACAGGTCGGCCAGCCCGTCCAGATGCAGCGCCCCCGTCGCCCAGACCCAGGCGACCAGTGCCGCCAGCGCGCCCGTCCACGGATCGATGCGCGCGCCCAGCCAGCCTGCGCCCGCGACGATGATTCCGATGACCAGCCCCGCCACCGGGTAGAGCCGGATGGCCCGTGCGAAATCCCCTTCGTCCGCCTCGACGCGCGGCATGGGCAGGCGGGTCAGGAAGCCCAGCGCGACGATCAGTGCCTTCATGCGGTCGCCAGCCCCGTCACCTGCGCGCTGCGCGGCGTGCCGTCCCACACCTCCAACGTGACCAGCGCGGCATAGGGCAGCGCGAACGACCATGTCGCGCGCAGGTCGAACCCGCACAGGACATGCAGCGCCGCGCGGATCGCGCCGCCATGGGTGACGACCAGGGTCGGCTCGGGCGGCAAAGCGGCGATGGCGCTTCGCACGCGGGCGACCAGATCGGACCAACGCTCGCCACCCGGTGGCGGGGCGGCATCGGGATCGTCCCAGAAGCGGGCCAGCGCTTCCGGCTCGATGTCCCTAGCCGCCAGCCCGTCCCAGTCCCCGAAATCCAGTTCCCGCCAGCGCGAATCGATCTCGGCCTGGCCGATCGCCTCGGCACAGGCGCGCGCGCGCGACAGGTCGGAGGCGATGCGGCGGGTGACGTCCAGCCCATCCGCCCGCGCGACACAGGCCGCGATGCCCCCGGCCGTGGCCGGGCTGTCGGTTCGCCCCAGCATCCGCCCCGACAACTCGGGCTCGCCGTGACGGAGCAGATGCAGGCGAAAGCCGGTCACGCGCCCGCGATGCCCGCCTCGGCAAAGGTCGCCATGCCGTCATGCGCCGCGATCGCGGAACGGATGACCTGCACCGCGACCGCCGCGCCGCTCGCCTCGCCCAGCCGCATGTTCAGCGAGAGGATCGGCTCCAACCCCAGCCGGGCGAGCAGAAGGACATGGCCCGGCTCGGCAGAGCAATGGCCCGACAGGCAATGCGCGCTGATTGCCGGGTTGGCATGGGCCAGCGGCGCGACGGCGGCGGTGCCGATAAAGCCGTCGAGCACCACCGGAATGCGCTTGTGCCGCGCCGCCAGCACCGCGCCCGCCATTGCCGCGATCTCGCGCCCGCCCAGTCGGCGCAGGATCTCGAAGGCGCTGGTCAGATGTTCGCGGTGTAGCGCAAGGCCCTCGGCCACCACCGCCGCCTTGCGCTGAACGCCCTGCGCATCGACCCCCGTGCCCGGCCCGACCCACAGGGCCGGGCCGCCCCCGAAACTGGCGGCGGCGAGCGCGGCGGCGGCGGTGCTGTTGCCGATCCCCATCTCGCCCAGCACGAGCAGGTCGGCATCGCCCACCGCCTCGGCCCCGGCGGACAGCGCGCTCAGGCACTCTTCCTCGGTCATCGCGGGGGCGGCCGTGAAGTCGGCGGTCGGTCGGTCGAGCTCGAGCGGCACCACCGCCAGTTCCAACCCCGCCGCCGCCGCCAGCGCGTTGATCGCGGCCCCTCCGGCGGCGAAATTGGCGACCATCTGGACCGTCACCTCGGCCGGAAAGGCGCTGACCCCGCGCGCGGTGACGCCGTGATTGCCGGCGAAGATGACTGCGCGGCCGCGCTCGATCCGGGGCCGCTCGACGCCCTGCCATCCGGCGAGGAAGATCGCGATATCCTCCAGACGGCCGAGCGAGCCCGGCGGCTTGGTCAACTGGCCTTGTCGCGCGGCGGCGGCGGCGCGGGCCTGGTCGTCGGGCCGGGGCAGGGTGGCGAGCGCCGTCTCGAACGCGGCGATGTCGGGAAAAGCGGTCATTCGACAACATATCCTTCGGGGGGCGTGCGGGTCAGGAAATGGCCTTTCACCCCTTGCGGCCATTGCTTGTAGGGCACCTGTCCCCAGTCGCTGTCGGCATAGGCGCGGGCATAGTCCAATATGGCGCGCGCGGCGTCGTCATCGGGGGCGAACTTGCCCATGACGTATCCGACCTTGCCGGGGCAGCGCAGATGGACGGTGCAGAAGGACTGGCAGGCAAAGAGACAGGGCATCTCTTCGACCGCGACCTCGGCATAAGCGGGGTCGGACGCCTGTACCCGGCGCAACGCCTCGACCAGCAGCGCGCCGCCGCGCTGGCCCTGGTCGTTTTCGCGCGCCTCGTCGGACAGGCGGCAGGTGTTGCAGGCGACCACGGCGGGGCCGTTCGCGGCGGGCTTCAGCATGAAAAGGGCTCGTACATCGGGCAAGTCTCCAAAGGCGCTGTCGCCGCGCGAGGGGAAAGCCCCGTTCCGTCCGGTACACCCTGACCAGCCGAAGGACGACCACGACGGGCAGGTCTCCTGGCTCGCGGGTCGGGGCCTGTCCGCCGCCTTCTCGGGGATTACCCCAATGGCGTCGTGGCGGGCGGCTCGCCGCTTACAGTTGCAGGGGCAGCCGGGGTGTCGCACCCCATTCCCTTTTCATCCTCTTTCGAGGAACCTGTCGTGAGGGCGGCGATAGGCGGGCAGGGGCCGGGTGGCAAGCACTGTGCCCTCGTCCGTCGGCGTCGCGGTGACTATATGGGTGGGAACCCCTGACCCCATCGGTGAGTCCCTGTCGCATGACCCAGAACGCCACCACCCGCACCGAAACCGACTCGATCGGCCCCATCGAAGTCCCCGCCAGCGCCTATTGGGGCGCGCAGACCGAGCGCAGCCTGGAGAATTTCCCCTTCGGCGCGCGCGAGCAGATGCCGATCGGCATCGTCCATGCACTCGCCATCGTGAAGAAGGCGGCAGCGCGGATCAATCGCGCCCATGGCCTGGCAGCGGACAAGGCCGATGCGATCGAGGCGGCGGCGCAGGAGGTGATCGACGGGCGGCACGACGACCAGTTCCCGCTCGTCATCTGGCAGACCGGCTCGGGCACCCAGTCCAACATGAACGCGAACGAGGTGATTGCGGGCCGCGCCAACGAGACGCTGACCGGTACGCGCGGCGGTAAGTCGCCGGTCCATCCCAATGACGATGTGAATCGCGGCCAGTCCTCCAACGACACTTTCCCGACCGCGCTGCATGTCGCCGCCGCGATTGCCGTGACGAAGCAGCTTTTCCCCGCACTCGACCGGCTCCATGCCGCGCTGGAGGCCAAGGCGAAGGACTGGGATTCGATCGTCAAGATCGGCCGCACCCATTTGCAGGACGCGACCCCGCTGACCCTGGGCCAGGAGTTTTCGGGCTATGTGCAGCAACTCGCCAATGCCCGCGACCGGATCGAGGGGACGCTCCACCGCAACATCCTGCCGCTGGCGCAGGGAGGGACGGCGGTCGGCACCGGGCTGAACGCGCCGAACGGCTTTGCCGAGGCGATCGCGGCGGAGATCGCCGAGGCGACCGGTCTCGATTTCGTGACCGCGCCCAACAAGTTCGAGGCGCTGGCCAGCAATGACGGGCTGGTCGACCTGCATGGGACGCTGAATGTCCTGGCGGTGGCGCTGACCAAGATCGCCAACGACATCCGTTTGCTGGGCTCCGGCCCGCGCTCGGGGCTGGGCGAGCTGGAACTGCCGGCCAACGAGCCGGGCAGTTCGATCATGCCGGGCAAGGTCAATCCGACCCAGTGCGAGATGCTGACCATGGTTGCCGCGCAGGTGATCGGCAACAATGCCGCCGTCACGGTCGGCGGGCTTCAGGGGCATCTGGAGCTGAACGTCTTCAAGCCGCTGATCGGGGCGAACGTGCTGCGCTCGATCCACTTGCTGTCGGTCGGCATGGAGAGTTTCGCCGAGCGGACGGTCGAGGGGATGACGGTCAATCGCGACCGGATCACCGAGCTGCTCGACCGTTCGCTGATGCTGGTGACGGCGCTGGCGCCCGAGATCGGTTACGACAACGCCGCCAAGATCGCCAAGCACGCGCACCAGAAGGGACAGACGTTGAAGGAGGCCGGGCTGGAGCTGGGGCTGGTCGACGAGGCGACGTTCGACCGGGTGGTGCGGCCGGAGTTGATGCTGGGGCGGTGAGGGGATTCCCTTGGGCTTCGACTTCGCTCAGCCTGAACGGCGGTTGGGACGGGATACAAACATCCGTTCAGCCTGAGCGAAGTCGAAGGCCACGCCTTAACGCCTACCCCCTATCCCACCCCTTCGCCGGATAGGCGGGCAGCGCGATCCGATACCGGATCGCCGCCCCGCGCAGCACGAACCCGGCCAGCGCCGCGATCGGCCCGGCGCCCGGCACCCCGAGCTGCATCAGGATGACATAGCTGGTCGAGGACAGCGCCGCCGCCGTCACATACAGCTCCGGCCGCATCAGGATCGACGGTTCGCCCGCGATCACGTCGCGGATGATGCCGCCGACACAGGCCGACACCACGCCCAGCATCGCCGCCGGGATGGGGGTGATGCCATAGCCGCTCGCCTTGGCCGCGCCGTACACGGCATAGGCCGCCAGCCCCACCGCGTCGAACCAGTCGAGCGCGCTGCCCCGCCACCAGCGCGCAGGCGTCGCCCATACCGCGACCGCCGCGATCAGGCAGACCAGAGGCACCTGCGAGTCATGCACCCAGAAGACCGGCGCATCGATCAGCAGGTCGCGCAGCGTGCCGCCGCCGACCCCGGTGATGAGTGCGAAGAAGACGAGCGTGACCATCGTCTGGCGATGCTTGGCCGCGACCAGCGCGCCCGACACCGCGAACACGGCCAGCCCCGCCAGATCGAGCCAGGGCATCACGGCGGGCAGCATGGCGGTGGGTTGGGGCAGCATCGCGGGCAACCCTAGAGCGGGGATCAGCCCTCGGAAAGGGCGACGCTTCGATGAACGCGACGTTATCTCCCGTTCATGCAACGGACAGTAGAATTGGGACGTTACGGCGTCAGATCAATTCGAAAGGAAGTTTGTCATGCGGAAATTGATGCTTGCCCTGGGTTGCACCGCGATGGTCGTCCCCACGCTGGTCCTGCCGGTGACCGCCGCCGATGCGCAGCGCCGTTACAAGTATCGCGAATGGCGCGATGACCGTGGCCGCGTCCGCTGCCGCAAGCCGGACGGCACCACGGGCCTGGTCGTCGGTGGCGTCGCGGGTGCGCTGCTGGGCCGCACGATCGATACGCGCGGCGACCGCACGCTGGGCACGCTGGGCGGTGCCGCCGTCGGTGCGCTCGCCGGTCGTGAGATCGAGCGCGGCACGAGCAACCGCCGCTGCCGCTAAGACCGGCTCTCCTCGTCACGCAGGGGCAAGGGGCGTCACCTCCGGGTGGCGCCCCTTTTGTTTGGAAAATCAAACAGATGATTCTGTCTCGATAGTGAACGCCAAGTAGTTTTCGGTTCACGCAACAAGCGGGATAAGCGCGGGTTCTTACTCCCATCATCAACGGGAGTTTGAGTATGCGTATTGCTCTGTTGACGGCGACGATGGCCGCCACCGCCTTTTCCGCCATTCCTGCCGAGGCGCAGCGTAACGGCTATGAAGCCCGCCAGGAATATCGCGAAGACGTTCGCGATGCCCGCCGCGACTATAACCGCGACGTCCGCCGCGCCGATTCGCCGCGCGACATCCGTGAGGCGCGCCGGGAATATCGCGAGGACATCCGCGATGCGCGCAAGGATTATCGCAAGGACATGCGCAACGTCCGCTGGCGCAATTACGACTATAACCGCTTCGAGCCGGGTCAGCGCGGTTACTATCCCGAGCGCTATTATCGCGACGGCCGCTATTACCAGCCGCGCGCGCTCGGTCGGAACGATCGCATCTATCGCGGCATGAACGGCCGTTATTACTGCCGCCGCAATGACGGCACCACCGGACTGGTGATCGGTGGTCTGGCGGGCGGCGCGCTGGGCAATGTGATCGCGGGCGGCGGTTCGCGCCTGCTCGGCACGGTGATCGGGGCTGGCGGCGGCGCGCTGCTCGGCCAGCAGATCGACCGCGGCCAGGTTCGCTGCCGCTAATCGGCGGACGGCGTAAAGGACGGCCCGGCGGGGAGACTCGCCGGGCCGTTCGCCGTTTTAGATGAAGCCGCCACCCAGCATGAGGCGAAGGCCGAAGATCAGGATGAGGATCAGGTTCAGATTGCGCCCTGTATCGCGCGACGACAAGGCACCCACCGCCGCGCCGACGATCGCGATGGGGATCACGAACCAGTAGCCCCAGGCGAAAAAGGGCAGAAACGGCACGATCCCGAGCAGAAGCGCGACCAGGCCGATGACGATCGAGAACAGGTTCAGCATGAATCTCAAGATGGCGAGGGGGCACCCTCTGCACAAGCGTTAGGCCTGTGACTGATCGACATTCTTCCATTCCTCCCCTGCAAGGGGAGGGGAACCAGCGAAGCTGGTGGAGGGGTATCGCCCTCTCGATAGCAGGACACCCCTCCGTCAGGCCTTCGGCCTGCCACCTCCCCTTGCAGGGGAGGAATGGGTGTTCGCCTCCGTTATCCCGCACTGGGCCATGACGAAGGTAAGAACCGTTAAGGATCGTATTGCTTAGCCGTGCTAGACGAAGCCCCATGATGGCGAAGTCGCACTATATCCTGATCCCGCTGGGCTGCCTGTTGCTGGCGGCATGCGGCGGCAAGTCTGATGACGATGCGCAGCTCCATGCGCTCGACAACGAACTGGCATCGATGAACGACGGCAGCCCCGCCCGCGATCCGCAGCTCCGCGAGGCGCTGGCCGGACAGATCATGGTCGATCCCGGCCTGACCCAGACGTCCAACGCCAATGCGGTGCGACCGCCCAACCGGCCCGCCAGCGATCAGCTGCCCTCGATGCCGCCGCCCGCCGATCCGGTCGATGCGCGCACGTTGAAGTCGGCCCCGGTCGCCGCGCGCGACTGCCCCGAATGCCGCGCCTCGGCGGGGGCCTTCACGCTGGCGGCCAAGGCGGGGCAGCAGGCGGGCAATGCCGCTTGCCTGTCGGGCCTGCGCTACTCGGCGACATGGGCGAACCGGATGCCGGGAGCGTTGGCACCCTATCCGGGTTCGCGCGTCGCGGAGGCGGCGGGCAATGACGCGAATGGCTGCGCCTTCCGCATCGTCAGCCTGCGCACCGCCGCACCCGCCGCCAAGGTCATCGACTATTATTATACCCGCGCCAGCGGAGCCGGCTACAGCGCTGAGCACAAGCTGGATGGTGCGCAGCATGTGCTGGGCGGCACGCGGGGGCAGGCGGCCTATATGGTCTATGCGACTGCCCGGCCGGAGGGGGGGACCGACATCGATTTGGTGGTCCGGGGCCGCTGATAATGCCCCGACGCGCTTGTCCTTTGCGCGGGTGACGGGCTTGCGCTAAGGGGAGCGGATCATGTCACCGCTTCTTCTCGTGATGCTGGGCGGCGCATTGGGCTCGGGGGCCCGGTATTTGACCGGCCGCTACATGCTCGATGCGTTCGGCCCGAACTTTCCCTATGGCACGCTGACCGTCAACTGGGTCGGTGGTCTGTTGATGGGATTGCTGGCGGGCGTCCTCGCCCGGACCGGCGGCACGGAGGGGTGGCGGCTGTTCATCGGCGTTGGGATATTGGGGGGCTTCACCACCTTTTCGTCCTTCTCGCTCGATACTATCACCTTGGTCGAACGCGGCCAGATGACGGCCGCGCTCGGTTACATCGCCTTGTCGTTGCTGGGTTCGCTGGCCGCGTTGTGGGCCGGACTTTCGCTTACAAGGATTTTCGCATGACGGACTCTGTCCGCCAATTTACGGTCGGCTATGACGATGACGGCATCCGGCTGGACCGCTGGTTCAAGCGGCATATGCCCGACACCAGCTTCACCACCGTCGCCAAATGGGCACGTACCGGCCAGTTGCGCGTCGATGGCTTGCGCGCGACGCCCGGCGACCGGATCGCGGCGGGCCAAGTGCTGCGCGTCCCCCCGGCTGAGCCCGCGCTCGCCGAAAGCAGCAAGCCGACGATGCGGCCGCGCCACATCCTGTCCGAGGATGAGGAGTCGTTCGCGCGCGAGATGGTGATCCACAAGGATCGCGACGCGCTGGTCCTCAACAAGCCGCCGGGTCTGGCGACGCAGGGCGGGACCAAGACGACCACCCATGTCGATGGCCTGCTCGACGCACTGCAGTTCGAGGCGGAGGGGCGGCCTAAGCTGGTCCACCGGTTGGACAAGGATACGTCGGGCGCGCTGCTGGTCGCGCGCAATGCCCGCGCGGCGGCGTTCTTCGCCAAGGCCTTTTCGGGGCGCACCGCCAAGAAGATCTATTGGGCGCTGGTCGTCGGCGTGCCCTCGATTGACGATGGCACGATCGAGCTGCCCATCGCCAAGCAGCCGGGCACCGGCGGCGAGAAGATGCATGTCGACGAGGAAAACGGCCAGTCGGCGCGCTCGCGCTACCGCGTGATCGAACGCGCGGGCAACAGCTGCTGCTGGGTCGAGTTGCAGCCCTTTACCGGCCGCACGCACCAGCTGCGCGTGCATATGGCGGCGATCGGCCATCCCATCGTCGGCGATGGCAAATATGGCGGCGCGGCGGCGTTCCTGACCGGCGGGATCAGCCGTAAGATGCACCTGCACGCGCGGCGTATCCGGGTCGATCATCCCGATGGCGGCCGCATCGACCAGACCGCCGAGCTGCCGACCCATTTCGCCGAATCGATGAACCAGCTCGGATTCGACGAGATTCGTGGCGACGTCCTGCCCCAGGACGAGGATCGCGGCCCGCCGCCCAAGGAAGTCCTGAAGCAGCGCGCCAAGGCCCATGCCAAGCAGTATCGCAAGGAACGCCGCGGCGAACGGCGGGGCCGGGGGGCGCGCTAATATAATCCTCCCCGGAACGGGGAGGGGGACCATCCGAAGGATGGTGGAGGGGGCGTGCGGCAAAGGATGTGCTGTGTGGCAAGGCCCACTCCGTCAGGGCGGACGCCCTGACACCTCCCCGTGCCGGGGAGGATCAAGCATGGCAAAAAGCCCCGCCGACCTCGGTCGACGGGGCTTTCGTTTATCTTAGGGTGAGGGGGGCATCCCCCTCAGCCCCGAGGATTACCGGCAATAGCCGGGGTTGTTCGACTTCTCGATCGCATGACCGGCCAGCGCACCGGCACCGCCGCCGAGGATCGTGCCGAGGGTACGGTCGCCCCGCGTGTCGATCGTGCGGCCCAGCAGCCCGCCCGCGATCGCGCCGACGATGGTGCCCGTCGTGCCGTTGTTGCAGCGCTGCGGCCCACGATTGTAATAGCCGCGATTGTAGCCGCCACGGTCGTAGTAGCCGCGATCATAACGCGGGCCGCGATTGTAACCGTCCGAATAGGCATCGCCATAGGCGCGGTCGTAGCCGTAGCCGCGATCATAATAACGCTGTGCCGAAGCAGCGGTCGGAACCATGGCCGTGGCGCCGACGGCAAGGGCGGCGGCAGCGAGCGAAAGCTTCTTGAACATCACGATCTCCCTTGATCTTCAAACCGGCGGCGGCGGGGTGATTCCCGTCGTCGTTGAAGCCCTTATGGGTGATTCGCCATGTTCGGATGCTGAATGCGGTTGTTAGCTGTTGTTCATCCGAAACGTCATGCTTCCCCCGCCGCAGCCTTGCCGATAGGAGGGAGCGATGACGCGCCCGCGCCTTGCCCTGTTCGATTGTGACGGCACTCTGGTCGATAGCCAGGCCAATATCTGTCTCGCCGCTGTCGAGGCGTTCACCATGGCGGACCTCACGCCGCCGCCCGCCCCTGCGATTCGTCGGATCGTCGGGTTGAGCCTGGTCGAGGCGATGCGGGTGCTGGCCCCCGACCAGCCGGACGCTCTGCACCACCAGCTGGCCAGCGACTATAAGGCCGCATTCTTCCGCCTGCGCACGGCGGGCGCGATGGAGCCGGAGCCGCTGTTCGACGGCATTCCCGCTTTGCTTGACCATCTGGCGGGGGAGGGCTGGTTGATGGGCGTGGCGACGGGCAAGTCCGATCGCGGTCTGAAGCGGGTGTTGGCGGAACATGGTCTGTCTCATCATTTCGTCACGTTGCAGACCGCCGACCGGCATCCCTCCAAGCCCGATCCGTCGATGGTGCTCGCCGCCATGGCCGAGACCGGCGTCGCGGCGCAGGATGTCGCGATGATCGGCGATACGAGCTTCGACATGGCGATGGGCAAGGCGGCGGGCGCCTTCGCGGTCGGCGTCGCCTGGGGGTATCATGACGTGAAAGAGTTGGTGAACGCGGGCGCCGAGGTCGTGGCGCAAGAGGTCGCGGATCTGCCCGCCCTGCTGGTGCGGCCATGAGCGGCGACACGCGCGCGCGGCGGCACTGGTTCATCATCATGGGGGTGCGCCTGATCGGCGTGGCGGGCGCACTGTTCGGCGTGGTGCTGGCTTCGCGCGGGGTGGCATGGCCGCACAAGGCGCTGGGTGTCGCCATCATCCTGTCGGCGCTGGCGATGATCGCCATCGTGCCCGCCGGTCTGGCGCATCGCTGGCGGAGCGGAGGCGAATGAAGCGGTTCTGGAAAGAGGTCTCGGTCGATGCCGATCGGGTGGTGCGGCTCGACGACCGGCCGGTGCGCACGCCAGGGCGGGTGCCGCTGGCACTGCCGACGACGGCGCTGGCCGAGGCGGTTGCGGACGAGTGGCGCAGTGTCGAGGAAACGGTCGATCCGCGCGCCATGCCGCTGACCGGCCTTGCGAATGCGGCGATCGACCGCATCGGTGCGGACCCGGCGCCCTTCGCGGACGGGCTCGCACGCTATGCCGAGAGCGACCTGCTCTGTTACCGGGCCGACACGCCGCTCGAACTGGTGGCGCGGCAGGATGCAGTGTGGAATCCGCTGTTCGACTGGGCGCGCGACCGTTACGACGTGCATTTCACGCTGGTCGCAGGGATCATGCACCAGCCCCAGCCATCCGCGACCGTCGAGCGCTTGGCGCAGGCGGTGGCGGTGCTCGATCCGTTCCGTCTGGCCGCGCTGTCGCCGGTGGTGACGATCACCGGCTCGCTGGTGCTGGCGCTCGCATTGCTGGAGGGCGCGGCGGACGCCGACACGATCTGGACCGCCGCGCATGTCGACGAGGATTTCCAAGCCGAGATTTGGGGCGAGGATTACCTAGCCGTCGAAGCTCGCGAGGCCAAGCGGAACGAGTTCGACGCGGCGGTGCGGTTCCTGAAGGCGCTGGGGTAAGCGCTTTCGTCCGTGGAGAGGGCGGGGCATGGGCTTCGACCACGCTCAGCCTGAACGGGAGTTGGGAATGGGACAGCCGCCCCGCGCCGGTTGCCGCCTATCCCGCACCCCGTTCACACTGAGCGAAGTCGAAGTGCACGGGATGCGCGTGCGGCGAGGCCTTCCCTTGGGCTTCGACTACACTCAGCCTGAACGGCGGTTGGGAATGTGGACGGCGTCCCGAGCGCCGGTGGCGGCCAACCCCACACCCCGTTCGCACTGAGCGAAGTCGAAGTGCACGCCCCGACCGTCCCCGCGCTTACTTCGTCGTCAGCTTCCGGATGAACCCGATCAACCCCGTCTGGCGCGAGCGCTTCAGCCGCTCGGCCTGAAGGATCGTCTTCACCCCCTGAAAACACTGCTCCACATCGTCATTGACCAAGACATAGTCATAGCCGTCCCAGTGGCTGACCTCGTTGGTCGCGCGGGCCATGCGCGCGTCGATCACCGCGACCGAGTCGGTCGCGCGGCGCTCGAGTCGGTGGCGCAGTTCCTCCATCGAGGGGGGGAAGATGAACACGCGGACCACGTCGCCGCCCGCGATCTGGAACAGCTGCTGCGCGCCCTGCCAGTCGATGTCGAACAGCACGTCCTTGCCCGCGGCCAGCATTGCCTCGACCTGCGCGCGCGGGGTGCCGTAGCGATTGTCGAAGACGTGCGCCCATTCGAGGAACTCGTCATTCGCCACCATGCGGCGAAATTCTTCCAGGTCGACGAAATGATAGTCCTTGCCGTCAACCTCACCCGGCCGCATCCCGCGCGTCGTCGCCGAGACCGACATTTGCAGGCCGTCGTCATCGGCGAGCAGCTTGCGCGCGATCGTCGACTTGCCCGCGCCCGAGGGCGAGGACAGCACGAACAACATGCCGCGGCGCTTCAGCTTGTGGGGATCGTCGGAATGGGCGGGCGAGTTGGGCATGTCTGCCTTTGACGCACGCAGTTGCAGCGCGTCAAGACATGCTTGACGCGCTGCGGTATCGCTTTGTCCGTAAGCGGCGTTTTAGAAGCGGTTGGCTGCGACCTTGCCGGCCTTGTGTCGGTCATAGGCCTTCTTGGCCGCATAGCCGCCACCGAGCAGCAGGCCGAGCGGACCCAAACGGCGCATGCCGCCGACCGCCAACGCGCCAAGTGCCGCGCCCTTGAAGCCGTCGCTGCCTTCGCGACGGCTGATTTCACGCCCGACGAGCGCGCCGATGATACGTCCGATCATACTGCTTCTCCGAAAACCCGGTCCTTGATCTCACCAGCACCGCGCAGCACCGCCCAGCCCACCGCATAGGTGATGGCGAGCGGCAGCACGACTTTCAGGACATTGGCGGTCACCGCACCGATGATCGCGCCGTCCGCGACGCCGTCGTCACCCGACATGCCGTCGATGGCGGCGCCCACCATGGCGCCGATGGTCGTTGCACCCATTGCCTATGCCCTTCGTTGCTCGACGCGAACAAAGCATGGGAGGGGGGATGGGTTCCGTAAGGGTTAGTACGGACCAGTTCTTCCTCCCCTGCAAGGGGAGGGGGACCAGCGAAGCTGGTGGAGGGGTGTCCCGCTATCGAGAGGGCGACACCCCTCCGTCGCGCTATGCGCGCCACCTCCCCTTCCAGGGGAGGAATTTGATTAGCCCTTCGCCGCGACCTTCGCTTCGATCGCGTCCCAGATCAGGCCCGCGACATCGGTCCCGTCGAATTTCTCGATCGCGACGATGCCGGTCGGCGAGGTCACGTTGATCTCGGTCAGCCATTCGCCGCCGATCACGTCGATGCCGACGAACAACAGCCCGCGCCGCTTCAACTCCGGCCCCAGCACCGCGCAAATCTCGCGTTCGCGCTCCGTCAGCTCGGTCTTCTGCGCCGAGCCGCCGACCGCCAGGTTGGAGCGGATCTCGCCCTCGCCCGGCAGGCGGTTGATCGCGCCCGCGACCTCGCCGTCGATCAGGACGATGCGCTTGTCGCCCTGGGCCACGGCCGGAAGGAAGGCTTGCACCATATGCGGTTCGCGGTACGCGGTGTTGAACACCTCGATCAGCGCGGACAGGTTCGCGCCGTCGCGCCCGACCTTGAAGATCGCTTTACCGCCATTGCCGTGCAGCGGCTTGATCACGATCTCGCCATGCTGAGCCAGGAACGCGCGCGCCTCGTCCAGCGAGCGGGTGACGAGCGTCGGCGGCATGAACTGTGGATAGTCGAGGACGAAGACCTTTTCTGGCGCGTTGCGCACGCTGCGCGGATTGTTCACGACCAGTGTCTTCTCGGCGACCCGCTCCAGCAGATGGGTGGCGGTGATATAGCCTAAGTCGAAGGGCGGGTCCTGCCGCATCAGCACGACGTCGGCCTCATCGCCGAGGTCGAGCTTTACCGGCTCGCCAAAGCTGTAATGATCCCCCGCGACCCGCTGCACGGTGACGGGATGCGCGCGGGTCCAGAGATGTCCGTCCGACCAGTTGAGGTCCCCCGCGTCATAGTGGAACAGCGTGTGCCCACGTGCCTGCGCCGAGAGCATCAGCGCGAAGGTCGAGTCCCCGGCGATGTTGATCTGGTCCATCGGGTCCATCTGGACGGCGACGGTCAGCGGCTTGGACATGGAATGTTCCTTCGTTCGGACGGGTCTTTGGCAGGGGAGGTAATCCTTCGTCCTGCCCCTGTCACCCGCGCGTCACCCGCACCAGGCATTTTCGATGTGTCGCGGCCGCATGCCCGGAGCAAGCAGGATGACGTCGACGCGAATGTCGTCGTCCGGTCCCGCATAGGTCGCCATCAGCACCTCCGCCGCCGCCGCCACCCTTGCCAGCCGCCGCTCATCGATCGCGAAGTCGAGTTCGACGACGGTCTTGCGCGTCTTCACCTCGACGAACGCCACCAGCGATCCCCGCCGCGCGATCAGGTCGACCTCCCCCGCAGGTGTGCGGACCCGGCGATCGAGAATGGTCCAGCCCTTCAGCCGCAGCCACCATGCCGCAAGGCGCTCGCCACGTCGGCCCGCCTCTTCGGCGGCACGGCGATCCCGGCGGGGGCGAGGCGGAACGAGCGACATGCACCCCTGCTACCCCATGACCACACCGTCAGGCGAGGGCTTCTTCCGGCGACAAGAGCCATTCCAGCGCAAGCTCGCGCGTATCGAAGATGCGCAGATAGGGTTGCTTCATCAGGCGCAAAATCTGCTGCCGCGCGATCGCGCTATTGGTCACCATGCCGATGCGGCTGGCACGCGGGAAATTGCGCATATTGTTATGCACGACCATGACGGAATCGGACGGCTGGACCCGAATGCCGCTCATGTCTACGCGCAGAAGATAGCCGGGGACAAAGCCGCTGCGCCAGAAGGCGTTGTTCAACTCATGGGCATAGCGCGCGGCGATCTCGGGCGTGAACAGCCCGGTCCAGCGTATGTCCAGCAGGTTGATGTCGTGACGAAAGTCGAAGGCGTACATGAGGGGAGCGGCTCCTATCCTCCAGAATACGTCTTCGATCCTTGCCGAATCGCTAACGCAGGGACTCAATCGCTGGAATCGTTGCCCTTCATCGCAAGCGCGCGGGCATAGAGCGCCTTGCGGTCCATCCCCAGCGCCTTGGCCACCTCACTCGCCGCGCGGCCGACGGGCAGGCGGGTGAGCGCTTCGGCCAGTGCGGCGTCGGCGTCCTGTTCGGTGGCGGGCGGGGCTTCGCCGGGCGGAGCGACGACGATCGCGATTTCGCCCTTTGGGCCGCCCTCCGCATAGCGCGCGGCGAGGGTGGAGAGGGTGCCAGTCACCGCCTCCTCGAACTTCTTGGTGATTTCGCGAGTCACCGCCGCCTCGCGATCGCCGAGGCCTTGCGCCAGCGCGGTCAGCGTCGCGGCCAGGCGCGGGCCCGATTCGTAGAGGACGAGGGTCGCGCGGATCGAGGCGATCTCGGCAATGGCATCGGCCCGCGCCTTTTCCTTGGGCGGCAGGAAGCCCGCGAACAAGAAGCGGTCGGTCGGCAGCCCGGCCAGCGTCAGCGCGGCGATCGCGGCGCAGGGGCCGGGGATCGTCACCACCGCATGGCCCGCCGCGCGGGCATCGCGGACGAGCTTGTAACCGGGATCGGAGATCAGCGGGGTGCCCGCATCGGAGACCAGCGCCACTGCCTGCGTCGCCATGCGCGCGATCAGGCCGGGGCGGACATGCTCGGCATTGTGGTCGTGATAGGGCTGCATGGGCCGCTTCACCCCGATATGGCGGAGCAGCCCGGCCGTCACGCGACTGTCCTCGACCGCGATGATATCGGCGTTTGTCAAAATGTTGGCCGCGCGCGGGGACAGATCGCCGAGATTGCCGATGGGGGTCGCGACGATGTACAGGCCGGGTTCGAGAGTATGTTCGGATTGGGTCACGGGGATCGTCATGACAGAGGCAGGGCTGTTCGTACAACCGGGGGCCGTCGTTCGGGGCCGCTTCCACCACATTGTGCGCGGGCATGGCGCCGGGCGGCTGGGCCGTACCGTCGCGCTGGCGACGACGTTGGCGCTGGCCGCCTGTCAGACGATCGTGCCGCGCGGTCCCGTCGACCAGCCCGAGACGCGGCCGGTGCCGACCACCCCGCGCCCCTCGACCGAGCCGGAAGCCGGGCTGCCCCGCGACACCGCGCGCCACCGCATCGCGTTGCTGGTGCCCCTGTCGGGTAGCAATGCCGGGGTGGGGCAGTCGATCGCCAATGCGACGATGATGGCGCTGCTCGATGCGCAGGCCGACACGATCCGCATCACCAATTACGACACCGCGAACGGCGCGGGCGCAGCGGCGCAAAAGGCGATCGCCGAGGGCGCGCAACTGATCCTGGGGCCGCTCTTGTCCGAGGATGTCCGCGCCGTCGCCCCGGTGGCGCACGCGGCGCGCGTGCCGGTCATCAGCTTTTCCAACGACGTGGGCGTGGCGGGGAACGGCACCTACCTGATGGGCTATACGCCCGCCCAGTCGATCGACCGGGTCGTCACCTATGCCCGTGGGCGCGGCGTCACGACCTTTGCCGGGCTGGTTCCCAACGGCCTGTACGGCGAACGCGCCTCGACCGCCTTCCTGCGCGCGGTCGAAGGGGCGGGGGGGCAGGTCGTCTCGCTCCAGCCCTATGGCCGGGTCGCGGGCGGCATCGGCGCGGCGGCCCAGCGGCTGAACGCCAAGGCCCCTTATGACGCGGTGCTGATCGCCGATGGCGGTGCGACCGCGGCGGTGGCAGCGCCCATCCTCAAGCGCGGATCGGGTGCGACGACACGGCTGCTGGGCACCGAGTTGTGGAATTCCGAATCGGGCATCGCCTCGCGCGCCGCACTAAACGGCGCATGGTTCGCCAGCGTTTCCAACACCCTCTACCGCCAATATGCGACCAAATATCGCGCGCGGTTCAAGGCGGCGCCCTACCGCCTATCGAGCCTGGGTTACGATTCGGTCCTGCTGACCGTGCGCATCGCGCGCGACTGGAAGATGAACGCGCCCTTCCCCGAAGCGCGACTGCGCGCCTCGGATGGTTTCGCGGGGATCGACGGCGCCTTCCGCTTCGGCCGCGACGGGGTCGCCGAACGCGCGCTGGAGGTGCAGGAACTGCGCGATGGAACCGCTGTGACGGTCAGCCCTGCGCCGACCGGGTTCGGGGGGTAACGCTGCCAGACGCTGGCAAAAAGACCATAGAACAAAAATGGGGCCCGGCCGATCGCTCGGCCCGGCCCCAGGTCCAGGGTTGCCCGGACCATCGGTCCGGACAACCCCTGGGGGTAAGGGTCAGAAGGCGTACTGGAACTGGAATCGGGCGTTGCGGCCGCCCTGATATCCCGTGATCGTCCGGTAGAAAATCGACGCCGTACCGGCATTGTTTGTACCGAACTCGTTGAAGTTGCTCGGCGTCTTCAGGTTCAGGAAGTTGAACACGGTCAGACGGATCGTCGCGGTGGACCGGCCGATCGGCAGCTTGGTCGAGATGTCGAGATTGTCGGTGAACAGCCAACGCCCGTCGAACGCGGTGCCGCGACGAACAAGTTGGGTCGGAAAGGCGGTGTTCGGATCCGTGTTGATCGAGCCGTCCGGCTTGACTTGGCAATAGGCACCCGCCGCACCATAAGCCCGCGCATAGGGGTCGACGTTGAGCGGCACGCGACCGATACACCCATATTTGCGCGGTGCGGTCGCCGAGAAGCTGGCGCCGAAGTTGAAGAGACCCAGCTGATAGCTGCCGAACAGCTTGAAGACGTGGCGACGATCGTTCGGCGTATAACCGTACATGCCGCGCGTCAGGCCGGGCTGGTCGAAGTCCTGGGTCAGGCCGGTATCGCTCTGGCCGTTGTCGCTCTTCACGCCGCCTTCGTAATTGCCATAGGTCTTGCCGTAGACATACGACCCTTCGAGGCTCCAGACCCCGTCAAATTCGCGCCAGGCGCGGAAGGTCATCGAGCGGTGGAAACGCTCCGCCTTGGGATAGCCCAGCTGCTCTGCGGTGAAGTTCACGGTCCTTGGCGTTGTCTCGCCGTTGACGGGATCGGAAAGCGTAATCGCGCCGCCACGACCCGGATTGATCAGAACATATTGGTGGAAGCCGTTCCAAACATTACCGCAGCCCGAAATATTCTGCGCCTTGCAATAATTATTGACGGCCAAATCGATCGCCGCATCCTCCAGCACTTCGTTGAGCTGTGTGATGGTCAGGTAAGCATTGAACCGCCAACGATCGACCCGCTTTTCGTAG
Source organism: Sphingomonas sanguinis (assembly GCF_019297835.1). Classification (NCBI taxonomy): domain Bacteria; kingdom Pseudomonadati; phylum Pseudomonadota; class Alphaproteobacteria; order Sphingomonadales; family Sphingomonadaceae; genus Sphingomonas; species Sphingomonas sanguinis. The sequence goes on along the minus strand of NZ_CP079203.1, from coordinate 1,514,413 downwards.
CCGATGATGATTTCATCGGCAGATTGCGGCTTGAGGCCCTGGGCGACCACGCTGCGCGTATCGGGCGCACGGCCGGTTCCGGTGACGTCGCAGTTGCGGATGCCCGTGTCAGGGCAGGCCGCCGCACCCGCATAGAGCACCGGCGCGCCCAGGATCGGTACGTTGTTGCCATCCAGGCCGTTGAATACGTTGGTACGCCAGTAGAAGGTTTCTCCACCCGCCAGGCGGATGTTGGTGTTGGCAGCGACCGGAATGAACAAGCGGCTGAAGCTACCGTAGATCTTGTCGGTCTGGTTGCCGATCGGGTCGAAGGTTATGCCAAGGCGCGGCCCCCACTGGTTGCCCGACTTGTAGAAGGTGGCACCGTCACCATTCTTGTTCTCGAACCTGTCGAGGCGCATGCCGAGGTTGAGGTTCAGCCGGTTGTCGATCAGCGACCAGCTGTCCTGTGCGTAGAAGGCATCGTTGCGCGAGGCGAAACCGCCGCCAACGGAATAGGTTGACTGACGCACATAGTCGGTGCCGATCGGCAGGCCATATTGGTCGCCCGCACGGGTGCGGAAAATCGTATAGCCGATACCGCCGCCATTGCCGAGCGTCTGAACCTGTGAGGCGAGATCCTCACGGTCATAGCCGAAGCGGATATGGTGCGTGCCCAGCGCCTTAAAATACACGTCGACGTCGGTGCGATAGAATTTGCGGACGTCTTCGGCCGAGTCCAGCGAACCGCCCGGAATCGTCAGGCTGATCGGGGAGTCGGTTCGTGCATCGCTGACCGGGGGCAGGTTGGTGCCGAAGCGGTTGATCGACTGGCCGAACTGAACGTTTTCATTGCGACCATAGGCAGCCGACACCGTCAGCCACTTGCTCATAACACCGGTATAGCGGCCGACATAGTTCTTGCCGCCATAGCGCGAGTAATACTGGCCCTGATAAGGACCATCGACGCCGGTCACGGGGTTCCAGCGATTGGCCACCGAGCTGGTATTGCCATAGGTCCGTGTCGTGCCCTCACCCGAGGTGTCGAAATAGGTGAACTCGAGACGCTGGCCGTTGGTGATGACCGCGTCGATCTTGCCACCGAAGAAAGGCGAAGTCGTACGGTAGAAGCTGCGCGAGGTGCCCAGGAAGGTGTTCGTCGCTGGGAACCACTGGCGACCTGCACTGACCGAGCTGATGTTGCGCGACTGATACAGGCCATAGAAGAACAGATGGTCCTTCCACAGCGGACCCGACAGTTCCGCCGTCATCGACGTCGCGTCGTAGCGGCCGTTCTTGTTGTCCGAATAGAGGGTGTCCTTGGTGGCGCTCATCAATTCGTTCGGGCTGGCGGTGAAGATGATGCCGCCATGGAATTCATTCGAGCCCGACTTGGTCGTGGCGTTGATGAAGCCGCCGGTCGAACGACCGAACTCGGCTGCATAGCCGCCCGTCTTGGTTTCCACCGTCTGATAGAAGTCGAACGGCACCGTTACCGCGCCGAGGCTTTTGCGGAAGTCGGTAATGTTCAAGCCGTTGATGAAGAAGGCGTTCTCGGACACCGCCGCGCCGTTGATCGACGGCAGACCGCCGAATGCGCCGGCGCCTGCATTGGCGCCGGGTGCAAGCAGCACGACCGATTGCAGGTCGCGGCCGACGGGCAGGCGGGTCGCGATGTCCGCTACGTCGATGACTGCGCCGGTGGTGGTGCTGTCGAAATCGGAGGTACGAATGCGCTTGCCCGACACGGTGATTTCACCCGACGTGCTTTCGGCGCCCAGCGCAAAGCGGTTCGACGACGAACCGGCCCGGAGGGACACATTGTCCTCACGGTAGGTGGCATAGCCCGGTGCGGTGATCGTGAAGCTGTAGCTGCCCGGCGGCAATTCCGGGATCTGATAGCTGCCGTCCTTGTCAGTGGTCGCGCTGCGGGTGAAGCCCTGCGCGTCGGACGTCACCGTAACCGTTGCCCCCGCAATCGGCTGGCCCGCAGCATCGGTGACCGAGCCGCCGGCAATGACGTTCACATAGCCTTGGGCGGCTGCCGGCGTCGCAACGACGGTGAGTCCGGAAGCGGCGACGATCGCGGCTGCCGCGGACAAGAGTATGCCTTTGCGGCGACGCCGCATTGTTACCATGCTCATCAATGATATCCCCCTCATATGCCCGCCCGATATCGGACGTGGCATTTGGCAAGGCCCCAAATTTATTGGTGTGGCCTTGGGATCAACTTAGGCAGAGCATCGAAGGGGGGTCAATATAGTATAATATATTGTATTACTGATCTATATCACCGATTAAATGACTGATTTTTTACGAGAAACCTAACCTAGGTGATAAATGTATCAAAAAATACCAAACCTGACCTGAAATTTCATTCATTTCGCGTTCACATGTTGCTTTGCTGCAACAGCGAGGGTCAAGGCTATGCCGATATTGCGCAATTCGACCCGTCCGTGGCGGAAGTGACATTGCCAGCCGCGAAACATGCGCGCCTGAAAAGGCTACCTACATCACTACTTCGCGCAGGATCGCGTCCAGCAACAGCGCGCCAGCATCGGTGACGATCAGCCGCTCTCCGTCCAGGCGGACCAGTCCCTGCTGTGCCAGGGTGGCGACGGCGGCGTGGTTCACCATTTCGCGTCCTTCGGCCAGGGCGGAAACGCGGGGCAGGTCGACGCCTTCGGCCAGGCGCAGGCCCATGACCAGTGCCTCGGTGGCGCGGGTGATCGGAGGGAGGGTTTCCTCCAGCTCGATGCCATGGCCGTTGCGGTCGACGGCGGCCATCCAGTTTTCCGGCTTCTTGCGCCGCGCGGTGGCGACGCCTTCGCGGCGGCCATGGGCGCCGGGGCCGACCCCGGCATAGTCGCCGTAGCGCCAATAGGTCAGGTTGTGGCGGCTCTCCGCGCCGATCCGGGCGTGGTTGGAGGTTTCGTAGGCCGGCAACCCGGCGGCGGCGGTGATCGCGCGGGTCGTCTCGAACAGGTCGGCGGCGGCATCGCCATCGGGGATGACCAGCCGTCCGGCCGCAGCCTCGGTGTGGAAGCGCGTGCCCGGCTCGATAGTCAGCTGATAGAGCGACAGATGCTCGGTGCCGTAGCCGATGGCGCGGGTCAGCTCGGCTTCCCAATCCTCCAGCGGCTGGCCGGGACGGGCGTAGATCAGGTCGAAGCTGACGCGGCCGAACTGCTCTTGCGCAGTCTGGAGCGCGCGCAGCGCCTCGTCCACGCCGTGCGCGCGGCCGAGAAAGAGCAGCGCGTCGTGATCCAGCGCCTGCACGCCCAGCGAGGCGCGATTGACCCCGGCGGCGGCGAGGTCGGCGAAGCGCGCCGCCTCGACCGAGGAGGGGTTGGCCTCCAGCGTGATCTCGATCCCCTCGGCAAAGCCCCAATGGCGCTCGGCGGCGTTCAGGATCGCGGCGACGGTCGCGGGCGGCATCAGCGAGGGCGTGCCGCCGCCGAAGAAGATCGAAGTCAGCCGCCGTCCCGGCAGCATCGCCGCTTCATAAGCCAGATCGGCGAGCAGCGCCTCGGCCCAGGCGGCCTGGTCCACCGACTCGCGGACATGGCTGTTGAAGTCGCAATAGGGGCATTTGGAGACGCAGAAAGGCCAGTGGACATAAAGCGCGAGCGGGGCGGGGGACGGCGATATTGCGGAGGACATGATGCGCCCCGATATGGCGGCGATGCGCACGCTTCGCCATCTCTTATCGTTATCGGCCGCCGCGATCCTGCTGACGGGATGCGGACCGATGATCCCTTCGCAGAACGGCGGGGTGGAGCGGCCGCCGCCCCGCATCGTCGAGCAGCGGACCTCGGACGCGCCTGCGCCGCGTGGGGCGGGGCTGTTGCGCTGGGCGATGCTCGACGGCCACCGGGCGGCGCGGGCGGAGGTTGGTTTGCCGCCATTGGTTTGGGACGATGGGCTGGCGGCGAGCGCGCTGGCCTATGCGCAGGAAATGGCGCGCACTGGCCGTTTCAAACATGCCGAACAGCCGCAGGGGCCGACGCGGCTGGGCGAGAATCTGTGGACCGGCACGCGCGGCGCCTATCGCTATGACGAGATGATGGGGCATTGGGTTGCCGAAAAGCGCGACTTCGTGAATCTGCCCGTGCCGCAGGCCAGCCGGACCGGCCAGTTCGGCGATGTCGCGCATTACACGCAGATCGTCTGGGCGCGTTCCACGGCAGTCGGTTGTGCGATGGCGAGCAATGCGCGCGACGATTTCCTCGTTTGCCGCTATAGCCCGACCGGCAACGTCTTTGGCGAGCGGGCTTTCTGACTCGGCCGAGCATGACGGGAAGGTAGTGACACGATGGCGAATCCTTATGATCCGATGGCGTGGATCACCTTCTGGAGCGCGCCCGCGCGATTCGCGGTGATGGCGGGCGAGGCGATGCTGAGTGCGCAGAGCGTCATCGCCTCGCGCATGGGGGCAATGGCGACGGGCACGTTCTCGATGGCGGAAATGACCCTTATGGTCAGCGAGAAGGTGAAGGCATTCGACCAGTCGGCCAAGGTCTGGAACCGCGATCAGGCGGCTTTGTCGCGGCTGTCGCGGCACAATCCGCACGGTGGCATGTTCGATGCCTGGGAGTCGATGGCGCAGGCCATGCTGATCGGTGCGTCCATGCCGGTCCAGGCTATGGCGCCGGTGCACCGTACGGTGACGGCGAACCAGAAGCGCTTGGCCAAGCGGTAAGCGTATTCCTCCCCTTGCAGGGGAGGTGGCAGCGCGTAGCGCTGACGGAGGGGTGTCCCGCTCTCGATAGGGGGACACCCCTCCACCAGCTTCGTGTTCGAGCGGGATTGTGCCCCCGGCACAATCTTGGTCTGCCGGGGGCAGGCCAAAGCTCGATCACCCCCTCCCCTTACAGGGGAGGAATATGTTTCAGAACACCGCTTTTACCAGCTGGCCGAACGCATCGGCGCGGTGGCTGATGCGGTTCTTCTCGTCCTGGTCCATCTCGGCGAAGGTTTCGGTCTTGCCGATCGGCTGGAAGATCGGGTCATAGCCATGGCCTTTGTCCCCGCGCGGCGGCCAGACGATCGTGCCGTCGACGCGCCCCTCGAACCATTCGACATGACCGTCGGGCCAGCCGACCGCCAGCGCGCAGACGAAGTGTGCCGCGCGCGCCATGTCGGGTTCTTCGTTCAGCCGGTCCTCGACCGCGCGCATCGCCATGGCGAAGTCCTTCTCCGGCCCCGCCCAGCGTGCCGAGAACAGTCCCGGATCGCCGCCCAGCGCCTCGACGCACAGGCCGCTGTCGTCGGCCAGTGCGGGCAGGCCCGACAGGTCGGCGGCGGCGAGTGCCTTAAGCTCGGCATTCGCGACGAAGGTCGTGCCGGTTTCCTCCGGCTCGGGAAGGTCGAGATCGCCCGCTGCGATCACCTCGACGCCGTAAGGCGCGAGCAGTTCGCGGAATTCGACGATCTTGCCCTTGTTGTGGCTGGCGAGGACCAGCTTGCCGGGTTCGAGCTTGCGGATCGCCTGGCGGCCATTGCCTTCGCCGCTCATGCGCGGATCGCCCGGTCCTGCGCCGCGAAGATTTCGGTGCAGCCCATGCGCGCCAGGCGGAGCAGACGCAGCAGCGCCTCTTCGTCATAGGTGGCGTGCTCGGCGGTCGCCTGAACCTCGGCGATGTGGCCGTTCTCGATCAGCACGAAATTGGCGTCGGCATCGGCGTTCGAATCCTCGATATAGTCGAGGTCGAGGACCGGCGTGCCCTGATGGATGCCGCAGGAGACGGCGGCGACCTTGTTGCGGATCGGGTCGCTGGTCAGCTTGCCCTCGGCCATCAGCTTGTTGATCGCCATGCGCAGCGCGACCCACGCGCCCGAAATGGCGGCGGTGCGGGTGCCGCCATCGGCCTGGATCACGTCGCAGTCGATGGTGATCTGCCGCTCGCCCAGCGCCTTCAGGTCGCAGACGGCGCGAAGTGAGCGGCCGATCAGCCGCTGGATTTCCTGGGTGCGGCCCGTCTGCTTGCCCTTGGCGGCCTCACGGCTGCCGCGTGTGTGGGTGGCGCGGGGGAGCATGCCATATTCGGCCGTCACCCAGCCTTCGCCCTTGCCGCGCAGGAAGGGGGGGACGCGCTCTTCGACGCTGGCGGTGACGAGCACCTTGGTATCGCCGAACCCGATCAACACCGAACCTTCGGCGTGGCGGGTGAAATTCGGCTCGATGGTGATGGGACGCATCTGGTCGGGCATCCGGCCGGACGGGCGCATAGTCTTCTCCTTGTTCCTTGGAGACAGCCCTAACGGGCCCCCGCCCAATGCGCCAGAGACCAAGGTAGTGATCGGAAGACACTCTTCTTCTCTGCGTCCTCTGCCCCTCTGCGCGACAAAATGGTTCACGCGAAGCCGCGACGCCGCGAAGAGCGAACTGGAAATCTTCGCGCCTTCGCGGCTTCGCGTGATCAATCTTCCTTTTGCGCGCAGAGGCGCAGAGGACGCAAAGAGGAAGAGGGGTCTTCCGATCGCGGTTGAGTGGCGCGGTGCCAATGCCTACATTTCCGTCATGGTCACCCCACCGATCACCGAGTTGACCGACCGGGCACGCGATATTTTTCGTGTGGTGGTCGACAGCTACCTGACGAGCGGCCAGCCCGTGGGGTCGAAGACCATCGCCCTGTCGGGGATCAACCTGTCGCCCGCCTCCATCCGCAACGTGTTGCAGGAACTGGAGGAGCGCGGATTGCTGGCGGCACCGCATACCAGCGCGGGGCGGATGCCGACCGATATCGGTTTGCGGCTGTTTGTCGACGGCATGATGCATGCCATGGAGCCCAGCATCGAGGAACGCGCCGCGATCGAGGCGCGCGCCGCCCGCTCCGGCCCGGTCGAGGAGGCGCTGGCGGCGACGACGGCGGTGCTGTCGGGGCTGTCGGCCTGTGCGGGACTGGTGATGGTGCCCAAGCGCGAGATGAAGCTGCGCTCGATCGGCTTCGTGCCCTTGTCGATGACCCAGGCGCTGGCGGTGCTGGTCGCCGAGGATGGCGCGGTCGAGAATCGCGTGCTGGAACTGCCGCCGGGCATGACCGGCTCTGCGTTGATCGAGGCGGGCAATTATCTCTCCGCTACGCTCGCCGGCCTCACGCTGGGACAGGCGCGAGAGCGGTTGGAGCGTGAACTGGCGGCGGGGCGCGCGGCGCTGGACGGCGCGGCGCGGGCGCTGGTCGAACAGGGGCTGATCGTCTGGAGCGAGGATGGCGCGCGGCGGCCGATCCTGATCGTGCGCGGGCAGGGGCGGTTGATCGACGCCGCCGCCGCCGCCGATCTGGAGCGGGTCCGCGACCTGCTTGACGATCTGGAGGGCAAGCAGGAAATTGCCAGCCTGCTCGATTCGGCGCGCGCCGGGGATTCGACGCGTATCTTCATCGGCGCGGAGAACAAGTTGTTCGCGCTGTCGGGGTCTTCGGTGATCGCCCGGCCTTTTCGCGGACTGGACGGCCAAGTGGTCGGTGTGGTCGGCGTAATCGGGCCCACGCGGTTGAACTATGCCCGCGTCGTGCCCATGGTGGATTTCACGGCGGCAACGCTCGCCCGGATGATGGGCTGAACAGGGATTATGATGAGCGATAACACGACCAACAAGACCCAGAACGACCTGCGCGAAGAGACGGCCGAGGCCGCGCCCGAAGTGGCCGTGCAGGACCGCGTCGCCGAGCTGGAGAACCAGCTGGCCGAGGCCAAGCAGCAATATCTCTACGCCCAGGCCGAGAACCAGAATGTCCGCCGCCGCGCCGAGAAGGAAGCGGTCGACGCGCGCAACTATGCCGCGACCGCGTTCGCGCGCGACGTCCTGTCGGTCGCGGACAATCTCCAGCGCGCGCTTCAGGCGATTCCGGCCGACCTGCGCACCGACGATAAGTGGAAGGGGCTGGTGACCGGCCTGGACGCCACCGGCCGCGAACTGGACAGCGTGCTCGGCCGTCACGGCATCACCAAGATCGAGGCGATGGGCCAGCCGCTCGACCCCAACAAGCATCAGGCGATGATCGAAATGCCCTCCGACCAGGAGCCGGGCACGATCGTGCAGGAAATGCAGTCGGGCTATATGATCAAGGACCGCCTGCTGCGCCCCGCGCTGGTCGCGGTGGCCAAGAAGCCCGACTGATCGGGCTTTCCGGACGGATGAGGAAAGGGCGGTCCTTCGGGGCCGCCCTTTTCGTTATTGGCCGAGCAGCTTCAGCACGTCCTTCTGGCTCTGATTGGCCTGGGCGAGCATCGCGGTCGAAGCCTGTGCGAGAATCTGGGCGCGGGCGAGCTTGACCGATTCTTCGGAATAATCGGTATCGGCTATCCGCGAGCGGGCCTCGGACAGGTTGGTGGTGCCGCTGGTCAGCGTGCTGACCGCCGATTGCAGCCGGTTGGCCGTGGCGCCGAGTTGTCCCTGTGCGTTCGCCACCGTGCCGAGCAACTCGTCGACGCGTTTCAGCGTGTGGTCTGTCCGGTAGCGGTTGGTGACGTTCAGTTCGTCGGTCAGTGCGAATTGGCGGCGTTGGACATATGTATCGTAATTGAAATCTGGAACCCGAGGTCCGTCGGGATCATACCACTGGTCGCCATTTTGCGGATAGGTGATCCGCCCGATGTCCTCGCGATTGATCGATGCGCCCCCGATCTTTCCCCCGGCCATATAGTCATCGAAAGTTACCAGGTGGGATGAAGGGCCTGTATAGGGAATGGTTATGTTAAGCGGCTCGGTCAGACGCCCGCCATAGTTATACCAGTAATTTACATCGTCCCGGAGAAAGGCCGTCGGGATAGGCGGAATCGATATCGGAATCGTGTCGCTGATGTTTGGTCCAGCCTGTACGTTCAATTTGACATTGGCGTCGACCAAATCTCCATTGCTGTCGTAAACCGGCGGATTGGCGTTGAACAATGCGACGCCATTGAACGACGCGTTACGGATCGTCTGGTCGATCTGCGTCGACAGCGCGGTGACCTCCAGCTGAAGCGCGGCGCGGTCGCTCATGCTGTACGTCCCCGATCCCGCCTGCACCGCCAGTTCGCGGATCCGTTGCAGCATGTTGGATACTTCGGTCAGCGCGCCGTCGGCGGTCTGGACCAGCGAGACGCCGTCCATTGCGTTGCGGATGCCCTGCGTCATGCCGCGAATTTGTGCCGTCATCGAGCTGCTGATCGCCAGCCCGGCGGCGTCGTCCTTGGCCGAATTGATCCGCTGGCCCGAGGACATCCGCGCCATGGATTGCGCCAGATCGGTATTGGCGCGCTGCGTGGCCGCCATCGCTCGAAGCGCGGCGCCATTGGTGTTGATGACCGTCATGGTAACTCCCATCCCCTGACGAGCGCGGGAGGCCCCGCGCGCGAGAAAGATGGTTGACGAAATTAACCATGATCCAACAATCCGGGCTTTTCCCGGATATTAGTTTGCCTGGTGCTGGCTTTGGGTTCGGGATTTTCCCCCCCATCCCCTCCCGCCTGCGGGAGGGGCGTGCTTGTGGTTGCCGCAGGCGCCATCGCATCGTTGGTCTCCGAGGCTGCCGCGCATCGCACCCCTCCGCAGGCGGGAGGGGATGGGGGAGGGCCATTGCCTCAAACGAGACCTCAGCGAGTCCCCCTAAACGGCACCAACGTCTCATACTGCGCCAGCGGCGGCGCCCCCGCGACCACCGCCCCACGCTTTAACAGAAAGGCATGACGGACGATCTCCGCCTGCTGCTCGATTCCATACCGCGTAAAGGACTGCCCCGGCTTCAGCGCATAGGTGTAGCGGCAGAAGGGATGGCGTTTCAGCGGCAGGAAGATACCCCGCTGATGCTGCCAGATATGCACCGTTTAGCCAAAAGTAACACAGAAGGCCGAAACATAGGCGTCATCGCCGGAGGATAGGCTTGCCCGACGCCGTTATCTATATTCGCTTCTCAACCAAGCGGCAGGAAAAGGGCTTCTCGAAAGAGCGGCAGCTTGAGGAGTGCGAGGAATTTTGCCGCCGCAAGGGCTGGAACGTGGTCGAGGTGGTGGAAGACCTTGGACGATCGGCCTGGAAGGGCCATCACCTGAGCGTCGGCAATCTCGGCAAATGGCGCAAGCGTGTCGATGCCGGTGATGTCCCGCCCGGCACCACACTCGTCATTCACAAGCTCGACCGACTGAGCCGTCTCGAGCCGCGGGTGACGCAGCGATGGATGGAGGACCTATGCGACAAGGGCATCAGGATCGCGACCGTCGATGGCGAGCGCATCTTCGATGAGGCCTATCTGAAAGGGCCGACGGCGCTCATGGGGATCATGGAGATCGTCATGAATGCGACGGTCAGCCACAAGGAGAGCGAGAAGAAAAGCGAATTGGTCGCCGACGCTTGGCGCCGAAAGCAGCAACTGACCCGGCAGGGCAAGGTTCTGTCCGCCAAGCCGCCGGCATGGCTGCGGGTGGTGGGCGAGCGGATCGACAAGGATCAGGATTACCGCCGATACGAATTGATCCCCGAGCGCGTGGCGGTGCTGAAGCAGATTTACGAATGGGCGGCCGATGGCATTGGCTATTGGGGCATCGCGAAGCGCCTGAATGAACAAGGCGTGCCAAGCTGGGGCAAGGCGCGTAGCACCACGACCAATAAAGGCTGGGGCTGGAGTTATGTCGGCATCCTGCTGAAGCATCCGGCTATCGACGGCGAATATCATCCCGCCGGCATGACGGAGAGCGGCAAACGCAAGAAAACCGGCGAGCGGATCGAAAATGTTTTCCCGCGCGCCGTCGACGCCGACCTCGTCGCACGGGCCAGAGCCAGCGCGTCGAAACGCTGGCAGACCCGATCGGGCCGCTATGCGGCGTATGCCCGCAACCTGTTTTCGACCCTCGCAAGATGCCGGCATTGCGGCGGACTGATGACGATGCGTGGGCGTGCCGAGGTCGATGCCCGCTATCGCTACCTGCAATGCGACAGCGCCGCCCGGCATACTGGCTGCGATCGTCCCGAGTTTTTCAACTACCGCATTTTCGAGAAAGCCGCGCTTGATGCGATGCTCCACCTCGCGCTCGATGGTCGTTTCTTCCAACGCGATGACCTGTCCGGCCCGTTGGCGATCCGGCTGGCGGAGATCGAACGGGCCATCGAGAACAAGAAGGCTGAGGCCAAGCGGCTTGTTCGGAAAATGGCGCAGTTCGATGACGAAGACCGCGACGAGTTTGACGATGTGCTTCGTGCCGTGAAGCAGGAACAACGCGCGTTGGAAGCAGAATGCGCCAAGGTGGCGGAGGAGCTTCAGGCCGCACGCGGACATCTGCCGCCGAACGTCCACCTTCAGCGTGTTCTAGAAGTCCGCGAGGCGATCAACGACCCGAGTGATCCTGAGGCGATGCGCGACGCTCGGCTGAAGGTGCGCGAGGCGATCCGCAATGTGGTCGATGTCGTGTGGTGCGATCCTGTCGAAATGATCGGCGGCATTCCGACCCGGACCCTGACGTTGCTGATGGCGGGCAATGCCGCCGGCATCAAGTTCGACAATCAGGGTAACACGATCGGGACTTTCAATTTTCTTCCCGAACTGGCGGCCGGCGGCGCATCCTATACTCTGCGGGACGGCACGACAGTCAGCACGAACGCAAATGCGTTGCGAGACGCGCTACTGAACCGACCGGTGCGCCTATCGGCCTCGGAAGAGGAAGTCGCCGCCGCCGCGAGTGAAAAGCGGGACGCGGCTACCCGGCTCGACACCGCGTTGAAGCGAGGGCGCTCCCGTCGCACGGCATAGCCCCTGCGAGGGGTCACGCAGGGTCATTCGCACTGCCGGGCGTCCCATGTGCCCCCGTAGTGCCGTTCGTCCCTCAGCGGGGCGCATTGGCCCTGCAGCCGGGGAGCTTGACCTTTCGCCAGTCTGGCGTTCGATCGGAAAGCCTCGACAGTTGGGAGGCACCATATGCGACAGGAATTACGAGATCGGCTTGGCTACCCGCTGGGCTGGCTGGATAGTCGCGGGGACAGGATTGAAGGTCGCGATCGGCTGGGCCGGCTTGTCGGATGGTATAGCTACCGCGAAGATCAGACCCGCGATCGGCTTGGCCGCATTGTCGGACGGGGCAACCTGTTGTCCGCGTTGATCTTGCCTTAGCCGTTTTCGACAACGACTGGCGCCTGCCCAGCCGGTAGCGGCCCGAACAGCGTCTCCAACATGGCGTCGATAGTGTCGATGCGCCGGAAGTATCGAGCAGGCACCTTTCGATGATTTGCCCGCAGGGGCCGCTCACCTTCCATGTTTCTGCCGATGCGTTTGGGACTGGCGAAATCGGAAAGATCAGGAAGTGGCTCGCCTGGCTCGCCGCCGAACCACCAGAATGGTCCCATGTCCAGTTCGAGCGTCACGGAAATCCAGATCACGCAACCGCTCGGCTTTTCCGCGAGCGCGCTGCCGACTGATACGGGCGACGGCTTGTTCCGCACGCCGGTCTTGAACTGAATATGCCTGACGATCTGGCCCCGACCCATCACCAAGTCGTAGCCGTGAGCATCAAACTCCGACCGCAGGACTTCGACATCGGTGATGCCGCGCCGCCAAAGCGCGCGGAGGGCTTCGCCCACGAAAACATGCTCCACGATCCGCTCGCGTAGCGCGGAATGCGTGGAGTGAATGTCGATGCTCGCCATAGCGTTGACCATAGGCGCTACCGTCAATGCGATCGATCGATCTTCCGGTAGATCAGTTGATCGCGTCGCCAATCGCCGGTTCTTGCCACTGGCGTGGTCGGGTCTGGATCGGGATCGGCCAAGCATAGTTCGTTCTGACGACGATATGCGCTGCCGCACGCTCCATCCGAACCAGCATCCGCAGCCGGCGGAGGTCGTCATCGGTGAGGTCGGCGATGTTGTAGCGCCGCATCAATATTCCTCCGCCAACATGATCGTCATGATCCGCCGCACGCTGCGCGGATCGGCAACATCTAGATCGACGTCCTGGCGCCCACCCTGAGGGTGATAGTCGATCTTCCAGATAATCCGATGCTTCCCGACGGTTAGGGCCGCGCAATCATGTTCGCCGCAAGGATCGTTATCGGGCGTAAAATCGCGAAACAGCCGCACCGCGCGGATGATCGCATCCTTGGTTGAAATCGGAAGGGCGGCGACGCCGGCAGACAGGAAGGTCCATCCGCCCTCTCCAGTGCCGCGAAAGTGATCGTTGAGGCGGGCAATCTCCGCCCGCCTCATGATTGTCGCCATCAGGCAGCGGCCTTCTTCGCGCGTGGCTTGAAGTTTGCCTTCCGATCGCTGATCGCCGCCTGAAGTTGGGTGTCCAGTTCCCCTGCATTCACCGCCTCGATGATCGATCCGATCACGGCCGGCAGTGCCGCGAGGTTCTGGACCTCGACCGCGTTCATGCCCTTCGCCAGTTCGATCGGCTTCGCACCGTAACGAACCTGCATGAACATCTTGCCGGCGATGTCGGTGAACCACCCCTTGCGGACATGGCGCGGCGCTTCGACGCGAACCTTCTCGCCGACATCGTTGGTGCGCGTTACGCGCCGCGTCGCGGTGAAGGGCTCGCCTTTGATTTCCGCCTCCGCCATCGCCTTCTGCTCGGCGAGCCAACCCAACAGCTTGGCGCGAAAGCCATATTCGGTGTTGGAGGGAAGAGCCGGCGCAGCGGCAGCCAGCTTCAAGGACTTGAGGATCGACATGGAGGGCTCCTATCTGGTTTCGGACAGATCGAGCCGTAGTGTCGAGGATCAAAAGAGCGACCGATGATTGGAGGCTAGATACGGGAATTCAATCAAAAATAATTCCGTCACCATCACCACGGTTCTTGAGCCGTTGGGGTTGGTAACGGAATATCTATTGGTGGCTTAATCGTTCTTCTAATCTACCTATATCCAGCGTTATTGGATTTCAATCGTTCCTTGAACTTCTTTATGTTCAATATCATTTGGTGATAGGTATCACTGCGGGTCCGTCGCCGGCACCCGCTTGAACAGGATGGCTTCGTCAGCCGTGGACCTCGCGTTGCGGCAGTCCTCCCGTTAGGCAGCAATCTTTGTCGTCGTCTCCATGTGCGGTGGGGTCAGCAAGCGGTCGCTGGTTTCAGGGCGCAACGCCTTCGTGACATAGCGCGCCGCCCCTTCGGTATGACGGACCGGCTGAATGTCGAGGTTTCCAGCCGCTACCAGTTTCGTCCAGATGCCGGGTGCGACATCTCCAAAACGCGCAGCCTGCTCCGTTGTCATGCGGAATAGCGCGTGGACGTGAATGTTTGTGTCCGGCTTCTCGATGGCGGCAATATAGACGGTGCGGTCGTCTGGACGGTCGAAATATGAACGGCCAAGCAGCTTGCGATCGAGCCGCTGGTGAAATTCCTCGAATGTTCGTTGCGCCTCGTCCATGCTGACCCAGCGATTGATCGCGAAGGTGACGAACATGTTCGGCTCGAAATCAGTCATCCATCGGACGCATTCCGCCCGGTATTTCTCTGCCCTTGTAAGGGCTATTGATGTGGCTTGTGCCATCTTGTTCTCCTTGCGGCCGGGTATGTTAGAGAGCCCGTATTTTTTATTTATCATCTGGCATCTCTGTTCTGATCTAAGCGTCGAAAATAAATACAAAAAAGCTTGTAACGGAGGCCGGGCCCATGATCCTCGATGAAGTCTATCTATTCCTAAAGAATGCTGGCCGCGCGCCTACGCACGCTACCTTTTCAACCGATTATCTTGGACACTCGGCGCGCTATTATGATTATCTGCGCTGCTCGGGCGCAGCGCCCAGTCTTCGTGCTTTGCTGCGTTTGGCGATGCGACTGACGGATATTTCTAACGCGACGGACGATGGCCTGAAAGAAAATGTCGCCGGTCAGCTGGCAAAACGGATTATGGAGAAGGCGCTATCTCAATGTCGGTGATCAAGTTTGGCTTACTCGATCGATTGGACGCCCCCTCTCACTGCTTGTCGCCCGACAAAAGTCGCCGTAGGATATCGTTGTAGATAATACTCTGGGGGCACGGTGAGGGCGAAAGAGGCGACAGCCCGGATCAAAATTAATCGGCTTCTTGAGGAGGCCGGTTGGCGATTTTTTGACGACCTGAGTGGACCTGCAAACATCGTCCTCGAGCCCAATACGAAGATTACCGAAACGGAAATCGATGAGTTTGGGGAAGACTTCGAGGCGACGTCGAAGGGCTATATTGATTTCCTGCTACTCGATCACGACGGTCGTCCGCTGATCGTACTGGAGGCTAAGTCCGAGACCAAGAACCCCCTCGTCGGCAAAGAACAGGCACGGCGCTATGCGCGCGAGCAAAATGCGCGCTTCGTCATCCTGTCGAATGGCAACATCCATTATCTATGGGATCTGAAGCAGGGCAATCCGAGCGTCATCACCAGATTCCCTAGCCCGGGACAAATCAAAGATCACCACGCCTTCAAGCCAGACGCCGATCGTCTGGCGAGCGAGGTCGTGGAGCGCGATTATATTGCTCTGACGCAGATGCCTGCCTACGCAGCAGAAGCAGGGTGGAGGAATGAAGGCGAACGCCCCGCCTTTGTCGAGAAGGCAAAGCTGCGCTTTCTTCGCGATTACCAGAAAAATGCGGTTCACGCTGTTCAACGCGCGGCCAAGCGTGGCGCAGTCCGATTTCTGTTCGAAATGGCGACCGGGACGGGTAAAACGCTTACGTCAGCGGCAATCATCAAGCTTTTCCTGAAGACTGGTAACGCTCGCCGCGTCCTGTTTCTTGTCGACCGCATTGAATTGGAGGTGCAGGCGGAGAAAGCCTTCAAGGGTCTGCTCCGAAACGACTACACCTGCGTCATCTACAAGGATCAGCGTGACGATTGGCGAAAGGCCGACATCGTGGTGACCACTGTCCAGTCGCTGCTCTTCAACGACAACTTTCGCAAGTTTTTTGCACCTACCGATTTTGACCTGGTGATCTCCGATGAGGCTCATAGGTCAATCGGAGGCAACGCTCGTGCCGTTTTCGAATATTTCGTAGGGTATAAGCTAGGCCTGACCGCGACGCCCAAAGATTATCTGAAGCAATCCAGAAGCCCTACCAGTCCACGCGACCCACGTGATACGGAACGGCGCATAATGCTCGACACTTATCGCATTTTTGGGTGTGAGGGCGGCGAGCCAACATTTCGGTATTCGTTGCTGGACGGGGTTCGGGACAAGTTCCTCATCAATCCGTACGTCATTGATGCCAGGAGCGAAATTACTACCCAGTTACTGTCCGACGAGGGATTCGTTGTAGAGACAACCGACGAAAACGGCAATGAAGTGAAGGAGGCGTTTGGCGGACGCGATTTCGAGAAAAATTTCTTCGCCGACGCCACGAACAACGTGTTTTGCGAGACTTTTTTGAAGCACGGTCTCCGCGACCCCGTGACAGGCGAGTTCGGAAAAGCCATCATATTCGCCGTCAGTCAAAATCATGCGGCAAAGATCACGCAGATCCTGAATGATATGGCCGACCCGCTTTGGCCGGGCAAGTATCAGTCCGATTTTGCGCTGCAGGTAACCAGCGAGGTTCCGACCGCCCAGAACATGACGGTTCAGTTCGCCAACAACAATCTTGGCGGACGGAGCACGTTTGACGAGAGCTACGCCACTAGCAAGGCGCGCGTATGCGTAACTGTCGGCATGATGACGACGGGATATGATTGCCCGGACATCCTCAACCTCGCAATGATGCGGCCGATCTTCAGCCCTTCTGACTTCGTACAGATGAAGGGTCGCGGCACCCGCAAACATCGCTTCGCCGATGAAATGCGCGACCAAGGCCGCAAGGCGCAGATGGCCGACCTCGAGAAGAGCGAGTTTCGGCTTTTTGACTTTTTCGCGAATTGCGAATTTTTCGAAGAGAAATTCGACTACAACGAAGAGTTGCCCCTGCCCAAGATCAGCGCTCAGCCTTTCGCGTTTGTCGTTCAGTCGCCAATAATTACCTTCGGCGGCTTCGAGACTTCGCAGCCAGACAGCATCACCAGCCACAAGGAGCAGCAGATCGGGCCGGAAGGCATGCGTGTTGATCGCGAGCTGTTTCAGAAGTTTGAAGATATGGCGCGTGCCGATGCGGCCCTTGCCGCCATGGTTGAGCAGCAAAATTGGGAAGCAGCCACGCGCCGGGTAATCGAGCATCTGTTCGACAAGCCAGACGAGTTTTTCACCCTCGACAAGCTTCGCCGCGCTGCCGGGTTAGACCGCCGCCTCACCGTGCGCGAGATCGTAGAAAAGGCGTTCGGCCACATTCCACGCTTCAAAAATCGGGATGAGCTGATCGACGACGAGTTCCAAAAATTCCTGCTCGACCAGAAGCCGGAGCAGGCGGACCGGATCGCGCAAATGCGCTATTTTTTCGACGCCTACATCAAGGATGCGGGCCTTCGGAAAAGCATTGATGACGGCCGGCTCAGCGACCTGAACGTCAATCCGGTCTTCGGGATGAAGGACCTAAAGGAAGTGCCGGCGGAGTGGCGAAAGGGCATCCCGGAGTACATCAAGGACTATGTGGCCCTGAACCGCTTCCTCCCTTAAGGGCGGCCCCATGTTAGACAGTGACACCAAGCGCCGCATCAACACGTGCCGAGACATTCTGGTGGGCAAAGTGCCCGACCCCAAGAGCCAGGTCGAGCAGATCACCATCGCCCTGATCTACAAGTTCATGGACGACATGGACCTCGAGTCCGAGGAGATGGGCGGCACCCGCAGCTTCTTCGCTGGTGAATACGAGCGGTATGGCTGGGCCAAGCTCGTTGCGCCGGGCGTGGGTGGGCAGGAGATGCTCAACACCTATACCGAGGCGCTCATCAAGATGGTCGAGAACCCCGGCATTCCGGAGCTGTTCCGGTCGATCTTTCGAAACGCCTATCTGCCCTACCGCGACCCCGAAACGCTGCGCAGCTTCCTGCGTGAAATCAATGGCTTCACCTATGATCACAGCGAGCGGCTGGGGGATGCCTTCGAGTATCTGTTGTCGGTGCTGGGCAGCCAGGGGGACGCCGGCCAGTTCCGCACCCCTCGCCACATCATCGATTTTATGGTGGAGATCATCGACCCGAAGAAGGGGGAGGTGATCCTCGATCCCGCCTGCGGCACCGCTGGGTTCCTGATTTCAAGCTACAAGCATATCTTGAAGGCAAACTCGACCGACGCGGGCAGCAATGGCACGGGCGTAGAAGTGGACGCAGCCGAGGCAACGCTCGACAGCCCCCTGCGCTACTCCGGAAACCTGCTGACACCCGACGACCGCCAACGGCTGGCCAGCAACATCAAGGGGTACGACATCTCGCCCGACATGGTGCGACTCAGCCTCGTCAACCTCTACCTGCACGGCTTTGCCGATCCCAGGGTGGAGGAATACGACACGCTGACCAGCGATGACAAATGGGGCGAGACGGCGGACGTGATCCTCGCCAACCCGCCGTTCATGTCGCCAAAGGGCGGGATCAAGCCACACAACCGGTTCGGCGTGCCGTCGAAGCGGAGCGAAGTGCTGTTCGTCGACTATATCGCCGAGCACCTGAACCCGAAGGGCCGAGCCGCCATCGTCGTGCCCGAAGGGATCATCTTCCAGAGCCAGAGCGCCTATTGTGAGCTGCGTCGAATGCTGGTGGACAAGTATCTCGCCGCCGTCGTCTCGCTGCCCGCCGGTGTGTTCAATCCCTATTCGGGTGTGAAGACCTCGATCCTGATCCTCGACCGCGCGGTAGCAAAGGCCAGCGACAGCATCGCCTTTTTCAAGATTGAGAATGACGGCTTTGGCCTTGGTGCGCAGCGTCGTGCAGTGAAGGGCAGCCAGTTACCGCAGGTCAAGGTCGAGCTTCGCGCCTGGCTTGATGCTGCGCGTGGCGCTGGCGCGACTGCACTCGGATCGCTCTTAGGGTTCACCATCGAGAAAGCGCGCATTGCCGAGGGTGGTGAATACAACCTCAGTGTCGAACGTTATCGAGAAACCTCCGAACGCTGTTCAATTTGGCCGTTCGCAAGGGTTGGCGAAGCGTTCAGCAAATCCGCCGAGACCGTCCTCCCGGAAAACCTTCCTGGACCAGTCACCTATGTCGGCTTGGAGAATATCGCGTCCAACCTCGGGACCCTGACTGGAGAAACGGTCATTGCTGATCCATCCGAGATCAAGAGCCTCAAGAATTGCTTCCAACCCGGCGACATTCTTTATGGAAAGCTTCGGCCGAATTTGAACAAGGTGTGGCTCGCTGATCGTGAAGGCATCTGCTCTACAGACATTTTCGTCATTCGCGCGAAGCCAGAAAGCGCCGATGCTCGGCTTTACGCTCACCTTTTCCGGCATGGGCATTTCAACCAAATGGTCTTGACAGGAATAAAGGGAGCGCAATTGCCGCGCGTCGGATGGCAGACGTTCGGTGAAATCGAGATCCCCCTCCCTCCGCTTGAAGTACAGCGAGAGATAGTAGCAGAAATTGAGGGCTATCAGAAGGTCATCGACGGTGCCCGCGCCGTCCTTGAAAAATACCGCCCCCACATCCCCGTCGATCCTGCTTGGCCAACCAAACCTCTTGCTGAAGTGGCGCGGGTAAATCCCAAAAAGAGCGATGTGAAAGATTTACCAGGCGAAACTTTGGTGTCGTTTGTCCCTATGGCGGTGCTCCAAGAGAACCGGGATAGCTTCCATCCGGCTGAGGTTAAACATCTTGGAGACGTGGTTGGTAGCTATACCTACTTCCGAGACGATGACGTTCTTGTCGCCAAGGTAACGCCGTGCTTTGAAAACGGAAAGGCAGGCATTGCGAGAGGTCTAGAAGGTGGCATCGGTTTTGGATCGAGCGAATTTTATGTTGTCCGCGCCGGAGACCAGACAATCCCCCGCTGGCTGTATCACTGGCTTACGACACCAGACTTCAGGGCACGCGCTTCGGCCAAGATGACGGGCACTGGTGGACTACAACGGGTTCCCCGAAGCGTAGTCGAAGAGGAGCCAATTCCTCTTCCTTCCATAGAAATCCAGCAATTCATCATCGCCGAGATCGAAGCCGAGCAGGCGCTAGTCGAGGCTAACCGCGAGCTCATCGTCCGCTTCGAAAAGAAGATCGAAGCCGCCATTGCTCGCATGTGGGGCGGTGCCGGGGAGGCCGCTGAGGCATGATCGAAGAGGCCGGCCAGTTGGAGGACTTTCTGCCCATTTCCTATCGCACGGCGAAGGAGGAGGAATATGTCCGCTTCCTGTGGGAGGCGTTCAACGACAATTGCGCCAGCGGAAAATACCAGTTTGCCTTTCTCGCCTACCACATGCTGACCATGTGCTTCGTCTATTTCAACATCTGGCAGATCAAGCAGATCAGGCCGGACCAGTTCGCCACGGCCCTGATCGGCTTCAACAAGGACATGGAGCGGGACCTGCTGGCAGCGACCAGCCCCTTCACCTTTCACGTCGTGAACGAAAGCAACGTGATGCGCTTCCTGAAGATCATCCAGTGCGACAACGGCAAGATCGGTACCTATACCAAGCTGGTGAAGGAGCGGAACGACACCGCGCACTCAAACGGCAACATCTTTTTCAGCACTGAGGCGGAACTCTCCAGTAAAATTCACGAGACCATCCGTATCGTCAGCGAAATTCAAGATCACAGCGAAACCATCATCGTTGAAGGCTACATCAAATTTTTGTGCGGGTCCGCCGATCCCGAGGAGCGTGAGCATCTGGATGTGAAGGATCAGGTGCGAGAGGTTCTCGTTCATGAAGGCTATATGTCTTTATGCGACCTACGGTTCTGTAGTCGGATCGACATCTCGGCATTCGCCGATCACCAACATTTTGTGGAAATCGAGGCGCTACACGCAGAGGTAAGAGCTTGGGTTGAAAGTGAAGAGGCGCTTGGGGGGTGATGGAAGTCGTACTCACGCAACACCCGGTCGGCCAAGGCGGGATGACGAGCGGCTTGCTTGAGATCCCCGGTGGTCGATTTCACTGGGTCTATGATTGTGGGTCCAACCACACTGAGGCCTTGAACAGGGAAATCGCTATCGTCTCCGCGCGCGGGGAGATTGGTTGCCTGTTCCTGTCGCACCTCGACAGCGATTACGTAAATGGCGTCGATCGGTTGCTGATGGCTGCGCCGGTGAAGGAAGTCGTTCTTCCTTATCTCAACGATCTCGACCGGCTGATCGCCGCCGCGCATGATGATGCGGCAGGCGCGCTTTCCGGCGCATTCCTGACGTTCCTTGGGGACATTGACGGCTGGTTCGCCGCGCGGGGTGTTGAGCGCGTGACCTACATAACGCCCCGCGATGACGATGATGGAGACGAGGGCGGAGGACCTGAATTTCCGACCTCGGATGGCGGCGGCGAGGGGGAGATTCAGGCAAAATGGTGGAGCCGTGTTGAGGTATCCGGTTCGTCGTTTGATCGAGGCGCTACGGGCAAGTCTGGGCCAGCCGTTCAACGGCTCGATCTGATGGCATCGCTGCACTTGCGCGCAGCCACTGGCATGATCGACTGGCTGTTGCTGCCCTATGCTCATCGACCCGCAGACGCGAAACTCTATGCTTTCAAGAGGGCGATGTTCCGTAGATTCGGTCCGAAATACCGTTCACGACTGAAATCGATGCTCAACGATCCACAAACTCGGGCTAAGGTCAAAGAATGCTATGATTTAATCTATTCGGACCACAACTTGGTCTCGATGGCCTTATACGCGGGGCCATCAAATTCTGGTTCATGGGGAGGGGAGTGTCTCCATCCCCCCGGCTGGTGGCGTGACGGGTCCGGTCGAGCAGTCGGCTGGCTAGGAACGGGCGACATGCATCTGAACGGCGTGCGTCGAAGAGAAGCGATGATCCACCACTATCGCAGCGTTCTCGATCAGGTAAACGTGTTCGCATTGCCGCATCACGGATCCCATCATAACTTTCACCCGTCGCTTCCTGCAACGATGCCGAACATGACGCAGTGCGTCGCGGCTGCGGGACCGAATGGCTACGGACATCCTAGTACCGGGGTACGACAAGCAGTCCAGTCATCGGGCCGTGAATTCCTTCAGGTGAGCGATAAGGGACAATCCGTCCTACAGTGGAGGCACAGGCGGTAATGCCCATACGTAATGCGATTTGGACTGTGGGCGCCGACCCCCAGCCGCTTGCTGAAACGCGTCTGCCCAGCGAACGGTCTCTGGAAGACATGATCGTTGCCGCGCCGAGCATCCTCTCTGACGAGTGGATGCTGATTGGCCGGCAAGAACGCACGGGCAACGGCGGAGTCATCGATCTGCTAGCGATCGCTCCCGATGGCGCGCTCGTGCTTATCGAGTTGAAACGCGACCGCACTCCGCGTGAGGTGGTCGCACAGGCGATCGACTATGCCTGCTGGGTCGAAGGCTTGGAAGCGGACGAGATTGCGGCTGTCTATGCGCGCTTCGCACCGGGCCGAAACCTTGCCGCTGATTTCGAAAGCCATTTCGGCCAGCCTCTCGATGAAGATCAGCTCAACCAAAATCACGAAATCGTGATCGTGGCCACGCACCTCGACACCAGCAGCGAACGGATCGTCGAGTATCTGAACGAGCGTGGTATCCCGATCAACGTTCTGTGCTTCCAAGTTTTCGAGCATGGCGCCCAGCAACTGCTTAGCCGGGCTTGGCTGCTCGATCCGGTCGAGACACAGGTTGCCGTCGCCACCCAGGCAAAGCGGGGAACGCGAGAACGCGAACCATGGAATGGGGAATTCTACGCATGCTTCGGCCACGGCAGCACCCGCAATTGGGATGAGGGCCGCCGATACGGCTTCATTTCCGCTGGGGGCGGAGGCTGGTACAGCAACACTCTCAACCTGCTCACCATCGGCGACCGTGTATGGGTAAAGGCGCCGGGATACGGATTTGTCGGAGTTGGCGAAGTAACCGGGCCGCGCGAGCCGATCACGGAGTTCAAGATTGCGGGGGACGGACGAGAACGCCTCGCGATAGATGCCCTGAGCGCGGCCACCTATTATAGGGAAGTCGCAAGCGATGAGGATCGCCGCGAGTATCTCGTACCCGTGCGTTGGCTTCACAGCGTGCCGCTCGAAGCAGCGGTCAACGATATCGGGTTGTTCGGTAATCAAAACACGGTTTGTAGGCCGACGACCCCGAAATGGCGGACTACCGTGGAGCGCCTCAAAGAACGCTGGGGTCTAGATTTTTGATCGAAGCTCCGACTCTCCTTCAGGTTTACCTGCCCGAGACACCGCGGTGAGACGCTGGCGCGCGTCTTGTTTCGGTTGACGCAGTGCTTCCGAGACACTTGGCGATGAGGGTCTGAACCCATCCAAGACAGGAGGTGCCATGATCGTCGGTTACGCGCGCGTCAGTTCCAGCAGCCAAAGCCTTGAGGTCCAGCACGAGCAGCTTGATGCGGCTGGCTGCGAGAAGGTGTTCGCCGAAAAGCGCAGCGGGCGAACAACCGAAGGCCGCGACGCGCTGGCGGACGCGATCGACTTCGTGCGCGAGGGCGACGTTCTGGCTGTGACGCGGCTCGACCGGCTCGCGCGATCTGTTGTGGACCTGCATCGGCTGATCGAGCGCCTCACCGTGAAGGGCTGCGGCTTCCGCGTCCTCCAGCAGTCCGGCATCGACACCACTACCAGCGCCGGCAAGCTCACTCTCTCTATCCTTGGCGCGGTGGCGGAGTTTGAGGCTGATATCCGCCGCGACCGCCAGCGTGACGGGATCGAGCGCGCGAAGGCTAAAGGCGTGTATCGAGGACGCCGCCATAGCATCGACACTGCCCGAATCGAAACGCTGATGGCGACGGGGATGACCCCGGCCGCCATCGCGCGCAACATGGGCATCGGCCGCGCCAGCGTATATCGCCTCATGGGCAAGGCTGGCGCGGCATAGATGTTACTGCTCTTCCTTCGCTTTCGACCTCCTAATTGTCACGAAATGCGCGCTTTGCCGGCGGACATGGGCGAGCGGGTCCGGGTAGTTGAACATCGTCCGCAATGCGCGATGCGCCTTGATGATGTGGTCCGGCGCAAGCGCGCTCGACCATGCGCTTGGCATCTCCACAATCGAATTCGCGTCATCAATGCCGCGCAGCAGGCTTTCGTGATTGTGGTTGACCACAATTTCATGCCCCAGTGCGTCCCAGCCCGATTGGCGTGTGATCGCGGGCACGCATAGGTCGCCGACCAGCAACCGCTCCGCGATCCGGCTGCTTGTCACCGGAAAGGGCGTCAGCCAATCCCGATGGGCCGGATCGGCCGGCGGCTTCAGCATCGACATAGCGAAGGACGTGGGCGTGATGTTTGGATAGCCGAAGATCAGGCCGTTGGTCGCGAGATGCGACGGCGAACTGGTGTCGAACGTGATGAGCAGGTCGTCGTCGCCAATATGCTCGCGCAACGCTTGCTGGATCGCACTCAACATGACGGCATGGGTCAGCGTGCCGACGCCGAGGAAATGGAGCCGATTTCGCTCCGGGGTCAGCAGGCCATCCGCGATCAGACGCAACAGCATCGCGACAACGTGAACGTAATCGACACGAAGGGAGCCGCCGAAGGCCCAGCCCTCGAACGGATGGACCTTCACCGTGTTATACCACGCAACGGCATCAGTGCTTGTCTCCCCCTGCAGTACAGACAGGAACCGCACTCCGCCAGACCGATGGCGAGCGAAATAGCGGTTGTTGTCCACGGTCGTCGCCAGCGCCGTGTCGAAGCTGTCGAAGGGAGGCATGCCCGGCGTAATGACGCGCGTAGGCACGTCGAGCGTGATTGCCTCATCCGCATGGGCTTGAAGGAAGCTCAACGCCCATTCCCGCGACGCATTCCCCTCCCACTTCGTCGCGTCGCGCCCGAATTGAAGGCCGCCGCTGTCGAACAGGACGGTGTTGCCGGCTCGCCGCGAGAAGGTGCCAGTGCCGAGCGGTTTGGCCTGGCCAATATATTGGCCGGCGGAATGAAGCGCCCGGTCATTGAAGAAGAACGGGTTGGCGGCGTCCATGTAGTCGAGATCGGCAGGCCTGTTCAGCCATGCCGGCAAACCAGCCGTCCGCAGCGCGCCCGGGGCGCGATAGGGGGTCCGGTGTGTCGAGGTCTGACCAGCAAAAAGGTAGCGCGCGCGGTTCGTGCCGCGCGACGAGAAGTCACGTGTCATCGAGAATGATCCTCAGCAGGATCACGCCCATGTGATTTACCACATGGGCGTGATTATCATATCAGGCAGCGGCGGCCATGTCGGCGGGCACCGCTTCCATGACGGGCAGGCTCTCTACGCGCTCACGTAGCGCGCGCGATCGCGTTGGCTGCTCGCGGTTCGGTTCAAGCGTCTGAAGGAAGACGCGATAGGTCGCCACGTCCGTTGCCGCCTCGACAAGCAACAGGCCATTCGGATCGAGGTGCCATGTCAGGCCGCCGATGCGGGGCAATGCCATGAGCCCTACCATCGCCCGCCGCAGATCATAAAGCATGACCTGAACCTTGGCGGTGCCCTTCACCGTGGCGGCGAACGGCGCTGCCCGCGCCTTGTCGTTGGCGAAGCTGATGCCGTTGCGCCCGACCGCGATCGTGACCGGCCGGTCCTTCTGCTTTTTCAGCAGCACCGGCATAAACGTCGTGTCCAACGCCTCAACCTCGTTGGCCGTCATCACCGCCGAAGCTGAAGCCGCGAAATCGGCACTGACCCGATAGGTCCAGATTGAGCCGATGCGTCGCTCCTTGATGATGAGGTTGACGGACTTGTCGTCCGCTCCGTCCGTGAACGTCAGCGTCTTGGTGCGGCCGGCAATGCTCAACTGGGCCGCCATGCCGTCTACCGGCGTTTGCCCGAACCGGGCAGCATCCGCCTCGCCGAGCAGCCTTTCACCGACCCGGCGCCGCGTCAGATTGTCGATGAAGCAGTCGCCCTTCATCGAATAGCCGAGGTCGATGCTAGGAGCCACTTCCACAATCAGGCCATCGTCGCGGCGCGCATGTGCGATGCTGAACAGATCGCGCTCCACCAGATACATCGCGGACGCCGGCAGCATGTCATAACTGCCGTTGGCAACATCGCCTTCCGGCACCTGTTCGATAGGAATATTACTCATCTCGTCGGGCACGAAGGCGACGCCGGCGAGCAGCATCTGACGGTAGAAGCGCAGATCGGACGGCATCGCCGCGAACGGACAGGGCGCATGACCCGATAGGCTGATGATGGTGGTCGCGTCCGCTTCGAGCGGGATCAGCCGGATCGTCTGGCCTTCCTGCCGATACGCGAAAAGGCCTTCTTTGCCGGACGTGATCGTAGCCACGGCGCTGATGTCGAACCCGGCCGGGTTGGCGAACATCTCGTCCACCTGTTCGGCCGGTGTCTTCGGGGCCGGGCCGTTGGCCTTACCGCCGTTCACCATGGACGGTTTCTCCACCCGCTTGCTTGCGAGATGCTTTTTAGCCAGCCCGGTGATCCGGCCTTGCTCCCGATACCATGCGACAAACTCGTCGTCGCTCAGCGTGTCGTGCTCCTTTGCCCGGTCATGGAGATCGGCAAGCGCGCGGGCCAGTTGCGACACTTCGTTTTGACAGGCGTCGCGCGCATCGTCGGCGACGTCCTGCATGTTGATGTTGAGCAGCAGTTGTGCCGCAAGGTGATGGACCAGCGACACCGCCGTCAGCACGAAGCCTTGCGTTTCGGCATAGGCGTTGATGGAGGCGGTGCCATATTTGGCGACGAACCGATGCTGGTCCCGCAGGAGCATCGCGCGCCGGTGAACGGCGTTCCCTTCCAGTCGCGTTACACTGCCGTGGCGCGTTTGGAGATGCCGAAGAGCAATCTCGTCCGCCGGCATGAACGGGCGAGGCGTTTCCGGCCCGGACGAAACTCGCACCAGCGCCGAAGACGTCAGATTTTCAGGATTAACGAGCATTCTATCGACCTTTCTTGTCGTCAGGCCGACCCAGCCAAATGTCGCGATACGCATCGAACACAGCTTTCCTGTGTCGTGAGGTGCGTATTCGCGGGGTCGATCTGCCGACGAGCAAGGTGATGCGAAAAACCGCTTCGGCTCGTGGTGGCGCAGCGTTTAGGCGCCTCTCGCTGGCAGCGCAAGCAAAAAATGAGCAGTTCTGAATTGCTGTTAGCCGGTGGCGGTCCGTGCGGTATTCACCCGGATCACCTATCTCCGAGGCATGACCGCAATCGACCCGATCAGCCGCCCGCTAACCCAAGCCGAGATCACGCTGGCTCAGGGCGTTTTCGGCGCCGCCATAGATTATGCGTCGGTGCGGATCGTTCGGCGCAAATGGGCCTTCTTCCAGCCGCGCAACGTGACGATGGCCCCACGCGGCAACATACATTTTCATCCGAAAGGCGACAGCTATCGCGACTGCTTCGCCAGCGGTTCGATCGGGTGGCAGGGGCACCTGATCCACGAGCTGGTTCACGTCTGGCAATATCAGCGCGGGATCAACCTCGTGCTGCGCCGGCACCCATTCTGCCGTTATCACTATACGATTAAACCCGGATGGACGCTTGATCGCTACGGCCTGGAGCAGCAGGCCGAGATCGTCCGGCATACCTTTTTGCTGCGTCACGGCGTCGTCGTGCCCGGTGCACCGCCGCTGCCTACGATGGAAAGCATCCTGCCATTTCACCCCGCATAAAAGTCGCGCCATCGGCGAGGGTGCGTTACTTTATGATAGACGCACCATCTCATGAATGAACAGCCCCTGCTCATGCAGCGGACACGTCCCGAAATCCTCCCGCCACAAATCGCCCTTGGGGTGGAAGTGGATGCACCCCGTCGGCGCCATCACCGTGTCGCGCGGCTGGAAAAACGCCCATTTGGACGCCGACAGCCGCACCTGCGCATAGTCGATCGCATCGCCGAAGACGGATCGGGCCAGCGTTTCTTCCGCCGGGGTGAGGGGGCGCTTGGTCATGGCGCCCAGATGGGGCGCATGGCGTGGGTAGGAAAGGGGCGGGCCGGTCTCACGGCCCGCCCCCATTCATCAGCTCCGCCGGGCGGTCAGCCACTGGGTGTTGGCCAGCGGCTTGGCGACGATACGGACCTCGCCGATATGGCCGAAATAGCCGTCCTTGCGCGCGCCGTCCCACCAGGCGGCGCCCAGCACCCAGGGCATGTCGGCGGCAAGCGTCGCGATGCCGACCTGGCCCGCGCTGTTGCGCAGTACGGGCGCGCCATCGACATAGAGGATGGTCTCGTTCGCCACCGGATCGTTGACGATCGCGATGTGATACCAGGTGTCGACCATCACCTCGCCCGACCAGTTGGCCTGCGGATAGGCGGTGTTGGAGGCGGGCACGACCTCCCACTGGACTTCGCGCAGCGACGAGATCGCGAACAGGATCGGCGGCGCTTCCCTGTCGCCGCCCGCAAAGCCCGGCAGCTTGCCGCGATTGCCGTTGCGGGTCAGGATGTTGCCCCAGCGGTGGTTGGTCACCGTCCAATTCGCGTCGATCTTGATGAACGCCTCGACCGTATAGCCTGCACCGAAGGTCGCCGCATTGATCGGCGCGTTGGTGGCGGTGGCGAAGGCGCTGCTGCGCGCGGTCACCTTGTCGGTGTTGCGGAAGCGGACGCTGCCCGGCGCGGAGGACAGGCGGTGGCGGTCGGTCGACCAGACCACGTCCTCGACCATTGCCGGGCCTGACAGCGGCACGCGCGTCATCGGGTTGCGGCCGGACGCATCGGGCAGCGTCTCGCCGACCTGGACGATCTTGCCGTCGACGATGCCGCTGGCCACGCGCCAGTGCGCGGCGGTCTCGGCGATCTTGGGATAGTCGTCGGCATCGCGCGGCAGCACCTCGGCCGGGGCGGCGGGCTCGGTATAGCCCGACAGCAGCGCGGTACGAACGCGCGGCAGGATCGGAACGCCCGCCGTCATCTCGGTATAGGCGAAGCCCGGCAGGAAGCGAGCGAAGCGCTTCTTGAAGTCGATGCTGATGGTGAAGCGGTTGTTCGCATCCTCCAGCACCGCGCGGTCGAACTGGTTCAGCGTTTCCTTCGGCTTCTGCACGACCCAGGGCGAGAAGCTCATGACGTCGATCTTGTTGGCCGAGAAGTCGATCTCGTACAGCCGCATCAGCGCGTTGCCGCCCTGATAGGCCATCTGGTAATCGACGACCATCTCATGGACCGGATTGCCGAAGTCGTTGGTCTTGGTCAGCAGCGCGGCACCATGGTGATGGCCGTTCAGCGTCATGAAGATCTGGTCGTTGTCGCGGATCAGGGTGTTCCACAACATCAGGCCGTAATCGGTCTCCAGCGGGCTCTTGCCGTCCTTGTCGATGTTGAGCAACTGGTGGTTGGCCAGGATCACCGGCAGCGTCGGGTTACGACGGATCGCGTCCCGCGCCCACAAAATCCCCGCGTCCGAGATGCGCCAGGACAGCGACAGCACCATGAACTTCACGCCGTACATCTCGAAGATGTGATATTCGTGGAAGCCGGTGCGGTCGCGCTCGCGGAAGGTCGACTGGTTCTGCGCACGCGAGGTCGGGAACCAGGTCAGATAGGGCTCGGACGACAAGGTGCGCTGGCTGTCGGTGCCTGCCTGCTGGTCGGCCGGGACGTGGTAATCGACATCGTACAGGACGTCGTGATTGCCCGCCAAAATCGAATAGGGGATGCGCGCCGTCTCCAGTTGCTTCATCGCGGCATCGGCCACCGCCCATTGCGCAGGCTTGCGCACCTGATCCACCACGTCGCCCAGATGAATAACGAAGGGGATCGCATAGGCCTGGGCGTTGTCGACGATCCACTGGGTCTGCGCCGCGAACGGCTCCGAGCCATATTTGCGCTGGAACTGGCGGTTCTCGTCGACAGTCGCGTAGCGCGAATAGAATTGGGTGTCGGGCAGCACCGCGATCGAGAAGCTGGTGGTGCCGACCGGTGTGGCGGCGGCCGTGCTGGCGGCCGTTCCCGTGGCGGTCGTCGGCTTGGCGTTCAGCATCGCATCGTCGTCGCACGCCGCCAGCGCCCCCGTCAGCGGCAGCATCGACAGACCCGCCGCCCCGCGCAGCAACTGCCGCCGGTCGGCGATCCTTCGCAAGGTGAACTGGGTTTCGGTCGTATCGGACATGGTCAAAATTCCCCCACTTTTCGCTCCATCGAGCAAGCGGGATGCGCTGTATGGCGCGACTTTGACACATGAGGGACCAATATATTACCGATTTCGGTCTGACGTGAAAAAAGCGCACGATACCCCGTCATCTATGCGACAGGATCGGTACGTGCGCATCGGCGAGGATCAGTCCGTCTTCAAACGCTTATTGCCCCGGTGCCGGATCGCCCGCCGCGATCACTCGCGCCCCCTGACGCAGGCGGGTGCCGTCCGAAAAGGTCAGGAGCAGCGACAGGATGCGCCCCGGCTTGACGCCCTGGTTCATGTCGTAAAGCATCACATGCCGCCCGCCCGGTTCGAAGGCGATGGTGGCCCCGGCCGGGATGGGCACGGAATCGACCCTCTTCATCGCCATGCCGCCCTCGTGCATCTCGCTGGTGATCGCGACGTCGCTGCTGACGCCGATCAGGTTCAGCGGTTTGGGGCCGCCATGTACGATGAAATAGGCCGCTGCGGGGCGCCCCGGCACGGCGGCCAGGCGGACCCAGCCTTCTTCGGCATAAAGCTCGGGCTTGGTGGAACATCCGCCCAGCGTCGCCGCCCCGGCGAGTGCCCAAAGGCCCAGAAAAGTGGCGCGACGCATGACAAACCCTCCCGTTTCGGCAAATCCTGACGCGACACTAGGTTCCATCCAATCTTGCGGCAACAAAACGCCCACCTATATCCGCCTCGTGAACGGGGTTTTCGGGTTGCCGCTTTCGGGACCGGCGAACCCCGGCATTGGACTTCCAGACTATGTTCTTGAGGGGCATTTAGAGACTTATGGCAAAAGTGATCGGCATCGACCTCGGCACCACCAACAGCTGTGTCGCTGTCATGGAGGGCGGCAAGCCCAAGGTTATCGAAAACGCGGAAGGTGCGCGCACCACGCCGTCGATCGTCGCCTTCGCCAAGGATGGCGAGCGCCTGATCGGCCAGCCTGCCAAGCGCCAGGCGGTGACCAACCCCGACAACACCATCTTCGCGGTGAAGCGCCTGATCGGCCGTCGTTTCGACGATCCCGTCACCAAGAAGGACACCGAGCTGGTTCCGTACGCGATCGCGCGCGGTCCGAACGGCGACGCCTGGGTGAATGCGGGCGGCAAGGATTACAGCCCGTCGCAGATCTCGGCCTTCACGCTGCAGAAGATGAAGGAAACCGCCGAGAGCTATCTCGGCGAGACGGTGACCCAGGCGGTCATCACGGTTCCGGCCTATTTCAACGACGCCCAGCGCCAGGCGACCAAGGACGCCGGCCAGATCGCCGGCCTCGAAGTGCTGCGCATCATCAACGAGCCGACCGCGGCGGCGCTGGCGTACGGCTTGGAGAAGCAGGACGGCAAGACGATCGCGGTCTATGACCTTGGCGGCGGCACCTTCGACATCTCGATCCTCGAAATCGGCGACGGCGTGTTCGAGGTGAAGGCGACCAACGGCGACACCTTCCTGGGCGGCGAGGACTTCGACAACAAGATCGTCGATTTCCTGGCGTCGGGCTTCCAGAAGGAAGAGGGCATCGACCTCACCAAGGACAAGCTGGCGCTCCAGCGTCTGAAGGAAGCGGCCGAAAAGGCGAAGATCGAGCTGTCCTCGGCCCAGTCGACCGAGGTCAACCTGCCCTTCATCACCGCCGACCAGAACGGCCCGAAGCACCTCGTCAAGTCGATCACCCGCGCCGATCTGGAGCGTCTGGTCGAGGACCTGATCCAGCGCACGCTGGAGCCGTGCAAGAAGGCGCTGGCCGATGCGGGCATGAAGGCCGACGAGATCGCCGACGTGGTGCTGGTGGGCGGCATGACCCGCATGCCGCGCGTCCGTGAGGTCGTGAAGAACTTCTTCGGCAAGGAACCGCATACCGGCGTGAACCCCGACGAAGTCGTCGCCATGGGTGCGGCGATCCAGGCGGGCGTGCTGCAGGGCGACGTCAAGGACGTGCTGCTGCTCGACGTGACCCCGCTGTCGCTGGGTATCGAGACGCTGGGCGGCATCATGACCAAGATGATCGACCGCAACACGACGATCCCGACCAAGAAGAGCCAGGTCTATTCGACCGCCGACGACAACCAGAACGCGGTGACGATCCGGGTCTTCCAGGGCGAGCGCGAGATGGCGCAGGACAACAAGCTGCTGGGTCAGTTCGACCTGGTCGGCATCCCGCCTGCACCGCGCGGCGTGCCGCAGATCGAGGTCACGTTCGACATCGACGCCAACGGCATCGTCAACGTCTCGGCCAAGGACAAGGGCACCGGCAAGGAGCAGCAGATCCGCATCCAGGCGTCGGGCGGCCTGTCGGACAACGACATCGACCAGATGGTCCGTGACGCGGAGAAGTTCGCCGAAGAGGACAAGAAGCGTCGTGCCGAGGCCGAGGCCAAGAACAACGCCGAATCGCTGATCCACACCACCGAGCGTCAGCTGGCCGATAATGGCGACAAGGTCGACGCGTCGCTGAAGTCGGAAATCGAGGCGGCGATCGCCGAGACCAAGACGGCGGTCGAGGGTGGCAACCCCGACACCATGAACGAGAAGGCGCAGGCCCTCGCTCAGGTGGCGATGAAGCTGGGCCAGGCCATCTACGAAAAGCAGCAGCAGGCCGAAGCCTCGCCGTCTGCCGACGCGGGTGCGGCCAAGCAGGACGATGTGGTCGACGCCGAATTCTCGGAAGTCGACGACACCAAGTAAGACCATCGGCCCGGCCTGCCACTCGGCGGGCCGGGCCATGGCTTTCGGGTTTTGGAATACCGTCCCGGCGACATGGCCGGGGCTGATGATGAAGCGCTTCGCGGTGTCGCTCCGTCCGGCCTGAGGGCACGGTCGGCCAGCGAGGCGCACGGGCGGACGGGGCGAGACCGGGCATGAGCACGACGATCGACTATTATGAACTGCTCGAATGCGAGCGCACGGCGGACGATGCGACGATCAAGTCGCGTTATCGCAAGCTGGCCATGCAGTACCATCCGGACCGCAATGCGGGCTGCAAGGACTCCGAGGCCAAGTTCAAGGCGATCAGCGAAGCCTATGACTGTCTGAAGGACCCCCAGAAGCGGGCGGCCTATGACCGCTATGGCCATGCCGCGTTCCAGCAGGGCATGGGCGGCGGCGGCGGTGGTGGCGCGCAGGATTTCGGCGCCTTTTCCGACATTTTCGAAAGCGTCTTCGGCGAATTCATGGGCGGTGGACGCGGCGGCGGGCGGCAACAGCCCCGGCGCGGCGCGGACCTGCGCTACGACATGGAAATCTCGCTTGAGGAGGCGTTCCACGGCAAGCAGACCGAGATCACGGTCGATGTCTCGGCGGCGTGCGACACCTGCGACGGCACGGGCGCGAAGGCCGGGACCAGCGCCAAGACCTGCCAGCAGTGCGGCGGCCATGGCAAGGTGCGGGCGCAGCAGGGCTTTTTCGTGGTCGAGCGGACCTGCCCGGTTTGCCAGGGCGCAGGCCAGATCATCGCCGATCCGTGCCCCGATTGTCGCGGCGACGGGCGCGTCGAAAAGACCAAGACGCTGGCCGTCAACATTCCGGCTGGCGTCGACGAAGGCACCCGCATCCGCCTGACCGGCGAAGGCGAGGCGGGCGCGCGCGGGGCACCGGCGGGTGACCTCTACATCTTCCTGCATGTCAAGCGGCACGCCCTTTTCGAGCGTGAGGGCACGACCCTGTTCGCGCGTGCGCCGATCAGCTTCACGACGGCGGCGCTCGGCGGATCGCTGTCCATCCCCGGCCTCGATGGACGTAGCCATGAGATCAAGATTCCGGCGGGCATCCAGTCGGGCAAGCAACTCCGCCAGCGCGGGGCAGGGATGCCCGTGCTGCAAGGACGCGGCACCGGCGATCTGGTCATCCAGATCGAAGTCGAAACCCCGACCAAGCTGTCGACCCGCCAGCGCGAACTGCTCGAACTCTTCCGTGAGACCGAGACGGGCGACGAATGTCCTGAAAGTCAGGGCTTTTTCGCTAAGTTGAAGAGTGTCTTTGCGGGCGAGTAAGCAGGTTTTTCGTCTTTTCCTATTATTGTTCAACACTATAGGCCGGAGGAGGTGTTTCCTCCGGCTTTGTTGACTTGCGACCATCATCGGAGTCATGATCGTATTGCGACTTTTGGGAGAAGGTCTTGCGATGCGTCAGCTATTCGGATGTCTGCTCGCCTTGGGTGCGATCCTTGCCGACCCCCTGTCGGCGCAGGGCACGAAGTCACGCAACGTCGAACAGGGCGCTTTGCCTGACGGCGGCTCCTCCGACGAGATCATCGTTAAGGCGCTGAGCCTTCCGCGTGATAAACTCCCGGTGAATGTCCGTTGGGCACCCGTGGACAATACGCAGATCAACATCGCCTATGAGCGCGCAGACATGTTCCTGGGCTGCGCCTTTGCCAAGGCCAGCCGTAATTGGCTGCGCAAGGCGGTGGAAGGGCCTCCAAACTTCGCCAGCACCCAATATGCACAGGGCATGGTCATCTCGACGAACTGGGGGTGTTATCCGCCGCCAGGTTACAGTCCGCCGTGGAACCCGGCTATGATAGGGACCGATTTTCTAGATCGTGGTATCCTGATCGAGCGAACATTGCGTCAATTTGTGCCGGACGTTGCGCTGGACGCTTCGCAGACCTTCGACCCGGCGGTCCGCGCACGATTTCGCAAAGTGGAAACGCAGCAAAATCGCTATCGGCAGAATCCCGAAATGTCCGGCTTCATAGTGGCGGCGTGCCTGGTCCAGACCCAGCCGGTCCTGACCACGCGGCTGTTCCATGCGCAACAGGGTAGCGATCTCGTTCGCGGACTGGAGCAGGCGATCATTGTCAACTCGCCCGAATGCCTTGAGGGGGTGAAGAAGCTCAGCATTGAGCCAACGACGCTGCGGGTCTATCTGATCGACGCCTTTTATCGCTGGGTGTTGGCGGCGCGCAATGTCTCGACCTTGATCCCGGAGCAGGGGGTATAGCCGACGCGGCACCGGTCCCAAGCAAAGCCATATTGCATTGCGGTGACGGGCACGCTCCAATGGCCGGACGAATGAGGGAGATTGTCATGTCGCCGTGGAAAGCCGCCTTGCCCCTGCTCGCCGCGTGTACGCTGCTCCCGGCCGCCGCGCCGGTCGCCGCCCCGCGCGTCGGGATCGCCAGTTTCGAGGCGCTGCCCAAGCCCTTGCCGCTGCCCTATCATGCGGGCGATGCCAAGGCGGCGATCGCGGCGGCGCGGGCTCGGGCAGTCAAGGCGCATAAGCGGGTGCTGATCGACCTGGGCGGCAACTGGTGTCTCGACTGCCGCCTGCTGGCAGGGGTGATGGAAACGCCGCAGATGCGGCCCTTCGTCGCGAAGCATTTCGAGGTGGTGACGGTCGATGTTGGCCGGTTCGACCAGAATATGGATATTCCGGCCTCCTATGGGATCACGGGGCGGCTTCAGGGCGTGCCCGCGGTGCTGATCGTCGATCCCAAGACCAACAGGCTGGTCAATGCGGGGCGTGAGACGGCGCTGTCCGATGCGCGGGCGATGACGCCGCAGGCGGTAGCGGATTGGCTGGCCGGTTGGGTGATTTGAGACCCATAGGCCGGTCGCTCGGATAACGACTGGCGTTCCCTCCCCCAGCCCCTCCCGCCTGCGGGAGGGGAGTTATTTGGGGAAGCGGCTGCCTCCAGCCTCTCCCCTCCCGCAGGCGGGAGGGGCTGGGGGGAGGGGAGTCCGGTTCGGCAAGCTATGTCGCCGATGGGACTCCCCCCAAACATCACGCCTCGCCGAACACCCGCGCAAAGATCGTGTCGACATTCTTATAGTGATAATCGAGGTCGAACCGCGCCTCGATCTCTTCCGGCGACAGCGCCGCCGTCACATCGGCATCGGCTTTGAGCAGTTCCATCAGCGACAGCTCGCCATCGGACTCCCAGACCTTCATCGCGTTGCGCTGGACGAGGCGGTAGCTGTCCTCGCGGCTCACGCCCGCCTGGGTCAGCGCCAGCAGGACGCGCTGCGAATGGACCAGGCCGCCCATTTTGTTGAGATTCTTCTCCATCCGCGCCGGATAGACGACCAGCTTGTCGATCACGCCGGTCAAACGGGCCAGCGCGAAGTCCAGGGTGATGGTCGCGTCGGGGCCGATATAGCGCTCGACCGACGAATGGCTGATGTCGCGCTCATGCCACAGCGCGACATTTTCCAGCGCAGGCGTCACGTAACCGCGCACCATGCGGGCGAGGCCGGTCAGGTTCTCGGTCAGCACCGGGTTGCGCTTGTGCGGCATCGCCGACGAGCCCTTCTGGCCGGGCGAGAAATATTCCTCGGCTTCCAGAACCTCGGTGCGCTGCAGATGGCGGACTTCGGTCGCGAGACGCTCGATCGAGCTGGCGATGACGCCCAGCGTGGCGAAGAACATCGCGTGACGGTCGCGCGGGATGACCTGGGTCGAGACGGGCTCGACGGTCAGGCCCATCTTCTCGGCGACATGCGCCTCGACGCTGGGGTCGATGTTCGCGAAGGTGCCGACCGCGCCCGAGATGGCGCAGGTGGCGATATCGGCACGCGCCGCGACCAGGCGGGCGCGGTTGCGGTCGAACTCGGCATAGGCTTGCGCGAGCTTCAGGCCGAAGGTCACGGGTTCGGCATGGATGCCGTGGCTGCGACCGATGGTCGGGGTCAGCTTATGTTCCAGCGCGCGGCGCTTGATGACCGCCAGCAGCGCGTCCAGATCCTCGATCAGGATGTCCGAGGCACGCGCCAGCTGCACCGCCAGACAGGTGTCGAGCACGTCGGACGAGGTCATACCCTGGTGCAGGAAGCGCGCCTCCGGCCCGGTCCGCTCGGCGACATGGGTCAGGAAGGCGATGACGTCGTGCTTGGTCTCCGCCTCGATCGAATCGATGCGGTCGATGTCGAAATCCCCGGCCGCCTTGTCGGCTTCCCAGATGCGCGCGGCGGCCTCCTTGGGAACGACGCCCAGTTCGGCGAGCGCGTCGGTGGCATGGGCCTCGATCTCGAACCAGATGCGGAAGCGGGTCTGGGGGTCCCAGATCCGGGACATGGGGGCACGGGAATAGCGCGGAATCATCGGGGCACCTTCAGGTCGTGGAAACGGCACGGCTCACCGTGCACTCCCTCTCGGAATCACGGCGTACCGTGCCGTTAGCAGGGACGAGCCGAGCCTTCAAATCCCAAGGATGGATCCCCATCTGGTATAATGGAGTTTAGGGACGTATCACTAATGATGAAGATGCGTTCTTGATCTTCATAGTCATCGTTCGACCAACGTAAGGGAGAGACGAGATGATGAAATATGCTTTTCTTGGCGCCGCGATGATGGCGTCTGCCCCCGTTCTGGCCCAGGTCACGCCTGCGCCAGCCCAGACCACGCCTGCCGCGCCGCAGGAGACACCCGCAACCACGGCGGACCCGGCTCAGACTGCCCAGCCTACAGCCGATGCATCGGCATCGACCCAGGGTCAGGTGCAGGCGAACGGCAGCCAGATCGCCCAGGTCGTCGACGCGCAGTTCCCGACCTATGACAAGGACGGCGACGGCAAGCTGAACAAGGCCGAATTTGCCCAGTGGATGGTCGCGCTGAAGTCTCAGACCGACCCGTCGACCAAGGCCGATGCGCCCGCCACCAAGAAGTGGGTCGGCAGCGCTTTCGCCCAGGCCGACACCGATAAGGACAAGACGGTGTCCAAGACCGAATTGACCGGCTTTCTGAGCCAGGGTCAGGGCTAAAATCGGAACACCCCCTCCGTTCCGACAATTCCCCGAGCGGGGATGAGCGGGGCCGTCGGACCTTCGGGTTCGGCGGCCCTTTGCATGCGGGACCGGATGGTCGACGCGAGCGACGCTGTTATTCGCCGACCGGTTCGATCCACCTCAGCGCGGTGGAAGGGCGGCGCGCAATCGCTCCGCCATGGCATCCATTTCGCTGCGTGTATGGCGTGTCCGCGGGACGGGAGGCGTATCGGGGATGACATGGACGTGAAAGTGGCAGACGTCCTGTCGACTCGCATTGTTCTGCTGAAGCGAATAGCCGGTGCTGCCCAGGGCGCGCTGTTGCGCTACGGCTATGCGCTTGACCATGTGCAACACCGCAAGGGCATCGCGATCGCTCAGGTCGTCCAGGTTGCGCACGGGGGCTTTGGGAATGACCAGCGCATGGCCCGGATGTTCCCAGTCCAAGGGAATGATCGCCATGACGCGCCTGTCCTGGGCGATGATCGAGGCCGGAATCTCCCCCCGGATGATTCGCGCGAAGGGATTGTCGGTTCGATAGGAGGCTGACAGCGGACAGGGTGGCGTGGCGATTTGCGCGTCCGCGACAGTCGCGCTTCCGCCGGAAAGACCGGTCGCGAGTGCGACGATCAGGGCCGAGAATCGACTGATGCTTGAATGTCTCATGCGACGTTCCCCCCTTCGATCCGCCCGAATGGCCCGGTCGTCGGTCCCGGATACTCGTAACCGATGTCCCCATCGATCCGACACGAAAAAGGGCAGGGGCGTCGCCGCCACCTGCCCTGTTTTTCGTTCGCTGACCCGACAGGGAAAGCGAAGCCGGATCAGGCCTCTTCCGAACCTTCGGCCTGCGCCTCGGCGTCGGCCGCCTCGTCCGCGGCGGTCGGGACCGTCGGCGGGACGATGGTGGCGATCGCGAAGTCGCGGTCGTCGATGGCGGGTTCGGCGCCCTTGGGCAGCTTCACGTCCGAGATGTGGATCGAGTCGCCGATCGCCAGACCCTTCAGCGAGACGCTGACTTCGGTCGGGATGTTGGCGGCGTCGACGACCAGCTCGATCTCGTGGCGGGTGACGTTCAGGACGCCGCCCTGCTTCACGCCGCTCTCGTCTTCGTCGGTGAACACGACGGGCACGGCGACCGTGACGGTCTCATGCTCGCCGATGCGCAGGAAGTCGACGTGCAGCGGGCGGTCGGTGACCGGATGGAACGCGACGTCCTTCGCCAGCGTGCGCTGGCCGTCCACCATGATGACCGAGGTGAAGAAATGACCGGTCATCAGAGCCTTGACGAGGGCCTTCTCTTCGAGATGGATCGACGCGGCGGCCTGGTTGCGGCCATAGATCACGGCGGGGACGCGGCCTTCACGACGCAGCGAACGGGAGGCTCCCTTGCCAACCTGATCGCGCGTCTCGGCGGCGAGCGTAAGGGTGTCGCTCATTCCAGTAACTCCGAAACAAAATGGATATAGGCTTCCGACCACGCCTCCAGGGATGACCATGACCGGAAGTGGCGGCGCATAGCGGCAATGGTGCCAAAAGGCAAGGTCGATGCCGCCGCGCCGCTGCGCCGGATCAATAGGCGATACGCTGCGCCTTGATCCCCTGCTTGGCGAGCTGCGCCTGGACGCTGTCGGGCCCCGCCAGATGGCCTGCGCCCACCGCGATGAAGAGGGTGCCGGGCTTGGCCATGCGCTGCTTGATCCACGTCGCCCAGCGGGCGTTGCGGTCGGTCAGCAGGGTCTTGGCGACCTCGGGCGAGTCCTTCAGGCTGTCGTTCATCGTCTTGGCCAGCGCGTCGGGATCGCCCTTGGCCCATTCGTCGACCATTTCGGCCATTTCCTCACCCGCCTTGGGCAGGTCGTCGACGGTCGAGGTCAGGAAGTCGATTTGCGCCTTTTGCGACAGGCCGTTGAAGAAGCCGATCTGCTGCTCGGCGGTTTCCAGCCCGGCGACCGGCTTGCCCGCCGCCTTGGCCGCGTCGGCCAGCACCTTTTCCGGTCCGTTTTCCGGGTTGTAGCCGAGCTTCTGGATCGGCGCGAGCGACAGGGTGACGCCTGCGAGCCACGGCTTCATCCGGTCGAACGCCTGGGGCGGCAGGCCCATATCGGTTACCGCCTTCAGATAGGCACCGCGCTTGTCGGCGGGCAGTTGCTCGGTCAGCGTCGGGCCGGTGGTGACGATGCCGTTCTTCATCACGATCTGCTGCATCGTCGCCTGATCGGGCTGCACCATTTCGAGGACGAGCTGGTCGGACTTGTCGAAGGCCGTCTTCACCGCCTCGTCGAACCAGGACAGGCCGGGCTTCAGGACATGGATGGTGCCGAACAGATAGATGGTGGTGTCGGCGTCCTTGACCACCCACAAAGCGGGATCGGCGTCATTAGGATTGGGCGCAGGCTTGCTCTGTGCGCAGGCGGGCAGCGCCAGCATCAGGGCGAGCGAGGTGAGGGCGGCTTTCATGATCGTCTTCATGGGATCGGACTTTCGGAAAAGAAAGGGGAAGGGGGGCGGGATCAGGCGTATTTGCGCCACATCCAGACGATGCCGCAGCTCAGGATCAGGGCACCGTAGACCCAATCGACCCGCACGGGCGGCAGCACGCCGCCACGCCACAGGAACCACCATGCCGGTACGCCGAGGCTGACGACATAGAAGGCCACCAGCGCGCCGTCGCGATAGGCGCGGTTCTCGTGCTCGTCGGCCACGCGGTGCCAGCGCCAGGAAATCAGCGGCACAACGACGAGGCAGATCAGCGCCATCAACACCGCGAACCAGGTCGGCAGGGGGATCGTCCACATGTCGATGGCATGGGTCTTCATCCCGGCGGGTGCGGAGCCGATCGCCATCAGCGACATCGCAATCCCCATGATTCCGCCCACCGCTCCCGAAATCGCAAGCAGGCGGTGGTTCGCACGTTCGCTGGGGCCGCGATCGTCACGCTTGGATGAATCGGTCATGGTCGCACCTCGATGGACAGATGGACGGAGAATTTGGGCATCGGCGCGGTCTGCGCGGTCGCAGCGACAATCCGACTATCAGGGCGGAGTGCGGCAAGCGTTACCTCTCCTATCCGTCCTGCACCCCAGCCCAGCAGCGAAAGCGCGATTCCCGTTCCGATGACCGCGCGGGTCAGGCGGCGGCTCATGACCGCACCCGCCGGATGAAGTAGAAGCCCAGGCCGAACGCTGCCGAGATCAGCCATGCGACATAGCCCGGATTGGACAGCGGCACGTACTTCGCCGCGATCGTCACGATGGCCTGTAGTAGAAAACTGCTGAACCCTATCACCGCCCATGTCTGCACCGCCAGCAGCCGCTGAACCTCGTCGGCATCGCGCCAATTGCGCCACGCGACGAGGACCGCCAGCAGCAGGACCGGGGCCAGCATCGCATCAAGGACCCATTCGGGGGTCGGCTGGGGGGCGCCGCCCCGCACGCCATCGATGAAGCCGTCGATAAAGGGAAAGCCCAGCACGACCGCTGTCGTTACGATCGCGAGCGCCGCCCGCCGCCGGTTCGTCCGCGCCCGTTTTTCGGCCACGCGCGCCTCGCCCCATCCGGCGGGCTTATTCACCGTGATGCTCGTCATCGAAAATCTCCTCGATGGGCAGTTCGAACAGCCGTCCGATACGGAAGGCGAGCGGCAGCGAGGGGTCGTACTTCCCCGTCTCGATGGCGTTGACGGCCTGGCGCGACACATCCAGCCGCCCGGCGAGTTCCGCCTGGCTCCAGTTGCGTTCGGCGCGCAGCACCTTGAGGCGATTTTTCATGTCCACCTCCTCTTGCATGGCCAACCTCCCTTTGTCACCCATGCATGACGTAATGTCAGGTGACCATGACAAAGTGACAGTGAGTCGCGACATTGTCAACAAGACATGACAAAATATCACGTTTGGCTGACTTTTGGTTCGATCCGCTCGCGCGGATGCGGCACCGGCCCGCTTCCCCACCCGACCGCCCACAGCGTATTCTGAATGGGCGGTCGGGGGGGGGGCGGGCCGGTGCGGTTACGAAAAGCCCGCTCGCCTTGACCGCACAAGGGCCATCCGCCAAAGCCTGCGCCATTATGCAGACCCGAAACGGCTCCCCGGAAGGACCACTTTCCTTCCAGCGCATGATCCTCACCCTCCATGATTATTGGAGCGAGCGGGGATGCGTGATCCTGCAACCCTATGACATGGAGATGGGGGCGGGCACCTTTCACCCCGCGACCACGCTGCGCGCGCTGGGGCCGGACTCGTGGAACGCCGCCTTTGTCCAGCCCTGCCGCCGTCCGACCGACGGCCGCTATGGCGAGAACCCCAACCGGCTTCAGCATTATTACCAGTATCAGGTGATCCTGAAGCCTTCGCCCGCCGATCTGCAGGACCTGTATCTGGGTAGCCTGGCGGCGATCGGCGTCGACATGACCAAGCACGACATCCGCTTCGTCGAGGATGATTGGGAAAGCCCGACCCTGGGTGCCTGGGGGCTGGGCTGGGAAGTCTGGTGCGACGGGATGGAGGTGACGCAGTTCACCTATTTCCAGCAGATGGGCGGATACGACATGAAGCCGGTCGCGGGCGAGCTGACCTATGGGCTCGAGCGTCTGGCCATGTACATCCAGGACGTCGACAATGTGTACGACCTGCGCTTCAACGATGCGGGCGTGAGTTACGGCGACGTGTTTCTCGAAAACGAGAAGCAGATGTCGACCTGGAACTTCGAGGTCGCCGACACCGACACGCTGTTCGACGCCTTCAAGAAGGCTGCGGCCGAGTGCGAGCGCTGTCTGGAGGCCAAGCTGCCCATCCCCGCCTATGAACAGGCGATCAAGGCCAGCCACACCTTCAACCTGCTGCAGGCGCGCGGCGTGATCTCGGTGGCGGAGCGCCAAGCCTATATGGGCCGGGTCCGCGATCTGGCGAAGGGCGCGTGCGGCGCCTGGATGGATAAGAACGGCTGGGCCGCGTGATGACCGATTTTCTGCTCGAACTCCGCTCCGAAGAAATCCCCGCCCGGATGCAGGCGGGGGCGCGGGAGAATCTGGCCAAGCTCTTCACTGCCGAACTGGCGAAAGCCGGTCTGTCGGCGGGCGAGATCGTCACCTATGCGGGGCCTCGCCGTCTGGCGCTGATCGCTAAGGACCTTCCGTCCGCGACCGAGGCAGTGTCCGAGGAAGTGAAGGGGCCGCGTGCCTCCGCCCCGCCGCAGGCGCTGGAGGGCTTCCTGCGCAAGACCGGGCTGACGCGCGAGCAACTGACCGAGCGCGACGGCGTGCTGTTCGCGATCACCGAAAAGCCCGGTCGCGCGACGGCGGAAGTGCTGGCCGAGGCGATCCCCGCGATCGTTCGTGCCTTCCCCTGGCCCAAGTCGATGCGCTGGGGCGCCGAGTCCGCCTCGACCGAGTCGATGCGCTGGGTTCGTCCGCTGCACGCCATCGTCGCGCTGTTTGGCGGCGAGGTGGTGCCGTTCGCAATCGCCGGGATCACCAGCGGCAATACGACGCGCGGTCACCGTTTCCACGCGCCCGCCGAGATCGTGCTGACCGGCGCGGACACCTATGTCGAGCAACTGCGCGCCGCCAAGGTGCTGGTCGACCAGGACGAGCGCGCCGCGATCATCCGTCAGCGCGCCTCCGCGCTCGCCGCCGAGGCCGGGCTGGAGCTGGTCGAGGACGAAGGGCTGGTCGCCGAGAATGCCGGGCTGACCGAATGGCCGGTGCCGCTGCTCGGCCGCTTCGACCAAGCCTATCTCGACGTGCCGCCGGAGGTCATCCAGCTGACCGCGCGGGTGAACCAGAAGTACTTCGTCTGCCGTTCGGGCGACGGCAAGCTGGCGAACGCGTTCGTCTGCACTGCCAATATCGAGGCGACCGATGGCGGCGCGAAGATCGTCGAGGGCAATGGCAAGGTGCTCGCCGCCCGCCTGTCCGACGCGCGTTTCTTCTACGAGACGGACCTGAAGACCAGGCTCGACGAGCTGCGGCCCAAGCTGGAAAAGATCGTCTTCCACGAAAAGCTCGGCACCGTCGCCGACAAGGTCGAGCGCGTGGCCAAACTGGCCCGTTGGCTGGTCGAAGAGGGTATCGTGAC
Source organism: Sphingomonas sanguinis (assembly GCF_019297835.1). Classification (NCBI taxonomy): domain Bacteria; kingdom Pseudomonadati; phylum Pseudomonadota; class Alphaproteobacteria; order Sphingomonadales; family Sphingomonadaceae; genus Sphingomonas; species Sphingomonas sanguinis. The sequence continues at coordinate 1,470,652 of NZ_CP079203.1, read as the reverse complement.
CGAATCCCCCTCCCGCAGGCGGGAGGGGCTAGGGGAGGGCAGTGCCCCAAGCGACGTCGCCAGCGGCACCGTCCCCCCCCCATCCCAGTTTCAGGTGAACGATGCCCCGCATCGTTCAGGTCATGCCGGGGGCATGACCGACCTGAAACTCGCAAGCGGAGGGGGCGAGCTTGCCGATCTGGCAGAGCGCGCCGCGTACCTTGCGAAGGCCGATCTCGTCACCGGCATGGTCGGCGAGTTTCCCGAATTGCAGGGCCTGATGGGTGGCTATTACGCCGCCGCGCAGGGCGAAGACCCGCGCGTCGCCGAGGCGGTTCGCGATCATTACAAGCCGGTCGGGCAGGGGGATGACGTCCCCACCGCGCCGGTGACGGTGGCCGTGGCGCTGGCGGATAAGCTGGATAGCGTCGCACAATTCTTCATGGTCGGTTTGAAGCCCAGCGGTTCGAAAGATCCGTTCGCTTTGCGCCGGGCGGCGTTGGGTATCGCCAGCACAATCCAGCAGAACGGCCTGCGTTTGCCCTTCTACGCGGCTAGCATCCGAGCCATGGGCAATGTCGACCACGGATCGACGGAGATGATGGACTTCATCATCGACCGCCTGAAAGTCCAGCAACGCGAAGCGGGCGTCCGTCACGACCTGATCGACGCGGTGTTCGCGCTCGGCGGCGAGGACGACCTCGTCCGCCTGCTCGCCCGCGTCCGTGCGCTGCAAGCCTTCGTCACCACCGACGACGGCACCAACCTGCTCGCCGGCTATAAGCGCGCCGCGAACATCCTGAAGAAGGAAGGCGTCGAGGGCGACCAGGTCTGGACCGCGCCGACCTACACGCTCGAACCCGCCGAGGCCGATCTGATCGCCGCGCTCGACGCGGCCGAGCCGAAGGCGGCGCAAGCGGTGAAGGCCGAGGATTTCGAGGCCGCGATGGCCGCGCTCGCCTCGCTTCGCGCGCCGATCGACCGGTTCTTCGACGATGTGACCGTCAACGATGCCGATCCGGCCAAGCGGACCGCGCGCCTCGCGCTGCTCGCGCGGGTCCGGGCCGCCGTGCATACGGTCGCGGATTTCTCGCGGATCGAGGGATGAGTTGAGCCGGATCGGGAGACGGGGGCGAACGTTCCTGTCTTCCCCTCCGGCAATATCGCCTTATTAACACCGACGCCTGTGTCCCCAGGGCGTCGGACGTGACGACCAGTAAAGGATCGAACCGATGACCTATGTGTACCGTTTCGGCGGCGGCGTTTCGGACGGCGGTAAGGGGGACAAGAACCTGCTTGGGGGCAAGGGCGCGAACCTGGCCGAGATGGCGTCGATCGGGCTGCCGGTGCCGCCGGGCTTCACCATCTCGACCGCGATGTGCACCCGATATTATGACGATGGCGAACAGTTCCCGCAGGAACTGCGCGATGAGGTGGCCGACGGCATCGCGCATATCGAGGCGGTGACGGAGAAGCGCTTCGGCGATGCGCAAAACCCGCTTCTGGTCTCGGTCCGCTCGGGCGCGCGGGTGTCGATGCCGGGCATGATGGACACGGTGCTGAACCTGGGTCTCAACGACGAAACCGTCGAGGGGCTGGCGAAGAAGGCGGGCGATGAGCGTTTCGCCTGGGACAGCTATCGCCGCTTCATCCAGATGTATGCCGATGTCGTCCTGGAGCTGGATCACGGTGCTTTCGAGGAAGCGCTGGAGATCGCCAAGGAGGACAATGGTTTCACGCTTGATACCGAGCTGACCGCAACCGACCTGAAAAAGTTGGTCGCCGAATATAAGGGCCTCGTCGAAGCGGAATGGGGCAAGCCCTTCCCGCAGGACGTGCACGACCAGCTCTGGGGCGCGGTCGGCGCAGTGTTCGGATCGTGGCAGTCGGAGCGCGCGAAGGTCTATCGCCGCCTGAACGACATTCCCGCCGACTGGGGCACCGCCGTCAATGTGCAGGCGATGGTCTTCGGCAATATGGGCGACACCTCGGCAACGGGCGTGGCCTTCACGCGCGATCCGTCCAAGGGCGACCGCGCCTATTATGGCGAGTTCCTGATCAACGCGCAGGGCGAGGACGTAGTCGCGGGCATCCGCACGCCGCAGTACCTGACCAAGGCCGCGCGCGAGGAGGCGAACGCCAAGCCCGCCTCGATGGAAGAGGCGATGCCCGAGGTCTATGCCGAGCTGGCCGCCGTCTTCGACCAGCTTGAGACGCATTACCGCGACATGCAGGACATCGAGTTCACGGTCGAACAGGCCAAGCTCTGGATGCTCCAGACCCGCTCGGGCAAGCGTACCGCCAAGGCGGCGCTGAAGATCGCGGTCGACATGGCCAATGAGGGCCTCATCACCCGCGAGGAAGCGATCGCGCGGGTCGATCCGGCGGCGCTCGACCAGTTGCTCCACCCGACGCTCGATCCCGATGCCAAGCGCGACGTGCTGACCAAGGGACTTCCCGCCTCGCCGGGTGCGGCCTCGGGCAAGGTGGTGTTCGACGCCGATGCCGCCGAGCGTGCGGCGGCGGCGGGTGAGGCGGTGATCCTCGTCCGTGTCGAAACCTCGCCGGAGGACATTCACGGCATGCACGCGGCCAAGGGCATCCTGACCGCGCGCGGCGGCATGACCAGCCATGCGGCGGTCGTGGCGCGCGGCATGGGGCGTCCCTGCGTCTCGGGCGCGGGTTCGCTGGCCATCGACAACAAAGCCAAGCTGCTGCGCGTCGGTAGCCGTGAGGTGCGCGAGGGCGACATCCTGACGCTCGACGGTTCGACCGGCGAGGTGATGGTCGGCGCGGTCGCGACCGTGCAGCCCGAACTGGCGGGCGACTTCGGCACGCTGATGGAATGGGCCGACCAGGTCCGCCGCCTGAAGGTCCGCGCCAATGCCGAAACCCCGCTCGACTGCCGCACCGCGCGCGAGTTCGGTGCGGAGGGCGTCGGCCTGTGCCGCACCGAGCATATGTTCTTCGACGCCGCGCGGATCACGGCGGTGCGCCAGATGATCCTCGCCTCGGACGAAGCGGGCCGCCGCGCCGCGCTCGCCAAGCTGCTGCCTGAACAGCGCGCCGACTTCACCGCGATCTTCGAGGTGATGGCGGGCCTGCCGGTGACGGTGCGCCTGCTCGACCCGCCGCTGCACGAATTCCTGCCGCAGCAGGAGGCCGAGTTCGCGGAGGTCGCGACGGCGGCGGGCGTCGACGTCGATACGCTGAAGCGCCGGGCGAACGAGCTGCACGAGTTCAACCCGATGCTCGGCCATCGCGGGTGCCGCCTGGGCGTGACCTATCCGGAAATCTACGAGATCCAGGCGCGCGCCATCTTCGAGGCGGCGCTGGACGTGGCGGAGAAGTCGGGCGAGGCGCCGATCCCCGAGGTCATGATCCCGCTGGTCGCCACGCGCCGCGAGTTGGAGCTGATGAAGGCGGTGGTCGACAAGGCGGCGCAGGCGGTCTTCGCCGAACGCGGCAAGACAGTCGAATATCTGGTCGGCACCATGATCGAGCTGCCGCGCGCCGCGCTGAAGGCGGGCGAGATCGCCGAGGTCGGGGAGTTCTTCTCCTTCGGCACCAACGACCTGACCCAGACGACGCTGGGCGTCAGCCGCGACGATGCGGCGCGCTTCCTGAGCGCCTATGTCGAGAAGGGCATCTACGCCAAGGACCCGTTCGTCAGCCTGGATGTAGAGGGTGTGGGCGAACTGGTCAGCCTGGCCGCCGAGCGAGGTCGCGCGACGCGGCCGGGGATCAAGCTCGGCATCTGCGGCGAGCATGGCGGCGATCCGGCGTCGATCGCCTTCTGCGAGTCGGTTGGGTTGGATTATGTCTCGGCCAGCCCGTACCGCGTGCCGATCGCGCGGCTCGCGGCGGCGCAGGCGGCGTTGAAGGCGCGGTGATGTCGGGGTGAGGAGGTTTCGGCGGGTTTATCGCCCGGAAACTTCCCTCCCCCTCCCCCATCCCCTCCCGCTTGCGGGAGGGGGGCGTTTCCGGGCAGCGGTTTCGTGTCTCTCGAAAACGATGGACCGATTGAAGCGCTAGACGTTTCCGCTTCGCACACCCCTCCCGCAAGCGGGAGGGGATGGGGGAGGGCAGGGTGTCTCACCGAGCCCTAACCCCACAAAACCAATCACCCGTGGGTCGTCACCCGGTTGCCGAAGTCGAACCACCCGCGACGCTCACCCGCAGGATAGGCCGGACGCGCCGCGCTCGCCGCGACCGGGCGATAGGTCGACGCCGGGGCGGCCCGCTCCACCACCGGCGCGGCCGCGACCGGCTGGGCACTCGCCAGGCGGCGGTTTTCCTTTTCCAGTTCGGCGATGCGGGCCTGTGCCGCCGACAGCTTGGCTTCGGTATCCTTGACCTGCGCGGCATGGGCGTCGCGCTCGGTGGAGTAGCGGGTGCGCCATTTGCGGCCGCCCGGATGGCTCGCCAGCCCGAAGAACCAACCCGCGATGAGGACCAGCCCCAGCACGGCGAACTGCGTCGTCGAAGTGAACAGCATCGCGTCGATCCCATCCTGTTGAATTAGGTCTGTTACGACCGATCAACGACTGGAACGGATGCTGGTTGCGAAGCCGGGCTTATTGCCCCGCGATCAGCGTATCCTTGATCGAACAGGCGGCGGGGCCGAGGATGACGACGAACAGCACCGGCAGGATGAACAGGATCAGCGGCACCGTCATGATCGCGGGCAGACGGGCGGCCTTTTCCTCGGCGCGCATCATGCGTTCGTGGCGGAACTCGGCCGACAGGACGCGTAGCGCGCTGGCCAGCGGCGTACCGTATTTCTCGGTCTGGATCATCGTGGTGACGACGCCGCGCAGCGAGTCCAGATTGACCCGCATGGCGAGATTCTCCAGCGCCTGCCGCCGGTCGGTCAGGAAGCCCAACTCGACCGAGGTCAGCTGGAACTCGTCGCCCAGCTCGGGATAGGCGCGGCGCAGCTCCCGCGCGACTCGGGCGAAGGCGGCATCGACGGTCAGCCCCGCCTCGGCACAGATGACCATCAGGTCGAGCGCGTCGGGCAATCCCTTGCGGATCGCGGCGGTGCGCTTGTCGATCTGGTTCTTCAGCGCCAGGTCGGGCGCCTTGTAAGACAGGATCAGCGTACCCGCGACCAGCATGTAGCAGCTGAACCCGCTCCAGTCGGCGAAATCCTCGGTGCCATAGACCCAAAGCGCCATCGTGCCGCCCAGCACGATCGGCAGGGCCAGGCGCCCGAAAATGACCGCGACCGCCATGTCCTTCGATCGGATACCCGCCTGCAGCAGCTTGATCTGAACCGCCTTGACCTGTTCGTCCTGCAAGACCTTGAGCATGCTCAGGACCGTGCGCATCCGGTCCAGCAGGGTGGCGCGGTCGATCAGCTGGGCGCGCCGCTTGGGGCCGCTCTCGCCACCGATCTTGAGCGAGTCGCGCCGTTCGTTGAGCGCGCGGACCCGGCGCGTCATCGGGTCGCGGCTGCCGATCAGCATATAGCCCGCGCACAGCAGCGCAAAGACGCAGATGCCCCAGAGCAGCGCGGTCAGCGATGCCGGGTCGAGGCCAAAAAAGGCGGGCGCGGGACGGGTCATTCAGATCTCGAAGCTGATCATGCGGGACATGATGAACGCGCCCAGGCCCATCCAGAGAAAGCCTGCCGCCCCGACCAGCATCAGGCGCGGATCGACGAAGAAGCGCGCCATATAGGGCTGGTTGATCATCCAGATCATGCCGAACACGGCAAAGGGCAGGCAGCCGATGATATAGGCGGACGCCTTGGACTCGGACGACATCGCCTTGATCTTCAGCTTCATCTGCGCACGCTTGCGCAGCACCTCGGCCAGGTTGGACAGCGTCTCGGCCAGGTTGCCGCCGGTCTCGCGCTGGATGGCGATGGCGATGACGAAGAAGCGGAATTCGGGAATGTCGAGCCGATCGGCAGTGTCCTGAAGCGCGGCGTCCATCGTCCGGCCGATCCGCATCCGGTCGGTGACGGCGCGAAACTCCTCGCCCACCGGGCCGGGCAGCTCCAGCGCGACGACCGCCATCGTCTCCGAGATGGGCAGGCCCGAACGCAGGCCACGCACCAACAGCTCGATGGCATCGGGAAAGCGGATGACGAACTTGTTCCGGCGCTTCGTAATCATCCGCCCGATGACCATGTGCGGCACCCATAGCCCGAGCAGCAGCCCGACCAGCAAGGCGGTGAAGAAGGACCAGCCGAGGATCATCAGCAGGATCATCAAGCCGAACGCCAGCCCCGCGCTCGCCATGCCATATTGGCCGACGGTCCAGTCGCGCCCGGTGCGGTCCAGCCGCGTGGCGAGCGTTGCGGAATTGGGGAGCAGACGGCCGAACGCCTTGTCCATCCGTGTGTCGCCCGCCAGCGCGATCCCGCGCGACGCGGCCACCGCCTCCAGCGGCTTGCCGAGGTCGAGCGCGACCCGACCGCGTAATGCGGCCAGCCGCCGGTTCTGGCTGCGCGAGCCAACCGGGGCCGAAAAGGCCGCCATCGCCAGCGCGAGCGTCAGGAAGACGCCCATGGCCAGGATCAGGGTCGCCGACATCGACATGGCCGTCAGTCGGCCCGCGTCCGCTTGTTGAGCAGCGACTTCAGGTCGAACCGGTCGAGCAGCCCGCGTTTCGCGGGCATGTCCGCGTTGCCCTCGGCCGAGGTGCAGAGGCGCTGCGTCAGCTCGACCAGCGGGGCGATGGTGCGCGACGTGCGGCCCAGTTCGGCGATGGGCTTGCCGACTTTGGCGGCCTGGACGATCAGCTTGGGGTCATAGGGCATGACGAAATCGATCGGACGTTCGATCGATCCCTCGAAATCGCTCTGCGCGATCTCGCTCTGCGCGGCGGGCTGCACCCGGTTGGCGATGGTCAGGACGGTGGCCTGCGGGGCGTGCATCTTGGCCCAGGACAACAGGCGGATCGTGTCGCGCGCGGCGGCCAGGGTCAGTTCGGTGACCAGCACGATGGTCTGCGCCGTCGCGACCAGCATCGGCTGCTGGATCATCAACCCGCGCGGCAGGTCGACGATGGTCGATTCGAAATTGAGCCGCATCTCGTCCTGCAGCTGCGCGAAGGCGAGGCCGTCGGTCAGGATAGGCGCGCTGATCGGGGCTTCGGCCGACAGGATCGCCAGCTTTTCCGACGCCTTGACCATGGCGCGTTCCAGGAACAGCCCGTCGATGCGGCTGGGATTGTCGATCGCATCGACCAGCCCGCGCCCCGGCTCCAGGTCCAGCGCCAGCGCGGCGGTGCCGAAATGCACGTCCAGGTCGAGTAGCGCGGTCGTCCGGTCCAGCCGCTCCGCCATCAGCCAGCCGAGCGAGGTGGCGATGGTCGATGCGCCCACGCCGCCGCGAACGCCGACCACCGCGACGCTGCACGGTGCCTTTTCGGGCTCCATGTCGAGGGGGCGGGGCGCATGAAGCTGGCTGCGCGCCTGGCCGATCGTGTCGCGCAAATGGTCGGCGTTGATCGGCTTCAGCAGATAATCGTGCAGGCCGCTCGCCATCAGCGAACGGTATAGCCGCACGTCGTTGACCGGGCCGATCGCGATCACGATCGTACCGGGCTCGCACACCTCGGCCAGATTGTTGATCTCGCTGGCGGGATCGACGGTCTCGGTCAGGTCGACCAGCAGGATTTGGGGGCTGGCCGATACCGACAGCGACTGGATCGCGCCGGACAGGCCACCCTTCATCACCTTGTCGACCGACCATCCCTGTTCGGCGGCCAGCGGCCGGATCGCCTCCGCCGTCCATTCGTCGCTGACAAAGGCCAGGAAGGGATCGCGCGTGGTCAGCATGGCGGGTTTCCAGGGGGCGTTCATTGCGCGCCTCCCGCGCTCGGCGCCGGGAGGCCGCCGCCGCCGCTCTGGATCGTGTTCGGATCGCGCAACGTGGTGCCGCCATTGCCGCTCGGCGGCGCGACACGCAGCGCCCGGACCGCGCGGGTCGCAGTGGCGGGATCGGTGGCCGCGGGGGCGCCCACGCCCTGAACCAGGTCGGTGGGGTTGGCGACCATCGCGGCCAGGTTGCGGTTGATCGCGCAACCATGGTTGGACGAGGTCCGCCCCTCCAGATCGGGTGCGGTGTCGCTCCGCAAGTCGGGACAGCCGGGCACGGTCGCCACGCTGCGCGTCACCACCACGCGAATGGTCGCGGGCGCCACCGGGCTGCGCGTGATCGGCGAGGCCTGGCCGAGCAGCAAGCCATAGCGGCCGATGACGTTCGCGACCTCGCGATAGGCGACGGGACCTTCGCCCGCCGGGTCCTCCACCGCGACGCGGTCGCCATAGCCCAGATGGAGGTTGCGCGCCCAGCCGTCGAGCCGCCGATCCTCGTCCGTCGCCAGCCGTCCGCCGGACAAGGCAAGATCGAGCGCATAGTCGGTCTGCGACACGACCGGCTGATGGGCGGACTCCAGACCCGGCTGACCGGCACCCATGCAGCCGCCGGTCATCAGCGCGAGGCCGAGCGGCGTCAGGAGAAGCGGGAAACGACGCATGGGGCGCTTGATCCTTGGACGGGCGGTCATTCGGAAAAGCCGGGAGTCGGCACGGTCTTGCGAACGGGCAGGGCGGCCGCGGCGGGGGGCGTGGTGGAGATCCCGGCGGCCACCGGGCGACCCTGTACCGGCGGGGCCATGGTCGGCACGGGACGCGGCGTCCGATCGATGCTCCCCATACGCCCCAGCAGCACCCGCTCGGCATCGTTCGGGGAACGCATCCCGTCGGTGGGCAGTGCGATGTCGGAGGGCGCGTTGACCGGCTTCACCAGATAGGGGGTGATGATGATGACCAGTTCGGTCTCGTTACGCTTGAAGGCGTTGGAGCGGAACAGCGAACCGATCAGCGGCAGGTCGCCCAGCCACGGCGTCTTTTCGATCGAATTGTCGCGCGAGTTGGACAGCAGTCCGCCGATCATCATGCTCTGCCCCGACCCCAGCTCCAGGGTCGTCTCGGCCCGCCGGGTGGTCAGCGCGGGGATCGAGGTGCCGCTGATCGTGACCGCGCCCAGCGAGGAAAGCTGCGACACTTCCGGCCGGACGCGCAGGGAGATGCGGCCATCGGACAAAACCGTCGGCGTGTAGGACAGGCTGACGCCATATTGCTTATATTCGACCGACACCGCGCCGAAACCGCTGGAAAGCGGAATGGGGATTTCGCCACCCGCCAGGAAGGTCGCGGTTTCGCCGGACAGCGCGGTCAGATTGGGATTGGCCAGCGTCGACACCTGACCCAGCGTCTCGCCCAGATCGATCGCGCTCAGCAGGTCCATACCCAGCACGCGCCCGCCCAGGCCCAGCGTCGTGCGCTGCGCACCGGGATTGAAGGTATATTGCGTGCCGGTCACCCGACCGGTGGCATCGGTGACGTCGGTGATCGAGCCGGGATTACGCCCTGAGGCGACGCCGAACACGAAGCCGCTGGAATTGGCGTCCCGGTTCAACAGGTTGACGCCGATCTGCTTGACGAAGCTGCGGTTCACCTCGGCGATACGGACTTGAAGATTGACCTGAAGCGGGGTCGCGGTCTTCAGCCGGCTGATGACGCGCGTGTCCTTGCCGACATAGGCCTGGACGAGCCGCTCGGCCTCGGCCGCGTCGTCGGGCGAGGCGATGGTGCCGGTCAGCAGGATCAGGCCGTTCATCGGCGTGGGCACGATCTGCGCCTCGGGCATGGCCAGCTTCAGCATCCGCCCGATCGAATCGAGATTGTTGCCGACCCGGACCGTCGCGGCATAGACGACCGCGCCGCCGCGCGCGGTCGCCGATACCGTCGTCTCGCCGGGTTTCTTGCCGAAGATATAGAGCTGGGTGGGCGAGCGGACCTGGACATCGGCGATGCTGTCGTCGGCGACGAACAGGTCGGTCATTGGCCGGGGCAACGTAATCAGCCGCGCCCGCCCGGTATTGATCTCCAGCGCGCCCGAGCCGTCGCTGGCCGGGGTCGAATCGCCCGGATCGGGCAGGGCGGAGCGGGCAGGGGCGGGCGCAAGGAGCAGCGGGGCCAGTATCAGCACGAAGGCCGATGCGCGGGGTGCGCGCGAAAGCATCGATCGAAGCGACATCAATTTCCACCCCCCATCGGCATGGCGCTCGGCGCTGCCCCGGAGCCGGAGGCGCTGCCCCGTGCGACGCGGACGCCCGCATTGTCGGCCACGCCGCGCATCGCCTGGGCGGCGGTGCCGATCCCGGCGGTCATCCCGGACGCACCGTTCGCCATGGCGATCGTCCCGTGATCGGGGGCATCGCTATTCTGGCGACCCGGCACGGTGCGCCGCTGATAGCGGGACACGTCGGCCCCGGTGACATAGGAGGCGCGGTCGGCCATCGGCTGCGCGACGGCACCCGGATCGCCCTTGGCATTCAGGTCGGCGGGCCGCTCGGCCAGCGCGCGCAGCGACAGCGACAGCGTGCCGACGGTCTGCGCGACCGCGAGCTGTTCGGCCATCTTCGGCGTCGCCTCGACCGTCACGGTGGTAAAGGTCTGGACCGGCGTCTTGCCGTCGCCGGAGGCCTGATTGTCGGTGCGCTGGTCGGTCGCCAACACGCGGATGTTGCGCAGGATCGTCTCCGACACCTTGAGCGGAGGGCCGTCGCCGCCGCCCGCGACATCCTGGGTCAGGACCATGTCGATCCGGTCGCCGGGAAAGACGAAGCCCGCCACCGCCGTCTGCGCCGACACCGGCACGGTCACGGCGCGCATGCCGGGCGTCAGCGCGGCGGCCAGGAATCCGCGATCGCCGGGGCTGACGACCGCGCCCTGGGTCAGCGGCTGGCCCGCGGTGATCGCGTAGCGCAGCACGGTGCCCTGCAATTTGGCGATGTCGGCCTGACCCTTCACATAATAGGCACCGGCCAGCATGTCCTTGGGCCAGGGTTGGAATTTCAGTGCGGTGGGCTCGATGATCGTGCCGACCGGCAGGGTGCGGGTGGCGACCAGAATCTCGGTTCCGGGCGCAGGCGCCGCGATCGCCACGACCGCCTCGGCGGCGGGAACGCTGCTACCCGATGTGACGGTTCGGGCGAATAGGGCCGTGATCCCCGCGATCAGCAGGGCCCCGACCAGCAGTAACACTTTGCGACTGTCCATCCTGCGTTCTTTGGCCTTGGCCGAGCCCGGTGCCCGGTTCATTGGATCGGTTAAATAGACGGAAAGGGGTTAAATAACGGTTCCTGAAGGGTAACGAGCGCGGCGATCGCGATGGCGACGCCGTAGGGAACCTCGATCGCCGGAGCCGCATCGCCCTGTTTTCGGACGCGCAGACGGTGGTCGACCAGCATCGCAATCGTGACCGCCCCGCCCGCGATCGACATGACCAGCACCATGCGGAACAGCGACGACAGCGGCAGCCACAGCGCGATGGCTGCGATCATCTTCACGTCGCCGCCGCCCATCATGCCGATGCGAAACGCCTGGGCGAACAGCAGGAACACGGCCAGCGCGATGCCGATCTGCACGGCCATGTCGGGCCATACCGCCAGGCCGCTTGTCCACCACCAGAGCGGCGCGAGCAGCGCGATGGCGATATTCTTGGCGTCGGCGATCTCGCGGGTGCGCGCATCCTCGATCCCCGCCGACACCAGCAGCAGGACGAGCGCCACCAGCAGCGCGATACGCATTATGGTCCATTCCATGCCATCAAGCCCTAGACGGCAGGGCTTTCAAAACCGTAACCGGGACATGGATGACCGATAGCCTGTCCCTTCGTCGGAGTTTTCCGGCCGCCGCCACGCTGTCGCGCTGGCACGCGCCCGATGGATGGGAGCATCGGCGCTTCGACTGGGTGGCGGAGGCGCCGCGCGGGCGGCTGTTGTTCCAGACCGGCCGGGCCGATGTGATCGAGAAATATCTGGAGGTCTTCGCCCATCTCGTCGCTCGGGGGTGGAGCGTCACCGCCTTCGACTGGCGCGGGCAGGGCGGATCGGGGCGGCTGCTCGCCGATCCCCATGTCGGTCATGGGGTCAATTTTTCGATCCTGGTAGAGGATCTGCGCGCGTTCTGGGCCGGGTGGCGCGCCGAGGATTCGGCGCGCGGCCTGCCCCATATCCTGTCGGGCCATTCGATGGGCGGGCATCTCGCCCTGCGCGCGGTGGTGGAGGGGGCGGTCGACCCGGATGCGCTCCTTCTCGTGGCGCCGATGCTGGGCCTGCGCCTGCCGACCGGCGCGCTGCTGGGGGCGGGGATCATCGGCCTGATGAACGCGCTGGGCCGGGCCGAGCGCGCCATCTGGGAAGCCAAAGACGGGCCGGGTCATCATACCCGCCAGCGCAACCTGACCCATGATGCCGAGCGGTTCGAGGATGAGGGCTATTGGTATGCGCAAGCGCCCGAACTGGCGCTGGGACCGCCGAGCTGGGGCTGGCTCGCCTCCGCGATGCGCTCGATCCGGGCGCTGAGCCGCGATCCCCGGCTGGACCGTGTGAGCGTCCGCTCGCTGATGCTGGTCGCCGAAGCCGACCGCCTGGTCGATCCCAAGGCCGCCACCGCCATCGCGGCCCGGATCGGCGCGCGGGTCGAGCGGTTCGGGCCAGAGGCGGCGCATGAGTTGCTGCGCGAAGTCGATCCGGTGCGGCTGCGCGCCTTGGCGGCGATCGATGCTTTTCTGGACGGGGTGGCGGGGTGATCCACGAGGTCGCGATCGTGGGTGCGGGCATGGCCGGGGCGAGTCTCGCCGCCGCGATCGGCCGGCGCGCGCGCGTTCTGCTGCTGGAGGCGGAGGACATGCCCGGCCGCCATGCGACGGGGCGTTCGGCGGCTTTCTGGTCGGAAACATATGGCGGCCCGGCAGTGCAACCACTGACCACCGCCTCGGGCCCTGCCCTGCGCGAAGGCGGCTATCTAACCCCGCTCGGCTCGCTGCACGTCGGCCGCGAGGAGGACGAGGCGCGGGTCGAGCGACTGCTCACGGATTTCGATGGGAGCGGGGTGGACCTGTCGCGCGTCGATCCGGCGGCGCGTATCCCCGGCCTTCGCCCCGAATGGGTACACGGCGTCTGGGAGCCGAGCTGCGCCTATATCGACGTCGCCGCGCTGCATGCGGATTATCTGGCGGCGGCAAAGGCGTCTGGCACGGAAATCCGGACCCGCGGGGCTTTGCTGGCGGCCGAGCGGCGCGATGGCGTCTGGCATCTGGAAACCCGCGCGGGATCGTTTTCGGCCAAATTACTGGTCAATGCAGCCGGTGCCTGGGCCGATGCCGTGGCAAAGCTCGCGGGTGTCGCGCCGATCGGCATCACCCCCTATCGCCGGACCATGGTGCAACTCCGCACCGATCCGCCCGTGCCGGATGGCCTCCCCCATGTCGTCGACATAGCGGGTCGTTTCTACTTCAAGCCCGAGGCGGGCGGGCGGCTCTGGCTGACCCCGCATGACGAGACGCCGAGCGTGCCCTGCGACATCGCGCCCGAGGAATGGGACGTGGCCGTTGCCATCGACCGGCTGGAAAAGGTCGTCGACTGGCGCGTCGAGGCGGTCGAGCGCCGCTGGGCAGGGCTGCGCAGCTTCGCCCCCGACCGCGCGCCGGTATACGGCTTCGATGCACGCATGCCGGGCTTTTTCTGGTGCGCGGGGCAGGGCGGCTTCGGCATCCAGACCGCGCCTGCCGCGTCGGCCTTGGCGGCGGCGCTGCTGCTGGGCGAGGGGCCGATGCCGGACGGTGTGGACCCGGAATGCTATTGCGTGAGACGTTTTTTAACGAAAAGCAACTGAGTTTGAAGAGGCAGAATTGATGCCGGGCGATGTTTCGATGCCGATTTAGGCGGGCATCGAAACATCGTAATTCTAAAATCAGACCGCAGGTGGTAGTACAGGAAAAACACCTCCTGATCTTACAGGTATATCATGATATTTTCTAAATTTCTCAATCCGAATTTCTGATTCTTTTGATAGTGTTAATGCTGCATCAAGTTCGTAATAGATCGTTGCGGCGCTCATGAGCTGATTTATAGCGTTAGAATTGCCTAGGGCGGCTGGATTGGTTGTAGTGAACTTAAGTGTTGCTGTGCGAAGTGCGTCCCCTGCACGGGTTACAGCAAGGAGGGCCTGTCGAACGGTCATCGCCGCGACTATCGGTCCGTCAGTCAATCCTGGGTGATTCACAAGTAGTGGTAGCGTTTCGGCCAAGCCAGCGGCCTTGGCTGAAGCCTTGTGGAGTGCATTGGCATCCGATTGGCTGCGTGCCTCAACTGCCGAGATTATAACATCCAGGGCATTATATGTAGCTGATGCAATTTCATGCTGTCGGATTCGGAGCGCTTTTTTGGCTTCTTTTTCCGCAGCGTCCTTCATCCTGAAGGGTACATATAGCGCAATGATTGCTGCAATGGCGGCGACGACCGCTGCGCTAAGGGAGCCGACTGCAGACAGCGCTGTCCACTCATTATTCGTGTGTGTGATCCAGAGGACTTTTGTGAAGCTATCCATATCTATACTTACAACGCTGCCGAGGAGATTGTCGCCAAGGTGCTAGTTGTCAAGTATAAAGTAAAGGTTAGGAAATCCTGTAGATAGGTGCGTGTCGAGTGAAAAATTCTGATAATTGCTAACCAGAATGACATATGACTATCAGAACTTATAAATTATTCAGCCTAAAAGATTAAAAATCCAAAAAAATCTTTTTGGGATATTTTTTAAATTTTGTGGATTAAGAAAATTACTTGTCTCGAAACGTCTCCGCAGCATCACTCGCCAGCTTGTCGGCACGTTCGTTATCGGGGTGGCCCGCATGGCCCTTCACCCATTTCCACTCGATCTGGTGGCGCTCGGCGGCGGCGAGCAGGGCCTGCCAGAGTTCGGCGTTCTTGACCGGCTTCTTGTCCGCGGTGCGCCAGCCGTTGCGCTTCCAGCCGTGAATCCACTTGGTCAGGCCGTCCATCACATAGCGGCTGTCGGTCGACAGCGTGACGGCGCAGGGGCGCTTGAGCGCGTTCAGCGCCTCGATCGCGGCCATCAGTTCCATGCGGTTGTTGGTGGTCAGCGCCTCGCCGCCGGACAATTCCTTTTCATGCGTGCCTGCGCGGATCAGCGCGCCCCAGCCGCCTGGACCGGGATTGCCCTTGCATGCGCCGTCGGTGGCGATCTCGACGGGGGTCACAGTCCGGCCTTTCCGTCGCGATAGGCGATATAGCGCCGCCAATAGGCGAGCGGGTCCTTGCGCGTCACCAGCGCGTCGGCGGGGGTGTTGAGCCAGTCCCACGCCCGCGACAGGGCGAAACGCAGGCATGCCCCCATCGCCAGCTTCGCGAATGCCGCGCGCTCCGCCTCGGTCAGCGGGAAGTGGCGCTGATAGCCCTCGACCAGCGCCTCGCCGATCTCGGGCGCGTACACGTCGCCGCTGGCGTCGAAACTCCAGGCGGAGTGCATGACGGCTAGGTCATAGACGCGAAAATCGGTGCAGGCGAAATAGAAGTCGATCAGCCCGGTGACCTTGTCGCCCAGCACCAGGACATTATCGGGGAACAGGTCGGCATGGATGACGCATGTATCGAGGCCCTGCGCCTCCCAGCCGCCCAGCACGGCGTCGAGCGCCTCGCCCATAGCGTCGTGCAGACCCGGCTCGATGCGGTCGAGATCGCGCCCGCATTGCGCGAACAGCGGCCGCCAGCTGGCATGGCCCATCGAATTGGCGCGGTTCTGCGGAAAGTCCTGCACCGCCCGGTGCATCGCCCCCAGCGCATCCGCCGCCGCCAGCGCCTGGGCCGGGGTGGGGTGCGACAGCGACACGCCGGTCAGGAACTGGATCAGGCAGGCGGGGCGGCCAGCCAGCTCCTGTATCTCCACGCCGTCCCGGTCCTTGATCGCGGGTGGCACTGGCAGCCCCTTGGCCGCCAGATGGTCGAGCAGCGCCAGGAAGAAGGGCAGGTCGCCTGCCGCCACGCGCTTTTCGTACAGCGTCAAGATGAACCGGGCGGTCGTGGTGTCGACCAGATAATTGCTGTTCTCGACGCCCTCGGCGATCCCCTTGGCGGAGATCAGCGCACCCACGTCATAGCGTGTCAGAAACGCGGAGAGCGCCTCGGCCGAAACCTGCGTATAGACGGCCATGGTTCAGGCGGCCGCTTCCAGCCCGCGCGGCAGCTTGAAGGCGATCGTCTCGCGGGTCGTCTCTTCCTCGCGCTCGCTGACGGTGAAACGCTCCGACAGGCGATCGACCAGTTCGCGCACCAGCAGTTCGGGCGCGGAGGCCCCGGCGGTCAGGCCCAAAGTCGTCACCCCGTCCAGGAACGCCCAGTCAAGATCGGCGGCGCGCTGGATCAGCATCGCGCGCTTGCCCGCCCGCTCGGCCACTTCGACCAGACGCAGCGAGTTGGAGGAGTTGGGCGCGCCGATCACCAGCACCGCGTCGCACTCGGCGGCGATCGCCTTGACGGCGGCCTGACGGTTGGACGTGGCGTAGCAGATATCCTCGCCGCGCGGCCCCTGGATCGAGGGGAAGCGGCGCTGCAACGCCGCGATGGTCGCGGCGGTGTCGTCGACCGACAAGGTGGTCTGGGTCAGGAATGCGAGATTGTCGGGGTCGGCGGGTGCGAAGGCCTCGACATCCACGACCGTCTCGACCAGCGACATCGAGCCTTGCGGCACCTGGCCGAAGGTGCCGATGACCTCGGGGTGTCCGGCATGGCCGATGAAGACGATGTGGCGGCCCATTTCGACCAGCCGCTCGGCCTGGCGATGGACCTTGGAGACGAGCGGGCAGGTGGCGTCGAAATATTCCAGGCCACGGCTCTCGGCATCGGCGGGAACCGACTTCGGGACGCCATGCGCGGAGAAGACGACGTGCGCGTGGGGCGGCACCTCGTCCAGTTCCTCGACGAAGATCGCGCCCTTGGCCTTCAGGCTGTCCACGACGAACTTGTTGTGGACGATCTCGTGCCGGACATAGACGGGCGCGCCGTGCTTTTCGAGCGCCAACTCGACGATGCGGATGGCGCGGTCGACGCCTGCACAGAAACCGCGCGGGGCGGCGATCAACAGGTCGAGCGGCGGCTTCGGGGCGTCAGTCATGGGAACGGCTCTACGCCATTGCTTGCGCGCGTCCAACCCGGTTCCTATGCTGGCGACCAAACCGGCATCATGCTTCGGCATCCAGAATAGGCGTTTCGACCTGTGAAAGCATCGTTTCTCGCTCCCGTCGCCCTTGCGCTCGTTCTCGGCGGCTGCGCCCGTACGGGTGAGATCGATGCCTCGGGCGGCATCACCGCCGTCCGCTCGGCCTGCCCGGTGGTCGGCGTCGCGGCGGGGACCGGCGACATCACGCTGTTCAAGACGCTGGGCGCGACCGACGAGCGGTCGATCGATCTGGTCGCCAACCTGACCAATGTGCGCGGCAACTGCGCCGATGCGGGGGCCGACATCGTGACGACGGTCAATTTCGACATCGAGGCGCGGCGTACCGACACGGCGGCGGCGCGGGACGTGGTGCTGCCTTACTACATCGCGATCGTGCGCGGCGGGACCAACGTCGTCGCCAAGCGCGTCGGCCGGGTGAACGTGCATTTCGATGCGGGCCAGGCGCGCGGCCAGGTGGCGGGCGAGGCCTCGACCACCATCTCGCGGGCGGCGGCGACCTTGCCCGACGACGTCCGCGAAAAGCTGACCCGTCGCCGCAAGGCCGGGGACGAGGATGCGGCGGTCGATCCGCTGACCAATCCGGAGGTGCGCCAGGCGGTGGCGAGCGCCAGCTTCGAGGCGCTGGTCGGGTTCCAACTGACCGACGCGCAGCTGCGGTACAACGCGACTCGGTAATCCGATCCTGCCCGACACGGGGAGCGGGGCCTGGGGAAACGGTGGTGGTGGCCCTTCTGCCGGGCACCTCCGCCTGCCGGGTTCTCTGGCAGGGAAGAAGATTCGCGACGCTATCCACAATAATCGCGCATGGCCTTCGCCATCCCCGATTGACTTGGAACCACCTGCCCGGCAGAGGGCGCGGCGTCGATGTCGGACATGTCCGACATAGGCGCGCGCGGGAGAGCGCCGGGTTCGCCTTTCAGGTGACGAAAACCCGGCCGCCGAAGGAGCAACCACCCCGGAATCTCTCAGGCAAATGGGACCGCGTGATCGCCATCGACACTCTGGAAAGCGCGCCTCGGCCTTGGGTCGTCGTGCCACCGAAGGGGTAAGCCGGAATTTCCGGCGAAAGCTCTCAGGTTCCGTGACAGAGGGGGATCGGATCGGGTAAGGACATTTGCGTCCCTAGCCGACACCCTTTTGACGGAGACCGGCCCCGTGAGCGACACCGCAGACCTGAACGTAGAAGACGCCCCCGAGGGTCAGGAGATCATCCAGACGCTGCCGCTGGACGCATGGCATCGTGCGCGCGGTGGCCGTATGGTTCCGTTCGCCGGGTATGAAATGCCGGTCCAGTATGAAGGCATCATGGCCGAGCATCTCTGGACCCGTGAGTCGGCGGGCCTGTTCGACGTCAGCCATATGGGCCAGGTGGTCTTCACCGGCGAGAACGGTCTGGGCCCGGTCATCACCGCGCTGGAAAAGGTCCTGCCGGGCGACATTACGGGTCTGGGCGATCGTAAGAATCGCTATTCGCTGCTGCTGAACGAAGAGGGCGGCATCCTCGACGACCTGATGGTGACGAAGCGCACCCTAGATGGTGCCGAGGAACTCTACATGGTCGTCAACGGCGCGACCAAATATGACGACATTGCCTATCTGCTCGACTTCATCCCCGACGATGCGACGCTGAACCTGCTCGACGAGCAGGCACTGCTGGCGCTCCAGGGTCCCAAGGCGGTCGATGCGCTGTCGCGGATCGTGCCGGGCGTCGAGGCTTTGGTGTTCATGACCGCCGCCGACTTCACCTGGAACGACGTGCCGCTGTGGATCAGCCGCTCGGGCTATACCGGCGAGGACGGCTACGAGATTTCGATCCCGGCCGAGCATGCCGCCGCGTTCGCCGACCGCTTGTGCGAACAGGCGGAAGTGAAGCCGATTGGTCTGGGCGCCCGCGACTCGCTGCGTCTGGAGGCGGGACTGCCGCTCTACGGCCATGACCTCGACCCCGAGACGACGCCGGTGATGGCCGATCTGGGCTTCGCGCTCGCCAAGAAGCGTCGCGAGGCGGCCGACTTCCTGGGGGCCGAGCGCATCCTGGCCGAGCGCGAGAACGGCCCCGCCGTCAAGCGCGTCGGCCTGACCGTCGCGGGCCGCCAGCCGGTGCGCGAAGGCGCGTCGGTGGTCGCCGAGGACGGATCGGTCATCGGTCGCGTGACCAGCGGCGGCTTTGCCCCCTCGATGGGCGCGCCGATCGCCATGGCCTATGTTCCGACCGCGCTGGCGACGCCCGGCACGGCCCTCAAACTGCTTCAACGCGGCAAGACCCATGACGCCACCGTCACAGGCATGCCGTTCGTCCCCCATCGTTACGTTCGTTCAGGAGCCAAGTGACCATGAGCCGCTATTTCACCGAAGATCATGAGTGGATCGACGTCGACGGTGATGTCGGCACGGTCGGCATCTCCGATTATGCGCAAGGAGCCCTGGGCGACATCGTGTTCGTCGACGTCCCCGAGGAAGGCCGCGAGCTGTCCAAGGGCGACGAGGCCGCCGTGGTCGAGTCGGTCAAGGCCGCCTCGGACGTCTATGCGCCGGTGTCGGGCACCGTGGTCGAGGGCAATGCCCAGCTGGCCGACGAGCCTGCGTTGGTGAACAGCGATCCGGAAGGCGAGGGCTGGTTCTTCAAGATCACGCTTTCGGACGCGTCTGAGCTGGACGGCCTCATGGACGAAGCCGCCTACGCCGCGTTCGTCGCCAAGCTCTAAACTATTTTCTCCCCTCCCGCAGGCGGGAGGGGCTGGGGGAGGGGACTCGCTCTCCCCCGGACCATCAGGCTTGTTGAAGCCGACTGCCCTCCCCCGACCCCTCCCGCCTGCGGGAGGGGAGAAGAAGGGGATGGGCGATGACCCCTCGATCCGCGAGGTTTTCGGGGTGAGGGGCGGAGAAATGGAACGCATGCGCTACCTGCCCCTTACCTCTTCCGACCGGGCCGAGATGCTCTCGGTCATCGGTGCTGGATCGGTCGACGACCTGTTCGTCGACGTCCCTGAATCCGCCCGCCTGTCCGGCCCCATCGCGGGGTTGCCCAACCACGCGTCCGAACTGGCGGTCGAGCGGCACATGACCGCGCTGGCCCGCAAGAACATGGTCGCGGGCGACGTGCCCTTCTTCCTGGGCTGCGGCGCGTATCGCCATCATGTCCCCGCCAGCGTCGATCATCTAATCCAGCGTGGCGAGTTCCTGACCGCCTACACGCCCTATCAGCCGGAAATCGCGCAGGGCACGCTGCAGATGCTGTTCGAGTTCCAGACGCAGGTCGCGCGTCTGCTCGGCACCGATGTCGCCAACGCCTCCATGTATGACGGCTCGACCGCCTGCTGGGAAGCGATCGGCATGGCGCGGCGCATCACCAAGAAGTCCAAGGCGATCCTGTCGTCGGGCCTGCACCCTCATTATGTCTCGGTCGCCAAGACGATGGCGAAGTACACCGGCGACACGTTGGAGACCGGCACGCCCGTCCTGACCGCCGAGACCGATATCGACCAGATGATCGCGGCGATCGACGCCGACACGTCCTGCGTCGTCGTCCAGTATCCGGACATTCTCGGCCGCATCGCCGACCTGACCCCGCTGGCCGAGGCCTGCCACGCCAAGAAGGCGCTGCTGATCGCCGTCGTGACCGAGCCGGTCGCGCTGGGCGCTGTCCGTTCGCCGGGCGAGATGGACGCCGATATCGTCGTGGGCGAAGGCCAGTCGCTGGGCGTCGGGCTTCAGTTCGGTGGTCCTTACGTGGGCCTGATGGGCTGCAAGGACAAGTATATCCGCCAGATGCCGGGCCGCTTCTGTGGCGAGACGGTGGACGCGGACGGCAAGCGCGGGTTCGTGCTGACGCTGTCGACCCGCGAGCAGCATATCCGCCGCGAAAAGGCGACGTCGAACATCTGCACCAATTCGGGGCTGTGTGCGCTCGCCTTCTCGATCCACATGACGCTGCTGGGCGAGGCGGGTCTGCGTCGCATGGCGGGGATCAACCATGCGAACGCCTGCCGCGCGGCGGACCGTCTGGCCAAGGTGCCCGGCGTCAAGCTGGTCAACGATGTGTTCTTCAACGAGTTCACGCTGGACCTGGGCCGCGAGGCGCGTCCGATCGTGCGGACGCTCGCCGATCGCGGCGTGCTGGCGGGCGTGTCGCTCGGACGGCTCTATCCGGGTGAGGACGCCCTCGCGAACGGATTGGTTGTGGCGGTCACCGAGACGGTGACGGCGGAGGATATCGAGACGCTTGCCAAGGCTCTCGAGGAGGTGCTGGCATGACGATCAACCAGAGCGGCTGGAAGCCCACGAGCCCCCAAGCCAACGAAGCGTCGGTCCCGGCGACCTTCACCGGCAACCGTGCGCTGATGCTGGAAGAAAAGCTGATCTTCGAGATCGGCGACAGCGAGACGACCGGCGTCGACTTCGCCGAGGGCGATGTCGCCGGTTCGCGTCTGGGCGACCTGTCTCGCAAGGACCCGATCGGCCTGCCCGGCCTGTCGGAGCCGGAGACGGTGCGCCACTATACCCGTCTGTCGCGTCAGAATTACGCGATCGACCTGGGCCTGTTCCCGCTGGGTTCGTGCACGATGAAGCACAATCCGCGCCTGAACGAGAAGATGGCGCGTCTGCCGGGGTTCAGCGACGTTCACCCGCTCGCCCCCGTCGACACGGTGCAGGGCGCGCTGGAGGTGATCCACCAACTGGCGCACTGGCTGGTCACGCTGACCGGCATGACCTCGGTCGCGATGAGCCCGAAGGCGGGCGCGCATGGCGAGCTGTGCGGCATCCTGGCGATCAAGGCGGCGTTGGAAAAGCGTGGCGAGGGCCACCGCAAGATCATCCTGGTGCCGGAGTCGGCGCACGGGACCAACCCGGCGACGGCGGCGTTTGCGGGCTTCTCGGTCGAGGACATCCCCGCGACCGCGGACGGCCGTGTCGACACCGATGCGCTGAAGGCGCGGCTGGGACCGGACGTGGCGGGTGTGATGATCACCAACCCGAACACCTGCGGCCTGTTCGAGCGTGACCTGAAGGACATTTCCGACGCGGTCCATGCCGCTGGCGGCTACGTCTATTGCGACGGCGCGAACTTCAACGCCATCGTCGGGCGCGTGCGTCCGGGCGATCTGGGCGTCGATGCGATGCACATCAACCTGCACAAGACCTTCTCGACTCCGCATGGCGGCGGCGGGCCGGGTTCGGGGCCGGTGGTGTTCTCGGAGGCGCTGACGCCGTTCGCACCGCTCCCCTTTGTCGAGAAGACGGGTGAGGGCTTCCGGCTGGTCGAGGAGGAAAATGCCGACGACCATCACGCCGACAGCTTCGGCCGCATGGTCGCCTTCCACGGCCAGATGGGCATGTTCACCCGCGCGCTGACCTATATCCTCAGCCACGGTGCGGACGGCCTGCGGCAGGTCGCCGAGGATGCCGTGCTCAACGCGAACTACGTCCTGCGCTCGCTGGAGAACACGCTCGACGCCCCCTTCGCCAAGAGCGGCCCGTGCATGCACGAAGCCATCTTCTCGGACGAAGGCCTGGCCGAGGGCTTCTCGACGATCGACGTCGCCAAGGCGCTGATCGACGAGGGTTTCCACCCGATGACCATGTATTTCCCGTTGGTCGTCCACGGCGCGATGCTGGTCGAGCCGACCGAAACCGAGTCCAAGGCCGCGCTCGATCAGTTCATCGGCGCGCTGGCATCGGTGGCGGAGCGGGCCAAGGCGGGCGATGCGTCGCTCAAGACTGCGCCGCACTTCGCGCCGCGCGCGCGCCTCGACGAAACGCTCGCCGCGCGCAAGCCCGTGTTGGTGTGGAAGGACAAGGCCGCCTGATCGCATAGTTGCCCTCACCCTTCCGGCGCGCTGCGCCTCCCTCCCTCTCCCAATGGGAGAGGGAAGGGGCCCGCCCGCATCGCGGGTGGGAAGGGTGAGGGTAGATTGCTATTAAAGCGCGGTGAACAAACAAATCCCACCCAGGATCACCCCCGGCGCATTGGCGAAGACGATCGGCCAGTCCCGCTTCTCGCGCAAGAACCCGTACGCGACCCAGAGCGAGCAGTTCACCATCGTCGCCAGCGGTTGAATCACCGAACCCTTCTGTCCCGCCAGATTGAGCTGTATCTGGTCGATATAGGACAGGTACATGGCCACCGCCGTCGCAGTGGCGATCCAGCCGAGCAGCATTAATTTCCGTTCGCTCACAGGTGATTGATCCCCCTTGGTAAATCGATTGAACCTCGTGGAAGCGGACGCGCGAGCGCCGTGGGATGTTCCGAACAGGAAGGGGTTGGGCGATGCGCTTTGACGAAGCCCAGGCCGGGGCGCTGGAGGCGATCCTGCGCTGGCGGCGCGATGTCCGACACTTCCGGCGCGATCCCGTAGACGAAGCGGTGCTGGCCCACCTGGCCGAGACGATGGCGCTGGCCCCCTCGGTCGGCAATGCCCGGCCGTGGCGGGTGATCCGGGTCGAGGACCCCGGTTTGCGCGCCGCCGTCCGCGCCGATTTCCAGCGCTGCGACGAGGCGGCGGCGGCGGACTATGCCGACGAACGGGCCAGCGCCTACCGGGCGCTCAAGCTCGCCGGACTGGACGCCGCGCCGGTGCAGCTGGCAGTCTTCACCCATATCGACCCGGTCGAGGGGTACGGCCTGGGCCGCCGCACCATGCCGGAGACGTTGCGCCAGTCGACCGCGATGGCGATCCATACGCTATGGCTGGCGGCGCGGGCAGCCAATCTGGGGATGGGGATGGTGTCGATCCTGGACCCCGCCGCGATGGAGCTGATCTTCGCGGTGCCGGAGGACTGGGCGTTCACGGCCTATCTTTGCCTTGGCCACGCCGAATGGGACGACGATACGCCGCTGCTCCATCGGGCCGGCTGGCAGGAGAATGCGCCAACGACATGGGAAATGCGCTGAAAATCTTCCCCATATCGGGGAGTATCAATCTTCCGGCGCCGCGGTGATCGTCTGCTGCTTGCCGAGTTGCTGCTCGCGCCAGACGATGAACAACCCGCTGGCGATGATGACCGGCGCACCAGCCCATGTGCCGGTCGTCGGCAGCACGCCGAAGATCAGCCAGCCATAGACGGTCGCCCAGATCAGCCCGGAATAATCCATCGGCACGACGGCCGCGACCGGCGCCAGCCGTGAAGCGCCGGTCAGCGCCAATTGTCCCAGACCGCCGACCAACCCGATCGAGGCGAGTATCGCCCAAGTCAGCGGATCATGCGCCTTGAGGTGGAAGGCATAAGGCACGGCGATGAAGGGCAGGGTCAGGATGGTGAAGTAGAAGACGGTCGTGGTCGCCGGCTCGTCACGCAACTGGCGCAGCACAATGGCGACGATCGCGACGAACATCGCCGCCAACAGCCCGACGCCCGCGCCGAACAGCGACATGTCGTTGGCACCCGGCCGCACGACGATCAGCACGCCGATAAAGCCGACCAGCACCGCACTCCAGCGCTGGAGTCCCGTCTTCTCGCCCAGCACCAGCGCGCCCAGCAGCGTGGCGAAGATCGGCACGGTGAATTGGAACGTCGTCGCCTCGGCCAGCGGGAGGAGCAACACCGCGCCGAAGGTGAAGACCATGCCGACCAGCCCGATCATCGCGCGCGTGGCATGTCCCTTCAACCGCGTGGTGCGCAGTGACGCCAGGCCCGGCCCCGCCATGACGAAGGCCAGCACGACCGGCAGCGCGCAAAGCTGTCGAAAGAACATGGTTTCGGACAAGCTCGCCCCACGCGACTCGGCCAGCTTCACGAACGCCGACATGGTCGACAAAAAGAAAATGGCGATCAGGCGCAGGCCGATGCCTTTCAGCACGCGGTCATCGGACATGAGGGCGGCTCTAGCCCGTGCCGGCCCGTGACGAAAGGCCACAAGCAGCCGCCCTATTGGCGAACCGCCCCCTTTGCCGCTATCGGGCGGGCATGAAGCACGCTCTGTCCGTCACCCGCGACGCGGATTTCTCCGCCTGGTATCAGTCCGTCATCGCCGAGGGCGATCTGGCCGAGGAATCGGGCGTCCGTGGTTGCATGGTCATCCGCCCCTGGGGCTATGGCATCTGGGAGCGCATCCAGCGCCTGCTCGACGATCGCATCAAGGCGACGGGGCATGAGAATTGCTATTTCCCGCTGTTCATCCCGCTCAGCTATTTCGAGAAGGAGGCCGAGCATGTCGACGGCTTCGCCAAGGAAATGGCGGTCGTCACGCATCACCGGCTGATCGCCGATGGCAAGGGTGGGCTGGTGCCCGATCCCGAGGCTAAGCTGGAGGAACCGCTGGTCGTGCGGCCGACGTCGGAAACGGTGATCGGCACCGCCTTTGCCCGCTGGGTCCAGTCGTGGCGCGACCTGCCGGTGCTGATCAACCAATGGGCCAATGTCGTCCGCTGGGAAATGCGCACCCGCATGTTCCTGCGCACCGCCGAATTCCTGTGGCAGGAGGGGCATACCGCCCATGCCACGGTCGACGAAGCACGCGCCGAGACGCTCCAGATGCTCGAAGTCTATCGCAGCTTCGCCGAGGATTGCCTGGGCGTCCACGTCATCGCCGGTGAGAAGCCCGAGAATGAGCGCTTCCCCGGTGCGGTTGCGACCTATTCGATCGAGGCAATGATGCAGGACGGCAAGGCCCTGCAAACGGCAACCAGCCACTTCCTGGGCGACAATTTCGCCAAGGCGCAGAATATCCGCTTCCAGAATGCCGAGGGCGGGCTGGACTTCGCGCAGACGACCAGCTGGGGCATGACCACGCGCACCATCGGCGCGATGATCATGGTGCACGGCGACGATGACGGCATGCGCGTGCCGCCCAAGGTCGCACCGTGGCAGGTGGTGATCGTACCCATGCTGCGCGACCAGCCCGAGGACGAGGCGCTGCTGGCCTATTGCCGCGACCTGCAAAAGGAACTGGTCGGGCAGTCGGCGCTGGGCGAACCGATCCGCGCGATGGTCGATGGCCGCGCGCAAAAGGCCGCCAACAAGCGCTGGGGCTGGGTCAAGAAGGGCGCGCCGGTCATCATCGAGGTCGGCGGTCGCGACATGGCGGGCGGCAACGTCTCGGTCATCCGCCGCGACCGGCTGTACCGCGAGGACGGCAAGCTCGATTCGGTCGTGCAGCCGCGTGGTGATTTCGTAAGCGGCGTCGCCGACCTGCTGGCCGACATCCAGGGCGAGCTCCACCGCCAGTCGGCCGAGCGGTTGAAGGCGCAGATCGTGCCCGTCGACGACTGGGCAGGCGTCGAGGCGCATTTCGCGGACGGCGTGAAGAACCCCGGCTGGGTCGATGTCCGCTGGGCCAAGCCCACGGGGGCGGAACTGGAGCAGGTGGTCGAGAAGCTCAAGGGGCTGAAGCTGACCATCCGCAACGCGCCGATGGGCCAGACGGGTTGCGATGACGGCCCCTGCATCTTCACCGGCCGCGAGGCGGTGGAGCGGGTACTGATCGGCCGGGCTTACTGATCTTGGCACGCCCCTCCCGCAAGCGGGAGGGGATGGGGGAGGGAAAGCCACGAGCGACGGTCTCGGTGAGACCCCATGCCCTCCCCAAACCCCTCCCGCCTGCGGGAGGGGCTTAAGAAGTGCTACGCGTGGACCAAACCCGCCCACGGCAAGGCCGGCCCGGCCGGCACGATCCCGGTCGGGTTCAGCTCCAAATGACTGGCATAATAATGCGTCTTGATGTGATCGAGATGCACCGCCGCCGCGATCTCCGGGATCGCCAGCATCCGTTCCAGCAAGGCTTCCAGCGCCGGATAGTCCTGCACCCGCCGGATATTGCATTTGAAATGCCCGTGATAGACCGCATCGAAGCGGACCAGCGTGGTGAACAGCCGGATATCCGCCTCGGTCATTCGATCACCGACCAGCCATTCCCGGCCCGTCAACCGCTCTTCCAACGAATCCAGCTCGGCGAATAATGGACCGACCGCTTCGTCATAGGCCGCTTGGGTCTTGGCGAAGCCGCATTTGTAGACGCCGTTGTTCACCCGGTCATAGACGGCGGCGTTGACCGCATCGATCTCGGCGCGGAGGTCCGCAGGATAGTAATTCCCCTCCCGCGCGCCCAGCCCGTCGAACGCGGTGTTGAACATGCGGATAATCTCGGCCGACTCGTTGCTGACGATCGTATCGCGCTGTTTGTCCCACAGGACCGGCACCGTGACCTTGCCGCTGTAGCCGTCGCGGGCACGAGCATAGAGTTGCCACAGATAGTCCGCGCCGTGGATCGGGTCGCCGGTGCCGCCGCGCGTCGTCGCGAAGGTCCAGCCATTGTCGCGCATCAGCGGATCAACCACCGACAGGCCAATCATGTCCTCCAGCCCTTTGAGCGCGCGGATGATCATCGTGCGATGCGCCCAGGGGCAGGCATAGGAGACATAGAGGTGATAGCGCCCCGCCTCGGCGCGGTGGCCGGTCTGGCCATCGGGGCCGGGTTCTCCGTCCGCCGTCACCCAATCGCGGAAACCCGAGTCGGGGCGTTTGAAGCTGCCCTTCTCGTCCGATTTGAACAGCCCGTCGGCGTGCCAGACGCCGTCCACCATATTGCCCATGCGTGTGTCTCCTTGGGGGAGGGTACGCATGGGGCGGCAGGGCGATCCCGATCCTCCCCGGCACGGGGAGGGGGACCGCCGCGAAGCGGTGGTGGAGGGGGCGTGCCGCAAGGTGGGGCCTGTGTGGAAGCCCCCATCCGTCAGCGCCGGCGCGCTGCCACCTCCCCGTGCCGGAGAGGATCAGCGTCGTTTGCCGTTGTGGCGGATGTTGGCGGGCCTTCCGCGCCGTTTCAGCACCCGGCGCGGTTCGGGGGCCGCACCCTTGCCGTCGGGCAGCTCGAAGCGAAGCGCCCCCGATACCGGGTTCGCCTCGGCCAGGCGCAGCGGCAGGCGCTGGCCCAGCTTGTAGATTTCGCGGCTCTTCTCGCCGAGCAGTTGCTGCGACGACTCGTCGTAATGGAAATAGTCACCGCCCAGGTCGCGGATCGGCATCAGCCCGTCGCCGCCCACGCCGTCGACGGTGGCGAAGAAGCCGAAATTGGTGACGCCGGTGATCCGCGTCTCGACCACCTGGCCGACATGCTCGGACAGATAGGCCGCGACATAGCGATCGATCGTCTCGCGCTCCGCCTCCATCGCGCGGCGTTCATATTGGCTGATCGAGGTGCCGAGCCGCTCCATCTCCTCGCCCTCGGGCAGCAGGCCTCCGTCACCCAGCTTATACGCCCCCACCAGCGCACGGTGGACGACGAGGTCGGCATAGCGCCGGATCGGCGAGGTGAAGTGCGCGTAGGACCCCAGCGACAGGCCGAAATGCCCCTGATTGACCGGCGCGTAATAGGCCTGGGTCTGCGAGCGGAGGATCTGCTCCATCACCTGCGGCTTGAAGTCCGCGTCGCCGATCTTGTCGATGATCCGGTTGAACGTCGCCGGGCGGATCACCTGTCCCATCGCAAATGGGACGTCGAAGGTTTCCAGATACTCCTTCAGCGCGACCAGCTTGGTGCGGCTGGGCACCTCATGGACGCGGTACATGACGGGGGCTTTCTTGGCCTCCAGCGCCTTGGCGGCGGCGACGTTGGCCGCGATCATGTAATCTTCGATCAGCCGGTGCGCATCCAGCCGCGCCCGCGGCGCGACCGACAGGATGCGGCCATTCTGGTCGAGCACCACCCGCCGTTCGGGCAGGTCGAGGTCGAGCGGCTCGCGATCGTCGCGCGCCTTGGCCAGTGCTGCCCAACAGTCCCAGAGCGGGCGCAGCGCCGTCTCTGTCAGCGGGTGCGACAACTCGCCATCGATCGCGGCCTGCGCATCCTCATAGGCAATATTCGCCGCCAGCCGCACGACCGCGCGGGTGAAGCGGAAGCCCTTGAGCTTGCCGTCCTTCGTCACCTGAAGATGACAGGCGAGCGCGGCGCGGTCCTCACCCTGTTTCAGCGAACAGACATCGGCCGACAGGATTTCGGGCAGCATCGGCACCACCCGGTCGGGGAAATAGACCGAATTGCCCCGCCGCCGCGCATCCTTGTCGATCGCCGAGCCGGGGCGGACATAGAAGCTGACGTCCGCGATGGCGACGATAGCGCGCCAGCCCTCCGGGTTCGCGGGATCGTCGTCGGGCGCAGCCCAGACCGCGTCGTCATGGTCGCGCGCATCGACCGGGTCGATCGCGACGATGGGCAGATCGCGCAGGTCTTCGCGGTCGTCGCCCAGCGGCTGGCGCGCGACCCGCTCCGCTTCCTCCAGCGTCTCGGGCTGGAAGCGGTCGGGGATCTCGAACTTGTGGATCGCGATCAGCGAGAAGCTGCGCGGGGCGAAGGGATCGCCCAGCCGCTCGACCACCTTTGCGGTGATGCGCGGCGGACGGCCCGCCTTTTCGGCCAGCACCAGGTCGCCCGCTTCCGCGCCACCGGTGTCCGACACCATCATCTCGCGCCGGTCCTTCTTGTCGACGCTGGTCAGCCAGAAGCGCCCCGCCTCCTCGCGCAGCACGCCCAGCACCTGTTCGGAGGCGGGCGCGATGGTCTTCATGACATGCGCGATCCAGCCGCCGCCCGCTTCCTCGGTACGCGCCAGCACCCGCTGGCCGATGCCCAGGCTCCCGCGCTTGCGCTCGCGGATGCGCAGGCGAGGGATGGGGACGCCGTCCGCTTCCCAACGCTCGGGCTGGCCCCAGACATTGCCGCCGTCATCGACATCGACGACGCGCAACACCGTCACCTTGGGCAGCCCGCCCATCTTGTGGAACGCGCGGCCCGGCGCGCTGTCGATCAGCCCTTCATCGGCCATATCCTTGAGCAGCGCCTTCAGCCCGATCTTCTCCTGCGCGGAGAGACCGAAAGCACGTGCGATCTCGCGCTTGCCAGCGGGCTGGTCCGACTGTTCGATGAAGGCGAGGATTTGCTCACGGGTCGGCAGACCCGGCTGGGGTTTTTTCATGGGGTGGAGATAGGGGGTAGGGAAGGCGGCGTCACCCCCAGCATTCCAATCCTCCCCTGCAAGGGGAGGGGGACCAGCGAAGCTGGTGGAGGGGTGTCGCCCGTGGGAAGGGTAGGCCAAGCTCGCCGAGCGGAACACCCCTCCGTCAGGCCTTCGGCCTGCCACCTCCCCTTGCAGGGGAGGAATATCATGGTCATGATCCAATGTAATACCAGTATGGCGTAGCGGGACCGACGATTATGATGACATTATGGGCTTCGGCCGCGATCCTGGCAGCGGCTCCGGCGGCGCAGGCCGATCTCGACCGGCTCGCGGCGACGCTCGGCTATCGCTACACCATCCTGACCAACCGTCCCGCATCCTGCCCGACCGGCACGCCGCGCTGTTTCGAGGCGGACATCGCCATCGCCGTGCCGGAGGGCGCGCCGAGCCTGCCGGTCGAAATCCGCTACAGCCTGGTCAACCCGGTGCTGAAGATCGACAGTGACACCTTCGACAACCGCACGATCAATGGCGATCTGAACGTCCTGACGCTGAAGCCCGGCCAGCAGTTGAAGCCGGGTCAGACCTATCATGTGAAGCTGACCGGCCTGGGCGCGTTCTTCTCGCGCAATCACATGATGCCCAACGCGATGCTGGCGGTCGAGGGCCTTACCCCGCGCGTGATCGCCGCGACCCGGACGGGGACCGACGCCGAGACCGGGCTGGAGACCCTGCCCTTCGTCGCACCGATGACCGACGAAGCCGCGCTCGCCCGCAGCGCCCCCGACGACCAGACTGTCTGGCGCACGCCCGAGCGCGCCTTTGCGCTCTATGCCGAGCGGGGGGGCGCGACGCCGGTCGATGTCGCAATCCTGCCCCGACCTGCAAAGGCAGAGCGCCCTGCCGGTGCGCCGGTCGATCTGTCCAAGGGAATGCGCGTCACGACGCAAGGCTTCACCCGCGCCGCCATCGCGCCCGCGCTGGCGGGATTGCCGGTGGGAACGGTGCCGCTGACCATCCGCAAGCAGGCGGGGATCGCACCTGAGGGCTATCGCCTGAGCATCGGGCAGGGTGGCGTAACCGTCGCGGCTGCGGATGCGGCGGGGGCATCCTATGCGCTTCGTTCGCTGGCGCAGCAGATGGCGGCGGAGGGGACGACGCTCCGCCCGCTGATCGTCGAGGATGCGCCGCGCTACGGCTTTCGCGGGCTGCATATCGATCTGGCGCGCAACTTCCACAGCAAGGTCGAGATTCTGAAGCTGATCGAGCAGATGGCGGTGTACAAGCTGAACACGCTGCACCTGCATCTGGGCGATGACGAGGGCTGGCGGTTGCAGATCGCAGGCTTGCCCGAACTCACCGAGATCGGCGCCTATCGCTGCACCGACCTGGCCGAGAAGACGTGCCTGTCGCCACAGCTGGGCGCGGACCCCGCGAGGGACGCCGCCACCAACGGTTATCTGACCGCCGCCGACTATACCGAAATCCTGCGCGCCGCCGCCGCGCGGCAGATCGACGTCATCCCGTCCTTCGACATGCCCGGCCACTCGCGCGCGGCGATCCGGTCGATGGAGGTGCGCTACCAGCGGCTGATGGCCAAGGGCGACCGCGCCGGGGCCGAGCGTTTCCGGCTGGTCGAGCCGGGCGACACCACCCGCTATTCCAGCGTCCAGCATTATGACGACAATACGCTGAACGTCTGTATTCCGAGCACCTATCGCTTCATCGACGCAGTGATCGACGACATCGCCGCCCTGCATAAAGCGGCAGGCGTGCCGCTGACCACCTATCATATCGGCGCGGACGAGACGGCGGGGGCCTGGGTTCAGTCGCCCGCCTGCAAGGTGATGATGGGCCAGACGGGCATGCAGCCCAAGCAACTGGGCGCCTATTTCATCGAGCGCATTTCCGCCGACCTCGCCCAGCGCGGCATCGCGGTCGCCGGGTGGAGCGATGGCCTGGGCCATACCGACCCCGCCAAGATGCCGCCCAAGGTCCAGACCAACATCTGGAGCAACCTGCACGCGGGCGGCGTGGCCGAGGCGCATGGCCAGGCCAATCGCGGGTGGAAGACGGTGCTGTCGATCCCCGATCTCGGCTATTTCGACATGCCCTATGCCGCCGATCCGAACGAGACGGGCTATGATTGGGCATCGCGCGGGGTGGACAGTTTCCAGGTGTTCGGTTTCATGCCGGGCAATCTGGCCGCCAACGCCGCGCTGATCCCCAATATCCTGGCCCAGCCCAAGGCGATTGCTGACACCGTGCCGCTCCAGCCGGGCCGCAGCATCGCCGGGCTCCAGGCGCAGTTGTGGAGCGAGACGGTGCGGCGCGACAGCCAGGTGGATTACATGCTTTTCCCGCGCCTGTTGGCGCTGGCCGAGCGGGCGTGGAGCAAGCCGGATTGGGAGCCCGCTTATGTCGCAGGCACCGGCTATCAGTCGAACGACCCCCGTATCGACCGGACGAAGCTGTTGGCAGGATGGCAGGATTTTGCAGGCCGGATGGGTGCGCAGATGCGACTGCTCGACCGGGCGGGCGTGACCTATCGCCTCGCCCCGCCGGGCGCGCGGATCGCGAACGGCAGGCTGGAGGCGAACACCGAGTTCGCCGGAACGCCGATCGAGTATCGCACCGGCGGCTCGGCCTGGACCCGCTATAACGGGCCGGTGGCGGTGACGGGGGTGGTCGAGCTTCGCACCCGCACCCCCGATGGCCGCCGCGCCAGCCGGACGGTTACGGTTTCGCCGTAACCGCTATCAGGCCGGGCGCATCGGCGATGAAGCGGTCGAGCACGCCGTCGGCGATCTTGATCGGCCCGTCGAAGCGCACCGCGCCCTTGATGCTCTGCACGGCGGCGGCCTGAGCGGCGATCCGCTTGGCATCGGCGAAGTAGCGGGTCGCCGCCGCATTGCCCTGCTCGGCGGCGTCCAGTCCGGCGGCGGTCTGCCCCAGCGCGCGGCCCCAGAGCTGCATCGCCTCCAGCCAGGGGGCGGCCTGTTCGGCAAAGGCCGGATCGACCACGCCCGCGCGGATCGTGTCGGGCGCATCGGACAGCGCATCGGCCTTGGCATGGAGTTCGGCCAGCGCCTCCCGACGCTCGCTCGCGTCATCGTTCGCCAGCGCCTCGCGCACATGGTCGAGCAGCGCCTTCAGCTTGGGTGCCTGTTCCTGCCAGGGCTGGCTGCCGAAGGTGGGGGCGAGATGCTGGGTGTCGAACAGTTCCAGCAGCGCCGCCGTTGCGCGGGCATCTCCCCCGGCCAGATCCCGCGCGGCGTAATGCCAGGTGCGGTCGGCGTCATAGCCCTTGTCGTTCCAGCCGAACGCCAGCACCCCCGTCACTGCCACGCGGCTGGGCGCTTCCTGGTTCATCGGGTTGGACAGGATGCCGGTCAGCTCGGACGACAGCCCCGCCTCGCGCTTGGCATAGGGGGCGAGCAGCAGCCGCCCGGCCGAACTCGCATAGTCGTTGACCGGATAATTGTCCCACAGCAGCGTCTTGCGCCCGAACGCCTTGGTCGCGGCCTTGGCATCGGGGATGGAGATGGCGGGCGGCACGACATCGGTGCCGGTCCATTGCACGACGATGCGCGGGTTCAGATTGGCGCGGAGGGCCGCCTTATAGGGGCTTTCCTTCGCATCATAATATTCGGTCGGCACCATGATGAGCGGACGCGAGGCAGGGTCCTGTTTCAGCAGATCGGCCTGGACCGCGTTCAGCAGCTTGGACTGGGCGACCCCGGCGGCTTGCGCGCCCGACGGGCCGAATGCGGCCTTGTCCGCCTCACAATTCCACTTCTGATATTCGATGTCGTCCAGCGCGACATAGAAGCTGTGTACGCCGATCCCGCGCAACGCCGCGAACTTGCGCAGCAGCGCCTGCTCGTCCGCCGGGTCGGAGAAGCAGATGCTCGGCCCCGGTGAGATGGCATAGACGAAATCGACATGGTTCGCCCTGGCGCGCGCCGCGAGCGTACCCAGAGCGTTCAAAGTCGCGGCGGGATAGGGATCGCGCCACTTGTCGCGCGCGAAGGGATCGTCCTTCGGGCTGTAGACATAGGTGTTGGCCTTCATCTGGCCGAGGAAGTCGAGATGCTTGGTCCGGTCGGTCATCGACCAGGGCTTGCCGTAGAAACCTTCGATCGTGCCCCGGATCGGCATGGCGGGATGATCGCGGATGGTCAGCGCCGGGATGGTCTGACGGGCCAGCAACTGGCGCAGCGTCTGGGCGGCGTGGAACAGTCCGTCCGCGTCATGCCCGGCCAGCGTGATGAGCCCGCTGCGACCGGAGGGGAGGACGGTCAGCGTATAGCCTTCGCGGACATCGTCGGCGCTGGTGTTGCTGCGTGACAGGGCCTCACGCACCGGGGCGGCGCTGTCCGGGCCGATCACGATGGTCGGGCGGTCGGGCGAGGTGGGCAAGCGCGTGGCCGTGGCGATCTCGGTGACACCGGCCTTTGCCAGCAGGTCGCGGACCAGCGCGGCGGTTTCCGGCTCGGTGCCGGGTGCGACGATCAGCAAGACCGTGCGGCCCAGCGTCACCGTGCCGTCGCCCAGTGTCATCGCGGCGGGGGCGGGGAAGATCGCGGGCAGGGTGGCGGGGCTCGCCTGTGCTGCCGGGGTCAGCGTCGCCAGCGCGATCGCCGCCAGGGCCGCACCCATTCCTCTGTTTGCCGCCCGCGTCATCCTCAATCTCCGGTATTGAACTGGTATTGTCGGAGCCTAGGGGAGTGGGGGGCGGGCTGCAAGCGCGATTACGTGTTGGATTTCAATGGGTTGGGGCGTGGCCTTCGACTTCGCTCAGGCTGAACGGAGCGGGGAAGTAGGGTCCTGCCAAACCCCCGTTCAGCCTGAGCGAAGTCGAAGGCCAAGGGCATCCCCTCGCCAAGTGGTATTAGACCGGCCCCATCAATCGTGAAATTGCAGGCTCGCCAATCGTGCGTAGAGCCCGCCGCCCGCGATCAACTCCCCATGCCGCCCCTGTTCGACGATCCGTCCGCCATCCATCACCACGATCCGCTCGGCCGCACGGACCGTCGCCAGCCGGTGCGCGATGACCAGCGTCGTCCGGTTCGCCATCAACCGTTCGAGCGCCTGTTGGACCAGTTGCTCGCTCTCGGCATCCAGCGCGCTCGTCGCCTCGTCCAGCAACAGGATCGGCGCATCGCGGAGCAGCGCGCGCGCGATGGTGATCCGCTGGCGCTGACCGCCCGACAGCCGCGCGCCGCCTTCGCCCAGGAAGGTGTCCAGCCCCTGCGGCAGCGCGCGCAGGAACTCGGCGGCGTTGGCGGCCTCGGCGGCGGCCCAGAGTTCGTCGTCGCTGGCGTCCCATCGGCCGTAGCGGAGGTTGTCGCGCGCCGAGGCGCCGAAGATCACCGTCTCCTGCGGCACCATCGCGATGCGCGCCCGGATCGCCGCCGGATCGGCATCGCGCAAGCTCACGCCGTCGAGCGAGATATTGCCGCCCTGCGGATCGTAGAATCGCTCGGCCAGCTGGAACAGGGTGGATTTGCCCGCGCCCGAGGGGCCGACCACCGCCACCGTCTCGCCCGGCCGGATGTCGAGGGAGAAGTCGTTCAGCGCGGCGACCTCAGGCCGGGTCGGATAGTGGAACTCGACATTCTCGAAACGCAGCGCACCCATCGGGATGACCGGCAGGACGGCGGGGGCGGGGGGCGGCGCGATCTCGGGTTCCTCGGCCAGCAGCTCGGCCAGACGCTGTGCCGCGCCCGATGCGCGCAATATGTCGCCCCATACTTCGGTCAGCGCCTGGAAAGAGCCCGCAACCAGCATGCCCGTCACGACGAACGCGGTCAGCGACCCGCCCGACAGCCGCCCGCTGGCCACATCGGCAACCGCTTCCCACAGCAGCAGCGTCAGCCCGCCGAAGAACAGGCCTATGACCATTGCCGTCATGATGGCGCGGAGCAGGAAGCGTTTGCGCGAGGTGGCGAAGCCGTTGCTGACTGCCAGCTCGAACCGCTCGGCCTCGCGGCGTTCCTGGCCGAACGCCTGGACGACCTTCATCGCGCCCAGCGTCTCCACGGCGGTCGCGCCGATATCGGCCAGCCGGTCCTGGCTGTCGCGCGAATAGCTGCGGACCTTCTTGCCGAGCACGACGATGGGCAGGACGATCAGCGGGATGCACACCAGCAGCGACAGGGTCAGCTTGGGCGACAGCGCGAACAGATAGATGGTGCCTCCGATCCCGATCACCGTGTTGCGCAGCGCGATCGAGACGGTCGAGCCCACCACCTGCTCGATGATCGCGGTGTCGGCGGTCAACCGGCTGGCAATCTCGGACGGGCGGTTCTCTTCGAAATAGCGGGGTGCGAGGCGCAGCAGGTTGGCCTGCACCGCGATGCGGATGTCCGCCACCGTCCGCTCGCCCAGCCAGGACACGAAATAGAAGCGGAACGCCGTCGCGATCGCCAGCACCACGACGACCGCCAGCAGGCCCTGGAAATAGGGCGCGATATCGCCGGTGTCGGCGATGTTGCCGAAACCGTGGTCGATCACCTTCTGAAAGGTGCGCGGGATGAACAGCGTGGCCAGCGCTGCGACCGCCAGCGACACCGCCGCCGCCGCCAGATGCCATGGATAGCGAAGCGTATAGCGCCAGACCATCTTGAGGTTGCTCAAGCGGCGGCTGGCCGGAACGGGGGACTCGGCGGATTTGCGGGACGCGGCGGATCTGGCCATGATGCCTGCGGGCCTAGCAGCGTGGGCGCACCGGCTCAACGGCGGGTGAGGGGCGCGACGCATCGTTTGGGCGCTTTGGTGCGTTCTGTCCGTGTAATGGAGATCATGAACCTGTCATCGGTTCGGCACTATGACCGATCGGCCATATTCTGGTCATCATGCGCAAACGGTTTCGTGATAGATAGATGCCAATCACGGCTCCGTCCGGCGGAGCGCAGGGGAATCGACGATGTTGTACGACGCCTACGAAATGCAGCGCTCGATGCTGGCCGGCGCGAGCGCGCTGGCCAATTTCGGCGCGGGGCTGCTCCAGAATCCGGCCAATCCGTTCGCCTATCTGGGCGGCGGCGCGATCATGGGATCGGCGCTGGAGGTCTTCGCCCATGCCGCCGCCCCGCGCGGCAAGCCCGCTTTCGGCCTGACCAAGACAGAGATCGACGGGCGCGAGGTTGCGGTCCACGAAGAGATCGTGCTCCGCAAGCCGTTCGGCCAACTCAAGCGCTTCCGCCGCGAAGGTGTGGAGGACAGCCCCAAGCTGCTGATCGTGGCGCCCATGTCGGGCCATTACGCCACGCTTCTGCGCGGGACGGTCGAGCGGATGCTGCCGACCTGCGAGGTGTATATCACCGACTGGCGCGATGCGAAGCTGGTGCCGCTGTCGGACGGGCGGTTCGATTTCGACGATTATGTCGATTACATCATCGATTTCCTGACCGAAATCGGGCCGGGCGCGCATGCGCTGGCGGTGTGCCAGCCCTCGGTACCCTGCTATGTCGCGGCCTGTGTGATGAGCGCGGACAAGCATCCCTGCACGCCGCGCACCCTGACTCTGATGGGCGGCCCGGTCGACACGCGCGAAGCCCCGACCGCCGTGAACCTGCTGGCGACCGAGCGGCCGCATGCTTGGTTCGAGCAGAATGTCATCGCCACCGTGCCGATGACCTATCCGGGCGCCGGGCGGCGGGTCTATCCGGGCTTTCTGCAACTCGCCGGGTTCATGTCGATGAATCTCGGCAACCACATGATTTCGCACTGGGAGATGTTCAAGCATCTGGTCCAGGGCGACGGCGAGAGCGCCGATTCCACCAAGCGCTTCTATGACGAATATCGCGCGGTGTGCGACATGACCGCGGAATTCTACCTCCAGACCGTCGAACTGGTGTTCCAGCGTCATGCGCTGCCCAAGGGCGAGATGCTGCACCATGGCAAGCGCGTCGATGCGGGCGCGATCACCGATATCGGCATCCTGGCGATCGAGGGCGAGCGTGACGACATTTCCGGCGTCGGCCAGACGCGCGCCGCGCTGACGCTGGCGACCAATCTGCCGGAGGAGAAGAAGCGCTATTACATGGCCGAGAAGGTCGGTCATTACGGCATCTTCAACGGCTCGAAATGGCGCAACCGCATCGCGCCGGTGGTCGAGGAGTGGATCAAGGCGAACGGGTGAGGGGCCGGTAACCCCCAATCCCACCCTCCGTTCAGCCTTTGCCACGCGCCCCTTTGGCGACCGAATTCCCTTGGCCTTCGACTTCGCTCAGGCTGAACGGGGCGGGGGGTGCTGGGCCCGGACATAGAAAAACGCCCGGAAGCCTTGGCCTCCGGGCGTTTCGCATTTCGGCAATTGCGAATTATGCGACCGAGCCGACCACCGCATGGCTGGACGATTCGTCCGAGCGGATCGTGCCGCCGAACAGCATTTTCACCCGGCCCGACAGCGAGATGTCGGTTTCCCACAGCTCGGCCGAGTTGATGTCGAAGCGCAGCAGCGTCAGGTTCGGGTCCGACTTTCCTTGCGGGAACCAGGCCTCGACCTGATTGCTCCAGAGCTTGTCGATCTGAGCCGGGTCATTGTCCTTCGACACATGGCCCGCCAGGCACGCAAAGAAGTCGTGACCCTTGCCGACGAACTGCGCCATCGCCTCGCCACCGCTCGCGATGCGGTTGTCGCGACCGGCGAAGAAGAACAGCGTGTTCGGCTGATCGTCATCGATCTGCGCGGTCATCGGTTCGGAATGCTGGCCGTCGTTCAGGCCGATCATGACGAACGGGCTGCTCTTCAACTTGTCGAGGAACTTGGCGGCGATTTCCTGGGGGCTGTCGTCGGCCATCATGGCTCTCCTTTCAGGGGTTTGGCGGGAGAACGATGCGGGGGCGGGGATGGTTGCGGCGGAATCCCGCTGTTCTCTTCGACTATCAGACAGGATTCCGCCAACTGATGCTGATATGACGCTCGGGACGGCACTTCCGCCGTCAATCACAGAAAGGACCACGGATGTCCGTTGCCGATCTGTGCCTGATCCTGGGCGTCGTCATCGCTTTCGCGACCTTGGTCGTGAAGATCATCGACGTTCGCAACAGGTAAGGTGCCCGGCGGGGCTCGGGCTGCAACCCGGGCCCCAAAGGATTTGAGCCCCGGTCGCTGCAACGACCGGGGCTCTACAGAAAGGCGGATGTCCTCGCCTGGGATACATATAGCCTGAATATATTGAGACTTCAATTTTGGAGTGAATTGCCTCCGAATTTGATGTCGTATCAAACGATACCCAATCCCCATATTTCCCGCTAAGCGCTGGTCCATCACAGCATAGCCATGCGACCCGCCAAGCGCTTCGATGCGCGCCGGGCCGCCCGACCGGACGAAGACCTATGACCTCTGCCGTTACCGCTGACGCGCGCAAGACCATGAAATCGCTGTATCGTGCGCCCGAACCCGATGTCCTGAAGCCGCTGCTCGACCGCGCCGCCGCGACGCCGGAAATGCGCGAGCGGATCATGGGCCATGCCTCGGGCCTGCTGGCCGACCTACGAGCGGCGCAGAATCGCGGCTGGGTGAACCAGTTCCTCCAGGAATATCGTCTCAACTCGTCCGAGGGCGTCGCGCTGCTCAGTCTCGCCGAGGCCTTCCTGCGCGTGCCCGATCCCGAAACCGCCGATCTCCTGATCGCCGACAAGCTGGGCGAGGCGGACTGGCGCGCGCATACCGGGCGGTCGGCGTCGAAGCTGGTCAACTCGGCCACCTGGGGTCTGGTCGTCGGCCGCGCGCTGGTGGGCGAGGGCGAGGCGGGGCCGCTCAAGCGCCTGCTGTCACGCGCGGGCGAGCCCTTCGTGCGGCAGGCGGTCGGCGCTGCGATGCGGATGATGGGCGAGATCTTCGTGATGGGCCGCACCATCGAGGAAGCGATGCGCCGCATGAAGAAGCCCGAAAACAAGGGCTTCACCGCCAGCTTCGACATGCTGGGCGAGGCCGCCCGCACGCATGAGGATGCCGAGCGCTATTTCCAGGCCTATGTGAAGGCGATCGACGCGGTGGGCTCCGACCCGGCGGCGGGCCATTCGGTGTCGGTCAAGCTGTCGGCGCTCCACCCGCGCTACGAACTGCCGCGCGCCTATGAGTGCGTGCCCGCGCTGACCGACATGCTGGCGCAGCTGGCGCGGCAGGCGGCGGACAAGGGTATCGCGCTGACCGTCGACGCCGAGGAGTCCGAGCGGCTGGAAATGAGCCTCGACATCATCGGCGGCGTCGCGGCGATGCCAGCGTTGAAGGGCTGGGATGGGTTCGGCATGGCGGTGCAGGCTTATGGCAAGCGCGCTCGCGCGGTCATTGCCTGGGCCAATGGCCTCGACCGGATCATGAACGTCCGCCTCGTCAAGGGCGCCTATTGGGACAGCGAAATCAAGCGCACCCAGGTCGAGGGGCTCAACGACTATCCGCTGTTCACCCGCAAGGCGGCGACCGACGTCTCCTATCTGGCGGTCGCCAAGGACATGCTGGCGGCCGAGAATATCCGCCCTGCTTTCGCCAGCCACAATGCGCTGACCGTCGCGACCATCCTGGAATGGGCGGGCAACTCCCACGACTTCGAGTTCCAGCGGCTGCACGGCATGGGCGACGGCCTGTACGAGCGGCTGGTGCGCGAGCATGGCCATAAGTGCCGCATCTATGCGCCGGTCGGCGGGCATCGCGACCTGCTGGCGTATCTGGTCCGGCGTCTGCTAGAGAATGGCGCGAATTCCAGCTTCGTGCATCAGCTCGCCGATGCGCGTCTGACCGAGGCGGAGATTCTCGCCGATCCGGTCGCCAAGATCGCCGCCGTCGGTGGTGCGCGTCACCCGAGCATCCCGCTGCCCATCGACCTGTTCGCGCCGGGCCATCGCAACTCGACCGGCATCGACCTGAGCGATATCGCAACGCTCGACGCGACAGTGAAGGCGGTCAACACGCCCGCCGTGAAGCCGGTCGCCGCAACCGCCGATGTGGCCTCACTGGTCGGACGCGCCCATGCGGCCTTCCCGGCGTGGAACACGACGCCGCTCGATACCCGGGCGGGCGTGCTGGAAAAGCTCGCCGATCTGCTGGAGCAGGACCGCGAGCGGCTGATGGCGATCCTGGTGCAGGAAGCGTTCAAGACCATTCCCGACGCGATTGGCGAGGTTCGTGAGGCCGCCGATTTCTGTCGCTATTATGCGCAGCAGGCGCGCGCGCGGCTCGGTTCGGTCGAACTGCCGGGGCCGACGGGCGAGCGCAACACGCTGCACCTCGAAGGGCGCGGCGTCTGGGCGACGGTCGCGCCGTGGAACTTCCCGCTGGCGATCTTCCTCGGCCAGACGGTCGCGGCGCTCGTCACCGGGAACACCGTGGTCGCCAAGCCCGCGCCGCAGACGCCCGCGATTGCGCAGGCCGCCGTCGAGCTGGCCTATCGCGCAGGCGTGCCGCGCGATGCGCTGCTGCTCGCGGTCGGCGGCCCGGACGTCGGCCAGAAACTGACCGAGGATCACCGGATCGCGGGCGTCGCCTTTACCGGCTCGACCGCCACCGCCAAGCGGATTGCGCGGACGCTGGTGGCGGATGACGACCGCCCGATCGTGCCGCTGATCGCCGAAACCGGCGGCATCAACGCGATGATCGTCGACTCGACCGCGCTACCCGAACAGGTGGTGGCGGACGTCATCACATCGTCCTTCCGCTCGGCGGGGCAGCGTTGCTCGGCACTCCGGCTGCTGCTGGTGCAGGCGGATGTCGCCGACAATGTCATCGCCATGCTGAAGGGCGCGATGGAGACGCTGGTGCTTGGCGCGACCGGCAATCCCGCGACCGATGTCGGCCCGGTGATCGACCGGGCGGCCTATGACAAGCTGATGGCCTATCGCGCCGACATGGTGACGCAGACGATCAAGACGCTCGACGCGCCCGCCGAAGGGCTGTTCGTGCCGCCGACGCTGATCCGGCTCGATCGCGTCGAGGACCTGACCCAGGAATGGTTCGGCCCGATCCTCCATGTCGCCACCTGGGAAGCAGGCACCCTGTCCGAGACGATCGCGAAGGTGAACGCCAAGGGGTACGGCCTGACCATGGGCCTGCACAGCCGCATCGCGCGTGCGGGCGAAGTGATCGAGGCGGAAGCGGCGGTCGGCAACCTCTATATCAACCGCTCGATGATCGGTGCGGTGGTCGGCAGCCAGCCCTTTGGCGGCGAGGGCCTGTCGGGCACGGGGCCGAAGGCGGGGGGGCCGCATTACCTGTACCGCTTCTGCGCGGAGCGGGCGGTGTCGGTCGACACGACCTCGGCGGGCGGCAACGCCACGCTGTTGTCGCTGGACGAAGGGGGGATTTAACGCTGTTGGTACGGGACGATCATCAAATGGTCGTCCCACAAAAGAACTAAGGAGAGGTGGGTCTCCGTTTCTCTGCGCTCATGCCGGTTCTTCGAGCAAAATCTTTCCCTGATATACCAACGGCACACGGTTCGTTGCGTTCACATACGTGACGCTTTCGTATCGGCGGACGCTATTGTTTCTGCAGTTAATCATTTTCGTTTATCGCGTGGTACTAAACATTGGATAATCGGCAACGTCGGTAGCGAGGTTCTATGTCTAAATTTATTGTCTTGCTGGCCTCTGTCGCGGCCACGATATCTTCGAACATTTTAGCAGCCGACCGAGAGGGCGCGGACCCAGAGACCTACATTTCCGCGTTCAACGACGTCTGCCGAACGCACTTCCCCGACTTAGATGCCGTTGCGCGCGACGCAGTTGCCAAAGGTTGGCAGAGTAGCAAGATGCGACTGATTGAGGGCGCGACCGACTTGCCCAAGAACCTGCCCCAAGCTTTCCACAAGGACAGTATGATGCTGTTTCTTACCCGGCCGGAAAGCGGTGATTTCAGTGAAGTCTGCCAGATATCGGGTAGCGAGGCGACCAAGCTGACCGGCGCTGACATTGCGGCCATGATGGCACCCAGCGTTGACGCCGCCGCATCAATGGTCGACAAAGGCGCAGATCACGAAACCACGACGTGGAGGACCGGCCCAGGCATATCGGTGCAGGCTGGCATTTCGATCTACCGCAAGTTCCGGACGATCAGCCTGTCGGCGCGACATACGCGTTGACGATCTCATCAGCCTATTGCTGTAGTCACAGGCTCCCCTATTGAGTCGATACGGCATAGGGCATGACCAACGTCCCGTCCGGCGCGGCGGTATAGGTCGTCTGGGTCGGGTAGGGGATCACGATGCCCTCGGCGGCGAACCGCTTCATCAGCGTCACCAGCACCCGGTTGCGCAGGTCGTGCGCGGTGGCCCAGTCGTCGCCGGGAACGTCAAACTGCAGCGCGAAGTCCAGGCTCGACGCGCCGAAGCTCTCGAACCCGGCGCGTGCGACCGTGCCGCCTTCGCCCTCGACGATCTCGGTCAGCAAGGCGGGGACGCGCGCCAGCGTTTCGGGCGGGGTTTCGTAGGCGACGCCGATCATGAACGACAGGCGGACATGGTCGCGGACCGTCGTATTCTGGATTTCCTTGTCGAGCAGGTTGCGGTTGGAGATGATGCGCAATTCGCCGGTAAAGGCGCGGATACGGGTGGATTTCAGGCCGATCGCCTCGATCACGCCACTGGTATTGTCATAGGCGATCTTGTCCCCGCGCCGGAACGGCCGGTCGAAGATGATGGCGAGCGCGGCGAACAGGTCGCCGAAAATCCCCTGCGCGGCCAGGCCGATGGCGATGCCGCCGACGCCCAGACCCGCCACCAGGCCGGTGACATTGACACCCAGATTGTCGAGCACGACGACCAGCGCCACGGCGAACAGCACCGCCGTCACCAGCAACCGGATCAGCCCCATGGCCGAGAGCAGCGCCTCGCCCGAATAATGTTCGGACTGGGTACGATGCTCGATCGTGCCGAGGACGAGTTCGCGCGCCCAGATC
Organism: Sphingomonas sanguinis; assembly: GCF_019297835.1. Classification (NCBI taxonomy): domain Bacteria; kingdom Pseudomonadati; phylum Pseudomonadota; class Alphaproteobacteria; order Sphingomonadales; family Sphingomonadaceae; genus Sphingomonas; species Sphingomonas sanguinis. The sequence continues at coordinate 1,426,815 of NZ_CP079203.1, read as the reverse complement.
GCCGCCTGGAACGCGCTGGCGATGGTGAAGAAGAAGCCGATCGTCTTGGCGACTTCGCCCGGCGCACCGGCATAGCCGGCCACCAGCTGCGCGGCGAGCGTCACGATGAAGAACATGTTGGTGCGCGCGATCGCGTGGCCCAGGATCACGCCCCATCCGCCCGCGAAACCGGGACGGCTGCATAGTTTGTCGCCGAGCCTGCGAACCCAGAGCAGCGCCAGCACGATGACCGCGCCGAAGCCGATCGCGATCAGTACCTTCAGCCAGTAATGCTGTACCCACCAGGAGGTGGCGTCGATGATGCTACCGACCTGATCGGGGATGCGGGAGCCGTCGAAGATCGGCGCCTTGGGCGAGGATTTCGCCATGGGGACTCCTTGAAAAATCGGGGGCGGTCAGGCCGCCTTGCTGGCCGGGGTTCCGGCCTCCAGAAATGCGATCAGCCCGCACTCGACGCGGGACAGTCCGGCGCGGGCGCGGGGCAGGCGCAGCGTCTTGCGAAACGCCGCCTGGCCCTCCTTGACGAGCGCGATCAGCGAGGGGTGGACATAGGATTTGCGTGCGATGGCGGGGGTGTTGCCCAGCTTTTCGACCACCGGTTCCAGCATCGCCTTCAGGCTCAGATCCGCCTCGGCCAGCGCCAGCGCCTCGAACGCGGCGACGCTGGCGGCCCAGGTGCGGAAATGCTTGGCGGTGAAGTCGTGAGCGGTCGCTTCGCGGATATAGGCGTTCACGTCCGATGAGGTGACGGGATTGGCCTCACCCTCCTCGTCCACCCAGGCGAAGAGATGCTGCTCGTCCAGATCCTGACACCGTTTCACGAAGCTGGCGAGCGATCGGTCGGTCAGCGTCATGTCGCGCATCTTGCCCGACTTGCCCCGATAGCGCAGTCGCAGGGTTGTGCCCTTCACCTGGCCGTGCCGCTTGCGCAGGGTCGTCGCGCCGAAACTCTTGTTGGTCGCGGCATAGGCTTCGTTGCCGACGCGGATATGGCCGTTGTCGAGCAGCCGCACGACGGCGGCAACCGCGCGCTCCTTGCACAGGCCGCGTTTCTTGAGGTCCGCTTCGACCCGCTTGCGCAAGGTGGGGAGCGCATGGCCGAACGCGGCGCAACGTTCATATTTGGCGGCTTCCTGCGCTTCGCGGAAATCGGCATGATAGCGATATTGCTTGCGCCCTTTCTCGTCCCAGCCGACGGCCTGGATATGGCCGTTGGCGCGCGGGCAGAACCAAGCGTTCCTATAAGCGGGGGGCAGGCCGATACGGTTCAGCCGGTCGATTTCATCCGCATCGGTAATCCGCTCGCCCCTGGCGGTCCAATAGGCCCATTTGCCGCGAACCTTGGTCCGGGTGATGCCGGGTTTGCTGTCATCGCAATAGACTAATCGGGTGGCCATCGCTCTCTCTCGGGTCATCTCTGCAAATGCGCCGCCGGTCGCTTCGTTCCGGAACGGCCGATGCGGTCGCGGGTTCTGGTGCTGGCTCCCCCAAGCCATTTCCCCGACAGGAGTTTTTCATCATGGCCGATCTTTCCCAGGCACGCGTCCTGATGCTCGCCGCCGACGGTTTCGAGACCGTCGAGCTGTTCAAGCCCCGCCAGGCGCTGGAGGAAGCGGGCGCGAAGGTGACGCTCGCCTCGCTCAAGTCCGACCCGATCCAGGGCATGGAAGGCGACATCAACAAGGCGGAGACCGCGACGCCGGACCTGACCGTCGATGAGGTCGACACCGACGATTACGATGCGCTGGTCATCCCGGGCGGCACCTGCAACCCAGACAAGCTGCGTCTCAACGAGCGTGCGGTCGAGATCGTCACCGAGTTCATGGAAGACGACAAGATCGTCGCCGCCATCTGCCATGGCCCCTGGCTGCTCGCCGAGGCGGACGTGATCGACGGTCGCCGTCTGACCAGCTACCCCTCGATCCGCACCGACCTGTCCAATGCGGGCGCGGATGTGGTGGACGAAGAGGTCGTGGTCGACGGTAACCTCATCACCAGCCGCAAGCCGGACGATATTCCCGCTTTCAACAAGGCGATCCTGACCGCGCTGGAAGAGGAACTGGCCGACGAGGAAGAGAGCGAAGAGGCGTAAGCGCCCAATCCTCCCCATCGTCAGATGAGGAGGGACCGCGCCCGCAGGGCGTGGTGGAGGGGCATGATCTGTCCGTCTTGCCCCTCCATCGCTGGCGTAATGTTCCCCTCCCCAAGCGAACTCGGGGAGGAATGGGACGGCATCCCGCCACGGGACGATCACGGGCGTCGCATCCTTGCTCCATGCGTGGCAGGATGCGGCGCCCCTTCGGTTTTCTGGCGTTCGCTTTTTTCCTAGGATAACCCCATGCGTCTGGTTCCGCTTCTTCTCCTCGGCATGACGTCGGCCGCCGCCCTTGCGCAGGGAAGCGGGCAGCCCTTCATGGTCGGCGGACGCGGCTTCGGGACGCTTCAGGACGCGGTGAACGCGATCGGTGATGGCGAGGGTACGATCCGCATCGCACCCGGCACCTACCGCGAATGCGCGGTGCAGGCGGCGGGGCGCATCGCCTATGTCGCAACCGAGCCGGGCAAGGTGATCTTCACCCGCATCGCCTGCGAGGGCAAGGCGGCTTTCGTGCTGCGCGGGCGGGGCGCCTCGGTACAGGGTATCGTCTTCAGCCATATCGAGGTCGGCGACGGCAACGGCGCGGGCATCCGCATCGAAAAGGGCCCGCTGGCGGTCAGCAACGCGATGTTCCTCGACAGCCAGTCGGGCATCCTGTCGGCCGAAGACCCCAACGGCACCGTGACCGTCGACCACTCGACCTTTTCCGGCCTGGGCCATGACCCGACCGGCAATGGCGCGCATGGCATCTATATGGGCCGCTACAAGTCCTTACGCGTCACCGCCTGCCGTTTCGAGCGGGGGCAGGGCGGCCATTACGTCAAGACGCGGGCTCCTCAAGTCGAAATCCTCGACAGCAGCTTCGACGACAGCCACGGCCATATGAGCAATTATATGATCGACCTGTCCAACGGCGCGAAGGGGCGGATCGCGGGCAACGAATTCGTCTTCGGCCGCGACAAGGACAATCACTCGACGCTCATCACCGTCGCGCCGGAGGGAGCGAAGAACGATTCCTCGGGTCTGGTGGTCGAGAACAACCGCGCCCGTCTGGCGCCCGGCGTCGATTTCAAGCCGGTCTTCGTCGGCAACTGGTCGGGCGAGCCTCTGGTGATCCGGGGAAATATCCTGGGCACCGGGATCACGCCGACGGCGCGGAAGTTCTGACGCTGCCGGATATGGGCGGCGGCTGACGACCCGCCACCGGTTTCAGCCGCGCCTCGCGGGACTTGCGCGACAGATAGGTATCCAGACCGATCTGCGCGGCGATCAGCTGGTAAAGGAAGGGGTTGTAGGCGATCCCGACAAAGGCCCCGCCGAGTAGATAGATCAGATGGGCGTGCTGAAGCGCGCCCGCCAGCTGGCCGCCCCAGTGCAGCGGGTCGTCGGCGTTGCGATAGCGTCGCCGGAGCGCCTCCATCCGCAACAGTCCCGAGATGTTGATGCCGAGCCAAAGGAACAGCCCCGGCCAGCCCTGCTCCCCCAGCATCTCGAAATAGCTGGAGTGATAGGCGCGTGCGCGGTCGGTCGTCACCTTTTGCTGGATCGTCTTGTCCTGGGCCGACCCCTCCACCATGGTCAGGTCGTAGCGGAAGCTGTTCTGGAGATAGGCGTTGAACCCGCCGCCGAACGGGTTGGAGGCGACATAGCCCAGCGTCCATTTCCACACCGCCAGCCGGGTCGAGGCGGACTCGTCGCCCTGATAGCCGCGGATCGTATTCATCCGCTGGGTATAGGAAGAGGGGAGCAGCGGCACGACCGCCATGCCCGCCGCCGCCAGCAGCCCAATATAAAGCAGCCGCCGCTTCACGTCGCGTAGCATCAGCACCGCAAGCAATACGACGCACAGCAACCCCGTCCGCGCCGAGGTGCCGACCGGGATCAGCAGGCAGGCGAAGATCAGTCCCGCCCCGAACGCCCGCACCCGCCAGTCGGGCGGATAGATCGTGCCCCGGCGCATGAACCACAGGATGATCGGCACCACCGCGACCGCGACGGTGGAGATGATGCTGCCCTCGTACAGGCCGGTATTGTTGCTGACGATCAGGTTCAGCTCGCCATAGCCGCCACCCGAGAACAGGGTCTTGATCCCGCCGATGATGACGATCGAGGAGATCGACAATATCATGAACAGCAGCAGCGCTTCGATCCGCAATCGCGTGCGCAGCGTCAGCGGCAGGAATACGGCAAATGCCAGCGCTTTCCATACCCAGTCCCATTTGTCCTTGGCCTGGGCGGGGAAGTCCGCGCCGAAAAAGGTGGTGAGCGCGCAATAGGCCAGCAGCAGCAGGATCGCGCCCTGCCGCACCGTGAACCGGCTGTCTCGCTTGTCGTCGACCAGCGCCCAGCCACCGACCGCGGCGATCACTGCGATCAGCGAGATCGGCACCGTGTTGAGCAGATAATAGGTCAGCCGCTGCGGCGCGACGATGTCGATATAGATATAGACAAGCACCATCAGAAATGGCCGCCGCAGCCCCATCGCGAACAGGCTGAACAGAAAGCCGATCAGGAAAAGGTCACGCATCGTCGACGCGCCGCCTGGTGCCGGGTTTGATGGGGAAGGGGCGGCCATCCCCCTCGTCGTCCAGCTCGCGCCGGCCCAGCAGGCGCCATGCCGCGATCAGCATCAGGCCATGGCTGAGGAGCAGGGTAAAGCTGTCGATCATCGCCCTTTTCCTCAAACCCTTAACGCCAACGCCGTGCCCTGCTTATAAACCGGCGGTTGACGCGGCGTTAAGGGCTGGCATGACAGGTGCTTAACCGATGCGTATCCTGCATATCCTCGATCACGGGCTGCCCCTGCAAAGCGGCTATACCTTCCGCACCCGCGCCATCATGAAGGCGCAAGGCGCGCAGGGGCATGACGTCGCGGCGGTGACCGGCCCCCGGCAGGGTGTCGGGGAGGCCGATGTCGAGACGGTCGACGGCCTGACCTTCTATCGCACGCCCGTCTCGGCGCGGATGCCGGTGCGGCAGGGGCTGGTCGGCGAGGCCGCCGGACTCGTCGCGCAGATCCGGGCGGTCGACCGGGCGGTGAGGGCCTTCCGGCCCGACATTCTGCACGCCCACTCCCCGGTGCTCGACGCGCTGGCGGGCCTCGCCATCGCGCGGCGGCGGCAATTGCCGCTGGTCTATGAGATTCGTGCCTTTTGGGAGGATGCGGCGGTCGGCAACGGCACCGGCACGGTGGGGAGCGCCCGCTACCGCGCAACGCGGGCGGTGGAAAGCTGGGCGTGTCGGCGCGCCGATGCGATCGCGGTCATCTGCGAAGGCTTGCGCGGCGACCTGATCGCGCGGGGCCTGCCGCAGGACAAGATCATCGTCTCGCCCAACGGCGTCGACCTGGGGCTGTTCGGCCAGCCGCTCGCCCGCGATGCAGCGCTGGCCGAGGAACTGGGGCTGACGGAGGCCGAGGTGATCGGCTTTATCGGCAGCTTCTATGATTATGAAGGGCTGGACGACCTGATCGCCGCGATGCCGCAGCTCGTTGCTGCCCAGCCCAAGGCGCGGTTGCTGATGGTCGGCGGTGGCCCGATGGAGGCCGCGCTCCGCGCACAGGCGGAAAGCTCGCCCGTGGCGGCGGCGATCCGCTTCGTGGGGCGGGTGCCGCATCAGCAGGTCGAGCGTTATTACAGCATGGTCGATATCCTGGCCTATCCGCGCAAGAAGATGCGGCTGACCGATCTGGTCACGCCGCTGAAACCTTTGGAGGCGATGGCGCAGGGCAAGCTGGTCGCCGCGTCCGATGTCGGCGGGCACCGCGAACTGATCGAGGACGGGCGGACCGGCACGCTGTTCGCGCCCGACGATCCGGCCGCGATCTCCGATGCGCTGGCCGGTTTGCTGGCCGATCGCGGCGGCTGGGAGGCGCGGCGGGCGGCGGGACGAGATTTCGTTGAAAAAGAACGCAATTGGGCGTCGAACATCCGACGTTACGAACCTGTTTACCACCGATTGCTAGATCGGGCCCAGACATAGAGCCATGACCTTCACCGCCACGCCCTCCCATCGACGTTTCGGACCCGCCTGGATCGGCGGGGCTGCCGGGCTGTTCCTGGCGTTTCTGGTCATCATCGTGCCCGACTGGCGGCTGGAGTCGCTGGTCGCCAGTTTGAGCCTGGGGGATATCCTGTCCGCCGCCCGCCCGCCGCTGGGACTGAAGGCGCGGTTTTTGCTCGCGCTAGTCGCGGGGCTGGGGGCCGGGGCCGTGACTTGGGCGACCGTCTATCTGCTCTGGGGGCCGGGTGGCCTGCTTCGCCGCCGTGCCAAATCGGTGCCCAAGGACGACGAGGATTATGTGCCGGTGGTCCGTCGGTCCGACCGCCACCCCGATGCGCCGCCACGTCGACCGCTGAACGCCGCCGAGCTGGGCGCTCCGCCGCCGCCGGTGGAGGAGGATGTCGTCGAGCGGACGCTGCCCGCCGATCTCGATCAGCCGCTATCGGCTTACGATCCCGACGCGATCCTGTCGGTGCCGCGCGAGCCGGTGCGTCCGACGCCGCCGCAACCCATGCCGATCCCGCCGATGCGCGAACCCGCGCCCGAGGAACTGGGGGCGGCGCTGCCGCTTCCCGATCGACAGGATGAATCGATCGAGATGCTGCTCGACCGGCTGGAGCGTGAGACCGCCCTGCGCAAGGCTCAGCAGCGCAAGATTTGACGGGAAGGGGACTTGCCCCTCCACCACCGCTTCGCGGCGGTGCCCCCCCAAGCAAGCTTGGGGAGGATTTGGCGCATCTCGTTCCTCCCAGTGCGGAGCACGGGGAGGGGGACCGCTAGCGATAGCGATTCGGGGAGGAGCAAGGCGCCGCCGTGCAAATAAAAAGGCCCGTCCGGATCGCTCCGGACGGGCCTTTTTGCGTAACCGCAAGGGCGGACCTTGCGGCCCGCCCCCATGGGCGACTTACGCCGCCAGGTTGCGCAGCACGTACTGCAGGATGCCGCCGTTCAGGAAATATTCCAGCTCGTTGACGGTATCGATGCGGCACTTCGTCAGGAAGGTCTCGGTCGTGCCGTCCTTGCGGGCCAGGATCACTTCGACATCCTGACGCGGACGCAGGCCCGCGACGTTCTGGATGGTGAAGCTCTCGGAGCCGTCCAGCTTCAGCGTCTCGCGGGTCACGCCCTCGGCGAACTGCAGCGGCAGGACGCCCATGCCGACCAGGTTCGAACGGTGGATACGCTCGAAGCTCTCGGTGATGACCGCACGCACGCCGAGCAGGTTGGTGCCCTTCGCCGCCCAGTCGCGCGACGAGCCGGTGCCATATTCCTTGCCCGCGACGATGACGAGCGGCGTGCCGTCGGCCTTGTGACGCATGGCGGCGTCATAGATCGGCATCACTTCGCCTTCGTAACGGGTCATGCCGCCTTCGACGCCGGGCACCATCTCGTTCTTGATGCGGATATTGGCGAAGGTGCCGCGCATCATCACGTCATGGTTGCCGCGACGCGCGCCGTAGGAGTTGAAGTCCTTCTTGGCGACCTGATGCTCCTGCAGGAAGGTGCCTGCGGGGCTGTCGGCCTTGATCGAACCGGCCGGGCTGATGTGGTCGGTGGTGATCGAGTCGCCCAGGATGGCGAGCGGCTTGGCCTCGATGATGTCGGTGACGGGCTTCGGCGTCATCTCCATGCCCTCGAAATAGGGCGGGTTGGCGACATAGGTCGAAGCGGCGGGCCAGGCATAGGTGTCCGAACCGGTCACCTCGATCGCCGACCACTTGGCGTCGCCCGCATAGACGTTGCCGTAGCGCGAGCGGAACATCTCGTCGTCGATGTTCGCATCCATCAGGCTGCGGACTTCGTCGTTCGAGGGCCAGATGTCCTTGAGGTAGACGTCCTGGCCATCCTTGCCCTGGCCGATCGGCGTCTCACGCATGTCCTGCGTGACCGTGCCCTTCAACGCGTACGCGACGACGAGCGGCGGCGAGGCGAGGAAGTTGGCGCGCACGTCGGGCGACACGCGGCCCTCGAAGTTGCGGTTGCCCGACAGGACCGAGGCCGCGACGATGTCGTTGCCGTTGATCGCCTTCGAGATCGGCTCGGCGAGCGGACCCGAATTGCCGATGCAGGTGGTGCAGCCATAGCCGACCAGGTTGAAGCCGATCGCGTCGAGATCGGCGGTCAGGCCCGCCTTGTCGAGGTAATCGGTGACGACCTGCGAACCGGGGGCGAGCGAGGTCTTGACCCAGGGCTTGGGCTTCAGGCCCAGCGCGTTCGCCTTGCGGGCGACCAGGCCGGCGGCGACCAGCACCGACGGGTTCGAGGTGTTGGTGCAGCTGGTGATCGCGGCGATCACGACGTCGCCGTCGCCGATGTCATGGCCACGATCGTCGACCGAGACGCGCGCGGGGGCGTCCTTCTTGTACACCTTGGCGAGGTCGGCATTGAACACGTCGTCGACTTCGGTGAGGACGACCTTGTCCTGCGGACGCTTCGGACCCGCCAGCGACGGCACGACCGTCGACATGTCGAGTTCCAGCGTGTCGGTGAAGACGGGGTCGGCGGCATCGTCATGACGCCAGAAACCGTTCGCCTTGGCATAGGCCTCGACCAGAGCGACATTATCGTCCGAACGCGCGGTCAGGCGCATATAGTCGAGCGTCTTGTCGTCGATCGGGAAGAAGCCGCAGGTCGCGCCGTATTCGGGCGCCATGTTGGCGATCGTCGCACGGTCGGCGAGCGTCATCGACGACAGGCCGGGGCCGTAGAACTCGACGAAGCGGCCGACCACGCCCTTGGCGCGCAGCATCTGGGTGATGGTCAGCACCAGATCGGTGGCGGTGATGCCTTCCTGCAGCTTGCCGGTCAGCTTGAAGCCGACGACTTCGGGGATCAGCATCGACACGGGCTGGCCCAGCATCGCGGCTTCCGCCTCGATCCCGCCGACGCCCCAGCCGAGCACGCCCAGGCCGTTGATCATCGTGGTGTGGCTGTCGGTGCCGACCAGCGTGTCCGGGTAGGCGATGGTCGCGCCGCCCTTGGCGTGCTCGCCGCTTTCGGTCGAGGACCAGATGGCCTGGCCGATATATTCCAGGTTCACCTGGTGGCAGATGCCGGTGCCCGGCGGAACCACCGAGAAATTGTCGAGCGCCTTGGAGCCCCACTTCAGGAACTCGTAGCGTTCCATGTTGCGCTGATATTCGAGGTCGACGTTATCCTCGAACGCCTGCGGCGTGCCGAACTCGTCGACCATGACCGAGTGGTCGATGACGAGGTGGACGGGCACCTGCGGATTGATCTTGGCCGCATCGCCGCCCAGCTTGGTGATCGCGTCGCGCATCGCGGCGAGGTCGACCACGCAAGGCACGCCGGTAAAGTCCTGCATCAGCACGCGGGCCGGGCGATACTGGATCTCGCGGTCCGAACGCTGGGTCTTCTGCCAGTCGACGATCGCCTGGATATCCTCGCGCGTGACGGTCTTGCCGTCTTCGAAACGCAGCAGGTTCTCCAGCAGCACCTTCATCGAGAAGGGCAGGCGGCTGATATCGCCGAGCTGCTCGGAAGCCTTGGCGAGGCTGTAATAATCATAGCTCTTGCCGTCGACGTCGAGGGTCGAGCGGGTGTTCAGGCTGTCCTGGCCTATCGCAGTCATGGGCGTCCCTTCATGGTCGAGCCGGGCACGCCCAGTGGGACACGGCAGCATGCAGCCGCGAGCAGGCGCGCCGGGGAAATCTCCGGTTGACGCCAGCGGCCTTAGCAAGGGGTTGGCCGACAGGGAAGGGTGTCGCGCAGTGAAAGCCATTCGCAACTTCGGGCCGCGCCGATCCATGACCGTCCGGCCAGAGCGACGGCAGGCGGCTGGTCGCAAGCGTGGAAAAAGCGTGGAACAGCCATGGTCGATAGCGGGTTCAGATGGACATGAATGGAGTTCGGACCATGCGTGCCCTGAAGAATGATCGGTCGGCCCCCCAATATGCCTGTTCGGGGCGGGCGGGATCGGCTGCCGGGCGTGGTTTCGCCGTGCCGCGCCGGCGGTGGCGGCGATGACCGGGACTCCGCCGCGCAAGGACGGCCGCCGTCCCGATGCGATCGTCGCGGTCGGCCTGTTGACCCAGCGCGACCTGGACGTACTGGGGTCCGGCTTCCGGCGCTCCTTTCCGGTCCATGAGGATACGGCGTTCGACGATCTGCTTCAGGCCCTTGATTCGATCGAGGCGATTCATGTGCCGCAGCGCCGGGATTAACCGGGTGCCGCAGCGGCCCGATTAACCGGGCGGAAATTATCGCCAGGATCGATTAACCTTGATTATTAATGCCTCATCGCCCCCGCATTGGAGACGGAACGTCTTGGCGAGGCCCCACCGACCCGGCTAGGGCAGGGGGCATGGCTGGACCGATCTCCGGCGCGACCGGAAAATGAGATGACGCCCGAACGCTTCGCCCTGCTCACCCGCCGTCATCGCGAATGTCTTCGCGGCGTCAAGGCACTCAAGGGCTCGAAGGAAATCGCCACCGAACTCGGCTTGGGAAAGTCGACCGTCGACAGCTATCTGGCCGAGGCGGTGCGGCTGCTCGGTGCGCGCAATCGGCGCGAGGCCGCGATGGCGCTGGACGAGTATGAGGCCCAAACAGGCACCCAGTCAAATGACCAAGTCGTTGAAGAACAAGAAGAAGCTACCCCGCATAAAATCATACCCGATTTTACGGGGCTAGCTCCCGAACCATCGCCCATGCCACTTCCGATGGCACCGGATGGGAGTACGGTCGGCGGGGCGGTGCAGGACGGCCATGTCCAGGCATCGCCCCGCTTGTCTCTCCCGGTCCGGCGGCAAGGGCAGACCCGCAACGATATGAGCATGGCCGAGAGGCTGCTCTGGGTTCCCACGATCGCTGTCGCACTGGCCATCGGCTTCGGCATGCTGGCAACGGGACTCGACGTGATGACCCGCGTGATCGGACGATTGTCGCACCTTGCCGGTTGACCAACCTCCATGCCGCCGGGCGCGCATGGATCGAAATCAGGGGGCACAGGCGATGACGACGGAACATGAAGCGGCTCTTCAGGTGACTCAGCTCCTGTGGAAGCTCGAGAACGAACTCGACACGGCCTTCGCCACGGCAGGCGAGCTGGCGATGGCGCTGCCCCGTGCACGGGCCGAGGCGCGACTGTCGGCGGTGGTCGGCCAGCACGCCTTCGAGATGCTGGGGCAGGCGATGATGGCGATCGGCCAGGCGCGCGGCCATGCGGTGCAGAGCCACCGTATCCTGGAAAAGGTCGGCCAGACGATCGGCTTCGACGCGGACGGCTATGGCGACAACCATCCGAAGCCGCCTGAAGTGACCGGTGCGATCACGGCGACGCCGCTGCGCGTGGCGGCCTGATCGAGAGCGGGCGCGGCGTGTCTTACCGGATTTCCATGCTGCGAGGCACGCCGTGACGCATATCTATGTCTTCAACATCGTCCAGGGGCTGATCTGCCTCTACGCCCTGACGATGGGCGGTTGGCCGGAACGGTGCGGGGCGATGTTGCTGCTGGCGGCCACGGGGGCGACGCTGTTCCTGGCGTTCGAGCCGTCGACCCATTTCCGGACGACGGATATCCGGGAAGTGGCGATCGACATCGCGCTGATGGGTGGCCTCATCACCATCGCCATGTTGGCGAACCGGTTCTGGCCGCTCTGGCTCGCGGCGTTGCATCTTCTGGGCATCGGTATTCACGGCGTCCGGGGATTCGATGCGAATTTGATGCCGTGGATGTACGGTATGGCGGAAGGCAAGATCGCCTACCCGATGCTCACCATCTTGGGAATCGGCGTCCTGCGACACCAGTTGCGGGTCGCACGCTATGGCCGCGATCCCGACTGGACCTTCTCCTGGCGGGACATACGATGAGCTCCGACTTGCGACTGCTGCACTGGCCAGCGGCGGACCATGCCAGTTTCGTGCGCTTCACCAGCGTCATGGCGGATGTGCAGGCGCGCATCCATGCGATCTCTGGCGAGGCGGGGGGTGTTCCCGTGCCGCGTCCACCGCGCGTGCCGACGCCCCGCGAATGCGCGGCGATGATCCTGCGGCACCGCCGCGACGTGCGCGCGCTGGCCGGGAGCGATGGCGACATGTTCGGCGACCCCGCCTGGGAAATCGCGCTCGCCGTCTTCCAGGCCGAGGGGCCGCAGAGCGACGCCGCGCTGCTCGAAACGGCGGGCCTGTCGCCGACCGGCGTAGTCGGCGAGCGCTGGATCAAGCTGTTGCTGGCCCGCGACTGGGTCGAGCGGTGCGAGGAGGGCCATCTGCGCGCGACTGACAAGATGGTCACGATCCTGAACGGCTATTTTACCCGGCTGTGACCTTTGATGTCACGGCGGGAACGCCGTGCAACTCCTGAAGCCGCCGGGGGTTCAATCGAAACGGGCATAACCACAGGAGATGACGGACATGGCCGAGGATATCGGAACGGGCGGCGGCGCGGGTGCGATCGGTGGCGACATGGGCGCGGGCGCCTTCGCCGACCGCGTGAAGGGCGCGGGCGAGGCGATGCAGGCATCGGGCCAGAAGATCGCCGAGGGCGGCTCTCAGGTCACGCTAAAGATGCTCGAACAGGCCGAGACCAACACGCGTGAGGCCTTCGCCGCGATGCGCTCTGCCGCGTCGGCCAAGGATCTGGGCGACGTGATGCGTATCCAGACCGAGTTCCTGCGCGAACAGGGCAACCGATCGATGTCGCAGGCGCGCGAGATCGGCGAGATGATCGTCCAGTTCGGCCGCGACGCGGTCGGCGCGGCGCGTGGTCCGAAGCAGGACTGACGAGTCTTTCTTTCTTAAGCTACCCTCACCCTCCCGGCGCTACGCGCCTCCCTCCCTCTCCCAATGGGAGAGGAGTGATGGGTCGTCCATGCCCCCGGCATGGACTGAACAGCGCGGGGCGCTGTTCACCCGGCACTGGGCCCGCCCGCTGCAGGCGGGTGGGAAGGGTGAGGGCAGGCTTATTGCCCCGGTCTGACCGCCACTGGACCGTTGGGCGTCGCCTCCAGCAGCGAGTCGCCACCCAGCACGCGGTAGAGCGTCACCCGGTTGGTCGCGGCGGTCAGCTGCGTCGCGATCACGGTCCGCTGCGCCGAATAGAGCGAGCGCTGTGCATCCAGCGTGTTCAGGAACGGCGTGACCCCACCGCGATAGCTGGCCTCGGTCAGGCGATAGGTATCGGTGGCGGCGTTCAGGAAGCGGCGATTGGCGCCGAGCTGATCGGCGATCGTGCCCTGCCGCGCCAGCGCATCGGCGGTTTCCTGGAACGCGGTCTGGATCGTCTTTTCATAGGTCGCGAGCGCCGCGTCGCGCTGGGCCTTGGAATATTCGACGTTCGCCACGCCCGCCCCCGCCTGGAAGATCGGATAGCTGACCGACGGCGCGACCGAATAGTTGAAGCTGCCGCCCGAGAAGAGCGAGGACAGCGCGGTGCTGGCGAAACCGACCAGCCCGGTCAGCGAGATGCGCGGGAACAAAGCCGCCCGTGCTGCGCCGATCTGGCCATTGGCGGCGCGGAGCAGATATTCAGCCTGCACCACGTCCGGGCGACGCAGCAGGATGCCCGAGTCTAGCCCGGCGGGCAGCGTCGCGACGGTAGGCGCGGCTTCCTCGATCGAGCGTGGGAGCAGCGCCGTGTCGATGGGTGCACCGACCAGCAGTTGCAGCGCGTTGACGTCCTGCGCGACCGCCGTCTTCTGTTGCGCGAGATCGGCCTGCGCGGTGGCCAGCACCTGTTCGGCCTGACGCAGATCGGTACGCGGCGAAATCCCGCCCTGTAGCCGGGCACGGGTCAGGGTGACGCTGCGCTCGGCATTGGCGGCGGTCTGCTGCGCGATGGCGAGCAGGCTCTGGTCCGCGCCGTAGGTAAGCCAGGCCTCGGCAATGTCGCCGACCAGCGTCAGCCGCGTGGCACGCGCCGCCGCCTCGGTGGCGAAATAACGGTCGAGCGCCGAGCCGGTCAGCGAGCGGATGCGCCCGAACAGGTCCAGCTCGAACGCGTTGACGCCCAGATTGACCGACCAGGCGCTGCCGCTGCCATTGGCGCCCGTAACGATGCCGCCGCCGGTATCGACGCCGCCATTGCCCACGCCCGTACCCGTGCCGCCACCAACGGTGCCGGTGCCGGTGCCGGTGCCGGTGCCCGTGCCGCCATTGTTGCCGGTATTGGTGCCCGTTCCACCGCCGCCGACCGCGCTAGATCCAGCACCGCCCGATCCGCGATCGGTATAGCTGTACCGGCCGGTCGCGCTGACATTGGGGAGCAGGTTGGCGCGCTGGATGCGATATTGCGCGCGGGTGGAGGCGATGTTCGCCGCCGCCACACGCAGGTCGCGGTTATTGGCCAGCGCCTGCACGATCAGCTGCTGCAACCGCGCATCGCGGAAGATGTCGCTATAGCGCACCGTGGGCAGCGCCGCTTCCGACTGGCGGAGATAGGCGTCGCCGACCGGCCAGGAGGGCGGCACCGGGGTCGCGGGCCGCTCGTATTTGGGGTTCATCGAACAAGCCGACAGCGCGGTCGCGCCCAGCAGCAGGGCGAGGAAAGGGGACGGGATACGCATCAGGCCTTCTCCGCTCCGCCTTCGGGGGCGGGACGATGCCCCGCGCCATGCTCGCTCATCGGCTTGCCCCGCAACCGGGCCAGCCCGTTGCGCACCGAACGGCGCACCAGCACGAAGAACAGCGGGATGTAGAAGATCGCCAGCACCGTCGCGGTCAGCATCCCGCCGATGACGGCGGTGCCGATCGCGATGCGGCTATTGGCACCCGCGCCGGTCGAGATGGCGAGGGGCAGCACGCCGAAGATGAAGGCGAAGCTGGTCATCAGGATCGGCCGCAAACGGATCTTGGCGGCCTCCAGTGCGGCGTCGATGACGCGCTTGCCCTGTTTCTCCGCCTGTTCGGCGAACTCGATCATCAGGATCGCGTTCTTCGCCGCCAATCCCATCGTCGTCAGCAGGCCGATCTGCAGATAGACGTCGTTGGTCAGCCCGCGCAGTGTCACGAAGGCGACCGCTCCGATCAGGCCCAGCGGAATGACCAGCAGCACCGCGAACGGGATCGACCAGCTTTCATACAGCGCGGCGAGACACAGGAAGACGACCAGGATCGACAGACCGTAAAGAAGCGGCGCCTGTCCGCCCGACAGCCGTTCCTGATAGGACAGCCCCGCCCAAGCGACCGACGTGCCCGGAATTTGCGCCGCCAGCTCGGTCATCCGCTGCATCGCATCGCCCGAGCTGTAGCCCGGTGCCGCCGATCCCTGGAATTCATAGGACGGGATGCCATTGAAGCGCGACAGGGTGGTCGGCGCGACGCCCCAGTTGATCGTCGAGAAGGACGAGAAGGGCGCCATCTGGCCGCTCGACCCGCGCACGAACCACTGCTTCAGGTCCTCCGGCTCTGCGCGGTACGGCGCGTCGCCCTGCACGAAGACGCGCTTCACACGCCCCCGGTCGATGAAGTCGTTGACATACTGCCCGCCCCAGGCGGTCGACAGGGTCGAGTTCACCTGCTGCTGGGTCAGGCCCAGCGTGGACAGCTTCTGCTGATCCAGGTCGACGCGCAGCGTGGCGATGTCGGGCAGTTCGGTCAGGCGGACCGAGGCTAGCATGGGATCGGCGTTGGCCTTGGCGAGCAGCTGGTCGCGCACCGCCTCGAACTTCTCCAGCGGCATGCCGGAGATGTTCTGCAGCTCCATGGTGAAGCCGTCCGACTGGCCCAGGCCGCGAATGGCGGGCGGCACCAGTGCGAAGACCTGCGCGTCGCGAAGCCCCCGGAACGCAGCGGAGGCGCGGCCGGTAATGGCGTCGGCGCTGTTCTCCTTGCCCTTGCGATCCTTCCAGTCGACGAAGTTGATGAAGCCCTGGCCGGTATTCTGGCCGCTGGTGCCGCCCCCGCCGCCGCCCGCGACCGAGAAGAGGACCGAGACGTTCTTGCCCTCGTGCTGGGCGAAATATTGCTCGACGCTGCGCTGCACCTCCATGGTGCGGCCCTGCGTGGCGCCGGCGGGAAGACGGAACTGGATCAGGGCCGATCCCTGGTCCTCGGTCGGCAGGAAGCCGGTCGGCAGGCGCAGGAACAGCACCGCCAACAGCGCGATGACGCCCGCATAAATCAGCAGGAACAGCCATTTGCGGTCGACGACGGTGCGCACGCCCGAGACGTACTTGTCGACCGTCCATTCGAAGCGCCTGTTGAAACCGTCCTTGGCGCGTTGCAGCCCGTGCGCGACGCGCGGGAATTTGCGGTCGAGCCAGGCGCCTTCCTCCCCTTCCTTGGCCTTCTGCTTCAGGAGGGTCGCGGTCAGCGCGGGGCTGAGGATGATCGCCACCGCCACCGACAGGATCATCGCCGAGACGATGGTGATCGAGAACTGGCGATAGATGACGCCGGTCGATCCGCCGAAGAACGCCATCGGCAGGAACACCGCCGACAGGACCAGCGCGATGGCGATCAGCGCGACGCTGATCTCCTTCATCGACTCGATCGTCGCCTCGCGCGGCGTCATGTCGGGATTTTCCTCGAGCAGACGCTCGACATTCTCGACCACGACGATCGCGTCGTCGACCAGCAGGCCGATGGCCAGCACCAGCCCGAACAGGGTCAGCGTGTTGATCGAGAAGCCCGCCATATAGAAGATGGCGAAGGTGCCGAGCAGCACGACCGGCACGGCGATCGTCGGGATCAGGGTCGCGCGCCAGCTTTGCAGGAAGACGAACATGACGATGACGACGAGGATGATCGCCTCGATCAGCGTCTTGACCACCTCGTCGATCGACAGCTTGATGAAGGCGGTGGTGTCGTTGGCATAGGCGACCTTCAACCCCGCCGGGAAGCCCTTGGCGACGCGGTTTACTTCGGCCTTGACCAACTCGGCGGTCTTCAGCGCGTCGGCGCCCGGTGCCATCAGGACCGCGATACCGGCTCCCGGATGCTGGTTGATCCGGCTGACCGCGGCATAGCTTTCCGCGCCCAGCTCGATGCGCGCCACGTCGGACAGCTTGACCGTCGCGCCGTTGTTCAGCGTCTTGACGATGATCTCGCGGAACTGCTCGGGCGTTTGAAGCCGCGACATCGAGGTCACGGTGGCGTTGAGCATCTGCGTCGTCGGCGAGGGCGTGCCGCCGACTTCACCGGCCGCGACCTCGGTATTCTGGTTCTGGATCGCGGTCGTCACGTCCGACGGCATCAGCTGGTAGGAGGCCAGCTTCTCCGGGTTCAGCCAGATGCGCATCGCATATTGCGAGCCGAAGACGTTGGTGTCGCCGACGCCCTGGATACGGCCCAGCGGGTCCTGGAGATTGGAGACCAGATAGTCGGCGACGTCCTGGTTCGTCATCCGGTTCGTCTCGTCATAGACGCCCGCGATGAGAAGGAAGTCGGGGTTCGACTTGCGGACGACCAGACCCTGTTGCTGTACCTGTTGCGGCAGGCGCGCGACCGATTGCTGGACCTGGTTCTGGACCTGCACCTGCGCGATGTCGGGATCGGTGCCCTTGGCGAAGGTGGCGGTGATCGTCACTGAGCCGCGGCTGGACGAGGACGACTGGAAATAGAGCAGGCCGTCGATGCCGGTCAGCTGCTGTTCGATAACCTGCGTGACCGAGTTCTGCAGCGTCTGGGCGGACGCGCCGGGGAAGGTGGCGCGGATCGACACCTGGGGCGGCGCGACATCCGGATATTGCGCGATGGGCAGGCCCATGATCGCGCCGATGCCCGCCAGCATGACGATGATGGCAAGGACCCAGGCGAAGATGGGACGATCGATGAAGACGCGGCTGAGCATGATCCGGTCAGCCCGCCTTGCCCTTGGCGGCCTGCATCTTCTTCAACTGTTCGGGCGAGGGGGGCTGGACCTTTTGCGGGCTGTTGGCGGGCACCGCGCGCACGCTCTGGCCGGGGCGCAGATTGGCGAGGCCCTGGGTCACGATCTTGTCGCCGGGTTTCAGGCCGTCGGTGACGACCCAATAGGTGCCTTGCGTCCGCTCGGTCTTGACCGTCCGCTGCTGGACCTTGTCGTTCGGACCTACGACGAACAGCGTCGCATTGCCCTTCGGATCGCGCGCGATCGCCTGTTGCGGGACCAGGAAGGCGCTGGTGTCGATCGCCTGCGCGAAACGCGCGCGGACGAACATGCCGGGCAACAGCAGCCCTTGTGGATTGGGGAAGCGGGCGCGCAGCGTCACGGTACCGGTCTGCGGGTCGACCACCGCCTCGGCGAACTCGACCGTGCCGGTCTGGCCGTAATCGGTGCCGTCCTCCAGCCGCAGCGTGACGCGGGCGCTGGCCGGGATCAGCCCGTCGCGCGCCGACAGGCTGCGGCGCAGCGACAGCAGATCGGTGGCCGATTGCTGGATGTCGACGAAGATCGGGTCGAGCCGCTGGATCTGCGCCAGCGCATCGGTCTGGCTGGCACTGACGAGCGCGCCGACGGTGAACAGCGAACGGCCGATGCGCCCGGTGATGGGGGCGGGTACGGTGGTGAATTGCAGGTTGACGCGCGCCGTCTCCAGCGCGGCGCGGGTCTGCGCCACCTGGGCGGCGGCCTGGCGCGCGCTGGCCTGCGCGTTGGTATAATCCTGCTTCGAGATCGCCTCGATCTGCGCCAGTGGGCGATAGCGTTCGGCCAGCGTGCGCGTCGCCTCGGCATTGGCCTGCGCGCTTTGCAGATTGGCGGCGGCCTGGTTGACCGACGCGCGATAGAGGCGCGGATCGATCTCGTAGAGCGGCTGGCCGCGCTTCACGAGGCTACCTTCGGTGAACAGGCGGCGGCGGATGACGCCCGTTACCTGCGGGCGGACGTCGGAGCTTTCGAAGGCGCTGGTGCGGGCGGCGAGTTCGGTCACGATCGGCGCGTCGGTCGGCTGGACGGTCACGAAGCCGACGGTCGGCGTCGCTTGCGCGCCGCCGCGCCCCTTGGCCGCGCCGCCCTTCTCACCGCCGCATCCCGAAAGGGTCGCGAGCGCCAGGACCATGGCCGTACCGGCGAGCATGCCGCGCCCGCGAAAGCCTGCAAAATTCAATTCGTTCACCTGCCTGAGATGCCAGCCGCGCGCCAAGCCCGCACGTAAATGCCCGAGCATGACGAAACGTTGCCGTTCGACAACAAATTGCACGATGCGGCTTTGAAAAGGCAAGCGATCATGGCCTAATCGGGCGGCTTTATTTGTCGCAAATTGTCGCGCTGCGACAAAATCCGGGAGCACGGGAGCCTTTGAGGTTTTGAAGCATTTTCAAAGGGACATGACCGATCGGGACGCCGATAAACGCCTCGCCGCCGCGGCTGCGGTAGAAGAGGCTTGCGACGATATGCTGGTGGGGCTGGGGACCGGTTCGACCGCCACCCATGCCATTGCCGCGCTGGCGGCGCGCAAGCTGAAGATTCAGGCCGTGGCGACGTCGCGGGCCAGTGCCGAGATGGCCCGGTCGCTGGGCATTACGGTGCGCGATTTCGCCGAGGTGGCGCGTGTCGATCTGGCGATCGACGGGGCGGACGCCATCGACGCCGGTCTGCGCGCGGTGAAGGGCGCGGGCGGGGCGATGCTGCGGGAGAAGATCGTTGCGGCCTCTGCCGACCGGATGATCGTGATCGCCGACGCCTCCAAGCGGGTGGAGCGACTGGGCGGTGCCAAGCTGCCGGTCGAAATCCTGCCC
The DNA here is from genome assembly GCF_019297835.1 of Sphingomonas sanguinis. NCBI lineage: Bacteria > Pseudomonadati > Pseudomonadota > Alphaproteobacteria > Sphingomonadales > Sphingomonadaceae > Sphingomonas > Sphingomonas sanguinis. The sequence continues at coordinate 1,407,094 of NZ_CP079203.1, read as the reverse complement.
TTCGCGCGTGCCTTCGCGACGGCCCGGCTTTCCGCGTTGTTCGAACGGCTTGAGGAGCGCGCCGACTACCGGACCGACAACGGCAACATCGTCGTCGACGGCCATGGCTGGGACGATGCCGATCTCCCTGCGCTGGCGGAGGCGTTGATGGCGATTCCGGGCGTCGTCGGACATGGGCTGTTCCTGAACGAGATAGACGCCGCCTATATTGCCGGGGACGGGGTCGTTACCCGGCTGGAACGGGGGCGTCAGGCGCGCTAAGGCCGCCCACACATGGCAACCAGAGCGAGCGCGGACGCGTTCGAGCGCACATTGTAAGGATAAGGCCAGAACCCATGACCGATGCCACCATCAACGCCCCGTCCGATACCCATCTGCACGAGGACGGTTCGATCGAGCGCCTGACCATCGACACCATCCGCACCCTGTCGATGGACGCGGTGCAGCAGGCCAATTCGGGTCACCCCGGCACGCCGATGGCGCTGGCCCCGGTCGGTCACACCGTCTGGTCGAAGTTTCTGCGCTATGACCCCGCCCATGCCGACTGGCCCAATCGCGACCGCTTCGTTCTATCGGTCGGCCATGCCTCGATGCTGCTCTACTCGCTGATCCACCTGGCGGGGATCGAGGAGATCGACGCGGACGGCAAGAAGTCGGGCAAGCCCGCGCTGAGCCTGGAGGACCTGAAGGGCTTCCGCCAGCTCAACTCCAAGACGCCGGGCCACCCCGAATATCGCCACACCACCGGTGTCGAGACCACGACCGGCCCGCTCGGCGCAGGCTGCGGCAATTCGGTCGGCATGGCGATCGCCGAACGCTGGCTGGCCGCGCATTTCAACCGCGAGGGTTTCCCGATCTTCGACCATGACGTTTACGTCGTGTGCGGTGACGGCGACATGATGGAGGGCGTCGCGTCGGAAGCGGCCTCGACCGCCGGGCATCTGAAGCTGTCGAACCTCTGCTGGATCTACGACTCGAATCATATCTCGATCGAGGGCGGCACCGACCTGGCGTTCGACGAGGATGTGGGCAAGCGCTTCGAGGCTTATGGCTGGAACGTCCTGCATGTCGACGACGCCAATGACGTGGCCGCGCTGACCGCCGCGCTCGATACGTTCAAGGCGACCACCGACAAGCCGACCTTCATCGTCGTGAAGTCGGTCATCGGCTATGGCAGCCCCAAGGCGGGCAGCGAAAAGGCGCATGGCGAGCCGCTGGGCGACGATGCGATCCGCGCCACCAAGAAGGCCTATGGCTGGCCCGAGGACGCCAAGTTCCTGGTCCCTGACGGCGTGCGCGAAGCCTTCCAGGGCGCGATCGAGAAGCGCGGCAAGCCGCTGCGCGACGAATGGGTCGCGATGGTCGAGAAGTACCGCGCCGAATATCCGGACCTCGCCGCACAGCTCGACGCGATGCTGTCCGACACCCTGCCCGAAGGCTGGGACAGCGAGATCCCGACCTTCGAGGCGGATGCCAAGGGCGTCGCCAGCCGCGACTCGGGCGGCAAGGTGCAGAACGCCATCGCCGCCAAGGTGCCGTGGCTGATCGGCGGTTCCGCCGACCTGGCGCCGTCGACCAAGACGTTGATCAAGGACGGCGGCTCGTTCCAGGCGGGCAGCTATGACGGCCGCAACATGCACTTCGGCGTGCGTGAGCATTCGATGGGCGCGATCGTCGACGGCATGGCGCTGTCGCACCTGCGCTCCTACGGCGCGACCTTCCTGGTCTTCTCCGACTATATGCGTGCGCCGATCCGCCTCGCCGCAATCATGGAGCTGGGCGCGGTGTTCGTCTTCACGCACGATTCGATCGGCGTGGGCGAGGACGGCCCGACCCACCAGCCGATCGAGCATCTGGCGACGCTGCGCGCGATCCCCGGCCTCGACACCATCCGCCCCGGCGATGCGAACGAGGTTGCCGAGGCGTGGCGCTGCGCCGCCGAGTCGGCCAGCCACCCGACCGCGCTGATCTTCTCGCGTCAGGCGCTGCCGACGCTCGACCGCAGCAAGTACGCACCGGCGGCGGGCGTAAAGAAGGGCGGCTACGTCCTTGCGGATTGCGACGGCACACCCGACATCATCCTCATCGCAACGGGTTCCGAGTTGTCGCTGGTCGCCGATGCCTATGAGACGTTGAAGGCGGACGGCGTGAAGGTTCGCGTCGTCTCGCTGCCCAGCTGGTATCGGTTCGAGATGCAGGACGCCGCCTATAAGGACAGCGTGCTGCCCAAGACCGTGACCAAGCGTCTGGCGGTCGAGCAGGCCGGGTCGATCGGCTGGGACCGCTATGTCGGGTTCGACGGTCGCACGATCACCATGTCGACCTTCGGGGCCTCGGCCCCGCTCGCCAAGTTGCAGGACAAGTATGGCTTCACCCACGACAATGTCGTGAAGGTGGCCCGCGAAATGCTGGAGACCAAGTGATGAGCAAGCTGTCGGAACTGGGCGCCAAGGGCTGCGCCCCCTGGCTCGATTTCGTCGATCGCAAGTTCCTGGAGGCGAAGGGCTTGGAAAAGCTCGTCGCTGAGGACGGGCTGACCGGCGTCACCTCCAACCCGTCGATCTTCGAAAAGGCGATGGGGCATGGCGATGCCTATGACGCCACGCTCGCCGCCTTCGACAAGGAAAACCCCGGCGCGGCGACCATCGACCGTTACGAGCATCTGGCGATCCAGGACATCAAGGCGGCGGCGGAGACGCTGAAGCCGGTCTATGACAAGCTCGACGCCAAGGACGGCTATGTCAGCCTGGAGGTGTCGCCCTACATCGCCGACGACACCGACGCGACGATCGCCGAAGCCGAAAAGCTGTGGCACGCGGTAGACCGCCAGAACCTGATGATCAAGATTCCGGGCACCGATGCGGGCGCCCCGGCGATCTCGGCGACCATCGCCAAGGGGATCAACGTCAACGTGACGCTGCTCTTCTCGGTCGACGCCTATATCAAGGTGGCCGAGGCTTATGCGGCGGGTCTGGAAGAGCGGGTGAAAGCCGGGCAGCCGATCGACCGGATCGCCAGCGTCGCCAGCTTCTTCATCAGCCGCATCGACTCGGCGATCGACAAGAAGATCGACGAGCGCACCGCGGCCGGTGACGCGGAAGCCGAGGCGTTGAAGGCCGTGCGCGGCAAGGTCGCCATCGCCAACGCCAAGATGGCGTATCAATGGTATCTCGACTTCCTGAAGTCCGACCGCTGGCAGGCGCTGGCCGCCAAGGGTGCGCAGCCGCAGCGTCTGCTCTGGGCGTCGACGGGGACCAAGGACCCGTCCTTCCCCGACACGCTCTACATCGACACGCTGATCGGGCCGGACACGGTCAACACCATGCCGCCCAAGACCGTGGACGCCTTCCGTGACCATGGCACGGTGGCCGAGACGCTGACCGCCGATATCGACGAAGCCAAGCACGTCCTGGCCGAGGCCGAGCGGCTGGGCCTGGAACTGAACGGCGTGACCGACACGCTGGTGGCCGAGGGGGTCGCCTCCTTCGTCAAGGCGTTCGACGATCTGCTCGGCGCGATCGGGCAAAAGCAGCCGGCGGCCTGAGGCCCCGGCGGCCCCCTCCCCAAAGCGGGGAGGGGGCCTTTTCATTTCTCATGTCAGTTAATGGAGTTCCCGCATGAAGATCGGTCTGGTCGGCCTTGGCCGCATGGGTGGCAATATCGCACGCCGCCTGATGCAGGCTGGGCATCAGGTGGTGGCTTGGGATCGCAGCGACGAGGCGGTACAGACGCTCGCCAAGGACGGTGCGGAGGCCGCCACGGGCTTGTCGGACATGGCCACCAAGCTCGCCGACAAGGCCATCTGGTGGGTCATGCTGCCCGCCGGCGGCCCGACCGAGGACACGATCGCGGAGATCGCCAAGCTGGCCAAGGACGGCGACGTCGTGATCGACGGCGGCAACAGCTTCTACAAGGACGATATTCGCCGCGCCAAGATGCTGGCCGAGCAGGGTATCCATTATGTCGATGTCGGCACCTCGGGCGGCGTCTGGGGCCTGGAGCGCGGTTATTGCATGATGATCGGCGGCGGCAAGGAAACCGTCGACCATCTCGACCCGATCTTCGACGCGCTGGCGCCAGGCCTGGGCACCATCGTCCGCACGCCGGGTCGCGTCGCCGACAAGGTCGATCAGCGCGCCGAAAAGGGCTATATCCATGCGGGTCCGGCGGGCGCGGGTCACTTCGTCAAGATGATCCACAATGGCATCGAGTATGGCCTGATGCAGGCCTATGCCGAAGGCTTCGATATCCTGAAGTCGAAGAACAGCGACAAGCTGCCCGAGGATGAGCGCTTCGACCTGAACCTGACCGACATTGCCGAAGTCTGGCGTCGCGGCAGCGTGATCTCGTCCTGGCTGCTCGACCTGACCGCGATCGCGCTGGCCAAGGACGAGATGCTGGAACAGTTCTCCGGCCATGTCGCGGACTCGGGCGAGGGCCAGTGGACGATCGACGCGGCCATGGAGGAGAAGGTTCCGGCCAACGTCCTGACCGCCTCGCTGTTCGCGCGCTATCGCAGCCGTATCGAGCATACGTACGGCGATAAGGTCCTGTCGGCGATGCGCTTCGGTTTCGGCGGCCACACCGAAATCCCGCAATGAGCAAGCCCATTCGGCTTGTCGTGTCGGACGTCGACGGCACGCTCGTCGACCCCGACAAGAAGCTGCGCGCCGCCACCATCGCCGCCGTCAAGCGGCTGGAGGCGGCGGGTGTCGGCTTCACCATCATCAGCGCCCGGCCGCGATCGGGGCTGGGCTGGCTGGCCGACGAGCTGGCGATCGACGCACCGATCGGGGCGTTCAACGGCGGGACGGTGTTCCGCCGCGACGGCTCGGTCGACGCGCAGTTCCGGGTGCCGGTAGAGGTCGTCAACGACGTGCTGGCGATGGCGGCGGACAATCCCGTCGCCATCTGGGTCTTTGCCGACGATCGCTGGTACGCCAGCAGCGGCGAGGGCACGCATGTCGACCATGAGCGCAAGGCGTCCTCGCAGGAGCCGGTCATCACGCAGGACTTCACCGCGCTGGTCGACAAGGTCGACAAGATCACCTTGGTCAGCGACGATGCCGACCTGCTGCACCGCCTGCATGACAAGGCGAATGCGGCGCATGGGCAAGCCGCTACGATCGCCCAGTCGCAAACCTATTATCTCGACGTGACGGCGCTGAAGGCCAACAAGGGCGACGGCGTGGCGACGCTGGCCAAGGCGTTCGGCGTGTCGCTGGAGGAGGTGGCGGTACTGGGCGACCAGGCCAACGACCTTCCCATGTTGACACGCGCCGGCCTGCCAATCGTGATGGCGAATGCGCCGGAGGCTGTTAGGGAACAGATATCGGTACACACCCGTTCCAACGCGGACGACGGCGTGGCCTATGCCATCGACACCCTAATCATGCCCAGAATCGGAGTGCCTTCATGAAGCAACTGGTTGCGTTCGACCTCGACGGTACGCTGGCCGAAAGCAAACAGCCCTTGGGCGAGCCGATGGGGGAGGCGCTGGCCGACCTGCTCGACGTCGCGCATGTCGCGGTGATCTCGGGCGGCGACTGGCCGCAGTTCGACAAGCAGGTGGCCAGCCGCCTGCCCGAGCGTGCCGACCGCACCAAGCTGTGGCTGATGCCGACCACTGGCACCAAGCTTTATACCTATCAGGACGGCCAGTGGACCCCGGTCTATGCCGAGCTGTTCGACGACGTGACCAAGGCGAAAATCCTCGAGGCGTTCGACGCCTCGCTGGAGGCGACCGGCTTCGTGCCCGAGCAGACCTGGGGCGAGCGGATCGAGGATCGCGGCAGCCAGATCACCTTCTCGGCGCTCGGCCAGCTGGCGCCGATCGACGCCAAGGAGCATTGGGACCCCAAGTTCGAGAAGCGCAAGGTCATCCAGGCCGATCTGAAGCAGCGCCTGCCGGGCCTGTCGATCAACATGGGCGGTGCGACCTCGATCGACATCACGCGGGAAGGCGTCGACAAGGCATACGGCCTGAAGAAGCTGCGCGACGCCAGCGGCATCCCGCTCGACGCGATGATGTTCATCGGCGACGCGATCTTCCCCGGCGGCAACGACTATCCCGCCAAGGAACTGGGTCTCGATACGGTGCGCGTGCGCGATCCGGAGGAGACGCTGGCGGTGATCGCGGGGATCGTCGCCTGCCTGAAGTAAAGGACAGCGCGTCCGCCATCCTGCGCGCCCGCACGCAGCGGGCGCATGAGGCGGTGGACGCCGCTTATGGCGCCTATCGACTGGACGATCGGGAAAGCTACACGGACTTCCTGATCGCCCATGCCCGCGCCTTGCCTGCGGTCGAGGCCTGGCTAAGTGCGCGTTCGATCGCTTTTCCCTGGCGGCCCCGGCGCGCCTCACTCGCGGCGGACCTGGCGGCCTTGGGGCGGGACATGCCCGAACCTTTTGCCGTCGACTTCGCCGATAGCGAGGCAGCCCGTTGGGGCGCGCTGTACGTGACCGAAGGCTCGCGTCTGGGCGGCGTGATGCTCGCGCGTCAGGTGGGCGAAGGTCTGCCCCGTGCCTATCTTGAATCCGGGTTCGGCGCAGGGGAATGGCGTGACTTTCGCCAGGCGCTGGATGCGGCGGCGGGCGATGCGGCATGGATCGATCGGGCGGTGGTCGCGGCCGACCATGTGTTCGCCTTGTACCGACGGGTCGCATAGCCCCGGCCGGGTACCGCATTGATATCACCCGAATAACAGGAATTGGATCACGCTGGTACGCCAGCGGTCCCATAGCCGTACCCAAAGGCTATTGTGCCATTCGCTATCCCCCTAAGCCGCTGATGAAGAATGATATACTGGAGGGGGCGGGCATGACGCCTTTGAACATCACAAAGAGTGGGCAAAGGCCGAACTTCGACACCGATCTGCAGATTCTCCGCGCGATCGCGGCGCTTCTGGTTGTCATGGACCATTCCATCCAATGGATGCTGATCGGCATGGGCGCTACGCGCGCCGACAATGCGCTGGGTTTCTTCGCGGATGAAATGGGGGCGATTGGTGTCGGGGCGTTTTTCGCGCTCAGCGGCTATATCATGCTGGAAACGAACAAGCGTGGACTGGGAAGCTGGTCCGGGGCGTTGCGGTTCCTGATCCGGCGCATGCTTCGGATCGCGCCGATTTATTATGTCGGCAGCCTGGCGGCATTCCTGCTGTTGACCCGGACGGTTGGTATCCGCGTCACGGAAATGGAATTGCTGACGTCCCTTGGCTTTGTCCCCTATTATTCCGCAATCGAGAACCCTGGATTCTTTCCCGTGCTGGGTGTCGGCTGGACGTTGAACCTGGAGATGTTCTTCTATCTGCTGTTCGCAGGCTGTCTGGCGCTCTTTCCGCCGCAAAAGGGGGCGCTGTTGCTGGTCGCCGTGATCTGCGGTGTCGTCGTAATGGGCCGGGGGCTAGCCGCGATCGGCATGGTCGGACAGCATTCGATCCTCTATTTCTATTCCATGCATGTCATGCTGCTGTTTGCGGCTGGCGTGCTGGTCAGTCGGTTCAAGAACAAAATCGTCGCATGGGCCCAGCCGCTGGCAAGATTCCTGAATTTCTACCTGATCCTGGCCGCGATGCTGGCGATATGTCTGTTCTTCGGTTTCACCGTGGGAAAGCCGGACAGTCTGAGAAAGGCCTTCGAGCTTTCCGCTATCGTCCTGCTCGTGCACGCCGCCTGTTTCGGTATCCCCATGTCCGGGGCGGCGCGACGGCTCTTCGTCTATCTGGGCGATGCGTCCTACGCGCTATACGTCTTCCACTCGCTGTTCCTGATGATGATTCACCACGTCTGGATGCGCTTCGGCAATGGCGGCCACTGGGTGCATTTCCTGCTCAACGTGACCATCGCCATCATCGGCGGCGTGGCGTGTTATCGCCTGATCGAAGTCCCCCTCCGGCGCGGCGTGGAATATCCTGTCAGGCGATGGCTGGAGAAGCGTCTGCCGGTCAGATCGCTGGAGACGTAAGCCTCAATCCGCGATCGGCGCAATCACGATCGCCCGCAGCCCCGGCTGGTTGTCGTCATAGGCGATCGACCCCGACAGCCGCTGCATCATCGCGGCCATCATGCGGCTGCCGAAGCCCCGGCCGTCGCCCGGTGCTTCGCCGTCCCCGGCCCGGCCACGGCCCTCGTCCGCGACGATCAGGCGCAGGCGGTTGCCATATTGCTCCAGCGTGATCGTCACCGGGCCGACCGCGCCGTCATAGGCATATTTGGTGGCGTTGATGATGAGCTCGGTCGTCACCAGCCCCAGGTTGATCGCCCGGTCGGTCGGCATCAGCACCGGCGCCAGATCGAGCCGCATCATCGCGGCCCAGTCGCGGCCCAGTGACTGTTTCATGTCGCCGACCAGATCCTCCAGATAGCGGGCCAGGTCGACCGTCTGAATCTGGTCGTCGCGGTAGAGGCGCCGGTGCACCAATGCCACCGCCGACAGCCGCGCCTGCGCCTCGCCCAGCTGCTCGCGCACGCGGGGATCGTCGGCCGCCTTGGCCTGAAGCGCCAGGAAGGACGAGACGAGCTGGAGGCTGTTCTGGACCCGGTGGTCGACCTCCTTCATCAGCACGTCCTTCTGGAGGAGCAGCGCCTCCTTGTCGTCGAGGGTGCGCTGCAAGGCGGTGTTCAGCCCGCGCAGCCGGTGGTTCTGCGCCGCGTCGTGCAGCGCCCGGCGCAGGCGATGCCCGGCCTCCACCTCTTCCATCGTCCACCGGCGCGACCGGCCGCGCACGGTCTCGCGCCAGCTTTCGAACGAGGTGCGCGGGTTGAGCGTGGCGTCCGGGGTTAGCGCGACGGACTTGTGCGGATTGCCCGCCCATTCGACCTCTTCGACATGCTCGGCGCGGAACCAGAGCAGGGTGACGCCGCCATCGACCAGCGGCAGCGCCAGCACGCCCGCCGCCGTGGCGGCCAGCGCCGCCGCGTCGGGCATCAGCGCGGGCAGTTCATGGGTGAAGAACAGGTCGCCGCCGCCCCGGATTATGGCCCAGCTCGCAATCTCAGGGATGGCGAGGTCGTGCGGGCAGGTGCCGTGCGTCTGCACCTTGCCCTGGTCGACCACGGCAAAGCCGGTCGCGCCCATCATCGCCATCATCTCGGGCATCAGGCGGCGGATGGCGGGCACCGGATCGCCCATGCCGATGATGCGCGGCAACAGGCTGTCCTCCGCCGCGCGCAGCCGCAGCCGCTCGCGATACAGCTCGGCCTCTTCCCTCGCACGGATCTGTCGCGCCAGCGCGCTGGCCAGACCGGCGGCGGCGGCGCGCAGTTCCGGCGACAGGCGGCGGGGCGCGTAATGGTGGCAGGCGATCATGCCCCAAAGCAGACCGTCCTTGACGATCGAGATCGACGCCGACGCCGCCACGCCCATATTCTTCAAATAGCGGACATGGATCGGCGACACGCTGCGCAGGCCGACATCGCTCAGGTCCAGCGTCTCGAACCCCTCGGGGCGGATCGGGGCGGGGACGTAATCGACGTCCGGGATGCTGCGTGTCCGGTTGCGGACGTAGAGCGCACGCGCCTGTTTCGGAATGTCGGAGGCGGGGAAATGGTGATGGAGGAAGGACGGCAGATCGGCCGACCGAGCCTCGGCCACGACGCGTCCGGCGTCCTCGTCCAGAAAGCGGTAGAGCATCACCCGGTCGAACCCGGTCAACATCTGGAAGGTCGTGGCGGCGCGCTCGAACAGCATCGGCAGGTCGGCGGTGCGCTCGAAGCTGGTGACGGCGGCATCGATCCAGCTGAGCGGGCTGCCCTTGCCCCAGGGGGCGTCAGTCATTCCCGCTTCCAGCTCGATCAGCACGCGTTCGCCCGCGATCCGGTGGGCCGTGACCGAAAACCGTTCGGAAATCCCGTCGACCGGCACCGCGGCGACCGCGGTCCCCGGCCCGATCGGCATGTCGGCGACCATCTGCGCGACTTCGCTGCCCAGCAACGTGGCGAGCGGCAGGCCCAGCCATTCGGAAGCGAGCCGATCCTCGATAGGTCCGGCGCCAGCAACGACGTCCAGCGTCGTGGTATCCACCACCAGCAAAAGCCCATGGGGCTGGATCGCACCGGGGATATGGATCGGTTCCCGGTCGCAAGCCGTAATGTCCTGGCCTGGATCGGTTGCGATGGGGCGGGTAGCCATCAGGTTCGGAATTCCTCTCTGCCCGCCACATGCCGGGTTTTGCACCCGGTTGCAAATACATGGATCGTACAATCGATCCGATATGGGAGGAGGTATCGGCGCGACGGAACGAAGATTGCGCGTTTGGGTAATTTACGGTTAAAGCGGCCTACGGACTCAAAGAGCCGTTTGGAGAGGACATGATCGACGATTTCGACTTCGCGCTGGGCGAAAGCGCGGACATGATCCGTGAGGCGACGCGCCGTTTCGCGACCGACCGGATCGCGCCGCTCGCCGCGCGGATAGACGCGGAAGACTGGTTTCCCCGTGACATATGGCCCGAGATGGGCGCGCTGGGCCTGCACGGCATCACCGTCGCCGAGGCCGATGGCGGGCTGGGCCTGGGCTATCTGGAGCATGTCGTCGCGATCGAGGAAGTGTCGCGGGCCTCGGCCTCGCTCGGCCTGTCCTATGGCGCGCACTCCAACCTCTGCGTCAACCAGATCAGCCGCTGGGGCTCGCCTGAGCAGAAGGCGAAATATCTGCCCGGCCTGATCTCCGGCGAGCATGTCGGCAGCCTGGCGATGTCGGAAGTGTCGGCGGGTTCGGACGTCGTGTCGATGAAGCTGCGCGCCACGAAGGTCGAGGGCGGCTGGGTGCTGAACGGCACCAAATTCTGGATCACCAACGCACCCTATGCCGAGACGCTCGTCGTCTATGCCAAGACGGGCGAGGGGAGCCGGGGGATCACGGCCTTCCTGATCGAGAAGGACATGGCGGGCTTCGCGATCGGCCAGAAGATCGACAAGATGGGCATGCGCGGCAGCCCGACTGCCGAGTTGGTCTTCAACGACTGTTTCGTCGGTGATGCGCAGGTGATGGGGCCGGTGAACGGCGGCGTCGGCGTGCTGATGAGCGGGCTCGACTATGAGCGTGCGGTGCTGGCGGGCATCCAGCTGGGCATCATGCAGGCGTGCCTCGACGTGGTGGTGCCTTATGTCCGCGAGCGTCGCCAGTTCGGCCGCGCGATCGGCGAGTTCCAGCTGATCCAGGCCAAGATCGCCGACATGTATGTCGCGCTCAATTCGGCGCGTGCGTACGTCTATGCGGTCGCGCGTTCGTGTGATGCGGGCCGGACGACCCGGTTCGATGCGGCGGGCGCGATCCTGCTCGCCAGCGAGAATGCCGTGAAGGTTTCGCTGGAGGCGATCCAGGCATTGGGCGGGGCGGGCTATACCAAGGACTGGCCGGTCGAACGCTTCGCGCGCGATGCCAAGCTGCTCGACATCGGGGCCGGGACTAACGAAATCCGTCGGATGCTGATCGGCCGTGAGCTGATCGGCAAGCTCGAAAAGGTGGCGCAATGAGCCTTGGGGTGAACTGATGGGTGCCGTCCTTCCCACGCGCATCGGACGCGATGATGCGGCGTTCCGTACCAATGCCGACCATAACCGCGCCCTGGCCGATCGGCTGCGCGCCGACGTTGCCAAGGCCGGTCTCGGCGGCAGCGAAGCGTCACGCGACCGCCATGTGTCGCGCGGCAAGCTGCTCCCCCGCGATCGAGTGGAGCAGTTGCTGGACGCCGGTTCGCCCTTCCTCGAAATCGGTCAGTTGGCGGCGAATGGTCTGTACGACGATGCGGTCCCCGGTGCCGGGGTGATCGCGGGGATCGGCCGGGTGCATGGCCGTCAGGTGATGATCGTCGCCAATGATGCGACGGTGAAGGGCGGCACCTATTTCCCGCTGACCGTCAAGAAGCACCTCCGCGCGCAAGAGATCGCGCTCGAGAACCGGCTGCCCTGCATCTATCTGGTCGATAGCGGTGGCGCGAACCTGCCGCATCAGGCGGAGGTCTTTCCCGACCGCGATCATTTCGGCCGCATCTTCTTCAATCAGGCGCAGATGTCGGCGGCGGGCATCCCGCAGATCGCCTGCGTCATGGGCAGCTGTACGGCGGGCGGCGCCTATGTCCCCGCCATGTCCGACGAGACGGTGATCGTGCGCGGGCAAGGCACGATCTTCCTCGCCGGGCCGCCGCTGGTGAAGGCGGCGACGGGCGAGGTCATCTCGGCTGAGGAACTGGGCGGTGCGGACACCCATGGCCGTAAGTCTGGCGTCGTCGATCATGTTGCCGAGAATGACGATCATGCACTGTCGATCGTCCGCGATATCGTGGAAACCCTGCCGCCGCAGATCCTGCCCGATGTGAACCTCGCTGAGCCGGATGAACCGCTCTATCCAGCGGAGGAACTCTACGGCCTGATCCCGCAGGATGTGCGCGCGCCCTATGACGTGCACGAGGTCATCGCCCGGCTGGTCGACGGATCGCGCTTTCACGAGTTCAAGGCGCTGTACGGTTCGTCGCTGGTCTGCGGCTTCGCGCATATCCATGGCAAGCCGGTCGCAATCCTAGCGAACAACGGCGTGTTGTTTTCCGAGAGCGCGCAGAAGGGCGCCCACTTCATCGAGCTGGCGTGTCAGCGACGTATCCCGCTGCTGTTCCTCCAGAATATTTCCGGCTTCATGGTCGGCGGTCGTTATGAGGCCGAAGGGATCGCCAAGCATGGCGCCAAGTTGGTGACGGCGGTGGCGACCGCGCAGGTGCCCAAGATCACCGTGCTGATCGGCGGCAGCTTCGGCGCGGGCAATTACGGCATGTGCGGGCGCGCCTATTCCCCGCGCTTCCTGTTCACCTGGCCCAATGCGCGGATTAGCGTGATGGGCGGCGAGCAGGCGGCGAGCGTGCTGGCGACCGTCCACCGCGACGCGGACAGCTGGACGCCGGACGAGACCGAGGCGTTCAAGGCACCGATCCGCCAGCGTTACGAGGATGAGGGGAACCCCTGGTACGCGACCGCGCGGTTGTGGGACGACGGGATCGTCGATCCGGCGCAGACGCGGGATGTGCTGGGCCTGGCGCTGGATGCCTGCCTCAATGCTCCCATCGCGGAGGCACCCCGGTTCGGGGTGTTCCGCATGTAATGGTGATGGACCTGACCATCGACGGTGCGACCGTCACGGACGAGGCCGATTTCCATGCCCGTATCCGCGAAGCCTCTGGCGTCGAATGGTATGGCGGTAGTCTGGATGCGCTGTTCGACCTGCTGATTGCGGTCGTCGAGCCGCCGATCACGCTGACCCTCACCAATGCCGCCGCTGCGCGCACGGTGATCGGCGAGCGGTTCGATCGCATCCTGACCGTCATCCTCGACGCCATCACCGAACGCCCGGACGCCATCACGTTAAAGCTGGAATCCTGATGATGAAGAGCCTCCTCATCGCCAATCGCGGCGAGATCGCCTGCCGCATCATCCGCACCGCGCGCGAGATGGGTTTGCGCACGATCGCGGTCTATTCCGAGGCCGATGCCCAGGCGTTGCACGTTCGGATGGCCGACGAGGCCATCCTCATCGGTCCTGCCCCGGCGCGCGAAAGCTATCTCGACGCCGCTCGCATTCTCGATGCCGCGCGGGAGAGCGGAGCGGAGGCGATCCATCCTGGCTATGGTTTCCTATCCGAAAATGCCGCGTTTGCGGAAAGCGTGATCGCCACCGGGCTGGTCTGGGTCGGCCCCGACCCCGACAGCATCCGCGCCATGGGCCTGAAGGACGCCGCCAAAGCGCGGATGATCGCCGCCGGTGTGCCCGTCACGCCCGGCTATCTGGGCGAAGACCAGTCCCTCGACCGTCTTGCCGTTGAAGCCGATGCGGTCGGCTATCCCGTGCTCATCAAGGCGGTAGCGGGCGGCGGTGGCAAGGGGATGCGCCGCGTCGACGACCCCGCCGGTTTCGCCGAGGCGCTGGCGTCCTGCCGTCGCGAGGCGGCGTCCTCGTTCGGCGACGACCGTGTGCTGATCGAGAAATACATCCTCTCGCCACGGCATATCGAGGTGCAGGTCTTCGGCGACCGCCATGGGCAGGTCGTTCACCTGTTCGAACGCGACTGCTCGCTGCAACGCCGTCACCAGAAGGTGATCGAGGAAGCCCCCGCGCCCGGCATGGACGAAGCGACCCGCGAAGCCGTGTGCGGCGCCGCCGTTCGTGCCGCGCAGGCGGTGGACTATGTCGGGGCGGGCACGATCGAGTTCATCGCCGACGCCTCCGAAGGGCTGCGCGCAGACCGCGTGTGGTTCATGGAGATGAACACCCGGCTCCAGGTCGAGCATCCCGTGACCGAAGCGATCACCGGCGTCGATCTGGTCGAATGGCAGCTGCGCGTCGCGGCGGGCGAGCCTTTGCCGATGGCGCAAGAAGACCTCGCTATCCAAGGCCACGCCATCGAGGCGAGGCTTTATGCCGAGGACCCGGCCAAGGGTTTCCTGCCCGCGATCGGCACGCTCGACGTGTTCGACCTAGGCGACGATCCCGCGATCCGCATCGACACCGGGGTCGAGGAAGGGGCGGAGATCACCCTCTGGTACGATCCGATGATCGCGAAAGTCATCGCGCATGGCGACACCCGCGACGAAGCGCGCGAAGCGCTGGCGGATGCGCTGGACGAGGCGGTGATCTGGCCGGTGCGCACCAATGCCGGGTTCCTCGTCGAGGCGCTCGACCATCCCGACTTTGCGAGCGGCCAGGTCGATACCGGCCTGATCGCGCGCGAGGGCGAGGCGCTGATGCCGCCGACCGAACCGTCCGAAGAGGCATTGGCCGAGGCTGCCGCCGCGCTGATCGGGCAGGACGAATTGTCGGGCTTCCGCCTGAATGCTGCACCCCGACGGAGCGCCCGCTTCCTGCTCGACGGGCGCGCCATCACCGTGGACTTCAGCGAGGCGGGCGACGTCCCCCCGGCACCAACCGATGAGGTGCTGATTTCCGAAGGTGGGCAGAGCTGGTCCTTCACCCGCTGGCGCGCCGATGGGCTGGCGGCGGGCGGGGCGGGGGACGGCGCGATCCTGTCGCCAATGCCCGGCCGGATCATCGCGGTTGCGGTGACCGAGGGGCAGGCGGTGAGTGCGGGCCAGCCGCTCGTCACGCTGGAGGCGATGAAGATGGAACATGTCCTGACTGCCCCGTTCGACGGTATCGTGACCGACCTGAAGGCCGAAACCGGCGGTCAGGTGGCCGAAGGCGTCGCGCTGGTCCGTATCGTCGAGGAGGACGCGGCATGAGCGGGCGCTATTTCGACGACTGGACGATCGGCGACCGGATCGAGCATCCGATTCGCCGTACGGTGACCGAGACGGACAATCTGCTCTTCTCGACCATGACCCACAATCCGCAGCCGCTGCACATTGATGCGGAAGCGGCGAAGGCGAGCGAGTTCGGGCAAATCCTCGTCAACGGCACCTTCACCTTCTCGCTGATGGTCGGGCTGTCGGTGGGGGAGACGACGCTGGGGACGCTGGTGGCGAATTTGGGTTACGACGAACTGGTCATGCCTGCGCCGGTCTTCCTGGGCGACACGCTGCGCGCGACGAGCGAGGTGACGGCCTTGCGTGAAAGCAAGTCGCGGCCGGGGGCGGGGCTGGTGACGTTCCGGCACGAGGCGCTGAACCAGCGGGACGAGGTGGTGTGCCGGTGCCTGCGGACGGCGTTGGTCAAGAAGCGGGGGTAGGGGCGTGGCCTTCGACTTCGCTCAGGCTGAACGGAGGTTGGGATTAGCACCTCACTCCGTTCAGCCTGAGCGAAGTCGAAGGCCAAGGGATTACAACCGCGTCCGAACCCCGATCCACACGGTTCGCGGTGTCGCCCGCTCGATCAATCCCGAGCCGCTATACGCCGCCTCAACCCGTGCATCCGCAAGGTTCTCCGCCCGCGCCTCGATCAGCCAGCCGCGCACCACCGGCACCGCCGCATAGGCATCGACCGTCGTCGCGGGGGCAAGCAAGCGGATATTCTGGTCGTCCTCGAATTGTCGCCCGACATGGCGCAGCGTTCCGCTCAACACCGCCCCGCGTTGCTCCACCGCCAGAGTCCCCGAAAACTGGTCGCGTGGTGTCTGGGCCGGGCGCAGGCCATCGAGCGGGGCGGCATTGCCCGACGCTTCCACCCGCGCATCGACATGCGACCAGGACCCGCGCGCGCTGAGCGGGCCATAGGTCCAGTTCGCCTCCAGCTCGAACCCGGCCGAGCGGATCGCGTCGAGGTTCTGCCGCATCCGGTACACGCCATTGCCTGCGACGAAGCCGACCCCCGGAAACGTCCCCGGCCCGCGACCCATCGTCACATTGGCGATCGCATCGGTCAGCCGGTTGACGAAGTACGTGCCCGATAGCCGCACCCCCGCCGCCGGGGTCAGGTCGAACCCGCCCTCGACACCCTCGACCCGTTCGGGGTTCAGCGCGGCATTGGCGGCGGTGGCGTCGGCCCCGGCGCGGAACGGCCGGTAGAGTTCGTTGAGCGTCGGCAGCCGCCAACCCCGATAGCCCGCCGCACGCAGGGTCAAGGGCTGGGCGACGCGCAGCGCTGCCCCCAGCCGTCCGGTAAATTCCTGGCCTGAGCGATTTGGAAAGTCGGTGTCGGTCAGCACCCCGCCGGTCGCCAGCAGGCTCTCGTCCAGCCGCCCGTTTCGGATTTGCCAATCGTCCACCCGCGCGGCGGCGGTGACGGTGAGCGCGCGTGTCTCAACGCTGCCATCGGCGAACAGCCCCATGGTCCGCGTCGCACCACCCGCCTCGCGCCGTCGTGTGGGAAGTCCCGCGACATAGGTATAGAGTTCCTGCGTCCGCCCGCTGGTATCGCGAATGTCGCCGCCCAGCCGCAGCTTCACCGCGTCACCCAGCGGCGGGGAAACCTCGACCCGCCCGCCCAGCCCGGTGGCCGGGACATTATATTGGTCGAGCGTCAGCGTGGCCGCCGTTCGCGCTGCATTTACGCTGGCATAGCGCGACGCGAATTGCCGCGTCTGGACATAGGCCAGCGCCGACCAGCCCCATGCTCCTCGCCCGACCAGCCGGACGCTGGCATCCGCGCCGTCCGAGCGATTGTCGGTGAAGTCCGTCCCCCGGTCGCGCGCGTCGTGGAAGGCGGCGAGGGTCATCTGCAACTCGGTGGCGGGGGCGATGCCGACGACCCCGCGCGCGGCGCCCGAATATTGCTCATAAGGTGCGGGGCGGTCGGCGGGGCCGCGTTGGCCCGCGACGATGGGGATGAAGCCGTCGCCGCGCGCATAGGCGCCCGACACGGTCAGGAACCCGCCGTCCCGGACCAGCGACGCCGACCCTTGCGCATCGACCGAATCGCGGCTGCCATAGGACAAAGCGAGGTCGAGCGGGGAAAGCTGGTCGGGCGTGGCGCTGTCCATCTCGATCGTGCCCGCCAGCGCGCCCGGTCCCCAAAAGCCCGAGCCGCCCCCGCGCGTCACCCGGATGCGTCCCAGTCGCCCGGTCGCATAAGCGGGGAAGACCACCCAGCCGCCGAACGGATCGGCCTGCGGCACACCGTCCAGCACCAGCAGCGCGCGGCTCGATGCATTGCCGCCCAGCCCGCGCAGGGTGATCCCCTGTGAAGTAGGATGGGCGGAACGGCTGTCCGAGCGGCGGAATTGCTGGAGTCCTGCGACATCGGCGAGGACGCTTTCCGGCCGCTGCGAGGCGTTCTGCGTGATCCGGTCGCGGTCGATCGTCACCACGTCCAGCGCGCGGTCTCCCGGCTGGTCGGTCAGGCCCCGGCCGGTGACGATGATGGTGTCGGGTTCGTTGGTTTGGGCGGAGAGGGTGGTGGGGATGAGCGCGAGAACGAGCAGCGGCAGGCGGTGGAATGCGGACATGGTGATGAGATGGTCCCCTTTGCTCCCCTGACAGGGATGTCATGATGGAAGACGAATTAGGTTAGAAACAGGTCCCATCGCCCGTGAGTCTCACGCCCCTCCCGTAAAGGGGAGGGGATGGGGGAGGGCAAGCCACAAGCGATGGCCTCGGTGAGACACCATGCCCTCCCCAAACCCCTCCCGTTTACGGGAGGGGCTTAAAGAAGAATGAGGGGAGGGGCTTAAGAAGAGGTGCGTGCGGACCGGAAACACGGATGACGCGCCCGAAAAAGCCCCTTACAGTCCTGTCATCGTGGCCACCCTGCACACCCTTGCGAACCCTGCGCGTTTCCTGAAGATCGCTCGTCCGCTGACCGGAATTTTCCTGGGGTTGGGCGGCGTCCTGATCGCGGTCGCGGTCTGGGCCGGGCTGGTCGTGACGCCGCCCGATTATCTGCAGGGCGAGACGGTGCGTATCCTCTACATCCATGTTCCCGCCGCCTGGCTGGGCATGGGGGGATGGAGCGGCATCGCCATCGCCAGCCTGTCGCTGATCGTGTGGCGGCATCCGCTGGCACAGGTCGCGGGCCGCGCCATTGCGTGGCCGGGGGCGGTGTTTACGGCCCTCTGCCTTGCCACCGGATCGATTTGGGGGCGGCCGACTTGGGGGACGTGGTGGCAGTGGGATGGGCGGCTGACCTCGATGCTGCTGCTGCTCTTCGTCTATCTCGGCTATATCGCACTTGCGCGCGCCGATGCTGATCGCGGCGGGGATGGGCGAATTCCGGCGCTCTACGGGCTGGCGGGGACGGCATTGCTGCCGGTGATCCGTTACTCGGTCGTCTGGTGGAATACGCTGCACCAGGGCCAGTCGATCGGACTGACCGGCTCCAGCATCGACAAATCCCTGCTCTGGCCGTTGCCCATCGCGCTGGGCGGCTTCACCTTTCTGTTCGCGGCCATCGTGCTGATGCGGATGCGCACCCTGTTGGCGCAGGCCAAGGCCGAGGCGCGGATGCGGCGGATGGCGCGCGCATGAACCAGATGAGTTTCGTGGCGGCGGCCTATGCGGTCATGCTGGGGGGCGCGGGCGTGCTGACGCTCATCAGCTATCTGGCGATGAAGCGCGCCGAGAAATGACGCCCAAATCCCAACGTCTGACGCTGGCGCTGCTGGCGCTGGCCGCGATCGTCGCGGCGGTGCTGCTTGCCATGTCGGCGATGAAGGACCAGGCGGCGTTCTTCTACACGCCGTCCGACGCGAAAGCACAGGGCCTGCCGCTGGGCCGCGCGGTGCGGCTGGGCGGAATGGTCGAGGCTGGATCGGTCCACCGCGCGCCCGACGGGGTGACGGTGCGCTTCGTCGTCACTGACGGCAAGGCGACGACGCCCGTCACCTTTGCCGGGATCACCCCCGACCTGTTCCGCGAGAAATCGGGCGTGGTGGCCGAGGGGCAGTTCCAGCCCGATGGCCGCTTTGTCGCGACCAACCTGCTCGCCAAGCATGACGAGAAATACATGCCCCCCGAAATGGCGGGTAATATGCACGAGAGCCGGAGCCTGGAGCCGTGATCGCCGAAGCGGGCTTGGCCGCTCTGTGGTTCGCCGCGATGCTGGCGGGGTTGCAGCTGCTGCTCGGCGTGCTCGCCTTGCGCCGCAAGGATGTGGCGGGCGAGCAGGCGATGGCGGCGATCGGTCCGGTCGCGATCGTGCAGGGCGCGCTGGTCGCCATCGCCATGGCGGCACTGATCGCGGTGTTCCTGAATACCGATCTGTCGGTCAAGCTGGTCGCCGAGAACAGCCATTCGGCCAAGCCTTGGATCTACAAATTCGCCGGAGCCTGGGGCAATCACGAAGGGTCGATGCTGCTCTGGGTCACGATCCTGGGCGCGGGCGGCGCGCTGGTCGCGTGGAAGGAGCGGACGCTCGACCGGGCGACCCATGTCGCGACGCTGGCCGCGCAGGGGGCGATCGCGCTCGGTTTCTATGCCTTCCTGCTGTTCGCCTCCAACCCGTTCGCGCGGCTCAATCCGGCGCCGATCGAGGGGCAGGGGCTGAATCCGCTGTTGCAGGACCCCGGCCTCGCCTTCCATCCGCCGACGCTTTACGCGGGCTATGTCGGGCTGTCGGTCGCCTTTTCCTTCGCGGTCGGCGCGCTGGTGACGGGGCAGGTCGGTCCGGCCTTTGCCCGCGCGATGCGGCTCTGGGTTCTGGGCGCCTGGGTGCTGCTGACCATCGGCATCACGGCGGGCTCCTATTGGGCCTATTATGAACTGGGCTGGGGCGGCTGGTGGTTCTGGGACCCGGTCGAGAATGCCTCGTTGATGCCGTGGCTGGCGGCGACGGCGTTGCTCCATTCGGTCAACGTGCTGGCGGCGCGGGACGGCTTGCGGGCGTGGACCGTCATGCTGGCGGTGGTCGCTTTCTCCATGTCGATGATCGGCACCTTCCTGGTGCGGTCGGGCATTTTGACCAGCGTCCATGCCTTTGCCGTCGATCCCCGGCGCGGGGCGTTCATCCTGGCGCTGCTGGGCATCTATATCGGTGGTGCGCTGGCGCTGTTCGGCGCGCGGATCGGGCAGGTGCGGGCGGGGCGCAGCTTCGCGTTCGTCAGCCGCGAGGGCGGGCTGGTCGTCAACAACCTGCTGCTGTCGGTGATCCTGGGCATCGTGCTGATCGGCACGCTCTATCCACTGGTCGCCGCCGGGTTCGGCGTGCGGCTGTCGGTCGGGCCCCCTTTCTTCCATGCTGCCGCCGGACCGATTGCGCTGGCGCTGGTCGCGGTGATGGCGGTCGGGCCAGCCTTGCGCTGGCGCAGCGATGACGCGGAGGCGGTGCTGATCCGGATGCTTTGGCCGATGGTCGCGGCGGCGGGGACCTTTGCACTGATGCTGACCCTGACCGGGGGCATGGGCGTGTTGTCGCTGCTCGGCCTGTCCTTCGGCGTGGGGCTGATCGTCGCCAGCGTCCTGCCGATCACCCGGCGCAATTGGCGGCGCACGCCCTTGCCGATCTGGGGCATGGTCGTCGCACATGTCGGCTTAGGCGTCAGCATGATCGGTATGGCATGCGACAGTGCCTTCACCGCCGAGCGGCTGGTCGCGCTCTATCCGGGGCAGGCGACCATCGTCGGGCCGTGGCGGGTGAAGCTGGACCGCATCTATCCCAATGTCGGTGCGAACTGGTCGGCGCTGGAGGCGCGGCTGACAGCGACGCGGGACGGCGACGGCGCTACCTTGCGCCCGCAACAGCGATTCTTCACCGATCCGCCGACCACGACCAGCGAGAGCGCGATCGCCACCCGCTGGGACGGGCAGCTCTATACGGTCCTGGGGCAACAGGATGCAGCGACCGGCCGCTGGCAGCTACGGCTGTGGTGGAAGCCGTTTGTGACGCTGATCTGGCTCGGCGGCGCGCTGGTTGCGCTGGGCGGCGTGCTGGCGCTGGTCGGGCGGTGGTTCAAGGCGTGGCAGCAACGACGGCGGGAGGCTCTGTGGGGATGAAGCGTTCGCTGATCTGGTTGCCGCTGGGCCTGTTCGGGGTGCTGTTCGTGGTGGTCGCGGCCGGGTTGATGCGGCCTGCCGACACGGCGGTTCATTCGACCCTGGTCGACAAGCCGTTGCCGACATTCAAGCTGGAGCCGATGGTGCCGGGCAAGCCGGGGCTGGCGAGCAGCGACTTCGGAACGGGTCGCCCGCGGCTGCTCAACGTCTTTGCCAGCTGGTGCATCCCCTGCATCGCCGAAGCGCCGCAGCTGATGGCGTTGAAGGCGCGAGGCCTGCCGATCGACGCCATCGCGATCCATGACAAAGGCCCCGCCATCGCCGCCTTCCTTCGCCGCAATGGCGATCCCTATGCCGCGATCGGCGACGATAGCCGTAGCCAAGTCCAGATGGCGCTCGGCTCGTCGGGGGTGCCCGAGACCTTCCTGATCGACGGACGCGGCCGGATCGTTCGGCAATATATCGGCGACATCCGCGCCGACCAAGTCGAGCAGATCGTGCGCGATTGGGTCGCCGCCCGATGAGCTTGGCGCTCGCCCTGCTGCTGGCCGCCGGGACGTCCGCGCCCGATTACGGCAATACCCAATTGCCCGATCCCCGAGCCGAGGCGCAGGCGCGGGCCCTGATGGGCGAGCTGCGCTGCGTGGTGTGTCAGGGCCAGTCGATCGCCGACAGCGATGCCGACATGGCCGCAGACATGCGCGCGCTGGTCCGCCAGCGTATCGCGCGCGGCGAGCGGCCCGAGGCGATCCGCCACTGGCTGATCGAGCGTTACGGCGATTATGTCAGCTATGACCCGCCGCTGTCGGGCGCGACCGCCTTGCTCTGGGCGACGCCGGTCCTGCTGCTGGCGCTGGGCGCGTGGATCGCGCGGTTCAGCTTTCGGAAGCGGCGCTGATGGGCTGGCTGATCCTGTTGCTGATCGCGGCCGGAGCGATGGGCGGGGCGCTGTGGCTGCGTTTTCCGCGACCGCTCTGGACCATGCTGGGCGCCGCACTGGCGCTGGGCGGGGTCGGTTATGCGTGGCAGGGGCGGCCGACTTTGGCGGCGAGCGCGCCTGCGCCGCGTCCCGATGCGCTGCTCGACAATGACGCCATTTCCGAGCTGCGCGGGCAATTGATCGGGCGTTATGGCGGCGAAGCGGCGATGTTCACCGCCGCCGATGCGCTGTCGCGTTCGGGCAACAAGCGGACGGCGGTGCAGATCATGCTGGGCGCGGTCGGCGGCAATCGCGGCAGCGTTCCCTATTGGACCGAGCTGGGCAATGTCCTGTTCGCGCATGACGGCTATCAGATGTCGCCCGCCGCCCAATTCGCCTTTCGCCGCGCCCGCACGCTGGGGCCGAGGGACCCCGCGCCCTTCTTCTTCGAGGGGCTGGCCTGGATGCGGGCGGGCGATTTCCGCAAGGCACGGACTTTCTGGAGCCGGGCATTGCAGTTGTCGCCCGCCAATGCCGCCTATCGCCCGGCAATCGAGCAGCGGGTGATGCTGCTCGATCAGGCCATTCGGATGATGGGGGAATAGGGGCTTACTGGCCCCGGCCGGTCTTGGCCTGAAGCGCGTCGATCCGCTTGGAGGCATCGGCCTTGGTCAACGTGTCGTCGAATGGCTCGCCCGCTTCTTCGGACAGCGTCTTCAGATAGCTGGCCTGCGCACCGGTCATCTTCTCGTCGCCGGTGGTCCAGTCATCGGGGTCCTTCTCGGCGTTGGAGAAGGGTTCGGTCTTGGGATTGTCGGTCATCGGTGATCCTTTCGGGGGATCAACGGCGATGTTCTGTTTGTGTTCCGGATAGTCTCGGCGTTCGTGTTAGAGGGCGGAACGTGCGCTTCGACGACGCTCAGCGTGAACGGAGGTGGGGATTAAATCTTGGAAGCCGTTCAGCCTGAGCGAAGTCGAAGGCCACGGGCCTGACGCCCGAACATGCACTTCGACTTCGCCCAGTGCGAACGGAGCTAGGGTTTAGCCCGCCCAGGCCTCGAACGGCAGGTCGAGCGCTTCGGCAACCGCTGCGTGGCGGATCTTGCCGCCCGAGACGTTCAGGCCGTTCGCCAGATGCGCATCAGCCTTCATCGCGGCCTCGGCGCCCATGTTGGCCAGCTTCACCGCGAAGGGCAGCGTCGCGTTGTTCAGCGCGAAGGTCGAGGTGCGGGCGACCGCGCCGGGCATGTTGGCGACGCAGTAATGGATCACGCCGTCGACCTCGAACACCGGGTCCTGGTGGGTGGTGGCATGGCTGGTCTCGAAGCAGCCGCCTTGGTCGATCGCGATGTCGACCATCACCGAGCCGCGCTTCATCGTCTTCAGCATGTCGCGGGTGACGAGCTTGGGCGCGGCCGCACCGGGAACCAGCACTGCGCCGATGACGAGGTGCGCATTCTTCACCGCCGCCGCGATCGCCGCCTTCGACGCATAGGCGGTCTTGATCTGGCTGGAGAAGAACATGTCCAGCTCGGCCAGACGGTCGTTGTTGATGTCATAGATGGTGACGTCGGCGCGCAGGCCGACCGCCATCTGCGCCGCGTTCACGCCCGAGACGCCGCCGCCCAGGATCGCGACCTTGGCAGGCGCCACGCCGGGCACGCCGCCGAGCAGGATGCCACGGCCGCCCTGCTGCTTTTCGAGATAGTGCGCGCCGACCTGTACCGCCATGCGGCCAGCGACTTCCGACATCGGCTTGAGCAGCGGCACGCCGCCACGGGGGCTGGTGACGGTCTCATAAGCGATGCAGGTCGCACCCGACTTCATCAGGCCCTCGGCCTGCGGCTTGTCGGCGGCAAGGTGGAGATAGGTGAACAGGACGTGGTGCGGGCGCAGCATCGCGACCTCGACCGCCTGCGGCTCCTTGACCTTCACGATCATCTCGGCCTGGTCGAAGACCTCGGCGGCGGTGGCGACGATGCGCGCGCCCGCGTCGACATAGTCCTGATCCTCGAAATCGATGCCGCTGCCGGCCTTGGTCTCGACGATGACCTCATGGCCTGCGGCAACCAACTCGGCGACCGACGGCGGGGTCAGGCCGACGCGATATTCGTGGTTCTTGATTTCCTTGGGAACACCGACGCGCATGATGAACTCTCCTGAAAAGCGTTGCCCCGATAATAGCGCCGATGGGGTGGGAGAGGTGTGCAAAGCGGTCCCACCGCATCGTATAATTCGGGATATTCTTGCGCCTTTGCTCGGTGTATCGGGACAGGAATGTCCGACGCGATCGACCGCCGCATCCTGGCCCAGCTGGCCCGCGATTCCGACCTGACCAGCGCCGCGCTGGGTGAGAAGGTCGGCCTGTCCGCCAGCGCCGCGCATCGCCGCGTGGCACAGTTGCGCGAGAGTGGGGTCATCACCGGCTATCGCGCGATCCTGAGCCACGAGGCGCGGGGACGGCCCTCGACGGTGATGGTCAACGTCACGTTGAAGGACCAGCGGCAGGACACGATGGCGGCGTTCGAGCGCGAAATCCTGCGCTGTCCCGAGATCGTCGAATGCTTCCTGATGAGCGGCGAGGCGGATTACATGATTCAGGTCGAGGTGCGCCGCGACGACAGTTACGAGCGCATCCACCGCGAGACGCTGGCGCGGCTGCCGGGGGTGACGCGGCTGGCGTCGCATTTCGTAATTCGCGAGGTAGTGCGGCGGTCTTGAAAGCGGGGGGCAGGGGCGTGGCCTTCGACTTCGCTCAGGCTGAACGGGGTGTGGAATCAGGGGACAAGCCCCGCGCTCCGTTCGGCCTGAGCGAAGTCGAAGGCCACGCTCCGACGCTTCAGTCGAACCGAACCTTCCCCCGTCCGGCCTTGACCTGGGCGCGCCCCTTCTTGGCATCCACCCGCCGGGTCTGCGACGCGCGGGTCGGCTTGGTCGGCCGCCGCTTCTTCGGCACGATCGTCGCCTCGCGGATCAGGTCGATCAGCCGCTCGCGCACCTCGCGCCGGTTCATCTCCTGTGACCGGCTGGCGTCGGCGCGCAGGGTCAGGACGCCGTCCTTGCTCAACCGCTGCCCGGCCAGCACCGCCAGGCGCATCTTCACCGCCTCGGGCAAACTCGGCGAGCCGCCCACGTCGAAGCGCAGCAGCACCGCGCTGTCGGTCGTGTTGACATGCTGCCCGCCCGGCCCGGAGGCACGGGTGAAGCTCTCGGCGATCTCGCGCTCGTCGATGGCGATGGCGCGGGTGACGGGGATCAGCGCCATCGCACGTCCGCCTAGTTCTGGAAGATGCCGAAGCGTTCGGGGATCGGCGCCTCGGCGGTGATCGGGTCTTTCTCGCCGCGCGGTACGGTCAGGCTGGCGGCGTGGAGCAACATGCCCCCCGGCTCGCCTGCGCCGTAAACCGGATCGCCGATGACCGGCGCCTCAAGACCCGTGGCGGCGTGGACGCGAATCTGGTGCGTGCGCCCGGTTTCGGGGCGGAATTCGACCAGCGTGCGCCCATCCTCACGGCGCAGCGCACGCCAGCCGGTCCGCGCGGACTTGCCCGCCGGATCGGCGACCATCCGCCAGCCTTCCTCGATCGTCGAGACCTTGGCGAGGGGCAGGTCGATCATGCCCTCTCCCTCGACCAGACCGTTCAGCACCGCGAGGTATCGCTTCTCGACCAGCCCGGCCTCGAACGCCTGCTGAAAACGGGCATGGGCCTTGGGATTGCGCGACAGGAGCAGGCAGCCGCTGGTGTCCCGGTCGAGCCGATGGACCGCATGGGGCCAGCGTTTGAAGCCGAACTTCAGCGATTCCAGATGGTTTTCGAGGCTGATCGACCCGTTGCGGGGCCGATCCACGGGCAAGCCCGCCGGTTTGTCGATTACCAGCGCTTCGCCGTCGATGAATAGAACGCGATCTCCGTGCATCACGCTCCCTTGCCACCGCGCGCGCCGACATGCCAGAGCCGCGCGCGTCATGTCGACCGCTCCTGCCGCTTTCCTGCGCTTTCTGGCGCTGCTGATGTTCGCCGTGCTGCCGGTGGCGGTCCAGGCGCAGTCCTGCGACGGCGCGCTGCCGCCGCCCGGCCCCGATGGCCGCGTGGCGGGCCATTTCCCCTATGGCGACGCCTCGCCCCAGGACATCGTGCCCGCGCCCGCCGGGTTCGGGCTCAAGCCCTATTGCCGGGTTCACCGGGCGATGCTGGGGGATCTGCAACGCCTGCTTGATGCGGCGAGGGCCGATCCCTCGGTCGGCGGCGAGCCACGCGGGCTATCCTGCCACCGCGAGGTCGCCCGCCAGCGCAACATCTTCTGCCGTGATCGTGGTGTCTCCGCCGCCGAGCGCGCCATATCGGTGGCGCCTGCGGGGCATAGCGAGCACGCGACCGGCTATGCGATCGACTTCGCGGTGCGCCCCGCGCATAGCTGCCCGGATGCCGAGGCGTGCATGGCGGCCTCTCCGGCGGCGCGCTGGCTGATCGCCAATGCGCGGCGCTTCGGCTTCGAGATGAGTTTTCCGGCGGGTAACAAGCAGCGGGTGAAGTGGGAGCCGTGGCACTGGCGTTGGGTCGGGACTAGCCTTGCCGAGCCGGGCGCGATGCAGGCGCGGGCGATCTTCGCCAAGGCGCGCGCGCAGTTTCCGGCCGAGCCGGGGATACGCGATCCGTTGAAGGTCGTGGTGACGAGCCAGCCGCCTTTGCCGGTGGTTCCGGTGGCGGCTCCGCCTGCGCCGGTGAAGAAGAAGGGGCGGCGGCGATAGGGATTTCCTTGGCCTTCGACTTCGCTCAGGCTGAACGGCTGTTGGGAGGTACCCTAATCCCTAACCTCCGTTCAGCCTGAGCGAAGTCGAAGGCCACGCCCAGCGCCCGCGAAAAACGGGGGCACCCATCGGCGCCCCCGTCCTCCGATCACCCGAACAGCTTGGCGGCCGTCTCGGCGATGCGCTTGCCCTGATAGCGGGCACCGTCCAGATCGACCTGGCTCGGCTGGCGGCTGCCGTCGCCGTCCGCCAGCGTCGACGCGCCATAGGGCGTGCCGCCATGGACTTCCTTGACGCCCATCTGGCCCTGAAAGCCGTAATCCAGCCCGACGATGGTCATGCCATGGTGGATCAGGTTGGTCAGCACCGAGAACAGGGTCGTTTCCTGCCCGCCATGCTGGCTGGCGGTCGAGGTGAAGGCGCCGCCGACCTTGCCGACCAGACCCCCGCGCATCCAGACGCCGCCGGTGGTGTCCCAGAAGGCCGCCATCTGGCTGGCCATCCGGCCATAGCGGGTCGGCGTGCCGACGATGATCGCGTCATAGTTGGTCAGCGCGTCGGGACCCTCGATCTCGGGGTGCGCGGTGTCGGTCTTGAAGTGCGCGGCGGCGACCACCTCGGGCGGGGCGGTTTCGGCGACGCGACGGATGTCCACCTCGGCGCCACCGGCACGCGCGCCCTCGGCGATGGCGTCGGCCATCTGCTCGATATGGCCGTAGGACGAATAATAAAGGACCAGAACCTTGGCCATGTCAGTTACTCCCTTCGAGAAAAACGAACTTATTCGGAATCGACCAGAACGATCTCGGCATCCTCGATCGCCGTGATCGTCACGGTCCGACCACCAGACAGCGCCGCACCGTCCCGAGCCGCGAACGGCACACCGTCGATTTCGATCCGCCCGGTGGCGGGGACGAGATAGGCGTGACGACCCTCGCCGACTGTGTGCTCCAGGCTTTCCCCGGCACGCAGCGTCGCGCCCAGCACCCGCGCATCGGCACGGATGCGGAGCGTATCGCCATCCTCGTCGAAGCCGCTCGCCAGCGTCACGAACTTGCCCGAGCGTTCGCCCTTGGGGAAAGGCTTGGCGCCCCAGCTCGGCTGGCCGCCCCGGCTGCGCGGCTCGATCCAAATCTGGAACAACGTCGTCGGCTCGGACTCGAGATTATATTCGGCGTGGCGCACGCCCGAGCCAGCGCTCATCACCTGCACGTCGCCCGCCGCGGTGCGGCCGACATTGCCCATCGAGTCCTGATGGGTGATCGCGCCGGTGCGGACATAGGTGATGATCTCCATGTCGGCATGGGGGTGGGGCGGAAAACCTGCGTTCGGGGCGATGACGTCGTCATTCCACACCCGGATCGCGCCCCAGCCCATTCGGGCCGGATCGTAATAATTGGCGAACGAGAAATGGTGCCGCGCGTCCAGCCAGCCATGATTGGCGTGACCCAGGCTTTCGAAGCTGCGGCGGTCGATGCCCTTCTCAATAGTAGTGGCAGTCATGGAATTTCTCCCTTGGTTGCCCACAAGATAGGGCCGATCGGGAGCACGTAAACGGAAACGCTGGAAACCGATCGTTTCCACGTTCATTGTAGCGCGAAGCCGAACCGCTTCCGGGTCGCGCGAGTGGCATGAGGGGTGTCGATGCGTCTGCCGGATCTGGAAGCCTGGGCGATTTTCGCCGCCGTGGTCGAGCATCGATCGTTCAGCGCCGCCGCCGATGCGATCGGTCTGTCCAAGGCCACCGTCTCCAAGGCGATCACCCGGCTGGAGGCGCAGCTCAACCAGTCGCTGTTCCACCGCACCTCGCGCCGTCTGGCGCTGACCGAGGCGGGCAAGCCGCTCGCCGAGCATGCCGCACGCATCCTGGCCGAAGCCCGCGCCGCCGAGGAAGCCGCGCGCGACGCCGCCAGTGCGCCTGCGGGTCGCATCCGGCTGGCCGCGCCCATGTCGTTCGGGGTCGCCAATATCGCGCCGGTCATCGCCGACTTCCTGGCCGCGCATCCGGGGATCGAGATCGAGCTGAGCCTGTCCGACGCACGCGTCGATATCGTCGCGGAAGGCTATGACATCGCGCTGCGCATCGCCGATCTGCCCGACAGCTCGCTGCGCGCGCGGCGGCTGTGCGGCATTTCGACGCATATCATCGCCTCACCCGCCTATCTGGCCGAGCATGGCACGCCGACCCATCCCAACGAACTGGGCGAGCACCGGCTGCTGGGCTATTCCAACATCACCGGCCCCTGGCGCTTCCGCCACCCCGGCGGCGCGGAAGTCTCCGTCCGGCCACAGGGGCCGCTGACCGCGAATAGCGGCGACGCGCTGGTCCCCGCCGTGGTCGCGGGGCTGGGCATCGCGCGGCTGCCGGGCTTCATCATCGGGCCTCATCTCGCCTCGGGCCGCGCGGTCGCGATCCTGGAGGACTGGACGCCGCCACCGGTCGGGCTGCACCTGCTGACCCCGCCAAGCCCGTTGCGCCCCGCCCGTGTCGAGGCGCTGATCGCCTGGCTGGCTGATCGGGTGCGCGATCCTTGCATGGCGGCGCGGGCAGGGGAGGGTGCGCGATGAACCGGCTGCGTCCCGACGAAAGCGATGCGCGTTTCATCCGCCGCATCATCCTGACCCTGCTGATCCTGGCCGTCACCGCCGCGCTGTTCCGCGCGGGCGACCTGTTGATCCTGGCCTTCGGGTCGATCCTGGGCGCGATCGTCATCCATGCCATTGCCGACCTCTATGCCGATCACCTGCCGATCGGGCCGAAGCGTTCGCTGACCCTGTCGATCGCGACCGTGCTGGCGGTGCTGGGCTTCCTCGCCTGGCTGTTCGGCGTCGCCTTTCGCCAGCAATTGAACACGCTGGTCACGCAATTGCCGCTGCTGATCGACCAACTGGCCGCCTGGGCGTCGCAATCGCCGGTCGGTGCCAAGGTGGTTGACGCGGTGCGTGCCGCCTTTGCGGGCAGCCGCGTGGCGCGCGACATCGGCGGTCTCGTTTCCGGGGCGGGCGAGTTCGTGCTCAACTGCCTGTTGCTGCTGGTCGGTGCGCTGTTCTTCGCTGCCGATCCGAAAATCTATGAGCGCGGTTTCCTGCTGTTGATCCCCCGGTCGATGCGCCCCGCCATGGAGGATGCGCTGTTCGATACCGGATCGACGCTACGGCTGTGGCTGCGGGCGCAGCTGATCCAGATGACGACGATGGGCGTGCTGGTCGGGGTCGGGCTGGCGATCGCGGGCGTTCCATCGGCCGCCGCGCTGGGGCTGCTGACGGGGTTGAGTGAGTTCGTGCCCTATGTCGGGCCGATCGCCGCGATGCTGCCCGCGCTCGGTCTGGCGGCGCAGGGTGGGAACGGTGCGATCATCGGCACGCTCATCACCTTCGCGGTCGTCCGTCTGGTCCAGACCAATGCGATCACCCCCTTCGTCACCAGCCGAGTCGTCGCGATCCCGCCCGCCGTCACCCTGTTCGCCATTATCGGCATCGGCACGATCTTCGGTCTGTTCGGACTATTCTTCTCAGCCGCGTTGTTGATCGTCATGTTTACGCTGATCCGCAGCCTGTATCTGCGCGAAGTTCTGGGCGAAAATATTCCGGCCGTGGAACATCAAAGTCTGCTCGGTCCCGGCGCCCGCATGAAACAAGAGAATCATGATCCGGGTTAGGGACGAATTAACCTTTTACGTTCACATCCACATTGGTTAATGATTGGAGTGTCAGGTCGCCGGGGCAAGGGGGGCGATCACTCGCAAATGGGGACTGTCGATGCGCGTATTGCTGATCGAGGATGAACCGACGACGGCCAAGGCGATCGAGCTGATGCTCGGCAGCGAAGGTTTCAACGTCTACACGACCGACCTGGGTGAAGAAGGTCTCGATCTGGGCAAGCTGTATGATTACGATATCATCCTGCTCGACCTGAACCTGCCCGACATGCACGGTTACGACGTGCTCAAGCGCCTGCGCGTCGCGCGCGTCTCGACCCCGGTGCTGATCCTGTCAGGGATCAACGAGATGGATTCCAAGGTGCGCAGCTTCGGCTTCGGCGCCGACGATTACGTCACCAAGCCCTTCCACCGCGAGGAACTGATCGCGCGCATCCACGCCGTCGTCCGCCGGTCCAAGGGCCATTCGCAGTCGATCATCCGCACCGGCAAGCTGGCGGTCAACTTGGACGCCAAGACGGTCGAGGTCGACAATGCTCGCGTCCACCTGACCGGCAAGGAATATGCCATGCTGGAGCTGCTCTCGCTCCGCAAGGGCACGACGCTGACCAAGGAAATGTTCCTGAACCATCTCTATGGCGGGATGGACGAGCCGGAATTGAAGATCATCGACGTCTTCATCTGCAAGCTGCGCAAGAAGCTCAGCCTAGCCTGTGACGGCGAGAATTATATCGAGACGGTCTGGGGCCGCGGTTATGTGCTGCGCGAGCCCGACGAGGTGGAGCAGGCCGAAGTCGCCTGATCTGTCGTCGATCGTCAGGGAATAGGCCGGTTCGCGGGGGCGCGGATCGGCCTTTTTTCTTGGGCGATTCCCTTGGCCTTCGACGTCGCTCAGGCTGAACGGAGCGAGGGACAAGAACCAGAACACAACATCCGTTCAGCCTGAGCGAAGTCGAAGGCCAAGCCCCAAACCCGCCCCGGCCAAACCAACTCAGGCCACCACCCGCCGCCGCCGCAACGCCAGGACCAAAAGCGCCAAGCCCCCCGCCATCAGCGCCATGCTGGCAGGCTCCGGCACCGGCTTGGGGGTCCCCCCGCTGCTCCCCGTCCCGCCCGACGACCCGCCCGAGCTGGTCGGCGGCGTGGAGGTGCCCGGCGTGTAGGTGCCGATATAGGTCCCCAGGTGGAACTCTCCATTCTGCTTCAAGCTGCCAAACACGGCCGAGCCCTCGATATAATTGCCCGTCGTCGCCGATGCCTTCGGCGCCAGGACCGATCCCTTCCAGGCGGTGGTCAGTTCCAGATTGGTCGCGTCGGGGAAATTCCAGATGACATGCTGGCCCAGCCCCGTCGCATCGCCGAGGAAATTGTCGTCCAGCCGGATATTGGTGCCGCTGACGTTCACGATCACCGTGTCCGCGCCATTGGCGTTGAAGGCGATCTCGCCGAACCGCGACAGGTCGGCGGCGGTCAGGTTGAACACCCCGACGCCGTTGGCCCCCGCGACCGCGTTGAACGTCGCGCGATTGCCGCTGATCGAAACCTGTGACGTGGCCGACAGCGCGGCATAGCTGTTCGACAGGTCGGTCATGCTGCTCACCAGCATCGCCTTTTGCTGGTTCAGCCCGGTGACGAAGCCCGGATCGGTCAGCCCCAGACCCGACTGCACGACATTCTGATTGATGTTGGTGTTGGACAGCAGCCCGCCGACCTTCACCGTCTGCAATCCGTTCAGGTTGAAGCCGCTGGCGACATTGCCGCCGACCAGCGCACCAGAACCATTGTTGAGGTTCTTCGTACCGCCCAGCACATCTCCGACCACCGTCAGGCCGGGTACCGAATAGGTCGAACTCGGCACGGAGCGGATTTGATAGTTGGAGGAATTACCGGTCAGGTTGCCGCCGACAAAGGTCCGCCCCTCCACCTCCGAACTGGAGTCGAGATTGCCCAGCACGATGAGGTTCCATTCCTTCAGCGCATCGATCCCCACCACCACGGGGGAGGCAATGGCCAGCGAAGGGATGGCGGCCGCGATCAGGCCGAGCGTGAGGAGATGGCGTTTCATGACCGCAACGATAGGCAGAGAAAGCTGCCAAATCATTAGCCTGTCCGTCGCCCACTGTCCCGAACCGTGACGATCCGGGCGACCCGATCGCTCCGGTCAGCGGCGCTCCCACACCTTCTGCCCACCGATCCAGGTTTCCTCGACCTGGGTGGCGCGCAGCTCGCTGGGGTTGATGTCGAGGGGATTGCGGTCGACGATGATGAAGTCCGCTTGCTGGCCCTGGCCCAGTCGTCCGAACAGATCCTCCGCGAACCCGGCATAGGCGCCGTCCATGGTGAAGGCGCGCCACGCCGCCTCGCGCCCGATAATCTCCTGCGGCTGCCATCCGCCATAGGGCTGGCCGTCCGGGCCTTGCCGGGTGATCGCCGCCGCCCAGCCCGCAAAGGGATCGGGGCTTTCGACCGGATAGTCCGATCCGAACACCAGCTTCGCGCCGTTCTTCAGCATCGAGTTCCAGGCATAGGCGCCCGCCAGCCGCGCCGGGCCCAGCCGCGCCTCGGCCATCTGGCGGTCGCTGGTTTCATGCACCGGCTGCATCGAGGCGATGATGCCATGCTTGCCGAAGCGCCGCAGGTCGGCGGGATCGACGATCTGCGCATGTTCGATCCGCCAGCGCCGGTCGCCCTTATAGGTCTCGGCCAGCTCGTCGATCGCGTCGAGCACCTGCGCATTGGCCTTGTCGCCGATCGCGTGGACGGCGATCTGGTACTTGTCCATCGCCGCGCGGCTCATCAGGTTGCGGATCACGTCGTCCGACATGAAGCCCAGGCCGGTCTGGCCGGGGGCATCGGCATAAGGCTGCTTCAGCCAGGCGCCGCGCGATCCGAGCGCGCCGTCGCCGTACAGCTTCACCCCGACCAGCCGCAGCTTGTTGTTATACAGCCACGGCGTCGGTCCGGTGCCGCCGATGCGCACGGTGTCGTCGACGCCACCGCCATAGCTCATGATCCGCACGCGCAGATTTCCGGCGTCGCCCATCCGACGATAGGTCATCCACTCGTCCAGCGTCGTGCCCATATCGGCGGTCGCGGTGATGCCGTGGCTCAGCAATTCGTTCTGTGCCTTGAGGAACGCGGCGTTGCGATCCTTGGCCAGCGGTTGCGGGATCGCCTTCTGGATCAGCTGCATCGCCGCATCGACGAACACGCCCGAGGGCTGGCCGCCAACCTTCTCGATCCGGCCACCGGCGGGGGAGACGGTCTTGGCGCTGATCCCGGCCGCCTTCATCGCGGCGCTGTTCGCCCAGAGCGCATGGCCATCGGCGCGCTCCATCACGACCGGGCGGTCGGAGACGGCGGCGTCCATGTCGGCAGCGGTCGGGAAGCGGCCCAGCGCCCAGCTTTCCTGATTCCAGCCGCCGCCCAATATCCATTTCCGCTCCGGATTGGCCGCGACATAGGCCGCGATCCGGCTGCGCGCTTCGTCCAGCGACTTGGTGGTCGCCAGGTCCAGCTCGATCTGACGGAACCCTAGGGCCATCACATGCCCGTGCGAATCGACGAAGCCGGGCAGCATGACCCGCCCCTTCATGTCCGCGCGCCAGTCGAGCTTTTCGGGCCGCTTGTCCTTGGTGCCCAGCAGGCGCACGACCTTGCCGTCCGGGGTCAGCAACAGACCGGTGAAGCGGACGACCTTGCCATCCTTGTCCAGCGTCAGCCCCGTCACATTGTCGACCAGCGCATCGGCGAAGGCGGCGGCGGGGGTCAGCGCGATCGCCAGTGCGGCGAGGGCGGAGCGGAAGACACGGGAGGAGGAAGCCTGCTTTACCATGGCCGTTCCCTATCGGCAGAATGGGGGAGGGGGAAGCGGGCGACGTCATCATTCGCCGCTTGTCACGCGAGGAACGAAAAACGGGCCGACGAAGCCTCGCCGACCCGCTTTTTGAAATCCCTCGGGATTCGTACCCTTAGCGGCGAACGTCCTCGCCCGCGCGGACCAGCGCGTTGCCGGTCGCTTCGCGCGCCTTGGCCGTGCCGTTCTCGATCTTGTCGCCCGCGCGGTCCAAGCCACGGTCGATATTGTCGCCGGCACGATCCGCCTGGGCGGCGGCGCGGTCGCCGGCGCGGTCCAGCTTGTCGCCCGCCTTGTCCATCGCGTTCTCGGCCGAGTTCAGCGCCTTGGCGGTCGCGGCTTCGACATCGTCCGAGGCGTTCTGCGTCGTCGCCTTCACGTCCGAGCCGATTGCGTCGGCCGCCTGCTGGGTCTGTTCGCGGCTGTTCTGGCTGCATGCGGCCAGCGACATCGCGGCGGCACCGGTCAGGGCGAGGATCAGGGCCTTCTTCATGGCATTCACTCCCGTTTCAAACATATGATCCGCGTGCCAACGCAGATTATCCGTTTCGGGTCCGTGCCAGCTGAAATCTGTTCCCTCCGTTGACCGCATATAAAGATATCTTTATATCGTGATCCATGGCCAACGCGCTCGAAATCTTTCGCGCCCTCAGCGATCCAACGCGGCTGCGCATCCTGGCGCTCCTCCGCTCGATGGAGCTGTCGGTGGGCGAACTGGCGCAGGTTCTGGGCCAGAGCCAGCCGCGCGTCAGCCGCCATGTGAAGATTCTGGTCGATGCCGAACTGGCCGAGCGGCGCAAGGAAGGCAGCTGGGTCTTCGTGGCGCTGGGCGACCGCGAGGCGGTGGAGCCGATGACGGCGGCGCTCGATCGCTGGACGGCGGAGACGCCCGACCCCTGGGTGGTGGCGGACGTGGCACGGCTGGCGGCGGTGCGCGCCGACCGGGCGGCGAGCGCGGCCGCCTGGTTCGAGGATCATGCCGGCGAGTGGGACGCGATCCGTTCGCTCCATGTCGCCGACAGCGAGATCGAAGAGGCGATGGCGGGCCTGATCGGCGCGGGCGATCTGGGCGCGCTGATCGATATCGGCACCGGCACCGGGCGGATGCTGGAGCTGTTCGGCGACCGGGCGGATTCGGCGTTGGGCATCGACCGCTCGTCGGAGATGCTGCGGCTGGCCCGCGCCAAGCTGCATGGCCGCGCCAATACCGAATTGCGACAGGCGGACCTCTATGCGCTTCCCATGGGCGACGGCGCGGCGGACATTGCCATCCTGCACCATGTCCTGCACTTCGCGCAGCAGCCGGGGGCGGCGATTGCCGAGGCGGCGCGGGTGCTGGGGCCGGGCGGACGGTTGCTGATCGCGGACTTCGCGCCGCATGATCGCGAGGAATTGCGGCAAAAGGCGGCGCATAGCCGTCTGGGCTTTGCCGATGAGCAGATGACCAGCTGGTTCGGCCCCGCCGGGCTGACGCTGGCTGAAACCAGGACGCTGGAGGGTGGCGAACTGACCGTCAAACTCTGGCTGGGTGTGAAGAAGGGGCTTCGGCCCGTCGAGACGAATAGGGTGAAGGCGGCATGACGAACACGATCCTGACGCAGGCCGAGGCCGCGCTGGCGCATGACGAACCGCTCTTCGCCGATGTCGGCGGCGATATCGCGGTCAGCTTTGAGTTCTTCCCGCCCAAGACGGAGAAGATGGACGCGCAGCTCTGGGATGCGATCCGCACGCTGGAGCCGCTCGACCCGCGCTTCGTCTCGGTGACCTATGGTGCGGGCGGCTCGACCCGCGAGCGGACCCATGCGACCGTCGCGCGCATCCAACGCGAGACGACGATGGACGCCGCCGCGCACCTTACCTGTGTCGAGGCGACCCGCGAGGAGATCGATCAGGTCGCGCAGGCATATTGGGCGGCGGGCGTGCGGCATATCGTGGCGCTGCGCGGCGATCCGCCCGCCGAGGGGGCGCGTTTCGTCAGCCATCCGGGCGGGTATGAGAATGCGGCGGATCTGGTCGCGGGCCTCAAGAAGCTGCACCCGTTCGAGATTTCGGTCGCGGCCTATCCCGAATGCCATCCGGACTCGGTGGACAAGCAGGCCGATATCGACAATCTGAAGCGCAAGATCGATGCGGGCGCGACCCGCGCGATCACGCAATTCTTCTTCTCGCCCGAAGCCTATTTCCGTTTCCGCGATGCGGCGGCGGCGGCGGGGATCACCGCCGAGATCGTGCCGGGTATCCTGCCGGTGTCGAACGTGGCGCAGACCCGCAAGTTCGCGGCGATGTGCGGGGCGTGCATTCCCGACTGGATGGACCGGTTGTTCGAAGGGCTGGACGACCATCCCGCCGCGCGCCAGCTGGTCGCCGCGACCATCTCGGCCGAGATGTGCCGTCGGCTTTATGCGGGCGGGGTGAAGGGTTTCCACTTCTACACCTTGAACCGCGCCGAGCTGGCCTATGCGATCAGCCATTTGCTGGGCGTGCGGGGGAAGAGGGCCGAGGCGGTCGCGGCGGCGTGATGTTAATGCTTCGGGGGTAGGGCGGAGGCGATACGGCAGGCTGTGTCGCTTGTGGCTTTCCCTCCCCCGGCCCCTCCCGCTTGCGGGAGGGGAGTGACGAAACTGAGGAACGGGGTCGGCGATAGCACACGACCGACGATCCAAGCACGCCCCTCCCGCAGGCGGGAGGGGATGGGGGAGGGCAGGGCCGCAGGCAAATCGTCTGAGGTTCCTCGCCCCCAACGGAACAACCGCTCGCCAGAGCAGGAGCAAGACGATGACGACCCGCGACACCTTCCTGGCCGAAGCCGCCAAGCGCATCCTGATCACCGACGGCGCGTTCGGTACCGAGATCCAGAACTGGAAGCTCGACGAGGCGGCCTATGCGGGCACGCTGGGCCTGACCCATGACCAGAAGGGCAATAACGACATCCTGGCGCTGACCAAGCCGGAGGTGCCCGAGGCGATCCACCGCGCCTATTTCGAGGCGGGGGCGGACATCGCCGAGACCAACACTTTCTCCGCCAACCGGATCAGCCAGGCCGATTACGGCGCCGAACATCTGGTGCGCGAGATCAATGTCGAGAGCGCGAAGCTCGCTCGCCGTCTGGCCGACGAATATCAGGCCAGGGATGGCCGCCCCCGCTTCGTGGCAGGGGCGATCGGGCCGACCAACAAGACGTTGTCGCTGTCGCCGGACGTCAACGATCCGGGTTATCGCGAGATCGACTTCGATTACCTCAAGGACGTCTACCGCGAACAGATCGACGCGTTGGTCGAGGGCGGGGCGGACTTCATCCTAATCGAGACGGTGTTCGATACGCTGAACGCCAAGGCCGGGATCATGGCGACGATCGAGGCGGGCGAGGCGCTGGGCCGCGAGATCCCGATCATGCTGTCGATGACGCTGACCGACCTGTCGGGCCGTAACCTGTCGGGCCATACGGTCGAGGCCTTCTGGCACGCAGTGCGCCATGCCAAGCCCCTGACCATCGGGCTGAACTGCTCGTTCGGCGCGGAACAGCTGCGGCCGCATGTGAAGACGCTGAGCGAGATTTGCGACACGCTGATCATGATCTACCCCAATGCCGGGCTGCCCAACGAACTGGGCGCCTATGACGAGGCACCCGTCACCACTGCCGGGCTGGTCGGCGAATGGGCGGTCGAAGGGCAGGTCAATGTGCTGGGCGGCTGCTGCGGCTCGACCCCGGCGCATATCAAGGCGATCGCCGACAAGGTGCGGGGGATGCAGCCCCGCACCATCCCGACCCCGCCGGTCGTCACCCGCCTTGCCGGGCTGGAGCCGTTCACCATGGCGGCCTAAGCAATCCTCCCCGCTCGCGGGGAGGGGGACCGGCCGAAGGCTGGTGGAGGGGGGTATCCACCAGCGACGCAATGTGAGGAGACCCCCCTCCACCAGCTGCGCTGGTCCCCCTCCCCGCGAGCGGGGAGGATTTGAGAAGACACCATGACCCAGACCGCCTCTTCCACCAATTTCGTCAATGTCGGCGAGCGGACCAATGTCACCGGCTCGGCGGCGTTCAAGAAGATGATCCTGGCGGGCGACTATACCCGCGCGGTGGAGGTGGCGCGCAGCCAGGTCGAGAATGGCGCGCAGGTGGTCGACGTCAACATGGACGAAGGGCTGCTCGACGCCGAATTCGCCATGACCACCTTCCTCAAGCTGATCGCGGCCGAGCCGGACATCGCGCGCGTGCCGATCATGATCGACAGCTCGAAATGGAGCGTGATCGAGGCGGGGCTGAAGTGCGTGTCGGGCAAGCCGATCGTCAACTCGATCAGCATGAAGGAAGGCGAGGAGGCGTTCCTCCATTATGCCCGCCGCTGCATGGCGTACGGCGCGGCGGTGGTCGTCATGGCGTTCGACGAGGTCGGCCAGGCCGACACCAAGGACCGCAAGGTCGAAATCTGCGCGCGCGCATACGACCTGCTGATGGGGATCGGCTTCCCGCCCGAGGACATTATCTTCGACCCCAATGTCTTCGCGGTCGCGACCGGCATCGAAGAGCATAACAATTACGGCGTCGACTTCATCGAGGCGTGTCGTGAGATCAAGGCGCGCTGCCCGCACGTCCATATCTCGGGCGGCCTGTCGAACCTGTCGTTCAGCTTCCGCGGCAACGAGCCGGTGCGCCGCGCGATGCACTCGGTGTTCCTCTACCACGCCATCCCGGCGGGCATGGACATGGCGATCGTCAATGCGGGTCAGCTCGACGTGTACGACACGATCGACCCCGAGCTGCGCACGGCCTGCGAGGATGTCGTGCTCAACCGCGATCCCGAAGCGGGCGAACGGCTGGTCGCGCTGGCCGAGCGCTATCGCGGCACCGATGCCGTGGCGGAGAGGCAGGCGGCAGAATGGCGCAGCCTGCCCGTCACCAAGCGGCTGGAATATGCGCTGGTCAAGGGCATCGACGCGCACGTCGTCGACGATACCGAGGAATGCCGGCAAGCCTTCGCGCGGCCCATCGAGGTGATCGAAGGCCCGCTGATGGACGGCATGAACGTCGTCGGCGACCTGTTCGGCTCGGGCAAGATGTTCCTGCCGCAGGTGGTGAAGTCGGCCCGCGTCATGAAGAAGGCGGTGGCGCACCTGTTGCCCTTCATCGAGGCGGCGAAGGAACCCGGCGCCAAGGGCAAGGGCAAGATCGTGCTCGCCACCGTCAAGGGCGACGTCCATGATATCGGCAAGAACATCGTCGGCGTCGTGCTCCAGTGCAACGGCTTCGAGGTGGTCGATCTGGGCGTCATGGTGCCGTGGTCGAAGATCATCGCCTCGGCGGTCGAGAACGATGCCGACATGATCGGCCTGTCGGGCCTCATCACCCCGTCGCTCGATGAGATGGTGACGGTGGGCGAGGAGATGCAGCGCGCGGGCATGACCATGCCGCTGCTGATCGGCGGCGCCACGACCTCCAAGGTCCATACCGCGCTGCGCATCGCGCCCGCCTATTCGGGGCCGGTGGTCCATGTCCTCGACGCGAGCCGCGCGGTCGGCGTGGCGACGACGCTGGTGTCCGATACCCAGCGCGACCCTTATGTCGCGCAGGTCGCGGCCGATTACGAAGCCGTCCGCAAGGCGCGCGAGGGCAAGGGGGCGAACGCGCTCCTGTCGCTGGAAGAGGCCCGCGCGCGCGGCTTCGTCGCGGACATGGCGTTGAAGGCGGGCGAGCCCAAGCAGCCGGGCGTGCATGTCTATCAGGACTGGGACCTGTCCGACCTGCGCGACTATATCGACTGGACGCCGTTCTTCCGCGCCTGGGAACTGGCGGGCAATTTCCCCGCCATCCTGACAGACGAAGTGGTGGGCGAGAGTGCCAGCGGGCTCTATGCCGATGCGCAGGCCATGCTCGACACGATCATTGCCGAGAAGTGGCTGACGGCGCGCGGTGTCGCTGCGCTCTGGCCGTGCCGCCGCGATGGCGACGACGTGATCCTGACTGCCGAGGGCGAGGAAACGCGCATCCCCTTCCTGCGCCAGCAGATCGCCAAGCGCGAGGGGCGCGCCAATATGTGCCTGACCGACTTCATCGATCCCGCAGGCGACTGGATCGGCGGCTTCGCGGTCGGCATCCACGGTATCGACGCGCACATCGAACGCTTTCGTGCCGGCCATGACGATTATAACGACATTCTGCTGAAGGCCCTGGCCGACCGTCTGGCCGAAGCCTTTGCCGAGCGGCTGCACGCGCATGTCCGCACCGACCTGTGGGGCTATGCAGCGGGCGAGCAGCTGACCAACGAGGCGCTGATCCGCGAGCAGTATCGCGGCATCCGCCCGGCGCCCGGCTATCCGGCCTGCCCGGAACACAGCATCAAGCGCACCCTGTTCGACCTGCTGGGGGCCGAGCAGGCCGTCGGGCTGGAGCTGACCGACAGCTTCGCGATGCTGCCGACGGCGGCGGTCAGCGGCTTCTACTTCGGCCATGGTCAGGCGGAGTATTTTGGCGTGGCACGGATCGGCGAAGATCAGGTGGCAGACTATGCCGTCCGGCGCGGGGTTGACATGGCCCAGGCTACGCGCTGGCTGCGCCCTAATCTGGATTGATAACACTTGATCGATTGCGTGCCAGTCGGGGTCTCAAGTCCTTATAAATACGGAAAATGATGGTTAACGACGTCCTTCTTCGGCTTTGCAAGCCGATGGAGGGCGGTTATCCCTTTGCCCTGATCAGGAGCATCGCCAGGTTGGCCGGGAGCCATGGCGGAGCCTTTGCGGGGGGGACGGGGGCCAGGTGCCGAGCAGGGCGTTTGAGATCGAGATCAGCAATCTCGAATTGATTGCGGCCTGTTGGGGGCCGGACGTGGCGGAGCATGTCGCTCGCCGGATCGCGAGCCGCCTGAAAGAGGCGGGGTTGCAGATCGAGCAGGACGCGACCTGCCGGCGTTTTCGTATCCTGTGCGATGCGGGGAGCGCCCGGCCTGTCGGCTGGGACCGTCTGGCCGATCTGTCCTATCGCCTGACCGCCGAGCCGATCTGTATCGAGGCGATCACCGGCGAGGCCGGGGCGGGGGTCCATGCCGTCATGACCTGGCAGAATGACGAGCCGCCGCGCTATCGCGGGCCGCGCGACGTTCGCCGCGATCATGGCGATGGCTGGTTCGCGCTCTACAAGAACGACATGCAGGCCGTCGCCCAGGCCTTTCACTGCGCCGGCGAAGGGCGGATGGCGGCGCATTGGCAACCGGTCCGTCATTATGCCGACTCGTCGCGTATTCTCTATCATGAGGGGCTGGCCCGTTTCGACGATCCCGGTGCGATGCTGTCGCCCGCGACGATCTTTCCGGCGCTGGAGCGGACGGGGACGGCAGCGACCTTCGACTGGGTGATGGTACGGCATGTGCTGGACGAGCTGCGCGCGCATCCGCAGGCCGTGCTGGCGGTCAACATCTCGGCCAATTCCGCGCATCTCAATGGCTGGTGGCGCGGGGTGCTGGACACGCTGACGGCACAGCCCGACCTCGCCGCGCGGTTGGTGGTCGAGATTACCGAGACCGAGGCGATCGCGCATATCCATGACGCGGTCGCCTT
Organism: Sphingomonas sanguinis; assembly: GCF_019297835.1. NCBI lineage: Bacteria > Pseudomonadati > Pseudomonadota > Alphaproteobacteria > Sphingomonadales > Sphingomonadaceae > Sphingomonas > Sphingomonas sanguinis. The sequence goes on along the minus strand of NZ_CP079203.1, from coordinate 1,365,054 downwards.
TGCCCAGGCGTTGCGCGCGACGGGGGCGACGCTGGCGCTCGACGATTTCGGGGCGGGTTTTACATCGATCCGCCAGTTGATGGACCTGGTGCCCGCGCTGGTGAAGATCGACGGATTGTTCCTTCAGCGGGCGACGCGGGATCGGGATCCGTGTCACGGCCTGCCGCACCTGATCGGCCTGATTCGCGAACTGGGCGGCACGGTCATCGTCGAGGGGGTGGAGACCCAGGCCATGGCCGACCTCGCCTATGTCAGCGGGGCGGTGTGGCAGCAGGGCTATCATCACGGCCGCCCCTCGGCCGCGCGGCTCGGTGCCGAGAGGACGGAGCCGCTGGCACGGATCGTTGTCGGAAAGGGTTGATAGACGTCGATCAAGAGCCAAGTTGATCTCCGTCAATATATCTAAGAAATGATCTGCAATTAGTTGGTATTGTGTCATCTTTCGGAACGTCCCGCGTTTGAGCCGCGTTGGGGCATCCCATGTCAGAAACTGCCAGCAGTCTATTTCCCGCTCACGATCCCAGCGAGCCGGAATCCGCCGCGATGCTTCGCTCCCATATCGCGGAGGCCGATTTTCCCTGTGTCGGGGCCAAGGCGGCGATGGCGCGAGGGACCCTCGAAATCCTCGGTGCGCGCGACATCGCCAGCGCCTGGGACGATCTGCGCATCCATGATTTCTTGCGGCGGTTCGCCGAGCGCTACCGGGCCGAGCCGCAACTATTCCGCAGCCTGGCGGTGGTGTTCGCGGGGCCGGACGATCTGGACGAAGCCAGGTTCGAGCAGGCGGTGTGGTCGCGTATCCAGTCGCTCTCCGACAAGGATGTCTGGCTGGGCCAGGATTGGGATACGCGGGTCAGTGCCGATCCAAACGACCCGCATTTCTCGCTATCCTTCGGCGGCGAGGCGTTTTTCGTCGTTGGGCTTCACCCCAACGCCAGCCGCCCGGCGCGTCGCTTTCCGCGTCCGGCGATGATCTTCAACCTGCACGACCAGTTCGAGATTCTGCGCGCGCAGGGGAAATACGAGACGATGCGCGAGAAGATTCTGATGCGCGACGAGGCGTTGGCCGGTTCACGCAACCCGATGCTCGCGCGCCACGGCGAGATGAGCGAGGCGCGCCAATATAGCGGTCGCGCGGTCGAGGAGGGCTGGCGCTGCCCCTTCCATTATGCGGGCGGCGTGAGCGAGGCCAAGCCATGAGTCATCAGACCATCGAAATCCCGCCGCGCAGCGGTGATGCGTTCCGCATGGCCAGGGGCGACAGCCTGACCGTGATCGATCCGCGCGGGCGGCAGGTGGCCGATCTGCTCGCCTTCAACGCCGACGATCTGGACGAGGTGATCTCCTCGGGCCGCACGCTCGACTATGCGGAGACGATCCGGCTGACCAAGGGGCATAGCCTCTATTCCAATCGCTCGCGGGTGATGCTGGAGATCGTCGAGGATACGGTCGGGATGCACGACTTCCTGCTGACGCCGTGTTCGGTCGATACGTTCGACCATTTCTACCCCGACCTGCCGCGCCACCGGGGGTGCTTCGGCAATCTTGCGGCGGCGCTGGAGCCTTACGGCGTGACGCCGGATCGAATCCCGGTGGCGTTCAACTGCTTCATGAACGTGCCGGTTGATGGAAAGACCGGCAAGCTGGAGGTTCTGCCGCCGCTCAGCGGGCCAGGCGACCATATCCGCTTCGTGGCGCATATGGATCTGGTGATCGGGCTGACGGCTTGTTCGGCGCCTGCGTCCAATGGGGGGAGTTTCAAGCCGATCGAATACCGGGTGGAGCGGGCCTAAAATCCTCCCCGGCACGGGGAGGGGGACCGCCGCGAAGCGGTGGTGGAGGGGGGTCTCCGCACGGCACGTCCTGTGTGGAAGCCCCCCTCCGTCAGCGCTTCGCGCTGCCACCTCTTCGCGCCGGGGACGAAATTCTTACCTCTTACACGTATCCGCCGCGCCTGGATCGAGGTCCAGGCAACGTCCGTCCACGCCCGGCATCGGCAACCCGATCGTCGCCGCCAGCGTCGGGGCGATGTCGACCGTCTCCACCGACAGCGGCTGCTCGAACCCGGCCATGCCCTTGCGCCAGAATAGGATCGGCACGCGGCGGTCATAGTCCCAGGGCGAGCCATGCGTCTCGACATAGCCCGGGCCCGGCTCTTCGATCGTCGTCACCCGCGGCTTCAGCAGAATCAGCAGATCGCCGGAACGGCTCGGGTCATAGGAGGAGCGCGCCTTTTCCTTCAGCGTCCAGGTTTCGGGCGGCGTGGTCGGCCAGGGCGTCGCCGCGATCTCGTCGCGGGTCAGCGCGGCGGCGACCTGCGGCAGCGCTTCGTAGCGGCGCTTGGCCTCCGCCAGCACCTTCGCGCGGGTCGCGGGCGGCAGAGCGGCGTTGATGTAGATATCGCCCTCCGCGCTCATCATGAGCGGCGGATCATTGGGCAGGCCCATCGCCTTGGCGATCGCGGCCGACATCGCCTTGGTCTTGGCCTCGGGCGCGATATGGCTTTCCATCGGCATGGCGCGGATCTGCTGGCGCTCGGTCATGTCGTGCGCGCCGTGATCGGCGGTCAGCATCACCTCATAATCCACGCCGGTCGCGTCGAGCACGTCGAAGAAGCCCGCCAGCGAACGGTCCAGCTCGGCCATCTGGATGCACATCTCGGCGCCCTGGGTGCCCAGCGCATGGCCGATATAGTCGGTCGCCGACAGGCCGACCGACAGGATGTCGGTCTGCGGCCCCTGGCCCAGCTTCATGTCCTGGACGAAGCCCGCCGCCATTGCCAGCACCGCCGCATCGGCGGCGGGCGAGACGCGGAACGCCTTCAGGTCGCCCGCCGCGCGCTGGAACCGGCCGGTGCCTAGCGTCTGGCTGCCGACGGTGATCGGCCGGTCGAGCGGCTTGCAGAAACCGGGCAGCGGCATGGCGTTCTGCGGCCGGGCGATCAGGTCGGCCACCGCCTTGCGGGTACGTTCGACCACCGGCGGTACGGCGCGTCCGGCATAGGAGACATAGGTCTTGCCGTCCCACCACCAGATCTCGTCCATCTTATGGCCGCCCATCATCACGGCAGCGCGGTCCTTCCCCGCGACTGAGACGGTGCGCACGCGGGGATCGGCGGTCTTCATCCGCTCGCCCAGCGTGGGGACCTTCAGATGCTTGTCCGAGACGATATAGTTGTTGTGGTCCATGCCCGCGACGCTTTCGTCTTCCGAGCAATAGACGATCTTGTCCGGGCGGTTCACCGACTGATCGACCCAGTTGTTGGCGATGATCCCGGTGTGCGCGGGACGATAGCCGGTCAGGATGGTCGAGTGGCCGGGGCAGGTCTCGGTCGCGGCATGGCTCTGATAGCCCGAGGGGAAGACCGCGCCAGTCAGCAGGCGCGCCATGCCGCCGGTGAAGTGGTTGCGATATTGCTGGAATAGGTCGGCCGAGAACTGGTCGACCGAGATCGCCACGATCAGCTTGGGCGGCGTTGCGGGAAAGGGTGGCTGCGGCGTGCCCGGCAGCGTGACGACCGGCGCAGGCGCGGCACCGGGGGCGGGGCTGGCGGTCTGGGCATGGGCGGCGGGCGCGGCGAACGCTGAGCTGGAAATCAGGGCGACGGAGGCCAGGAGCGCGGCAGTCAGGGAGTTCATGGGCAACCTTGGTGCAAAGCAGGGACAGGGGCGCTATGGAACGCGAAAGCGGGTTAGGGCAAGGTCGATGCGCGGTTGGTTTTACATCCTGATGACGGCTCTGTTCATGCTGGTGGCGACAGGCCCCGGCATGGCGGAGAGCGCGCCCGCGCCCGGCGCCATCCATCTGGCGATGCGGCTGGTCGCCGAAAGCGAAACCCCGGCGGCGGGCGGTCGCACCACGCTGGCCATCGTGGCGACGCCGGACAAGGGCTGGCACGGATATTGGAAGAATGGTGGCGATGCGGGCCTGCCGACCGAGGCGCACTGGACGCTGCCCGGCGGCGCGAGCGCGGGGGAGTTGCGCTATCCGGTGCCGGGACGACTGAAGATCGCCGGGCTGATGAACTATGTCTATGAGCGGCCCTTCACGCTGCTCGTCGATCTGTCGGTGCCCGCCGGGATGGCCAAGGGTACGCCGCTGCCGATCACGGTGAAGCTCGACTATCTGGTCTGCACCGACACCATCTGCGTTCCCGAGAGCCAGACGCTGTCGACGAAGCTGACGGTCGGTGACGGCGCGATCGACCCCACCACGCGGACCGAGTTCGACCGGTGGCGCGCCGCCCTGCCCAAGCCGCTTGGCGGCGACGGGGTGATCGAGACGCAAGCCAAGCAGGTGCGGATCGCGGTGCCCTTGCCCGCGTCAGTCGCGGTCAAGGACGCCTATTTCTACCCTGAGCGCAGCGGCATCATCGACCATGCCGCGCCGCAGGTCATGACGCGCAACGGCGACCAGTTGATCCTGACCATGCCCGTCGCCGCCGTGCCGACGCCGGGCCCGGTGTCGGGCGTACTGTCCATTGGCGAGGGGCAGGGGCTGTCCTTTGCCGCCAAGCCGGGCGCCATCGCCGGAACGGCAAGCGGCGGGACGGATCGCGGTTTCGCCGCAATTGCGCTGGCGTTTCTGGGCGCGGTGCTGGGCGGGCTGTTGCTCAATATCATGCCCTGTGTCTTCCCGATCCTGAGCCTGAAGGCGCTGAGCCTCGCCAAGGGTGGCGGGGACGAGCGCAACGCCCGGACCGAGGCGCTGGCCTATACGGCGGGCGTCGTGCTGGTGTGCGTCGGCTTGGGCGTCGTGCTGCTGGCGTTGCGCGCGGGCGGGCAGAGCGCGGGCTGGGCATTCCAGCTTCAGGACCCGCGGGTGATCGGCATCCTGCTGCTGCTGGTTGCGGGCATCGCATTCAATCTGGCCGGGCTGTTCGAGCTGCCGACGCCCGCTTTCGCCGGACGCTCGGGGGCGATGGGATCATTCGCGACCGGCGCGCTGGCGGCGTTCGTGGCGACACCCTGTTCGGGGCCGTTCATGGCCGGGGCGCTGGGGGCGGCACTGGTCCTGCCCGCCGCCGCCGCGCTGGCGGTTTTCGCGGGACTGGGCATCGGCATCGCCTTGCCCTTCCTCGCGATCGGTTTCGTGCCCGCCCTGCGGCGACGTCTGCCCAAGCCGGGCATGTGGATGGTGCGGCTTCGTCATATCCTGTCGGTGCCGATGTTCCTGACCGCACTCGCGCTGGCGTGGATCCTGGGGCAGGAGGCGGGGGTGACCGGCATGACGCTGGGCCTGGCCGCCGCGCTGATCGCCTCGCTCGGTTTCTGGTGGACGGGCCTTCGCCAGCATGGCGGCAAGGGACGGGCGGGGTGGCCCGCTGTCGTGGCGCTGGTGCTGGCGGTGGCAATCGTCGTGACGGTCAAGCCCGCCGCTGCGGTGGCCAAGACAAGCGCCGACACCGCCTTCACCGAGGCGAAGCTGGACGAGCTGCGCAAGCAGAACCGCCCGGTCTTCGCCTATTTCACCGCCGACTGGTGCCTGAGCTGCAAGGTCAATGAGGCCGCCGCGATCGAGCGGTCGTCGGTGCGCGACGCGTTCCAGCGCAACAAGGTGGCGGTGCTGGTCGGCGACTGGACCGATGGCGATCCGGTTTTGGGACGCTTTATCGAGCGGCATAACCGCGCCGGGGTGCCGCTGTACCTCTATTACGCGCCCGGCGCGAAGGAACCGCAAGTCCTGCCGCAGGTGCTGACCCCGTCGATGCTGGAAAAGCTGGGGGCGTAAAATCCTCCCCGGCACGGGGAGGGGGACCAGCGAAGCTGGTGGAGGGGGCTATCCACACAGCGAGTCATGTGTGGCAATCCCCCTCCGCCCCCGCTTCGCGGCGGTCCACCTCCCCGTGCCGGGGAGGATCGTGTTTCCCCCTTGCGCGCCCCCTTCCTGCGGTGCAGCATGGAACCCAGGTGCAAGGGGGAGCGTAACGACCGGATGGGGACTATCGCCGCGTTCGACGAAATCATGGGGGCCGCTGGCAAGGATATGCCGCGTCCCGAACTATCCGCGCTTCAACGTTGGCTCGATCACACCCCCGATAGCGAACTCCGCCGCCGCCAGCAGTCGGCCGAGGCGACCTTTCGCCAGCTGGGCATCACCTTTGCCGTCTATGGCGAAAGCGACGCGGCCGAGCGGATCATTCCGTTCGATATCGTACCGCGCGTCTTCCTGCCCGACGAATGGGCGCGCCTGTCCGAAGGGCTGGTCCAGCGGGTCGAGGCGATCAACGCCTTCCTCGACGATATTTACGGCGAGCGAAAGATCCTGCGCGACGGCATCCTGCCGCCCGACCTGATCTTCGGCAATCCGCAGTTCCGGCCCGAGATCGCCGGCATACGACCCCCGCACGGCGTCTGGGCGCATATCTGCGGCATCGACCTGGTCCGCACCGGGCCGGACGATTTCTTCGTGCTGGAGGACAATGCCCGCACCCCCTCGGGTGTCAGCTATATGCTGGAGAACAGGGAGGCGATGCTGCGTCTCTGCCCCGAGTTGTTCCGCCAGTTCCGGGTGGCGGCGGTCGACAGCTATCCCGACCGGCTACTCGCCACGATGAAGTCGGTCGCGCCGCATGGCGTGGCCGAGCCGACCTGCGTCGTGCTGACGCCGGGTCATTTCAACTCGGCCTATTACGAACACAGCTTCCTGGCCGATTCGATGGGGATCGAGCTGGTCGAGGCGGCCGATCTGGTGGTCGACGACGACATCGTTTGGATGCGCACCATCGCGGGGCGGGTGAAGGTCGATGTCATCTATCGCCGGGTCGATGACGATTTCCTCGATCCCCTGGTCTTCCGCCCCGATTCGATGCTGGGCGTGCCCGGCCTGATCGCGGCCTATGCGGCGGGCAATGTCGCCATCCTCAACGCGCCGGGCAACGGCATCGCCGACGACAAGGCGATCTACTCCTATATGCCCGATATCGTCCGTTACTATTCGGGTGCCGAGCCCAAGCTGAAGAATGTCGAGACCTGGCGCTGCCGCGAGCCCGAGGCGCTGGCCTATGTGCTCGACCATCTGGACGAACTGGTGGTCAAGCTAGTCGACGGCTCGGGGGGCTATGGCATGCTGGTCGGCCCCACCGCGACCAAGGCGCAGATCGAGCATTTCCGTGCCGCACTGATCGCCGAGCCGCATCGCTACATCGCCCAGCCGACGTTGGCTTTGTCCACCGTGCCGACCCTGGTCGAAAGCGGCGTCGCGCCGCGCCATGTCGATTTCCGCCCCTTCGTCCTGACAGGCCGCAACGGCGTGGAAGTGACCCCCGGCGGCCTGACCCGCGTCGCGCTGCGTGAGGGCTCGTTGGTCGTCAATTCCAGCCAGGGCGGCGGCACCAAGGACAGTTTCGTCCTCCTTCATCCCGAACCCGAAAGCTGGGTACAGGTGCAGGGCCAGCAGTCGCAGATCCAGACGCAGGGAGTACGCTGATGCTCTCGCGGACCGCATCCTCACTCTATTGGCTGGGCCGCTATTTCGAGCGGGCCGACTTCATCGCCCGGCTGGTCGAGGCGACCGTTCGGCTCGACGTGCTGTCGCCGCGCTCGGCGGGGCTGGCGGCCTGGGGCTCGGCCTTGGCCGTCACCGATACCGCCAGCGCCTTTGCCGAGGGCGGGCGTGAGTTGCGCCGTCGCGAGGTCGCGCGCTTCCTGACGGTCGAGACCTGCCATCCCGGCTCGATCGTGCGCTGTGTCGACATGGCGCGGACCAACGCCCGGGCGGTGCGCACCGCGCTGACCCGCGAGGCGTGGAGCGCGATCAACCGCGCCTGGCTGCATTTCGAGGCCAAGCCCGCCGCCGATGATCCGACCGCTGTCCTGGGCCTAGTCGAGGCGGTGAAGAACGAGACACGCGGTTTCGAGGGCGCGGTCCACCGGATGCTGCGCAACCAGACGACCTGGTTCATCCGGCTGGGCCAGGCGGTCGAGCGCGCGGACAATACCGCGCGGCTGCTCGACGTGAAATATCACATCCTGCTGCCCGCGGGCGAGCGGATCGGCGGCGTCGTCGATCGCGACCAGTGGACGACGATCCTCCAGACCGTGTCCGCCGTCACCGCCTATCGCTGGCTCTATTCCGACGGGTTGAAGCCCGCCAACGTCATCGACCTGCTGATCGCGCGCACGGAATTGCCGCGCAGTCTGGCGGCGTCGGTCGAGGAAACGGTGGACGTGCTGGGGCAGCTTGCCCGGCGAACGGGGCAGCATGGGGAGGCGGATCGCATGGCGAGATTGCGGGCAAACCGGATGACGAAGACGCGGTCGGGGGATGTGATCGCAGGCGGGCTTCACCAGTTCCTCGAAGCCTTTATCCAGGAGAATGCCCAGCTGCACGGCGCCATCGGCCGTCAGTTCAAGTTCGCCTGATGCGCATTGCGATCGAGCACCAGATCGTCCACCGCCCGAAGCCGGGTCGGCCGACGATGGTCCAGATGCTGCGCCTGACGCCGGAGAATTACGACGATCAGACGGTGGCCAACTGGCATATCGACGTGGACTGCGACGCGCGGCTACGACGCGGGCAGGACGGGTTCGGCAATGCCGTCACCATGCTCTACATCCAGGACGCGCCCGAGACGGTGACGATCACCGCGACCGGCGAAGTGCTGACCAGCGACGCGCATGGCCTGGTGCGCGGGACCACCGAGACGTTGCCGCCCGCGCTTTTCCTGCGCGCGACCCCGGCGACGCCCGCCGATGCGGCGATCGCGGCCTTTGCCGAAGAGGCGATAACCGGCGCGGACAGCAGCCTGGCGGCGCTTCATGCGGTCAACGCCGCGCTCCACCGCCGTTTTGCCGGTGACGCGCGAAGCTCCGCGACGGACGCGGCGGCGGCTTTCGCCTCGGAGGCGGTGGGGGCGTGCGATCTCGCGCATATCTTCTGCGTGGCGGCCCGGTCGCTGGGCGTCCCCGCGCGGTTCGTTTCGGGCTTTGCGGCGCTGCGCGATGTGGCGAACGCCACGGCGCATTGCTGGGCGGAGGCCTATGTCGAGGGGCTGGGCTGGATCGGTTTCGACCCCAGCATTGGCCTCAGCCCACAGGAACGTCACGTCCGGATCGCGGTCGCCTTGGATGCTGCCGGGGCGACGGCAGTGTCGGGCGAGGCGTGGCGGGATGTGGCGGTGGTGGACGAGGCGGCGCAATAGACCCAGTATGTGTGACGTCCCTCCTTCCTCCCCTGCAAGGGGAGGTGGCGCGCGTAGCGCGTCGGAGGGGTGTCCCGCTATCGATAGGGCGACACCCCTCCGTCAGGCCTGAGGACTGACACCTCCCCTTACAGGGGAGGAATGGGAAAGCATCAATCCTCGGTCAGGCTTCCCCGGCCTCGATCGCGGTTTCGACCGGCGGCGGCGCGATGGGGGCGGGGCTGTCGCCGGTAAAGGGGGCCCAGCCACGCACGGTCAGCGCCTCCAGCGGCTGGTAGCGCGTCTTATACGCCATGCGCGGCGAGCCCTTCACCCAATAGCCGAGATAGACGAAGGGCAGTTCGGCCGCGCGGGCGCGCAGGATATGGTCCATGATGATGAAGTTGCCGAGACCGGGGCGACTTTCGTCCTGCGTCTCGAAAAAGCTATAGATCATCGACAGGCCGTCGCCCTGCCGGTCGGTCAGGCAGCAGCCGACCAGCCGCCCGCGCGTTCCTTCCGCCGCCGTCGGCTCGCGATATTCGACCAGCACCGACTGGACGGGGGACAGTTCGACCATGTCGGCATAGTCGCTCTCGTCCATCGCCGCCATGCCGCCGCCGGGATGCCGCTCGCCCAGATAGCGGCGGAGCAGCGCGAACTGCTCGGCGGTCGCCCAGGGTTGGCAGGCGGTGACTTCTAGGTCGGCGTGGCGGCGCAGCAGCTTGCGCTGGGTCCCGTTAGGGCGAAAGCCGCCCGCCACGACGCGCACCGACACGCAGGCGCTGCACCCGGCGCAGGAGGGGCGATAGGCGACCCCCTGGCTGCGGCGAAAGCCGATGCGGCTCAGCGCTTCGTTCAGTTCGTCGGCATGGTCGCCGTTCAGCTCGGTGAACACCTTGCGCTCGTCACGCCCCGGCAAATAGGGGCAGGGAGCGGGGCTGGTGACGAAGAAGCGCGGGAAACGAAAAGGCGCGGTCACCGCCGGGCAGTTCCTTCGAGTGGGAGACGATAACCCTCTTTAACGATCTTCCCGTCCGAAGCGATGGGGCAGCATCGTTCGGAAACGGGACGGTCGGCCGAAAAACGGCCTTGTGGTCAGGCGAGTTCGACCTGGGTCGTCTCATACCCCGCCGCGCGCAGCGCCTCGATCAGCCGGTGCAGGTGGAGCGCATCGCGCGTCTCGCACTCGATATCGGTGATCAGGCCCTTGGCGGGCAGGGTGGTGAAGACGCGCTGGTGATAGACCTCGATGATGTTCACCCGCTCGCGGTCGAAGATGCGCGCGACATTGAACAGCGCGCCCGGCTGGTCCTGCAACCGGATGCGCAGGCGCGCCAGGCGACCCGAGCGGGCGAGGTCGCGCAGCAGGACGTTGGCGAGCAGGCGCGTGTCGATATTGCCGCCGCACAGCACGATGCCGACCGTCTTCCCCCGGAAGCGTTCCGGGTGCGACATCAGCGCGGCAAGGCCCGCCGCGCCCGCGCCCTCGACCACGGTCTTTTCGATCTGGAGCAGCGCGCTGACCGATTCCTCCAGATGGCGTTCGTCGACCAGCACGATCTCGCGCACCAGTTGCGCCACCATCTGCGAGGTCAGGCCGCCCGGGACCTTCACCGCGATACCCTCGGCCAGCGTATCACCGGCGCAGGGGAGGTCGGTGCCGTTCAGCTTGTTGTACATGCTGGGGAACAGCTCGGCCTGGACACCGACGACCTCGACCGGCTTGTCCGCCGCCGCTGCGACCGTGGCGATGCCCGAGATCAGGCCGCCGCCGCCGATTGGCACGATCAGCGTGTCGATGTCGGGCGCGTCCTCCAGCATTTCGAGCGCGACCGTGCCTTGCCCGGCGATCACCCGCGCATCGTCGAACGGATGGACGAAGGTATAGCCGCGCTCGGCCTCCAGTTCGCGGGCATGGGCATAGGCGGCGTCGAAATTGTCGCCCTCCAGCACCACGGTCGCGCCGTGGCCTTCGGTCTGGACGACCTTCACGATCGGCGTGGTGCGCGGCATCACGATGGTCGCGGGGATGCCCAGCCGGTTGGCGTGATAGGCGAGGCCCTGCGCATGATTGCCCGCCGAGGCGGCGATCACGCCCTTGGACCGCGCTTCCTCGGAGAGCTGGAGCAGGGTGTTGAGCGCGCCGCGTTCCTTATAGGCGGCGGTGAATTGCAGGTTCTCGAACTTCAGATACACGGTCGCCCCGGTCAGTTGCGACAGCGTCCGGCTGATCAGCGTCGGCGTACGGATGATCCGGTCCGAAATGCGCGCATGGGCGGCACGAACATCGTCGATGGTGACGATCGGGGACGGGATTTCCGAAGCGGCCTGAACGGCGGTGCGACTAACCATGGGGATGCCGTAGCCGATCGGAGGCGGGAGGTGAACCGTTTCGGAGGGGGGGTGTCGAGGGGCTACGAATCCTTCCTGTCAGCGACCTGCTTTCTTCTTCTCCCCTCCCGCAGGCGGGAGGGGTTGGGGAGGGCATGGGGTCTCGCAGAGCGCCGCGCTCGTGGCTTTCCCTCCCCCATCCCCTCCCGCCTGCGGGAGGGGCGTGCTTTTGCAGAAGGTAGGAACTTCACTTAGGCGCTACCTCCCCACTGTTGCATTGCGGCATCGCCCGGCACCCGAAATCGTGCGCGGATGCAACAAGCATCCTGCAGTCGCGTTGCTGGTCTTTTGGGGCCATGCTAGGGCGTCGCGATGATCACAGGGTTGCCACGGATGTCGCCGATGATCCTTTCCATCACCGGCCCGATCCCCCAGTCATGAGCGTCTCGCCCACCGGGGTCGCCACCACCGCCAGCAAGGACACCTATCCCCATCCGCCCCAGGGCATGGCGCGGCTGGCGCTGGGGGCGATCGGCGTCGTGTTCGGCGATATCGGCACCAGTCCGATCTATGCGTTCCGCGAGACCTTCGCCAACCCGCACCATCCGCTGCCGCTCGACAATGCGCATATTCTGGGCGTCATCAGCCTGATCTTCTGGTCGATGATGATCGTCGTCTCGATCAAATATGTCGCGATCATCATGCGCGCCGACAACAAGGGGGAGGGGGGCAGCCTGGCCCTCCTGGCGCTCGTGTCGGGACAGACCAAGACGCGGCGGTGGTCGCGCGGGATCGTGCTGCTCGGCGTTTTCGCCACCGCGCTTTTTTACGGCGACAGCATGATTACGCCCGCCGTCACCGTGCTCAGCGCGGTCGAGGGTCTGGCAGTGGCCGCGCCCGCCTTCGGGGGCTTCGTCCTGCCGATCGCGATCACCATTCTGATCGTGCTGTTCAAGATCCAGCGTTCGGGTACCGAGCGGGTCGGCCTGTTCTTCGGTCCCGTCATGCTCGTCTATTTCGCGGTGATCGCGGTGCTGGGCATCATGAGCTTTGTCCAGACGCCAGAGATATTGCAGGCGCTGTCGCCGCATCATGCGGTGCGGTTCTTCTTCATCGATCCGCTGCGCGGCTTCCTGGCGCTCGGCTCGGTGGTGCTGGCGGTGACGGGGGCAGAGGCGCTCTATGCCGATATGGGCCATTTCGGGCGGCGGCCGATCGGCCTGTCCTGGTTGGTCTTCGTGCTGCCGGCGCTGATGCTGAACTATATGGGGCAGGGCGCGCTGCTGTTCCGCGAGGGTGCCGCCGCGCTGGAGAGCCCCTTCTACATGCTGGCGCCCGAGGGGTTGCAGCTGCCGCTCGTCATCCTGGCGACGGCGGCGGCGGTCATCGCCAGCCAAGCGGTCATCACCGGCGCCTTCTCGGTCACGCAACAGGCGATCCAGCTAGGCTTCATGCCACGCCTGCGGATCGAGCATACGTCGGCGGCGACCGCGGGGCAGATCTACATCCCGCTCATCAACTGGCTGTTGATGGTGATGGTGATCCTGCTGGTCCTGTTCTTCCGCTCGTCGTCAAACCTGACCTCGGCTTACGGCATCGCGGTGACGGGGGCGATGCTGATCGACACCTGCCTGCTGGGCGTCGCGCTGACCCGGTTGTGGAAGTGGCCGCTCTATGCCGCTCTGCCCCTGCTCGCGCTGTTCTTCCTGGTCGATGGCGCCTATTTCCTCGCCAACCTGACCAAGGTGCCGTCGGGCGGCTGGTTCCCGCTGCTGGTCGGCTTCATCATCTTCACCTTCCTCACCACCTGGTCGACGGGGCGCAAGCTGATGATCGAGCGGTTGCGCGAAGGCACGATGCCGATCCACATCTTCATCGATTCGGCGGCGGGCGCGGCGAGCCGGGTGTCCGGCACCGCGATCTTCATGACCTCCTCGCCCGAGGGGGTCCCGCACGCGCTGCTCCACAATCTGAAGCACAACAAGGTGCTGCATGAGCGGATCATCCTGCTGACCGTCAAGATCATGAGCCAGCCCTATTGGCCCGAGGGCGACCGCGCCAAGCTCGACGATCTGGGCCATGGCTTTCACCGGCTGGTGCTGCGCTTCGGTTTCATGGAGGAAGCGGACGTGCCCGCCGCGCTGAAGCGGGTCAAGATGGCGGGCGGTGCGTTCAAGATGATGGACACCAGCTTCTTCCTGTCGCGCCAGACGCTGCTCGCCGCCGAGCGGCCGGGCATGTCGATGTGGCGGGAAAAGCTGTTCTCCTGGATGCTGCGCAACGCCGAAAGCGCGATGGAGTTTTTCCGCCTGCCGACCAACCGCGTGGTCGAGCTGGGCAGTCAGGTGGAAATCTGACCGACCAGCCCGCCCCCATTGCCGCGCCCATCATCGTCACCGCGCTGTTCGGCCGAGCCGACCAGGGCTGGTTCGATGGCTTGCGTCGCCAGCATTTTCCGCCCGAGCGTAACGTCCTCGATGCGCATTGCACGCTTTTCCACCATCTGCCGCCCTCGGCCGAGGCGGAGCTGAAGCATCGCCTGAACGGCCTGACGCGCGGGGTTCGTGCCCCCGAGGCGCGAGCGGGCGGACTGATGTCGCTGGGGCGCGGCGTGGCGATCCGCATCGAATCACCCGGCCTCGTCGCCATTCGCCGCGAGCTGGTCGACGCCTTTGCCGGAATGCTGACCCCGCAGGATGCGGGCGGATGGCGTCCGCATGTGACGATCCAGAACAAGGTGACGCCCGCCACCGCCAAGCTGCTCCTGCAGCAAATGGAGCGCGATTTTCGGCCCCGCGCCGTCGAGCTGATGGGGCTGGGCGCCTGGTGGTATCGCGGTGGCCCATGGGAAATGCTTTCGCGTCATTTGTTCGCTTGACGCCCGAAAAACCCCTGTCTATAGGCGCGCCTCCACCGGGTGGAACGCCTAGCATGGCGAAGTAGCTCAGCTGGTTAGAGCAGCGGAATCATAATCCGCGTGTCGGGGGTTCAAGTCCCTCCTTCGCTACCACCCGGTGTATTTTCCCCTAAACCCTCGCAAAAGCTAGGTTTTCTGGCGTCTTTTGGTTCGGCTTTTTTCGGCTTTTTATGTCGATTTTTCGGAAGCGTGGCGGCCGGTTGGGCCGTCAGTTGGGAGGATCAGGCGTTTTGCGCGTCGCGATCTGGCTTTCGAGCTTGCGGATCGCCGATTCGCCGAGGCGCGGATCTCGATTGAGATAGTGGGCATCCAAGATCTCATTCACGTCCTTCAGCGAATGGCCGGTGACGGTCGCGATCTCGGGTGGTGTGGCGCCAGCCAGGGCCAGGCGGGTGACCGCCGTGCCGCGCAGGTCGTGGAAGGTGACACCCGCAATGCCTGCCTCGGCGCGGGCCGTATTCCAGGAAGCGCGAAAGCCATTTTCCGTCCACGGCGTGCCGCGTGAAGTGAGGAGGATGGTCTGGCGCACGGGGCCGGGCGGGCAGGCGTCGAGCCGCGCCTTCAGCGGCGCACCGACCGGGATCAGGATGCGCTTGCCCGAGGAATTGCGGACCCTCGACACAGTCTTCGACTGGATCAGTCGGACATGCGTGCCGTCATACTGACCCCAGGTCAGGCGGATCAGGTCGCCCTGGCGCTGGCCGGTCCAGAGCGCCAGGCAAAGGGCGAGGTGCAGATGCTCGGGCGCCTTGGCGTAGAAGGCGGCTTCATCCTCGGCGGTCCAGACATTGGTCGAGCGGCTGGCGCGATAGGTGCGGCCGCCTGCGCGGGCCGGGTGCGCGGTAATGAGCCCGCGATCGAGCGCCCATGAGAATACTCGCGCCAGCACGGCCCAGGCGTAATCGGCCTGGCGCGCCGACGTGACGGCGAGACGATCACGCCAGGCCAGCATTTCCGGCCGGGTGCGGCGATCGTCGAGCGCCGCCAGGGGGAAGTCGCCATATTCCTTGTCGATGATGGCGATCATCTTCTTGTAGTCGGCGCGCGTGCGGGGGGCCAAGTGCAGGAATTCTGTCGAATCCTGAAAGGCGTCGAGCAATCCGCGGATCTTGTCCTTGGACGGCGCGTCGCGGTTGCGCGTCGCTTCCTGGTAGCTGTCCAGAAATTCACGACTGCCAGGCTCGCCGATCAGGCGTGGGCCGCCCTTCCATGCGTAAAAATAGGTGGCCTTGGTGCCATCGCGCAGGCGCTTCGTCGTGCGATTGATGCCCTTGAGCTTAATGTCCACTGCGTGCGGCTTTCCATGCGTCGAAGGGGCTGGCGGGGGGCGGGGTCACGGCGTCGTCGCCGTGGAAAAGCTTGATCGTGCCGTCGGGCGCGATCTCGGTGCGGGTGACCGGGTGATCTGCATTTTTCGCGGCCTTCAGCGCGCGGGTCAGCTCGCTCTGGAGCCAATTCGAGCGGGTGCTACCCATGATCGGCCTCCCGGATCGCGTCCTCGATGTCGATCTGGCGGGCGTCGAGCTGGGCATTGCCGTAGCGGACGGACAGGTGCGTATCGCACCAGGTCGCATGTCCGGTCGCGTCGTGATGGCGCGCGGCCAAAGCCAGCGCATTGGCGCCCGTCCAGCCGGTGCCCTGGCCATGGCAGGTGACGCAGCCTGCCGTCGCCGTGTGGGTCGACACGGTCGGGCGCTTGGTCACGGTGACAGTCACTCCACGTCTCATGGCATCACCTCCATTTCATCCAGGCGCAGGGCCGCGACCGCCGCGATGGCGGGGGCGGTGTCGCCTTGGGCGGCGGCTTTCACGGCCGCCGCCAGTTGCAGGGTCACGCCGATCGCGTGGGTGATGATTGCCGCGCGGGCGGTCGCTTCGCGCAGGGCGAGGGGATCGGCGCGGCGGACATCGCCGTCGCGGACCACCTCCAGCGCGCGCAGGCTTTGGGTCAGGGTCGCGGTCAGCATGAGGCGTCTTTGAGATTGAGGCGGGTGACGATGCCGCTGACTAGGGACTGGGCGTGGATCTCCACGGCCTCCAGGATTGGGGCGGGCACGTCTTCAGAAAGGATGCTGGTCGGATCGGCGCGCAGATGGTCGCGGATCATCACGACGTTTTGCAGCAGTGCGCCAGTGAGGGCGTCGATCGCGCGCTTGCGATCCTCGATCGTCAGCTCCGGGCGGCGGGGCGCGGGCGGGGTGGCGATCGGGGCCGGGGGCGCGGCGGGCTTGGGCGCCACCTGGCAGAACCAGGCGCCGAGCAGATCCTCGGCGCAGGGCGGGCAGAGATCGTCGGGACGGCCATCGGCGCCGAGGCGGGGGCCACCACCGACACGCCAAGCCACGACCGAGCCCCAGCCATCGGGACGCTCCTGACCATTGGTCAGAAGCGTCTCATGGCCGCAGCGGTCACAGCGGAGGGTGAGGGTGGTGGCGATGCTCACGCGTGGCCGCCTTCGCGGACCACCGCATAAGCCGCAAATGCGCCCTCGCCGATCTGGGCAGCGCGATTCGCACCGGCGATCTGGGGGCCGCGATCGGCCTGCAAACCGACGGTACGCCCGATCTCGCCCGGCTCCCATTCGACAATGGCGAGGAAAGACAGCCCATGGGCAAAGCATCGCTGGCTCAGATCGGCCAAGACCGGCGCGATCTGGCCATCATAATAGGCCTCGCGCTCGGCCGGAGAGCCGGGGGCAGGCTGATCTGTCTTGATCGCGGCGCAATCGGGCAAGCCCGGCGGGCCATAGTATAGACCCGGATTGGTCCCGCCGTGCCGCTTTATGAGTGCGCGCATGTCGCCCTGGGCGTCCCGCAGGATGGACTTGATTTCGCCGGGGTCGGCGGAGGTCCAGTCGATCGCGGCCTCGATCTCCGACGCCGCGCGGATCACCTCGGTCAGATCGGCGGTGATCGCGCAAATGCTCCATCCGGTCGCCAGATGCGTCAGCACATAGGCCATCGGTTCCGGGGCATTCTCCGCGCCAGGCCGCCAGTCGATGCCGAAAAGGCCGTTCGTCCAGCCGGGTATGTAGCAGAAATTGCCGCCCTGGTGGGCGCAGCGCACAGCGCCAAATGTCCAATGGTGTGCCATCAGATCATCCCCAGGGCCCGCATATAGACCTCCAGGATGGCTTCCTCTTCCTGATACTCCTCGCGCTTCTTTTTGCGGATCTGTAGGATCTTGCGGACGGCCTTCTTGTCGAACCCGCGCGCCTTGGCCTCGGCGAAGACATCCATGATGTCGTCGGAAATGCCCTTTTTCTCTTCCTCCAGCCGCTCGGCGCGCTCGATCAGCAGGCGCAGTTCGTCTGCGGTCTGCTGGTCGATCTTGGACAGGTCGGGATCGGTCATCGTGTCAGGCTCCGGTGGTGGGTGGTGGAGAGGGAAAGCGGCGCTGCGCCAGTGCTCGGCGGTGTAGAATGCGATTGAACACAAGCGCGGGACCTAGAAGTCGGGCGGCGGACGGCGCGGGATCGGGTGGCAATCCTTGGCGAGCGCCAGGCAGGCATAGCCGGTGTCGAAGCGGATCGAGGCGTGGACGCCCCGCACCGCCAGCACGTCGCAATGCTTGCCGCGCGCCTGGCCGAGGCCGAGATAGACGGCGCGGTCGCCGTGACAGAGGCCGGTGCCGACCACGCCATCACCGCCGCGTGTCTTTCGCCTGGGCGGCGATCGTCACGATGACGAAGGGAATGGCGATGATGGCGACGACGATCACGCCGAGCAGCCGCACCCAGGCGGGCATATCCTCCCGGCGCATCAACGGCGGCCCGTCGCGTGTGGGGCGCAGGCGAAGCAGGTGGCGTCATCGTGCCAGCCGCCCGCATCCACGCCCGGCGCCGTCTCCATATCCCAGGCGCTGACCCCGCATCCCCGACAGATGCGGGGATGGGTGTGGGCGGGGGCATTATAGAGCTGGTGATACACGTCCTGGTCGAAGGGGAAGATCGTGCGGAGCTGGTCCAGCGTGGCGCGCAGGCGGGCGCGAACGCCGGGTGTCTCCAGCGAGCGGACCAGCTGTGCGGCGATGCCGACATTCCCGCTCGTCCGTGCCAGGCGGTGGGCCACATCGTCCCGCGACAGGCCCGCCGCGATACGGCGCAGCTGGAGATAGGCGTCGGGCGTCAGGGGCGTGCAGGCGGCGATGGAGGGGAGCGCGACATGCAGCATGGTGGCGGTCCTTTCAGGCAAAGCGGGGGGCGATCCCGGCGACGGGGTGGTCGCCGGGCAGGGAAAGACGGGTCGGGACGGTGAAACGCGGCGAGGCCGCGCCGATCAGCTGGGCACGGGCAGACCTTCGACCGCCGCAGGCAGGCGGTCGTCATTCATCGGGGTCGGCTCATCGTCATTGGCGGGCTTGCGCTGCGGCACCCACTGGCCCAGCGGAAGCTGGCGTGCGATCTCGGCGCGCGGGGCCATGCTTTCGCGCAGGGTGCGATAGATCGCGATCTGCGCCACGAAGATATGGGCGCAGTCGGGATTCTTGCACATCAGGCGGATGTTGCGCGTCAGCGGGTCGAGCTGACTGCTGGTGCGCGCGATGGCATCGGAATCGCAATGCGGGCAGGCGATGCCCGGCAAGCGCGATGGATATTGGGCCTTCTTCACTTGGTGTTACCCCCGTCTTTCCCCGCGTCGGTGGTCTGGGACGGGAGGAAGCTGGACAGGCGGCGCATCAGCGCGTCGATCGCGCGCTGGGCCTCCACGACCTCGGCGAACGCGCGGTGTGCGCTCAGCGGCGAGGCATTAGATGATACGACACCCAGGGCGGCGGACATGGCGTCGCCGCATTCCTTGGTGGCGATGGCGATCTCAGTCAGCAGCTCGCGGGTGCAGGCCTCTTGCCGCTGCAATTGCTGGCCGAGCTGGAATTCAAAGGCGTCGAGAAAGGGCGACCCCGGCCCGCCCTCGGCGATATAGGCGGCGTCGAGCGCCTGCGCCTGGGCGATGGTGGGCACGGTCGGGCAATTCGGCTGCGACCAATAGCGCGCCGAGCGCAGCGCCCGGCCAGTGAGCTGGCAAATCCGATCCCAGCCGATCACGCCCGCAATGCGGGTGATGGCCTCGTCATAGGTACGGGGCGCGCGAAGCTGGGTCATTGGATACCGCCCGCCGTGTGGCGGTAATCCGCGATTGAGCGAGTGCCTTGCCGAAAATCGAGGTCGAGCGGATGATAGATTTGGCACTGGTCACACCAGCGCACCTCCATCTGACACCAGCCCACGCCATCGAAAAACCGGGCGTTGTGATCGCCGGAGGTCCGGCACCGGATGCCGCTATCCCTCCAGGGGAAGGGGCCGTCACCGTTCCAGCGTGACACCAGCCTTGGCTTTTCAAAGAAATCGAGCTGGGTCATGCTGCCACGCCCACATATTGCGCAATGGCGTCGGCCTCGGGGATGGCGATCTCGTAGGGATTGGACTCGGTCTGCCATCCACCGCCGCGACGGCTGGCGATGGTGAGGGCAGCTGCGCGGGTGTAGCGACCGGCGTGCTCGATGACCCGGGTATAGCCGCGCTCTTCCGCGCCCCACCAGGCGCGGTGTTCATTCGACCAGACCAGATAGAGGGGCTCGGCGGGAGCTGCTTGCTTAGGGTGCGCAAGCCCCTCCAGAGCGCGGGCCGCGTCGCGCAGGAGCACGACGATGCCCAAGCCGTCGCCGAATAGATCGGCACGCGACCGGAGCCGCTTAGCCAGCCGTAGGGCAACGGAGGGGGAGGGCACGCGCCGGGTCATGCCGTCAGCGTCCCTTGCTCGGCGCTGATCGACAGGAAACGTTCGAATTTTTCGCGCTTCCGCCGAAGTCGGGCGAGGTCGGGGATGAGGTGGTCGAGGGGCATCACCCCTTCGGTCGACATCAGCGTCAGCATCGCGAAAAGGTCGTGGAATTCGTCCAGGACACGCTCCGCGTTGGTCATTTCCTGACCAGGCTGCACCTCATGGACGCCGAAGCGCATCGCCTTAATGATGCGGTGACCCACCTCCATCGCCTCTTCGGCAGCGGTGGCCATCATGTGCTCGGCCCGGTTCACGCCGCGTCCCTCATCTTCGTGCTTTCGGGTATTATGGCCGTGACCGGGCGGGGGCGCGGGCGGAAGGGCTGGGGCGGGGCGAGGGGCAGGCCCGTCTGGCCGCGCAGGGCGGCGGTGATGCGGGGCCAATATTCGTCCAGCGTGCCGATGATGGTGGCGACGGAGAACGCCGCAGCGCCCCCGATCACGGTCAGGCTCAGCAGGCCGAGGCCGTGCATGAATGCGTCCTGCGTCATGCGGCATCTCCAGATTTCGGGGCAGCAAAGGGCGGATAGACGGGATCGGCGCCGTCGCGGACGACGCGGGCGACGTGGCGGACCTGCTCGGGCGAGGCGGCCTTCACTTCGTCATCCGTCCAGTCGGCGATGCGATTGACCAGCTTGAGGAAGCGCCGGGCCGGTGCCTCGTCGCGCTCATTCTGGAGATCGGACACGATCTCCGAAGGGCAATTTATGTAGTGATAGCCCTCGGGCAGCGCCTCCAGCAGCGCCCGGCCGACATTGGCCATGTCGCGGACCTCGGCCAGCGCGGTGGCATAGCCCATGGCTTGCCAGTCATCGGCCGCGTTCTGGATCGTCTCCAGAATGTCGGCCTGGTCGGGCGACGCGGGGCACTTTGCATCGACAGCGAGCGCTTTTGTGCCATTCAGGATGGCAAGTACGTCTTTCCGTTCGATGCCGCCCGTTCCACGCGCAAAGCAGAACGCGATTCTTGGGAAATGCGGCTTTAAAGCTTCGAGCACATCGAAGATGAAAGCCTGGTGTTTCTGCCCATCCTCCGCATCGCCCGCGCGGCTGTCGAGGGCGGCGACGATATTCCTTGCTTCAAGGATATAGGCTTTCAGGTGGCCCTTGGCGAAGACGGGGTCCCGCTCCGCCTGCTGACGGACATAGTCGACAGCCAGCCGGACAGCATCGGGTGTCGGTGTGCTCATGACTTAACACACTGCATTTTGGCGCGCCGATCGCCGGGGACAATCGGCGCGCCACCCTCTACCACCTCGGAGCCTGGGAGTACGGAGGAGGTGGGGTCGGGATAGATGTCGGGGCGGATGCGCGAAGCGGGGATACCCGTCGCGTCAGCCAGCTTCCGAGCATGAGTCGGTGATGGGAGTGATCCAGCCTTGAGTAACTGGGAGATATTGCCCTGCGTACACCCACAGATTTCAGCAGTAGGTGTCTGACCGCCCAGATAGGCAATCGCTTCGTGGAATGCGTTTATCGCATCCTCGTATAGCGAGTCGGCAAGGTCATATCGGTTGCTCATGAACGTAACGTATTAGCAATCTAATGTTCCTGCAATAGCTAAATCATATTAGGGGGCTAATTTTTTGCGGTATCAGCGGAAGGATGAGCGTGCAGGGCATCCGCGTTAAGCAAGCGATGATCGAGGCTGGCCTCGATCAGGAGCAGCTGGCGCATGAAGTCGGGTGCACGCAGGGCGCGATCAGCCAGATTATCAATGGGCGCAGCCTTCGATCGCGCTTTCTACCAGACATCGCCCGTCGGCTTGGTGTTACGGAGGATTACCTCCGTGGATTGTCGGACGATCCGGGTGCAAGTGCGCCACTACCTGCGCTGCCGGTGATCCTTTCAGCGCGTTTGGAGGTCACGCTTGGATCGGAGGAGGCGCTGACCCAGATGTTCGAGGGCCTGCTCGCCGGTCTGGATCGGGACGCGCCTCGGGCATCGCAAGCTCGGCTGCTCGCACGAAAGCTGCCCATTGCGCTGTCATCTCTGCGAGATCTGCGGAGCGTGTCGGAGATGCCTTCGGACCCTCCCTCGGCGTTGTCAGAAGCCGACGCAGATCTCGCCATAGCGAATCCCGCACCGCGACCGTGACCGAGCAATCGATCTCGCACGGTGCGCAGCCCTGCTCGCACGCCGGGGTGGCGCGGACCAGCCGCTCGGCCATCAGCGTGCGCCCTTTTGAGCAGTGGGCATGAGCGAGGGCCAACCCGCGCTGTCGCCACGCCAGCGCGAATGCCTGCGCCTGGTCTGGTCGCGACGTGCCACGTCGAAGGAGATCGGCGCCGAGCTGGGGATCAGCAAGTCGACGGTGGACGCATATATCGCCCAGGCGGTCGAGCTGCTCGGCGCGCGCGATCGGCGCCATGCCGCCGCGATCGTCTTCGGCGAGACGCCCATCGCCGAGGGCAGGGACGAAATCATACCCGCCGAAGCACCCCCTGCCGAATACCAGTATGATTCTGCTCGGGTATCCGAGCCGAGCCCGGCGACCCTACCGATGACGACGTCGATCGAAGGGGTCCCGTTCTGGCCCGCTTTGGGAGGAGAACGGCGTCTTAATAGCTTATCGCTGGGACAGACGCTGGGTCGGATCGGACTGATTGCGGTGGCATCGCTTGCTGCCCTGGCGCTGGCTATGGCGGTGGGCAGCGGGCTCCCCCCAGTCGCAAAGCCGATGCTGCGCGCCTTCGATCGACTCACGGGATAATCGCGGGGGCCTCCCCCGCTGGGGAGGTCGAAATGGCGGATCTGAATACGAAAATCGCGGTGGCGCAGGCGGTCGGCTTTCCGCTGATGAAGGCCGAGAAGCTGCTCGACGAAGCCTTCCTCCTGCTGGCGCAGGCCTCGGCCGCTGCGGTCGAGGGACGCCGCACGGCGCGCCTGCCGCTGCACGCCGGGCATGACGCGATCGAGCAGGTGGTCACCGCCCAGGCGACGCTGCACGCGGCCCGCAAGGCGGTCCACACGGCGCATTACGGCTTTCGCGACATTGCCGACGGCATGAATGTCCCGGCGCGCGCTTATGGCGACCATGGCGACACGCCGCGCGAAAATGTCATTCCCGTCATGCCGGGCAATACGGGCGCGCACCTGGCGGCCGTCCCCACGGCCACTGCGGCCTGATCGCCGATTGACGCGGTGCATGTCGGAGCGCGATGGGGTGGGCCATGAGCCTCTATCTCTTCCTCGGGCTGCTGGCCCTGTGCAGTGCGTATGCGCTGGCACGGGGCGGCGCGCCGGAGCGGGCCTCGGCGCTGCTTCAGCTCGGCGCCTTCGCGGCGGACGAGCTGGTGCACCGGCTGATCGACGGCAGCGCGTACACGGCGCTGGCGACGGGATCGCTGCTGGTCGACCTGGTGCTCCTGCTGGCGCTGATGGTGCTGGCGTCGCGGTGCACGCGGCATTGGCCTTTGTGGGTCGCGGGGTGGCAGCTCGCCGCGATCGTGGCGCATCTGGCCAAGCTGCTGGATCCGGGGATGCAGGCGACCGGCTATGCGATCCAGCTTCAGATCTGGGCGTATCCGATGCTGCTGGCGACGGCGGTGGGCACGTACCGCTATCGCACGCGGCGCGCGGCCGGGCTGATCGAGCCGGACTGGAAGACGCTGGACGGGCGACCCATCGCGGCCTGACGGGTGTCAGGCCATGATGCGCGGCGAGAGGGCGCGTATGGCCGCCGATATCTACGCCAGTCGCCGGGACCGGGACAGGATCTTCGTCAGTGTCGACGGGGGCTTTGGCGAACCCGCCTGGGACATGCTGCTGATCTTGTACATCATGGATGCAGGCGGCCGGGCGGCGACAACCAACGAGCTGCTCGCCGCGCCCAATGTGCCGCGTGACATCGCCGAGCCTTTCATCGGCTGGCTGGTGTCCCAGGGGCTGGCGGGCTTCGGCGAGGTGCAGGGCACGGTGCGGCTGCTGGAGGCGGGTCGGGAGATGATGGACGCGTATCTCGATAAGCGATCGAGGCGCGGCCATGACAAGAAATTCATGCATTAACCGCGACTTGTCCAGCGGCTGGCAGCGCGCCAGCCCTATTAATCTAGGTATGATTTTGCAGGGGTGGCGGATTTCCGCCGTTTTCGGGTCATCGCCGTCGCGATGTGTCCAAAATGGTGGAAATTCGTGTCATTACGGGGGGATAGTATGGATCAGGGTGCAAAGCCGAAGCGCAAGCTCGGCCGGATCGGATGCGGCGTGGTGATCGCGTCGCTGATCCTACTGGGCGTGATCGGCGCGGTCGCTGATGGAGGTCAGGATAAAAGAACAAAGCCCGGCGCCGGGCCAGCGCCTGGCCCGTCGGCCTCCGCGAGCGGAGACGGGCAGGCCGCCGCGCGGGCGACCTTCGTCGCGAATTATCGCGCCGTGCTGGCAGCAGCCAAGCCGTGCGATGCGATGGTCGGGGGATTGGAGGCAGCGGCCAAGTCGGGATCGCCGCTGACCATGTACCAGGCTGCGAAGGCCGGGCAGGAAGCGTGCGAGACGGCGTGGTCGGACATCCGCAAGATCGAGCCCGCCCCGCTGGAGGGCGCCGCAGCGGACAAGGAAAAAGACGCGCTGAAGACCTGCGGCACCGCCTATTTCCTGCGCCAGCGGGCTATGGAGACGGCGATGAAGGTGGCGGATGGCGATGCCAAGCCGTCGATGCTGTCGAGCTTCCAGGAGGACATGCAGAGCGGGCAGGCTGCCGTGCTGATGTGCGTCGGCGAGTATATGCAGGCGGCCGAGCCCGCCGGGGTCAAGCTGGATAAGATGAAAATCTGAAGGAGGGATCTGTCGTGGCAAATATTGATTTCAAGGCGGGCGACTTAGTAGAATTGATTTCCGGCAGTCCGATCATGACTGTCGAGCAAAGCGTGTTCATGTCCGATGGATTGAAATATCGCTGCACGTGGTTCGCTGGTGCAAAGCACAATCGAGAATTGTTTGTGGGAGCCGCGTTACGTCCGGCGACCCCCAAATCATGACGCCGCAGCAGGGGGCGGATTGGATGCTCAAAGAGCTTCAATCAAAAGGATGGTTGGACCAGGAAGCCGCAGCCTATGCCCTACACCGACAGGATAAGGCTCTGACCTATACGAATGACAGTGGCAATCTGGCGATCAGCAAGGATGTTTTGAAGATTTTCAACAAGATTGCTCCGACGGCTTCATATGTGTGGTCAAGGTCCGATCGCCAATGGCGCAAGCGCGCGCCGCGCGATGCGCCGGGCCGCGCGCAATATTGAGCCCTGCTTCACTAGGCGGGCGTCCGAGACCGTATAGCCGCCGCGACGATCGCCTGCGGGGCGCTCGGCGCCGAGGCCCCGACCATTCGCCCCTGCGCGCCGAGCCCCGCCGTCCATTCCGATCCCATGCCCGCCAAGACCAGGCGCCAGCCGGGCAGGATCAGGCCACAGGCCCTATCCCAGGATGACAGATATTCGGGGGCTGGCCGGTCCCCCCGGAATTCCCCGTTCCCTTCACCCCACCACCAGTGACCGTTGTGAGCATGATGCCAGTGCGGATGATCGGGCCGCCCCACATAGCGCCAGACCGCCGAGTTGACCTGCCACCAGGTCATATCGTCGTCATTGGTGGGCGGGATCAGCGTCTCGACACGATCGGCGAGCTGGGCGAGTGCATGAGGGGCTTCGAAAATCATGGGCCCTACACCGCCCTTGGCCGGGGCGGTGTCAAGTCCTTCAGGCCTGTTCCAGCTTCACCGCGCTGGTGAAGCCCCGATCGCCCAGGCTGTGGGTCACCTCGGTGATGAGCCAGTCGACCGCGTCGATCTGACGCTTGAAGCCGGTGACGGTCGCTTTCTGCTCGGGGCCGAGATCGGCGCGGCCAAGGGCGAGGGTGATCGAAAAGCTGACCGGATCGCGGGCGGCGCGGCTGGTGGCGGCGGTCGCGGCCTGGCGGGCGGCTTCCTCGGTGGGGTAGACGCGGGACAGGCGGCGGGCCTTGGCGCCGTCACCCTTGGCCTTGCCGGTGGTGAAGGTCTCCCGCTTGCCGGTGGCGCGATTGTGCCACTGCGCCTCCACCCCCTCGGCATCGTCGCGCTTCTGGCGGCCATATTGGTGGGCGTCGCCGCTGCGCTTGGTGATGGTGACGGTCGGCAGGGCGGCGCCGGAGGGCGATTTGCCGTCGCCGACCGGCTTGAAGATCAGCGTGCCCGCCTTCACCGTCGCCACCGCGTCAAATTCGCGCCCCAGGCGGCGCAGGAAGGCGAGATCGCTTTCGCGGCTCTGTGCCTTGGTAGCAACTGCGATCGATGCCAGGGCGCTTGCGCAGCGGGGATTGAGGCCATGGCGCTGCGCCACCTCGGCCACTATCGCGCCCAGGGTGGTGCCGTGATAGCCCTTTTCGCGGCGCTGCTTCAGCCCGGCGGTAAAGTCCGCCGCCTTGGCGCGGATGGTCAGGGCGGGGGGCGAGCCGCCATGGTCGATCGACTCGACATGGAATTCGCCCTTGTCGACCAGGCCGGGCGTCACGCCTGTCCCACGCGCCCAGCCGAGCGACACGCGGATCTTCGCGCCGGTCGGGGGCAGATCGAGCGCATCGTCGCTGTCGTCGAGCACCAGGTCGAAGGTGTCGGCTTCCTCGCCGCGCTTTTCGGAGATGCCCATGGAGATGAGGCGAGGGCGGGTGCGACCGCCAGAAAGCGCCACCTGGCCGCGAATGATCTGGGTGATGTCGCTCCCGTCGACGGTGACGCGGTAATCGGGAATGGGCTGGGTCATGCGGTATCCTGGTCGACGCAAAGCAGATCGATGGTGAAATCGATCTGGCGCGGACTGCCATCGGGCCAGAGGTGCTTGAGTGTCTCGGTCAGGCCGGTGATGACATAGGCGCCGTAGACATAGCCGCGCCCATCGACCAGCGGCCAGGCGTCGCCAGTATTGGCCATGCGGCGAATCTCGTCGAGCGAGACCTTGCCATCCGCGATCTCGGTGAAGACCGAGCCGGGGAGAGAGATCGTCTCGTCACCCGGCCCGGTATATTGGCTGGCGTCGCGGGCGCCGATGCGGATGGCGGTGGCGTGCCGCCAGCTCGACTTGCGCTGGATCTCGTCAAAGGCCAGCGTGTCGATGCCGAAGGCGAAGAGGCCGAGGGCGAGCAGCATGTCTTACTCCCAATCCGGCCGGTCGGCGAAGCTGGGCGAGTCGGGGCCGGGTCCGCCGATGCCCAGCTCGCGCAGCTTGCGGGCGACCATCTCGGCGATAGCATCCTCGCTTTGGCCCGGTGCGCCATTGATGACGATCGTGATGGGGGCAGGGACTGAAGCGACCGGGGCAGGACCGCGACCGCCTGCGCCAGGTGCGGCCATCGCCATGCCGGGCAGCGCGGATCCGGTGACGATCGCGGCGGTAAGGCGGCGGGACAAGCTGTCCATGCGCTGGACCGGCTCCGATTCCTGGGCTGCGAGCCCCATGGTCAGGCCGTCGATCACATGGCCGCCGAGCTCCATAAAGACGCGGCTCGGCGACCGGATCTTATTGGCGGCGCGGAAGCCGCCCGACAAGGCATGGGCCATGCGGATGCCCGCGTCCCACAGCCGACCCGGCGCGCTCTTGATGCCATTCCAGAGCCCTTGGATGACCATCGCGCCGAGGTCGTAGAAGATCGCGGGAAGGGTGATGAAGGCGGCATGGATCGCGGTCTTGAAGCCCGACCAGGCCATGGACCACCCGGCGCTCAGGATGCCTGGCAAGCGGCCGGTCAGGAAGGCCAGGGCCTTCGACCCGAAATCGTAGAGCGATCCGATTGCGTAGCCGACGAAATAGCCGATGCTCGCGCCGATATCGCCGATGCTCATCGTGAAGATCGATTTGACGCCAGCCCAGAGGCCGCCGAAGAATGCCGCGATGCCGCCCCAATTCGAATAGACCAGATAGGCCGCACCGCCGAGCGCGGCGACCCCCGCCACCACGGCGGCTGCGATCCCGATGACGGGGAGCAGCCCGATGCCCAGCGCCCCGGCCGCGAAGCTGAGTGCGGCGAATGGCGCCATGAGGCCCGCCATGACGATCGCGCCGCCACCCAGCACCAGGAAGAGGGTCGCGAAGGCGGCCGCGCCGATCGCCAGCGCCTTCGCCAGCGTCGGATGGCGCTTGGCCGCATCGCCGATCGACGTGGCAAAGCCATTCACTGCGACCAGCCCGGCATTGACGGTCGGCAGCAGCTGCGCGCCCAGCGTGATGGCCAGAGTGGCAGCATTGGTCGACAAGGCTTTCGACTGCTCCGCCGAGTCCTTCATCCGCTCGGCGAAATCGCGGTCGGTGGTGCCGTCCGATTTCATCGCGTCCGCGCGGATCTTGCGGAACAGCTCCATATTCTGGATCAGCGGGCGCAGGCCCTGCTGCACCTGGCTGTCCTCGAAAAGATAACCGAGCTTGGACAGATCGCCCTTCAGCGTCTTGTTGGTGATCTCGGCAATCGCCTCCAGGGGTGTCTTGCCCTCCCTATAGGCTTTTTTCAGTGCATTGGGCAGATTGACGCCCATCTTGTCGAAGGCCTTGACGGTCGCGGGCGAGCTGATCTTTTGCAGGACATTGGCCAGATTGGTCCCGGCGCTGGCGCTGTCGCCCGCGCCTTTCCGAGCAATCTGGAGCCCGGCCGCCAGATCTGCGACGGCGCCGGTGCCCTTCTGCCCCAGCGCCTGATAGGCGGCGGTCAGCGAGGGGAAGACGCCCGCCATGTCCTTGATCTCGAAAGCCCCCGCCTTGCCAGCGGCGGCCATGATGTCGATCACCTTCTGCGTCTGGCCGATCGGCACCTTCAGATTGTCGGTGGCGGCGAAGCTGGCATTGGACAGGTCGGCGATCTCGGCCTTGTATGCTGTGGCGGCGCGGCCGATCGGCGTCATCATCGCCACCGCATCGGGCACGCTGGCGCCCAGACCCGCCAGCGCATCCACCCCGGCCTGCATATCGGCGGGCATCTGATTGGCGGCGCGGGCGGCAATCAGCAGGCCTTTGCCCAGCGCCTCGGTCTTGGGTCGCGACAGATCGGCCTTCTGACCGATATCGGTCATGGTCGACTCATATTCCTGGGCGGCGTGGATCCCGGCGATGATCGGTGCGGCCATCGCCATGCCGGTGCCGATCCCGGCCGCGCCGCTGGCGGCCATGCCAGTGGCGATGCCCTGGGCCCGGCCGAAGCGGGCGCGGCCCGACGCCATGCGCCGTTCGCGATCGGCGGTGCGCGCCAGGCGGCGCTCCTGCTCGGTCAGCTCCTGATTGGCGCCCTCCACCTGGCGACGCAATTCGCGCTCATGGCGGGCGAGATCGGTGGTGGCGATCCCGGCCTGGCCGAGGCGGGTGCGCAGGTCGCCGAGCCGGCGCGTCTCCTGCGCGTGCTGGCGTTCCAGCCGCTCGGCTTCCTGCTTGGCGCGCTGGAAATCGCGGGTCATGGCGCGGGTGGGATTGCTGGTCTGGCCCATGGCGCGGCCCAGCTCGGTCACGCGCTGGCGGGCGGCCTGCAATTCGCCCTCGGTCGAACGCAGGCCCATCTTCAGCGCGCGAAAGCCCGCGATATCGCCCTGGGCGCGTTCCAGATCCTTCAGCCGGTCGCGGGTGCCCGCCAGGGCCTGTGACGCGGCACGCGACCCACCCGCGATATCGCGCAGCGGGCGGGTGGCGCGATCACCGGCCTGGATGATGAGGCTGAGGCGGAGATTACGATCCATGACGCTCCGGGTCGTGACGGCGGGCGGCCTGGCTTCGCCAGGACATCAGCTCGGCGACGGAGAGAGGGTCCATCGCCTGGGGCGGCCAGTGAAAGACGAATGCGACATCCGCCATCGCGTCCTCTACGTGGACGGGAAGAGCGCCTCCCGCGCCGCATTCGTCAGACAGAAATTTGCCAGCTCGCCCGCGACCTGGGTCACGTCCGACGTGGCGAGCACCTCGAAAATGTCGGGGAGCAGTGGCGGGGTCGATACGCGCGGCGCCACCAGCGCGACCTGGTCGTAATCCATGCGGACCAGGCCGCCGAGATTGACGCCGCGCAGCGCCCCGCCAAGGGGGCGGCGCAGGAGGATCTGAGTGCCCTTGGGCATCAGGACTTGACCGCTTTCGGTCACGGCGTCTTCATCGAGCGTGATGGTGACGGCTTTCTTGACATCGGTCATGGCGTGGGTCCGGTCATGGTGGGGGCGGGCGCCGCAGCGCCCGGCCGGGAAGGGTCAGGGGATCAGGCAAGGCCCAGGGCGTCGCGGTGACCGGCCATCAAATCGACACCGCCCACGATCTCGATCATGCCGAGCACGTCGATCTCGACATCGGTGACGCCGTCCCACTCCTCCTTGTAGTAGACGCACTCCGACTTGACCTTGAAGCTGCCCGCCTCGCCGACTTTCTGCTCGCCCCGATCGATCTCCTGGTGGCGGCCGCGCAGGGTGATGATGCAGCTGTGGATCTGGCCGGTGCTATCGTCCTGGTAGGAACCCGCGAAGCGGATCTGCACGTCGCTCATGCCCGGCGCGCCGAATTGGCGGATCAGGGCACGGACCGGGCCGCCATAGCTGTGTTCGACGGTGAGATCGTCGCCACCGCCAAGGTCGATATTGGCGGGGCGGCCGAGGCCACCGCCGCGCCATTTCTCCAGCTTGCGCTCCAGCTTGGGCAAGGTGACGCTTTCGGTATCGGCGGCATAGCCGACGCCGTCGACGAAAATCATCATCTGCTTCAGCTTACGGGGGAAAGACATGGGCTATCCTTCTAAAGGGGGATGGTCAGGCGATCAGGCCGCGACCGAGAGGGCGGCGAAATCGAGCAGGAATTCGCCGGTGATCTCCTGCTCGATCCCTAGATTTTCGAGCGGGGGGACGGGCGTGTAGCTGAAGCCGAGCAGCAGCTTGCCCGCCTTCAGCGAGGCGGTGGGATTCTTGGCGGGATCGAAGCTCGCCACGGCACCGAAGATGCGCCCGGCACGCTTCTCGACACGGAAGAGCTCATTCACCTGCTCGACGATGTCCTTGACCAGGCTGGGCAGCAGCGGCTTGTCGAGCGCCCAGGCGAGGCCGAGGGCGACGCTGTCGGCGAGGATCTGGGCGGTGCGCACCGCGCTTTCGAAGGCGAAATCGCTGCCCTGCACCGCGCAGGTGCGGTTGCCCCAGAAGCGCAGCTCACCGGCCAGGCGCACCACCGTCACCAGCTCGGAGGCATTCAGGACATTGGCGTCGCACGTCTCGTCCTGAAGGTCGAAGGTCACGTCATCGGTCAGGCCGTCGAGATCCGCCAGGGGCACATTGGACAGGGTCTTGTGCCAGCCCTGCGTCGCATCGATCGCGGCGCGCGCGCCCATGGCGATGGCTGCGACGGGCACGGCGATCGACGCGCCATTCGGGCCATAGGGCGCGGTGACGCCCGGCCAGAGCAGCGTCAGCTCGCGCGCGTCGGGGAAAAGCGCGCGGTGGGCGATAGCCTGCCCGCGATCGAGGCCGATCGCCTTGGCATAAACGCGGGCGCGCAGTTTCTTGGCGACCGTCACCAGCGCCTTGGTCACCGCCTCAGATTCGAGGCCCGGCGCGCCGAGGATGCGCGGCTGGAGATTGAGCTGGGCCGGGGCGGTCAGCAGGGCCTGCATTCCGGTCTTGGCGCCTGCGACATCGGCGCCGATGATCGCCGAGGTAGTCAGTGCATCGGTTCCGCCCGGCTGAACGCGCACCACGACGATGGTGGTGTCGACCTGGCCCGCGATGGCGCGCAGCGCGGGCAGCAGCGTGCCGGTATTCCCGGCCTTCGCCATCGCATCCTGGATATTGGTGATCTTCACCGCCGTATCGAGCGGGAAGGCGGCGGCATCGGCAGCGGGCGCGGTCGCGACCAGGCCGATGACGGCGGTCGCGACGGTGGCGATCCCGCGCGGCTGGCGCGTGACCTCTCGGACATTGATGCCGTGGAGAAAGCTCATGGGGTGGCCCTTTGCGAAAGCGCGGACAGCGCGCGGATGGTGGAGGTGGCGGTGAAGCCGGGGCGCCCGGCGATATCGGTGCGGGTGCCGCTGACGGTCAGCACGACGCTCTGCGCGTCGGGCCCGGCGGCCAGGGTGATGCGGCGTACCCGCGCGCGGGGTTCGGTCATCAGCGCCAGCGCGGCCGCCGCGATCACGCGCAGGCGACCCAGCGCATTATTGGGCTGGTCGAGCTGCTCGGGAACCAGGCTGCCATAGTCGCGGCGTCCGATGCGCGTGCCGAGCGGGGTGGACAGGCGATCGTCGATCGACTGGATCAGGTGATCGGCCCCGCCGAGCGAACGTCCGGTGTGGCGGTCCATGCCGATCATACCGGCTTGCCCGACACGCCCTGTCCGGGCTGGACCTTGTCGTGGATATGACCCTTCAGGCTCTTGCCGCCGCCCACGACATCGTCACTGGCGGTCAGTTTGCCTGTGATGTCCACCGCGCCTTCGACGGACAGCGGACCCTTCAGCGACAGGCCGCCATCGGCGACGATCGCGGCGGTGCCGCCAGCGGGGAGGGTGATGGTCAGGCCATGGGTCTGGGGATCATAGGCCAGGCGTGCGCCATCGCCGAATTCGATCGCGGCGCCGGGGCCGCGCCCAACCTGGGGGCGCGCATCGCTGGCCAAGCCGCCGATGACGATCCCACGCGCCGTATCGCCCTCGGGCGCCAGCACCAGGACCTGCTCCCCGATCGCGGGGGGAAGCCAGACGCGGACATTACCCATGCGCGGCGACAGGAAGGGGACAGGGCCGGTGGTCAGATCATCGGACAAGTCGACAGTACAGGTACCCGCGTCATGGTCGACGGACGCGACCAGCCCTTCGCGCAGGAGATCGCCCACAAGGCGCTGGATATCGGCGGGATCGGCCATAACCGCGACCATGCGCGCTCGCGCAAGCGTGACGAGGGGGCGCTTGTGTAGAATGGGCTTCTACACAAGCTTTCGGCTAATGGGTGACTATGCGGGTCAGAAGGGCCCGCGCCGCGCGCGCAGCTCCAGCGTCAGGCGCTCGAATTCGTCGTCGCCGATGAAGCGGTTCGTGCGGCCCAGCGCCCCCAGCTTGCGAAGGGTGGCGTTTCCGGCACCAGGGCCTTGGCTTCCCCAATGGGGCACCGGCCCCGCCAGTCCATCCCATTTGATGGCGCCCGCAAAGCTGAAGCTTTTGTCGATCACCGTCCCGCCCGTCACCACGCGGATGCGACCGTCATGCGTCCCGGCCGGCGTGCGACGTGCGGTGACGATGAAAAGCATCGGCCGATCGTCGGCGACCGGGCAATCGACGATGACGCGATCAGATGCCGCCGCGCTATGCTGATAAAGCAGGCGACCGGGCTCGCTGAAGCCCAGGCGCATTCCGCAAGTCGCATCCGTATGGGCCGCATCGGCACTGCCGGTGCTGAAGATGCCGCCCACCGCGACCGCCTTCATGCTGGCGATGGCGACCAGGGTGTAGCTGTCGGTCAGCAGCTGGGCCAGACCTGGTTTCCAATCCGGCCAAAGCCCGAATTCCTGGGGCACGAATAGCCCGGTCTGGGTCCGGTCGATCAGCAGGGCCGGTCGACCATTGATCCCCGCCAATGCAGTGGAAAGCTGCGGGATGAAAAGCTGATTCTTCACGGGGTTATAATAGGTGGCGATGCCCTGCCGCACGCCCGCCGCGTCGAGCCATGCCAGGCGTCGGGATTGATCGATCAGCCTGCCGGAGAAATTTCCTGCGGCGTCCGGCCCCACCACCGCATAGGGGGGCGTCGCCACCCCGGCATAGCTGGACGGCTCCAGCCAGAATTGCAGGCCGTGCCACATGCCATCGGGGATGTCCGTGGTCATCGGCGTCATGTCGATCATCGGGTGACCGGGCACCAGGGCCATGGACGGCGTCGAGGTGATGGACAGAAAGGTCATAGGTATCGCGTCCTTCAGAGGTAGCGCTGGAAGGTGAGCAATCGGTGGTGCAGTCGATTGGGCTGGCCATCGCGCCAGTTCCACAGGGCGGCGGGCGCACCGGTGGTGACCACCGATCCCGCGCGCGATCCGATATTGTAGCCGAAGCGATCACCCGGAGCCCAACCGGCGGGCAGCTTGATGAGGATGCGTCGTCCGTCCGTGGTGACATCCGATTGCGCCAGCGGCTTGAACGTCCAGCCGCCCGCCCCGTCCTGGGCCCAATATTCGAAGCCGTAAGGCATCCCGGCGCGGATCATGTGGGTGCCGGTGCTGGTCGGCACCTCGAACGCGATCGGCTCGCCGAGCGGCGTCTCGACATGCAGCGCCAAGTGCTGGCCGATCACCTCATGGCGAACGACGCGGAACCCTTGCGTACGGGGGCGCTGGCGGAAGGCGACATCGGCGACAAGCTCGGCGGTGTACTCGCCCTGCTCGCGCATGGTGAAAGGCTCGGAATGGATCCTGTTTTCCCGGAACGACCGGCTATAGCCGATATAGGCCCAGGGGCGACGGGCGATGGCGTCGGTGCCCTTGATGACGCGGCTGGCGACGTCGTTCTTTCGAAGCGACTCATCCTCGATATAGGCACTGTTCGCGCCGCCATAGGCATAGGAGGCGGCGAAGCCGCTGGCCTTCCACGCGGCCCACCCGGCCTGTTCGTGGTAATCGGACACTCCGGGGATCGAGACGACGAAGACGGGGTCGACCGACTGGCGGGTGATCGCCTTCACCGCGTCGCGAAGATTGTCGAGGTAGCGCCCATAGGCGTCCTGATAGGTCGCCTCCTGGGTCGCGTCCTCCATATGGCTGACGATCACGGTGGCGACGATCGCGAGCAGCCGCATGTCCCGCCAGGCGGTGTTGCAGATGGCGGCAAGCGCCCGCGCGCCCTTGTAGAAGCGGGTAGCGCAGTCGAAATGGCTATAGCGCCAGATTTCCGACAGCGGCTGTCCGGCGATCAGCATCCGATATTCCGCCGACGACTTGGGGATCGTGACGTTGCCCAGGACCGAAGTCGTTTCCATCACCCCGGCGAGGATTTGGGCCTCGCTGGGCCGGTCGAGGAAGTTGAGCGGCTGTCCGCCCTCGGCAAAGGCCTGGCTCAGCGCCCATGCCAAGTCGGGATAGAGGCGGCGCATCCGCAGCGCGAAGCCGCGCAGCTTCGACTCCGTACCCTGATAGGTCTCCCAGATGCCATATTGGGCCTGCCCATCGGGGGAGCCGATCTGAACCAGCCGATCCTGTGACGGATCGAAGCCGAATTGACTGAAGACCCTGGCGTCGGTGGTACGGGTGACGGTGGCTGCATCCAATTCACCGTTATAGCCGGTGGGATATTCCCCGAAGGGTGCGGGCTGGCGATGGAGCTGGCCATAATCGAGCGCATCGGCGCCGTTGGACTGACCGGCGGTCAGGGCGACGGCGATCGTGCGGTAACTGGTGGCTTTGCGGATATTGTCCATCCCCCGTGCCTGCCAGTCGCGAAAGTCGCTCTGGGGCGTGAAGAACCCGCGCGTCGCGTGAACGCCCCAGACCAGCGCGCCGGTCGCCTCATCCACCTCCCCGTCGACCAGGCCGTCCAGCTCCGCGGGGATCGCGAAGGGCCGCTTGCCCGATCGTCCGTCGAGCAGGGGAATGCGAACGCGACCGTCGCGCCCCACGCCCACGACCACCCGACCTGTGGCGTCGACCATCGTGCCCGGCGCAAAGTCGCCGGGGTCCACGTCGCGTCGGGCACCCAGCATCTGATCGGCGGCCTGCGTCGCCTGCATAGCGGCCGCCTCGGCCTTGACGACGGCGGGTGTGACGGCGGCATCGACGAGGCCGCCGATGGGTGCCTTGACGGTCCGCCCGCCTGCGTCGATCGCGGGCACCAGCTCGGTCCCGAGGGGATTGGCGAGGGTCGGCAGCTCGGAAATCTTGGCCATGATACGTCCTTACCAGCCGATGGCGATCCAGCGGATCGCGTCGATGCTGACGCTGTCCGCCGCTTGCTTTTGGATGAATGCGGTGAAGGTGGTCCGTGTCAGATCGCGCTCTTGCCCATAGCTGTCGCAGCGAATGTCACCGGCGGCATTTCGCACGATCGGCACCGCAATCAGGCAGGCATTGGGGAAGGGTGTGACGAAATTGATCGGGACGGCACCCTCGCCATGTGGCCCCGGCAGATAGCCGATCTTGCAATAGACGCCGGGGGCAAGCTGGAATTCGCCCGTCGTGCCGATGGATGCCGCCAGCGCCGCCAGCCCGGCCGGGGTGATCGCCACATCGCCGCGCGTGCCCGCCAACACCTCGGCTGCGCTGGCGGCGTCGACCGTCAGGGTGCGATTGGCGGTCAGATCGCCGCCTCCCTTGACCAGACCCGATCCGAAGATGGTGCGCGACGTGATTCCGGCCAGCGCTTGGGATACGGCATCGATCGCGGCGGCAATCATCGCCTTCACCACGGATCCAGTGGTCACACGGGTCGTATCGCCTGCATTCGCCTCGGCCAGCGTCGCCAGCTCGACCACCCCCTTGCGCTCTTCGGACCCCGGCGGGTTGAGGAAGTTGGTCGATCCGAAGGTGATGTTTTCCACGCCCGCGACCGGGAAGGCGATGTCGATCGCCAGCGCCAGCATCGCGCCGATCGACTTCTCGGCGATGGGCGTGGACTGGCCATAGACGGCGAACAGCGTTCCATCGGCGAGGAACAGGCCGAAGCCGCGAACCGTGTAGGTCGCCGCGTCGTCGTCGGTGATCGTCATATGGACGATGTTCTGCGCTTCGACCG
Source organism: Sphingomonas sanguinis (assembly GCF_019297835.1). NCBI lineage: Bacteria > Pseudomonadati > Pseudomonadota > Alphaproteobacteria > Sphingomonadales > Sphingomonadaceae > Sphingomonas > Sphingomonas sanguinis. Next base: position 1,328,226 of record NZ_CP079203.1, on the reverse strand, counting down.
AACCCGACACGGTCGCGAGCCGTTTGAATTCGCCAGGCAGCGCGGTGAGCGTGGGCGCGGCGACGAAGCCGCTGGCGGTCAAGCCGACCCGTGCGATGGTTAGGTCGATATCGTCGCCGCCTTGTGCGGCGGTGAAGCGGCCCAGCCCGGCGGTGGTCATGGTCAGTTTGAGCGCGGTCATAGGCGGGTGTCCAGAAAGGTGCCGTCGTTCGACTGGAGGGGCTCGCCATCCTCGGTCTGGAGGTAAGCGGCCCAATCGGGCGACTGGTCGATGACGACATCGGCATCGGCACGGGTGTAAGTGACCGCGCGGGCGACGCCGGTGATGCCGATCGCGCCCGCCACGGCAATTTCCTGGACCAGGCGCATATGTTCGCGCAGCGGCTTGACCCGCGCGATCTCGCGGATGATCGCATCGGCGAATGCCGCCGACGATCGGCGCCCGCCGGGGGCGGTGCCATCGGGCAGGACCATCGGCACGATCACGTCAAAGGTGTGGGCGGGGCGGTGCGGCGACGCCTGATGCCATTCGACCAGGCGGGCAAGCTGGTCGAAACGGGCGAGCACCATTTCAACCGAGGCGCGGGTGCCCTTGATCCGGTGTTGCGCGATCGACGCGGCGATCGTGGCGCGCTTGTCCGCCTCCGACCAGTCGGCGTCCCATGTATCCACCGACTCGCCCCAGGCCAGCCAGGGGAGCAGAAAAGCCGGTGCGGTCATCGGGTTGGCGACCACATCGGCCAGGGCGGCCGCGTCGATTTCGGCAGGCAGACACACGCCCGCCTCCAGTGCCCGTTCCAGACGGGTGGCATTGGGGGGGAGCAGGCTATTCATCATAGCCCGCATGGGTGACGGTGATGGCGATACAGCGGGCCGCCTGGGTGGCGTCACAGACGATCTCGGCAACCGGCGCGTCCAGCACGACGCGCTGGACCCCTTCGACGGTCAGCGCGGCGCACAGGCCAGACAGGGTGATATTGCGACCGAGCTTGCGGGAGCGGGCGAGATAAGCGTCGAGGCTGGCGCGGGCGGTGGCCACGACCAGGGCGGCATCGGGTCCGGCGAAGGTCCAGAGCCGTGCGGTCACCGTGAAGGGGATCAGAGTGGCAGTGGCGACGCTGACCAGGTCGCCGAGCGGCCGGATGGCGGGATCGGCGACGATCGCGCGCACCGCCGCCAGCAGATCCGCCGAGGCGGTGCCGTCACCTTGCCGCGACAGGACGGTGATCCGGACCTCGCCCGGCGCCGGGGACGTGGCGCTGGCGTCGAGCACCTGGGCGCTGGCGTCCTTGGCATGAGCGACATAGGCCAGCTCGGGCCCGGCCGCCGCGAATTTTTCGGGGCCCAGGACGATGCGGGCGCGAAAGCTCTCGTCATCCTCCATGACGGCGGGGATGCCGTTGGCGGGATTGGCCGGGGTCAGGGTCAGACGGGCGACGCCGATCGCGGCGCCGATATGGTCGAGCGTCGCGCCCGTCGCATAGGCGACCAGGCGCGATACCAGGCGCTCGTTGAAATCCTGCTGATCCAGGATCTGAACATAGGCGGCGACCTGAAGGACCTTCACCGCAGGGTCGCTGTCGACCGTCGCGTCGAAGCTGGGCAGGATCGCCTTCACCCGTGCGATCATGCGAGCCAGCGTCGCCTCATAATCGACCGGCGCCACGATGGTCGGGCGATCGAGACGCGACAGATCGACGGTGGTGGAGGGATTGGCGGCCATCGCCGCCCATGTCGATCGGGGTGCGATAGGGTGGCCAGCGTGTGCTTGTGTAGAATGGCCTTCTACACAAGCTTTAGCGGCTGGCGACGTGATCGAGCAGCATGTCGATCGCCAGCCCGCGTTCCCGCTCGGTCAGGCCGAGCAGCCCGCGCTGGGCATAGCGGATCTGGCGACCGCCCAGCTTCGGCGCATCCATCTTGCCGTCCTGGTGGATAGACGCAATCATGGAGGCGCGGCCGGTGAAGCCGATCCAGGCCTCGCTGTCCGTGGCACCGGAGCGCAGGAAGCGGCCGGAGCGCAGTTTGCGGAACATCGCCTGGCGGCGGATATTGCCGCGACGGCGAAGCTTTCCCGCCGCCTTATTCTGATCCTCGGGCTCGACGGGCAGGAAGCGGTCGACCTTGTCCCAGAAAAAGGAGCGGATCGCGCCCGCCTCAGCGTCGAAGCCGGTCAGGAGCGGTCCTTGGCGCACCCATGATTTCATGAAGACCAGGCGGGCATTGGCATCGCCCTTGGGGTACAGGAATTTCACCGCAAAATTGCCCGGCTTTAGCTCGCGGCGGGGACGGCGGGCGACATAGGCCGATCCGTCGGGATTGTGCTGCCGACCGATCCGCTCCGACTGGGTGGCGCGTAACGCGCGGGCCAACTTGCGGAGCAGGGACCGGCGCTCCGGCGCCGACAGGCTTTGCAGCAGATTGCCCGCCAGTTGCTCGATGGGGGCGAAATCCTCGCTCATCGGGCTGCGACGATCGCCGTCTCGCCTGCGGCCAGATCCTCGGCAAGGCCCTGCCAGAGCCGGGCATCCTCGGCGCCGGGGAAGATGTCGGGGGGCAGGGTGTCTGCAAGGTGTTCGATGGTGACGCCGCCTGCCACCCGCTGGACCGCCACCCGCTCGGTCAGGTCGATCGTGATCGACAGGTCCTGCTTGTCCTGGGCGAGCCATTCGCTTTCGAAGCCGAAGGGCTCGCTGTCCTGGCGCTGGAGCAGTTCAGGCTGATGCTCGGCGATCCAGGCGATGATCGGCACGATCACCGCATCCTGGTCGCCCGCATAATCCAGGAGCACCAGATTGACGCTGTAGCGATATTCGAAAGAGAGATTGCCCAGCCGCGCGCCGACCCGTCCGCGATCGACGAAGATCGCCAGCTTGGACGGATCGGCCGTCAGTGCGGGGACGGAGCGGACCAGCAGCGCGCGGAGGGCGTCGACCTTCTTCACAGGCCGTACTTCGCTTTCAGGGTGCCGATTATCGCATTGGCCTCCCGTTGTGCATAGAAGCGCATCCCCGCGTCCGTGGGGTGGACGCCATCCTGGCCAATATACTGTGCGTTCGCAGCCGTATCAGCGTAGACAGCGTAGCCCGCAGGGCTGATATCGACCCAGACGCAACGGGGGTCGCTTCCGATCGCCGCCAGGAAGCCGTCGCGACAGGCATCATATCGCGCCTGGGTCGGATTGGTCCCCGTCGTGCCGTTGTAGGCACGCTGCGGCCCCATCCCGATGATCAATGCGTTTGGCTGCTTTGCCATGGCCGCCTGCGTTGCGAGGCGAGTTTCCTCGCGCTCTTCGGCATCGGTCGGCTTGTTGGTATTGCCCGACTGCTCGTTGTCGTTGAGGCTGTTGCGGATGATGATCGCATCGCGCGCGCCGACAAGCGACACGTCGATATCACCGACCGCCGCGACGGTGGGGTTAACACGGTCGCGGTAGCCGCCCGCCGTGGCTCCACTTGTTCCTCGAAAGGCGGGCGATCCGAAAAGGTGTCCCGTACCGCCGGTCGAGGAAATCCAGGCGTTTTCGTCACCCAGATAGGCACCAAGCATCGAACCTACGCCGATCTTGACGCCGGTGTCCGCAATAGACTGGCCAGAGGGAGCGGAGAGCGTTCCGGCATACCAGCTGTCACCGATCAGGACGATGGAGGGCTTGCTGGGTCGTGCAGGCGGAAGGGTGAAATCATACCCACTTTCCGGTACGAACCCACGCCAGACATTAGACCCGGACTGAGCCACCTCAATAATGCGGTCAGCATAACTGCCGAGGTCGACCATGACGAAGACGTTCGTGCCCGTCGTGAAATCGAGCGAGCGACCGCGCTCCCGGACGCCGGTAGCCGGGTTGGTCAGGTACACGATGGCCTTCCCCGAACCGCTGCTGAAAAACTCGAACCTCTTCCCGGCATAGCGGAAGCGGACGCCATTCCCGAAGGTCGAGCCGCGCGTCCCGGTCGTGACGTTGCTGATACGCCCCTGACCGGTGCGCGTGTTGCCGCTGGAGATAGCCAGCAACCCAGCGATCTGCTCGAAGCGTGTCGCGTCCTGGACGTTGTACTTTCCGTCAGAGCCGAAGGTTATGCTTGGATCAAGCAGCGAATTTCCAGCCGACGCCCCCGGCGTCACGGTGATCGGGATGGCTGCCACCTGATCGATTGGAGTGATAGTGCCCGCAGTAGAAATGATCCGTTGCGCCCTCGCCAGGACAGCGGCCGGGAAAGTCGGGATCGGGGGCGGGACGAAGCCGGGAACCTGACCACCGCCGACCGCCTGGGTGCCGAGAAAGCGGACCATCAGGCGGGCACCCGCGACAGGCTGGCATAGCAGCCGATCGTGCCCGCGACGGTCACGCGGAGCACCGCATTGGCGGCAAGCGTGACGCCAGTCCCCGACCCGGCGTCGGACGCGCTTTTCGTCACCAGGGTCAGCCATGTATTCCCATCGGGACCGAGCACCTGAAGCGTCACCGTCCCATAGGTCGCGCCAGTCTGTGCGAATACGTAATCCCCGCCCGCGACCTTCACTTGTCCGGCGGAGACATTGGCATTGACCAGCTGGAAAGCCTCGCCGGAGCGGTCGGCGGTACGCTCATAGATCGCGCGGCGCTGCATGATGGTAGATGCGGTCATGGTCACTCCTGTGCCGGGCAGCTGCCCGGCGCGATCCAATTGGTCAGGCGGTCGAGGCGATCGGCGTTGACGCCAGCGGCCCGCGCCAGGCCGATCAGGCCCTTGCGCCAGGCGGCGGGGATCTTCGCCATCAGCGCTGGATCCTCGGGGAGGGCGGGTGCGCGATCGGCGCAGGCGAGCAGCTCGGCGGGCGGGCGCGGCGGCTCGACCGCGACCGCCACCGGCGCGGGTGGGGTCAGATCAGCGCGGCGCGTGGCGCAGCCCGGCAAGGCCGTTAAGAGCAGCGATCCAGTCAGCGCGGACATGGTCGGTCGCATCAGCTTGGGCATTGGCATTCTCCATTTTCCGCTCGGCGGCCTGGGCACGGGCAAGGGCGGTGCGGGCTGCCTGGGCATCGGATGCGGACAGGGCATTGCCGCGCGCCATGGCGGCGGACAGCAGGCGTGCCGTCTCCCGATCGGTCGCTTCGCGATCGGCGCGCAGCTGGGCGGCGCGATCGGCACAGGCGGTGCCGGGGCCGCGCGGGTGCTTTTCGCGCCAGTCGACCCCGATCTTGGCGCAGACCAGTTCGGCGCGGCGGGTGACATCGTCACGATCCCGTTCGGCATGGCGGGCCTGGACGTAGAGCCAGGCGCCGACCGCGCCGACGATCAGCAGGATGATGAACGGCAGCTCGGTGCGCAGGCCACCCCAGAGTTTCCGAATCCAGATCATCGGGGGTCCTTTCCGGTCAGCATCATCGCCTCCAGCCGCTCGGCGCGGTCACCGACCTGGCGGTGCCAGAGCGATGCGCGCATCCCGGCGACCGCGCGCGGCCAATCGCCACGTTCGATCGCGGGCAAGGTATTGACGAAGGCGCGCAGGCCTACCCCTTTGCGGGTCCGGGTCGGCGGATAGCCAATGCCCAGATTGAAGCACATATTGAGCATCACCCGCTGGCGAACGGGATCCAGCTGGCGCCACCAGGGCATGTGGCGATCGAGATCCGCTTCCGTGCGGGCGATGTCATTGCCAAAAAGGGCATCGCTCTGGGCCTGGGTGATACCGCGTGCGAGGCAGCTCGCCACGGTGAGGCCCAGCGCGGCCGTCTCAGCGGGCGAGATCCCGACCGTGTCGAGGTTGCGGCCCTTGCCGATCGTACGGAAGCCTTGGGTGCAGCGGTAGACGGTCAGCTTGTCGCCTTCGTCACGCGCGATCTCGCGCGCCAGGCGGGCGCGGTCGTAAGTCATTTCGCTTCCTTTTTGCCCAGGACGCGGTCGACCAGCGTGAGGACGAGTGGCGTGCGCTCCACCAGTCCGGCGATCAGCGCCGGGGTGGCCTTGAACGCGGTCATGCCGACGACGAAGCCCACCGCCTGGAGCAGGTAATCGTCCCAGCCGGTCAGGCTATGGGCGAGATTGCGCGCGAAATAGCTGACGGTGATACCGACCATCATCTGGGTCACGCGTTTCGACCAGCTCAGGCCCTGCTCATAGACCAAGCTGACCGCCGCGCCCGCCGCACCGGGGACCAGGGTGATGAGAAAGGCGAGCAGCGCGTCGCCGACATCGTGGATGATTTTCTGCATAGGTCAGGTCCAAAGCTGGACGACATCGCGCTGCCGTGTGGCGGGCGGGGCGTCGGGAAGGGTCACGGGGGTGCCGATCGGCAGCACGGGCCCGAGCGCGGCGAGGCCGGGATTGAGGGCAAGCACGGCGGGCAGATCGTCGGGGCCGAGGCCGCGTGCGCGCCAGATCAGCGCGTCGAGCGTGTCACCGGCGCGGGCGCGCAGCTGGTCCATCAGATCAGGTCCACGGTCATGCGCCCGACGCCGAGGATTTCGCGCACGGCATGGACCGAGTCGCGCCTCAGCTCGGCGACGGTGGGATCGAGCTGGCTGGCCTCACGCTCGCCACGCCCGGTTAGGTCCACGTCGACGAAGCGCTCGACGATCTCAGCCTTGGCGGCGGTGAAGACGGCGCGGCGGTATAGGATCGCCAGTTCGGACTGGTCATCGATCCGCAGCGCTGGCACCTGATCGAGTGTGGCGAAGCCCGCCGTCACTTGGGTCAGCCGCCAATCCTCCAAGTCGCGACCCACCCGGATGATCGCCGAGATCAGCGCCTGGCGGACGCGGGCGTCAGTGATCGCATTGGCGTCGACGCGCTGCTCATCGCGGAAAAGCGCGGGGTCGATGGGCGGGAACCACCCGCCCGTGACGATCGGCGCGGGCGGGGTGACCACGGGCGCGGGATCGCCGGGCAGTACGGTAGGGATGAAGGTCGCGCTCATGCCGGTGCGCCGATGACCTGGGCGGCGAGCCCCGCGCCCACGATCGTCAGGGCGATGCCGATCGCGAAGACCAGCGCCCAGAGCGCGCAGCGTGCGTGGGTGCGGTGGATGGCGGGCAGGCCGATGGTGGCGGGGTCGAATTGACAGGCCAGCGCCAGCGCACCGGCCAGTGCCGCCCATGCTCCGAGCCCCTGGCAGATCGCGGCGATGAGGATCAGGAGGCTGGGCATGGGCGGGTCCTTCAGGAGATCCAGGGGTGGGGATCGGGTCCGTGGCGGCCCTCAGGTCCGAAGACCCCTCCCGCCACGCGCGATCCGCCCCCGGCGCCGGGGGGCGAGCTGGTCAGCGACGCGAGCGGAAGCTCGATCGATAGCTGGTGGTGGTGCGCGTGACCGAGCCACCGCCGAAAAGACCTCGGCGGGTGGTGGTCGTGACCGTCCGGGTGTGGATCGGCGCTTGATAGGCGGTGCGGGGATAGTAGGTGGCGGGCGCGTGATGGTGGATCACGGTCGGGCGAGCCGATCCGCCGGAAAGCTGCGATGCCAGCGCGGCACCCGCCAGGCCGCCGACCAGATAGTCCTTCACGTCGCCGCCCGAGCTGGCGACGGCCATGCAGGTCACGGCGTCCTTCGCGCCCGTGCATCGCTCCTGGGCGGTCGGGCCGCAGGCGGCGAGTGGCAGGGCGGCGAGGGAGGCGGCGCAGATCAGGGCGAGCTTGGAGAGGCGCATTGTCAGTCCGTTCTTTCGAGGATCAGGAATTGCCGCCCTGGGCAGCGGCCTTGAGGGCATCGATCACGCTGTCGGCCTTGCCGTCGGCGATCAGGTCGATCGGGCGGCTATCGGTCGCGGCGTCGACCGTCTGGAGCCAGATCGCGAAGTCCGCGTCCGATACGCCCAGGGCAAGCGCTTCGATGCGGATGCGATCCAGATCGGTCTGGAGCGCGTCAGGCGCGGTCTTGGCGATGACCTTTTCCAGCCGTTGGATGACGGTCTTGACGCCGATGCGCGGGTCGAGCGCGAAGGCCTGGCGCAGCGGCTCGATCGCCTGGGCGGCGGCCTGGGCGCGATCGGCGGTGCCCTCGGCGTGGATCTCGCTGGCGCGGATCAGCTCGGTGCCGATCGCCTTCAGCATCTTGGCGCGCGGCTGGTCGTGCATGTCGATGCCGTCGACCAGAGCCTCGACCTCTTGCAGCACGTCGAGCGGGAAGCTCTGGCCCGCATTCTGGGCGCGCAGCGCCGCCTCGGCGACTTCCTCCAGGATGAGGGTGGCGGCGTCGCGCTCGTAGCGGGCGGGAAGGGGTACGTCGTGGCGCAGGACATGGGCGGCCAGGCGCAGGACCAGCGGCCAATTGTCGGTGTCGATCGCCCAGACCATGACGGTCGGCAGGACCTCGATCGCGGGCGAGGCCGCGATCTGGCCGCGCTCGACGGCTTCCCCGGCGGCCAGCTCGCCATCGATCCAGGCGCGATATTCGGGGATCATCTCGCGCTTGGCGGCGATCTTCAGCGGGCGGGACTTGATGTCCTTCAGGCGGCGCAGGTCGTGGGTCAGGCGCAAGCTGATCTGCTTGGCTGCAATTTCGATGGCCGGGGTGTAGAGGGGCTGTTCTTCGCGGTGCAGGGCGGGGGTGAGCCCGCCACCAGCAGGAGCGGACGCACTGGCGGCAGCGATAAGCGACAACACATGGTCGCGGGTCTGACGAGCGAGGCTCATTTGCGTGTCCTGGGTGACGGGCTACAGGGTGACAGCGAGCGGCCGCTTAGGCCTTCTTGCTCTGCTGAATATTCTCGATGAGGACGGCGCAGCCGTAATCCTCGACGACATAGGACTCGTTGACCGACTGATAGTCGGCGACCTGGTCGTATTCCGGCTCTTCGCGGATGGTGCGTCGGCGGGAACCGTTCTGGACATAGATCGACAGATTATCGAGCTTCGTCACGAGGATGGCATTGGCGGGGAAGAAGGGCACGAGCACGGCCGTCTTGCCGCCGACCTGCTTCGGCAGCGTCAGGATGCGATTGCGCGCCTCCATCTCGGTCGCCTTGTCGCCCGCCGCATTGATGACATTGAGGAAGCGGTCGGACACCAGATCGCGACCGACGATCACGACCAGGTCGGTATCGTCGCGATGCCATTCATCCATGACCTCGATCGCGTCGGTGACCAGCGCGTCGATATTGACGAAATCGACATCGGTGCCGGGCGTGCCCTGGGCGACGTAGATTTTGCCCGCGACCGTGACGCGGCCGGTCGTGGCATCGCGGGTGGCCGGGGTCAGGGCACCGCCCGCCATGTGGCGCGCAGGCGCGTAATAGCGGATCTTGTAGAGCCAGCCGAAATTGACGTCCTGAAGCAGCGGGAAGGCGACGATGTCGGTGGTGTCGGCGCGGGCGACGCCGTTCCAGCCGATCATGATGCGGTCGCGGCCCTGCTGGGCGACGATCGTGTTGCGATAGAGGGTCTGGAACTCGGGCTTGTGCGCCCACATGTCCAACTTGCCGTACTTGATCGCCGTGTCCGAGTTGGTCTGGGCGCAGAAGTAGCGACCCCGGTCGCTGGTGTCGGTGGGGTCGATGGGCTTGCGGCGCACGCCGGTGGCGGCATTGGTCAGGGTGCGGCTGGCGATCGGGCGGGTGACGCCCATGCCGACCTTCGCACCTTCCTGCGCATCCACGGGGATGATATTGATCTTGCCGAGGAATTCGCTCGACTGCTGGATCACCTCCTCCAGCTTCTGCTCGACGGCGGGAGCGACCGAGAATTGCTTTTCGCCGCGCACGACATCGGACTCGACGCCATTGATGGTGGCGATCTGGCCGAGCATCGCATTGAAGGCGGTGCGGGTATTATTCTTCATGGTAGGGGGCGGTCCTGTGCTTGCGGGCGGGGGCGGGCGGGGCCGATCAGCAGTCGGTGAGGACGGCGGTGCTGCCTCCGGTGGCGGGCGGGCGGCTGAAGGTGTCGACCGGGGCCTTTTCCAGCTTCGCCTGGAGTGCCGAGAAATCCTCGGCCAGCTTGGCATGGGCGTCGGTGACCGGCTTCATGGCTGCGGCGATCGACTGGGCGACGGTCTTGCCGACCTCGGTGGCGAAATTGCCCGCGTCGAAGGCATTGTCGTTCGCGGGCTGGGGCTTCGGCTTCGGCTCTTCCTTGGGCTTTTCCTCTACGGGGCGGCCGAATTTCGACGCCAGCGTATTGAAGAAATTGGCGATGGCGCCGTCGGGCTTGGTGACGTCGATCGGCGCGGCGTCGAATTCCAGGGCGACCGCCTCGGCGCCGTGCGCGTGGAAGGTGCCCGGCGCCGAGCGCGAAAATTGCAGGCGCTGGGTCGCGATCGAGGCGGGATTGTCGGTGAAGGCCAGCCCGACGATGCCCGTCTTGCCACAGCCCGCATAGGACGGGGTCAGCTCGACCGAGGGATAGGGCTTCTGGTCGGTCGCGGCGAGATTGAGCAGCTGGTCATTGGCGTCGACCTGGACATAGAGAGCGCGGCGCTTTTCGGTCTTGCCCGCGACCGTGATGTCATCGTCCTGTGCCTTCACCGCATAGACGTCGCCATAGCCGTTGAAGGGCGGCTCGGGGCTGTAGCCCGCGATATGCTCGACATTGATGCGTGGGCTGTAGGTGTCGCGGTTGAAGGTGGCGACGATCTCATCGATCATGGCGGCGGTGATGGTGCGGCCGTCGCTGATCGTGTTGCCTTCGACGAAGGCGCGGAAAAATTTGCTCTTGGTGCCCATCGCTGTAGCGATCCCTGATTGGCGCCCTGGACGGGCCGATTTGCAGGCCAGAACAGGGGCTAAGGGCCGCTTGGGCGCAACGCGGTGCTTGTGTAGAACAGCGTTCTACACAAGCGGGACGGCGCGGGCGGCGGGGGGCGGTGGCTACCGTCCCTGGCGATGGACAAGCTCCCGCCCGATCATGACATGCCGCTGCCCGCGTCGACGATGCCGATCCCGGTCGACGCGAAGCGCCAGGCGCGCAGCCTGTATTGGCGTGGGTGGGGCGTCACCCAGGTCGCCAACGAGCTGGGGCTGAAGCGGGCGACGGTCGAAAGCTGGAAGCAGCGCGATCGATGGGACGAGGCGCCGTCGCTGTCCAAGATCGAGGACGCGCTGGAATGCCGCCTCAACACGCTGATCGCCAAGGACAATAAGACAGGCGGCGATTTCAAGGAAATCGACCTGCTGATGCGCCAGGTCGTGGCGGGTGCGCGTGTCCGGCGATATCAGGCGCCGGGCGGGCATGAGGGCGACCTGAACGAGAAGGTCGCCAATCGCAATGCGGGCGAGCGCAAGGACAGGGCCCCGGCCAATCACTTCACCGCCGATCAGATCGCGCGGCTGGAGGAAATCTTCCACGAAGAGAATTTCGAATATAATGAGTTGTGGTGGGAGAACAGGCACCAGCGCACGCGCATGGTGCTCAAGTCGCGCCAGATCGGTGCGACCTTCTATTTCGCGCGCGAAGCACTGCTCGACGCGTTAAAGGGCGGTGGCAACCAGATATTCCTGTCCGCGTCAAAAAATCAGGCGCATGTCTTCAAGAATTACATCATCGAATTTGCGGCGCGGGTCGGCGTCAAGCTGAAGGGCGATCCGATCGTCGTCTCGGCCGAGGGTCTGCCCGAGGATAAGCCGACCGCCAAGCTGATCTTCCTGGGCACCAATGCGCGCACCGCGCAGGGGTATACCGGCAATTTCTATTTCGACGAATTTTTCTGGACGTTCGGGTTCGAGGAGCTGAACAAGGTCGCCAAGGCGATGGCCAGCCACAAGCATTGGCGGAAGACGTATCTGTCGACCCCGTCGACGGTGGCGCACCAGGCCTATTCGCTGTGGACCGGCGCGGCCTATAACCGGCGCCGGAAAAAGGCGGACCAAGTCGCGATCGATGTCAGCTATGACGCGCTGAAGGCGGGGCAGCTCGGCGCCGATCGGATCTGGCGCCACATGCTGACGCTGGAGGATGCGGCCGCGCAGGGGTGCGACCTTTTCGACCTGGCCGAGGTGCGGGACGAAAATGCGCCCGACGAATATGCCAATCTGTACGGGTGCCAATTCGTCGACGACTCCTTGAGCGCCTTCAAATTCAATGAGCTACAGCGCTGCACGGTCGATGCCGATGTCGACTGGCGCGATATCAATCTGCTCGCCGATCGGCCGGTCGGCGAGCGGGAGGTCTGGGCGGGCTATGATCCGCAGGAAAGCACGGACGGCGACAATGCCGCTCTGGTCATCGCCCTGCCCCCGGACGGGCCGAATGAAAAATTCCGCCTGATCGAAAAGCACCAACTGCGCGGCGCGGACTTCCAGGAGCAGGTCGAATTCATCCTGGCCCGCCTGAAGCGCTACAATTGCACCTATGTCGGGGTCGACGCCTCGGGCGTCGGTGCTGGCGTCTATCAGATCCTGAAGGATCGGCATCGCGGCGTCGTCAAGATCCAGTATTCGCTGGAGAGCAAGACGCAGATGGTCATGAAGGCGCAGCACACGATCTCGCGCGGTCGCGTCGAATTCGACGGCGGGTGGACCGACCTGCAATCCGCATTCCTGTCGATCAAAAAGGCGCTGACCCAGTCTGGCAAGGCGATCACCTTCAAGGCCAGCCGCGCCGACGATACCGGCCATGCCGACATGGCGTGGGCGGCGATGCATATTTTCATCAATGAGCCGCTCGACGGTCAGACCCGACCCAAGACGCGCATGGAGATCCTCGGTGACGAAGAAGACCAAGATCCGTCGCATGACGTCGGCGGAGAAGATTTCGACGGCGAATATGGCTATCTCCGACGGCACGAACGGGCAGGCGGTCGCCGATCGGGCGGGCATGGATGCCTTTACCTTCGGGGACCCGGAGTCGGTGCTCGACCGGCGCACCCTGCTCGATACGGTCATGCAGGTGTATCGCAACGACCGCTGGTACGAACCGCCCATCTCCCGCGACGGCTTGGCGCGGTCGTTCAATGCGTCGCCGCACCACAGCAGCGCCATCCTGCTCAAGCGCAATATCGTCGTCAGCGAGCTTAGGGCGTCGCCCTATCTGGCCAGCGCGGTGGCCGAGCGGGCGATCCAGGACTTTCTGGTCTTCGGCGAATGCTATCTGTTGAAGATCGTCAATCGCTTCGGTGGCCTGGTGCGGCTCGACTATCTTCCCGCCAAATATATGCGGCGCGGGGTCGTGCCTGGCGTCTTCTGGTATGTGCCGGGCGGTGCGCCGGAGGTTGAGTATCCGGCCGGGGCGGTGGTGCAGATCATGCAGCCCGACATCAACCAGGAGATCTATGGGTCGCCGGAATATCTCTCGGCGATCCAGTCGGCGCTGCTGAATGAAGCCGCGACGCTATTCCGGCGTCGCTATTACCTCAATGGGAGCCACGCCGGATATATCCTCTATGCCACCGGCGATATCGACGAGCGGGACACGACGAAGCTGCGCGCCGCCCTCCGCGCGTCGAAGGGGCCCGGCAATTTCCGCAACCTCTTCGTCCACGCTCCGGCCGGGAAAGAGGGGAGCCTAAAGATTATCCCCGTCGCCGAGCAGGGGGCGAAGGACGTCTTCCTGGAAATCAAGAATGCGACGCGGGATGATGTCCTGGCGGCGCACCGGGTGCCGCCTCAGCTCCTGGGTATCGTGCCCGCCCAGGGCTCGGCTTTTGGCAATCCCCGCGACGCCACGGGGATGTTCTGGATGCTGGAGATCATCCCGCTGCTGTCACGCTTCCTGCGCATCAACGAGGTGGTCGGCGCGCTGGCGGTCCAGCCGAGGCAGGCGATCGAGGATATGCCGATACAGCTGTTGGCGGCACCGGCGGCCTGATCGGTACGCCTGGCTAACATAGGTCGGGCGCGCATCGGCACGTCGCCGATTGGAACATAATAAGAACACTGATATTATCTACCTCTGTCGAGTCGATGGAGGTGATGATGCTCGCTGAGTATGGACAGGCCCAGGAGCCCTTTGGCGCCTGGCTAATGGCGCAAAAGGATCGCGGCGACTGGATCGACCCGATCGCGGCGGCCGCGCGCGCTGATCGCGGCTTTCCTCGCACTGGGACGCCGGACCAGGTCCGCCAGCGCCTGCGCGACATGGGAGCCGATGGCGATGCCTTCGCGGCGCTCGATGATGCGGAGCTTGATTGGATGTCGTTCTAATGGACCGGGTGTCGCGCGATCACCTGCGCCTTACGCTGCGCATAGCGCTTGGGCTGTATAAGCGGACCGAAAAGAAGAGGTTCGGGATCGAGGTCGACACGCAACTCGATCGGATGGTCGAGGACATATTGACGCGCGTCATGGGCACACCGTTCAACGAGGCGGTGATCCTTCGGCCTAGTGCGATTCGGGACCGCATAGGCAACCGAGAGGGGCGCTGGGGTCAGGACGAACCTCACTTGTTCGACGTGCTGCCACCCGGCACAATCAAAGAAATCGTATAACAAATCCGGGCAATATTGTTTCAAAATCATTGTAATTTTATTATATGTAATAATATTACACAAAATCGCTCGAAAAAGTCGCGACCCCGATTTCCGCGCAAGACCCCCCGCCTCGCCCGCCTGCTTTTTTGGTCGCTTTTGATGCATTGTCGAGATTTGATGCAGCTCGGTTTTCCGGGGCGTACAGAGGCGAAAAGAGGCATCAGGGCGTGATGCATCCTGATGCACCCAGATGCGCTAGGCGGGCGTCCTGTGGGAAGAGCGTGCAAAAGCCGCTTGCTGCTCCCCAGGCAGCACCGCGTCGGCATAGCCGACGCTCCCATCCGCCAGGGCTTGGCGATCGGGTACGGTAAAATCCGGTCGGTTTAGGAGAAGGGTTGCCATCTAACTGCGCAACGCGAAGCGTTTCCTTTTTATATTAAATCTTCCACCGGGTAGCGGGCAAATTATGTCTTTGCGCTAGGTATGACAACATCGCGGCGATCGAGCCCATCGCGGACCCCGGCGAGGGCGGCCGAGAGGGCGGGGTCAGTGGGCCAGGAGGGCTTGGCGATGCCCGTGGCAGCGCGGAGCTTCTTCAGGCCGATCGTCAACAGATTCTGGAATGCGCCCTTGGCCTCCTGGACGAGCTTCTCGCCCCAGGCGAAATAATAGGCGTTGGAGGTCTGCTCCAGCTGCGGACCGGCCTGCCCCTCGGAGCCCTCCTTGGTCTTGGTGCGGCGCACCCAGCAGAGGAAGCCGAAATCGCGAAGCCGCGCCAGCGCTGCCTTTACATAGCCCTCGCTCTTACCGACCGCGTCGACGATGGTGTCGATCCGGGGGAAAAGCTCGCCGGTCATGTGATTGAAGCGATCGAGCATATAGGCGAGGACCGCGCGATCGTCGCCGTGCAACCGCTTGCGTGGATCGATCACGTCGTCGCGCTTTCCTGCACGGCGATCGGCACGCTCCTGGCGCAGCTGGAGACAGTGCGCCTTGTACAGCTTGTCGAAGGCGCCGAGCGCTGCGCCCTTGAAGACATTCCACTTCCGCCTGTCGCCATCGCCGTGTCGGCGCCAAGGCTTTGCTTGGCGGCTATCTTCGTGGAAGCTTCCCCGGCGCACCGGATCGGTCGCATCGCCTTCCTTGCGGTGGCCTGGCGTGGTCGAAAGAATGGAAGCGGCGAGATCCCCGAATCGCGCGGTCATGCGGCGTATCCGGTTGGAAGGCGGCTGCTAACCCATTGATTTTGCACGGGTGGTTTTTCCCTGATTTGGGAAAAAAGCCGAGTTTATTCAACGCCTTCTTGGGGAATCATAATCCGCGTGTCGGGGGTTCAAGTCCCTCCTTCGCTACCACCCGGTGTATTTTCCCCTATTATGATAGTGGCCCCCGTCGCCCCGCAATCGTCCGATTTGCGCGCGGATGGGAGGCTTTACGCCTCGCGTCGCATACGCCTTGGCGCGATCTTTCCGTCAGGAAAATGATCTGGATTGATCACATTTCGTGGATTCGGCCCCTGGCCCGCATGGCATATCGCTCCCGACTCCTATATCCTCCCACCTGTTTGGAGAGGGACAAGGCCTGGGGGCCCGGGGCGTGTGCTGCGCCTTAACCTCTCCTTTCCCTCTGCCGAATAGGTCTGCGTCACGATTTCCCAGGGGAGCGTTGGTCAAAGATCGTGAATGCCGCTGTCTACGCCTTGATAGCCAATAGCTGCATGGCGGCGCTTTTCGTCGTGACCTACGGCGTGATCGCGCTGTCCTATGCGCGGCAGCGGGCGACGGTCTGGTTCATGGTCAGTTACCTGTTCGGGTTCCTGACGCCCATCTGCCACCTGTTGGTTCTCTATACCGATCAGGTCGCGCTATTTTCGATCCTTGGCTACGGCGTATTCCTGGGCGGCATCCTGATGATGGCGGTGGGTATCCAGGCCTTTGTCGGACATCGGCCGCCCTGGCGGTTTGCGCTGTTGCTATGGGGCGCCGGGATGGCGCTGCGGCTGGCGATCTGGGGCGGACCGCGCAACACCATGCCCTATGAGCTGCTGTTCCAGCTTCCCTTCGCCATCGGCTCCGCGGTGGTCATGCTGGCGGCGTGCCGGATCGAGCAGACCGGGCCAATCCGCGCCATGCTGATCGGCATATTCGGGGCCATCGGCGCGCATTTCCTGATCAAGCCGTTCCTGGTCCTGTCGCTGGGGTCGGGGGCCACGCCCAAGGTCTATCTGGGCAGTGTCTATGCCGCCATCTCGCAGATTTCGACCGGCGTGCTGCTGGTCGGGGCGGGCCTGTGCCTGCTGCTGCTGGTGATCCAGAAGGCGCTGGAGGAGACCATTCTCGATGCCGAGACCGATCCGCTGACCGGCCTTGCCAACCGGCGGGGGCTGCACCGCGTCGGGCCGCGCATGATGGCCGAGGCGATGCTGCGTGGAGAGGGGTTGCACGCCCTGGTCCTGGACCTCGATCACTTCAAGGCGATCAACGACCGTCATGGCCATGCGATGGGCGACACGGTGCTGGTCGCCTTCGCCCGTGTCCTGCGGGATATTGCCGCGCGCGACATGCTGGCGGTGCGTATGGGTGGCGAGGAATTCGCCATCCTCATCCCCGACGCTCACAGCAACGGAACGGACAATCGCGCGATGCGGCTGGGCGATGCGCTTCGCGACGCCCTCCACCTCTTCGCCGCACAGGGGCTGCCCGCTCTCACGGTCAGCGGTGGCATCGTGCATCACCGGGCAGGCGAGACGCTGGAGGGCATGATCGCCCGCGGCGACCAACTCGCCTACCGCGCCAAGCGGGCCGGGCGTGACCGGATCTTACAGGAGCCCATCGACCGCTCCGCCGAGCGCGAAGGCATCGACTGGACAGAGATGCCGAGGCTCGCCACGGGCTGATCCGTCAGGCGAAACAGCCGTGCGGATCGTGCGCGACCAGCATCGCATCGGGTCGGGCGAGCGCGATCAGGCTCAGACCATGCGCGCGGGCATGATCGATTGCCAAGCTCGTCGGCGCGGATATTCCGACCAGCAGGCCGACCCCGGCCACCAGCGCCTTGTCGACCATTTCATAGCTGATCCGCGAGGTGACGAGGATGAAGTCGGGGCGCAGCGCCGCCTCGCGCGCCAGCGTGCCGACCAGCTTGTCGAGGGCATTGTGCCGCCCGACATCCTCCGCCGCCGCCAGCACCATACCGACCCCGTCGCAGGCGATGGCGGCATGAACCGCGCCCGTCCGGGCATTGAGCGGCTGATGCGCCCGAATCGTGCCCAGCGTCCGGAACAGAGCCTCGACGCCCACCTGGGGTCGGGGAGGGCGCTTGGTGACGGGACGGGCGATCTGCTCCAGCCCCGACAGCCCGCATAGCCCGCAACTGGTGTCGCTGGTGCGGTGGCGGACCCGGTCCTGCATCCGCCCGCGCAGATGCTCGGCCAGCGTCACGCGAACGATCCAGCCGCTCTCCGCCGCAAAGGGTTCGATGGCCAGAATGTCGCCGGGCGCGTCGACCAGCCTTTCGGTCAGGAGGAAGCCGGTGGCGAAATCCTCCAGCCGCTCGGGCGTCATCATCATCACCGCATAGCCGAACCCGTCCACTTCGATCGCGACCGGGCACTCGACGGCAACCTCGCGTTCGATCGAAGCTGTGGCGCCATCCGAGGACAGGCGGATCAGCGTCAGCGGGCGAGCGGGATCATGGGTAACGCTCAACGAAGAACGCCCGATCCTGTCGCGGCCGAGGCCATTCCTCCCCTTGCAGGGGAGGGGGACGATGCGAAGCATGGTGGAGGGGTATCCCCGCTCGCGAGGGCGGTCTGCGCTCTCTGACCGCGACATCCCTCCGTCAGGGCTTCGCCCTGCCACCTCCCCTGCAAGGGGAGGAAAGCGGTCAAGAACCTTGGCTTCCGCCTCACAGCGCGGCGAGATCAGCGGGTGTGTTTATATTGGCGATCGGCTCGGGCGAGGCGATGGGGATGGCCCCGATCGCGCGGACCCAGCCGCGCACCGAACGATCCTGTCCCAGCGAGAGATGCGCCATCAGATGCGCGCCCAGCGCGGCGGGCCACAGCCCCAGCACCGGCGCATCCCGGCAATAGCTCGGCTCCCGCCACAGTATCGCCTCGATTAGCCCTTCGGGCAGGCGCGGCATGTCGCATCCGATGGTCAGGACGCAGCGAAAGCCATGGCTCGCC
Organism: Sphingomonas sanguinis; assembly: GCF_019297835.1. Taxonomy (NCBI): domain Bacteria; kingdom Pseudomonadati; phylum Pseudomonadota; class Alphaproteobacteria; order Sphingomonadales; family Sphingomonadaceae; genus Sphingomonas; species Sphingomonas sanguinis. The sequence goes on along the minus strand of NZ_CP079203.1, from coordinate 1,309,717 downwards.
GCATAATCCAGCGCCCCCGCGATCCCGCCGAGCGGCCCCAGGCCGGGGGCGGGCATGTCCGGCACCCCATCGGCGCCACCGACCTGGATCACACGCGCGCAGTGCGGGGCGATCGTCGCGCGGGCATGGGCCACCAGCGTCCGGTCGCCCAGCACTGCGACCGCCTTGTTCGACCCGAAGCGCGACGAACGCCCTCCCGTCAGGACCGCACCCAATATGCTCATGCGGGGATGCGGACCTTCACCGGCACCGACTTGCCTGCCGGGACATGGCTTTCCAGCGCATGATGCTCCAGCGGGATCAGATAGTTGAGCTCGGGATAATAGCCGCCGATACAACCTTCGGGGATGTTGTATTCGACCACCCGCAGCCCCTCGACCACGCGCTCCTCACCGTCATCGGCGTCGCCCTCCAGCGCGATGGTCTGGCCATCGGTCAGGCCCAGCCGCGCGATATCGGCCTTGTTCATCATCGCGACCATCCGTGTCCCGCTGATCCCCCGGAAGCGATCGTCATAGCCATAGATGGTCGTGTTGAACTGGTCGTTGGAGCGCAGCGTGATGAGCCGCATCCGTCCCTCGGCGGGGGTGATGCCCGAGGCGTCCATCGCGCGCGGCACGTTGAACTCGGCCTTGCCGCTCTCCGTCTCCCACTTCCGGTGCGAGGCGGGATTGCCCTTCCAGAAGCCGCCCGGCTCGAACAACCGTTCGTTGAAGTTGGCGAACTTGTCAGGATAGACATTCTCGATCGCGTCGCGGACCAGGCCATAGTCGCCGACCCACTCGTCCCACGGCACGTTCGGGTTGGGTTCCAGCACCGCCTTGGCGATCCCAGCGACGATGGCGGGTTCGGACAGCAAGGTATCGGCGGCGGGCGTCGCCTTGCCGACCGAGCCATAGATATGGCTGAACGAATCCTCCATCGATACGGCTTGGCGACCGCCCTTCTGCATGTCCGTCTCCAACCGGCCGAGGCAGGGGAGGATATAGCTCTCTTCGCCGGGCACCAGATGGCTCTTGTTGAGCTTGGTGGCGATGTGGACGGTGATGGGCAGCTTGCTCCACGCCGCCTTCATCTTGGCATGTTCCGGCGTCGCGCGCAGGAAGTTGCCGCCGAGCTGGACGAAGCCCTGCGCCGTCCCCGCGATGATCTGGCGGCAGGCCTCGACCGTGTCCCAGCCATTTTCGGTCGGCGGCTCGAATTCGAACAGCTCCTTCAGCCGCTCGACGGGGGCGAGTTCGGTCTTCTCGGTGATGCCGACCGTGCGCTGACCCTGAACGTTGCTGTGCCCGCGTACCGGGCCCGGTCCGGCCCCCTCGCGCCCGATATTGCCGCGCAGCAGGAGCAGGTTCACGATCATGTGAAGCGCGTCGATGCCATAGCGGTGCTGGGTGATGCCCATGCCGTACACCGCGATCACGCGTTCCGACTTCATATAGACGCGCGCCGACTGTTCGATCGCGTCGCGGGTCAGACCTGAATCGCGGATAATGTCGCTCCACGCGGCGTTGCGGCAGTAGTTCGCGAAATCCTCGAACCGGGTCGTGTGCTGCTCGATGAAATGATGGTCGAGGATGCGCTTGGTGCCCTTCGCCACCGCGCGGTCGTCCTCCTCGATCACCAGCTTGCAGATGCCGGTCAGCGCGGCGATGTCGCCGCCCGCCTTCACCTGATGATACTGCGTCGAGATGTCGGTCGAGCTACCCGTGAGCATCTGGACGGGGTTCTGCGGCGAGGCGAAGCGCTCCCAACCGCGCTCACGCAGCGGATTGAAGGTCACGATCTCCACCCCGCGCTTGGCGCAGGCTTGCAGGTTGTGGAGCATCCGGGGCGCGTTGGTCGCAACATTCTGCCCGAAGGAGAAGATCGCGTCGCATTTGTCGTAATCCTCCATCTGGATCGTCGCGACGGGCGATCCGATGGCGGACTTGAGGCCGACCGAGGTCGTCTCGTGGCACATGTTCGAGCTGTCGGGCAGGTTCTGCTGCCCCCACATCCGCGCGAACAGCGAATACATGAACGAGGTTTCCAGGCTGGCGCGGCCCGAGGCGTAGAGCACCACCTTGGTCGGATCGCAGGCCTTCAGCTTGGCGCCGATGGCGGCGAACGCCTCGTCCCAGCTGACCGCGACATATTTGTCCGACGCGCGGTCGTACCGCATCGGATGGGTCAGGCGGCCGGCCTGTTCCAGGTCATGGTCGGGCCATGCCTCCAACTCCGTGACACTATGCTTGGCGAAGAAATCCGGCGTGACGCGCAGGCTGCTGAGTTCCCATGCGGTCGCCTTGGCGCCGTTCTCACAGAACTCGGCAATATGCGGCTTGGCCGGTTTGCCCCAGGCACAACTCACGCACATCACGCCGCCGGGCTTGTTCTGACGACGCAGCGTGTCGAGCGTCTCCGGGCCGAGCCCCTCCTTGGGAAGGATCTTGGCCATGCCCTTCATCGAACCCCAACCGCCGGCGGGGGCGGTATATTCAGTGATCTTCACATCGTCGTCGTCGCGCATCGGGCAAATCTCCACTTGCAACGATGAACGAAGCTAGCGCCGATTGGCCGCATGGGAAGCGGTTCATTTTTGGACGAGCAGCGCCTATCTGGAGGCAAATCGTTTCACAGGACTCGGACATGACCACCCACACCACGCGTATGCTCATCCTCGGCTCGGGCCCCGCCGGGCTCTCCGCCGCCATTTATGGCGCGCGTGCGGGCATGCAGCCGATCGTGGTGCAGGGCATCCAGCCGGGCGGCCAGCTGACCACCACCACCGATGTCGAGAATTATCCCGGTTTCGCCGACGTCATCCAGGGGCCCTGGCTGATGGAGCAGATGCAACGCCAAGCCGAGCATGTCGGCGCGCGGATGATGTGGGACACGATCACGGAAGTGGACCTGACGAACCGCCCGTTCCGCCTGATCGGCGATGGCGGCGATGTCTATGAGGGCGAGGTTCTGGTCATCGCGACGGGTGCTCAGGCCAAGTGGCTGGGCCTCGACAGCGAAGAGGCGATGAAGGGCAAGGGCGTGTCGGCCTGCGCGACCTGCGACGGCTTCTTCTATCGTGGCAAGAAGGTCGCGGTGATCGGCGGCGGCAACACCGCCGTCGAAGAGGCGCTCTACCTGACCAACCATAGCGACGACGTGACGCTGATCCACCGCCGCGATTCGCTGCGGGCCGAGCGTATCCTGCAGGAGCGGCTGTTCGCGCACCCGAACGTGAAGGTGCTGTGGAATAAGGAAGTCCGCGAGTTCGTCGACGGCGGCGGCAATGCAGGGCTCGTCGCGCTCGACCTGCTCGACACGGTGACGGGCGAGCATAGTCGCCTGGATGTCGAGGGCGGCTTCGTCGCGATCGGCCACCATCCGGCAACCGAGCTGTTCCGGGGGCATCTGGAGCTGGATTCGGACGGCTATATCGCGGTCGAGACGGGCTCGACCCGGACCAGCGTGCCGGGCGTCTTCGCCTGCGGCGACGTGGCGGATAAGGTGTACCGCCAGGCGGTGACGGCGGCGGGCACCGGCTGCATGGCTGCACTGGATGCCGAACGCTTCCTGGCAGCGGCCGAGTTCGAGGAATTGGCCAAGGCGGCGGAGTAAAAAATCCTCCCCTGCAAGGGGAGGGGGACCATGCGCAGCATGGTGGAGGGGGATCGCCGCAAGGTGCGACCTATGTGGAAGCCCCCCTCCATCAGCCCTGCGGGCTGCCACCTCCCCGTGCCGGGGAGGATTTTAAGATCAACTCAGCCGGTCGATCGCTTCGGGCGTCAGCGACCCCGGCACGATCATGATCGGCACGGGCAGGGCGCCTGCGTCGGTGCCGGAAAAGTGGCTGACCAGCTTGCCCGGCGCGCCGCTCGCCGCCGCGCCCAGCACCAGCGCGGCGATATCCGGATTGGCCGCGATGATCTCGCGGATCACCTTCGGCCCGTCGCCCTCGCGCACGGTGATCGAAGGGCGCAGGCCCGATTCGTCCAGGATCGTGCCCGCCGCGCTGGCAAGCAGCGCCTCGGCTTGCTGGCGAGCTTCGTCCTCGATCGTCGCCTGTACGCCGCCGAACGCGATGAACTCCTGCGGCGGCAACACGGTCAAGATTTCGACCCCGCCGCCGGTCTTCACCGCACGCCGCGCGGCGAAGCGCAATGCGATTTTCGATTCCGGACTGTCGTCGATCACGACCAGATAGATACGCATGGCGGCCCCCAAATTGTGTACCACGGATGCCGTTACTTAGTATTTCGTGCAAGGCCATGACTTGACCGAGCGCAATTCGGGCGCAAGAGACGGGCCGCTACGGAATTCGTTTTCCCCGAGAGGACCTCCATGTCGATCGAGATTAAGATGCCCGCGCTGTCGCCGACCATGGAGGAAGGCACGCTGGCCAAATGGCTGGTGAAGGAAGGGGACACGGTGAAGTCCGGCGATATCATGGCCGAGATTGAAACCGACAAGGCCACCATGGAATTTGAGGCGGTGGACGAAGGCGTCATCGCCAAGATCCTCGTCTCCGAGGGCTCCGACAATGTGAAGGTCGGCACCGTCATCGCGATCCTGGCCGAAGAGGGCGAGGATGCCTCGTCGGTCCAGGCGCCCACCAAGTCGGAAACCCCGGCTCCGGCCAACCCCATGCCGACCGACCCGACCGATCCCAACAAGACCGGCAGCGAAGCCAAGCCCGCCGAGCGCACGCTCGAGCAGGCCGAGGATCACGGCAAGCCCGCCGATTCGGGCAGCAAGGCCGGAAACGGCCGCGCGATCGCCAGCCCGCTGGCGCGCCGCATCGCCTCGCAAAAGGGCCTGGACCTGTCGGCGCTGACCGGCTCGGGCCCGAACGGCCGTATCGTGAAGGTCGATGTCGAGAACGCGCAGCCGGGCCAGGCCAAGGCCGCTGCTCCTGCCGCATCGGCTCCGGCGGAAACCGCTTCGGCTCCCGCCGCTGCGCCCAAGCCCGCGCAGGTGCCGGACATCCCGCACGAAGCGTCGAAGCTGTCGAACATGCGCAAGACGATCGCGCGTCGCCTGACCGAATCGAAGCAGCAGGTTCCGCACATCTACCTGACGGTGGATATCCGTCTCGATGCGCTGCTCAAGCTGCGTGGCGAGCTGAACGCCGGTCTCGAATCGCGCGGCGTGAAGCTGTCGGTCAACGACATGCTGATCAAGGCGCTGGGCGTGTCGCTGATGGCGGTGCCGAAGTGCAACGTCATGTTCACGCCGGACCAGCTCATCAGCTTCAAGCGCGCCGACATCTCGGTCGCGGTGTCGACCCCGGCGGGCCTGATCACTCCGATCGTGTCGGAGGCGGATACGCGTTCGCTGTCGTCCATCTCCACCACGATGAAGGACCTCGCCACCCGCGCCCGCGACAACAAGCTGCAGCCGCATGAATTCCAGGGCGGCACGGCCTCGATCTCGAACATGGGCATGTTCGGCATCAAGCAGTTCGAGGCGGTCATCAATCCGCCGCAGGGCATGATCCTGGCGATCGGCGCGGGCGAGAAGCGTCCGTACATCGTCGACGACCAGCTGGGCGTGGCGACCGTCATGTCGGCGACCGGCAGCTTTGACCACCGTGCCATCGACGGGGCCGACGGCGCCGAGTTGATGAAGGTGTTCAAGGAACTGGTCGAGCGTCCGCTCGCCATGCTGGCCTGATAGGATAGGGCGGGGGCCATGCGGGTCGGGATCGAGCTGTTTTATATCGGCCTGGGGCTGGTGGCGGCGCTGGTCATGACCTGGGCCGCCGCCTGGGCCTATCCGCTCGCGCGCACCGAAATCTGGTGGTGCGGCGCGGGCGCGGCGCTTGCGACGGTGGCGATGGGCATCGGCCCGCTCCACCGCGCGCGCATCGCCGACCGCATGGCCCGCAGGCATAGCGAACAATGAGCACGCTTCCCGATCAGCACCCCACCATCCGCGTCACCGCCATGCCGTCGGACGCCAATCCGTACGGCGACATCTTCGGCGGCTGGCTGATGGGCCAGATGGATCTGGCGGCGGGTTCGGTGGCGTCGCGCCACTCCGGCGGTCGTGCGGTCACGATCGCGGCGGAGGGGATGAAGTTCCACGCCCCCGTGCTCGTCGGCGACGAGGTGTCGGTCTATGCCACCCTCGTCCGCGTCGGCAACACGTCGATGACCATCGAGGTCGAAGCCTGGCGCCGCGCCCGCCACATGGAGGACGCGACCAAGGTGACCCAGGCGCGCTTCGTCTTCGTCGCTACCGACAAGGACCGCAAGCCGCGCACCGTTCCGCCGATGGACCCGGCGAAAAACTGACATTTACTCGGGGGTCGCACCCCCACGCACCGCCAAGGCGCGCGTTCAGAAGGAAGATCAAAGTGGCTGACACTTACGACCTTATCGTCCTCGGCTCGGGTCCCGGCGGCTATGTCGCGGCGATCCGCGCGAGCCAGCTCGGCCTGAAGGTCGCGATCGTCGAGCGCGAGCGGCTGGGCGGCATCTGCCTCAACTGGGGCTGTATCCCGACCAAGGCGCTGCTGCGCTCGGCCGAGGTCTATCACTACATGACCCATGCCGCGCAATACGGCCTGTCGGTCGAAAAGCCCTCGTTCAGCCTCGACAAGGTGGTCGACCGCAGCCGCAAGGTGGCGGGCCAGCTCAACGCGGGCGTCAAGGGCCTGATGAAGAAGAACAAGGTCGCCGTCCATGAGGGTGTCGGCACCATCACCGGAAAGGGCAAGCTGTCGGTCGTCCAGGGTGACAAGACCACCGAGCTGACCGCCAAGCACATCATCGTCGCGACCGGCGCGCGTGCGCGCGACCTGCCCTTCGCCAAGGCGGATGGCGAGCGCATCTGGACCTATCGCCACGCGATGGTCCCGCCTGCCATGCCGACCAAGCTGCTGGTCATCGGCTCGGGCGCGATCGGCGTCGAGTTCGCCAGCTTCTACAACGACATGGGCGCGGAAGTGACCATCGTCGAGATGCTCGACCGGATCATGCCGGTCGAGGACGCCGAAGTCAGCGAGTTCATGACCAAGCAGCTGACCAAGTTCGGCATGACCATCAAGACCAAGACCGGCCTTGAGAAGCTGGAAGCGACGGCCTCGGGCGTGAAGGCCGCGATGAAGGGTCCGGACGGCAAGGTCGAAACCGCCGAATTCAGCCACGCGATCGTCGCCATCGGCATCGTCCCCAACACCGAGAATATCGGCCTGGAAAAGCTGGGCATCGCCACCGATCGCGGTCACATCAAGACCGACGGCTTCTGCCGCACGAACGTCGAAGGCATCTGGGCGATCGGCGACGTGACCGGCGCGCCGTGGCTTGCGCACAAGGCGAGCCATGAGGGCGTGATCGCCGCCGAGGCCATCGCGCAGGCGCTGGGCAACAAGGACGTCCACCCGCACGCGATGGACAAGGGCAACATTCCGGGCTGCACCTATTCGCGCCCGCAGGTCGCCAGCGTCGGCTTCACCGAGGCGAAGGCCAAGGAAGCCGGTTATCAGGTGAAGGTCGGCAAGTTCCCCTTCATCGGCAACGGCAAGGCGATTGCGCTGGGCGAGGCGGAAGGCTTTGTGAAGACCGTGTTCGACGCCAAGACCGGCGAATTGCTGGGCGCGCACATGGTCGGCGCGGAAGTGACCGAGATGATCCAGGGCTATGTCGTCGCCCGCCAGCTGGAGACGACCGAGGCCGAGCTGATGGAAACGGTGTTCGCGCACCCGACCATTTCCGAATCGATGCACGAGTCGGTGCTGGCCGCCTATGGGCGTGCGCTGCACATCTGATTTTCGGGATTGAGGTTATGGGGAAGGGGTTCGCTGTGGCGGGCCCCTTTTTCTTTGGGGGGTAGCGTGGCCTTCGACTTCGCTCAGGCTGAACGGCGTTTGGGAGTCAGCCCGATTCCCTCGCTCCGTTCAGCCTGAGCGAAGTCGAAGGCCAAGGGAAACCCTCACAACCGAGCCAAGACCGCCTCACTCCCCGCCACCGCGACGAAATCCGCCGCGAGCAACCCCATGGTGACGTCGAAGATCACCCCGGCCTCCAACCCGGCAGAGGGCAGGTCGAACCCGATCACCGCGTCGCGCACCACCGTCACGCGAAACCCCAGGTCCGAGGCGGCACGCACCGTGGAGTTGACGCAGAACCCCGCCACGGCCCCCACGACATGGATATGCGCAATCCCCCGTTCGCGCAGATGCGCTTCCAGCCCGGTGGTCGCAAAGGCCGAGGAACTGCACTTTACGAACACCGCCTCGCCGGGCCGCTCGCGCGCGCATTCCATGGGCGGATAGCCTGGTGCATCGGGATGCAGGGGCGAGGTCGAATCCCCCTCGGCATGGCGGACATGGATGACGGGATGCCCGGCGTCACGAAACGCCGCCGCCAGCGCCGCTATGGCCGCGGGGGCATGCGGGTTGATATGGGGCTGCCCGGCATCGATCCGGTGCTGCATCTCCATCTGCATGTCGATGATGACCAGTGCGGTGTCGGTGTCCATACGTTTTCCCCCGTTGCGAGCATGTCGGTTAGGCGCCTCCAGGGCCATCGACAACCGGATCGGCCCTCCGATGACGCCGACAGGATGCGACCTAGCGCATTCCGCTTGCGAAACATCAAGCTTTGGCCGCATCGGTCGCATCCGTCATGACCCGAGCCCATAGCCATCGTTTGCGCATCATTGTCTCGGCCCTGATCCTGTTCGGGCTGAGCGTCGCCATCTTCGCGCCGGGCTTCGTCCAATATGACAGCGTCGGCCAATATGAGCAGGCGCTGACCGGGCATTACAACGATTGGCACCCGCCGATCATGGCGCGACTGTGGTCGTTGTTCGTGCCAAACGGCGCAGGGCCGATGCTGGTGTTGCAACTGGCCGGCTGGTGGCTGGGGCTGGGCGCGCTGGCGGCGGCGATCGTCGACCGGCGGCCGCGTGCGGCGTTGATGGTGCTGGCGGTCGGACTGGTCCCGCCCTGGCTCGGCTGGCAGGTGGCGATCCTGAAGGATGCGCAGATGACCGGCGCGACGCTGGGTGCGGTTGGGATCATCGGCTGGTGGCGGTTGCGCGGGCAGGCGGTGCCGCGCGGAGCCTGGGTCGCGGCGGGGCTGCTGCTCGCCTATGCCGCGCTGGTGCGCGCCAATGCGATCTTCGCGATCGCACCGCTCGTCGCGCTGCTGGTGACGGAGCGCTGGCCGCGCCGCATCGCGATCACCGTCGCATTGACCCTCGCGACGCTGGCGGTGGCGCCATTCATCAACCACCGGCTGCTGGGCGCGGCGGACAGCGGCGTCGCGCGGACCCAGGCGCTGTACGATCTGGCGGGGATCGCGGTGCGGCTGCCCTATGATCCCCGGATGGGGCTGTCGCCCGCCGAGGTCGCCGAGATACGCGCCCGGCATTGCGTGAAGCCCTTCTTCTGGGACCCGCTGGGCGAGCCTGCCCGCTGCGGCACCGTGCTTCAGCGGTTCGAGACGACCCCGCCGGGGCAGATCTATGCCAAGCTCGTGCCCGCCATCCTGCATCATCCGCTGGCCTATGCGGAACAGCGGCTAGCGCATCTGAACTCAACCTGGCGCTTCTGGGTACCTGCGCGCTGGATCAACGCCGCGCCGCCGCAGGGCAGCGAGCCGAACGACGATCATCTGGGCCTGCCGGGCCGGACAGCGCTCGCCTGGCAGAAGATGGCAAGTCCCTGGGTCGACACGCCGATCATGTGGCCGATCGTCTGGCTGGTGGTGGCCGCCGGAGGATTGGCGGTGACACGCGGGGATGGCTTTGCGGGGGCGCTGTTCGGCTCGGCGCTGGGGCTGGAGGTGAGCTTCCTTGTCATCAGCGTGGCGTCGGACTTTCGCTATCATCTCTGGCCGATCGTCGCCTGCGCGCTGGGGCTGATTATCGCCAAGCCCTGGCATGGCGATAGGCGGATCGTCCGGGTAACGGGGGCGGTGCTGGTGGTGGTGCTGATCGTCGGCGGGATCGCGCGCGCCACCCTGCCGCTGCCGCCGCAAAGCTATGACGCTATGCTGATCTGAACCCCAAAGCCCGTGCCCGACGTTGAGCGCCCCGAAAGGAGCCGCATATGGCCGAGGATCACGAGCAGGTTTATGCCGATTTCAAGGAGGCCGTGAACATGGCCCCGGCCGAGCTGGAGAAATTTCTCGACACCGACGAGTCGCAGGACGTCGGCCAGAAGAAGGGCGGGTCAAGCGAGAGCGTCGGGCATGAATCGGGTCGCCGGATCGTGGAGATCAAGCGCAAGAAGAAGGCCGATCTGACCGACGACGACTATGCCCATATGAAGAAGGTCGTCGGCTATGTTCACCGGCATCTGAAACAGGGCGGACCGGACAAGGATGTCGAACATTCGCCCTGGCGCTATTCGCTGATGAACTGGGGCCATGATCCGCTGAAGGATTGAGCGAGGCCGGTCGGTCGCTCAGTTGGGGCGGCTGCGCTCGTTCGTGCTGGTCATGTTCAGCGCCCGGCGAAACTCACCCACGCCCTGCTGGCCGATGCCGTCGAACTTCTGCCATTCCGCCTCAGTATTGCAGACACGGGTGGGCAGGAGCGAGCCGGTCGGTGTCAGCGAGCGACAAGTCTTCTTGACCTTGGGCTTCTCCGCCGCCTGTTCCGATTGCGCGAGGGCCGGGGCGGCGGTCGCCATGACGGCCAGGGTCATCATCATTGCGCGGGCGTAGTTCATGCCGGTCGTCTCCCCTTGGATCGCGGCAGGATGCGTCAGCATTGCAGACGTATCAAGCGTCCATGGGTGCGCGAACGGACTTTTGTAACTCTATGAAAAAGGCCCGGTCTTTCGACCGAGCCTTCTCTTTCCCATTCGGATCGGCAGGATCAGGCCGCGACGTCGTAGGGCTTGATCTCGCCCGCCAGATACAGGTTGCGCGCCTTGGCCCGGCTCAGCTTGCCCGAGCTGGTGCGCGGCAGGGTGCGCGGCGGGATCAGTTCGATCACGCAGTTCATGCCCGTCACCGCGCGCACGCGCTCGCGGATTTCGTCGCGCAGGCGCAGGCGCTCCTCATCGTCCGAGCTGCGGCACTGGACCAGCACGGCGGGGGTTTCCTCGCCGCCCGGCGTGGTGATGGCGAAGGCGGCGATGTCGCCCGCCTTGAAGCCCGGCAGCTGCTCGACCGCCCATTCGATGTCCTGCGGCCAGTGGTTGCGGCCATTGACGATGATCATGTCCTTGGCGCGGCCGACGATGTAGATATAGCCCTTGGACATATAGCCCATGTCGCCGGTGTCGAGCCAGCCGTCGACCATGCAGGCATCGGTCGCGGCCTGGTCGCGGAAATAGCCGACCATGACCGACGGGCCCTTGCACCATACCTTGCCGATGGCGCCGTCGGGCAGGGGGGTGCCGTCCTCTTCGCGGATCTCGATCACCATGTCGCGCGCGGGCTTGCCGCAATTGACGATGGCGCGGAAACGTTGCGGCCGGTCGGTGCCTTGCGCGCCACCCGAAAGCTGCGTCTCTTCGACCAGCTCGACGCGAATGCCTTCGCCCGGCGGCATGATCGACACAGCCAGCGTCGCCTCGGCCAGGCCATAGGAGGGCAGGAAGGCGGTCGCCTGGAAGCCCGCATCGGCGAACGCGTCGACGAAGGACTGCATGACGTCGGGGCGGATCATGTCCGCGCCATTGCCCGCCAGACGCCAGCGCGACAGGTCGAAACGGTCCGACGCCTTGGTCTGCGACGAGATGCGGCGCGCGCAAATGTCATAGCCGAAGGTCGGCGAATAGCTGACCGAGGTACCAGGATTACGGCTGATCATGTCCAGCCATGCCAGCGGACGCCGCGCGAAATCCTCGGTCTTCAGATAATCGGTCGAGACCTGGTTGGCGATCGGCGACAGGAAGCAACCGACCAGACCCATGTCGTGATACCAGGGCAGCCATGAGATGCAGCGATCGCTTTCCTGGATCTTCATGCCATGGCTGTGGGCGGCCAGATTGTTCAGGAGCGCATGATGGGTGATCGCCACGCCATGCGGGAAACGGGTCGAGCCGCTGGAATATTGCAGATAAGCGATCGCGTCCGACTTGGCCTCGGGCAGCGTCGCCTCGGGCGCCTCGCGGGTGGCGAAGCTGTCCCAGTCGATCCCCTCGACGCCCGCGGCCTCGGCGGCGGCACCCGCCATCTGGGCCAGTTCGGGCGGGAAGATCAGCATCTTGGGGTCGCAGCTGGCCAGCTGGACGCGAAGCTGTTCGATATAGCTGTCGCGCCCGCCGAACGAGGTCGGCAGCGGCAGCGGCACCGGCCACGCACCCGCATAGACCACGCCGAAGAACAGGGCGGCGAATTCCGGCCCCGTCTCGGCGACCAGCGCGACCCGCTCTTCCGGCTTCACGCCGCTGGCGATCAGGCGACGCGCGCAGGTCAGCGCATCCTCGCGCAGCTCGGCGAAGGGATAGGGGCGGGTCAGCGTTCCGCGTGCATCGTGGAAGTTCAGGCCGCGCGTGCCCGAGGCAGCATAGTCCAGCGCTTCGCCCAGCGTATCGAAGTCGGCGAAGCGGCGCGGCAGCGCATCCTCGGTCGGCGTCGCGATGATGGCGCGCGCGTCGTCCTGATGGTGCTCGATCGTCATGGCCTTGCCTTCGTTCCTTATGCTTTTGCGCCGCCGCCAATGAACGCGCGGGGGCGAGTGATTCTTTTCCACCAAGAAATGGCGGCTTCCCGCGTTCTAAATCCGGTGTCAGTGTGGCACAAACAAGGCGTGTCCGCCGATCGTCGCCCGCCCAAACCCCTTGACCCCAGAATGCTGGAAAATCTTGCGCTACGCTATGTGGAGCGATTTGCCACTACCGAAGGCAAGCTGGTCGATTATCTGACGCGCAAGCTGCGAGAACGCGGTTGGGCGGGGGAGGGCGCGCCGGACCCGCGCGGGCTGGCGGCGCGCATGGTGGAACTCGGCTATATCGACGACCGCGCCTATGCGGAGGCCAAGGCCGCCTCGCTCGCCCGGCGGGGCATGGGCGCGCGCCGCGTGGCGCAGGCGCTGCACGCCGCGCGGGTCGGGGCGGAGGATCATGAGGCGATCGCGCCCCAGGTGGCCGGGGCGGCGCGCGAGGCCGCGCTCGCCTTTGCCCGGCGGCGGCGAATCGGGCCTTACGGGACCGAGGAGGTCGATCGTCCGACCCGCGAAAAGCAGTTCGCGGCGATGATGCGCGCCGGACATGCCATGGATGTGTCGCGCCGGATCGTATCGGCGGCGCCCGGCGAGATGCTGGGCGACGAGGATTTCTGATCCAGCGCAACGATATACGGCGCCAGCCTCAATTTTCCGGGCATCGTCCCACTCCGGACCAGCAAAAAAGCGAACGTCATTGCATTGCGAGTGCGAACAATGATGCTAGCGTTCGGGCACAAGGGTGCGATGATGCTGGAAGAAACGCCAAATCAAGGGGGCGGCATCGACAGTGAAACGGCGGAAACGGCCGTAAGGCTGGCGGGGGTCGTGAAATGGTTCGACGTGACGCGGGGCTTCGGCTTCGTGGTGGCGGACGATCCGATCTACGGGGATGTGCTGGTGCACTTCTCTGTGTTGCAGGCGCATGGGCGGCGCAGTCTGCCCGAGGGCGCGCGCGTCGAGCTGCTCGGTGCGCGCGGCGGTCGCGGCTATCAGGCGCGCGAGGTGCTGACCATCGACCTGACCCATGCGGTGCCGGAACTACCCAAGCGGCCCCGCTCGCCCGACCGGATCGATCCGGTGGCGCTGGTCGGTGAAGCGGGGGACCCCGAACAGGTCGCGGTCAAATGGTTCAATCGGCTGAAAGGCTATGGCTTTCTGCTGCGAGACCGTGACGGCGCGGACGTCTTCGTCCATATGGAGACGCTGCGTCGCGGCGGAATCCTGGACGTCGAACCGGGTCAGCCGCTGGCGGCGCGCGTGGTCGAGGGGCCGAAAGGTCCCCTGGCGGTCGTCGTGACGCCGAGAGGAGCCGGATGATACGGATGAGTGTGATGGCGCTGGCCTTGGCCGGTGCCGGGTTGGCGGGGTGTTCGGCGGAGAAATCGTCTTCCGAAGCGGCGGGGCAGGCGGGGCGCCAGGTCGCGACGGTGCCCGTCACCATCAGGACGGCGCAGGGCGAGCACCGGTTCCAGGTCGAGGCCGCGCGCACCGCCGCCGAGCAGGCGCAGGGGCTGATGTACCGCACCGACCTGAAACCCGATGGCGGCATGTTGTTCGCGCCCTATCCGCCCGAAGGCGGCGGGCCGCGCGCGGCGAGCTTTTGGATGAAGAACACGCCGACGCCGCTCGACATCCTGTTCATCCGCGCCGACGGCACGATCGCGCGGATCGCGGAAAATACCGTGCCGTTCAGCGAGGCGCAGATCCCCTCGGGCGAGCCGATCGCGGCGGTGCTGGAGCTGGTCGGCGGGCGCTCGGCGGAACTGGGGATATCGGAGGGCGATTCGGTTTCCTGGTCGAAGTGATCGCCTGAGGTAGACCGTTTAAACCAAGCCGCTGCCTTTTCGCAGGTGGGGGGCATGCGAAGGTGCCTTGCCCCGCACTTCTCCCCTCCCGCAGGCGAGTTTCAGGTCGGTCATGCCTCCGGCATGGCCTAAACGATGCGGGGCATCGTTTACCTTAAACTGGGGCGGGGGAGGGCCGGTGTCTCACCGAGACTGTCGCTTGCGGCATGCCCCCACCCCAAACCCCTCCCCCCTGCCGGGAGGAGGGGCTTAATGAGACGTCTTAGTGCCAAGCGCTTCTCCCCTCCCGCAGGCGGGAGGGGTTGGGGGTGGGCAAGGTGTCTCACCGAGCGTGTCGCCTACCGCCATGCGCCCCGGCCCCGTCTTTCCGGTCGAAAAGAGGGCACCTCAGGTGGAGGAATGACCAAGCCCCCAAGCCTCGCCAGACACGAACGCAGTTGAAGGGCGGCGAGAGCCGGGCTACACGGCGCGTCATGGGCATCAACCTCAACCCCTTCACCTGGTGGAACGGCGCCACCATCGGCACCTGGTTCGGTCTGCGCGGCAAGGCGCAGGTTGGCGAGGACGCGCATGGCAACGTCTATTACGAGGGCGGCAGCGACACCGCCGGTCGCCCGCGCCGCTGGGTGATCTATAGCGGCTCGAACGATGCCAGCCGGGTTCCGGCGGAATGGTTCAGCTGGCTGCATCATCAGGTCGACGATGTGCCCGACCGTTCGCTGCCGCCGCGCCGCGCGTGGCAGAAGCCCGCCATGCCGAACATGACTGGCACGGCCATGGCCTATCGTCCGTCGGGTGCGCTCGAAAAGGGTGGCCAGCGTCAGGCTGCGACCGGCGACTACGAAGCCTGGACCCCCGAGGGGTGAAGACGTCGCGCTGGCTGGCCAGCGGTGCGCTGGTCGCCTTGCTGGGGGTCGGTGGCTGGTTCGGCTATCAGGCGCTGACCGATCGCGGCGGTGATTCCACCGAATCGGCGGTCAGCCAGATTTTGCCCGACAGCCCCGGCGCTGCATCGGGGATCGAATCGGTCGACGGCGCGCAGGCGAACCTGCCCAGCGGCGGCACCCCGATGGCCGAGCGCGTCGCGGTGATCGGCCTGCTCAACAAGCGCAACGGCATCTCGCGCGACCTGACGCTGAAACCCGGCCAGGCGGTTCGCGTTGGCGATGTCGTCGTGCGCCTCCGTGCCTGCGAGAAGACGGCGTCGTGGGAGCCGGAGCAGTTGACCGGCGCCTTCGTCCAACTCGACGTGCGTGGTGCGGATCAACGGTGGCAGCGGGTATTTTCAGGCTGGCTCTACAAGGAGCGGCCTGCGCTCAACGTCGTGCTCCACCCGGTCTATGACGTCTGGGCCAAGAGCTGCACGATGTCCTGGCCCGAAACGGGGCCGGAGACGGTTCCCGCCTCGCTGCCCGGCGCCGCTCCCAAGCGGTCGAGCGCCGCGAAATCGCCCGAGGCCGATACGCCCGCGGCGGACGCGCCCGGCGCGACCACGCCCGCCAACGCGTCGGACAGCAGCGCGACATAATCCTCACGCCCGATCTCGACCGCGCCCATGGTCGACAAATGGCTGGTCTGGAACTGGCAGTCGAGCAGGCTGTATCCCCCGGCGCGTAAGCGGGCGACCAGCCAGACCAGGGCGACCTTCGACGCATCGGTGCGACGGCTGACCATCGACTCGCCGAAAAAGGCGCGGCCCAGCGACAGGCCGTACAGCCCGCCGACCAGCTCGTCACCGTCCCAGCATTCGATCGAATGGGCAAAGCCCATGTCGAACAGGTCGATGAACACCCGCTCGATGGCGTAGTTGATCCACGTCTCGGGTCGGTCCGGGACGCTTTCGGCACACAAGCGGATGATCGATTCGAAGGCGGTGTCGGCGGTCACGCGGAACCGGTCCTTCGCCACCGTCTTGCGCAGCGAGCGCGACAGATGAAAACCGTCGAGCGGCAGGACGGCACGCTTGCGCGGCTCGACCCAATAGACATGATCGGTGTCGCGCGTGTCCGCCATGGGAAACACCCCGACCGCATAGGCGCCCAGCACCAGATGCGGGGTCAGCCGTTCGACGGCGCCGGGGGCGTCGCGGCGGCTCATCCCCCGGCCAGTCGCCGCTCGACGCTGCGCCACAGATCGGCATAGGCCCTGGCGGCGCTGCTGCGCGGGGCGAAGGCGCCGACGGGGGCGCGATGTTCACCCATCGCCTCGACCAGGCTGGCCATCGGGATGACCGGCCAGTCGGGATGCGCGGCCAGCGCCTCGGCATGGAGGCGGCGGCGGCGGTCGACCATGACGTGTACGGGGAGCAGCGGCACGCGGCCCCGGACATGGCCGTCCACCACCTCGAGCGCGCGGGTGGCGAGCGCGGAGGGCACGACCGGCACCACGATCAGGTCGACCGCGCGCAGCACCTGCTCCGTCGTCTCGGTCAGGCCGGGCGGGCAGTCCAGGATCACGCTGTCATAATCGTCCAGCCCGTCGATCAGCTTGCCCAGCCGCTTCTTCTTGTCGATCGTATGGAAGAGCAGGTCAAGGCCGCGCAGCGAATCGTCCGCGCCGATCAGCGACAGGCGCGGGATGTCGGTCTGGCGGACCAGCCGCTCGACGGGAATGTCGCGGGAGAAGGCGGCCTGCGCCCGGTCGCTATGCGCCGGCCCGCCCAGCAGCCAGGTCGAGGCGGCCTGCGGGTCGAGATCCCATAACAGGGTCCGGCGCGCGCACAGGCTGGCGGCGCACCAGGCCAGATTGACCGCCATGCTGGTCTTTCCGACGCCCCCCTTCAGGCTGTAGATCGCGATCGCGGCCACGGCTTGGTTTCCGACCTCCCATTTGGCCCATAAAAAAAGGCCGACGGAGATATCCCCGCCGGCCGGTTTTCGATCAAGTCCTTATCGTCGATCAAGCGACGCCAAGGACGGATTGGACGCAGATCAGATGTGGCAGACCTGCGCGGCCTTCTTCGGCGTGGTCAGGGTGACGGCCTTTTCGTCGCCGGTCATCTTCCAGCCGCCCTCGGCGGTCAGCGGTTCACCGGCGGCCGGTGCCTTCAGCACGACCGGGGTTTCGCCTTCCTTCAGGCGAACATTGGCCTGCTTGTCGCCCTGGAAGAAGGTGACGAAGACGAGGCTGTTGTCCTTGCAGCGGAAGCTCTTGTCCGCCTTGATCGCGGGCGGCAGTTCGACCGGGGCGCGATTGGCGAGGATGTTGGCCATGGGGTCGGGATTGGTGTCGACGACCTCGGGCTGGCTGGGCTTGGAATTGCACGCTGCCAGGGCGAGCAGCGGTGCGGCGACGATGAGGGGGAGGAGGCTCTTCATAGCGAGGCGGTGCTTCGCAAATGCAGCAACCCGGCGTCAAGCGTGACCTGCGCGTCATGTGTCCGAATGTCCCACATTTCGCGCGCCCGCGCCCGCCCGACCCTCCTTATGCTTGGCGGCGCACAAGCAAGGCTTGGCTTGCCCGACGGCGGAGCAGGGGCCATCTAGGCGGCATGGAAGTGATCTCCGACACGCTGGCCCTGATCGGCAACACCCCGCTCGTCCGCCTGAAAGGGCCGAGCGAGGCCACGGGCTGCGACATTTACGGCAAGTGCGAATTCGCCAATCCGGGCGCCAGCGTGAAGGACCGCGCGGCGCTGTTCATCGTCGAGGATGCCGAGGCGCGCGGACTGCTGCGTCCTGGCGGCACGATCGTCGAGGGGACGGCGGGCAATACCGGCATCGGCCTGGCGCTGGTCGCCAACGCCAAGGGCTATCGCACGATCATCGTGATGCCCGAGACGCAGAGCCGCGAGAAGATGGACACGCTGCGCGCGCTGGGGGCCGAGCTGGTGCTGGTGCCCGCCGCGCCCTATTCCAGCCCCTGTCATTTCGTCCACACCTCGCGCCGGATCGCCGAGGAGACGGACAATGCCGTCTGGGCCAACCAGTTCGACAATATCGCCAATCGCCGCGCGCACATCGTCGGCACCGCTGAGGAAATCTGGAACCAGATGGGCGGGCGGGTTGACGGCTTCACCTGCGCGGCCGGGACCGGCGGTACGCTGGCGGGTGTCGGGCTTGGGCTGAAGGCCCATGACGAATCGGTGACGATCGCGCTCAGCGATCCGCATGGCGCCGCGCTGTACGATTATTACGCGCATGGCGAACTGAAGTCCGAAGGCTCCTCGGTCGCCGAGGGCATCGGGCAAGGGCGGATCACCGCCAATCTGGAAGGTGCGCCGATCGATACCCAATTTCGGATTTCGGACGCGGAGGGCTGGTATTGGGTGCAGCGGTTGCTGAGCGAGGAGGGGTTGTGCCTGGGCCTGTCCTCCGGCATCAACGTCGCGGGCGCGGTGGCGCTGGCACGGGCGCTGGGGCCTGATAAGCGCATCGCAACCATTTTGTGCGATACCGGGTTTCGCTACCTCTCCACGCTCCACAACCCGGCGTGGCGGGCTGAGAAGGGGCTATAGCCGCCACCCTTTCGCGCCGGAGGTCGACAGAACGCGGCGTACGAGATACTATTACCGAATTCCATGAAGTCACCCGACCATCATCATATCATGCAGCGCGTGAAAGTCGGCATGATCGGCCTGGCCGCCGTCATCCTGCTGATCGCGATTGCCAGTACGATCCTGGGCTCGCTGAAACATGACGAGCCGCCGGTCGTGGCGGCCGGTGCGGCGCAGTCCAACATGGTTGCCGACATGACGATGGCCAACGCCGCCACTCCGTCGAGCAGCGAGCCGCTGGCCGAACTGGGCGTCGCTCCCGCACCCGTCAATACCCAGGCCCCGGCCGAAGCGGCGCACTGAGCGTCGTCGTCGGCGGCGGCCTGACGAGCGCCCTTTCCCCCGATCGAGTCCCGACCAGCGACCCGCCATTCGCGGCCGGACCGGACTTTTTGCTTAATAAAAGTTAAGCTCACAGTGATCGTCTTCCTGCGTCGATCGGACCGGGGAAAATCGGGGAAATCGCCCCGATCGGCGGAATTCCAACACTTTCCTTCACCGGGGCGATGCGGCTGATCCCGCATATCGACCAGCCGTTGGTCGCATAACCCCGCTTCCAGACCTGATTTCCCCGCTTCTCCCCAAAAATCCCGTTGCCTCCCGGTTCTGCTATAGGTAAACCAAATCTCAACAGAGGGGCAGGCTCACTGTGAACCAGAAATGGTCGGAATGCGGCGGTGGCCGTGTTCCGAAGCAGCGAGGCCGTGCGCGCCATGTGCGAGGTTGGCGTGTCCGAAAGGGGTTTGTATCAGGGAAGTGGCATTGGCCTTGTCGACGACAAGGGTCGCGTTGCCATCCCTAATGCGCTCCGCTCTACGCTGGCTCAAAATGCGCCGCGCCCCGACGGAAAGGATGGCGGGACCATCATCATTGCGGTCCATGAAACCGAGCGTTGTCTGATCGCCTATGATCCGGGTTATGTTGCCGTGCTGAAAAAGGAACTGGACGCGCGGACTGAGATGTCGCGCGGGCCGGACGGCCGCATCGATTACAATATCAAGCGCGACCTGGCGAATGGCGAGGCGGTGCCCTTCGACGGGTCGGGACGTTTCATCATGCCGGGCTTTCCCCGCTTCCATGCCGGGATCACTGGCCATGCCTTTTTCTGGGGCACGTTCGACTATATCGAAATCTGGGACCCCAAGACGCTGGTCGAGACGCCGGGCCTGCCCGCCAAGATGATCTCCGCTGCACGCTTCCATTGCCAGGAAAAGGGGATCGCGCTGTGAGCACAGCCGACGCCCCGCACATCCCCGTCCTGCTCGACGAGGTTCTCGACGCGCTCGCCATCGCCCCCGGTGAGACGCATGTCGACGGCACGTTCGGCGCCGGCGGCTATACCCGCGCGATGCTGGGGCGCGGCGCGAAGGTCGTGGCCTTCGACCGCGATCCTGATGCCATCGCCAATGGCCAGGCGCTGGTCGCCGCCGAGCCGGGCCTGACCCTGATCCACCGCGAATTTTCCAATCTGGATCAGGAGCTGTCGGCCCGCGTTGATGGTGTGGTGCTGGATATCGGGGTATCCTCGATGCAACTCGACCAGGCAGAGCGCGGATTTTCGTTCCAGGGTGACGGCCCGCTCGACATGCGCATGGCGCAGGCGGGCGAGTCGGCGGCCGATTTCCTCAACACTGCCGATGAAGCCGCCATCGCCGATGTCCTCTATCATTATGGCGAGGAGCCGCGTTCGCGCCGCGTCGCGCAGGCGATCGTCGCCGCGCGCCCGCTGACCCGCACCGGCGAGCTGGCCGCCGTGGTCCGCCGGGCGCTGGGCTATCGCCCGCATGACAAGAAGGACCCGGCGACGCGGACCTTCCAGGCGATCCGCATCCATGTGAACCGCGAACTGGACGAACTAGCAGAGGGGCTTGCAGCGGCCGAGCGCGCGCTGAAGCCGGGTGGTCGCCTGGCGGTGGTCACGTTCCACAGTCTGGAAGATCGCATGGTCAAGCGCTTCTTCCGTGAGCGTGCCGGGCAGATGCCGGGCGGGTCGCGCCACCTGCCGGAACAGGCGGCGGCGCGGGCACCCAGCTTTGCCCAGGTCGGCAAGGCGGTGCGCGCGGGCGAGGCTGAACTGGCTCGCAATCCGCGCGCGCGTTCGGCGACGCTACGTTTTGCGACGCGTACGGAAGCGCCCGCCTGGTCGGCGGGTCATGACGGGTTACGGGGAAGGGCGCCGGGGGGCGAGTTGAGTCAGGAGTTTGGCGTATGACGGCGGCGTATCGGTTGAAGGGGATAGGGTGGTTCGGGAGCTGCGTGGCGGTCGTCCTGGGATTCTACCTGGTCTCCTTGCAGGTGGCGGCGGAGCGCAAGAAGCTCGACGACGTCAACGGCCGCATCGCCGCTGCGCAGCGGGACATCCGCGCGCTGGAGACCGAGTTCGACACCCGCGCCAATCTGGTCCAGCTGGAAAAGTGGAATGGCGATACGCTGGCGCTGACCGCGCCGGTCGCGGGCCAGTTCGTCGGTGACGAGGCGCAGCTCGCCTCGCTCGACGTGACCCGTGGTCCGGCCGAGGGCGCGATCCAGACCGCCGCGCTGCTCGTCCCCTCGCAGCCCGCGCCCGTGATCGTCCAGCCGGAAGCCGTGGCCGCCGCCGCGCCTGCCGCCCCGGCCAAGCCCAACGCGCCTGCTCCCGTCGTCCGTCTCGCCAAGGTCGACCTGCCCAAGCCCCAGATTGTCCAGGCCGTGTCGGAGCATGTCGTCAGCGCCAAGAAGGCCAAGACTGCGCCGATCGCGACCGTCCGCACCGCCGCCGCCGTTGCGAAGGTTCGGCCGGAAGCCGTGGCGATGCTCGACCGCCAGCTGCTCTCCGACACGACGCTGGGTGACATTCTGAAGGGCGCCAAGACCGAATCGCGGCGGCGGCGTTGAGCGTTCTGGTCGCGCGTCCCGCCGGAACGCAGCGTACCGCCGGCCAGCGCCACGCGCTGGTCGCGACGACGCATATGCGTCTGATGATGCTGATGATGCTGTTCGGCGCGGCGGTGCTCGTCGTGATCGGGCGGCTGATGCTGCTGGCGGTGTTCGCCGGACCTGCCGATGCGGCGGCGCGGACCGCCACGCTGGCGGCGCGCGGCGACATCGTCGACCGCAACGGCGCGCCGCTTGCCCGCACCATCGACAGCTGGACGATCGCGGTCCATCCGAAGAAGCTGATCGGCGACCCGATGGAGATCGCCGCGCGGCTCGCCGCGCTGATGCCCGATCGCGGCGATCAGGCGTGGTTCTATAACCAGCTGACCCGCAAGGCCAATTTCGTCTATCTGCAACGCCGCGCCAGCCCGACGCTGGTCGAGCAGGTCAACGCCATCGGCGAACCCGGCCTCGTCTTCGACCGTGAGACGCAGCGCCTCTATCCGCAATCCTCGCTCGCCGCCCATGCGCTGGGCTTCCTGTCGACCGACGGGCACGGAATGAGCGGTATGGAGCGCGTGCTCGACGAGCGGCTGCTCAACCCGGCGCAGACGGGCAAGCCCGTCGCCCTGTCGATCGACACCCGCGCCCAGGCTGCGCTGGAAAGCGAACTCGGCCGCGCGATGAACACCTTCTCCGCGCGGGGCGGCGGCGGCATCATCCTGGACGTGCATACCGGCGAAGTGATCGCGATGGTCTCGCTGCCCACCTTCAACCCCAACCGGGTCGGCATGGCGGGCACCGAGGAACTGCGCAACATCACGACGCAGAGCGTGTTCGAGCTGGGTTCGACCTTCAAGCCGATCACCATGGCGACCGCGATGGAGAATGGCGTCGTCACCTCGATGCAGCGGCGCTTCGACGCGACCCATCCGCTCAAGGTCGGCGGCTATACCATCCATGACGAAGCGGGCGATCCGAAGCGCTGGCTGAACATGGCCGAGACTTTGATCTATTCGTCCAACATCGCCACCGCGCGCATCGCCGACGAGATCGGGCCGCAGCGGATGCAGACCATGTTCAAGAAGCTGGGCTTCGATACCAAGCCCGATATCGAGCTTCGCGAAAAGGGACGTCCGCTGCTGCCGACCTATTGGGCGCGCACGACGACGATGACCACCGCTTATGGTCACGGCATCGCGGTGACGCCGCTGCATCTGGCCTCGGCCTATGCGGCGCTGGTCAATGGCGGCATCTGGCGCCCCGCGACGCTGATGAAGGTCGCGCCGGGCCATGCCGCGGCCGGCCGGCGGGTAATCAGCGAGACGACCAGCTACAAGATGCGGCAGATGCTGCGCCTGATCGTGATGCGCGGCACGGGGCGCAAGGGCGATGCGCCCGGCTACCGCGTCGGCGGCAAGACCGGCACTGCCGAGGCGGCGGTCGCGGGCGGCTATGATCGGTCGCGCAACGTCGCTACCTTCGCGGCGGCCTTCCCGATGGATGCGCCGCGCTATGTGGTGCTGGCGATGCTCGACTCGCCAAAGGGGACGAAGGAGACCGGAGGGTGGAAGACCGCAGCCTGGAACGCCGCGCCGGTCGTCGGGCGGACGATTACGCGGGTCGGCGCGATGCTGGGCGTGGTGCCCGACGCCACCAAGGATATCGACGAGTCGGACATCCTGCCGACCCTGTGGCAGGATCCGAAATCGCCGCCGGTGGATGGACGATGAGGGGCGCGGCATGAAGCTGAACCAGTTGGACCATGGCATCACGGGCGAGGGCGGCGACGCCCTCGTCTCCGGTTTCGCGATCGATCACCGCAAGGTCGCGCCCGGCACGATCTTCGGCGCGTTCCAGGGCGCGCGGGTGAATGGCGAGGACTTCATCGCCGATGCGGTGCGCAGCGGTGCGGTGGCGGTCGTCGCGCGACCGGGCGTGACGGTCGAGGGCGCGGTCCACATCGCCTCCGACGAGCCGCGCGCGACCTTTGCCCGGCTGGCGGCGGCGTTCTTTGCGCCGTTCCCGGCGACGGCGGTGGCAGTGACCGGCACCAACGGCAAGACCTCCACGGTCGAAATGACGCGCCAGCTCTGGCGTATGGCGGGGCATCACGCCGCCTCGATCGGGACGCTCGGCGTCACCACCGCCGACGAGCGGACCTATACCGGGCTGACCACGCCCGATGTCGTGACCTTCCTGTCCAACGTCGCTGGGCTCGCACGCGAGGGCGTGACCCATTTGGCGTTTGAGGCGTCGAGCCACGGCCTGACCCAGTATCGGACCGAAGGGCTGGAGGTGTCGGCGGCGGCCTTCACCAACCTGTCGCGCGATCATCTCGACTATCATGGCGACATGGGCGCCTATCTCGCGGCGAAGATGCGGCTTTTCTCCGAAGTGCTGTCGCCCGAGGGCACGGCGGTCGTCTGGGCCGATGACGTTCAGAGCGGCCGGGTGATCGACCTGGCACGGGCGCGCGGCAACAAGCTGGTCACGGTGGGGACGCGCGGATCGACGCTGAAACTGGTCGAGCGGCATCCGACCCTGCTGGGCCAGGGGCTGGTGATCGAGGACGAGCATGGGCAGGCGTACAAGGTGCAACTGCCGCTGATCGGCGCCTATCAGGCCGCCAATGCGCTGGTCGCGGCGGGACTGGTGCTGGCGACGGGCGGCGATCTGGTCACGACCATCGCGAACCTCGCCCGGTTGCAGCCGGTGCGCGGGCGGTTGGAGCGCGCCGCCATCGCGCGCAGCGGTGCGCCGGTCTATGTCGACTATGCGCATACCCCCGATGCGATCGAGGCGGCGATCGCTGCGCTGAAGCCCCATGCGGGCGGACGCCTGATCGTCGTGATCGGCGCGGGCGGCGACCGCGATCCGGGCAAGCGCGAGGCGATGGGGCAGGTTGCTTCGATGCATGCCGACCGGGTGATCGTGACCGACGACAACCCCCGCACCGAAGACCCCGCCGCGATCCGCGCACAGGTGATGCGCGGTGCGACCGGGGCGATCGAGATCGGCGACCGTCGCGAAGCCATCGCCGCCGCCATCGCCGAGGCGGGGGAGCAGGACATTGTGCTGATCGCGGGCAAGGGGCATGAGCAGGGCCAGATCGTCGGCGACCTCGTCCTGCCCTTCGACGATGTCACCGTCGCGCGGGAGTGTGCGGCATGACGGCGCAGGCTCCGACCAAGACGCCCCCGGTGGACAAGGCCGATGCCGCACAGCCGGACGCGCCCGCACGGGTGCGGCCCAAGCTGTCGCTGCATTATGGGGCGAAAACGGCCGAGGAACGCAAATGAACTTGTGGACCGCGCAGGAGATCGCGGCGGCGACCGGCGGCACGGCCTCCGCCGACTTCGCCGTTTCGGGCGTTGCCTTCGACAGCCGTGAGGTCGGCCCCGGCGACCTGTTCGTCGCCATGTCGGGCGAGGCGACCGATGGTCATCGCTTCCTCGATCAGGCGTTCGCGCAAGGTGCGGCGGGGGCTCTGGTCAGCAACCCGACCGACCATCCGCATGTTCGGGTCGCCGACAGCTTCCACGCACTGGAGGATCTGGCCCGTGCCAGCCGGGCGCGGACTCCGGCGACGATCATCGGTGTCACTGGTTCGGTCGGCAAGACCAGCGCGAAGGAGGCGCTCTACGCGGCGCTCGAACGTGGCTGGCGCGGCGCGGTGCACCGCTCGGTCAAAAGCTACAACAACCATACCGGCGTGCCGCTGAGCCTTGCGCGGATGCCGCGCGACGTTCGCGCTGGCGTGTTCGAGATGGGGATGAACCATGCGGGCGAACTGTCCGCGCTGACCGCGATGGTGCGCCCGCATATCGCGATCGTCACCGCCATCGCGCCTGCGCATACCGAATTCTTCCCCGACGAATCCGCCATCGCCGACGCCAAGGGCGAGATTTTCCAGGGTCTCCAACCCGGCGGCACGGCGATCATCCCTTATGACAGCCCGCACCGCGACCGGCTGATCGCCGCCGCCAAACCCCATGCCGACCGGATCGTGACCTTCGGCTTTGATCCCGCCGCCGATGTCCGCGCGGTCGAGGCGATGCGCGGCGCGACCGGGGGCAGCTTCGTGACCGCCAAGCTGGGCGACAAGGAACTGAACTTCACTTTGTCCCAGCCGGGGCGGCATTGGGTGTCGAATGCACTGGCGGTGCTCGCCGCCATCGACGCGGCAGGCGGCGATCTGGGGCTGGCGGGCCTCGCGCTGGCCGAACTGGGTGGCCTGGCAGGGCGGGGCGCGCGGTTCCGGGCGGCCAATGGCGCACTGGTCATCGACGAGAGCTATAACGCCAATCCCGCCTCGATGCGCGCGACGCTGGCCGTGCTGGCCGAGGAGCCGGGGCAGCATGTCGCGGTGCTGGGCGAGATGCGCGAACTGGGCGAGGACTCGGCCGATTATCACGCCGGGCTGGCCGAACCGATCATTGCGGCGCGCGTCGAACGGGCGCTGCTGGTCGGCGAATCGATGGCGCCGCTGGCGGCCGCGCTTGAGGGGCGGGTCGATTTCGTCCATGTGGCGGATGCGAAGGCCGCGCGCGAGGCGATGGCCGCTATCATCGCACCGGATGACGTGGTGCTGATCAAGGGGTCGAACGGGGTTGGGCTGTCGCGTGTCGTGGCGGCCCTGCGCGGCGATACCCCAACGGGCGGGGCGTGAGTTAGATGCTGTACTGGATCGCGGAGCATCTCGGGTTTCCGGGGCTTCTCAACCTCATCCGTTACCAGTCGTTCCGCACTGGCGCGACGGTGGCGACCGCGCTGTTCATCGGCCTGATCATCGGGCCGCGCTTCATCGGCTGGCTGCGCGTCCGCCAGGGCAAGGGGCAGCCGATCCGCGCCGACGGGCCGCAGACCCACCTCGCCAAGCGCGGCACGCCGACCATGGGCGGGCTGATGATCCTGACCAGCATGACGCTATCCATCCTGATCTGGATGAACGTCTTCAACCCGTTCGTCTGGGCGTGCCTGTTCGTGACGCTCGGGTTCGGCGCGATCGGCTTCCTCGACGATTACGACAAGGTGCGGAAGGCCTCGACGGCGGGTGTGTCTGGCAAGACCCGGCTGCTGCTGGAGTTCGCCATTGCGGGCGTCGCGGCATGGATCATCATGGGGCAGAACGGGCCGCATCTGTACCTGCCCTTCACCTCGCGCATGTATATCGACCTGGGCTATTTCTATCCGCTGTTCGCCGCCTTCACGATCGTCGCGTTCGGCAATGCGGTGAACCTGACCGACGGGCTGGACGGCCTGGCGACCATGCCGGTCATCATCGCCAGCGTCGCGTTCATGGTCATCGTGTATCTGGCCGGTAACGTGAAGTTCGCCGATTATCTGGGCATCCCGCATGTGCCGGGCGCAGGCGAGTTGGCGATCTTCTGCGGCGCGGTGGTCGGGGCGGGCCTTGCCTTCCTCTGGTTCAATGCCCCACCGGCGGCGGTATTCATGGGCGACACCGGCAGCCTGGCCTTGGGCGGCGCGCTCGGCACCATCGCAGTGGTCGCGCATCACGAGATCGTGCTGGGCATCATCGGCGGCCTGTTCGTGGTCGAGGCGATGTCGGTCATCATCCAGGTCTTCTTCTACAAGCGGACAGGCAAGCGCGTGTTCCGCATGGCGCCGATCCACCATCACTTCGAACAGCTCGGCTGGTCGGAGCCGACCGTGGTGATCCGTTTCTGGATCATCGCCTTCGTGCTGGCGCTGGCGGGCTTGTCGACGTTGAAGCTGCGATGATCGTCGCCAGCGACTGGGCGGGGAAACGTTACGCGGTGCTGGGGCTCGCACGCTCCGGCGCCGCGACCGTTTCGGCGCTGTTGCAGGGCGGGGCGAGCGTAGTGGCGTGGGACAGCGATCCCGCCAAGCGCGGGGCCTTTGCCGCGCATGACCGGCTGAGCATCGCGCCGCTCGACGACCTGTCGGGCTTCGACGCGCTGGTCGTGTCGCCGGGTGTGCCGCTCAACACGCACCCGCTGGCCGCCGCCGCGCGGGCGGCGGGCGTGCCGGTGATCGGCGATATCGAGCTGTTTGCACAAGCCCGCAAAGACCTGCCGCCGCACAAGGTTGTCGGCATCACCGGCACCAACGGCAAGTCGACCACGACCGCGCTGGTCCACCACATCCTGAAGACGGCGGGCGTGCCGACCCTGATGGGCGGCAATATCGGCCTGCCGATCCTGGGCCAGGAGCCTCTGCCCGAGGGTGGCGTCTATGTGCTGGAGCTGTCCAGCTATCAGATCGACCTGACGCAGAGCCTGGATTGCGACGTTGCGGTGCTGCTCAACATCACGCCCGACCATCTCGACCGCTATGACGGGTTCGAGGGGTACGCAGCTTCCAAGGCGCGGCTGTTTTCGATGCAGTCGGCCGGGCGTAATGCGGTGGTCGATGTCGTCTCTGCAGCCGATCATGATGCTTTGGGCGGCTCAAAGGGCTTAGTCGCGAGCTTTATTGAGGATGCTTTCGACTTCAAGCCTATCGACGATCGCGAACAGCGCGAGTGGCCTGCTTTGCAGGGACCACATAACCGGCATAACGCCCGTGCCGCCGTCGAGGTATGCGATATTCTGGGCCTTGATGTGGAGACTATTCGGACGGGTCTGCGCACCTATGCCAGCCTGCCGCACCGGATGCAGTATGTCGCGACCCGGAACGGCGTGGCGTTCGTCAACGACTCCAAGGCGACCAACCCCGAATCCACCGCGCCCGCACTGGCGGCGTTCTCCCGCGTCCACTGGATCGTCGGCGGCAAGCGCAAGGGCGACGATCTTGACGCCTGCGCCGCCCATCTGGACCATGTCGTCGCGGCCTATACCATCGGCGAGGCCGCGCCGCTGTTCTTCGACCTGTTGAAGGACAAGGTGCCCGTGGTCGAGCGGTCGGGCACGCTGGAGACAGCGGTTGCCCATGCGGCTGCCGCAGCGCAGCCCGGCGACACGGTGTTGCTGTCCCCGGCCTGCGCCAGCTTCGACCAGTTTCGCGATTACGAAGCGCGGGGCGACGCCTTCCGCGCGGCGGTGGAGGCTCTGGCATGAAAGAGCGTGCATCCAAAGCCACCCCGCGCCCCGGCCTGATCGGATCGATCAAGGGCCGGGGCGGGCGTGGCGACCGCTCGCCGCTGGGTACCTGGTTCTGGGATATCGACCGGGTGTTGCTGCTGCTCACCCTGTTCCTGATCGCGATTGGCCTGATCGCAGTCGCGGCCGCCAGCCCGGCCACGGCGATGCGCTATTCGGGCGAGCATCGGAAGTTCGCGCCGCTTTATTATTTCTGGCGACAGGTGATGTGGGTCGGCGTCTCGCTGCCCGTGCTGTTCGCCGTGTCGATGCTGCCCGTCGTGACCGCGCGGCGCATGGCGGTGCTGGGGACGGGCGTGCTGATCGCGATCCTGGCGGTCACGCCCTTTATCGGGGTGGAGATCAACGGCGCGCGGCGCTGGATAGGCTTCGGTTTCGCGCAGTTCCAGCCGTCCGAATTCCTGAAGCCGATGTTCGTCGTGACGACCGCCTGGCTCCTGTCGCTCAAGGCCAGGGAGCGCGATCTGCCCGCCACGCTGATCACCATGGGGCTGACCGGGTTGGTCGCCGGACTGTTGATGATGCAGCCGGATTTCGGCCAGACCATCGTCTTCTGCGTGATCTGGGCGGCGCTGCTGATGATCTCCGGCACCCCGATGCGGATCATGCTGGGGCTCGCCGCCATGGTGCCGGTCGGGCTGACGGCGGCCTATATGTTCTACAGCGTGGCGCGGAACCGCATCAACGCATTCCTCTTCCCCGATGTCGACGGCGAGGGCGCGGCCGACCACTTCCAGGTCAATGCCGCCCACAACACCCTGACCGCGGGGGGCTGGACCGGGACCGGGCCGGGCGGGGGCACCGCCAAGTTCGGCCTGCCGGAGGCGCATACCGACTATATCTTCTCGGTGATCGGCGAGGAGTTCGGGCTGATCGCCTGCTCGATCATCGCGCTCGTCTTCCTGGCGATCGTGGTGCGCGTGTTCGTGAAGCTGCTTGACGAACAGGACGAGTTCAAGCTCTACGCGGCCTCCGGGCTGGCGGTGCAGTTCGGCGCGCAGGCGCTGATTTCGATGGCGGTGAATACGGGGCTGGCCCCGTCCAAGGGGATGACCCTGCCGTTCATCAGCTATGGCGGCTCGTCGATGATCGCGCTGTCGATCGGGATGGGGTTGTTGCTGGCATTCACCCGGCGCAATCCGTTCCTGACGCGCAGCCCCTATGTAGTCAGGTGGAGCGGGCAATGAGCCGTCACTTCGTCCTCGCCGCCGGGGGTACCGGCGGCCATATGGTTCCCGCCGCCGCGCTGGCGGCCGAGCTGACCCGGCGCGGCCACCGCGTCGCCTTGGTATCCGACGCGCGCGGCGTGCGCTTCCCGGGACTGTTCGAGGATATCCAGACCCACGTCCTGCCCGCCGGGCGCTTTTCGGGCGGGCCGGTCGGCTGGGCCAAGGCACTGCGCGAAATGTGGCGCGGCCGGGCCATGGCGCGCGAACTCTACAAGACGTTCCGCCCGGCGGCGGTGATCGGTTTCGGCGGCTATCCGGCGATGCCCGCTTTGCTGGCGGCGTTTGCGGAAGGGATTCCGACCGCCATCCACGAGCAGAACGCCGTGCTCGGCCGGGTCAACCGGCTGGTCGCGGGCAAGGTCGATGCGATCGCCCTATCCTATGAGGATACGCAGCGGCTGAGCGCCAAGCATGCGGCCAAGACCCGGCTGATCGGCAATCCGGTCCGCGATCAGGTGCTGGCGCTGCGCTCGCGCCCCTATCCACTGTTGGAAGAGGACGGTATCTTCCGCGTCCTCGTCACCGGCGGCAGCCAGGGGGCGAGCATCCTCAGCCAGGTCGTGCCCGATGGCCTCGCCATGCTGCCCGTCACCTTCCGGCGGCGCTTGCAGGTGACGCATCAGGCGCGGATCGAGGATATCGACGCGGTGCGCGCCAAATATGCCGAGCATGAGATTCCGGCCGAACTCGCCACCTATCTGCCCGACCTGCCCGAGCAGCTCGCCTGGGCGCATCTGGTGATCGCGCGGGCAGGGGCCTCGACCCTGGCCGAGCTGACGGTCGCGGGCCGCCCAGCGATCCTGGTGCCGCTGCCCTCGGCGACCGACGATCACCAGACGGTGAACGCGCGAGAGATGACGAAGGCGGGCGGCGCGCGGACCATCGCGCAGGGCGACTTCACGCCCGTGGAACTGGCGAAGCAGATGCAGAAGCTGGGCCTCGACCCGGCGGCGCTGGAGAATGCGGCGGGCCGCGCACGCGCCTGCGGACGGCCCGAGGCGGCGAGCGACCTCGCCGATCTAGTCGAAAGCCTCGACGCGCCGCGCATGGTCTTGCCGGTGGGCAAATCGCAAAGGACACGGAATTTGGCGGGAGCAGGCGCATGAAGGGCGTCGCCACGGATATCGGCACGATCCATTTCGTCGGCATCGGCGGCATCGGCATGTCGGGTATTGCCGAGGTGATGAAGAATCTCGGCTACCGGGTGCAGGGCTCCGACGTGGCCGAGGGTTATGTGGTGCAAGGGCTGCGCGACAAGGGCATTCCGGTTGCGATCGGCCATGCCGCCGACAATCTGGGCGATGCGGCGGTGGTCGTCACCTCGACCGCGATCACCCGATCGAACCCCGAAGTCGAAGCGGCCCTGGAACGTCGCATCCCCGTGGTGCGCCGTGCCGAGATGCTGGCCGAACTGATGCGGTTGAAGTCCACCGTCGCGGTGGCGGGTACGCATGGCAAGACCACGACCACCTCGATGGTCGCGGCGCTGCTGGATGCGGGCGGGGTGGATCCGACCGTCATCAATGGCGGCATCATCAACAGCTATGGCTCGAACGCGCGCCTGGGCGCCAGCGACTGGATGGTCGTCGAGGCGGACGAGAGCGACGGCAGCTTCCTGCGCCTCGACGGCACGATCGCGGTCGTGACCAATATCGATCCCGAGCATCTCGACCATTATGGCTCGTTCGACCGGGTGAAGGACGCGTTCGTCGAGTTCGTCGAGAATGTCCCCTTCTACGGCGCGGCCTTGCTCTGCCTCGACCACCCGGAGGTGCAGAACATCCTGCCGCGCGTGCGCGACCGGCGCGTCGTGACCTATGGCTTTTCGGCGCAGGCGGACGTGCGCGGCGTCAATGTCACGCCGATTCCCGGCGGCAACCGGTTCGAGGCGATCATCCGCAACCGCGACGGCTCCAGCCGTTCGATCGAGGGGATCGAGCTGCCCATGCCCGGCCGTCACAATGTCCAGAACGCGCTGGCTGCGATCGGCGTGGCGCTGGAACTGGGCATCGACGATGCGACCATCCAACAGGGCTTCAGCCAGTTCGGCGGCGTCAAGCGCCGCTTCACCAAGGTCGGCGAGATCGCGGTCGATGGCGGCACGGCGACCGTGATCGACGATTACGGCCATCACCCGGTCGAGATCCGTGCCGTGCTGGCCGCCGCGCGTGAAGGCGCACGTGGTCGTGTGATCGCGGTGGTGCAGCCGCACCGCTTCACCCGGCTCGGCAATCTGATGGAGGAGTTCCAGACCGCCTTCAACGATGCCGATCGCGTGCTGGTGACGCCGGTCTTCGCGGCGGGAGAGCAGCCGATCGAGGGCGTCGACGCGCAGGCGCTGGTCGAGGGGCTGAAGCGGCGCGGGCATCGCTCGACCGCGACGGTCGCCGACGCCGATGCGCTGGCCGAGGAACTGGCAGGCTCGATCCGCGCGGACGACATGATCGTCTGCCTGGGCGCGGGCGACATCACCAAATGGGCGGCGGGCCTGGCGAGCGCCATCGAGGCGCGCCGATGAACCTGCCCGACACCGCCGGTCGATTGACGCACGCCGCGCCGCTGGCGCCGCTCGTGTGGTTCAAGGCGGGCGGAGCGGCCGAATATCTGCTGGAGCCCAAGGACACGGATGACCTGTCGGCGTTCCTGCGGGCGCTCGGGGCCGACACGCCCGTCATGGCGCTGGGCCTCGGTTCCAATCTGATCGTGCGCGACGGCGGCGTGCCGGGCGTCGTGATCCGGCTCGGCAAGCCGTTCAGCTATGCGCGGGCCGGGGAGGGGCACCTCATCACCTGTGGCGGCGGCACCTCGGGCATCCTGGTCTCGTCCAACGCGCGCGATGCGGGCATTGGCGGGTTGGAGTTTCTGCGCTCGATCCCCGGCACGGTCGGCGGCTTCGTGCGGATGAACGGCGGCGCCTATGGCCGCGAGGTGGCGGACGTGCTGGTCTCCGCCACGGTTGTGCGTCGCGACGGCACGGTCGAGACGGTGGGGATCGTCGATCTGGAATATACCTATCGCCACTCCAACCTGACCGACGGCACGGTGGTGGTCGAGGCGACCTTTCGGGGCCATGCCGCCGAACCTGCCGACATCCAGGCCGAGATGGACCGCATCGCCGCTGCGCGTGAGGCGTCGCAGCCGCTGCGGTCCAAGACCGGCGGCTCGACCTTCAAGAATCCGGACGGGCACAAGGCTTGGGCGCTGGTCGATGCGGCGGGCTGTCGCGGGCTGACGCTGGGCGACGCGCAGGTGTCGGAAAAGCATTGCAATTTCCTGCTCAACCTCGGCAACGCCACGGCGGCGGAGATCGAGGCGCTGGGCGAGGATGTGCGCGCCCGCGTGAAGGCGCAGTCGGGCGTTTGCCTCGAATGGGAAATACAAAGAGTGGGAATCGCGAAGTGACCGACAATCTGCATATCGCGGTTCTGATGGGCGGCTGGTCGGCGGAGCGGCCGGTGTCGCTGATGTCCGGGGCGGGCGTCGCCGACGCGCTGGAGCGAAACGGCCACCGCGTTACCCGGATCGACATGGACCGCGACCTTGCGGCCAGGCTGACGCAAGCCAAGCCCGATATCGTCTTCAACGCACTGCACGGTTCACCCGGCGAGGACGGCACGGTGCAGGGCATGCTCGACCTGATGGGCATTCCGTACACCCATTCGGGCCTCGCCACCTCGGTCATCGCGATCGACAAGGTGCTGACCAAGCAGGCGCTCGTGCCGCACGGCATTCCGATGCCCGGCGGCCGCATCGTGAAGTCGGAGGATCTGTTCGCCGCCGATCCGCTGCCGCGCCCCTATGTGCTCAAGCCCGTGAACGAGGGTTCCTCGGTCGGCGTCGCGATCGTCACCGACACCAGCAACCATGGCCAGCCCATTGCGCGCGATGCCGCCGGTCCCTGGGGCGAGTTTGAGGAATTGCTGGCCGAGCCCTATATCCGGGGCCGCGAGCTGACCACCGCCGTGCTGGGCAACCGTGCGCTGGGCGTGACCGAGTTGAAGCCCAAGAATGGCTGGTACGACTTCGACGCGAAGTACACCGACGGCCTTACCGAGCATGTCTGCCCCGCGCAGATTCCCGACGAGATCGCCGAGGCGTGCAAGTCGCTGGCGCTGGAGGCGCATCGCATCCTGGGCTGTCGCGGTGCCTCGCGCTCCGACTTCCGCTGGGATGACGAGCGCGGGGTCGACGGGCTGTTCCTGCTGGAGGTCAACACCCAGCCGGGTATGACCCCGCTCAGCCTGGTGCCCGAACAGGGCCGCCATGTCGGCATGGATTACGACACGCTGGTTCAGGCGATCGTGGACGAGGCGATCGCTTGGTACAAGGATCAGGCGGGATGAGCCGGACGATCAAGCGCGGCCCCCCCCCGCGCCGTCCGGCGCCCCGCCGCCGCCAGCCGGTCAAGCGCGTCACGCTGGCGCAGCGCCTGCTGGCCAAGGTGCCGGTCAGCGAGGAGACGATCAAGAAGGCCGTCACCTGGACGATCCTGGGCGGCGCGGGCGCGGCGGTGCTGGCGGTCGCGACCTATGTCGGCGTGCCCGGCATGATCGGTACCGCGATCGCCGAACAGGCGGGCCATGCCGGGTTCCGCGTCCAGCAGATCGAGGTGACGGGCCTGAAGCGCATGGACCGGATGACCGTCTATGCCGTCGCGCTCGACCAGCAGAGCCGGGCGATGCCGCTGGTCAATCTGGAAGACGTGCGTGCCAAGCTGCTCCGCTATGGCTGGATCAAGGACGCGCATGTCTCGCGCCGTCTGCCCGACACGCTGCTCGTCGATATCGAGGAGCGGACCCCGGCGGCAGTGTGGCAGGATAACGGCCAGCTGACCCTGATCGACGCGGGCGGCGTGCTGCTGGAGCCGGTACGGGCCGAGGCGATGCCCGACCTGCCGCTGATCATCGGGCCGGGCGCCAATCTGCAGGAACCGGCCTATCAGGCGTTGCTGTCCGCTGCGCCCGCGCTGAAACCCCGTGTCAAGGCAGCGACCTGGATCGGCAATCGCCGCTGGGACATCACCTTCGACAGCGGCGAGACGCTGGCGCTGCCCGAGGACGGGGCGGGGGCGGCGTTGATGAAGTTCGCCGCGATGGACGGCTCGCGGCCGCTGCTCGGGCGCGGCTGGCTGCGCTTTGACATGCGCGACCCCGCAAAGCTGGTTGCGCGAAAGCCCGGTTTGAATCAGAATCATGCGCTTGCCGATCCGGCCAAGGCCGGGGATGTGGCAGGCGATCCCGCGTCCGGGAATGACGCGGATGGTAATGACGCGGGCGGGGCGGCGTCCGAAGGGGCGGCGGCTCCGGGGGCAGTACAGGGGTAGCAAGGTCATGGCAAAGATTGCGCCCGAAGGGTTGATTACCGCACTCGACATCGGGTCGTCCAAGGTCTCCGCGCTGATCGCGCGCAAGGGCGATGGCGGCGAGCTGATCGTCTTGGGAACGGGCCAGCGCGAGAGCCGGGGCGTCAAGCGCGGCTATATCGCCGATATGGGCGCGACCGAGGCGGCGGTGCGCGAGGCGGTCGAACAGGCCGAGCGGATCGCGGGCCTGAATATCGAAAATGTGTGGGTCGGCTTTTCGGCCGGTGGCCTGGTGTCCGACGTGGCCGAGGTCGAGTTCGAGCTGGGCGGCCATCAGGTCGAGCAGGGCGATATCGACGCATTGCTGGCGGCCGGGCGCAACTCGATCGACCCGCAGGGGCGCATGGTGCTGCACGCGCAGCCCGCGCTCTACACGCTCGACGGGTTGACCGGCGTGAAGAAGCCGTTGGGGCTGCACGCCGACCGGCTGGGCGTGCATATCCATGTCGTCGCGGCCGATGGCTCGCCGGTGCGCAACCTCGACCTGTGCGTCCGCTCGGCGCATCTGGAGGTAAAGTCGATCATCGCCGCCCCCGTCGCGACCGGTCTTGCCTGCCTGTCCGACGAGGAGCGCGAGCTGGGCGTCGCGCTGGTCGAGATGGGGGCGGGGATCACCAATGTCTCGCTGTTCGCAGGCGGGATGCTGGTCGGGTTGTGCTCGCTGCCGATGGGCGCGGCCGACATCACCGACGATGTGGCCTCCGCTTTCGGGACGCGGCGGCAGATGGCCGAGCGGATGAAGTGCTTTCACGGCTCGGCCAATGCCTCCCCGCGCGACAATCACGACATGATCCAGGTGACGCCCATCTCGGCCGAGGATGGCGGCGACACGATGCAGATCACCAAGGCGCAGCTGATCGGCGTGATCCGCCAGCGGCTGGAGCATCAGATGGGCGAGATCCGCAAGGCGCTCCAGCATCTGAAGTTCGAGGGGCCGGTCGGGCGTCAGGTGGTGCTGACCGGCGGCGGCGCAGAGCTGAAGGGCATCGCGGATTACGCGCAGCAGGCGCTGGGCCGCTCGGTCCGCATCGGCCGACCGCGTGGGCTGACCGGACTGCCCGATGCGCATGGCGGACCGGCTTTCGCGACGCTCGCGGGGCTGGCTTTCTATGCCGCGACCGACCCGATCGACCTGCGCAGCATCCCCGCGGTGAACCAGACGGTACACCGGCCGAGCGGCATGGGGCTGTTCCGACGGCTGATTCAGGCGGCGAAGGCAAATTATTAAGTCAATCTGCCATAAACTCGGCAGTTTTGGGTTGGCACCGGGCCGGTCGCTGGTGCACTAACAGTTATTCAGGGGCCTGGTCTTAGCGTATCGACCGGGAACGGCGGAGTAGAATTGGGATGAGCATCGAATTCATCGCACCCGAGGTCGACGAGCTGACGCCGCGTATCGCGGTCATCGGCGTCGGCGGTGCCGGCGGCAACGCGATCGCGAACATGATGCGCGCCGAGGTACAGGGCGTGGATTTCCTCGTCGCCAATACCGATGCGCAGGCGCTGAAGCAGTCGATCGCGCCGCAGCGGATCCAGCTGGGTGCCAAGATCACGCAAGGGCTGGGTGCGGGCAGCCGTCCCGAGATCGGTCGCGCGGCGGCCGAAGAGACGATCGACGACCTGTCGCGTCTGCTCGAGGGTAGCCATATGTGCTTCATCGCGGCGGGCATGGGCGGCGGCACCGGCACCGGTGCGGCCCCGGTCATCGCCAAGGCGGCGCGCGACATGGGCATCCTGACGGTCGGCGTCGTGACCAAGCCCTTCGCCTTCGAGGGCAATCGTCGCGCCAAGTCGGCCGATGGCGGCATCGAAGAGCTTCAGAAGTACGTTGATACCCTCATCGTCATCCCCAACCAGAACCTGTTCCTGATCGCCAACGCCAACACGACCTTCAAGGAAGCGTTCGCGATGGCGGACGAGGTGCTGCAGCAGGGCGTGCGCGGCATCACCGATCTGATGGTCATGCCGGGTCTCATCAACCTCGACTTCGCCGACGTCCGCTCGGTGATGCAGGAGATGGGCAAGGCGATGATGGGCACCGGTGAAGCCACCGGCGACAATCGCGCGATCGAGGCGGCGCAGAAGGCGATCGCCAACCCGCTGCTCGACGGCGTGTCGATGCAGGGCGCCAAGGGCGTCATCATCTCGATCACCGGCGGCGACGACATGCGCCTGCTCGAGGTCGACGAGGCCGCCAACCATATCCGCGAGCTGGTCGATCCGGACGCGAACATCATCTGGGGTTCGGCGTTCAACCCCGAGCTGGAAGGTCGCATCCGCGTGTCGGTCGTCGCGACCGGCATCGACGCCGATCTGAAGGTCGCGCCGTCGCCGTCGGAAGCGAACCGCAGCAGCTTCAGCATGGGCGGCATGGCCCGCAAGTCGGACGAGACGCCCAGCTATCGCCCGAGTGAACCCGCCGCCGCCGCACCTGCGCCGCAGGCCAGCGTGGCTCCGGCCGCCCCGGTCGAGCAGCCGGTCGCCACGCCCGCACCCGCCCCGGTGGCGGCACCCGTCGCGTCGAGCATCGCTGCGCCGGTGGCCAAGCCCGCGCCCGCCCCGGCCCCCGCTCCGGCGGCCGATGACGAGCTGGTGCTGGGCGCCGACACGATCGTTCCCGCCCCTGCGGCACCGTCGCATCCCGCCGCCGTCGAGCCCGCACCGGGCAGCGACGAAGCCCGCCGCCGCTGGCTGGCCCCCGGCAGCGAGGCAGGCGAAGCCCCAGCACAGCCCGCCCCGCGCGTGAAGCTGGGTGGTACGCTGTTCGAGCGCATGTCGAACGCGGCGCGTGGTGCGCCGCGTGACGAGAATGCGCAGGGCGGATCGGACTCGTCGCTCGACATTCCGCGCTTCCTGCATCGCCAGAACAACCAGTAATTTCCGGCCCGCCCGGCGGGCATACCGGACCGATATCAGGCCCGTGCGACAGGATCGCACGGGCCTTTTTCGTGCGCTCGGCGGTGGGGAGGGGCCTCGTCGAAGCGGTCATCTTACAGGAATTTCACTCGTCTGTGGCGGCCCCCGATGCGATCCGTCCCGCTTGAAAGCCCGCCCCTCGCGCGGCGATAGCCAGACACGGAGAACGCAATGCGCTTCAACCCACTGAAATCCTGCGCCATCGCCGCCAGTTCGGCGCTGGCTGTTGCGCTGGCGACAAGCGTCGCCACGGCCCAGCCTGCGCCCGGCCATAGCCGCATCCATGCCTTCCGCCTGTTCACCGGCCCGGACGGCAACTCGCATGTCGAGGAGGGCAGCGTGACGCCCGGTGTGCCGAGCGCAGTCGAAAAAATCCATTTCAAGACGACCGCACCGCATTCGCATTTCGACTGGCACAATGATCCCGAGCCGCAATATGTGCTGACCTTGGCGGGCACCCTGAAGTTCGTGACCAGGACGGGCGAGAGCTTTACCCTGCATCCCGGCGACGTGCTGGTCGCGGAGGACCATACCGGCACCGGCCATGCTTGGACCATGCTGGGCGACCAGCCATGGAACCGTGCCTATGTGGTGCTGGCCAAGGGCGCGAAGACCTCGTTCGTGGCCGATCCGCGCCGCTGACCGCCAGGGCCGAGAAGGATGTGGGCGCGGAGTTATCGCCTGTTGGTCGACGGTCCGGAGCGCTCGGGCGCGCCAGTGATGGGTTAACCATTGCCGCGCGCCGGAAAACGCGCTTTATGGGCGACAGTCCCATGACGTTCGCAATTTTTCCCCGCGCCTCGCTCGCGCTCGCGTTGGCCCTCGCCGCCGCGCCCGTGCCCCTTCTCGCACAGGAAGTGGTTCAGCCGCTTCCCGGCACCACCGATGCCGACAAGCTGGGGGACGTGATGCGCCGCGTCGCGCAGAACCCGCGCGATGTCGATGCGCTGGTCGAGGCGGCGGAACTGTCCATCCATCTCGACGATCTGTCGGGTGCCGCCTCGCTGCTGGCACGCGCCGAAAAGGTCGATGCCCGCGACCCGCGTATCAAGGCGGGCATGGGGTCAATCCTGGTCCGCTCGGAACGGCCGGGCGAGGCGCTGCGCTATTTCACCCAAGCCGAGGCAGCGGGGATGCCGCCCGCGCGGTTCGCGGGCGATCGCGGTCTGGCCTATGACCTGATCGGCGATCAGGCGCGGGCGCAGCGCGACTACCGGCTGGCGCTGGCGAGCGCCCCGACCGACGAGATCGTCCGCCGTTATGCCCTGTCGCTCGGCATTTCGGGGCAGCGCGAACAGGCGCTCGAACAGCTCGATCCGCTGCTGCGCAAGACCGACCGGGCGGCGTGGCGGGCGCGGGCCTTCATCCTGGCAATGGGTGGCGACCTGCCCGAGGCGACCCGGATCGCCTCGACCATGATGCCGCCGCAGCTGGCGCAGGGGCTGCAACCCTTTTTCCAGCGGCTGCCGAGCCTGCCCGCCGTCGATCGCGCCTTTGCCGTCCATTTCGGCGAGACCCGCCCGACGCCCGAGCGGCTGGCGGATGCAAAGCTCGCCCCGAACCTGCCGCCGCTGACGCCGGAAGCGCCGGTGGCGCTGGCCTCCGCTCCGGTCGCCACGGCCGTTCCGGTATCGGCGCGTGAAGAGCGGCGACGGGGCGGGCGCAATGCGCGCGGCGTCGCGATGGCCGCCAATACCACCCCGGCCACGCCCGCACCGACGCAAATGGCATCGGCGACCAGCCCGCGCGTCGCCGCCGCCCCAATGCGGATGGTCCAGCCCTTGCCCCAGACTCAGGCGCCCACCCAGCCGCAACCGCAGCCGGGCTTCACCAGCGCGTTGCCGAGCGCGACGGAGGCCCGTGCGCCGGTCCAGATGGCGTCGAACACCACGCGGCCGATGATCCAGCCGCTGCCCGCTGCGCCGGTCGCGACTCCGGCGGCATCCAGCCCGACGGCGACCGCCATGGTCCAGCCTTTGCCCGCGACGCCTGCGTCGGCGCCTCCGCTCCAGATGGTGCAGACCGTGCCCGCGCCGGACCCCGTGCCCGTCAAGCCCACACCGGTGGCCACCGCGATGGTCCAGCCGCTGCCGAGCAAGGTCGAGGACGATAGCCCGGCAACCCGCCCGACGCGGGTAGCCGCTCGCCGCACGCCACCGACGCCCGCCCGCTCGGCGCGTGAGGACTCGGTGCTGGCGCGGATCGTCGCCAATCTCTCGATCCCCGCCTCCGAACTGGGCGTCGAAGGCCCCGAGCGCCCCGCCGCCATCGCCGCCACGACCCCGGTGAGCAACGGCGCGCAGCGTGTCGTTGCGGAGGCGCGCGCCAAGACCGAGCGCGACCGTCAGGCGCGCGAAAAGACCGAAGAAGCGGAGGCCGCGCCCCGCGCGCCCACGGCGGCCGAGAAAAAGGCCGCCGCCGCCAAGGCCGCCGCCGAGAAGAAGGCGGCGGCCGCCAAAAAGGCCGAGGCCGAGAAAAAGGCGCTCGCCGCCAAGGAAGAGGCGGAGGAAAAGAAGCGTGCGCGCGCCAACCCCGAGCGGATCTGGGTCCAGGTCGCGGGCGGCGCGAACGAGGACGATCTGCCCAAGGCATGGGCCGCGACTAAGGCGAAGGCGCCGGAGCTGTTCGCCGCGCGCAAGGGCTACAAGACGCCGATCCGCGCGACCCACCGCGTCCTGACCGGCCCGTTCAAGACCGATGCGGAGGCTCGCGCCTTCGTCAACCAGCTCGCCAGGAAGGGGGTTTCGGCCTTCCCCGTGACCAGCGACGCAGGGCAGGCGGTGACGCGGCTCGACGCCAAGTGAGCCGCTTCGCCCCCTGGGCTTCCTATCCCGAATACAGCCGGGGTCGCCGTCATGACGAGGCCACGCCGCTGGCGCGCGGCCCCCGCGATGCGTTTCAGCGCGACCGCGACCGGATCATCCATTCGATCAGCTTCCGGCGGCTGCGTCACAAGACGCAGGTCTTCATGGCGCCCGACGGCGACCATTTCCGCGTCCGCCTGACCCACAGCCTGGAGGTCGCGCAGATCGGCCGCACGATCGCGCGCACGCTGGGGCTGAACGAGGATCTGACCGAGGCGCTGTGCCTGGCGCACGACATCGGCCATCCGCCCTTCGGCCATGCGGGCGAGGATGCGCTCAAGGCCGCACTCGCCGAGCAGGGCGGGTTCGATCATAACGGCCATACGCTACGCACCCTGACCGAGATCGAGCGGCCCTATCCGCGCTGGGACGGTCTGAACCTCAGCTGGGAGACGCTGGAGGGGCTGGCCAAGCATAACGGGCCCGTGCGTCATCCCGGCTGGGCGTTGAAGGAGGCTGATGCGGGCTTTCCGCTCGATCTGGACAGCCATGCCTCGCTGGAGGCGCAGGTCGCGGCGCTGGCCGACGACATCGCGTACGACAATCACGATATCGATGACGGCCTGCGCGCCGGGCTGCTGACGCTCGACCAGCTGCTGGCCGTGCCGCTGGTCGCGCGCGGCTGGGACGCGGCGCGGGCGCAGTTCCCCGATGTCGCGCCCAAGCGGCTGGCGAGCGAACTCATCCGCTCGCAGATCGGGGTGATGGTCAACGATCTGGTCGCGGAAACCCGGACCCGCATCGCCGAGAGCGGTGTGGAGAACGTGGCCGACGTCCGCGCGGCGGGCCGGGCACTGGTCGGCTTTTCCAACGCGATGCGGATCGAGGAGCGCGACTTGAAACGCTTCATGTACGCCAATCTCTACCACCACCCGCTTCAATTGGCAGCGGCGAATGCGGCACATGGCATCGTGAAGGGCCTGTTCGCGGCCTATCGCGCCGACCCTGCGCAACTGCCCGACGAATGGCGCGAGCGGTTGCCGGTCGAGGAACCGGCGCGCAGCCGGCACATCGTGGACTTCATCGCTGGGATGACCGACCGCTATGCGGTGCGGTGTTATCGGGAAGTGGTGGGCGGGATCGATCTGCCGGAGGGATTTTAGTCCGCGTGCTACCGG
This sequence comes from Sphingomonas sanguinis, assembly GCF_019297835.1. NCBI lineage: Bacteria > Pseudomonadati > Pseudomonadota > Alphaproteobacteria > Sphingomonadales > Sphingomonadaceae > Sphingomonas > Sphingomonas sanguinis. Next base: position 1,267,372 of record NZ_CP079203.1, on the reverse strand, counting down.
CCCAGCGTGCCGCTCGACTTCATCTTTTCCAGTCGGTCTTGCTGCTTGGCTTGCGATGGCACACCGAGTGTCTCGCGTAGGGTATCGGGCACAAGCGTCCGGTCATAAGGCTCCATCGTCGGTCCGGTTTCCCGGCTGTTGAGATATTGCGTGCCGTAAATCTGCTTTTGTCCGATGGTTTGCAGATAGCGATCCAAGGTGGCAGCAGCGATCCAGGGAGCATCCTTGTTTCCCCTCGCCGTCGCAGCCAAGGCAAGGCTGTGAGCAAGAAGATAATCGTTCGCCGTGTTGCCGTGCTGGAAGATGAAGGCCGCGCGATAGAAATCGTCGGCGGTCTTTAGTTTGCCTTCCTCTAGCAGAGCGTGCGCTCGATCTCGACGGATGCGATCGTTGGCAATCATCTGCGTCACGAACGCCCTGTCCTTGAACTGCTCGGGCTTTATATTTTCGCGAACAGATTGGTCGGCTTTGAAGAGTGCGGATATTTCCGCATTATCGTCCGATGGATTGCCTTGACCATAGGCCGGAAGCGGCGAAAGCGCCAAGCAGGCAAAAGTCAGCAAGCTGGCCACATACTTCATGAGCGCCTCCAAATTGCGAAGATGCACAGGAGGTTTGCATGGAAGGTGATCGAAGTAAAATCACTTGGTCGTGGTCTTGCCCATAGCCGCCCCCTTCGTACGAAAAAAGCCCCGCCCATATCGAAATGGGCGGGGCTCTCCTTCAAGCCGTCAGGCCGGGATTAGCGAGCGCTGCTCTCCACACCCACGCCGCGCGCGCCGCGTGCTTCGTCGGTGGTGAAGGCGACCTGGGTGGTGCCGGTCGTGCCGGTGACGCGGTGGCCCTTGACGACGAAGCGGAACGGCTCGCCGCCCGGATAGCGATGGCCCTGGATCACCGACTGGCCGTTCTCGTTCGAACGGGTGTAGACATAGGTGCTGCCCTCGTGAACGAAACGCTGCTCGCCCTCGGCGGCGATCGCGCCGATGGTGGGGACGGCGGCGGCGACGGTGGCGGCCAGGATCAGAATGGTCTTGCGCATGATCGAAACTCCCGCATTTGCGTTGAGCCGGATCAGGTCCTCTCGCGCGTTGTCCGCGCTTTACTTTCGTATACCGAAATACTGCGATGCAGCATTTGCAGCAACTGCAAAGGGATTCTGCCTGATTGCACTCGTTGCAATCGTCCAGCGCGCACGCACGCCATGATTTGAAGCGGGCGCCCGTTTTCGCTAGAGCGCAACGCTTTGCTACCCCGATCGGACGATGTGATGACCCTCTACACCCGCTTTGCCGCGCATATCGACGCGGCGCTGGACACGCTGGTCGCCGCCGGCACGCTGCCCGGCGGGCTGGATCGCCGCAACGTGACGGTCGAGCCGCCGCGCGATGCGAGCCATGGCGATCTCGCCACCAACGCCGCCATGGTGCTGGCCAAGCCCGCAGGCACCAATCCGCGCGCGCTGGCCGAGGCGATCGCGGCCGAGCTGGGCAAGCTGGACGAGGTGGACAGCGTGTCGGTCGCAGGGCCGGGCTTCCTGAACATGCGGCTGACCGATGCGGCCTGGCGCGACGAGCTGGCCGCGATCCCGGCGGCGGGTGGCGATTATGGCCGTTCGGTCCGCGGCCAGGGCGTGACCGTCAATATCGAATATGTCTCGGCCAACCCGACCGGGCCGATGCATATGGGCCATTGCCGCGGCGCGGTGGTGGGCGATGCGCTCGCCACGCTGCTGGAGTTTGCGGGCCACAAGGTCATCCGCGAATATTATGTCAACGATGCGGGCGGTCAGGTCGATGTCCTCGCCCGCTCGGCGCATCTGCGCTACCGCGAGGCGCTGGGCGCGACGATCGAAATCCCCGAAGGCCTGTATCCGGGCGAATATCTAAAGCCGATCGGCGCGGAACTCGCGGCCGAGTATGGCGACAAGTATGTCGATGCGCCCGAGAGCGAATGGCTGGTCCTGTTCCGCACCCGCGCGGTCGCGGCGATGATGGCGATGATCCGCGAGGATCTGGCGCTGCTCGGCATCCATCACGACATTTTCTCGTCCGAGGCGGAGTTGCAGGCGGCGGGCAAGCCCGAGGCCGCCGAGGCCGAGCTGCGGTCGCGCGGCCTCGTCTATGACGGCGTGCTGGAAGCACCGAAGGGCGAAACCCCCGAGGATTGGGAGCCGGTCGAGCTGCCGCTGTTCCGCTCCAGCCAGTTCGGCGACGATCAGGATCGCCCGATCAAGAAGTCGAACGGCGCCTGGACCTATTTCGGCGCAGACCTCGCCTATCATTATCAGAAGGCGCAGTCCGCCGACCAGCTGATCGATATCTGGGGCGCCGACCATGCGGGCACCGTCAAGCGCATCGTCGCGGCGGTCGAGGCGCTGACCGGTGGCAAGACCAAGTTCGACGTGAAGCTGGTCCAGATGGTCCGCCTGCTGCGCGGCGGCGAGCCGGTGAAGATGTCGAAGCGTGCAGGCAATTTCGTCACGCTTGCCGATGTCGTGCGCGAGGTCGGCAAGGACGTGGTGCGCTTCACCATGCTGACCCGCCGGGCCGACGCGCAGATGGACTTCGACTTCGCCAAGGTGGTCGAGGCGTCGAAGGACAATCCGGTCTTCTATGTCCAATATGCCCATGCGCGCATCGCCTCGCTGAAGCGGCGCGCGGCCGAAGCGGGCATCGAGGGCGGCACCGCCGACCTGGCGCTGCTCGACGCCGAGGATCTGGCGCTGGTCAAGCTGGCCGCCCAGTTCCCCCGCATCGTCGAGACGGCGGCGACCGCGCGCGAGCCGCATCGCGTCGCCTTCTACCTCTATGACTTGGCCGCCGCCTTCCATGCGGCGTGGAATGTCGGGAACGATCGCGTCGATCGCCGCTTCCTGATCGCGGAAGACGCCGAACTGACCCGCGCGCGTCTTTTCCTCAGCGACGGGATCGGGCAGATTATTCGCAACGGTCTGGCGCTGATGGGCGTCGAAGCCGTGTCGGAGATGAAGTGATGGCGAACGAGACGGACGGCCGTACCTTTGACCTGGACGACGCGGATCGCCTGCCCTGGCTGGAAACCGTCGAGGCCGACGAACCGGAAGGCGTCGGCATCGGCAAGGTCGTGGCGCTGGTCATCCTGGGCCTCGCCATTCTGGCGGCGATCGGCTTCGGCTTCTACAAATGGCAGGCGCATCAGGCGGCGGCGGACGGCGACGGCGCGGTGATCGCCGCACCCGAGGGCGACTATAAGGTCCGTCCGGCCGATCCCGGCGGCCTGAAGATCAAGGGCGAGGGCAATACAGCCATCGCCACCAGCGCGGGCAAGCCCGGCGGCACCGGCGCTATCGATCTGCGCGCCGTGCCCGAGGCGCCGATGAACGGCACCCGCGTCGTTCAGAAGCCCGCCGAGCCGAATGGCGGCCGTAACGCGGTGGCGCAGGTGCCGGAATCGGGCGGCAAGCTCGTCGCCCCCGCGCCAGTAGCGGCGGCGAGGGCGCCCGTTGCTGCTCCGACCGGCGGTGCGATGGTCCAGCTGGGTGCCTATCCCAGCGAGGCCTCCGCCAATGCTGCCTGGGATCGCTTTTCCAAGCGGTTTTCCTATGTCGCCGCGCTCGGCAAGGTGGTCCAGCCCGTCGCGTCGAACGGTAAGACCCTTTATCGCCTGCGCGTGAATGCCGGTTCGGCCAACCAGGCCGCCGATATTTGCGGGCGCCTGCGCGTGGCGGGCGAGAGCTGCTTCGTCGCCAGCTGATCGTTCAAACATGATCCCCGTCATTTTCGGCCTGTCCGGCCCGGTGCTGACCCCCGACGAGCGGGCGTTCTTCGCCTCGGTCGAACCGGCGGGCTATATCCTATTCAAGCGCAATATCGTCGACCGGGCGCAGGTCCGCGCGCTGACCGACAGCTTGCGGGAACTGACGGGGCGGGACGATCTGGCGATCCTGATCGATCAGGAGGGCGGCCGCGTCGCGCGCATGGGGCCGCCCGAATGGCCCGCTTTCCCCGCCGGGCCGGTCTTTGCCCGGCTGTATGACAAGGCGCCGATGTCGGCGATCCAGGCGATGCGCGCCAACGGCCAGTCGCTGGGCGTGATGCTGCGCGAGGTGGGGATCACCGTCGACTGCGCGCCGCTTCTGGATGTGGCGCAAGCCGACACGACCGAGGCGATCGCCTGCCGCGCCTATGGCTCCGCGCCGATGCCGGTCGCCGCGCTGGGTCGTGCCATGCTGGAAGGGCTGGCGGCGGCGGGCGTGGTCGGGGTGGTCAAGCACATGCCCGGCCATGGCCGTGCGCTGGTCGACTCGCACCATCTGCTGCCCACCGTCACCGCCAGCGAGGCGGAGCTGGAGGTCGATCTCGAACCCTTTATCACCCTGTCGGGCGCGCCGATGGGCATGACCAGCCATATCGTGTTCGAGGCTTGGGATGCCGAGCGCCCCGCGACCCTGTCTCCGACCGTTATCGAACGGATCATCCGGGGGAGGATCGGCTTCGACGGGCTGTTGATGACCGACGATATCGACATGAAGGCATTGTCGGGGACCGCAGGCGAAAAGGCGGCGGGCGCGTTGGCCGCCGGATGCGATCTGGTGCTCGATTGCTGGGCGCGGATGGACGAGATGGTCGAGATCGCCGGACGGGTACCCCCGATCACCGAGGCAGCGCGCACCCGTCTCGACCGGGCGATGGCGAGCGTCGGCGCGGGGGAGGGCGACTTCGCCGAGCTGATCGCCCGCCGCGACGCGTTGCTCGCGATCGCGGACTAGGTAGCACCCTATTCCTCCCCATCGCCGGATGGAGAGGATTGGAGGGGCGGACCTCGATTCTCCATCGGTTCGGCGCCCGTCATGCGCCATCTCGCCATCCCGCATCATCGCGGCTAGGGTCGCGCATCATGACGGGGGAACAGCTGACGCTTGATCTGGAGGGGTGGGAAGGGCCGCTCGATCTGCTGCTGTCGCTCGCCCGCTCGCAAAAGGTCGATCTGCGCCAGATTTCGATCCTGGCGCTGGTGGAGCAATATCTGCGCTTCGTCGACAAGGCCGGGCGGATGCAGTTGGAGCTGGCGGCCGATTATCTGGTGATGGCCGCCTGGCTCGCCTATCTCAAATCCTCGCTGCTGCTCCCCCGCCCGCCCGAGGAGGAGCCCGACCCCGAGGAAATGGCGCTGCGCCTGCAACTCCGGCTGGAGCGGCTGGCCGCGATGCGCGAGTGCGGCGCGCGGCTGATGGCGCGCGACCGGCTGGGCCGCGACGTCTTCATGCGCGGCGCGCCCGAGGGACTGGCGGTGCAGCGCAAGGCGATGTGGCAGGCCGAACTGTACGACCTCATCTCCGCCTATGGCCGGATCAACGCGCGCACCCGCCCGGTCATGCATGTCGTCGCCGACCGGCAGGTGATGACGCTGGAGGCCGCGCTGGAGCGGGTGTCGATGCTGGTCGGCAGCCGCATCGACTGGTCGGCGATCGAGACGTTTCTGCCCGAGGGCAGCGAAAGGCTGCGGCGGTCGGCGCTGGCATCCAGCTTCCTCGCGGTGCTGGAACTGGCGCGACAGGGCAAGGTCGAACTGCGTCAGGCGGCACCCTTCGCCCCGCTGCTCATCCGTCAGCCCGCCCCATGACCGATATCGACCCGACCGTCCGCGCCGTCGAGGCGGTGCTGTTCGCCTCGCCCGAACCGATGAGCGTGGATTCGATCCGCGCGCATGTCGGGGTGGGCAAGGGCGGCGGCGACATCCGCGGTGCGTTGGAGCAGCTGGAGACGCAATATCGCGGGCGGGGCATCACGCTCGTCCGGCGCGGCGACCGCTGGCATTTCCAGACGGCACCCGATCTCGCCCATCTGCTCCGCCGCGACCGCGAGGAAGCACGCCGCCTGTCGCGCGCCGCGATCGAGACGCTGGCGATCATCGCCTATCAGGAACCCGTCAGCCGCGCGGAGATCGAGGCGATTCGCGGTGTCGCCATCTCCAAGGGCACGCTCGACGTGTTGATGGAGGCGGGTTGGGTGCGCCCCGCCGGGCGGCGCGAGGTGCCGGGGCGGCCGCTGATCTATGCGACGACGCCTGCCTTCCTCCAGCATTTCGGGCTGACGACCCGGCGCGATCTTCCGGGTTTGGAAGACTTGCGCGCCGCCGGGCTGCTCGATCCCGTCGATCTGGCGCTGGAGCGGATGGGCGACGAGGATACGCCCGATGCCGCCCCGGATTCAGATGGGGGTGAGGGCGATTGAGCGCTTTCCTTTACGTCATGGCCACGTCACAATGGATTGTCACGGCTCCTGCATCCCCGGATCGGGGGCCATGTCATCGCTCGACCATTGCCGCTGGCCCATTGCCGCTGGCGATGCCAGAGCCTAGATAGATATAAATTCCAGGAGACGTGCCATGGGCGGCCTTAGCCCGATTCACCTCATCGTCCTCGCGATCGTCGCCATCCTTCTGCTCGGCGGCGGGCGTTTCTCCAACCTGATGGGCGACGTCGCCAAGGGTGTGAAGAACTTCAAGAAGGGCATGGCCGAGGAAGACGAGACGCCCGCGAAGCCGTCGGCCCGGATCGAGGCGCAGAAGTCGGCCGAGCCCGCCTTCGATCGCGACGGCGAGCGCGTGCGCGACGATCGCTGATCCCGGTCCGTTAGAGCCAGCAGCGGACTTTCATGTTCAACATCGATTCCAGCGAGTTCCTGCTGGTCGCTATCGTCGCGCTCGTCGTGATCGGTCCCAAGGACCTGCCCAAGGCGATGCGCGTCGTCGGCTATTGGGTGGGCAAGGCGCGCGGCGTGACGCGCCAGTTCCGCCAGGGCTTCGACAATATGGTCCGCGAGGCCGAGCTGGAGGAAATGGAAAAGCGCTGGGCCGCCGAGAATGAGCGGATCATGCGCGAACACGCCGCCGAGACGCCGCCGCATGTCGATACCGAAGCTGCCGCATCGACGCCTCCGGCGGCGCTGCCGGATGCGACGCAACACGCGATGGCGCCCGATGCGCCCAACCGCGATGCCCATGCGCACGACACGCATGGCTCCCCCCATACGGATCATAGCGATCAGCCGGTGATGGTGGAAAAGCCCGCCGTCACGCCCGCACCCGCCAGCGAGCATCCGCCGCGCGGCACCGAGGGGGCGGCATCATGAGCGATCATGACGAGATCGACGCCAGCCGCGCTCCCCTGCTCGAGCATCTGATCGAGCTGCGGCGACGGCTGCTCTACTGCATCATCGCCATCGGCCTGGCCTTTTTCGTGTCGATGTATTTTTCGGAGTCGATCTTCGGCTTCCTGGCCAAGCCGCTGCTCCGCGCCGGGCAGGGGACCCTGGTCTATACCCAGATTTTCGAGGCGTTCTTTGTTCAGGTGAAGGTATCCTTCTTCGCCGCGATGATGATCTCCTTCCCCGTGATCGCCAACCAGCTGTGGCAGTTCGTCGCGCCGGGGCTGTACCGCAAGGAAAAGAAGGCGCTGCTGCCCTTCCTGCTGGCGACGCCGGTGCTGTTCCTGATGGGGGCGGCGATGGCCTATTACATCGCCATTCCGATGGCACTGCACTTCCTGCTGGGCTTTGACGGCATGGTAGGCGGCGTGAAGCGCGAGGCGCTGCCCGCGATCGGCAATTACCTGTCCTTCGTGATGCAGTTCCTGTTCGCCTTCGGCCTGGCCTTCCTGCTGCCGGTGCTGCTGATGTTGCTGGAGCGGGCGGGGATCGTGACCCGCAAACAACTGATCGGCGCGCGGCGCTACGCCATCGTCGCGGCGACCGCGATCGCCGCCGTGCTGACTCCGCCGGACCTGATGTCGCAGGTGCTGCTCGCGGTACCGCTGATCATTCTCTACGAACTGGCGATCATCGGCATCTGGTTTACCGAAAGGGCGCGCTCGAAGCAGGCGGCGGCCGTGGAAGAGGATGCCGACGCGGTTGCGTGATCCAGTTGGGTCTGGAGTGCGAAGGGGTCTCGGTGAAAGCCGGGGCCCTTTTTTGTTGGGCGGAGGATGGGGGCGTGGCCTTCGACTTCGCTCAGGCTGAACAAATTGAGGAAAATGGATCAAACCCAATCCGCCGTTCAGCCTGAGCGAAGTCGAAGGCCACGGGTGAATCACCGACATGGGTGGTCATTGCGTCTGCTAGGGGTGGAGTGCGGTCATGGCCGTGATAGACCTGTGCTGGAAGCGCAGGGGTTAGCATGAACGACTTTGTGTTAGTGTCGGCAGCGTGGATGCTGAACCAAATTGTGACCACCTATGACGCTGCGGGAAACGTCATTCCTGACAATGGCGAATATCAACGACGTGGCGCCGAAGTCGTCTATGTGTTCGCTGAATTCATGAAGGACAAAGGACTTCTACAGCCCAATGTAAATGTGTCGAGAACGCCTAATATGGAGTTGCGCTTTTCACAACTTACGTTGACAGGGCAGCAATTCGCGAAGGCGGAATTAGGGAAGTGGATGCAGTCGCTTGACCGCGCAGGTCCGGCGGAAAAGCTCGATGCGAGCGGCCTAGAACGAAGATGGGCCAAGTTTGCTGACAGCCAATCTCGGTAGTGATGTCCGATATCGGGCGAAAGCCGATGGTCCACTTACCGCGAAAAGAACCGCCCGCCCCAAGAAGAAAAGGACCCCGACGGAAACCCGCCGGAGCCCTTTCGCTAAGTCAGCCGGGTGAAAGGCTTACTTGGACTTGTCGGCCGTCTTGGCGACGGTATTGCCCGCCGAGCTGACGTCCTTGCCCATGCCTTCCACGGTGTTGCAGGCGCTGACCAGCAGTGCACCGGCGACGATCGCCAGACCCATGAGCTTACGCATTCTCTGTCTCCTCGATGAATTCCGTCGCGGATCAATGCGTCACGCCAGCAATCGTTCCGCATCTGTCACGGAACATGCGTCGAATGGCGGAAAACGGAGGAAATGCCCCGAAAAAGATTAAGGCCTGGAAGCGTCACCGGGGGGGGGAGGGTGGACGCTTCCAGGCCTATGGCTTGGACAGCGAGAGCGGGGGGGCATAAGTTCGCTATCCGAAGAGCAGAACACACTGCCGAGGCAGGGGTTCCCGTTTTTATGGCCTACGCGAATCTTTTTTTGAAAAAATTCAGTCGCGTCCGACGATGGGGATAGCGATCTCATAGGCGCCGACCAGCGGGTCATGGTGCAGCGGTGCGCGAAGCTGGCGCGCCAGCCCTTCCATCACCCGGCCATAACGCTTGCCGATCAGGTGGCGAAGCTCGTCCGTCTCGACCAGCGCGCGGGTGACGACGCGGACGACCGCGCGGCCCTCCTGTTCGGCAGGCTTGATCGCGACGCGGATCTGCGCAGCGGGGTCGCAGTTCATCGCCAGCTCGATCGTCTCGGTAACGAGGAAGGCGACGGCGACCGCCACGTCCTGATTGACCAGCAGGGGCGCGACGTCGAGCGAGATGCCGATCCCGGCCGCATTCTCCGGCGCGGTGGCGCGGATATTGGCGGCCAGCTCGCCGATCATGGTGCGCAGGTTCAGCCCGCGATTTTCCTCCAGCTCGGCGAAATGGTGGCGGTGTACGACCGCCAGCGCATCGACGCGCCGCTGGATCGACGAATAGGCCGCCATCGCCTCCGGCCCCGTCGCGCCGCGCGCGTGGAAGTTGATGAGGCTGGAGATGACCTGAAGGTTGTTCTTGACCCGGTGATGCACCTCGCGGGTCAGCTTGGTCTGGCGCACCAGCCCCTCGGCCAGCCCGGCCTCGTGCGTGGCGACGGTGCGGGTGATCGCCTCGAACGTGTCGGCCAGATCGCGGATTTCCTGCGCGGGCGCGGCCTCGACCTCCGAAATATCGAGCACTTCGCCCGGCTGATAGGTGGCGACGATGGTGCGCAACCGGCGAAGCGGGCGGATCAACAGCCGGTCGACGATGAACCAGCCGAGCACCACCGCGGCCAGCCACATGAGCAGCGGCAGCGCGAGCGCGACGATCAGCGAGGAGGTGATCGGCGCGCTGGGCGTGGAGGTGCGCAGGACCAGCCCGGCAATGCCCAGCTCGGTCCGCATCGACTTCATCCGCTCCAACGCGCTCTGACGCGAAAGCTGATGGATGGGGAGCAACTCGCCGTCCAGCTCCAGCACGGATTCGATCGGGCTCGTCGGATTGCTCTGGTCGACCAGCGACTGGAGGAAGGGCAGGGGGAAGAAGGCGCGCGCCTGGGCGCGGCCGTCCTGGCTCGCGACCGACAGGACCAGCCCCTTGCCGGGCAGGATGTCAGCGCCGATCGGCGAGCCATCGACCGGAACGGGCAGCGCGGCGGGCAGCGGATCGCCGCACAGCGTCTTGCCCGAGCGATCCGTGATGAGGAAACGCGCGCCCGTCATCGACTGTTGCGCGAAGACCCCCTGGGCGCGCGCGCAGCTCGGCATGTCGAGCGGGTCCTGGCCCATGGCGCGCACGGCGACGCGCAACGCGGTCATGTCGCCCATCAACTCGGCGGCGATGGCGCGCGCGTCTTCGTTGGCGGCTATGCGCAGCCGCCCGCTCGCCTCGCTATCGGCCAGCCGCGTCGTCTGCAGCGTCGCGAACACCGCGATCGCGGCCAGGATGAACAGGGTGCAGCCCAGCACGAGCACGAGCTTGGCGCCCGTGGCGAGACGGGGCGGGGCAGGGCGGAGGCGTTCGAGAGCCTCGATGTCTTGGGGAGGTGCGCTGGCCATTCAGCCGGACGTTCAGTCCAGCTTGCTGAGAAGGTCAAGCATCTCGTCGGGGATCCGCTCGTCCACGGTCTTCTGATACGCCTGGCGAAGTGCCGAGCCCGCATCTTTCTGACCGCCCTTTTCGGGCGTGGAGGACGGCGTCTTCTTCGTCTTGTTGCCCAAACTCAAAATATCCCCCTGCACGACCCACTAGCGGGGCAACCGACGCGATGGCGGCCCGTGGCGCCGCCGGTTGGCGTCATGCCAGGGCCATAGTTGATGTGGCGATGAAACCAAATTCGATCTGGTTGGTTCCCGATGCGATACGAAAAATCCGAACGGCGCGTCCATAGGCTGTGTCAGACGGGGATTTCGGGAAACGGCATTGAAAACATGCGCGGGGGTCAGCACATCAGGCGTCCGCGAATACCTCAGGGAGTGATTATTACCCATGTCGCTTGGACAGCAGCTTGCGCCCCATCTTCCCTTCCTGCGGCGCTATGGCCGGGCCCTGACCGGCAGCCAGATGCACGGCGACAAATATGTTCGCGCGACGCTGGAGGCGATCGTCGCGGCCCCGGACCAGTTTCCGCGCGACGTCGATCCGCGCCTGGGCCTGTACCGCATGTTCCAGGGCATCTGGTCGTCGGCCAATTATGACGAGCTGGACAATGACGGTGTCGATGCCGACGGCAACGAAGGTCTGGCCCGCGCTCGCCTCGCCCGGATGACGCCGCTGTCGCGCCAGGCGCTGCTGCTGACCGCGATGGAGGGCTTCACGCCCGAGGACGCGGCCTATCTGATCGACGTGGAGCCGAGCGAGGTCGAGAACCTCGTCTCCGAGGCGCTGGCAGAGATCGAAAAGCAGACCCGCGCCCGCGTGCTGATCATCGAGGACGAGCCGATCATCGCGATGGATATCGAGACGATCGTGCGCGACCTGGGCCATGAAGTCACGGGCGTCGCCGTGACCCGCGACGAGGCCGTGGCGCTGGCCATGGAGGACCGTCCGGGCCTGGTTCTGGCGGACATCCAGCTGGCCGATGACAGCTCGGGCATTGATGCGGTCAAGGACATCCTGGCCGAGTTCGAGGTTCCGGTCATCTTCATCACCGCCTTCCCCGAGCGTCTGCTGACCGGCGAGCGTCCGGAGCCGACCTTCCTGATCACCAAGCCGTTCCAGCGGTCGACCGTGAAGGCCGCGATCAGCCAGGCGCTGTTCTTCGACCAGAGCACCGTCCCGGCGGAATAAGAAAGACTGACAGTTACGGACCCGAAACGGTTGAGAGGCGTTGAGGCAGACATGGCTGATTCCAATGAACCCATTCATGTCGCCAAAGAGGATGCCAGGGCAGGGTCGACGCCGCATGTGACGCGTTACATCCTGCCCATCTCGCTGGTGCTCGTGATCGCGATCTTCGCCTTTTTGGTGTTGCGCTGACACGAGCCCCCTCGATTAGCCCTTTGGGACGGCTGGCTATTTCAGGGTTGGCCCCTTATGTTTCGAAATGGTCGCGAGGGCGGCCGTTTCCGATGATCGGATTTTCATGACGCAGCCACTGACGCGGGACGAATTCGAGGACGACGCACCCGATACGCCCGTCGAGCACGTCGCGCTCCCCGACTCCGAGTTCAAGGCGGAACTGGCGCGCGTCATCCCCCATCTTCGCGCCTTCGGCCGCTCGCTCTCGGGCAGCCGCGATCTGGCCGATGATCTGGTGCAGGAAACGCTGTTGAAGGCATGGGCCGCGCGCAAGCGGTTCCAGGCGGGCACGAACATGCGTGCCTGGACCTTCATCATCCTGCGCAACCTGTATCTGTCGCAGATGCGTCGCGCGCGCTTCAAGGGCGAATGGGACGATCTGGTCGCCGATCGCATTCTGGCGGCTCCGGCCAGCCAGGATCGCCATGTCGAACTGGGCGACATGCAGCGCGCCCTGATGCACCTGCCGCAGCCGCAGCGCGAGGCGTTGATCCTGGTCGGTGCCGGTGGTTTCGCTTATGAGGAAGCGGCCGAAATCTGCAACGTCGCGGTGGGTACGATCAAGAGCCGCGTGGCGCGCGGCCGCGTCGCGCTGGAGACGATCCTAAACGAAGGCTCGCTGCCCTCGCGCCGCCTGCATGAAACCGACAGCAGCAAGACGGCGCTCGACACGATCATGGGCGATGTCGATCAGTTGAGCGGCGGGAGGTAAGCGCCTTTACTTACGAGTTTTAATAGACGGCCGTCCCGGTTATGATCGGGGCGGCTTTTTTGTGTCGGAATGGGTCGGCTTGACAGTGATTGCGAGACCTTGTCCGATCCGGCCATGCGCATGCTGTCCCTGATCTTCTCCGTCTTTCTGTTGACAGCGGCCACGCCGCCGATCCCGGACGTCCTCAAGCCGTATATCAAGGGTGATCGTTTCGATCCGGGCGATTATAAATGGATGAAGGGCCGCTTCCCGGATGCGACGCCGGAGGAAAAGGCGCAGGACAAGCAGGTTCGGGATTGGTTGAAGGCGTCTTACATGGCGGCTCTCGACGATACGCGGGCGGAACTTCTCGTTCTTGGCGTCACCGATCCGCAATTAAAGGGGGCGCCTGTCGGCGGCCTGCTGTACTCTCAGGTCAGCTCATTCATCGACACCTCGCTCTGGTCGAGTTTCGCCGCGTTCCAGCAGTCCCTCGAAACGGCTCGACCGATTGCGGACACCTATCTGCTGGCGGTAAAAACGGCCAAGCAAATCAGCGAGTCCGATACGTCCAAGCTTCATGATCAGTTGATGGCGCGCCCGATGGGCGAACAGATGCTGCGTTACTCCAGCAGTTGGGGGTCGGGCGACATGGCCGACGCGCCGGCAGTAACCGAGCCGGTAAAGGCCATTATCCTGTCGCGTCTGATGACGGCGTTAAGGGTGGAGGATCGGGAAAATACCGAGTGGCTCAAGCAGATAGTCGCAAAGCAGGGTTGGCCAAAGCGGTCAGAAGTCGGGGACGACGCGGCGCGTCAGGCTTGGCTACTCGTTCAGCACGCCGATGCCGATCCTGCGTTCCAGCTCGCCATATTGCGCGCCATGGAGTCGCTCGTTCCGCACGGCGAAGTGTCGAAGAAGGACTATGCCTATCTTTACGATCGTGTGATGCTGAAGATCAGCGGCAAGCAGCGTTATGGTACTCAGGCGATGTGCAATAACGGCACGCGCGTGTCGCAGCCTCTGGAGGATGACAAAGCGGTCGATCGTCTTCGTACGGAGGTCGGCCTCGCGCCGGTGGCGGAATATCTCGGTGGGATGGACAAGAGTTTCGGCCGCTGCCCGCCGGGCACCCGGCCATAACCGATCAGGAACGCCTGTCCAGTCGCGCCAGCAGCCGCACCCAATGATCCGGTAACCGCACCGGCCGGGAATAGGCCGAGCGGAGCGCACAGCCGATATCGTCCGTGCGCTGCGGCGCGCGGACGATGCGGATGTCGCTGGTCCCGGTTTCGGTGCTCATCATGGCAACATAACCGATCGCGGCTTGACAAGTTGCAAATCATCTGATGCGCATTTGTTAACGGGATCGAAAGTGTTTCTTTCGCCACACCCCGCGGGGTAGAAGCGGGGCCATGAGCAGCCTGCCCTCGTCCACCTTGCCCGATGCCATCGCCCGTGCCCGCCGGCATTCGTCTTTTCTGGCGATGCTGCTCGACCGGGAGCCGGAGATCGAGGTGGCGGCACTGGCGGGGGAGTTGCTCGCGCCACCCGTCGTGGCGGAGGACTTGCCGGTCGGCACCCGATTGCGTCGCGAGCGGCGCGCGCTGGCGCTCACCGTCGCGCTCGGCGATCTATCCGGACTGTACGACCTGACCGAGGTGACGCACCGGTTGACCGATTTCGCCGACCGGTCCCTCGACTGTGCGATCCGCGCCGCGATCGAGGAACGCACGCCGGGCGCGGAGCCGGTCGGTTTCGCCGCCATCGCGCTGGGCAAGCAGGGCAGTCGCGAACTCAACTATTCCTCCGATATCGATCCCATCCTGATCTTTGATCCCCAGACGCTGCCCCGCCGTCCGCGCGAGGAACCGGAGGATGCGGCGGTGCGCATCGGCAAGCGGGTCGTCGAATTGCTCCAGGCGCGCGACGGCGAGGGCTATGTCCTGCGCGTCGACTTGCGGCTGCGGCCCTCGCCCGAAGCGACGCCGATCGCGATTCCCGTGGAGGGGGCAATCGCCTATTACGAGAGCCAGGCGCTGACCTGGGAACGGGCAGCGTTCATCCGCGCGCGAGCGGCGGCGGGCGATCTGGCGCTGGGCCAGCGTTTCCTCGATGCGATCCGCCCGTTCGTGTGGCGGCGTGCGCTCGATTTCGGCGCGGTCGGCGAAATCCGCGATCTGACCCGGCGCATCCGCGACCATCATGCGCAGGGGCAGGCGATGGGGCCCGGCTATGACCTGAAGCGCGGGCGCGGCGGTATCCGTGAGATTGAATTCTTCGCGCAGATTCACCAGCTGATCCATGGCGGCCGCGACCCCGTGCTACGGGCGCCCGCCACCCGCGACGCGCTGGCGATGCTGGCCGAGGCGGGGCGGATCGATGCCGGGCAGGCGGCGGCGCTGAGCGACGCCTATGTTCTACTGCGCACGATCGAGCATCGAGTCCAGATGATCGACGACCGCCAGACCCATCAGCTGCCGTTGGGGGAGGGGCTGGGCCGGGTCGCGCAGATCCACGGACTGGCGGATGGCGATGCGCTGATCGCCATGCTGGCACCCGTCACCGAACGGGTCGGGCGCTTCTACGACGCGCTCGACGCCGATGAGCGACCCCGACTGCCGCATGACCCGGTCCTGCTGAACGCGCGACTGGCGGCGGCGGGGCTGCACGATATCGAGGCGGCGGCGCGTCGGATTGCGGCGTGGCGTGGCGGCGACTATGCCGCGCTGCGCAGCCCGGCGGCGCGCGAGGCGCTGGACGCGGTGCTGCCCACGCTGGTCGAGGCGCTGGCCGAGGCGCCCGATCCCGATGCCGCGATCCTGAAGCTCGATTCGCTGTTCGAGCGGATGACGAGCGCGATCAACATCTTCCGCCTGCTGGAGGCGCGGCCGGGGCTGGCCAGCCTGACCGTCGCGATTCTCAGCCATGCCGCACCGCTCGCGGCCGAGCTGGCGCGGCGGCCTGCGCTCCTCGATGGGCTGATCGATGCCTCTGCCTTCGAGCCGTTGCCCGCCGTGAAGTTCCTCGAACGCGCGATGCGCGGCGGCGAGAGCGGACAGGATTATCAGGATCGGCTCGACCATGTCCGCCGCGTGGTCGGCGAGTTGCGGTTCGCTCTGGGGGCGCAGATTGTTGCGGGGCGGGCCGATCCGCTCGAGGTGGCGGGCGGCTATGCGCGTGTCGCCGAGGCGGCGGTCGGCGTGCTGGCGCAAG
This sequence comes from Sphingomonas sanguinis, assembly GCF_019297835.1. Classification (NCBI taxonomy): domain Bacteria; kingdom Pseudomonadati; phylum Pseudomonadota; class Alphaproteobacteria; order Sphingomonadales; family Sphingomonadaceae; genus Sphingomonas; species Sphingomonas sanguinis. The sequence goes on along the minus strand of NZ_CP079203.1, from coordinate 1,251,355 downwards.
CAACGGTCGATGAATTCGTCGCGGCGCATGGCCGGGTGCCGAATAGCGAACTCGTTATCCTTGCGCTCGGGAGAATGGGGGGCGCGGCGCTGACCCACGCCTCCGACCTCGATCTCGTCTATCTGTTCACCGGCGATTTCGCGGGCGAGTCCGATGGGCCGAAGCCGCTGGGCGCGACGCTTTATTACAATCGGCTGGCGCAGCGGGTGACGGCGGCGCTATCGGTGCCGACCCAGGCGGGGCCGCTCTATCCGGTCGACACGCGGCTGCGGCCATCGGGCACGCAGGGGCCGCTGGTGGTCTCGGTCGAGAGTTTCGCGCGATATCAACGCGAAGACGCCTGGACCTGGGAGCATATGGCCTTGACCCGTGCCCGGCCGATCTTCGGCTCGGCAGAGGCGCGGGCGGAGGTGGCGGCGATCGTTGCCGATGTGCTGAACGGCAACCGCCCCGCCCGTGACGTGGCGACCGAGGCGGGCGAGATGCGGGCCGAGATGGCGCGGCACAAACCGCCGCAGGGGCCGCTCGACATCAAGCTGCTGCCCGGCGGGCTGGTCGACCTGGAGTTCGCGGTACACCGCGCGCAGCTGGTCCATCGCACCGGCTTCGATCCCGATCTGGGCCGGGCGATCGCGGCGCTCGTAGCGGCGGGGCTGATGCCGGAATGGGTGACGCGGGCGCATGACGTGCTGACCCGTGCGCTGGTGTCCTTCCGCCTGCTCGTGCCGGACGGGCAGGAGCCGCCCGAGCCGACCCGCCCGCTGATCGCGCGGGCGATGGGCCTGCCCGACTGGGCGACGGTGGTTGCCACGCTGGAGGCGACGCGGCAGGAGGTCCTGCAGGTCTGGCAAGGAGGCAATGATGCAGCAGGGTGACGCAATTCCGGCGGTGACGGTCATGACCGCGACCGACCAGCCGCTGGCGCTGGGCGATCTGGGCGGGCCGCTGGTCGTCTATTTCTACCCCAAGGACGACACCAGCGGCTGCACGCGCGAGGCACAGGACTTCACCGCGCTGGCCGGGGATTTCGCGGGCGCGGGCGTGCGCGTGATCGGCATCTCCAAGGACAGCCCGGCCAAGCATCGCAAGTTCGCCGAAAAATACGCGCTGGCCGTCGAGCTGGTCAGCGACGAGGACGGCGCGGCCTGCGAGGCGTTCGGCGTCTGGGGCGAGAAGAAGCTCTACGGCAAGACCTATATGGGTATCGAGCGCTCGACCTTCCTGTTCGGTCGCGACGGCAAGCTCGCCCAGAGCTGGCGCAAGGTGAAGGTGCCCGGCCATGCCGAGGCCGTGCTGGAGGCGGCGCGCGTACTTTGACGACGATTGCCCAAGCCTGCGCAGCCGTCCTGCGCGAAAGCGATCCGCTGGCCAAGGTTCGGTTGGCGCGGGCGGTGGCGCGCGGCTGGCGTCGCGGCGCTCTGGCGCATGACTTCGACGTGGCGATGCCCGATGCGCCGGGGCGGCCCGACCGGCCCGAATTGCTGCCGCCCAATCGCATGCCCAAGCGCGGGCGGGGTGGTTCGGAAAAGGGGCGGATCGCGCTGCTCCACGCGCTGGCGCATATCGAGTTCGCGGCGATCGACCTGGCCTTCGACGCGGCGGGCCGGTTCGGCGGGCAGTTCCCGCGCACCTTCGTCGACGACTGGATTTCGGTCGGCGCGGATGAGGCGATGCACTTCGCCGTCCTGCATCGCCGGTTGAAGACCTTGGGGTCGGGTTACGGCGAATTGGCTGCCCATGCGGGCCTCTGGGAAGCGGCGGAGGAGACCGCGCATGACGCCATGGCACGGCTGGCCGTCGTGCCGATGGTGCTGGAGGCGAGGGGACTCGACGTCACCCCGGAGACGATCGCGCGCTTTCGGGCGGGGGGCGACGAGGCGTCGGCGCGCATCCTCAACCGCATCTATACCGACGAGATTCGCCATGTCGGATTCGGCGCGAAATGGTTCGGTTATCTGGCCGCCGGGCATGACATCGCGCCCGCCGAGCATTGGCGAATGCTGATCCGTCGCCATTTCCGGGGGGCGGTTAAGCCACCGTTCAACGTTTCGGCGCGCGATACAGCCGGTTTGACGCGCGATTTCTATGCGCCTCTTGCGGACGAGGAACCCATAAAGGCACAAGCTGACCGTCTGTAACGCGGTGGGGCTGCGACACAGCATAGGATGAACGAAGCCGGGCTTTTCCGACTGCGGGATCGTTCGGCGACAAGGGTTCGGGGTTCGATGAATCAACTGGCACTCTCGGGTAAATCGATTGCATCGCGCGTCCGCTCTGTTTTCCTTGCTACCCTGATCGTCGGTTTTTCGGGCGGTCTGTCCGGCCAGATGGCGATGGCCCACTCGGCACCCGCCGCTCCGGTCGCCAAGGCCAATGCCGCCGTCGGGGGTGAGTTCATCCCCGCCAACAGCGCCGAAGCCTCGGCCGACCTTCGCACCGACCAGCAGTTCCGCACCCTGTTCCAGACCTGGAAGAAGATGGACGCCCGCCCGAACGGCGTCATCGCGATCCCCTCGGTCCATCCGGTCGAAAAGCTTCAGTTCACCAGCAATTTCGGCATCCGCTCCGACCCCTTCCGTGGCACCGCCGCGATGCATGCCGGGGTCGATATCCCGGGTCCGGTCGGCACGCCGATCTATGCCACCGCCGACGGCATCGTCGATCATGCCAGCTGGCAGGGCGGTTACGGCAATCTGGTCGAGATCAACCATGGCAAGGGCATCGCGACCCGCTATGGCCATTTGTCGAAGATCCTCGTCGCCGACGGTGCCCGCGTGACGCGCGGCCAGCTGATCGCGCTGATGGGGTCGACCGGCCGTTCGACCGGCCCGCACCTCCATTACGAGGTCCGCATGGACGGCCATGCCGTCAACCCGATCCCCTTCCTGACCACCGGCGATTATCTGACCGCGTCGCAGGATCACGCGATCCACCAGATTCCCGTCTCGACCGACGGCCCCGCCGCGCAGGACTAAAAGTTTCCTCCCCGGAACGGGGAGGGGGACCGCTCGCAGAGCGGTGGAGGGGGATGGCGGCTAGAGGCGCCCTTTGCGGAAGCCCCCCTCCGTCAGACCTTCGGTCTGCCACCTCCCCGTGCCGGGGAGGATTTAGTGGGATTGCCCCACTCGCCCCTCGCGCCTATCTCATCCCCATGGCCACCAGCATTTCCGAAATCGCGCTGACCTCGGCCGCCGCGGCGCGTGTCGCGACGATCGCCGAGCGGCAGAACAAGCCCGCCATCCTGCGTCTGTCGGTCGAAGGCGGCGGCTGTTCGGGCTTCCAGTACAAGTTCGGCCTGGCCGATGCGCCTGCCGAGGATGATGCGGTGGCGCAGACCGATGGCGTGACACTGGTCGTCGACAGCATCAGCCTGGATCTCGTCCGGGGGGCGCAGGTCGATTATGTCGAGTCCCTCGGCGGCGCGGCGTTTCAGGTGAAGAACCCCAACGCGGCCTCGGGCTGCGGCTGCGGCACCAGCTTCTCGGTCTGACGTGAAGATCACTACCTACAACGTCAACGGGATCAAGGCCCGTCTGCCCCGCCTGCTCGAATATCTGGCCGAGGCGGACGCGGATATCGTTTGTCTTCAGGAACTGAAGGCCAGCGACGATACCTTTCCGATCAAGGACATAGAGGCCGCCGGATATGGGGCGGTCTGGCACGGGCAGAAGAGCTGGAACGGCGTTGCGGTCCTCGCGCGCGGTGCCCAGCCGGTCGAGCGGCAGCGCGGGCTGGCGGGCGAAGATGAGGACGAACATAGCCGCTACCTCGAATGCGAGGTGAACGGCCTGGTCGTCGCCTCGCTCTATCTGCCCAACGGCAATCCCCAGCCGGGGCCGAAATTCGATTACAAGCTGCGCTGGATGGAACGGCTGGCGAGCCGCGCGCGGGCGTTGCTGGCGGAGGAAGTGTCCGCCGTGCTCGCCGGGGATTACAACGTCATTCCCAATGACGACGACACCTTCTCCGTCCCCGCCATGGCGAGCGATGCGTTGATGCAGCCGGAGAGCCGTCAGGCCTATCGCCGGTTGCTCGCGCAGGGCTGGACGGATTCGCTGCGGACGCGCGCGCCCAAGGGCGGGGTGTGGACCTTCTGGGACTATCAGGCCGGATCGTGGCAGCGCGATGCGGGATTCCGCATCGACCATCTGCTGCTCAGCCCGCAGGCCGCCGACCGGCTGGTCGATGCGGGCGTCGACAAGAGCTATCGCGGGCGGGAAAAGGCCAGCGACCATGCCCCGACCTGGGTAAAGCTGCGCGACTGAAATCCTCCCCGGTACGGGGAGGGGGACCATCCGAAGGATGGTGGAGGGGGATTGCCACATGGTCTATCCTATGAGGAAGCCCCTCTCCGTCAGGCCTTTGGCCTGCCACCTCCCCCTGCCGGGGAGGATTTTTGAGACTCGAGACCGCCGATGCGCCGTGCCGCTCCCCTGTTGATCCTCACCCTGTCGCTGGCCGCTTGCCAGCAGAATAGCCGTGCCGACGATCGTCTTGCCGACGCCGACGCGCAGGAACGGGCGCGGCAGGAGAAGGCCGCGAAGGACATGGTCGCGCAGACCGAGGATCAGGTTCGGGTAAAGATGCTCGAACAGCGGGTCGCTGTGCTAGAGGCGCAGGTCGCGGCGATGCAGGGGGATCGCAAGCTGCTGGATGCGCAACTGGTCGAGCAGCGGCTGAACCAGATTGAGGCGGGGCGTGTGGGGGCGGGCGATCCGGCCCCTGCTGCAACGCCGTCGGCATCGGGACCCGTGGGTCGCGCGCCGTCTCCGGCCCAAAAACCGGCCGCGACACCGCCCGCGCGCAAGCCGCTGGTCCTGGACCTGCGGTAACTGGCGGCGCGAGCGGGGAAGGGTGTGCCCCGGCATGGCGGCCGGGGCGGAAGAAGGCTTACTTCTTCAGATGCGCCGAGATGAACTTGTTCATCTCGAACATGGTGCACTTGTCCTTGCCGAACACCTTCTTCAGCTTGTCGTCGGCCAGGATTTCCCGCTTGTTCTCGGGGTTCTGCAGGTTGTTGGCCTTGATATAGTCCCACACCTTGCTGATGACCTGGCTGCGCGGCAGCTTCTCGTTGCCGACGATCGCGCCCAGTTCCTCGGACGGCTGGACCGGGGCGTGGATGCCGGTGCCCGTGGTTGCGGTGGCCATGATGTTCCTTCCTATAATCCTTCAGCGTCCCAGCCCTTTGGCGGGACGCGCGTGAATCACGCTTTCTTCAGCGCGTCCGCCTTGTGCGCTGCCTTTCCGCCATTGTCACTCTCTACTATGTATTGCGGCTCGTCCTTCGACGCACGGACGGTATGGCCCTTGATGGTCGTATCGCTGGTCTGCTTCTTGACGACCTTGCCCTCGGCGGTGCCGCCATGGCTGTTCCAAGTGACGCGATCGTCCTTTTTAAATCCGCTCATCTCTGCTCTCCAGGGGTCGATCCGCATCAATCCCCCGTCGTGTTCATTGGTTGCACCAGCGCGCGCCTCGGGGCATCAGGGCGGCAAGCCAAGGAGACAGGAACCCCATGAAGACCCGCGCAGCCGTCGCCTTCGAAGCCAAGAAGCCGCTCGAAATCGTCGAACTCGATCTGGAAGGCCCCAAGGCTGGCGAGGTCCTGGTCGAAATCATGGCGACCGGCATCTGCCACACCGACGCCTATACGCTCGACGGGTTCGACAGCGAGGGTATCTTCCCCAGCGTACTTGGCCATGAAGGCTGCGGCATCGTGCGCGAGGTCGGTGCGGGCGTCACGTCCGTGGTGCCGGGCGACCATGTCATCCCGCTCTACACCCCCGAATGCCGCCAGTGTAAGTCGTGCCTGTCGGGCAAGACCAACCTGTGCACCGCGATCCGCGCCACGCAAGGCAAGGGGCTGATGCCCGACGGTACGACGCGGTTCAGCTACAAGGGCCAGCCGATCTTCCATTATATGGGCTGCTCGACCTTCTCGAACTTCACCGTCCTGCCGGAGATCGCGGTGGCGAAGATCCGCGAGGACGCGCCGTTCGACACCAGCTGCTATATCGGCTGCGGCGTGACGACGGGCGTGGGCGCGGTAGTCAACACCGCCAAGGTGCAGCCGGGCGAGAATATCGTCGTCTTCGGCTTGGGCGGCATCGGCCTGAACGTCATCCAGGGTGCCAAGCTGGCGGGCGCGGGCCGCATCATCGGCGTCGACATCAATCCCGACCGTGAGGGATGGGGCCGCCGCTTCGGCATGACCCATTTCCTCAACTCCAAGGGGCTGAGCCGCGAAGAGACGATCGCCAAGGTGCTCGAGCTGACCGATGGCGGCGCGGACTACAGCTTCGATGCGACCGGCAATACCGAGGTGATGCGCACTGCGCTGGAATCCTGTCATCGCGGCTGGGGCACCTCGATCATCATCGGCGTGGCCGAGGCGGGCAAGGAGATCAGCACGCGGCCGTTCCAGCTGGTGACGGGGCGCAACTGGCGCGGCACGGCATTCGGCGGCGCGCGGGGGCGGACCGACACGCCCAAGATCGTCGACTGGTATATGAACGGCATGATCGAGATCGACCCGATGATCACCCACCGCCTGACGCTGGAGGAGATCAACAAGGGCTTCGACCTGATGCATGCGGGTGAGAGCATCCGCAGCGTGGTGATCTTCTGATGTTCAGCCATGTCATGCTGGGGGCCGACGACATTGCGGCGGCCAAGCGCTTCTACGACGCGACGCTGGGCGTGCTGGGCGCGGCCGAGGGTGTGGTCGATCCGCTCGGGCGGCTGGTCTACAGCCATAAGGGCGCGCGGTTCCTCATTTCGAAGCCGATCAATGGCGAGCCTGCGACCTATGCCAATGGCGCGACGCTGGGCTTTGCGATGGACTCGCCGGAACAGGCGGATGCCTGGTATGCAGCGGGTCTGGCGAACGGCGGCACCGCGATCGAGAACCCGCCGGGCGTCCGCCAAGTGCCGGTAGGCAAGGTCTATCTGGCTTATTTGCGTGATCCGACCGGCAACAAGCTGTGCGCCCGGCATCTGGTGGAGGCGGCCTGATGTACACGCATATCATGGTCGGATCGAACGACATCGCGCGTTCCAAGACCTTCTATGACGCGCTGTTCACCGCGCTGGGCGGCAAGCCGGGGCGGCAGGACCCGAATGTCGAGCGTGTCATGTACCTGCACAATGGCGCGGTCTTCATCGTGACCCGACCGATCGACGGCCAGCCCGCGACCCATGCCAATGGCGGCACGATCGGGCTGGGCGCGGCCGACCCGGCACAGGTTGCTGCGGCGCATGCGGCGGGCGTCGCGAATGGCGGCACGGCGATCGAAGGGCCGGTCGGTGAGCGCGATACCGGCATGGGCAAGGCGCATCTCGGCTATCTGCGCGACCCGGACGGCAACAAGCTCTGCCTGGCCTGTCGCCTGCCCGCTGCATGAGCGACTATATCCTGACGCTGGCGTGCCAGGACCGGGTCGGCATCGTCGCCGCCGTGTCGGGCGCGCTGGCGGGGATCGACGGGTTCATCCTCGACAGCCAGCAATATGCCGATCTGGAAACGGGCCGCTTCTTCCTGCGCATCGTCTTCACCGGGCAGGGGGAGCGTTTTCCCGTCTCGGTCGAGGGGGTGCGGGCGGCGTTGGCGGAACCGGCGGCGCGCTTCGGCTTCGACTGGCATGTCGCGCCAGCGACCGAGCGCCCCCGGATGCTGATCGCGGTGTCGAAGGGCTCGCACTGCCTGAACGACCTGCTCCATCGCTGGCGGACCAACACGCTGCCGGTGGAGATCGTCGGGGTCGTATCCAATCACGATAGCTTGCGGCCGCTGGTCGAATGGCATGGCCTGCCCTGGCATCACCTGCCGGTCGACAACGGCAATCGCGCCGAACAGGAAGCGGCGATGCTCGCGCTGATGGACGAGAGCGCCGCCGATTATCTGGTCCTCGCCCGCTATATGCAGGTGCTGGGCGAGCGGCTGGTTGCCGCGCTGCCGGGGCGGTGCATCAACATCCATCACAGCTTTCTGCCCGGCTTCAAGGGCGCGCAACCCTATCACCGCGCCCATGCGCGCGGCGTGAAGCTGATCGGCGCGACCGCGCATTTCGTGACGGCGGATCTCGATGAAGGGCCGATCATCGAACAGGCGGTCGAGCGGGTCGATCACCGCGCCAGCGTCGACGACCTGATCCGCATCGGCCGCGATATCGAGGCGCAGGTGCTGGCCCGCGCCGTCGCCTGGGTGGGCGAGCGGCGCGTCTTCCTCAATGACAACCGGACGGTGGTGTTCCGATGACGATCGAGACGATTTCGACCTCCAAGGCGCATGGCGGCGTGCAGGGTGTGTACGCGCATGACAGCGAAGCGACGGGCACGCGCATGACCTTCTCGGTCTTCGTGCCCGAGCATGAGGAAGGAGAGAAGCTCCCCGTCCTCTGGTATCTGTCTGGGCTGACGTGCACGCACGCCAATGTCACCGACAAGGGCGAGTATCGGGCCGCTTGCGCCCAGCACCGCGTGATCTTCATCGCGCCCGATACGTCACCGCGCGGGCAAGGCGTGGCCGATGACAACGGTTATGACATGGGACAGGGGGCCGGCTTCTACGTCGATGCGACGGAAGAGCCTTGGGCGAAGCATTTCCGGATGCGGACCTATATCGAGCAGGAACTGCCCGCACTGATCGCCGAGCATTTCGCCATGGCCGACATGGGCGCGCAAGGGATTACCGGTCACTCGATGGGCGGCCACGGTGCACTGACCATCGGGCTCCGCAACCCGGACCGTTTCCGCAGCGTGTCGGCCTTTGCCCCCATCGTCGCGCCGTCTCAGGTGCCATGGGGCGAGAAGGCTCTGAGCGGCTATCTAGGGCAGGACCGCGCCGCGTGGCGACACGCGGATGCCGTCGCACTGATCGAGGACGGCGCGCAGGTGCCCGACCTGCTGGTCGACCAGGGCGATGCCGACCAGTTCCTGGCCGAGCAGCTCCGCCCCGAGTTGCTGGCCGGGGCCTGCGAAAGGGCCGGGATCGCGCTGACCCTGCGGATGCAGCCGGGCTATGACCATAGCTACAACTTCATCTCCACCTTCATGGCCGACCACGTCGCCTGGGCGGCGGAGCGGTTGCGCGGGTAATTCCTTCCCGCTGAGTCAAGCATCCCCCCTTCCGTTCAGCCTGAGCGTAGTCGAAGGCAAGGGAATACGCCCAGATCCAGGTGGCATGGCGTGGCCTTCGACTTCGCTCAGGCTGAACGGAGTTGTGTGACATGGGTTAAGGGGATGCGAGTTTTGCACCCCGGCAATCGATCCGCTATCGCACCGGCTTTGATGTGAGGGACATGATATGAGCTGCGCGCATGGCGACCCGGAGGACGGCGACCTGATCGGTCAGGACGGCAAGATCGTCGTGCCCGATCATGTCGCCGACGCCATCCGCACGCTGATCGCCTGGGCGGGGGACGACCCCATGCGCGAGGGGCTGGTCGACACGCCCAAGCGCGTCGCGCGCGCCTGGGCCGAATATTGCGCAGGCTATGGCGACGACCCTGCCGTCCACCTGTCGCGGGTGTTCGAGGAAGTGGGCGGCTATGACGAGATCGTGCTGCTGAAGGACATTCCGTTCCAGTCCCACTGCGAGCATCACATGGCCCCGATCATCGGGCGCGCGCATATCGCGTACCTGCCGCGCAACCATGTCGTCGGCATCTCCAAGCTCGCGCGCGTGCTGCATGGCTTTGCCCGCCGGTTGCAGGTGCAGGAGCGACTGACCGCCGAGGTGGCTGACTGTATCTGGGAAAACCTGAAGCCGCTGGGCGTCGCGGTGGTGATCGAGGCGACGCATGGCTGCATGACCTCGCGCGGGGTGCGCACGCCGGGCGTGTCGATGGTGACGAGCCGGATGATGGGCGTGTTCCGCGACGACGATCGCAGCCGCAAGGAAGTCCTGTCGCTGATGGGCCTGGGCGGATGACACGCCGCACCGTGCTGGTGACCGGAGCGGCCAAAAGGCTGGGCGCGAGCATCGCCCGGCGGCTGGCGGCGGACGGGCATCAGTCGGTGATCCATTATAACGGCTCGGGCGAGGCGGCGGCGGCGCTGGCAGCGGAGCTGGGCGCGCCGATGGTGCAGGGTGACCTTTCGCGGATCGACGAGATCGACGCCCTGTTCGCCCAGGCACGGGCGGCGGTGGGTGGGCCCATCGACGGGCTGGTCAACAGCGCCTCGGCCTTCGAGTTCGACCGGCCGCCGGACACGGATGCGGGTCTGATGGCGAAGCTCTACGCGATCAACGCCGCCGCACCCGCCTTGCTCGCTTCGGCGCTGGCGCGGCAGGATGACGTGACGGATGGCGCGGTGGTCGATATCCTCGACCAGAAGCTGGCGAACCCGAATCCCGATTTCTTCGCCTATAGCTGCGCCAAATTCGCGCTGGCGGGGGCGAACACAATGCTGGCGCAAGGACTGGGGCCCCGCATCGCGGTGAACGCGGTCGCACCGGGCCTGACCCTGCAAAGCGGCGACCAGAGCGACGAAGAGTTCGTGGCGGCGGCGACCAAGAACCTGCTCGCCCGCCCGATCCGCGCGGAGGCGGTGGCGGAGGCAGTGTCCTTCCTGCTGACCGCGCGCGGGATCAGGGGACAGACGCTCTATGTCGATTGCGGCCAGCGCTTCTGCCGCCGCGACGGCGATGTGATGTTCGAGGGACGAGGATGAGCGCGACCTATACCATCCTGCTCGACGATATGAGCGTGGCGATGCGGCTGGGCATCCATCCGCACGAAACCGAGCCGCAGCCGGTCAGCCTGTCCGTCGCGATGACCATAACCTACCCATCCGCCCCCCGCGCCGACCGGATCGAGGAGGTGCTGGACTATGATTTCCTGCGAGAGGGGCTTTTGGCGATGGCGGGCGGTCCCGGCTTCGCACTTCAGGAGAGCCTTTGCGAGGCGGTGGCGGCCTTGTGTCTGGCTGATCCCCGTGTGGTCTCGGTGAAGGTGCGCTCGACCAAGACCGGCATCTATCCTGATGCGCGCGTGGGCTGCGAGATCGAACGGTCGCGCTGAGCCGGGCGTCGATGTCACGATAATATCACGCGACTGTCATCAATCTGTTGCGGAAGGGACCGCACCCGTCCTAAGTCGCCGCCGCAAACAGGGCGGAACATCATGGCGATCAAGTCGATACCCCAGCGGGCCGGTACCGGGATCGCCGCCGCGATGATGCTGGCAAGCTGCCCGGCACCCGCCGCCGCCCAGACCGTACAGGAATTGCAGCGTCAGATCGACGAGCTGAAGGCGCAGATTAAGGCGCTGACCGATGCGCAGAAGGGAGCGCCCGCCGCCACGGTGCCGATGGCCGCCGTGCCCCAGCTTGCTGCCTCGACCGCCACCCCGTCTTCGCCCCCGCCGCCGACCGCACCCCAGCGCGTCGCGGCGGTCGCCAAGCCGCCCTCGGCCCGCGCCCCCTGGTATGAGCGGATGCGCCTGCGCGGCTATACGCAGTTGCGTTACAATGGGGTGCTCGACGCCCAGGATGCGCCGGGAGAGACCGGATCGCGGCTGCGCTCGGTCCATGACGCCTCGATCAACGACGATGGCGGCTTCCTGCTGCGGCGTGTCCGGCTGGTGTTGCAGGGGGATATCACCGATCGGCTGCAGCTCTATTTCCAGCATGATTTCGGCGCGGCGGTGAACAATCAGTCGAGCACCGAGCGGCGCGAGAATTTCGGGCAGCTGCGCGACGTCTATGTCGACTGGTTCCTCGACCCCGAGCGCCGCCTGCGTCTGCGCTTCGGCCAGTCCAAGGTGCCGTTCGGCTGGGAGAATCTGCAAAGCTCGTCCAACCGCCTGCCGCTCGACCGGTCCGATGCGATCAACAGCGGCGTGCCCGGCGAGCGCGATGTCGGGGTTAACGTCTATTACACCCCGGCGCCGGTCCAGGCGATCTGGGACCGGCTGACCAAGAACAAGCAGAAGCTGTTCGGCAATTACGGCGCGTTCGGGCTGGCCGTCTATAACGGCCAGGGCACCAACCGGACCGAGCGCAACGACAGCCTGATGAAGGTCGCCATGGCCACCTGGCCCTTCGCGCTCGACGGGCTGGGGCCGGTGTTCGAGGGGCAGGTGCTGGAGCTGGGTGGATCGATGATCCTCAACCGTTTCCGCCCCGAATTGCGTAGCGGCATCAGCCCGGTCGAATATCGCGACGACCGGGTCGGCTTCCACGCGATCCTCTATCCGCAGCCCTTCGGTATCCAGACCGAATGGACGACCGGCTGGGGACCGCAATATGACATGGCCTTGCGTTCGGTCCGCAGCCAGCGGCTTGGCGGCGGCTATGTCCAGCTGATGACCGACCTCGGCCGGACCCCGATCGGCCGCGCCATCCCTTATGCGCGGTGGCAGCGCTATCGCGGCGGCTGGAAGGCCAATGTCGATGCGCCCCGCCTGGAAACCGACGAGTGGGAACTGGGCACGGAAATTCAGCTGGTCGACGCACTGGAACTGACGCTGGCCTATGCTCGGATGGAGCGGCGCGAGGCGGATTCGCGGCGAACGGGCCGGGCCACGGGCGATTTGATCCGAACCCAGCTGCAATTCACTTACTGAGGCCTAATCGCCACGCTTGGTGGTGGAGAAGTCGATCCGGATACGGACCCATTCGCCGATCATTTCCTTGCCGTTGATGCGCGGCGCGCGGACGCGGAATTGCCATGCGGCCTCGCGCATCGCGCGACCCAGCCCGGAGCCGACAGGGGACTCGCCCAGGATCTGGCAATTTTCGACGCGGTAGTCGGGAATGGTACGACACGCGATCAACGCCCAGCCGCCATCGGGGGCGGGGCCGCGCAGATAGCCGCTCAACTCGGCATTGCTCGGGCGGCGCGGGAACCATTCGGCATTGTAGAGCCGCCGACCGCCCGGCCCTTCGCCGGGGCCATAGGCGGATGCGCTGTCCTCGCCCCGGTCGTCGCCCTTGCTCGACCCGACGCCCTTGCCTTCGCCCTTGGGTAACGCGGCGATGTCGCCTGCGTCGAACAGCGACTTGTCCCCCCATTGCCACGGCGTCGGCGTGGAGGTGTCGGCCTTCTTCTCGGGCTGCGGGACAGGAGTGTCCGCGCGCTTCTCCGAGACCGGGGCCTTGGAGCCGCCGGCCGCCGCGGGCTTGCGCGTCGCGGTGCGGGTCTTGGGCACCGGCGCACCCGACTCCTTGTCGTCCGGCGACACGGAGAAGGTGTTGAGCGCCGAAGATTTCTCCGGGTCGATCAGCTTGGGCGCCAGATGGAACAGCAGCCATGCCAGCAACAGGTGCGCCAGCACGGTGAGCGTGATCGACGCCCCCCGCTCGCGCAGCTTTTCGCGGTAGCGTTCGGGAATGAACGCCCAGCGTGACGGAGGGGCGGCGACGCTCATGATGCCGACGCCCCTCCATCTGCGACCTCGCCCTTCCGGGTCAGAAAAAACGACGCTCCGATGACCCGCATGGCGCGTCGTCTTAGCCGAGAAGGACGGGGCGCATCACGCCCGATTGGCGGCGGAGAGCACCGCCCGGACGCTGGCGGTGGCGATGTCGGTGTCCAGCCCCACGCCAAACACGATCCGGCCATCCGGGGTGCGCGCCTCGACATAGGCGGCGGCCTGGGCGTCGGCACCGTGACCGATGGCATGTTCGTTATAGTCAATCACTTCGAGGTTCGGACCTGTCGTGTCGGCCAGCGCTGCGATCACGCTGGAGATCAGGCCGTTGCCACGGCCCGAGATCGAACGCTCCTCGCCATCCACCTGCACGCGGCCGATAAAGGTCCGCTGCCCCGTTGAGCCGCTTTCCTCATAGTCGCGCAGCACGAAACGGTCGCCCTCGCGCGGCAGATAGGTCGCCTCGAACCCGCCCCAGATATCGGCGGCGTTCAACTCGCGGCTGGTGGCGTCGGCCATCGCCTGGACATGGCGGCTGAAATCGGCCTGGAGCCGCTTGGGCAGCTTCAGCCCCTTGTCCTGCTCGATCACCCAGGCGACGCCGCCCTTGCCCGACTGCGAATTGACGCGGATCACGGCTTCGTAGGAACGGCCCAGATCGGCGGGGTCGATGGGGAGGTATGGAACTTCCCACAGATCGTCGTTGCGCGCCGCTTGTGCCGCAAAACCCTTCTTGATCGCATCCTGATGGCTGCCTGAAAAGGCGGTGAAGACCAGATCGCCCGCATAGGGCGTGCGCGGGTGGACGGGCAAGTTGGTGCAGTAATTGACCGTGTTCACCACCTCGTCGATGTCCGACAGGTCGAGCTTGGGGTCGACCCCTTGCGTGTACATGTTGAGCGCGACGGTCACGAGATCGCAATTGCCGGTCCGCTCGCCATTGCCCAGCAGGCAGCCCTCGACCCGGTCTGCCCCCGCCATCACGCCCAGTTCGGCGGCGGCGACACCGGTCCCCCGGTCGTTATGCGTGTGCAGCGAGATCACCACCGAGTCGCGGTTCGGGATGTTGCGGCCGAACCATTCGATCTGGTCGGCATAGACATTAGGCGTCGCGCACTCGACCGTGGCGGGCAGGTTCAGGATCAGCGGATGGTCGGGCGTGGGCTTGAGCACGTCCATGACGGCGGCGCAGACCTCGACCGAGAAATCCAGTTCGGCGGTCGAGAAGGTCTCGGGGCTGTATTCGAAGAACCAGTCGGTGTTGGGACGCTTGGCCGCTTCGTCGCGCAGGATCTTCGCGCCCTCGACCGCGATCTTGCGGACCTCGTCACGGGTCATGCCGAACACGATCTTGCGCCAGGCCGGGCTGACCGCGTTGTAGAGATGGACGATCGCGGTGCGTGCGCCCTCCAGGCTTTCGAAGCTGCGCTCGATCAGGTCGCGGCGCGACTGGGTCAGGACCTGGATCGTCACGTCGTCGGGGATGCGATCGTCCCGGATCAGGCCGGAGATGAAATCGAACTCGGTCGCGCCCGCGCTGGGGAAGCCGACCTCGATCTCCTTCAGCCCGACCTTGACCAGCAGGTCGAACATCCGCGTCTTCTTTTCCGCATCCATCGGGTCGATCAGCGCCTGATTGCCGTCGCGAAGATCGGTCGACAGCCAGCGCGGCGCCTTCGTGATTGTGCGGTTCGGCCATTGCCGGTCGGGCAGGGCGATGGTCGGGAAGGGGCGGTACTTGGTCGAAGGATCGCGGAGCATGATCGTCGGTCTTCCAATAGTCTCGGCCGCGTCTGGCCTGTCACGCGGCGGGGATAAGGCTTATCGGTTCATTCAGCCCTTAGGGAAGTCGCGCATGGCCACGCCGATCCTCCCCTAAGGGCGGATAAGTCGAAGCGAACGAAGCAGCAGCGCGGCGATCATGATGGACGGGTTCATGCCGCGTCGGCGGGGCCTTGTCCATATCGAGATTGATGACGGCCGGTGGCTTGGCGCCGTCATGAAGCTGCGCCGACGAAAAAAGGCGGGGCCGCGCGGACGACCCCGCCTTTCGCGGATGGGAGAGGATAAGGGACGTTACTGCGCGGTGAAGGCGGCGTTGATGGTCAGGTCGACCTCGTCACCCACCACCGGGACATAGGCGCCGACGCCGAAGTCCGAACGCTTGATCTTGCCGGTCGCGCGGAAGCCGATGTTCAGCTTCTTCGACATCGGGTTGGTCCCTGCGCCGAAGAAGGTCGCGTTCAGCGTCACCGGCTTGGTCTGGTCCTTGATGGTCAGGTTGCCGGTGATGACGGCCTTTGTGCCCATGACCTTCACGCCGGTCGAGACGAAGCGCGCGGTCGGATAGGTGGCGGCGTCGAAAAAGTCCTTCGACTTCAGATGGTTGGCGAAGGGGGCGGCGGTGACCGAGAGATCGTTGATTTTGAAGGTCACGTCGACCTTGGCGGCCTGAGGGCGGGCGGGATCGATGGTCAGCGTGCCTTCCGATGCGCCGAACTGCCCCTCGAGCATCGAGAAGCCCATATGGTTGAGCGACCAAGTGACCTGGGTGTGGGCGGGGTCGACGGCATAAGTGCCCGCGACGACGCGCGAGGCGACGGCGGCACCGGGCGTGCCGGTCTGCGCGATGGCGGGCGCGGCGATGGTGGCGAGCGCCAGAGCGGCGGGAAGGACGAAACGCATGGGTAGACTCCCTGTTGAACGGTGGCCTTTTTGAGCCGTGCGGTTAACGCGCGTCAAAGGCCAAGGTCGCAACGATGCGTTTCTAGGTTGGTCTCTGCGAGGCCTCTTTCCCTCCCCCATCCCCTCCCGCCTGCGGGAGGGGCGTGCTTGCGGCTGCGGCAAGGGTTTAACTAACTTTGCAACTCGGTGATAGGTTGCGATTGTGCGTATGGGCAGCCCAGCAACGCACCCCTCCCGCAAGCGGGAGGGGATGGGGGAGGGCAAGGTGTCTCACCGAGCCCACCCCTAGCGATAATTCAGTTTTTCGCCTTATCCACCAGCTTGTTCGCCCCGATCCACGGCATCATCGCGCGCAGTTCGCTGCCGACCTGTTCGATCGGGTGGCGCTTGGCGGCGATGCGGCTGGCCTTCAGTTCGGGCTGGCCGGCGCGGTTGTCGAGCACGAAGTCCTTCACGAAGCGGCCCGACTGGATGTCGGCGAGCACGCGCTTCATTTCCTTCTTGGTCTCTTCGGTGATGATGCGCGGGCCGGTCTTGATGTCGCCATATTCGGCGGTGTTCGAGATCGAGTAGCGCATGTTGGCGATGCCGCCCTCATACATCAGGTCGACGATCAGCTTCAGTTCGTGAAGGCACTCGAAATAGGCCATTTCGGGGGCGTAGCCCGCCTCGACCAGCGTCTCGAAGCCCGCCTGGACCAGCGCGGTCGCGCCGCCGCACAGCACGGCCTGCTCGCCGAACAGATCGGTTTCGCACTCTTCACGGAAGTTCGTCTCGATGATGCCCGAGCGACCGCCGCCGACGCCGCTGGCATAGGCCAGCGCGACGTCATGCGCGTTACCGCTGGCGTCCTGATGGATCGCGATCAGGCAGGGCACGCCGCCGCCGCGCACATATTCGCTGCGCACGGTATGGCCGGGGCCCTTGGGGGCGATCATGATGACGTCGATGTCCGCGGGCGGCTCGATCAGGCCGAAATGCACGTTCAGGCCGTGGGCGAAGGCGAGCGCTGCGCCGGGCTTCATATTGCCCTTCAGATCGGCGTCATAGATCGCGGCCTGATGCTCGTCGGGGGCCAGGATCATCAGGATGTCGGCCCAGCCGGCCGCTTCCTTGTTCGACAGGACCTTGAAGCCCGCCGCTTCCGCCTTGGCGGCCGAGGCCGAACCGGGGCGCAGCGCGATCGCGACATTCTTGACGCCCGAATCGCGCAGGTTCTGCGCATGGGCGTGGCCCTGCGAGCCGTAACCCAGGATGGCGATGTTCTTCTCGGAGATCAGGTTCAGATCGGCGTCGCGATCGTAATACACACGCATTTCAACTTCCCTTTCGAAATGGCTGGGCCGCTTGGGGCCTCATGAAAGACTGAAAAACTGGAGGGGGTGGCCTCAGGCCGCTTCAGCGCCGCGCGAGATGGCGGCGATGCCGGTGCGGGCGACCTCGACGAGGCCGACTTCGCCCATCAGTTCGACGAACTTGTCGATCTTGGCGATGCCGCCGGTGACTTCGAACACGAAGCTGGAGATCGTCGCGTCGACCACGCGGGCGCGGTAGACTTCGGCGAGGCGCAGCGCCTCGATCCGGCGGTCGCCGGTGCCCGACACCTTCACCAGCGCCAGCTCGCGTTCGACATGGTCGCCCAGCACGGTCAGGTCGGCGACCTTGTGGACGGGGACCAGCCGGTCGAGCTGGGCGATGATCTGCTCCATCACCGGCGGCGAGGCGCTGGTGACGATGGTGATGCGGCTGACGGCCTTGTCGGCGGTGATCTCCGACACGGTCAGGCTTTCGATGTTATAGCCGCGCGCGGTGAACAGACCCGCGATCCGCGCGAGAATGCCCGGTTCGTTGTCGACGATCACCGCCAGCGTGTGGCGTTCCACCTGTTCGGTCTTGATGTGCATTCCAAAATTCCTCCCCGGTACGGGGAGGGGGACCATGCGGAGCATGGTGGAGGGGGTTCTCCACTCATGCTGTCCTACGCGGTGATCCCCCTCCACCGTGCCGCTTCGCGTCACGGTCCCCCTCCCCGCGGGCGGGGAGGAGCTTCAAGGTCAAACCAGCGCCTTTGCCTCGTCGTCCATGGTGCCCGATACCTCATTGGCCTGCAGGATCATGTCGGTATGCGCCGCGCCGCTCGGGATCATCGGGAAGCAGTTGGCCAGCTTGGCCACGCGGCAGTCGACGATCACCGGCCCGTCATGGTCCAGCATCGCGGCGATGCCGTCCTCCAGCTCGTGCCGATGTTCGATCAATATGCCCTTCCAGCCATAGGCTTCACCCAGCTTCACGAAATCGGGCAAGCTGTCCGAATAGCTCTCGGCATAGCGGCTCTCATAGGTCAGTTCCTGCCACTGGCGGACCATGCCCATATATTCGTTGTTCAGGATAAAGATCTTGACCGGCAGGCGATATTGGGTCGCCGTCGCCAGTTCCTGGATGTTCATCTGGATCGAGGCTTCACCGGCGATGTCGATGACCAGCGCACCCGGATTGCCCAGCTGCGCACCGATCGCGGCGGGCAGGCCGTAACCCATGGTGCCCAGACCACCCGACGTCAGCCACTTATTGGGCTTTTCGAAGCCGAAATGCTGGGCGGCCCACATCTGGTGCTGGCCGACCTCGGTGGTGATGATCGGCTGGCGTGCCTTGGTCGCGTCGTAGAGCGCGCGGATCGCGCGTTGCGGCATGATCACGTCGCCCGCCTCGGGGAAGGAGAGACAGCCGACCGCACGCCAGCCCGCGATGCGGCGCTGCCATTCGGTCGTGTCGGGCTTGGGATGCTGGCGCGACTTCCAGATGCGCACCGCATCCTCCAGCGCGTGGCCGACATCGGCGATGATGGCCAGGTCGACGCGGACATTCTTGTTCACGCTCGACCGGTCGATATCGACATGGACCTTGCGGCTGTTCGGGCTGAACGCGTCCAAGCGCCCGGTCACACGGTCGTCGAAGCGACTGCCCAGCGCGACCACGAGGTCGGCCTGGTTCATCGCCATATTGGCTTCGTAGGTGCCGTGCATCCCCAGCATGCCCAGCCATTGCGGGTCGCTGGCCGGGAAGGCGCCCAGGCCCATCAGGGTCGAGGTCACGGGCGCGCCGGTGATGCGGGCCAGTTCGCGCAGCAGTTGCGACGCGGCCGGACCCGAATTGATGATGCCGCCGCCGGTATAGAGGATCGGGCGTTCCGCCGCCGCCAGCATGTCGACCAGCTGTTCGATCTGGCTCTGGTCGGCCTTCACCTGCGGGCGATAGGTCTTGTGACGGATCGGGCCCGGCTTTTGATAGCGGGCGGTGGCGACCTGCACGTCCTTGGGAATGTCGATCACAACCGGGCCGGGGCGGCCCGAGGTCGCGATATGGAACGCCTCATGCACCACCTCGCCCAGGCGCGCGGGGTCCTTCACCAGGTAATTGTGCTTGGAGCAGTGGCGCGTGATGCCGACGGTATCGGCTTCCTGGAACGCGTCGGTGCCGATCAGCGCGGTCGGAACCTGGCCGGTGATGACCACCATCGGGATCGAATCGAGCAGCGCATCGGTGATGCCGGTGACCGCATTGGTCGCACCGGGGCCGGAGGTGACGAGCACCACGCCGGGCTTGCCGGTCGAGCGGGCATAGCCCTCCGCCGCATGGGTCGCCGCCTGTTCGTGGCGGACGAGAATGTGGCGGATGCGCTTCGATCGGAACATGGCGTCATAGATCGGCAGCACCGCACCACCCGGATAGCCGAAGACGACCTCCACGCCGAGATCGCACAGCGCCTCGACCAGGATATCGGCTCCGCTCTTCTCGGTCATCGTCTTCGTCCTTCTGCGTCCGTGCCCGCTGACGGGGCGTGTCGGGAATGGCGCGGCTACAAGTTTAAAAAGTGCGCGTCAACCGTCAATTGCGCAATAAAGTTTCTATTATGTTGCGTCGCACATTGGGAGCCGTGTCGGAAATCGCGGTCCAGCCGGGGCCGGGCTGGTGACGGAACCAGGTAAATTGCCTTTTGGCATAACGCCTTGTCGCGAGCGCGCCCGCAGCCTCCGCCTCGGCGCGGGTCATGGTGCCCGCCAGCAGCGCGGCGGCCTCCGGCACGCCGATCGCGCGGCGGATGGGGGCGTCGGCGGGCAGGTCGGGACGGGCGAGGAGTGCGGCGGCTTCGTCCAGTCCTTCATCCAGCATCTCGCCGAAACGCCGGTCGATCCGTGCGTTCAGCCAGTCGCGGTCGGGCAGCAGGATGACGGCGGAGAGGGCGATGCGGTTGCCGATGCCGCCCTCCTTGCGCGCCTGCCATTCGTGCAGCGGGCGGCCGGTCGAACGCACCACCTCCAGCGCGCGGGCAACGCGGGTGGTGTCGGCGGGGTTGAGCCGGGCGGCGGCGATGGGGTCCTCGTGCGATAGGGCATCATGCGCGTCCGAGACGGGCAGGGCACGAACCTCCGCGCGAATATCGGGATCGATCTCCGGCACCGGAGCGATCCCGTCGAGCAGAGTGCGCATATACAGGCCGGTGCCACCGACCAGGATGGGCAGCGATCCTGCTGCCACACTGTCGTCTATCGCTGCACTGGCCTCGGCGGCCCAGCGCGCCGCCGAATAGCCGGTGTCGGCGCCGTCGACATGGCCGAACAGCCGGTGCGGCGCCTGCGTCACTTCGTCGCACGAGGGGCGGGCGGTCAGGATCGACAGGTCCCGGTACACCTGCGCCGAATCGGCATTGATGATCGTGCCGCCAGTCGCCTTCGCCAGATCGAGCGCCAATGCGGACTTGCCGCTGGCGGTCGGCCCTGCGATGAGCGCGACATTCGGGAGAGCCATTGTGTTCATTGCGACCTACATAGCCGATCAGACCTTCGACGCCGCGATGCTTTCTGACGTCGCCTATGAATTCGATGGCGAATCGAGGGCGGGACGGCTGGTTTCGGGGGAGTGGCTGGACGAAGGCCGCGCGTTCGATCTGACGTTCCAACCCGCTGACGGCTTTTCGGCGAGCGTCTGCGCGGAACTCGCAAACGGCTTGAAGCAACGCGCCTGTGCGATCGCCAAGGGCGGATACGGACAGGACCTGACGCTTGATGTCATCGTCCAGCCTGCCGCCAATCGGGAAAAGCGCCTTCTGGTCGCCGACATGGATTCGACCATGATCACCGTCGAATGCATCGACGAACTGGCCGATTATGCCGGGATCAAGGAGCAGGTGGCCGAGGTCACCGAACGCGCCATGCGCGGCGAACTGGACTTCGCCGCTGCCCTCGACGCGCGGGTCGCGCTGCTCGAAGGGCTGGACGAGCACGTCATCGAACAATGCCTGGCCGAGCGGGTCAAACTGATGGCCGGGGCTCGCGCGCTGGTCCGCACGATGAAGGCGCGCGGCGGCCATGCGATCTTGGTGTCGGGCGGCTTCACCCGCTTCGCCGAGCCGGTCGCGGCCGAGATCGGTTTCGACCGTGCCATCGCCAATTACCTCGAGATCGCGCACGGCAAGCTGACCGGTACGGTGCGCAAGCCCATCGTCGGGTCGGACACCAAGGAAAAGACGCTGCTCGCCGCGCTGGACGAACTGGGCATCGATGCGGCGGACAGCATGGCGGTGGGCGACGGGGCCAACGATCTGGCGATGATCCGCCGGGCAGGCCTGGGCGTCGCATACCGCGCCAAGCCGATCGTCGCGGGCGCGGCGGCGGCGCGGATCGACCATGGCGACCTGACCACGCTGCTTTATGCGCAGGGCATTCCGAGCGCGGAGTGGGTGGTCGGTTAAAGGGCAGTCCAGTCATTCCTCCCCTTGTAAGGGAGGTGGCGCGCGTTAGCGCGTCGGAGGGGTGTCCCCCTCTCGATAGCGCGACCCCCCTCCGTCAGGCCTTCGGCCTGCCACCTCCCCTTACAGGGGAGGAATAGGCTCTATTACGGCGCGACCACCACGCAAGGCTGGCCCGAGCGGCTGCACGCGGTTTGCGCGGCGGCACGATTGGCATAGCCGCCTGCCTGAAGCCGGGTGACGCCGCCCGCCGTCACGAAATAGGGCTGCGCACCGCTGAGGCGCCCCCGCACTCGTTGCCAGAGCGCGTCGGCATTGCCGCGATCGCGGAAGGCGCCGAGTTGGATACGCCAGGGCCCGCTGGTTGAGCGAGCCGGGGTCGGCTTGGCGGGGCGCGGTGCGGGCGGCGGCGCAACGGGCTTGCGCCGGTCGATCAGGTCGGCCGCCTCCTCGCGAACCGGCGGCGTCTGGCTCGCGGGCGTGCCGGGTGCAGGATAGCTCGCGCCATAGCCCGACGTCGCCGGGCGTGACGGCGTGATCGGCACCGGCTGCACCGTCGGGCGGGGCTGCGCAGCGGTACGGACCGGCGTATCGGCGGCCTTGACCGGCGACGGTTCGGTGCCCACCGTCACCCGCTTCGGCGCGCTGGCGGCGGGAGCGGGCAGGGCGGCCAGGCGGGCGCGATATTGCTGGGCCAGCTCGACGCCGTGCTGGCGGTCGGGCGGAGTGATATACTGGTCCATCTGCGCCAGCGTCTGCGACGCGGCTTGCAGCCCCGCCTGCGACGCCAGCGTCATCAGCGCATAGGCGCGCGGATAGTCGCGGGGCACGCCGTCGCCGTTGAACAGCATCGTGCCCAGCACCAGCTGCGCGCGTGGTTCGCCATGCGCGACGGACTTTTCCAGCCAGGGGGCGGCCTCGGCCTTCTTGCCTGATTGAAACAGCGCGAGGCCGTAATTGTCGGCCGCCTGGACATGGCCCTGGACGGCGGCCTTGCGGAACCAGCTTTCGGCGAGCGCGGGGTCAAGCGGCACGCCGCGACCCAGCTTATAGGCCTGGGCCAGGTTGAACTGCGCATCGGCATCGCCCGCCACGGCGGGACCGCGCCATTCCTCGACTGCCTTGCGATAATCGCCCTGCGCCCAGGCATCGACCCCGGCCTTCACATCCGGGGCCGCCATGGCGGGCGTGGCGATCAGAGCGGCGGTGAGAAGCGTGGCGGGTAAGACCATGCTGCCGATCGGGAATCTGCGCATCATGTTTCGTCCTTCCGCCCTTGTTGCACGCGCCATCATCCATGCCGCGCGACTGGCTGCGGGTAAAGCTGACAGTGAGGGGTTAACCGTTCCTTATGGGCTGGGGGCCTAGCACGGGGGCCGATCGGGGAATGGGGTCGTGCGCCGGGCGTATCGATGGCCTTCCTCTTGGGCTGGACCGGATGACCAAGATGACCACGTTCCGCACTCTTTTGTCCTGCAGCGTCGGCATGTTGATTCTGGCGGGCTGCACCGCGACCGGCCCGCGTACCGCCCGGCTGAAGCAGGAGGTCAGCCCAGCCAGGGCCACCGCAGCCCTTGCCGACCAGACCCGCCGGGTCCTGGCGCAGCGCGACGGCACCGCCGCCGTGGCGCTGGCCGAACGGCTGGTCGCCGCCGATCCCAGGGATGCGGGCTATCGTTCGCTGCTGGGGCAAAGCTATCTTCAGGCGGGGCGCTTCGCCTCGGCGCGACAGGCCTTTACCGACGCGTTGCAGCTCGACCCGGCGGATGGCCGCGCCGCGCTGAACCTCGCACTGGCGATGATCGCGGGCGGCAATGGCGAGGGGGCCAGAACGTTGCTCGATAGCCATGCCTCGGTCATTCCGGCCGCCGATCTGGGGCTTGCTCTGGCGCTGGCCGGAGCGCCGGGCGAGGGCGTCCGTTTGCTGACCGCCGCCGCGCGTGAGCCGGGGGCGAGCGTCAAGGCGCGACAGAATCTCGCGCTCGCGCTGGCGCTGTCGGGGCAATGGGATATGGCGCGCATGGCCGCGTCGGCGGACATGGCGCCTGCCGATGTCGAGGTGCGGATGCGCGAATGGGCCGACTTCGCCGCCAATACCAGCCCGGCCGACAGGGTCTCCTCGCTGCTGGGCGTGAAGCAGACGGTCGATACCGGCCAGCCGATCACGCTGGCGCTGAACGGCGCACCGTCTGCGGCGGTGGTGCAGGACATGGTTCAGGCCTTGCCCCAGCCCGATCCTAAGCCCGCCGCTGCCGAACCGGCGGCGCCGGGGATCCTCTTCGCCGCGCGTCAGGACGTCGTTCAACCGCTGCCCATGAGCGCCACACGCTCGGCCCAGCGCGACGACCAGCCCCAGCCGTCGATGGAGCGTATCGCGGCAGGCCCCGTCACCGCGCCCGCCCTGCTGCGTCGCGCGGAGGAGCGGCGGGTCGTCGCCCATCGTCGCGGCGACTGGAATGTCCAGATCGGCGCTTTCGGCAAGGCGGACGGTGCACAGAAGGCCTGGGGCCAGCTGACCCGCCGCTTCGACGGCCTGTCGGGCTATACCCCACAAAGCGGCACGGTGCGCCTGTCGGGCGAGCAACTTTACCGCCTGTCGGTCGGCGGTCTCAGCCGCGCCGATGCCGACTCACTCTGCCATCGCTACCGCGCGGCGGGTGGGGCCTGCTTCGTCCGGCGTCAGGCCGACGACCATATGGCGCAATGGGCACGGCCGGGGATCGGCATCGCCTCGCTCTGAGCGTTTTTCCAAATCAAACCGCCTCGCCCGCTGCGCGGCCGCTCGCCCAGGCCCATTGGAAATTGTACCCGCCCAGCCAGCCGGTGACGTCCACCGCCTCGCCGACGAAGTGCAGCCCGGGCACCGCCTTGGCCTCCATCGTCCGTGACGACAGCCCGGCGGTGGAGACACCGCCGACCGTCACCTCGGCCTTGGCATAACCCTCGCTGCCATTGGGGTGGAAGGTCCAGTCGGCGAGCCGTCCCTGTGCCGCCGCCAGCAGCTTGTCGGTCGCCGCGCCCAGTTCGTTCGGCAGCGCCAGTCGCTCCGCCAGCGTCTCCGCCAGCCGGTCGGGCAGATGCTGGCCGAGTGCCCGGCGTGGGCTGGTGCGGGGCTGGCTGCGCTTGAGTGCGACCAGCCAGTCGGGCGCACAATCGGGCAGGAAGTCGATGCCTATGGCCTCGCCGTGCCGCCAATAGGACGAGACTTGCAGGATCGCCGGGCCGGACAGGCCGCGATGGGTGAACAACGCCGCCTCGCGGAACCGCGTCTTGCCCGCGCGCGCGACGACCTCCGACGCGACGCCCGAGAGCGAGCGGAACAGCGTCTCCTCGCCGCCAAGCGTCAGGGGTACGAGGGCAGGGCGCGGCTCGACCACCTTCAACCCGAACTGGCGGGCAAGATCATAGGCATAGCCGGTCGCACCCATCTTCGGGATGCTCGGCCCGCCGGTCGCGACGATCAGGCGGGGGGCGGTTGCGGCCTTGCTGCCGTGCGTCACGTGGAACTGCATGCCGTCATGCGCGACCGCTTCGATCGACTGACCGAGCGCGATGTCGACCACGCCGCCGGACCGCGCCGCCCGGTCGCATTCGTCGAGCAGCATCGCCACGATCTGCCGCGCCGATCCGTCGCAGAACAACTGGCCCAGCGTCTTTTCATGCCAAGCGATGCCATGCGCCTCGACCAGCGCCAGGAAGTCTGCGGGCGTGTAGCGGCCCAGCGCCGACTTAGCGAAATGCGGGTTGGCCGACAGGAAACGGTCGGGCACGGTGCCGATATTGGTGAAGTTGCACCGTCCGCCGCCCGAAATCAGGATCTTCTTGCCCGGCGCCTCGGCATGGTCGACGACCAGTACCCGCCGCCCCCGCTGCCCGGCGGTGGCGGCAGCCATAAGCCCCGCCGCTCCCGCGCCGAGGATGATCGCGTCATAGTGTTGCATGGCGGGGGTTTAGAAGGGATCGGGCGCTAGAGATAGCGTTTACGGTAGCCGCTTGGCACGCCCCTCCCGCAGGCGGGAGGGGATGGGGGAGGGCCGCGCCACGGGCGATGGTCTCCGTGAGACCCCTTGCCCTCCCCTCGGTCCCCTCCCGCCTGCGGGAGGGGATGCAGAAGGAAGAGGAGGGGGCTACTCGACCTCCACCACCTCCACCGCGTCCGCCTTCCCCCCGAACGCCACCATTTCCCCCGCCATCGCCCCCATCAGCGCGCGTGCCAGCGGCGCGGCATAGGCGATGCGGTCGTGTGCGGGATCGGCCTCGTCATGGCCGACGATGGTCAGCGTCTTGGTCTGGCCGTTGAGCCGGATCGTCACCATGCTGCCGATCCCCACTTCATCCTCGGCGGGAGCGGGCGCCAGCTCCGCAGTGGCGGCGCGGGTGTTCCAATAGCGCAGTTCGCGCTGGAGCCGGGTGCGTTCCTCGTCGTCGGTCGCGGCGGCAACGGCGGCCTCGACTTCCGTCACCTTGGCGCGAGTCAGTTCTAGCCCGCGCGGCGTGACCAGATTGGGGCCGGGCGGAATGGGCAGCTCGAATTTGGGTTCGAGATGTTCCTCATCGGATTCGCGGCGAAAGGCGACACTCATTGGGGATCAACGCACAGGGTCATGGCGCGGCTCCATGGCGGGCCGATCGGTTCACCGCAAGCACGGCTTGAGTTTTCCGCGCAATAGTGTAAAGGGCCACGCTTTCACGGAACGCAAACATTCACCCGTGCCGCATGGGTGTATCCGCCAACTAAGAGGGATGGGTCCCTTGGTTCGGCGGTACGCGCTCCTTTTTCTGTTGGAGTCCCCATGCCTTTTTCTGCCTTGCCGCCGGTATTGTCGGCTGCCCTTTCCGCGCGTGGCTATACCGCGCCGACCCCGGTCCAAGCCGCCGTCATCGAGGATGACGCCCAGGGTCGCGACCTGATCGTGTCCGCCCAGACCGGTTCGGGCAAGACCGTCGCCTTCGGCCTCGCCATGGCGAGCGAGTTGCTGAACGGCGGCGATCACCTGCCCCAGCCGGGCGCGCCGATGGCGCTGGTCATCGCGCCGACGCGCGAGCTGGCGCTGCAGGTCAGCCGCGAGCTGGAATGGCTTTATGCCGGTGCCCGCGCGCGCATCGCAACCTGCGTCGGCGGCATGGACGCCTCGCGCGAACGTCGCGCGCTCAGCCATGGCACCCACATCGTCGTCGGCACGCCGGGCCGTCTACGTGACCATCTGGAGCGCGGTGCGCTCGACCTGTCGTCGCTGAAGTTCGTCGTCCTCGACGAGGCGGACGAGATGCTCGACATGGGCTTCCGCGAAGATTTGGAGCAGATCCTCGACGGCACGCCGTCCGAGCGCCGCACGCTGCTCTTCTCGGCGACCATGCCGCGCCCGATCGTGCAGCTCGCCAAGCGCTACCAGACCAATGCCAAGCGGATCGAGACGATCAGCGAGGACAAGGGCCATGCCGACATCGCCTATCAGGCGGTAACGGTCGCCCCCGCCGATATCGAGGCGGCGGTGGTCAACCTGCTGCGCCTGCACGAGGCCGAGGTCGCGATCCTGTTCTGCGCCACGCGCGACAATGTCCGCCATCTGCACGCCAGCCTGGTCGAGCGCGGTTTCTCGGCGGTGGCGCTGTCGGGCGAGCATTCGCAGAACGAGCGCAACCATGCGCTGCAGGCGCTGCGTGATGGGCGCGCCCGCGTCTGCGTCGCGACCGACGTCGCGGCGCGCGGTATCGACCTGCCCGGCCTGACTTTGGTCATCCACGTCGAAATCCCTCGCGATGCCGAGGCGTTGCAGCACCGTTCGGGTCGCACCGGCCGCGCCGGTCGCAAGGGCACCGCGATCCTGATCGTGCCGTACCCGCGCCGTCGCCGGGTCGAGGGGATGCTGCGCGGCGCCCGCATCGATGCCGAGTGGCGTCGTGCGCCGACGCTGGAGGAAATCCGCGCGCAGGACCGCGAGCGTCTGCTTGCCGCGCTGCTCGCGCCGGTCGAAGTGGACGAGGGTGATCGCGAACTGGCGACCCGCCTGCTCGCCGAAAAGTCGCCCGAGGACATCGCCGCCGCGCTGGTCCGCGCGCATCGCGCAGCACTTCCCCAGGCCGAGGAACTGGTCGAGGGTGACGCCCCGGCCCCGCGCGAGCGTCGCGAAGGGTTCGACGACACCGCCTGGTTCCGCATGAGCGTCGGCCGCAGCCAGAATGCCGATCCGCGCTGGCTGCTGCCGCTGATCTGCCGTCGCGGGCACATCACCCGCAACGAGATCGGCGCGATCCGCATCCAGCCCAACGAGACGCTGTTCGAGATCCCGTCCGCGCTGGCATCGCGCTTCATCGCCGCGCTGAAGCGGACCGAGGCGGACCATGCCGAGGACGATATCGCGATCGAGCAGGCCGATGGCCCGCCCGCCGGTGGGTCGGGTCATGGCGGCGGTCCGCGTCGTGGTCCGGGCGGCAACCGTCCGATGGGCGGTCGTCCGGCCGGTGGCCCCGGCGGCCCGCGCCGCTACGCGCCGCGTCCCACCCAGGGCGGCCCGCGCGGTCCGCGTCGCGGCTAAACCCCTCGCGGTTCCAGTAAAAAGCCCTCCCCGAGGCGTCTCGGGGAGGGCTTTTTTATTCCTCCCCAAGCTCGCTTGGGGAGGGGACCGCCGGGCGTCAGCCCTGTGGTGGAGGGGCAGGGGCCTCTCGCTGGCGTTGTCGGCTCCACCACCACTCGCTGACGCGAGCGTTCCCCCTCCCCATCGGAGATGGGGAGGATTTTTCAGGCGATCTCCCGCCCGGCCTTCCACAGCCGCAGCGCGCGGCCCTGGACCGGGAAGCCGTCGAACGGCGTATTCCCTGCCGAGGTGAAGGTGTCGCCCGACACCATCCATGGCGTCTCGGCATCGAACAGCATCAGGTCGGCGGGCTTGCCAGGCTCCAGCGTGCCGGTGTCGAGGCCCAGTATCTTGGCCGGATTGCTCGCCAGCAGCGTGAACAGCCGGGGCAGGGTGATCCGCTCGTCGCGGACCAGCATCAGCGCCAGCGGGAGGAGCGTCTCCGCCCCCGCCATGCCCGCTTCAGCGTCGACGAAAGGCAGGCGCTTCGACTCCGGCCCGTGCGGGTCGTGGCCCGAGCCGATCACATCGACCGTGCCGTCGGCGATCGCCGCTAGCGCGGCCTGCCGGTCGCTCTCGTCGCGCAGCGGCGGCGAGAGGCGGGCGAAGGTGCGGAAGTCTGTGATCGCGATGTCGGAAAGGTGGAGATGCGCGGGCGTGATGCCGCACGTAACCTTTACGCCCCGCCGCTTGGCCGCGCGGATCAGGTCGAAGCCAGCCGCCGTCGTCACCTGACGGATATGCAACTTCGCACCCGTCTCTTCCGCCAGCATCAGGTCGCGTGCGATGGCGAGCGACTCGGCGATGGCGGGGGCGGAGGGCAGCCCCAGACGGCTGGCCGTCTCGCCCTCGGTTGCGACCGCATCGGCGGCCAGGCCGCCGTCTTCGGCATGGGAAATGACGGTCAGCCCCAGGTCGCCCGCATAAGCGAGCACCCGGTGCATCACCCCCGTATCGGCGATCCAGCCCCGCCCGGTCCCGACCGCTTTCGCGCCCGCCGAGACGCACACCGCCATCTCGGCCAGGTCGGTGCCCGCCAGAGAGCGGGTCGCCGCCGCGATGGGGTGAATCCACAAATCGGGCCGCCCGATCAGCGCGGCGCGCTGCACCACGCCCGGATCGTCGAGCACCGGCGACTGGTCGGGCATCAGGCCGATGCGCACGATGCCGCCCGCGCGACAGGCGGCGCGGTCGACCTTGAACACGCCCAGATCGACGATGCCGGGGGCGAGCATCTTGCCGCCGCAGTCGACGACCGTCGCGCGCCCCGGCACGTCACCGGTGCCCGTGATGACGCCGTCCTCGACCAGCAGGGTCTGGCCCGTGATCTCGCCGCCGATCGGGCAGATCAAAGTGGCGTTGGTAAAGGCGGTGACGCTCATGCCCAGCCCTCCAGCTTGCGGGCGCGGCGGGTCAGCACGTCCAGGCACGCCATGCGCACCGCGACGCCCATCGCCACCTGCTCGGTGATCGCCGATTGCGGGCCGTCCGCCACCTCCGAGTCGATCTCGACCCCCCGGTTCATCGGGCCGGGATGCATGACCAGCGCACCCGGCTTGGCGCGTTTCAGGCGCTCGGCGGTCAGGCCGTAGCGCATCCGATATTCGCGGGTGGAGGGGATGTACCCGCCCGCCATCCGCTCGTTCTGGACACGCAGCATCATGACGACATCGGCATCCTCGATCGCTTCGTCGAAATCGGTGAAGGGGGTGACGAACATCCGCTCGATCCCCTTGGGCATCAGCGTCGAGGGCGCGCAGACCCGCACCTCGGCGGCCAGCGCGGTCAGTGCGAGAATGTCCGAGCGCGCGACGCGGCTGTGCAGGATATCGCCACAGATCACGACCTTCTGTCCCGCGACGCTCCCCCGGCGGCGGCGGATGGTCAGCATGTCGAGCAAGGCTTGCGTCGGATGCTCGTGCCGCCCGTCACCCGCGTTCAGGACGGGGCAGTCGACCTTGTCGGCGATCAGGCGCACCGCACCGCTCGCCATGTGGCGGATCACGATGACATCGGCGCGCATCGCGTTCAGCGTCATCGCCGTGTCGATCAGCGTCTCGCCCTTCTTCACGCTCGATTGCGCGGCGTGCATGTTGACCACGTCCGCGCCCAGCCGCTTTCCCGCGATCTCGAAGGACAGCAAAGTCCGGGTTGAATTCTCGAAAAAGGCGTTGATCTGGGTCAGGCCCGCCAGCCTTGTGTCGGGCGTATCGGTCGCGCCGCGATCGAGCCAGTGTTCCGCCTCGTCGAGCAGGAACATGATCTCATGCGGTTGAAGGCCGTCGATTCCGGTCAGATGCCGGTGCGGGAAAACGGCGCCACCCTGAATGAGCGTGCCGGGGCGATGATCCGAGGTCTGCATTAAAGCCGCCGGGTAGCGGGCGGGACGGCATTCGGCAAGGCTTCAGTCACGGCTGTCAGCGCATCGGCCGCGTGACCAGCACATAACCATCGCCGACCCGAACCAGACGGGCGCTTCCGATGGGAAAGCCCTGCGCCCTCAGCGCCGCCGTCAGGCCCTGCGCCGTGCCTGCATGGGCGGGCACATGCTCGCTCCAGAACAGGGTGGGGCAGTCGGGCGACAGGGTGCGGTCGCTGTCGAGCGCGAGCGGAAAGCCGAAATGGTCTGCGACGATATGATAGGCGAAGGGGAAGACGTAGCGATTCTCGGTCGGCGGCGCGTTCATGACGCTGCGATTGCCATTGGCGTCGACATGAACGCGGGTCGTTGGGCAGCTGCGCCGGATCGCGGCGATGGTCCGGCCCGTGCCATACCAGCTCGTCTGCGCCACCGTCCGGCCCGCATTGACGTAGATCGCCGTCAGCGCCGCAAGGCTCATCAGGAACGCGAAGATGATCGCGAACAGCGGTCGCACGCGCTCCAGTAGCGCCGCGACCCCCAGCGCCAGGATCATCGCCATCGGCGGGTGCAGCGTGACCAGATAGCGGTCGATGATGAAGGGCCGCCACAGATGGATCGCAATCATCACGACGCAACCGAGCACCAGCCCGACCGCCAGCGTCACCGCCAGATCGATCGCCGGGGCAAGGCGGCGGTTCTGCCAGCTTCGATAGGCCAGCAACGCGAAGCCGGTCATCGCCAGGATGGTGATCGGCGGATTGGACAGCAGGTTGCGCTCGACCTCGGTCTGGATCGCCCAGCGGGCCGCCATGAAGCCGCCCTTGATCCAGAAGTCGCGGGTATTGGCCTCGATCCGCCCGAACGAGCAGGCGATATGGACGATCATCGGAAGGGCAGCCACGGTCGCTGCGGCGAACAGCCGAGCGGTCCCCGGCAGATCGCGGGCGAGCAGGCGGCGCAGGATCATCGCGGCGGCGAGCGAGCCGACCACCATGCTGGCCGCCAGATGGATGTTGAACGCGACCAGCAGCGCAAAGGTCAGCATCGCCCATTCGACCCGCCGATGCGCGCGATACCCCCGGCCGAAGCCGACGAGCGCGGCGACCGCCACGGCGGCGGCGGCGAAGGCGAGATAGTTGGAGCGGAGTTCGGCCGCCCGGTCGATCGCGGGCCACGCACCGGCCAGCGCCACCGCGAACACCCAGCCGATCCGCCGCAACCCTTGCGGGGTCAGCCACCAGGCGATCTGGACCGTCGCGCCGACCAGCACGAACAGGTTGACGACCCGCCGCGCCTCCACCGTGGACCCCAGCCACGCGGTCGCGCGCACCAGCGCATAGAATAGCGGCGGATGATTGTCCGCCAGCCAGCGGTCAAAGGCATAGGGCAGGGGAATACCCGGCCGCGCGACGTAGAGCGTGTAGAACTCGTCATACCATGGCCCGCGCAGCCGCATGGCCATGACCATCGCGCAGACCAGCGTGACGAAAATTACGCCGAGCATCCCGCCCGTCCAGACGGAGGGCAGGCGCCAGCTGCGGCTGGACGACGGCGGTGCGGCGGGATGATCCGGGCTCATGCGGCTCAGGGTCTGCCCAAACGGCCGCGATACGACAAGCGAGGAGGCGCGGTGCTATCCCGATCCGACACAGAGGCTGGTTAACGGAGGCGGGAAGCTACGCTCTCAGGCCATGACCAGCGCATCGATCGCGGCCTGCAGGATATGCGCGGCGGCGAGGTTGTCGATCCGCTCGGCACGCTTGGCGCGGCTCATATCCTGTTCGATCATCGTGCGTTCGACCGCGACCGTCGACCAGCGCTCGTCCCAGAGCAGGACGGGGCCCAGATCGGCGCAGTTGCGGGCGAAGCTGCGCGTCGATTGCGAGCGCGGACTCTCGCTACCGTCCAGGTTCAGCGGCAGGCCGATGACCAGACCCTGCACGCCCTGCTGCGCGATCATCGCGATCAGCTGTTCCTTGTCCTTGGTGAACTTGGTCCGGCGGATCAGGGTGGCGGGGCTGGCGAAGCTCCATCCGGCATCGCACAGCGCGGTGCCGACCGTCTTGGTGCCGACGTCTAGCCCGATAAGCCGCCCGCCGGAGGGCAGGGCGGCGCGGAACTCGCTACGGTCTGTGGTAATCAGGCTCATCGAAAGGCTTTCAAACGGCGCTCCGCATCGGCGCGGACATTCGCCCAGAACAGGCTGTAGTCATAGACATGGTAATTGTTGCCCGGCAGCACATAGGGGCCGACGCTCGGTCCCTCGCCGATGGTCAGGATGCCGCGCCCCTCGCACTTGGCCGGCACCTTGCCCGCGGCGATGGCGGCGGTCTTGAGGTCGGCGGACGGATAGAGGGTGCCCAGATTGGCGGTGGCGGGCGCGGCGACGCCGGGTGTGCCGGTCAGCGGGTTGGTGCACAGCATCTGCGTGCCCTTGCGCGGCGCGCCGGTATAGCCGTTGGTCTGGTCGAACACGTCGAGGATCAACGACGGATCGGCAGGCTCGCCGAAGCTCTGCCAGCTTAGGATGCAGCCGGTCTGGTCGGGCGTCGCACAAGCGGGCAACCCCATGGCGGGCAGGTCGGCGGTCATCGAAATCGGCCAGCCGACCACATAGGCCGCAACGATCCGCCGCTTGAGGGCAGGAGTCTTCGCCACCCGGTCGGTCAGCAGCCGCGACAGGTGCAGCGCGCCCTGGCTATGCCCCGCCAGGATCAGCGGGCGCTTGGGATCGACGTCCGCCAGGAAGGCGGTGAAGGCGGCGTCCACATCCCTGTAGGCGAGGTCGAGCGCGCGCTCGGCATCCGCCATGCTGGTCAGGAACGCGCCGAAGGTCGCCTGGCGATAGCGCGGCGCCCAGATGTCGCCCGCTCCGTTGAAGGCGCTGGCCTGTCCGCGCAGGAACAGCTCGGCGCGGCCATTGGTCTCGGGATCGTCGAGCGGCGCGTTCCAGTGCGCCTTGCTGATATAGGAGGTCGGGTGGATGAAGAAGATTGCCGCGCCCTGGCCCGGTTGGCCCGGGGTATAGCCGGTCGGCACCCAGAGCGCCGGATTGCCCGGCAGGTCGGGCCGCGCCAGCCACATCTTGCGGTCGCGATATTCCTCGGCGCGCGTCACCGCCTGGGTCTGGAACGACTCGGACGGCACCGTCGACCAGCGGAGCAGCTGGTTGCCGAACAGGCGGTAAGCAAAGGCGGCGGCGATCGTCAGCACGATGAGTGCCGCCACGACATAGAGGAATTTGCGCGCCAAATCATCACTCCGTTGTGCGGCGCAACAAAATCGGACGGCCCGCAATTGCTATCCATGATGCCCCACTTGCCCCCATTGCAATCGCCGAGGCGGCAAAAGCGTTGCGCGAAGCCGCGCGGCGATGCTAGCCGCAAATCCATGTCCGTAGATACCGCAACCGTGAAGAAGATCGCGAGCCTCGCCCGCATCGCGATCACCGAGGAGGACGCGACGCGCCTCGCCCCCGAGCTTGGGAATATCCTGGGCTGGATCGAGCAACTGGGCGAGGTCGATACCCAAGGGGTCGAGCCGATGACCGCGGTGATCCCGAACCAGCTTCGCCTGCGCGACGACGTCGTCAATGACGGCGGCATCCGCGACCTCCTCATGCAGAATGCGCCGCAGGCCGAACACGGCTTCTTCACGGTGCCCAAGGTGATCGAATAATGACTGATCTCACCACACTCGGCATCGCCGCCATCCGCGACGGCGTGCGCGACGGCCTGTTCAAGGCGCGCGAAGTCGCCGAGGCGTTCAATGCCAAGGTCGCGGGGGCCGACGCGCTCAACGCCTTCCTGGTCAAGACCCCGGAGCATGCGCTCGCCGCCGCCGATGCGGCCGACGCGGCGCGTGCCGCTGGCGAGACGCTCAAGCCGCTCGCGGGTGTGCCGATCGGCATGAAGGATCTGTTCGCGACCAAGGGCGTCGCGACCACCGCCGCCAGCAAGATCCTCGAAGGCTTCGTGCCGCCTTATGAATCGACGGTTTCGCAGAATCTGTGGAACGCGGGCGCAGGCATGCTGGGCAAGCTGAACCTCGACCAGTTCGCCATGGGTTCGTCCAACGAGACCAGCGCGTTCGGCAACGTCATCTCGCCCTGGCGTCGCCCGAACGACACCGCGCCGCTCGCCCCCGGCGGGTCGTCGGGTGGGTCGTCGACGGCGGTGTCGGCGGGGCTGGCGCCGGGCGCGACCGGCACCGACACCGGCGGCTCGATCCGCCAGCCCGCCGCCTTTACCGGCATTTCCGGCATCAAGCCGACCTATGGCCGCTGCTCGCGCTGGGGCACGATCGCCTTCGCCTCCTCGCTCGACCAGGCTGGGCCGATGGCGCGCGACGTGCGCGACTGCGCGATCATGCTGGAGGCGATGGCGGGCTTCGACGCCAAGGACGCGACGTCGCTCAAGCTCGACGTCCCCAACTGGGAAGCCGCGCTGTCGACCGACCTGAAGGGCAAGAAGGTCGGCGTGCCCAAGGAATATCGCGTCGACGGCATGCCCGGCGAGATCGAAGCCTTGTGGCAGCAGGGCATCGACTGGCTGCGCGATGCAGGTGCGGAGATCGTCGAGGTCTCGCTGCCGCACACCAAATACGCGCTGCCCGCCTATTACATCATCGCGCCGGCCGAGGCGTCGTCCAACCTCGCGCGCTATGACGGCGTGCGCTACGGCCTGCGCGACCTGCCCGAAGGGGCGGGGTTGCAGGACATGTACGCCGCCACCCGCGCCGCCGGTTTCGGCGACGAGGTGAAACGCCGTATCCTGATCGGCACCTATGTGCTGTCGGCGGGCTTCTACGATGCCTATTATACGCAGGCGCAGAAGGTCCGCACGCTGATCGCCCGCGATTTCGAGCGTGCGTTCGAGCAATGCGACGTGCTCCTCACCCCGACCGCGCCCTCGGCGGCGTTCGCGCTGGGTGAGAAGCAGGCCGATCCGCTGGCCATGTACCTCAACGACGTGTTCACGGTGCCCGCCTCGCTGGCCGGGCTGCCCGCCATGTCGGTGCCGGGCGGGTTGGACAAGGACGGGCTGCCGCTCGGCCTTCAGATCATCGGCAAGCCGCTGGACGAGCAGGGCGTGCTGAACGCTGGCCTCGCCATCGAGCAGCGCGCGGGCTTTACCGCCCGTCCGCAGGCCTGGTGGTAAGCGACCGAGCCTTTTCGGCCCGCAACATCGCCGTGTTGCGGGAGGCGCAGGGCGCCCTGAACGTTGCGTTCGGGGCGATCCTCAGCGCCTATGTCGGCGTGTCGCTGAGCCATATGGAAGCCCAGCCCTTCGACCATCACACGCTGGCGCGCTTCTTTCTGGGCGTGGCGGGCTTCATCCTGTGCCTGTGCGTGGGCAACAGCGTGATCCTGCGCGGTGAGGTACGGCTGGGCATCCTGTTCCTGCTGCTGGGCGCGGGCGCGGCCTATATCGGGTTGCGGGAGGCGCGGAACCTCGGCTTCGAGACGTCCGTCCTGCGCATCCTGTCGACCTGCTGGATCGTCGCCCTGCTGGGCAGCAACGCCGTCCTGACGGCGATCAACTATCTTCATCATCGAGATCGAACATGAGCGAATATCGCATCCAGGGCGCGAGCGGAGAATGGGAGGTCGTGATCGGCCTGGAAGTCCATGCCCAGGTCACGACCAACGCCAAGCTGTTCTCCGGCGCGGCGACCGCGTTCGGCGCAGAGCCCAACACCCAGGTCTCACTGGTCGACGCCGCGATGCCCGGCATGCTGCCCGTGCCCAACATGGAGTGCATCCGCCAGGCGGTGCGAACCGGCATGGCGATCGATGCGCAGATCAACAAATGGTCGCGCTTCGACCGGAAGAACTACTTCTACGCCGATCTGCCGCAGGGCTATCAGATCAGCCAGCTCTACCACCCGCTGGTGGGTGAGGGCGCGATCGAGATCAGCCTGGACGAGAAGAACCCCGACGGCCCGACCAAGTCGATCGGCGTCGAGCGTATCCATGTCGAGCAGGATGCGGGCAAGCTGATGCACGACCAGCATCCGACGCGCTCCTATGTCGACCTCAACCGCTCGGGCGTGGCGCTGATGGAAATCGTCAGCCGCCCCGATATGCGTTCGCCCGCCGAAGCAGGGGCTTATCTCCGTAAGCTGCGCGCCATTCTCCGCTATGTCGGGTCGTGCGACGGCAATATGGAAGAAGGCTCGATGCGCGCCGACGTGAACGTGTCGGTGCGCAAGGTGGGCGACGAGTTCGGCACGCGCACCGAGACGAAGAACGTCAACTCGGTTCGCTTCGTCATGGCCTCGATCGAATATGAGGCCAAGCGGCAGGTCGCGGTGCTGGAGGACGGCGGCAAGATCGTCCAGGAAACCCGCCTGTTCAACGTCGAGAGCGGCACCACCCGCTCGATGCGGTCGAAGGAAGATGCGCATGATTATCGCTACTTCCCCGATCCCGACCTGTTGCCGCTGGAACTGACCGACGCGTTCCTCGAGGAATGCCGCGCCAGCCTGCCCGAACTGCCCGACGCCAAGCGTCGCCGGTATGAGGCGCTGGGCCTCACCGCGTATAACGCGGGCGTGCTGACCGCCGAGGTCGAGACGGCGCGCTGGTTCGACGGGTTGCTGGACGCGCTGGAAGGCACGAGCGCCAAGCCCGCGCAGGCGGCCAACTGGGTCGCAGCCGAGCTGTTCGGCGCGCTCAACCGGCTGGGCAAGGACATCACCCAGAGCCCGGTTTCGCCTGCGCAGGCGGCGGAATTGCTGGCGCTGGTCGCCGACGGCACGCTGTCGGGCAGCCTGTCGAAGCAGGTGTTCGAGATCATGCTGGAAACCGGCGATGGCCCGTCCAAGATCGTCGAGGAGCGGGGCCTCAAGCAGACCAGCGACACCGGCGCGATCGAGGCGGTGATCGCCGAGGTTCTGGAGAAGAATCCGAACCAGCTGGGCCAGTACCGTGGTGGTAAGGAAGCGCTGTTTGGGTTCTTCGTCGGTCAGACGATGAAGGCGATGGGCGGCAAGGCCAACCCGGCGGTGGTGAATGATTTGTTGAAGAAGGCGCTGGCGGGGTAAGGGCTCCCGCAAGAACTTCCCCTCCCGCAGGCGGGAGGGGGTTGGGGGGAGGGTAGGGAGCCTCGCAGAGCCCATCGCCTGTGGCTTTCCCTCCCCCATCCCCTCCCGCCTGCGGGAGGGGCGTGCTCTGGGCGTGTGGTACGCGCGCTCGCAAGTGGCGTGCCTATCCGACGGCCTGCGATAATCTTCCCGCTCAACCACAAGCCTCTCCCCTCCCGCAGGCGGGAGGGGATGGGGGAGGGCAACGGTGTCTCACCGAGCCCATCCCCAAAATCAGGACCTACTGCGCATCCAGATCCTGGTTCCGCACCACGCCGCCTGTCCCACCGACGCCGTCATGCTCGCCGGTATCGGTAAACGTCACCGGCTCTTCACCGCCTTCGCCACGCGCGACCGCATCCGAACGCGCCTCGACCGCCTGTTCGATGTCGCTGCGTGGGTCCTCGCGCGGCAGGCTGTCGGGGTTGTTCTCGGGCGCCTCGCTGGGCGGGCTGTCGGGATGGTTTTCGGGGTTGGTCGCCATGATCGGTTCCTTTCAAATCTGGGGCGGCTGGGCGGTACCGGGATCGCCGGGGCCGACGCCGGGGGCGGGCTGGTCGATGTCCGGGCCGGGCGGCACGATTTCGGGCGGCGGCGTATCGGGCTGGGCCGGTTGGGTCGGCGTCGGGCTTTCGGGCGGGGGCTGGGTTGCCATTCTCGCTCTCCGTAAATGGGCCGTTTTTCCGGCTGGGGAAGGCATAAACGCATCGGACACGCCGATGTTGCCTGTTGTCCCTTGCCGAAGCCGCCCAGGGTGATATAGACGCGCGCCCATCGGCGGTGTCCTCGTGCGGGCGTGGCGGAACTGGTAGACGCGCTGGATTTAGGTTCCAGTATCGTAAGATGTGGGGGTTCGAGTCCCTTCGCCCGCACCAGTCCCCGGTCACAACGGGGCGACAGCCACACGGAATTTCTCCAGATTGAAGGCCTTTAGATGCAGACTGTCGAGACGCTGAACGAGGGGCTGAAGCGCGCCTACACGCTCACCATCACTGCCAAGGACATCGAGGGTAAGGTCGATGCCGAGCTGAAGCGGATCGCTCCGCAGATGAAGATGCCCGGCTTCCGCCCCGGCAAGGTGCCGACGAACCTGGTTCGCAAGATGCACGGCCCGGCGCTGCTTCAGGATGCGCTGAACACCGCGCTGCAGGAAGGCGTGCAGTCGCTGATCGCCGAGAAGAACCTGCGTCCCGCGATGCAGCCCCAGGTCGAACTGGTCGGTGAGTATGAGCAGGGCCAGGACGCCACGCTGAGCGTCACGCTCGAAGTCCTGCCGCAGGTCCCGACCCCGGCGATCGACGCCCTGAAGCTCGACCGCCTGACCGTGCCAGTCGCCGACGAGGCGGTGGACGAGCAGCTCCAGAAGTTTGCCGACCAGCAGAAGCGCTGGGACGACGCGGGCGACAAGGCCGCCGAGCAGGGCGACCAGGTCACCGTCGACTTCGTCGGCAAGACCCTGGACGGCGTCGCCTTCGAGGGCGGCTCGGGCGAGGACATGGCCGTCGAGATCGGCGGCGGTCGCCTGATCCCCGGTTTCGAGGACCAGCTGGTCGGCGTGAAGGCCGGTGAAGAGAAGCAGATCTCGGTCACCTTCCCCGAGGACTATCCCGCCAAGGACCTGGCCGGTCAGCCCGCGACCTTCGACCTGACGATCAAGTCGGTGAAGACCGCCGGTGAAGCCAAGATCGACGACGAGATGGCGAAGAATCTGGGCCTCGAAAGCCTGGAGCAGCTGCGCGGTCTGCTGAAGGGGCAGATCGAGCAGGAGCATAACGGCCTGACCCGCACGTACATGAAGCGCAAGCTGCTCGACCAGCTGGCCGATGGCCACGACTTCGAAGTGCCGCCGTCGATGGTCGAGGCCGAGTTCTCGCAGATCTGGGCGCAGCTCGAGCATGAAGCCACGCACGAGGAAGACCCCGAGGCCGCCAAGGCCGAGATGGAGAAGGAGCGCGACGATTATAAGAAGATCGCCGAGCGCCGCGTCCGTTTGGGCCTGCTCCTCTCGGAGATCGGTCAGGCCAACGGCGTCGAAGTGACCGCGCAGGAGATGAACCGCCTGATCGCGCAGGCCGCGCAGCAGTACGGCCCGGAAGATCGCCAGCGCTTCATCCAGTATGTCCAGCAGGAGCCGATGGCCGCCGCCCAGCTGCGCGCCCCGCTCTATGAGGACAAGGTCGTCGACTTCCTGTTCGGCAAGGCCGAGATCACCGACCGCGAAACCACCCGTGAGGAACTGGAAGCCGCGATCGAGAGCGAAGACGGTTTCGCGACCGGCACGCACATCCACAACCATGATCACGACCACGATCATGACCATGGTGCGAAGAAGTCGAAGGCGAAGGCCAAGAAGGCCGACGTGACCGAGGACGCCGCTTCCGACGAAGCGACCGCCGAGGACGCGCCGAAGAAGGCCACCCGCGCCAAGAAGGCCGCTCCGGCCGAGGGCGAGGCGGAAGCGACCGAGGAAGCCGCCGCCAAGAAGCCGCGCGCCAAGAAGGCCGCCGCTCCGGCGGAAGGCGAAGCGGACGCCGCCGAGGCGCCTGCGAAGAAGCCGCGCGCCAAGAAGGCCGCGCCGACCGAATAAGGTCGGTTTCGGACTTCGGTTCGTGACGAACAGGGAAGGGCGGCCGCGTAAGCGGTCGCCCTTCCTGCGTTGAGGTCCTCCCCTCGCCGGGGAGGATAGGGCTACCCCGTGGGCCTGACTTCGCGCATAGAAAGCATGGGACGTGACGGGGGGCCGGATCGCCCGCCTTATGACGAGGATATGGTGTGAACGAACCCCGGATCGCGGTTTTGCTGCCCTGCTATAACGAAGAGGCGGCGATCGCGCAGACCATTGCGGGCTTTCGCGAGGCGCTCCCGTCCGCGACCATCTATGTCTATGACAACAACAGCAGGGATCGCACGGTCGAGGTCGCCCGTGCGGCGGGCGCGGTCGTGCGGTCGGAGCGCATTCAGGGCAAGGGCGCGGTTGTGCGGCGCATGTTCGCCGATGTCGATGCCGACATCTATGTCATGGCGGACGGGGACGCGACCTATGACGCGGCCTCCGCCCCCGATCTCGTCGCGCGCATGGTCGAGGAACAGCTCGACATGGTCGTCGGCCAGCGGGTGAGCGAGGCCGAACTGGCCTATCGGCGCGGGCACCGCTTCGGCAATGCCATGTTGACGGGGATGCTCGCCAAGCTGTTCGGGCGCAGCTTCACCGACATCCTGTCGGGCTACCGCGTGTTTTCGCGCCGGTTCGTGAAGAGCTTTCCCGTGCTCTCGGTCGGTTTCGAGATCGAGACCGAGATCAGCGTCCATGCGCTGGAGCTGAAAATGCCCTGCGCCGAGATCGCCACGCCCTATTATGCCCGGCCCGAGGGGTCGGCGTCGAAGCTCAGCACCTATTCGGATGGCTGGCGGATTCTGCGCACCATCATCAAGCTCTATCGGATCGAGCGGCCGATGTGGTTCTTCGGCGCGGTCGCCGCGCTGTTCGCCGCGCTCGCCGTGCTGCTCGCGATACCGCTCATCCTGACCTATCTCGATACGCATCAGGTGCCGCGCTTCCCGACCGCGATCCTGTCGACCGGCCTGATGCTGCTCGCCGGGCTGAACCTGTTTACCGGCCTGATCCTCGACACCGTCGTCCGGGGGCGACAGGAAGTGCGGCGGCTCGCCTATCTGGCGCTGCCCGCGCCGGGTTCGGTGGGATAGTCGCGCAGCGCGAGGAGGAAGAGCGCAAAGCCGCTGGCGATCGTCCAAGCCAGGGTGCGCTCCATGAACCAGGCATGGACCAGCGTATGCTGCCAGAAACCCAGCAGCATGGCGGCGATGGCGGCATTGGAGAGGATGAGCGCGATCGTCCGCGCCCGCATCGCCGGTGACCCGGTGGCGATCAGGCGCCGTGCGCCCCATTGCCCGATGAATAGCGCGATCAGCACGAACCCCGCGGCCATCAGCGGCATCCCCGCCGCCAGCGCCTCGATCCCCTTGGCAAGCTGCTTTGCCATATGGAACAGGCCCAGATCGGCCTGCTCGCTATGCGCGATGTTCAGACCCATGCGGACCTGGAGCTGATCCGAATATTCGCCGATCGTCGCCCATCCGAAGACCTGCGCCACCAGCAGGATCTTCAGTGCCGCCGTACCGATGACCGCAGTGCAAAAGGCCATGAGCGGGGCGACCGGAACGGGCTGAGGCGCCGCGTCCCATCGCGGCCCCCAGGCAAAGGCGAGGCCGCCGATCACCGCCGCAAGGCCCAGCGGGATGCCGCCGGTGAGGAACTCGAACGTCATGGTCATCGCACCGAACAGCGCGGCGGACAGGATCGCGGTGCGCGATCCGATCCCGTTGCGCACCCCAGAAACCGCTAGGAACAGGAGATAGGCGAGCAGAACGATATCCGCTGGTCCATGGCTCAGCGACTGGCCGAAGCTCTCCAGCCCGAACCACCGGGCGAAAGTCAGAAAGACGACCAGCCAGAACAGCCCCTGCACCGGCCGTCGCCGTCGCACCACCGCCACCAGCCCGGTCACGATCCCGGCCAGCACTAACAGGGTCAGCGTCGCGTGATAGCGGGTACGGATGGCCAATACCGACAGCCTGGGCAGCAGCATCCGCACGAGCAGCGTATGGCCATGGATATAGCGGTGGTAGAAATCGGCCTTTTGCGTCCGCGCGCCTCCTAGCAACTGGTGCAGGATGGCGCACTGGGTTTGGGGCGGGGTCGGCGCGCGGGCCAGCGGGCTGACCGTCAGCGCGTCGATCCCGGCGCGCTGTTGCAGGGCCAGGTGCAGGATCAGGCAATCATTATATTGATGCCAGCCAAGGTCCGTATCGCCCTTCAGATAGTCGCGGTCCTGAAGATTCCCCTCGACAAAGGCCTGGGCGACATGGGCACGCGCTGCGGGCAGATCGCGGTGCAGCGCGGCACGGTTGGCCAGGCAGAACAGCGCGAAGACGACCGCCGCGACGAACACCCCGACCAGCATCCCGACGATGATCGCGCGCGGTTGCCATACGCTCCGCAGTGCCGACCGGACCAGGGTGAAGCGCTGCGAGGCAGGCGGCGTGGGTGATGTCGAAAGTGTAGTCATCGGTTTTGTACGCTTCCGCCGGAATCATGACGGTTCCGTCATAACCGATGCGCGGGAAAAAAGGGTAAACGCCGCGTCCCGGCACGCGGGGTCGGCTGACGGGGCTTGAATATGCGCGGCCACCACGCGACATAGGGGCTCTTCTGGGCATAAGAGAGAATTCCATGCACAATCCGTTCGAGACCGGCGATTTCGCGAGCCCGCTGGCCCATGCTGGCGTCGGGCTGCAGCAGACGCAGGCCGGGCTGGTTCCGATCGTCATCGAACAGTCGAACCGCGGCGAACGGTCGTTCGATATCTTCAGCCGCCTGCTGCGCGAGCGCATCATCTTCGTCACCGGTGGTGTCGAGGACGGCATGGCCTCGCTGATCTGCGCGCAGCTGCTGTTCCTTGAGTCGGAAAATCCGAAGAAGGATATCTACATGTACATCAACTCGCCGGGCGGTGTCGTCACGGCGGGCATGGCCATCCATGACACGATGCAGTATATCCGTCCGCGCGTCGGCACGCTCTGCATCGGCCAGGCCGCTTCGATGGGCAGCTTCCTGCTGTCGGCCGGTGAGCCGGGCATGCGCGTGGCGACCACGAACAGCCGCATC
Source organism: Sphingomonas sanguinis (assembly GCF_019297835.1). Lineage (NCBI taxonomy): Bacteria > Pseudomonadati > Pseudomonadota > Alphaproteobacteria > Sphingomonadales > Sphingomonadaceae > Sphingomonas > Sphingomonas sanguinis. Next base: position 1,207,836 of record NZ_CP079203.1, on the reverse strand, counting down.
ATGATCCACCAGCCTTCGGGCGGGGCGCAGGGCATGGCGGCCGATATCGAGATCCAGGCGCGCGAGATCCTGCGCATGCGGCACTTCCTGAACACGCTGTACGCCAAGTACACCGGCAAGCCGCTGGAGGAAATCGAGCGTGCGATGGACCGCGACAAGTTCATGAGCGCCGAGGAGGCCAAGGAATTCGGCCTGATCGACCAGGTGTTCGACAAGCGTCCGACCCCGGCGGACGACGCGTCGACCGCGGCGTAAGACGGGTCGTTCAGCGTGAACGTTTTATTTCGATTGTGACTTTATCGGGGTGCGGTACGATGCGCACCCCGGCAACGGTAGCGCACCGCTTCATAGGTGCGAGAGGTGATTGATGGACAAGGTGAGCGGTGGCAACTCGAAAAGCACCCTCTATTGCTCGTTCTGCGGCAAGTCGCAGCACGAGGTACGCAAGCTGATCGCGGGGCCGACCGTCTTCATTTGCGACGAGTGCGTGGAGCTGTGCAACGACATCATCCGTGAGGAGACCAAGTCCGCGCTTGTCTCCAAGAAGGATGGTGGCGTGCCGACGCCGCAGGAAATCTGCAACGTGCTCGACGACTATGTCATCGGGCAGAAGCAGGCCAAGCGTGTCCTGTCGGTCGCGGTGCACAACCACTATAAGCGCCTGAACCACGGTGCGAAGGGCGCCGATGTCGAACTCGCCAAGTCGAACATCCTGCTCGTCGGCCCGACCGGTTGCGGCAAGACGTTGCTGGCGCAGACGCTGGCGCGTATCCTCGACGTGCCGTTCACCATGGCGGACGCGACGACGCTGACCGAGGCCGGTTATGTCGGCGAGGATGTCGAGAACATCATCCTGAAGCTGCTCCAGGCATCGGATTACAATGTCGAGCGGGCGCAGCGCGGCATCGTCTATATCGACGAGATCGACAAGATCAGCCGCAAGGCCGAGAACCCCTCGATCACCCGCGACGTGTCGGGCGAGGGCGTTCAGCAGGCGCTGCTCAAGCTGATGGAAGGCACGACCGCCAGCGTTCCGCCCCAGGGCGGGCGTAAGCATCCGCAGCAGGAATTCCTGCAAGTCGACACGACGAACATCCTGTTCATCTGCGGCGGTGCGTTTGCGGGTCTGGAAAAGATCATTGGTGATCGTCTGCAGGGCAAGTCGATCGGCTTCGGCGCCTATGTCGCGGCGCCTGAGGAAAAGCGGACGGGCGAATATCTGCGCCAGACCGAGCCGGAGGATCTCCTCAAGTTCGGCCTGATCCCCGAATTCGTCGGCCGTCTGCCGGTCATCGCGACGCTCGAGGACCTTGACATCGCGGCCTTGGTCAAGATCCTGTCCGAGCCGAAGAATGCGCTGGTCAAGCAGTATCAGAAACTGTTTGAGATGGAGAGCGTCGAGCTCGACTTCACCGACGATGCGCTGACCACGGTCGCCAAGAAGGCGATCGAGCGCAAGACCGGCGCACGCGGGCTTCGCTCGATCCTGGAGGGCATTCTGCTCGATACCATGTTCGACCTGCCCGGCATGGACGGCGTCGACGAGGTGATGGTCGACAAGGACGTGGTCGAGGGCCGCAAGGAACCGATCCGCGTCTATGCTGAAAAGGCGAAGAAGAAGGACGACGCGGCCGCCTGATCGGGCATGTGACGTCTGGAATTTGATGGCGGGCGCTTCCCCATGGGAAGCGCCCGTTTTCGTGTGAGGCCCGTTTCGTATGAGGAATGCGATGGTGACGATGCGTGAGGCGGGAGCCGGCGACCGGGCGGCGGTGGCGATGATGCTGGGCCGCGCCTTTGCCGACGATCCAGCCATGTCCTATATCTTTCCCGATGCGGCCGACCGGGCGAAGCGCTTGCCGCGCCTGTTTGCGCTACTGTTCGACAGTGACGCGGTGGGGATGCGGTTGGTCAGCGACGCGGCGGATGCCGGGACCTTCTGGCGACCGCCGGGGCAGGCGCATGTGCCGACCATGGCCTTTGTCCGGCGGCTGATCCCGGTGCTGCACGCGCTGGGGGCGTCACTGCCCCGCGCGATGCGGCTGGGCGATGCGATCGAGGCACATTTCCCGAGCGGGCCTTTCTGGTATCTGCATATCGCGGGCGTCGATCCGGCGCGGCAGGGACGGGGGTTGGGCGGTGCATCGATCCGGGCCGGGCTGGCCCGGTGCGATGCCGATGGCGTGCCCGCCTATCTGGAGACGGCGACCGAGAGCAATGTCGGGCTTTATGCGCGGCTGGGCTTCCAACTGACCGGGGAATGGTCGGTGCCCAAGGGCGGTCCACGCTTCTGGTCGATGATCCGGCCGGTCGGCGGGCTATAAACATTCCTCCCCTTACAGGGGAGGATATTGGGCTCTGTCGACGCGTTGCCGCTCCGAACAGGAGATGCCGCGATGAAACCCCATATGATCTGCCACATGATTTGCAGCCTCGACGGGCGCATCCTGCAAAGCCGTTGGCGGCCCGAGAGCTACAAGCCCGGTGAACTCTTCGAGGACCTGCACGACCGGATCGGCGGCGACGCGTGGATCGTCGGACGGGTAACGGGGCAGGAATTCGCCAAGGGCGACCGTTATCCTGATACGGACGAGAGCTTCCCGCGTCAAAACTGGTTCGCGACCCGTGAGGCCGACGCGTTCGGCGTCGTGCTGGACGAACAGGGCAAGATCGTCTGGGGCCGAAGCGATATTGGTGGCGATCCGATCGTCGTCATCCTGACCGAGGCGGTGTCGGATGCGCATCTGGCCGGGCTGCGTGGCGACGGGGTGTCCTATATGTTTGCGGGCGCGGAGACGATCGACCTGCGCGCGGTTCCCGAAATTCTGAACCGGGAACTAGGTGTAAAGACCCTGCTGGTCGAGGGCGGGGGTACGGCGAATGGCGAATTCTTGCGCGCCGGGCTGATCGATGAGATCAGCATGGCGCTCTGCCCCGCGATCGACGGTGCGGCGGGCGCGCCCAGCCTGTTCCATTCGGCGGATCAGGACGCGGATACGCCCGCACCGCTGACCGGGCTGATGCTGACCCATCACGAGGTGCTGCCGGATGGTGAGGTCTGGCTGCGTTACAGGGTGGAGAATGCGGCGTTGGCCTAGCGACCCTCACCCTTCCGGCGCTTTGCGCCTCCCTCTCCCAGCGGGAGAGGGAAGGGTGAGGGCAGTTGTTGTCCTATCGCAACGAATCTGTTCGCGTCGGGACCCAACAGGGCGGTTGGCGCATTGGCATGACAGGGATGTCATTATCCCCGTCACGTTGAGGAGAAGAAACCAGCCATGAGCGAACCCGACGCCATCGTCACCGCCGGACAGAAGCGCGCGCTGCTCCAGCGTTTGCTGATGCCCTGGTGGACCCTGGTGTTCCCAATCCTGGGCCTGCTCGCTATCGCGGTGTCGCTCTACACAATGGGGACGGTCGGGGTGGTCGTAGCCGCCGTGATCCTGTTCGGCTGCGTGTTGTCGGCGGTCCATCAGGCGGAGGTCGTGGCGCACCGGGTCGGCGAGCCGTTCGGAACGCTGGTCCTGGCGGTCGCGGTGACGGTGATCGAGGTGTCGCTGATCGTCAGCCTGATGCTGTCCGATGCGGGCGACGCGTCCAGCCTGGCGCGCGACACGGTGTTCGCGGCGATCATGATTATCCTGAACGGTATCGTCGGGCTGTGCCTGCTCGCCGGGGGATTCCAACATGGCGAGCAGCGCTTTTCGCTGCGGGGGGCCAGTTCGTCGCTCAACGTGCTGACGGCGATGGTGGTGCTGTCGCTGGTCCTGCCCAACTACGTTTCGTCCGCGCCGGGGCCGACCTATGCGACGTCGCAACTGGTCTTCGTCGCGATCGTCAGCGTCATCCTCTATGGCACCTTCGTGATGGTGCAGACGGTGCGGCACCGCGATTACTTCCTGCCCGCCGACGAGGACATGCCCGCCGATGCCCATGCCGAGCCGCCGACCAATGCGGCGGCTTGGGCGGCGCTCGGCATGCTGCTGGTCGCGCTTGTTGGGGTGGTCCTGCTGGCCAAGGGGCTGTCGGGCATCGTCGAGGCGGCGATCTTGGGGGCGGGCCTGCCGCTGGCCATCGTCGGCGTGGTGATCGCGGCGCTGGTGCTGGCGCCCGAGAGCCTGGCGGCGTACCGGGCGGCCAAGCGGAACCGGCTTCAGACCAGCCTGAACCTCGCGCTGGGCTCGGCACTGGCGACCATCGGGCTGACCATTCCGGCGGTGGCGATCGTGTCGCTGATGCTGGGCCTGCCGCTGGCACTGGGGATCGGGGCCAAGCAGATGATCCTGCTGGTCCTGTCGCTGTTCACCATCACGCTGACGCTGGGCAATGGGCGGACGACCGTGCTGGGCGGCGCGGTGCATCTGGTGATCTTTGCGGCGTATCTCTTCGTGACGGTCGTGCCGTAAACTCGACCTCCGTTCCGTAGATGCCAACTCCCTGGACCCACCCTCCGTTCAGCCTGAGCGAAGTCAAAGGCCGCGGGATGAACGCCGCCAAGAACATTGGCTCGGGGCGTGCACTTCGACTTCGCTCAGTGCGAACGGAGGTGGGTAATGGGATGGCCGTTAATTGGCCTTCTTCCTCGCCGCCTGTTCCGCCTTCCACGCCCGGAACTGCTCGATCGCGACGGAGCGCTTCAGCACCTTCGCCCAGGGATCGACCACCACATGCGCGTCCGCAGGCACTGTCAGCGTGCCGGTGCCGTCCGTCATCGGCAGCGTTTCGACCTTGTCGCCGACCTGCACCTCGACCGGCAGCGGGAAAGGCCCGCCACCCGGCACCTTCCACGTCAGCGTCAGCTGGCCCCCACTGCGCGTCTCGACGATCTCGGGCAGCGCCGCCTGACGGAGATAGACGTCGAAGAACCAGCCATAATCCTTGCCCGTCACCTGCCGGACGAAGCCTTCATATTCCTTGGTCGAGCCATAGCGCGGCGTGAAATTTCCCGGCTTGGGATCGGTGCGGCCATAGACGGCCAGCCGCGTCACGTCCCAGAACGCCTTGTCCCCGATCAGGTTGTGGAGCGTGTGCAGCATCCACGACCCCTTCATATAGATGTCCAGGCCGGGGCCGCCCTTGGCCTCTTCATAGACATCCTGTTCGGTCATGCTGCGGTCGTGGACGATGGGCGACTTGTTCGCGATCTGCCCGCGCTGCGCGTCCATCATCACCGCATAGCGCGCCTCGCCCTCGCGCCAGCGGCCATAGGAGGGCTGCATATAGCTGCCATAGCCCTCGTGCAGCCAGAAATCGTCCCAGTCGACATTGGTCAGCTGGTTGCCGAACCACTCATGGCTGAACTCATGCTGGAACAGCCAGTCAAAGCCCTCGGGCGCCTTGGCATATTCATTGCCGTACGCGTTGATGGTCTGGTGCTCCATCCCCTTGTGCGGGGTCTCGACCACACCCAGCTTCTCGTCGCCGAAGGGGAAGGGGCCGACCGTCGACTCGAAGAAATCCAGCGTCGGCGCGAATTCGGCGAACAGCCCTTCCGCCTTCTCCTTCTCGCCCGGCAGATACCAGTAGAACATCGGGATCGTGTTGCCGAAGCGGCTCTTATACTTGCCCTCGACCACCTCATAGGGACCGACGGTCAGCGAGATGGCATAGGTGTTCGGATGCTTCGTCCGCCAGTTCCACCGGGTCCGCCCATCGGGCAGCGTATCGACGCCCAGCAACACGCCGTTGGATGGGGCCTTCAACCCCTTGGGCACCGTGATGTGGAGCGTGACGAGCCCCGGCTCGCCCATCGGATAGTCGAGGCACGGCCAGAGCAGGTCGCAGCCATAGCCCTGATCGGTGGTCGCGAACCATGGCCGCCCGTCGGGCGTCTTGGCCCAGACGACGCCGGTATCCCAGGGCGCTCGCACCGCGACATGGGGCGTGCCGCCATAGGTGATTTTCGCGCTGACCTTCTGCCCGGCCTTGAGCGGGCGGGGCAGGGTGATGACCAACTGACCCTCCGGGTTGGACCAGGCGCCGGCTTTCAGCGGCTTGCCGTCGATCACGATCGCCTTGACCGGCAGATTTCTGTCCAGATCGACCACCAGCCGGGCCAGCGGCGACTTTGCGGTAAAGTCCAGCACCGCAATGCCGTTCAACTCTTCGGTATCGGGCAGCACCTCGAACGACAGGTCGGCGCGGTCGAAGCGGACGGCGAGCTGTTCGGGCGGGCGGACGCCGCCGGAGATCATGGTCTGCGCGGTCAGCGGCGGCTCTCCCTTGCCCGGCAAGGCCTTAGGCGTCTGGGCGCCGGACGGCGCGGCACAGAGAAACGTGGAGGCGAGCAGCGCTAGAGCGGCATTCCGTATACGATCCATGTCGAAGGTTTTTGCGTAAGCCGCCGGGCTTGGCAAGCCATCCTTTCGCGGCTTGTCGCACCGGGAATTGATGGATCGGCAACCCTCCCCATATATAGATGCGAAGAGGCCCCGATCAGGGCCACCGGAGTTTGCATGAACCAGACCTATCCCGTCCTCCCGCTGCGTGACATCGTCGTCTTCCCGCACATGATCGTGCCCCTGTTCGTCGGCCGCGACAAATCGGTTGCGGCCCTGGAAGCGGCGATGGCGGCGGACAAGGAAATTTTCCTGGTCGCCCAGCTCGATCCGGCCGAGGACGATCCCTCGCGCGAGGATTTATACGAGATCGGCGTGACCGCCAGTGTCCTGCAACTGCTCAAGCTGCCCGACGGCACGGTCCGCGTGCTGGTCGAGGGCAAGACGCGCGGCCGCCTGGTCGAGCTGGTCGAATCGGGCACCCATCTGACCGCGACCATCGACGCGACGCCGGTAGAGGCCGACGAAGCCGCGCTCGAAGAGCAGGAGCATGACGTCAAGGCACAGATCGCCGCGCTGATGCGCTCGGTGGTCGACCAGTTCGAGAATTACGCCAAGCTCAACCGCAAGCTGCCCGCCGAAACGGCGGTCCAGCTGGCGGAGATCGAGGATGCCTCGCAGCTGGCCGATGCGGTCGCCGCGAACATCTCGGTCAAGGTCGCCGACAAGCAGGCATTGCTGGTGGAAACCGATCCGGCCAAGCGGCTGGAGATGGCCTATGCCCTGATGGAGGGCGAACTCGGCGTCCTGCAGGTCGAGAAGAAGATCAAGAGCCGCGTCAAGCGTCAGATGGAGAAGACGCAGCGCGAATATTATCTCAACGAGCAACTCAAGGCGATCCAGCGCGAGCTGGGCAATGAGGGTGAGGACGGCGACGGCGACGAGATCGCCGAGCTGACTCAGAAGATCGCGACGCTGAAGCTGTCGAAGGAAGCGCGCACCAAGGCGACCGCCGAGCTGAAGAAGCTGAAGACCATGGCGCCCATGAGCGCCGAGGCGACGGTCGTGCGCAATTACCTGGACGTCCTGCTCGGCCTGCCCTGGGGCAAGAAGTCCAAGGTCAAGAAAGACATTGCGGCGGCGCAGGCGATCCTTGATCAGGATCACTATGCGCTGGAAAAGGTGAAGGACCGGATCGTCGAATATCTCGGCGTTCAGGCGCGCACCAACAAGCTGAAGGGACCGATCCTGTGCCTCGTCGGCCCGCCGGGCGTCGGCAAGACCTCGCTGGGCCAGTCGATCGCCAAGGCGTGCGGACGCGAGTTCATCCGCCAGTCGCTGGGCGGTGTGCGCGACGAGGCCGAGATTCGCGGCCACCGCCGCACCTATATCGGCTCGCTGCCGGGCAAGATCGTGACCAATCTGAAAAAGGCTGGCACCGGCAACCCGTTGTTCCTGCTCGACGAGATCGACAAGCTGGGCCAGGATTTCCGTGGTGACCCCGCCTCGGCACTGCTGGAGGTGCTCGACCCCGAACAGAACGCCAAGTTCAACGATCACTATCTGGAGATCGACATCGATCTGTCGGACGTGATGTTCGTGTGCACCGCGAACACGCTGAACCTGCCGCAGCCTTTGCTCGACCGCATGGAGATCATCCGGCTGGAGGGCTATACCGAGGACGAAAAGGTCGAGATCGCCGAGCGGCATCTGGTCGCCAAGCAGGTCGAGACGCACGGTCTGAAGGACGGCGAGTTCACCCTGACCCAGGAGGGCCTGCGCGCCCTGATCCAGCGCTACACCCGCGAGGCGGGCGTGCGTACCCTGGAGCGTGAGATTGCGCGCCTCGCCCGCAAGGCGCTGCGCCAGATCCTGGAGGGCAAGGCGACGTCGGTGACGATCACGCCGGAAAACCTGCACGAGTTCGCAGGCATCCAGAAGTATCGCCACGGCCTGTCCGAGCAGGAGGATCAGATCGGCGCGGTCACGGGCCTCGCCTGGACCGAGGTGGGCGGCGAATTGCTGACCATCGAATCGGTGACGGTGCCGGGCAAGGGCCAGGTGAAGACCACTGGCAAGCTGGGCGATGTGATGAAGGAATCGGTCCAGGCCGCCTTCAGCTTCGTCCAGGCGCGCAGCCCCAGCTTCGGGATCAAGCCGTCGCTGTTCCACCGCAAGGACATCCATATCCATCTGCCCGAGGGCGCGGTGCCCAAGGATGGTCCGTCGGCGGGCATCGGCCTCGTCACATCGATCGTGTCGACGCTGACCGGCATCGCGGTGCGCAAGGATGTGGCGATGACCGGCGAGGTCACGCTGCGCGGCCGCGTGCTGCCGATCGGTGGCCTGAAGGAAAAGCTGCTCGCGGCGCTGCGGGGGGGGATCACCACTGTTCTGATCCCGCAGGAGAATGAGAAGGATCTGGCGGATATCCCGGCCAACATCCTGAACGGGCTGAAGATCGTGCCCGTCGCCCATGTCGACGAGGTGCTTCGCCTGACCTTGGTCGAGCCTTTAGAGGCGATCGACTGGACCGATGCGGACGAACTGGCGGCGCTGCCGCCCGCCGCGATCCCGGCAGTGGGAGGCGAACGCCACCACTGATCGTCGCAAGCGAAGGGCCGCCGGTCGAGGGATCGGCGGCCTTTTTCGTCCTTGTCGTGATAATGACACGCACTTCTGTTTGCGCCATCGTTCGCTTTGGGTAATGACGGGGTTTGACAGCACCGCCTGCCGCGTCATTATCGGTCCTTTAATATTTGGGCGGCACCGAGTCCGTCTGGTTATTCGTCGAGATCATAGGGGGTTATGGAATGAACAAGCAGGAGCTGATCGCCACCGTCGCCGACTCCTCGGGCCTGGCTCGCGGCGATGCGGTCAAGGCGGTCGACGCCGTGTTCGAGTCGATCACCGCCGCGCTGAAAAAGGGCGATGAAGTCCGTCTGGTCGGTTTCGGTACCTTCTCGGTCTCCAAGCGCAAGGCCTCGACCGGCCGTAACCCGCGCACCGGCGAGCCGATGACCATCAAGGCGTCGTCGCAGCCCAAGTTCAAGCCGGGCAAGCTGCTGAAGGACTCGGTCAACTAAATCCGAATTTTCGGGCTGGACAGGCGGCGAGTCGCCGCCTAAAGGCCCGTCTCCCGGTTACGGGCGCGTAGCTCAGCGGTAGAGCACACCCTTCACACGGGTGGGGTCACAGGTTCAATCCCTGTCGCGCCCACCATTCTTTCCAACGGCCTAGGGGTCGGGAAGGAATGGTGAACTGTATGATCGGCATGCCTTTTCTCCTTTCGGCAATTATTTGCCGAATGCCTGACAATTTAACGGGCCTTTAGCCGCCTCTCCTTATGCTCATCGGCAAAGGAGACTGTCATGCAGCCTGGGTATCGCAGCTTTTGTCCCGATCATCCGGCCTTCGCCATCGCGATGGCGTTTCAGCCGATCATGGATGTCGAGACGGGACGACCCATCGCCTATGAAGCGCTGGTCCGGGGCAGCAAGGGCGAGGGCGCCGGCGATATCCTGACGCGGATCAGGCCCGAGGAACGCTACGACTTCGACCAGCAATGCCGGGTCGCCGCGATCGAGGGCGCGGTGGCGGCGGGGCTGCTCGACGGCGGTGCGCGGCTGTCGATCAATTTCTTGCCCGACACCGTCTATTCCCCGCTCGCCTGTCTGGTGCTGACGCTGGACGCCATAAGGCGGCTGAACGTGCCCCATGAGCGGCTGATCTTCGAGTTTTCCGAACAGGCCGATATGGGCGACGGCGAACATTTGAAGACCATCCTAGACACCTATCACCATATGGGCTTCGGCACCGCGATCGACGATTTCGGCGCGGGCCATGCCGGGTTGACGCTGCTGGGCCAGGTCCGGACGGATTACATCAAGCTCGACATGGCGCTGATCCGGGGCATCGACCAGGCCATGCCCCGCCGCATGATCATTGAGGGCGTGATGCGGATCGCGGAGAAGATGGGCATCGCGATCATCGCCGAAGGGGTCGAGACGATCGGCGAATATGACGCGCTGCGGGCGCTGGGCGTGCGGTACATGCAGGGCTATCTGATCGCACGGCCGGGCTTCCGCTGCCTGCCGCCGGGGCATTTGCCGGAGGAACCGGCCTGGGCGGCGAGTGCCTGAGGGGCGCAAGACCTTCTGTTACTGATAAGGGCTACCCTCACCCTTCCGGCGCTTTCGCGCCTCCCCCCTCTCCCAATGGGAGAGGGAAGGGGCCCGCCCGCGTTAGCGAGTGGGAAGGGTAGGGGTGGCCTGGCTTTGTTAGCGCCCCCCCGCCCCATCCCCCGCCAGATAACGCGCGATCGGATCGATCATGTCCTTCGGGATACGCCGCGCGATGACGGGCATGGTCGCGTGGCTCTTGCGCGCGTCGACGATGTTCTTGTCGCCCTGCCAATGGCGCAGGCGCGCGGCGATATAGCTGGCCCGCTGTCCGGCGATCACGGGATAGGGTTTGCCGGGCGTGTGGCAGCTGACACAGGCGGGAAGTTGCTTGTCGGGCAACCCGCGCTCGACGATCTGCGCCGCTGCCGGATCGCCCGCAGGCTTCGCACCCAGCCCCGGCATCGCGGCGAAACGGCGGGCGGCGGCCTCCATGTCGGCGGGCGCCATGCGCATCGCAACCTGCTGCATCACCGCGCTCGACCGGGTGCCATTGGCATAGCCCTTGAGTGCGGCGAGCAGATATTCGGGGCGCTGGCCGCCCAGGACCGGAATGTCGGGCGCGCCGCGACCCCGACCATCGGTGCCATGGCATCCGGTGCACTTGTCGGGATCGATAGCGGGCGAAGCCTCGGCGACCAGCGCACGATATTGGGCGGGCGTCATGTCGGGCAGGCGGCGGACGAAGGCGACCATGCGGCGCACCTCGTCCTTGCGGTCCTGCACGGCCCAGGCGGGCATGCCGGTATATTTGACGCCGTGCTGGAGGATCCAGAACAGCTGCTTGTCGGTCCATTCGCGGGCATTGACCGACAGGTCGGGCGCGGGCGGGGTCGCAGCCTGCATCACGGGGGCGGGCTTCTGGCCCGGTGCTCCGTGACAGACCGCACAGCTATTGGCGAAATGCCCGGCCGCGCTCACCAGCCCGCTTGCGTCGGCGGGGTCCTTCGGCGCGGTGAAGGCGGCATGGGTGCGCACCGAATTGCGCATCGCCCAGTGGAGGAACCAGTCGGTGATCGCCCAATGCCCGCTGGAGGCGGCCAGGTTGATGACGCCCGACCAGGCGAGGCCCATGCCGAGCAGTGCCAGACCGAGTAGGGCCGCAATAGCCCGCTTCCAGGTGATGCGGATCGTCATGCGTGCGCCTCCTCTTTGGCCTGGAGCAGGTGCGCCAGCATCGCCAGCCCGCCGCACAGATAGGCGATACCGCCGACGAGCAGCATGACGACTCCCGCCATTTGCTGATCTGCCAGCGCCCCCATATCGTGGTGGCTGTAGAGCGGGCGCGGGGCGAGGCCGATCAGCGCGCCGAGCAGGGTCATGTGCATCGACGTCACGAGCAAAGCGGCAACGCCGGCGGCCCGGTGCCGCGGCGCGAGCACGGCGGCCCAGAGCAACAGGCCGACCGCCAGGAAACTCGCCTGCTCGGTGATCAGCCAGGGTAGCCCATGGTCGGCCAGCCGCCGCAGCGCCGGGACGTGCCAGCCCCAGACCACCACTGCCTCGACCAGCGCGGCGGTCAGCGGGGTGGCGAGCCGGGGTAGGCGGACCGCCGGATCGAAACGCGCGCCCTGAAGCCCCAGCGCGATCGGCGGTGCGGCGACCGCGACCGCAATCATATGCGCGACCATATGCCCGGTCATGCCCCAGCTGCTGAACGCCCAGCCGACCGACAACAGCGCCAGCCCCAGCATCAACCAGCTGCGCTTCACCGGCAATCGCCCAGCATGAGGACCGGCATCGCGGTGAAGATCACCGCAACGAAGCTCAAGGCCGCCAGCAACATCGTCGAATAGGCCAGGAAGCGCAGCCGATCGATGTCGGTGCCCTCGTTATGCGGCGGCGGGTCGCCCGGCGTGCGCGACTGCTGCCACGCGATCAGCCCCGAGGCGAGGATGACGATCAGCGCGACGACCGTCCCGATCGCAAAGGCGGTGGGGAACAGCGCCCACACGCCGATCCGCTCGCAACTGATCGCGACCCAGAGATAGGAGAAGAGGAAATGCACCGCCCAGGTCGTCGGCGGCACGATCAGCGTCCAGAGGGTGACGCGCAGGCGATGCGCGCGCTTCAGCCAGCGCTTCATAACCCCGTCTCCGGAAACAGGCCGATGGTCAGATAGGTGACGATCGCGGTCAGCGCGAAGAAATGCATGTAGACGGTGATGTTGCGGACGTCCGCGTCATGCGTCGGCGTCATCTTGCTCGCGATGCTGCGCGCCAGCGTATAGAGCTGCATGATCGCGGCGACGGCGGCATGGACGACGGTCCAGACGACCAGCACCCAGACGATGGCCGGATAGACATTAGCCTCCGGGTCCAGACCTTCCAGGCAGCGCAGGCCCGCAAACAGGCTCGCGATCGCGGTGACGGCGCCCGCGACCAGCATCCCGCGCGCGGCATTCACCGAACCCCAGCCATGAAGCTCGCGTGCGCTCAGCGTTGCAGCCCAACTCGCCAGCGACAGGGCCAGTGCCATCAGCGGCCCGCCGCTACCCGGCCCGTCGAACCCCGCGCCGAAATCGGGATGGATCGTCCAATAGAAATAATAGCCGAAGACCAGCCCCGAAAAGGCGGTGGCGTCGGCCATCATGGTAATGAACATCGCCCACCAGCCGGGCGCGGCGGGGCCGGAGATATAGAGCGGCAGCTTCATGCCGTGGCCAATCGGCTTTTCGGGCTTTTCCGGAATTTCGGCGGTGTCCCACAGCCACCACAAGATGCAGCCCAGCGTCACCACGCCGCCCAGCGCCGCGACCAGATAGAGGTGATAGGTGGTCAGGATGAACACGCTGCCCAGCGCGACGGCGGTCAGCATCGGCTTGACGCTGGGCGTGCCCAACCGGATCACCGAGACGGGCTTGGCGTCGAGGACCGAGGTGATGATCGTCTCGCGGCGGCCTTCCTCGGCATCGGGCAGGAAGAAGCGGCCTTCATCGACCTTGGCGACGAAGTTCTTCTGGTCCCAGATCGGATAGCGGCTCTCGACCAAGGGCACCGAGCGGATGCCCCAATCCTCGTCATCCGGGTGCGCCAGCCATTCCAGCGTGCCCGCGTTCCACGGATTGCGCGGCGACTTGGGCCGCGTCGGCGAGAGCATCAGGTCGACGACCAGCACTGCGACCCCGGCCGCGAACATATAGGAACCGGCGGTCGAGGCGAGGTTGAGCCAGCCGATGCCCAGTTCTTCCGGATAGGTGAAGACGCGACGCGGCATCCCCTCCAGCCCCGAAAGATGCATCGGGAAGAAGGTCAGGTTGATGCCGACGAACATGATCCAGAAGGCGATGCGCCCCAGCCGGTCGGACAGTTTCTTGCCGGTGATCAGCGGCCAGTAATAATAAAGGCCGCCGAACAGCGGCAGCAGCGTGCCACCGATCAGCACGTAGTGCAGGTGCGCAACGATGAAATAGGTATCGTGGGCCTGCCAGTCGAAGGGGGCCACCGCCACCATCACCCCGGTCAGCCCGCCGATGACGAACACGGCCAGGCTTCCGCTCGCATAAAGGAGCGGCGTCGACCACTTCACCTTGCCCGCCCAGAGCGTGGCGATGAAGGCGAAGATCTGAACGCCGGTCGGGATGGCGACGGCTTCGGAGGCGGCGGAGAAAAAGGCCAGGCTGATCTTCGGCAGGCCGGTCGCGAACATGTGGTGCACCCACAGGCCGAACGACAGGAAGGCGGTACCGACGGCGGCCAGCACGATCCACGGATAGCCGAGCAGGTGGCGCTGCGCGAAGGTCGGGATCATCATCGCGAACAGCGCGATGGAGGGCAGGAAGACGATATAGACTTCCGGGTGGCCGAAGATCCAGAACAGGTGCTGCCACAGCAGCGGATCGCCGCCCCGCGCCGCGTCGAAGAACGGCCAGTTGAGCAGCCGCTCCATCTCGAACAACAGGTCGCCCGCGATCAGCGGCGGGAAAGCGAACAGGATCATCACCGCCACGACCAGGATATACCAGGCATAGAGCGGCATCAGGTTCAGCCGCATGCCGGGCGGGCGGCATTTCAGCACGCCGACGATCAGCTCGACGGCGGCGGCCACCGACGACACCTCGATGAAGGAAAGGCCCAGCATCCAGATATCCGCGCCCAGTCCCGACAGGTCGGTTCGGGTGGTCAGCGGCGGATACATGAACCAGCCGCCATCCGGCGCGGCGTTGAAGAAGATCGAGCCGCCGACGAACACGCCGCCGATCAGGAAGCTCCAGTAACCAAAGGCCGACAGGCGCGGAAAGGGCAGGTCGCGCGCGCCGAGCAGCTGGGGCAGGAGGATGATCGACACCGCCTCGAACATCGGGACGGCGAACAGGAACATCATCATCGAGCCGTGCAGCGTGAACAGCTGGTTGAAGGTATTCGCCGAGACGAGATCGTTGTCGGGCACCGCCAGCTGGGTGCGCATGATCAGCGCCAGCACGCCCGCGAACAGCATGAAGCCGAACGCGGTCAGCGTGTACCAGACGCCGACCCGGTTATTGTTGGTGTCGGTCCAACGCAGGAACAGGCCGCTGGGTGGTTTCCACACCGCGCGCAGCCGCTCTTCCTGGGCGGCGCGAAGCTGGGGATCGTCCTGTGCGTGGAGGCTCATTTCAGGCCCTGAAGATAGCGGGCGAGGGCGATCGCCTCATCATCCGACAATTGGGGGAAGGACGGCATTCGGACGCCGGGCTTGGTCTTTTCGGGGTGGCGGATGAAGGCGGCGACGTTCGCCTCCGTGATCGGCAGGATGCCCGCCGCCAGCGTCCGGCGCGATCCGAAATGGGTCAGGTCGGGGCCGATCCGGCTGGGCGCGTTGACACCCCCAATGCCATGGCAGCCGCCGCATCCGTTCGCGGCGAACAGGCGTGCCCCGGCATCGTCGCCCGGCCGGGCGGGACGGGCCTGCTCGGCCAGCCACGCGTCGAAGGCGGCGGGCGGCATGGCGATGACGTCGAACGCCATCAGCGCATGGGACAGCCCGCAAAATTCGGCGCATTGCCCGCGATAGCGGCCGGACTTGTCGGCGCGCACGACCAGGCTGTTGATGCGGCCGGGGATCATGTCCATCTTGCCCGCCAGCCCCGGTATCCAGAAGCTGTGCACCACATCGCCGCCGCTCAGGCGAAAGGCGACGGTGCGGCCGGTGGGGATGCGGATTTCATTGGCGCTCAGCACGGGCGCTCGGCCCGGCGGCGCATAGGCGACGCGCCACCAGAATTGCTCGCCATCGACCGCGATGGTCAGGTCGGCGGGCGAGGCCGGGCGAGGACGCATATAGGGCAGCGAATAGGCGAGCAGGCCGAGCAGCACGACGGTCGGGATGATACCGCCCAGCCACAGGACGATCCGCATCCCCTTGCGATGGTCGATCGATCCCTCAGGCGCTCGGACGGCATGGCGCATCAGCAGCGCGACACCGCCCGCGATCAGCACCGCGCCGACTAGCATGATGATGAAAAGATGCCGAATATCGGCCGCATCCGCCCCGAACGGCGCCAGCGTGGATTGATGCGTGTTGCATCCCGCCAGGAAACCGGCTGTCAGAATCGAGATGGCGCTGCTTTTCCCCCGCATCGCCTCCGAACGTTTCCTAGGCGGAATAGTTCATGCCGGCTTCATCTAAAGTTCATGTTTGGGGCGTTTCTGCTATCGATTGTCGTTGCGACGCCACACTTCCCCCGCCAGCAGGGTCGCAAAGCCCAGCCACGCCGCCAGCGGCATCACGCTGACCGAAGCGGGGCTATCGACTTTCCAGGCGGTGGCGGCGAGCGCGGTGGTACTAAGCGCCATCGCTCCGGCGGCGGCGGTGCTGGCGCCGGTGCGCCGTTCGCGGAAAAACAGCTCGGTCCAGCCGCCGATCATCGCGCTGTTGCCCAGCCACAGTGCGACCGACGTATTGCGCGCGGGCGAGGGGGCCGCGCGCAGCAGGCGATAGCCGCCGACCGCCGCCAGGGTCTCCAGCACGGGCCAGACCGCACCGAACACCGTGTCGGGCGGGGTGAAGCCCGGCTTGTCGAGCCGCGCATACCAGCGGCGGATGCGCGGGTGCGACGGATCGGGGGCGTTACGCCGCCCGATCAGCGCGCTCAGCCCGAGCACACCCGTCGCGATACCGCCCGCCACCAATGGCGATAATCCTTTGTTCTTCATGGCCGTCATCCCTTTGCGAAGGTCGGTGGGATAACGGCTTTCGTTCAAGCCTGTTCAATCGCGAGACGGCGGCGGCTCCAGAGCAAGGCCCGGTCGAGCAGGCCGATGACGACCAGCGACGCGCCGAACAGCGGCAGGGCGATCCCCGCCACCACCAGCGATAGAAGCAGCCCGCCGACCCGCGCGCCCGACAGCGCAGGCGGCGCGCCGACCCGCCCGGCCGGGCGACGTTTCCACCACATCGCCACGCCGCTGATCGTCAGGACCCAGATGGCGATGCAGGGGATCAGCATCAGCAACTGGTTCGCGCGGCCGAAATAATTGCCCATGTGAAGCTGGACACCCGATTCCACCGCGCGGCCGACGATGCCATAATCGGCATAGCGCACCTCCGGCCCGATGGGCCTGAAGCTGTAGCGGTCGATATAGAGCGTCTTCTGCCCCACCGGCCGGTCGGGATAGGTGAAGACGGTATAGACTCCATCCGCGCCCTTGGGCAGGAACAGGCGGTAGCTGCCCGACCAGCCATGCGCGTGCAGGATCGCCGTCACCCGGTCGGTGCCGCCAATGACGGCGGGGTCGTGGGTGGCGCCGGGCATCTCCGGGCCGTGATCGGCATGTTCGCCGCCCATGGCGGCCATCGCCGAACGGGGCATGGGAGCATCCTCCAGCGTCCAGGGCGCATCCCCCAAGGCGGTCTTCATCGGCACGCTATGGGGTATGTTGTACTGCCGGAAGGAAGGTGGATAACCGATGCCCAGCGCCGCCCCGACCCGGTGGATCAGCGGCCCGCTGACCCCCGCCCAGGGCAGGCCGGTGACGATCAGGAAGCCGATCAGCGCGATGCTCCACACGCCGACCGGCCCGTGCAGATCGCGCCAGAAGCGTCGCCCGCGCCCCCGCCATCGCGGCCAGAGCGTCCCCGCCGCCGTGAACCGCCCGCGCGGCCACCACAGGATGACGCCGGTGACGAGCAGGACCAGCGCCCAGCTGACGGCCAGCTCGACCAGCCGCTCGCCGAACACCCCCATCAATATGGAACGGTGCATGGCATCCGCCCAGCCGACCAGCGTGCGGTCATAGTCCACGCTGCCCAGCACCCGTCCCGTGCCGGGATCGACCGAGACGCGGCGTGGCGGTCCTTCGTTCGGCTGGACGAAGACCACTGCCGAGCGGTCGTTGGTCTGCGGCATGTCGACGCGCGACGCACTGCCCGGATAGGCAGCAAGAGCGGCCTCGATCATAAGCGACATCGGCACATCGGTGCGGTGCGGAGCGACGAAACGCAGCTCTGGATAGATCGCGTCGTTCAGCTCGTCGTTAAA
Organism: Sphingomonas sanguinis; assembly: GCF_019297835.1. NCBI lineage: Bacteria > Pseudomonadati > Pseudomonadota > Alphaproteobacteria > Sphingomonadales > Sphingomonadaceae > Sphingomonas > Sphingomonas sanguinis. Next base: position 1,189,921 of record NZ_CP079203.1, on the reverse strand, counting down.
CAGATAGATGGCGCCGGTCAGGCTGAGCATCAGCAGGATCGGCGCGATCAGCAGCCCGGCCCAGAAATGCCAGCGCCAGATGGTCCGGTGAAAGGCGGCGTGGCGGGAAGCGGGTGTCATCGGCATGTTCCTCACAACCGGGCCGTCAGCGCGATGTCGAAGGATCGCGGCGCGCCGATATAGACGTTGGTGCTTGGGTAGCCCGAATACTCACCGTAGAAGCGGTTGGTCAGGTTGCGTCCGCGCAGCGTCACGCTGGTGTGCGGACCGACCGGCACCGACAGGCTGGCATCGAGCAGCGTGTGACCCGCGACATGGATACTGTTCGCCGTGTCGGTATAGAAGCCGCCCGCCTGTCGCAGGATACCGCCCAAGGTGACGTCGTGCGGCAGCGTATAGAAAGCGGAGGCGAACAGCGTCGTGTCCGGCACGTTGATCGGCCGGTTGCCGCTACGGTCGACCCGCACGCCGCCGACCAGTTCCGACAGCTGGTCATAGCGCGCATCGGTCCAGGATGCGCCCACCGTCAGCCGCAACGGGGGCGAGGGGCGAAGCTCGCCGGTGAGCTCGATCCCGCGCGAGGATTGCCGCCCGCCCTGAACGCTCAACGCCGGGTTGGTCGGGTCGCGGGTCAGGATGTCCGACTGGACGATGCGATAGACCGCGCCGGTCAGCGTCGCGCGGTTGCCCCAGCCGCTTGCTTTGAACCCCGCCTCGACCGCATGGCCCTTGGTCAGTCGAAAGCGGCTATTGGCGATCGAGGCGAGCAGGATGGTCGACACCGGCGAGACGGCGGTAGTGTATTGCGCATAGAGCGTCACACCCCGCACCGCGTCCCAGGTCGTGCCCGCGCGCCACGACACCGGATCGAAGCGCGGCGCATGGCGGTCGGTCGCGCCTCCGACATTCTGGATCGTCGCCCGGTCGAGCGCGATATGGTCCCAGCGCACCCCGCCGACGAGCAACCAGCGCGCGGTCAGGTTGACCGCATCCTCGGCAAAGAGTGCTGCCTGTTTCAGCCGCGAGCGGAAGGTCACATTGCCGCTCGTAAAGACGCTCGGCGAGGTCGGCGCGACGATCAGCGCGGGGTTGCTCAGATCGACATCGGGCAGGATGCCGAGCGGGGCCTGCTGCCGAAGGCTGGTGAAGTCCGTCGCGTTATACTCGGCACCCAGGCTGAAACGGTGGCGCAACCCTGCGATCCGTCCGTCGCGTCCGATGACCCCACGCACATTCCAGAAATGATGGTCGTGGCGGAAATCCTGATAGCTTTGCCGGATGCTGCCACCCGGAAAACGGGCGTTCGGTGCGACGAAGCTCTGCGTATCGGCGAGCAGGAAGGCACGGTCGGCGGTATAGCCGGTCAGGTCCAGCGTGGCGGTACAGCCGTCGCCGATCGTCCAGTCGAGCCTTGAGCGAACCGTCGTCTCGTTCGCGCCCGACCATGCGCCCTGCGGGTTGTAGTTGCGCTGCCGCAGGCTGCGGTCGGCGACCAGCCCGGCGCTGCTGCGCACCGCATCGCTGGGGTCAAGCGCATAGCGGGCGGGGATCAGCGGCAGGCCCTGATAGGTCGCGTCATAGCGATCCTCGAAATGATCGATCGCGACCAGCAGCGACAGGCGATCGCTCGGAAGAAAGAGCGCGCTGGCGGTCAGCCCGGTCGACACGCTGGCATTATGATCGACATCGTACAGGCTGTCGGATCGCTGGTAACTGGCGTCTGCCCGCACCGCGATGGTGGGCGACACGGGCAAGTTGACGCCGCCGCCCGCAAACACCGTGTCGAAACTGCCGCCCGAGAGCATCAGGTCGAGCGTGCGCTCGCCGAGCACCGGCTTGCGCGTGACCTTGTTGATGACGCCCGCCAGCGCGCCTTCGCCATAGAGGACGGAGGCGGGGCCTTTCAGCACCTCGATCCGGTCGTAATGCCAGATATTGCTGTCGCGCTGGGTGATGGTGGAGGCAGCGATCCGCACCCCGTCCTGCAGGATGGAGACGGTGTTGCCCGAAAAGCCGCGCATCGCGACGACCGCCGGATTGCCCGGCACATTGCCCGAAATCGCACCGACCACCTGGTCGAACGCCTCGCGCGCCGTGCGGACGCCGCGCCTCTGGAGTTCGTCCTGGGTCAGGACTTCGATACTGGCGGGGGTTTCACGGATCGACAGGGGCAGGCGGCTGGCCGCCCCGGCACTCGTGTCGAGCGAGCGTTCGGCGGTGACGACGATGGTAGGCGACGCGGGTGGCGCCGTCTGGGCGGACAGATTGTCCGGCATCGGAAGGAATAAAGGCATGAACAGGCTTTCGACCGACCCCCGCCGGAACGGGGGCGAACATCATGAAGGCACCGCCGCCCAAGGGTAGCGATGCCGGATGAGACGGGTCAGGAAAGCGCGGGCGGTCCTCGCAAGGGTGGCCGCAGATAAAGCGCGGCGGCGGGTCGGGGCAGGACCGGCATGGCCCGACCGACGCTCATGACGAAGATGACGAGCAGGACGAGCTGGATCGGATCGGTCGCCGCCAGACCGGGCGCGGTCAGCCCGGCAAAGGCGCAGGGCATGTCGCGGCCGTGATCCTTGTCGGAATGGCCTTGGCCATGTCCGCCCCGGTCGTGCGCCATGGTGGCATGGCCCATCGCCATGGCCCCGCCATGTGCCATCGGGGCCGTGTCCGGTACGGGCGCGCTGCCTGGGCACAGGATGATCGCCGCCTGCCCCTCGACCTGCCCGATCATGTACCCCGCCGGGATCAGCAGCTTCAACAGCAGCGCCGCCGCGCAGAGGAGCACGGCCAGATGGCGTTGCGCGAACAGGCTGCGGATCGCCGTCACGGGGCGAGGCGGTAGTCGAGCCGATCGGCCCTGTCACTCGGACAGATCAGCCCATGGACAAAATGGCCCGATCCCGTGTCCGAGCCAATTTCCTGATCCAGATTGAGGGGCGCCAGAGGGACCGCCAACCGACGCTGGCGCCGGGCCGCGCTCTGATGCAGGGTCGCATCATGGTGCATTCTCCCGCCTTTGCTTTTCTCGACGGTGTATCGGGTCGGGTCGTGGACGAGATGATCGCGTTCGATTGGGCGGCGACCAGCCTGGGCCGCCCAGAAGCATGGCCCGCGGCGCTCAAGGCGCAGATCGCGACGATGCTGGCCTGTCCGGTGCCGATGTATCTGGTCTGGGGGCCGGATCTCATCTCCTTCTACAATGACGCCTATCGCCCGATCCTGGGCTATCGCGCCGACACTGCCATGGGCACGCCCTTCCGCGTGCTGTGGGGCAGCATCTGGGACGACATCGCGCCGCTGGTCGACAAGGCATTGTCAGGACAGGTCGCGCAGATGACCGACATGCGGCTCGATCTGGCGCGCGAGGGGCGACCGGAGGAGAGCTTCTGGACCTTTTCCTACTCGCCGGTCTTCGACGACCGCGGCACGATCGCAGGCATGGTCTGCGTCACCGGTGAGACGACGGCGCGCGTCCTGGCCGAGCGGCGCCAGCGCGAGGCGGACGAGCGGCTGGAGCTGGCGCTGAGTTCGGGTGCGCATGTGGGTATGTGGGACTGGGACGTGGTGAACGATTCGATCCGTTCCGACCCACGTTTCGCGACGATGTACGGGGTTGATCCGGCCGCAGCCGAGACGGGCCTGCCGATCGCGGAGTTCTTCAAGGGCATCCACCCCGAGGACCGCGACAGGGTCCAGCGCGAGGTCATGGAGGCGATGGCCGGACTGGAGGCGAAGAGCGGCGGTGGCGAGACGGCGGGGCGCTTCGTCTCAGAATATCGGCTGGTCCAGCCGGGTGGCACGATCCATTGGGTATCGGCGCGGGGCCGCTGTATCGCCGATGAGAGCGGCCGCTGCGTGCGCTTTCCCGGCGTCAGCTTCGACATCACCGATCGGATCTTCACGGAGCAGCAGCTCCGCGAAAGCGAGGCGCGGGCACGGCTGAACGCCGAACGGGTGCAACTGGCCCAGGAGGCCGGTGCGATCATCGGCACCTGGTTCTGGGATCTGCGGTCCAATCGCTTCACCTGCGACGAGCCGTTCGCGCGGCATTTCGGAATCGATCCCGCGCTCGGCCATGAGGGATTGGAAGTCGAGAAGGTGGTCGAGCTGGTCCATCCCGACGACCGGGCGGGGCTTTCGGAGGCGGTGCAGGAGGCCATTGCGCGGGGCGGTCCCTATGCCCACCAATATCGCGTTCGACGCCATGACGATCATTACCACTGGCTGGAGGCCATTGGCCGGGTCGATCATGCCCCCGATGGTACGCCCAGCCAGTTTCCCGGCGTGTTGATCGATGTCGGCGCCCGTCGTGCGCTGGAGGTCGAACGCGACACCGCCATCGCCGAACTGCGTGCGCTGACCGACCAGCTGGAGCAGCGTGTCGCCGACCGCACCGCCGAACTGATGCGTGCTGAGGAGGCCCTGCGCCAGAGCCAGAAGATGGAGGCGGTGGGTCAGCTGACCGGCGGGCTGGCACATGATTTCAACAATCTGCTCGCCGGGATTTCGGGGTCGCTGGAGCTGATGGCGCTGCGGCTCTCGCAGGGGCGGGTGAACGATCTCGACCGCTATATGGACGCGGCGCAGGGGGCGACGCGGCGCGCGGCGGCGCTGACCCACCGGCTGCTCGCCTTTTCGCGGCGGCAGACGCTGGCGCCCAAGCCGACCGATATCGCCGCGCTGGTCGCGGGGATGGCCGATCTCATCCGCCGTACCGTCGGGCCGGGCATCGCGCTGGAGACGCATGGCGCGGCCGATCTGTGGACCGTGCTGGTCGACGCGCCGCAGCTGGAGAATGCGCTGCTGAACCTGTGCATCAACGCGCGCGACGCGATGCCGGGCGGCGGGCGGATCACGATCGAGATGGTCAATCGCCGTCTGAACGAGGACAATGCCCGCTTCGCCGACATACCGGACGGCGAGTATTTGGCGCTGTGCGTCACCGATACCGGCACCGGCATGACCCCGGACGTGATGGAAAAGGCGTTCGACCCCTTCTTCACCACCAAGCCACTGGGCCAGGGGACCGGGCTGGGGCTGAGCATGATCTATGGCTTTGCCCAGCAATCGGGCGGGCAGGTGCGCATCCGCTCCGCACCGGGCGAGGGGACGACGGTGTTCCTCTATCTGCCGCGTCATCACGGCCCGGCCGAGCAGGACGGCGAGAATGCCACGGGCGTCCCGACCAGTGCGTCGGGGGCGGGCGAGACGGTGCTGGTCGTCGATGACGAGGCGACGGTGCGGATGATGATCGCCGATGTCCTTCGCGACATGGGGTATCGGGTGATCGAGGCGGTCGACAGCGTCGAGGGGCTGGCCGTGCTGCGATCGGACGAGCGCATCGATCTGCTCGTCACCGATGTCGGCTTGCCCGGTGGCATGAACGGGCGGCAGCTGGCCGAGGCGGCACGCGAATTACGACATGAATTGAATGTCATGTTCGTCACGGGCTATGCGGAGAATGCGGTGCTGAACAGCGGGCATCTGTCGCCGGGTATGCAATTGCTGACCAAGCCCTTCACGGTGGATGCGCTGGTCATGGGGATTCAGGCGGCGATGGGCGCGGGTGCGCGGCGGTACGAACCCCACGCGCCCTGACACGCCCGGCGGCGATGGCTCTCCGGCACCGCGGTACTGCGCAATGCCTGGGAGTTTCACGATGTTCATGACCAGCCGACTGGCCTTTTCCACCTTGGGGCTTCTGCTCTTCGGTGCTCCGGCCGCCGCCCAGTCCGGCCCCGACATCCCGGAGCCGATGGTCTTCGACATGATCCGGCCGCTGACCGCCAAGGCGGGGGAGATCGAGGTCAACACACTGGCGCAGCGCGACCTGACCGGCCCGCGCGGTGAGCTGGAATGGGCACCCGAGGTCGAGATCGCGGTGGCGGGCGGTTTTGCCGTCGAGCTGGAACTGCCGCTCATCAATGCCCGCGTCGTCCAGTACAAGATGGGCCTTCAGAAGCGGCTGGGCACCTTCCGGGGCGGGCGCAGCGTGCACGGCGTCCAGTATCTGGGCCTGCACGACCGGGAGGAGGGCGGCTGGACCTCCACCCTGTTATGGCTGCTCGGCAACCGTTTCGGCGAGCGGTGGAGCACGATGACGATGCTCGGCGTCGGCGACGTTACCTTGCGCGAGGGCAACGAGACGGGGACGATCATCAACCATTCGACCTTTTACGACGTGAACCCCGACACGGTGCTGGGCCTGGAGCTGAACCGGCAGAATGGGCAGGGCGCCTATTGGCTACTGATGCCCCAGGTCCACCGTAGCTTCGGCAAGCTGGGAGTGCAGGGCGGTGTCGGCGCCGAAAAGGCGCGAGCGGAGCGGTTTCGGCCACGTTTGGGCTTGCGCCTCATCCGCGAGCTGTGATGGAAACGCCGCCGCCAAATGGGAGACACTGCATGACCATCGCGCTGATCTGCCTCGATGCGGATGACACGCTCTGGCACAATATGCGCCATTTCGCGGCGACCGAGGAAGCCCTGGTCGGCTTGCTCGCCCCCTTTGCCGAGGCGCGGGTGGCGCGGGCCACTTTGGAGGCGTGCGAGGCGCGCAACCTGCGGCTATACGGCTACGGCGCCAAGGGCTTCACCCTGTCGATGATCGAGACGGCGGTGGAATTGGCGGGGCCGACCCTGCCCACCGACCTGATCGCGCGGGTGCTGGAGGCGGGGCGGCAGCTGCTGGCGCATCCGGTCGAGCTGCTCGACGGCATCGCCGACACGATCGAGGCTTTGCGCGAGCGGGGCAGGCTGGTGCTCGTGACGAAGGGCGACCTGCTGCACCAGGAGGCGAAGCTGGCCGCGTCGGGGCTGGGGTCGCATTTCGATGACGTGGCGATCGTCAGCGACAAGACGCCCGATACCTTCGCCCGCATCTTCGAGCGCCACGGCGTCGCCCCCGAGGCGGCGGTGATGGCGGGGGATTCGATGCGCTCGGACATACTGCCCGCGCTGAAGGCAGGGGCTTGGGCCGCCTATATCCCGCAGCCGCTGGCGTGGAGCCATGAGGCGGGCGAAACGCCGGTCGATCACCCGCGCTTCCGCCAGCTGGAGCGGCTGGGCGACTTGCCCGAATGGATCGACGCGATCGGGTGATCGCTTTCGAGCGGGAAGGGTGGCCTCTTCTTCCTTCCCCCGCCACCTCGGCAAAGGCCGGGGTCCAGTTACGAGCTGGTCCAGCAAGACTTACTGCCGTTGACCCAACTGGATCCCGGCTTTCGCCGGGATGGTGTGTGAGGTTCTAACGGACCCGATCAGCCCGGATCGCTTTCCTCACCGACGATCACGCCCGAGGGGGCATCTCCGCCGCCATGGGCAAAGCCGTTGCGGTGGATACGCACACCCGCCGTCGACACGGGTGTCGGCTTCGCATCGGGCCCCACCCCCGTCGCGTCCGCCCGCTGCTCGCCGCGATGTATGATGACGCCGTGCATCGCCTCGGCCATCGGCGCGGCGGGGGGAGTCAGGACGGGGGCGGGGACGGGAATGTTCGGCTCCACCCCCGCATAATCCTGGCGGAAAGACAGGTCGCGCTCCAGCGCCCCGCGCCAGCGATAGAAGATATGCGTGCCCACCGAGCCGATCCGGCTGAGGCTGGAAGCCCACCAGGGCAGCACGTAATTGGCATGGTAGAAGGTCGCCGCCCCGACCGGTGCATAGACAAACCCGGCCAGCGCGGCTTGCGCGACGGCGGCGGCGCGGTTCCAGGCGGTGGGGTCGCGGGGTTGCAGCATCGATCCGTCGCAGGTGAAGCTGAACTGGCAGCCGGTCGAGCGTCCCGATCCCTGATAAACGACGCCGCAGATGCTCTTGGGGAAAGCGCGGTCGCGGACGCGGTTGAGCACCACCTGGGCGACGGCACGCTGGCCCTCGACCGGCTCGGAGCGGGCCTCGTAATAGATGGCGGCGGTCAGGCACTCGGCGGCGCGTGCGGCGTCGGTCGCGGTGCGGGCAATGCCGCTGAAGGCGGGGGCGGCGGCCATTTCGATGGGGGTATTGCCGCTGATCGCCTCGGGCAGGTCGGTGTCGGGCACGTCCAGCGCGAGCTGGCGCAGCAGCGTCCGCGCGGTTGGCGGCGGCACATCCAGCGTCAGATGTGCCGGTGCGTGAAGGGCGGGGGTGCAGGAGGTGGCGATCGCCAGGCTCGCCATCAACATCAACCAGCGCAGCACGACATCCGCTTCCCAACCCATGGCCCCATGCACCGCCTGTAGCGGGCCGGGGTTAGGAAGCGGTTAAGTGCCGATAACCAAGGCGTTCGGGATCAGAAACGCGCGCCCAGCTCCACGCCGTAGAAGCGCGGCTCGCCCGCTATATAGGTCGGGGCGTCGAACGTGCCGCCGGTATTGCCCGCGTCGATCAGATAGCGCTTGTTGGTCAGGTTGCGCGCGAAGGCACCGACATGGAAACGGCCGTGATCGCCGAACTCGACGCCCGCGCGCAGATTGACCAGCGTATAACCGCCTTGCGAGATGGCTTCGCTATTGGGCAGCTCGAAATACACTTTCGAGCGATAGGTGGCACTCGGGGTCGCATAGAAGGTCGCCGACGAACCGATCGGAATACGGACATTGGCGCCGCCGGATGCCGAGGTGTCGGGTTGCAGGCGGAAGCGGTTGCCCGCGAACACGCCGTTCGAAGGGGCATTGCCGATCCCGCCATCGATATAGGCGAAGGTGCCGAACAGGCTGAGCCAGCGATGGAGCGCGACATTACCCTCCAGCTCGACGCCCAGATTGTTGGCCGACCCGGCACTGCGCGTCACGGTCAGGCCGTTCTCGAACACCGTGACCTGAAAGCCCTTGTAACGCTGATAGAAGACGGAAGCCGCACCCGAAAAGGGACCGACCCGCCCCTTGATACCGCCCTCGTAATTCCAGACATTTTCGGCCGGAATGATCTGAAGCCGCGGGATCGCGCCCGAATTGGCGACGCTCAGCGGGACGATGCGCTGCGCGTCGAGCTGCACCACCGGCGAGCGGCGGCCCTTGCTGATCGTCGCATAGACGTTCACGTCGTCGCTCAGCCGATAGAGCGCATTGAAGCGCGGCAGGATCGCGGCATAGCTGCGCTCTGCGGTGAATTCCTGCCCCTTGGTATTGGCGGCGGCGAGCAGGCTGGTGAAGATACCCGCACCCGCCAGTAACCGGCTGTCGGGCATGACAGAGCTATAGCCCGACTGGCGATCCTCGATCAGGATGCGGGCGCCCGCCGTCAGCTCCAGCGCGGTTACCGGGATCCAGGTGGCGTCGGCAAAGACCGAATAGGTGTCGGTATTGCCGTAATTGGCGAAACTGGCGCTGTAGGGGACGACGGTCGCCGTACCGCGCGACAGGATGGCGGTGGCCCTCGCGCCCGGTATGGTGCCGTTGGGCGCGACGCAGGCCGTGCCGGTCGGCACGCCCGCCGAATTCAGCAGCTGGCGGATCGGCGCGAAGTCGCGGGCCACCGAGCAGGCCAGATAGGTCCCTTCCTCGGTCGAGAAGGGCACACGCTGCTGCCCGTTCTCGAAGAAGGCGTTCCAGCCGAAGGACGCGCGATAATGCGCGCCGTCGAAGGAGAAGCGGCCTTCATGGCTCCACTGCTCGCCCTTGGCATCCTCGGCGAACTCCAGATACCAGGCGGGGCCGCCATCCGCGTCGAAGATTTCCAGCGCGTCGAACCGGCGATAGCCATTGACCGTGGTGAAGGTGATGCCCGGCGCGACATCGACCGCGACCGTCAGGTTCGCGTCATAGACGTTGCGGGTCAGCCCCAGCTTGCGCTTGCCCAGCACCTCGGCCGAGAAGGGCGAGCCGGACAGCTCGGCATAGCCATAGTCGCCGGTCTGGCCGCCGGTGGGGGCGAAGACGCGGCTCTTGAATGCGGTGCCCGGATTGCGCTGTCCGTCATAGGTGAGGACCAGATCGGCGGTGAGGGACGAATTGGGCGTCCAGCGCAGCGACCCGCGAACCCCGCGCTGGTCCTGACCGTTCAGATCGTCCTGATCGACGCGGCCTTGATTCTGATTGGGGACGTTCGGATCGCCCGCGATGTTGCGGACATAGCCGTCGCGATATTTATACGCGAAGGCGATCCGCCCGGCGAGCGTGTCGTTGCCCGCGTTCAGATAACCCGACACCTGCGTCCGGTCGAAATTGCCGTAGGAGGCCAGGATGCCGCCCTCGGTCCCGGCGCGGGGCTTGGCGGAGACGATGTTGATCGCGCCGACCGCGGCGGCGGTGCCGAACAGCGTCGCCTGCGGCCCCTTCACCACCTCGATCCGCTCGATATCGTACAGGTCCTGATAAGCGCCCTGCTTCCGGCTGATGTCGACGCCATTGTAATAAACAGTGACGCGCGCGCCCTGCTGGGCCGAGCCGGAGTCCGACGTGATGCCTCGGATCACGAAGCCGGGGCTGTTCGGGCTCTGCTCCTGGATCTGAAGGCCGGGGATATATTGCGCGACCTCGGACAGCGAGTTGACGCCCAGATCGGCCATGCGCGCGCCGGTAACGGCGGTGACGGTGACGGGTACGTCGGTGATCCTCTGCTCGCGCTTCTGGGCGGTCACGATGACATCGGCATTTTCCGCCGCATCGTCCTGCGGCTGGATCATCGCCTGCGCCGCCGCCGACTGGATGAACGCGGCCTGCGACAGGCCAGCCAGCAGCACGGCCATGGTGGCGCGGCCGATCGTCGAATTCATGATGCCCCCGATATTACCCCGTTTGCGGCGTCCCTTACGGATAGGGGATTACCAGTCGGTGTCCACCATGTTGCATTTCGATGACAATGGGGGCTGTCGCCAAACCGTCACGGCTCCGCCATCGCGCTGTCGCGTGGCGGGCCTAGCCGTCCGGGCCGAAAGGACCGACACGATGACGATGATGAACCGACGCCGCGCGATCGCGCTGATGGGGAGCGGGGCGAGCCTGGCCCTGCCGACGACGCTGGCGCAGGCGGCGGCTCCGGCGGTTCGCTTCGACCATGGGGTCGCCAGTGGCGATCCGTCGCCGGTCGGCGCGATCCTGTGGACCCGCGCGACACCGCCCGAGGGGCAGGGCGGCGATATCGCCCTGACCTGGCATGTCGCGCCGATCGGCGGCGGCGATGCGGTCGGGCTGCACACCGGCCGGGTCACGGCGCGCGGCGCCCGCGACTTTACCGCCAAGGTCGAGGTGGCGGGCCTGCAACCGGGCCGCGACTATCGCTACTGGTTCGAGACGGCGGGCGGCCAGCGCTCGCCCGAGGGCCGCTTCCGCACCCTGCCGCGCGGGCGGCTCGAGGAACTGGCGCTGGCGGTGGTGTCGTGCCAGCTTTATCCGGGCGGCCTGTTCAACGCCTATGACGCGATTGCGAAGACCGAGCGGCTCGACGCGGTGGTCCATCTGGGCGACTATATCTATGAATATGGCGCGGACGGTTATGGTACGAAGACCGGCCATCAGCTGAACCGCCTGCCCGAGCCTGCGCACGAAATCGTGACGCTCGCCGATTATCGCCAGCGCCATGCCCAGGTGAAGCGCGATCCCGACATGCAGGCCGCCCATGCCCGCGCCGCCTTCATCTGCGTGTGGGACGATCATGAGGTCGCCAATGACGACTGGATCGGCGGCGCGGAGAATCACCAGCCCGCGACCGAGGGCGACTGGGGCAAGCGCAAGGCGGCGGCGATGCAGGCCTATTTCGAATGGATGCCGATTCGCGATCCCCGGCCCGGCCAGCCATGGGAGGCGATCAACCGCAGCTTCGATTTCGGCGATCTCGCGACGCTGGTGATGCTGGAAACGCGGCTGCTCGCCCGTTCGAAGCAGGTGCGCGCCAGGGGTGAGGCGCCCGAACCCGGTGAATATGCCGCGATGATGGCCGAGCGGGCGCGGCCTGACCGCGAATTGCTGGGGGCGGGGCAGCTCGGCTGGATCGAGCGGACGCTAAGCGCCTCGGTCAAGGCGGGGACGCCGTGGCAGGTCATCGGCAATCAGGTGGTGATGGCGCGGATCGACGGCCCCGACCTAGAAAAGCAGATGGGGCCAGAGGGCTATGCGAAGCTGACCGCCCGCCTTTCCGAAGGCGAGCGACTGCAACTGGGCGAGGCGCAGGCTTCGTATCGCGCGGGCCTGCCGCTGAATTTCGACAGCTGGGACGGGTATCCGGCGGCGCGCGAACGGCTCTATGCCGCGTTCCAGCGCGCAGGATCGCGGCCGGTCGTCGTCTCGGGCGACAGCCATGCCGCCTGGGCCAACGACCTGTATGACGCCAACGGCAAGCTGGTCGCGGCGGAGTTCGCGGGCACGTCCGTCACCAGCCCGTCCTGGGGCGACCTGATGCCCGGCATCGGACGCGAGATCGCGGCGGCCAATCCGAAGGTCGTCCGTTTCTGCGATCAGGACGACAAGGGCTATCTGTACCTGACGCTGACCCGCGATACCGCCACCGCGCGCTACATGACGGTGTCGACGGTGCTGGCCAAACCCTATGCGGTGGACTGTGCCGCCGTGTGGCGGACGCGCAAGGGCAGCGATACGCCGATCGAGGCGATCACCGCCTGATCGCCACGAACCCCTCCGCCGTCATGTGGCGGGGGAGGGGGCGCGGCGCACCGCGGCCTCAACATGCGCGACCAGCGCGGCGTCGTCATGGTCCAGATAATGGCCGCCGGGCAGGGCGACGACGCGGACATTGGGCTGCTTCAACAGCGGACACAGGCTGTCCGGTTCGCGCACGCCGTAGATGCAGGTTATCGGCACCCAGTCGATCTGCCGCGCGGTCGTGATCGCGACGCTGTCGGGCTTGCCCATATAAGCCAGCCCCGAGGGATCGGAGCGGAAAAAGGCCGTCTCGCCCGGAACCACCAGCACGACCGCCGAAATGGCCGCGCGTAGATCGGCGGGCAGGTGCGCCAGCCCCGTCTGAAGCATGTCCGAGCCATAGGACTGGCCGAGCAGCACGAGCTTGCGGTCGCCGCGTTCCGCCTCGGCGCGGCGGATCAGGTCGGCGATCACCGCATTCACCTGCGCGGCGGTGCGGCGCTTGCGGAACAGCACCGGCGAGTTGACGCCCATCACCTCGATCCCGTCGGCGCTCAGCGCGCGCGCGATCACCCCGCCCATACCGTAGCGCAGGCCCATGTCGCCCGACAGCGACAGCACGAGGATCGGCTGGACCCTGCCCTGCGCCGAAAAGCGGGTGAACGGATCCTTGTCGAAATAACTGCCCGAATAGAGAACGATAGCGGCAATTGCAGCAAGCAGCACCAGCGCACCGCCAAGCATAAGGCGCCATCTGGAGCGCAGGCGGGCGAGAAGTTCGACCATGACGTGTCCTAATATCCGTCGGCAATCCTTGTCACGGATTGGATGAAGGAGAAGCGGGGGTGTCATGAAAAATCTGTAATGTTGCGATCACCCGCTCTATGTCCGTGATCTGCCATCGGCTGTCCGATGGAAACGCGGGCTTAAGCGGTCGGGGGTAAGTGGGACCGCCACGCCGTTTGCGTATTTGACCAAGGATCGACACCGTTGAGCAACCCGATCTTCTTTGACCCGACGGGCCGTCGGGGCACCTGGGCACGACGCGCCGTCGCGGTGACGATCCTGGCGGTGGTGGTCGCCGCCATCGCCTTTGCCACGACCCTGGTGGCGGTGCCCAATTCGGGCGTGCTGCCTCTGCCCTTCGCCCGGCGGCAGGCGATGACGCTGGAGCCGACCGCGCAGCTGAAGGGGCGGCGCGGCGAGTGGCTGCCGCGCAAGTCGGTGGCGCAGGGGCATACGCCGCTGACCATTGCCTTCTACACGCCGGGCAACGACTCCGCGCTGGCCTCGCTCCATGCGCATATGGGCCAGATCGACTGGCTGGTGCCGTCGTTGATGAACGTGTCGGGTCCGAAGGGACAGCTGGCGATCAACAACGATCCCAAGCTCGCCACGCTGTTGTCGCGTGCCGCCAAGCCGCCGCGCCTGTTGCCGATGGTGCAGAACCTGTCCGACGACGAATGGGACGGCCAGACCATCGCGCGGATGATCGCCAGCCCGGCGGCCTCCGAGAAGCTGGCGACCCAGCTCGGCCAGTCGGTGACGGTCAACCGCCAGTCGGGCCTGGTCATCGACTTCGAGAATCTGCCCGCCAGCGCGATGGCGGGCTATCCACGGCTGCTCCAGCGGATCAAGGCGCATCTGCCCAAGGGCACCGTCCTGGCCGTCACCGTCCCCGCCGAGGACGAGGCGTGGCAGTTGCAGCGGCTGGCCAAGGTCGTCGATCGCATCATCCTGATGGCTTACGACCAGCATTGGCAGACGGGCACGCCCGGCCCGATCGCGGCGCAGCCCTGGTTCCTGCAATCCTCGGAAAAGGCGCTGCGCGAGGTCGGTCGCGACAAGCTGATCGTGGCGTTGGGCAGCTATGGCTATGACTGGCCCGCCAAGGGGCCGGCCGAAGCCCGCTCGATCGAAGAGGCTTGGCTGATCGCGCATGACAGCCAGGCGAAGGTGACGTTCGACCAGGCCAGCGGCAATGCCGGTTTCGCCTATGACGAGAATGGCGAGCACCACACCGTCTGGATGCTCGACGCCGCGACCAGCTGGAACCAGCTTCAGGCGCTGAAGCGGCTGGGTATCGATGACGTCGCCTTCTGGCAGCTGGGATCGGAAGACCCCGGTCTCTGGGCCGACTTCGCCGCTTTTCGTAGCACCGCGCGCGGCGTCATCCCCCGGCTGGGCGCCATCGCCTCGCCGCTGAACGTCGACGTCGAGGGGACGGGGGAGATCCTGCGCATCACCGCCCAGCCGACCCAGGGCGAGCGCGGGCTGAAATACGACAAGGACGGTGTCATCCGGAACGAGGTCTATCGCACCTATCCCACGCCCTATGTCGTGCAGCGGGCGGGTGCGGTCCCGAAGACGATCGCGTTGACCTTCGATGACGGGCCCGATCCGGAATGGACGCCCAAGATACTGGACGTGCTGGAGCGCGAGCATGTGCCCGCCACATTCTTCGTGATCGGCGAGAATGCCCTGCAACACCCGCAGCTGCTCCGCCGGATCGTTGCGGACGGCAGCGAGCTGGGCAATCACAGCTACACCCATCCCAACATGGCGACGACCGGCGAGCGGACGATCAAGCTGGAGTTGAACGCGACCAAGCGGCTGATCCAGGCCTATACCGGCCGTTCGACCACATTGTTCCGTGCGCCCTATTTCGGCGACGCCGAGCCGACCACGGCGGACGAGATTGATCCCGCCCTGATCGCGCAGAATCTGGGCTATACGGTCGTCGGCCTTCACGTCGATCCGAACGACTGGCAGCGGCCCGGCACCGACGCGATCGTCCAGCAGACGATCGATCAGGTGCACGGCGCGACGCCCGACAATTCGGCCAATGTCGTCCTGCTGCACGATGGCGGCGGCGACCGCGAGCAGACGGTCGAGGCGCTGCCCCGCATCATCGATACGCTGCGCGCCGAGGGCTACAAGTTCGTCCCCGCCTCGCAACTGGTCGGCGTCAGCCGCGATCAGGCGATGCCGCTGGTCGAGGGGCATGACCTGCTGGCGGTGCGCACCGACGTCGCGATCTTCGTCGTGCTGGCCTTCCTGTCGGCCTCGCTCGCCTGGCTCTTCTATCTCGCCATCGCGCTCGGCATCGCGCGCGCGGTAGTTATGGCGGGGCTCGCCTGGTTCCAGGGGCGCAAATCCAAGCCGGTCCCGCCCGCCTTCACCCCCAGCGTCTCGGTCATCATCCCCGCCTATAACGAGGAGCGGGTGATCGTCCGGTCGGTCGAGCGGGTGCTGGCCAGCGACTATCCGGGTCTGCAGGTGATCGTCGCCGATGACGGGTCGAAGGACGGGACGAGCGCAGTGGTGCGCCAGGCATTCGCCGACGAACCACGCGTCCGCCTGCTGACGCTCGTTAACGGCGGCAAGGCGGCGGCGCTGAACCGCGCGCTTCAGGATGCGACCGGCGAGGTGCTGATCGCGCTCGATGCCGATACCCAGTTCGAGCCGCAGACGATCGCCAAGCTCGCGCGCTGGTTCGCCGATCCCAAGCTGGGCGCGGTGGCGGGCGATGCGCGGGTGGGCAACCGGGTCAACCTCGTCACCCGCTGGCAGGCGGTCGAATATATCACCGCGCAGAATCTGGAACGCCGCGCGCTTGCCGGGTTCGACGCGATGACGGTGGTGCCGGGCGCGGTCGGGGCGTGGCGTCGCGCCGCACTTGATGCGGTGGGCGGCTATCCGGAGGATACGCTGGCCGAGGATCAGGACCTGACCATCGCGATCCAGCGGGCGGGCTGGCGCGTGACCTATGACCCGCGCGCCGTCGCGTGGACCGAAGCGCCCGAAAGCTTCCGCGCGCTCGCCAAGCAGCGCTATCGCTGGGCGTTCGGCACGCTGCAATGCCTGTGGAAGCACCGCAGCGTGTTGCGCACCGGCAAGCCCGCCGGGCAGGCACGGATCGGCCTGCCGCAGGCCTGGCTGTTCCAGATCCTGTTTGCCGCCATCTCGCCGCTGATCGACCTGGCGCTGGTCCTGTCCGTCATCGGGACGGCGGTGCGCGTCGGCCAGCATGGCTGGGCGCAGACGCAGACCGACGTGTTCCAGATGGCGGCCTATTGGACCGTCTTTACCTCGGTCGATGTGCTGTGCGGCTGGCTCGCCTATCGCCTGGACGGCAACCGGGTCCGCTATCCGGCTCATCTGCTGGTCGCGCAGCGGCTGGTCTATCGCCAGATCATGTACTGGGTCGTGCTGCGCGCGATCAGCTCGGCGATCGGCGGATGGATCGTTGGCTGGGGCAAGCTGGAGCGGACGGGGAATGTGGGGGCGTAGGGGCATTGCTCCTCCACCACCCGGCTCCGTCGGGCGGGCCCCCTCCCCAAATAGAGCTTGGGGAGGAATGGTATCCTACCTCCGTTCGTGCTGAGCGAAGTCGAAGCACACGTCCCGCCGCTATGATCTGGCGTGGCCTTCGACTTCGCTCAGGCTGAACGGAGGTTGGGGGGTAGGTTAGGCGGAGGGCGGGGAAGTTCAGGCGGAACGTACGTCGGGGGCGAGCGTCAAGCGTACCCGCAACCCCGGCGCATTATCCTCCAGCGCTACGGTGCCGCCATGCAGATGCGCCACCGCGCTGGCGAGCGACAGGCCCAGGCCCGCACCGCTCTCCGTCCGCGCGGCGTCCAGTCTCCCGAACCGCTTCAGCGCCTCGTCTCGGCGCTCTTCCGGGATGCCCGGCCCGTCATCGGCGACGATCAGCACCGGCCCCGGCTCCACCCGGACGACGACTCCGCCCGCGCCATATTTCAGCGCATTGTCGATCAGATTGGCGATCGCCTGACCCAGCAATTCGCGGTGGACCCGTGCTACCAAAGTCTCCGGCCCCTCGGCGCGGATGGTCATGCCGCGATCCTCGGCCAGCGGCTCGAACATGTCGGCCACGTCGCGGATCATCGCGCCCAGATCGGCATCGACAAAGGCGTCGCGGCCCAGCCCCGCCTCGGCCCGGCTGATCCGGAGCGCGGTGTCGAGCATGGCGAGCAGACGGTCGCCTTCTTCCAGCGCCCGGCCGACCGCCACGCGCGCATTCTCGTCCCGGCTTTCCGCCAGCGCGCGGTCCAGCGTCGAACGCAGTCGGGTCAGCGGCGAACGCAGATCATGCGCCAGCCCGTCGGTCGCGACCTTCAGCTCGGTCATCAGCAGGGCGATCCGGTCGAGCATCGCATTGACCGCCTGCGCCAGCGCGTCGAAGGCATCGTCACCGCCATTGGGTGCGACACGGCGCGACAAGTCCCCTGCGGCGACCGCATGGGCGGTGGCGACCGTATCCTCCAGCCGTCGCTCGATCATCCGCGCGGCGATCCAGGCGGCGAGCGCGGCCAGCACGATCGCCGCCGCCATGCCGACCGCCATCGCCTCTTCCATGGCCAGCGCGACGCGCAACTCGCTCTCGACGACATGGCCCGCCAGCATCCGCGAGCCATCGGGCAGGCGGGTCGCCATCACCCGCATCCTTTCGGGCAGCGAATGGCCGATGCGGAAAATCTCGATCGTCGCGGCGCCCGGCGCAGGAACGTTGGGCGGCCATTCGGCGATATTGCCCGCCACGAAGCGCCCCTGCGCATCGGTCAGCAGGATGACCGACAAGGGCAGCCGGTCGGTGGTCAGCCGCCGGTCGACCGCCGCACGCACGGCCTTTTGCCCGCCCGACAGCCACATGCCCGACAGCTCGTCGCGCAGGTCGCTGGCGGCATCCTCGGCCTGCGCCGTGATCTCGCTGCGGGTCAGGTGGCGAACCATGACCACCATCGCCCCTGCGCCGATCAGTTGCAGCGCGAAGACCAGCAGCGCGAACCGCAGCGTGGTCGAGCGGAGGACCGCCGGTGCTATTTCTCGACCCCCAGCTTATAGCCCGAACCGCGCACCGTATGGAGCAGTGGACGGGCAAAGCCCTCGTCGATCTTTTTGCGCAACCGGCTGATATGCACGTCGGTGACATTGGTGTTGGGGTCGAAATGGAAATCCCACACCCCCTCCAGCAACATGGTGCGGGTCACGACCTGGTCGACATGCTGGAGTAGATATTCGAGCAGCCGGTATTCGCGCGGTTGCAGGTCGATCGGCTTGCCCGCGCGACGGACGCGATGGGCGAGCAGGTCCATCTCCAGATCGTCGCACACCAGCTTGGTCTGGGGTGCATTGCCGGTGGTCCCGCCGCGCCGGATCAGCAGGCGGACGCGTGCGAGCAGTTCGGCGAAGACGAAGGGCTTGGTCAGGTAATCGTCCGAGCCCGACGTCAGGCCCGCCACCCGGTCCTCGGGCGAGGACAGGGCCGACAGGATCAGGACCGGCGATTCGATCCCCGCCGCACGGATCGCGGCCAGCACCGACATGCCGTCCATGCCGGGCAGCATCCGGTCGAGAATGATGCAGTCGTAAGTGCCGTCGGTGGCGTGGAAAAGGCCGTCGCGGCCATTGGCCGCATGGTCGATCAGAAAACCCTCTTCCCGCAAGCCGTTGGCGATGTAATCCGCCGTCGAGCGGTCATCTTCGATCAGCAAAATCCTGTTGGCCACGCTGTCCTCCCGAGCCGCTCCTTAGCAGCGTGATCGTGAGGAGGCCATGGTCGCGCGCGACCTGAAGGCGCAAAGGCGTGTCGCTGGACAGCGTGGCTTCGTCGCGCAGCATCGCGAAGGAGGTTGCCGGGCGGCCATCGACCGACAGGACCATGTCGCCGACATGCAGCGGCGGCTTGACCAACGCGGCGGCATCGTCGTCGACATCGCTGCGCAGGCTGGTGACGACCAGGCCCGGGCGTCCCTCCGCCACCGGGGCGAAGGTCGCGCCGTACAGCGTCGAGGGACGGTGTGGTCCGGCATGAAGCGGCATATGCCCGACCAGCAGCGCAAAGGCCGCTCCGCCGATCAGCGCCGCCATTCCGGCGCTCCAGCCGACGATCCGCAAGCTCTTCATCGCGGCCCCCGATCGCGCACGCGCCGTCCCGGCACGGCGACGGCCATCTTGCCACATGCAGCGGGGAGCAGCGATCCTTTCACGCCACCGTCCTACCCCACATGATCTGAGGGGAGAGTGGGCGAAGCATGACGCTTCTGTCATGAAGAGCGGGATGAGTGGATGACGAACTTGTCATGGCCCCGTAAGGCGGCGGGGGCGGCAACGCTTCTATGCCGCTGTCCGGCCGGGGTATCTGGGGGCCGAAAAGCAAGTGAGATGGACGCGAGTGGGGCGGATATGACAGGCGGTCGGATCATGACGATCGCGAGATGGGCGGCCCGGTGACGACGCATTCCAAGCTGGCGTCGATGGTCGACCGGGCCCTTGCTTATGCCAAGGCACGGCGCGGTTATCTGGCGGCAGGGGCGGTCCTGCTGCTCGTCGCGCTGGGCCTGTCGGCGTTGCATCACCTGACCCGGACGGTTCGCCTGAGCGACGTCCGCGCCGCTTTCTATGCGATCGACCCACGCCAGATCATGGTGTCGATCGGCTTCACCGTCGCCAGCTATATCGCGCTGACCTTCTACGACGTGATCGCGCTGCGAGTCATCGGGCGGCCTTTGCGCTGGCGGACGGCGGCGTTGGCGTCCTTCACCAGCTATACGCTCAGCCACAATCTGGGGCTGGGGCTGCTGACCGGGGGATCGGCGCGCTACCGCGTCTATGCCGCCGCCGGGCTGGATGGGCCGGACATCGCGCGGGTCATCGCCATCGCCAGCGCGACCTTCTGGTTCGGGGTTTTCACCGTCACCGGCTTGGGGCTGTTGTTCCATGAGGGGCCGATCACCGTCGAGCATTTCGTATTGGGCCAAGGCATCATCCGCTGGCTGGGCGGTGCGGTGGTGGCGGGGGCGCTGGGGCTGATCCTGCTCTGCGCTCTGCGGCCCGGACAGCGGATCGGCTGGCGCGCCTGGAGCGTGCCGCTGCCTACGCCTGCGCAAGCCGTGGCGCAGATCGGGATCGCCTCGCTGGACCTCGCCTGTGCCAGTTCGGCGCTGTTCGTCCTGCTGCCGGGTGCGTCGATCGACCTGCTGCCCGCCTTCCTGCTCGCTTATGCTCTGGCGATCATCGTCGCGCTGGTCAGCCATGTGCCGGGCGGCATCGGCGTGTTCGAGGCGGTGGTGCTGGCGACGGTACCGGTCGACCGGACCGCGCTGTTTGCCGCGCTGATCGCCTATCGCGTACTTTACTACCTCGCCCCGCTGGCGCTGGGTATCGCGCTGCTCGCCTGGGACGAGGTGCGGCGGCGACCGATCCGGGCGTTGCGAGACCTGCGCCGGGTGCTGCTGGGCATCGCGCCGACCGTGCTGAGCGCGGCCTGTTTCGGCGGCGGGGCGATCCTGCTGCTATCCGGGTCGCTGCCCGCCATTCCGCAGCGCGTGCACCAGCTAGTCCATATCGTGCCGCTGCCTTTTATCGAGGCATCGCACTTCGCCGCCAGCCTGGTCGGCACCGGCCTGTTGCTGCTGGCGCCGGGGCTCTACCGGCGGCTCGACGGGGCTAGCCTGGCGGCGCGCGCGCTGCTGGTCGCGGGTGCGGTCTTCTCGCTGGCCAAGGGTATCGATTATGAGGAAGCGGCGGTCTGCCTGAGCATCGCGCTGCTCCTCCAGATGAGCCGTAAGGCCTTTTACCGGCGCACCTCGCTCGTCGCACGCCCCCTGTCGCCCGCCTGGCTGCTCAGTGTCGCGGTGGTTATCGTCGGAACCGGGTGGATCGGCTTTTTCGCCTATAAGCATGTCGATTATCAGGAAGCGCTGTGGTGGCGGTTCGCGCTGTCGGACGACGCGTCGCGTTTCCTGCGTGCGGGGCTGGGCGTGGCGGTGATGCTGGCGGGGGCGGGGCTGTGGCGGCTGTTCCTGGCCGCGCCGCCGGGGGAAGCGGACCATCCGGCGATGGAGCAGGTGCTCGGCATCGTCGAACAGGCCGAGCGGACCGACGCCGCGCTGGCGCTGCTGGGCGACAAGCGCTTCCTGTTCTCGCCCGAGGGCGACGCCTTTGTGATGTATCAGGTGCGCGGCACCAGCTGGATCGCGATGGGCGATCCCGTCGGCCCGCGTGCCGCCTGGGCCGATCTGTTGTGGCAGCTGCGGACGATGGCGGACGCGGCGCAAGGCAGGCTGCTCCTCTATCAGATCACCCCCGACGGCCTCGAAATCGCGATCGAGATGGGGTTGCAGATCATCAAATATGGCGAAGAGGCGCTGATCGATCTCAGCAGTTTTGCGCTGGAGGGCGGGCGGATGCGTGGTCTTCGCCAGACGCTCAACAGGTTCCGCACGCGCGAGAACGCCAGCTTTGCGATCCTGCCTGCCGCCGACGTGCCGGCGATCCTTTCCGAACTGAAGACCGTGTCCGACGACTGGCTGCTGGAAAAGGGGCATGGCGAAAAGGGGTTCAGCCTGGGGCGGTTCGATCCGGCCTATCTGGCGCTGACCGATTGTGCGGTGGTGCGGGTCGAGGGGCGGATCGTCGCCTTTGCCAATATCTGGAAGTCCGGGGATCGGCGCGAGCTGTCGGTCGACCTGATGCGCCATGTCGAGGACGCGCCCGGCGGGGTGATGGACTATCTGTTCGTCGAGCTGATGCTGTGGGGGCAGCGGCAAGGCTATGGCCGCTTCGCGCTGGGGCTGGCCCCGCTATCGGGTGTGGACGGACGGCGGCTGGGGCCGACCTGGGCGAAGATCGCGGCTCTGGTCTTCCGGCACGGCGAGCGTTTCTACGGCTTCCGGGGCCTGCGGGCGTATAAGGAGAAGTTCCAGCCGGAATGGGCACCGCGCTATATCGCGGGGCCGCGCGGGCTGGGGCTGGTCAAGGCGCTGCGCGATCTGAACGCACTGATTGCGGATGGGGGTGAGGCCAACTGATCCTCCCCGGCACGGGGAGGGGGTGTGGGGACTTTGCCTTGCCCCCGGCAAGGCAAGATTGTGCCGGGGGCACAATATCGTCCCTACACCGCGGAGCGGTGGTGGAGGGGGCGTGCGGCAAAGACCATCCCTTGCGGAAGCCCCCCTCCGTCAGCGCTCTGCGCTGCCACCTCCCCGTGCCGGGGAAGATCGTTTACGCCTTGAACAGCGACGGGGCCTTTTCCACCCGCGTCTTTCCGGCCGCATCCGTCACCGCATAGGTAAAGCCGGGTAACAGGCAGAACGCCCCGATCCGTCCGCGCGTATCCATCGCCAGGAAGCCGACCTGCACGCCCTTGATCGCATCGCCGCGTAGCGAGGCGATATGCCTGGCGGCTTCCTCACACGCCGCCTGTGGGCTCATGCCGTGGCGCATCGAGGCGACGACGCGCGCGGTGCCGACGGTGCGGGTCACTTCTTCGCCAAGCCCCGTGGAGGTCGCACCGCCCACGCCGCGCTCGACATAGAGGCCCGAGCCGACCTGCGGCGAGTCCCCGACGCGCCCGCGCATCTTGAATGCCATTCCGGACGTGGTGCAGGCGCCCGCCATCCGCCCGCTGGCATCGCGCGCGAGCATCCCGATCGTGTCATGGTCCAGCGCACCGCCCGGCGTGCCGGGCCGCCCCGCGCCGTATGTGCCGGTCTCGCTATTGGCGACGGGCTTGTAGTTCTGCGTCTTCAGCCAGTCGCGCCACGCCTTTTCCGCTTCCGGGGTCAGCAGGTTGACGCGCGGAAAGCCCCGGTCGCGGGCGAAGCGCGTCGCGCCTTCGCCGACCAGGAAGGTGTGGGGGGTATGCTCCATCACCGCGCGCGCGACCGAGATGGCGTGAACCGTATCCTCCAGCGCGGCGACCGCGCCGACGCCGCCTGCATCGTCCATGATGACCGCGTCCAGCGTGACATGCCCGTCGCGATCGGGATAGCCGCCATAACCGACCGAATGATTGTTCGGGTCGGCCTCGGGCACCATAACCCCTGTCTCGACCATATCGATCAGCGATCCGCCGCTGCGGCCCTTGGCAAAGGCGGCGTCATTGGCGGGGGCACCGAAGTCCCAGGTCGACACAATGACGGCATTGGACCCGGTGCCTGTCGTTGCCGCCGTCTTGGCCAGCGCGCGTACTGGCGCGGCGAGGCCCGCCCCGATCCCGGCCCCAATTCCAGCCAACGAGGCGATGCCGCCCAGAAAAGCGCGCCGTTCGTCCTGCATGATATGCTCCATCCCCGACGGGCCGTCTGGACCCCGTTCTCGGGGCGGATACTGCGGGGGGAAAGCGAAAGCCGCAAGGGGTGGGGCAACCGATATGGAACCACTTAATCGAATCAATGGGAGAGAGCGCTGGTTCGGCCCAGCAAACGTGTCCCGAAACTGTGTCGAAACATTTCTGCGGATTAACCCAAGGCATTGAAATCGTTTTAATTTGTGTCTTTCGGGTGACACCTGCGCTCGAATGTAGCGATGGGTGATGCATAGGTATTCATTAGGTATTGACCCTAAGCGGCAAAAACATTGTCCTTTTCCTCTACCCGGCGTCCCATCGGCCGGGATGAAGGGGAGACCTCATGAAAATCCAGCAGTCCGCATCGTGGTTGGCGCTTTCCGCCGCCTCCCTGATGCTCGTCGCACCCGCCGCCGCGCAGCAGGTCGGATCGACCGCCGCGCAGGACGGCACCACCCAGAACGATAACAACGATGCGTCGATCAGCGCGGACGCCGCACAGACCCGCTCCGCCGCGATCAGCGGCACGCCGCAGGCGTCGAGCGGGGGCGAGGTCATCGTCACCGGCACGCGCATCGTCCGCCCCAATCTCGCCTCCGCCGCGCCGATCACCTCGGTCACGCGCCAGGACATTCAGGCGCAGGCGCCGCTGAACGTCGAGGAAGTGCTGAACCGCCTGCCGCAGGTCGCCCCCGACGCGCAGTCCAACTATGCGGACTCGGACGGTCGCCAGCGGATCAAGCTGCGCAGCCTGGGCTTCGAGCGGACGCTGGTGCTGGTCGACGGCAAGCGTCTGGGCACCCAGAACGGCCAGGACACCGGCATCATCCCGGCCAGCCTGCTCGAGCGTGTCGACGTCCTGTCGGGCGGCGCCTCGTCGGTCTATGGTTCGGACGCGATCTCGGGCGTGGTCAACTTCGTCCTGCGCAAGGATTTCGAGGGGCTTCGCCTCGACGGCAATTACAATTTCTACAACCACAACAACACCAGCAACATCGTCACCCCGATCGCCAGCGCGGCCGGGTTCGGCAGCCCGCGCGGGCTGACCAATGACGGCGGGCGTTCCGACATCACGGTGACGGCGGGCAAGAAGCTGCTCGACGACCGGCTGAACGTGTCGGGCTTCTTCAACTATCGCCAGGCCGACCTGGTCCAGAACGGCGCGCGCTCCTATGCCGCCTGCCCGGTCGCGCAGCTGACCAAGGACTCTGCGCTGTCCTGCTCGCCGCTGTCCACCTATTCGCGCAGCGGCTTCGTCTCGCCCACCTCGGGGCCGAACGCCAACGCGCAATATGTGAACAATCCCGATGGCACGCGCAGCTTCGTGCCCTGGGGCCCGGGGGCGGGCAATGCCGCCAACCCCTATGACGACGTGTCCTTCCAGCGCGCCAATGAGCGCTACACGGCGGGCGGCTTCGTCAACCTGAAGATCGCGCCCGAGGTGGAGATCTACGGCGACGGCATCTGGTTCCGCGACACCTCCGAGAACCCGACGCCGCGCCGGGTCTATTCCTACACCGTGGCGGGCACCACGCCCTATCAGGTGAATTGCGACAACCCCTTCCTGTCGGCAGGACAGGCGGGTGCGCTGGGCTGCACCGGCACCACCGGCTATGTGCCGCTGGACGTGCGCTATCGCTTCGACGGACAGCCCGCCCAGGCGGACCGCTTCGTCAATATGGGCTTCCGTGCGACCGGCGGCGTCCGGGGCAAGATCGGCGAGGCCTGGTCCTATGATGTGGGCGGCGTCTATGCCCGCAACCAGCAGGACTGGTATCTCGGCCCGACGTCGCAAAACGACCGGGTCAACCGGGCGCTCGACGTCGTCAACGTCAATGGCACCCCGACCTGTCGCTCGGTGGTCAACGGCACCGATCCGTCCTGCGTCCCCTTCGACGCGTTCCGGGCGGGGTCGGGCAGCAATGCGCTGACCAACTATCTGTTCTCCAGCGGCGCGACCGGCCAGCGGCGGACGATCACCCAGCTGTTCGACGCGATCGCGGTCGTGAACGGCGACCTGACCACCTATGGCATCAAGAGCCCCTGGGCCGAGGATGGCCTGGCCGTGTCGCTGGGCACCGAATATCGCAAGGACCGGCTGATCTCGACCGCTGATGCGGGCTTTGTCGACCAGTTCGGCGATCAGGACGCCCGGCTAAGCCAGGACGTCTGGGAGTCGAATATCGAGCTTCAGGCACCGTTGATCCAGAACAAGCCGTTCGCCCATCTGTTGCAGACCAATGGCGGCTTCCGCGTGTCGAAGTACAGCTCCAACCCCAAGAGCTTCTCGACCTGGAAGATCGAGGGTCTGTACGCGCCGGTCGCCGACATCACCTTCCGCGCCTCGTACAACAAGGCGCAGCGCGCGCCGACGGTGATCGAGATCCGCCAGGCGACCCAGGTCAATTTTGGCCGCAACGGCACGTTGACCGACTTCTGCGCGCCCGTATCGCGCACGCTGCCCGATGGCACCGTGACGACTACGCCGCTCGCCTCGCGCGAGCTGTGCAGCAAGACCGGGCTGGCCGATAACCTCTATGGCAGCGCCTCGCTGCTCTGCCCGACGGAAGGGTGCACGACGCGTTCGGGTGGCTTCACCGCCGATCCCGAAACCGCCTATACCCTGACCTATGGCCTCGTCGTGAAGCCCAGCTTCATTCCGGGCCTGGTCTTCTCGGTCGACCGCTATCAGGTGCGGATCGTCAACTCGCTGGGCTATAACGGCGCGGATTATTATCTGCAGGGCTGTCTGGCGTCGAACGGCGATCCGTTCTTCTGCAACGGCATCGTCCGCGATCCGGTGACGGGTTCGATCGGCAATGCACCGGCGGGCAATCCCTCGACCGGTTTCGTGCGGCAGGGTACGACCAACTATTACCGCACGCTCGCCAACGGCTGGGACTTCCAGGGCCAGTATTCGCTGGACCTGAACGGCGCGGGCCGCCTGGACTGGGGCTTCAACGGCTCGCTGTCGACGCTGGCCGGTGGTCAGGACTCGCCGCTGCGCAGCCAGTATAACTGTGCCGGTTACTTCTCGAACGGCATCTCGTGCGGGCAGCTGGTTCCGAAATGGGCGCACACGCTGCGCACGACCTGGACGACGCCGGACCGGACGTTCAATGCCTCGTTCAACTGGCGCTATACCGGCTCGCTGACCACCGCGAACAATTCGGGCAATGCGGACATCGGCGGCACGCCGGAGCGGTTCCAGAACACGTTCGCCCGCATCGCGCCGCAGAGCTTCTTCGACTTGGCGCTGACCTGGAACATCGCGCGCAAGTTCGCTTTCCGGATCATCGCGAACAACCTGTTCGACAAGACGCCGCCGATCATCCCGAACTCGTACCAGGTCGCCCTGTCGCGCAGCAACACCGCGCCGCAGCGTTACGACGCGCTGGGTCGCCAGCTCGCGATCGGGACGACGATCACTTTCTGACCTTCCCCCCGGCGAGGTGTTTCGGCACCTCGCCAACCCTGAACTGAAAAGGCCGGTCGTCCATGCGGACAACCGGCCTTATTTTTTGCAAAGCGTTCACGTGGCCTTCGACTTCGCTCAGGCTGAACGGAGGTTGGGATCAATCCACCACCGCCGTTCGCACTGAGCGAAGTCGAAGTGCAAGGGACAGACCTAAACCCGGGTCACTCCACGAAGTCTTCGACCTCACGCCGCTTGCCGCGCATGAAGGCATCGGCGACGTGGCGCAGCGGTGCGATGTCCACATCGGACCGACCACCGTGCACCAGTTCGGCGAAGCGCGCGTACAGTCCCGGATATTCGCCGTGCAGCCCTTCTTCCTGATGCGGGGTCGAGCCGTCGGACAGGGTCAGCACCGCGCCGCCCTCGGCCAGCTTCAGCGTGCCGTCGGTCGTCTCGACCACGATGTCCCAGCTCTGATGGCCTTCCTGACGCCAGTCGAGGTCGAGCGTGACGGGCGTGCCGTCCGTGGTGCGGAAGGCGACATCGGCGGCGATCGGCGCGTCGCGATTGGCGGGGAAGTCCAGCGTCGCGCGCTCGATGAAGAAGGGCTGCGGCATGATGTGCGTCGCGATCGACAGCGCATTGATGCCGGGATCGAACACGCCGAAGCCGCCCGCTTCCCAGATCCAGGCCTGGCCCGGATGCCATTGGCGCACATCCTCGCGCCAGGTGATCGCGGCGGACGTCACCTTGCGGCTCGACAGCCATTCGCGCGCAGGCTCGACGCCCAGCGCGTAACGCGAGTGCCAGCTCGCGAACAGGGTGACGTTGGCCTTGGCCGCCAGTTCCTCCAGCACCGCCACTTCGGCGAGCGTCGCACCCGGCGGCTTTTCCAGGAAGACGTGCCAGTTGTTCTCCAGCGCGGCGGCGGCGATAGCGTGGCGGACCTGGGGCGGGGTGCACAGCGCCACCGCATCGACCTTCACGTCGCTGTGTGCGAGTTCGTCGATGTCGTGAAAGTGCGGCACGCCCTCGACCCCGTTGGGCGAGCGGCTGACGGTCGCGACCAGTTCGAAGGCCGGGTTGCCTGCGATGGCGGGGACATGCTGGTCATGGGCGATCTTGCCCATGCCGACCAGGGCGAGACGGATCGTGTCGGTCATCGGTATCAGCGTGCCTTTTCGACATAAGCGCGCGCCGACACGGCGACATCCGCCGCCGGCTTGCCCGCGCGATAGAGGTTGGAGCCCAGGCCGAATCCGTCTGCGCCATGGGCGCGCCATTCGGCCATGTTGTCGGGGGTGATGCCGCCCACCGCCAGCACCGCGACATCGCGCGGCAGGACGGCGCGCTGTGCCTTGAGGAAGGTGGGCGAGGCGCCTTCGGCCGGGAACAGCTTCAGGCCGTGGGCACCGGCTTTGAGGGCAGCAAAGGCCTCGGACGGGGTGAAATAGCCGGGCAGCGAGATCAGCCCTTGCGCGACGCTGTGCGCGATGACCTCGACATCGGTGTTGGGTGAGACGATCAGCGTGCCGCCCGCCGCCTTGACCCGGTCGACCTGTTCGGTGGTCAGCACGGTGCCCGCACCGACGATCGCCTTGTCGCCGACATGCGCCGCGATCGCCGCGATGCTGTCATAGGGATCGGGCGAGTTGAGCGGCACCTCGATCAGGGTGAAGCCTGCCTCGACCAGCGCGTCGGCGACGGGGATCGCCTCTGCGGGCGTTAGGCCGCGCAAGATGGCGACCAGCGGGCAGGCTGCGAACGCCTTGGCGAAACTCTGGGCGGGGTCGGTCATGACAAATGCTCCCGAATGGCGTGAAGTCCGGCAAGGAAACCGGCATGGCTGTCGAGCGCGACGACGGTGCCGCCGCGCGCCTCAATCCCGATGGTGTAGAGGTCGGCGAGCAACCCGCTGGACAAGAGATGGACGGTTTGGCCCTCCATGTCCGGTACCGCGCCGACATCGCTGCCGATCAGCAGGCCGCTGGCATAGGCTGCCGCGTCCTCCGCAGCTATTCGGCCCAGCAGCACCGAGGCGCGCACCCCGAACAGCGCCGCCGTCAGGTCGCACGCGCCGCTCCCCCGAGCCAAGCCGTCACGAAAGGCCGGGCCGTCCGCTACGGGGCCGTCGAGCATCCCCGCGAGGATGCCATGCCCCTTGACCAGCGCGAACAGCTCGCCGGTCATGGTCGTGGCGAAGTCGGTGATCCGGCTCCCTGCGACATGCACCCATTTGTTATGGGTGCCGGGCTGCGCGAACAGCGCATCGGCAGGGGCGAGGCCCGCCGCGACCGCGCCCAGCACCTGAACCTCTTCGCCGCGCATCACATCGGCGCGCGTATCGGTCAGCAGCGAGACGCCGGGGACGATGGTCACGTCCAGGTCGTCGATCCGTGTCGCGGCCTGCGCCAGGCTGGTCAGATCGGCGGGGGCAGGGACATAGGCCGCCTCACGCCAGCCGCGCGTCGAGCCGACCATGCCGGCCGCGATCACCGGCAAGTCGCCGAAGCGCGCCCGGATCGCCGCGATGTCGGAAGGATAGTCCTCCGCTTTCACCGCCAGGACGCCGCGATCGTCGCGCACCGTGTCCAGCATGGTACCGTCAGCGGCTATAGCGTAGCAGCGCCGGTTGGTCGTCCCCCAATCGATCGCGATATAGGCGGGCGTCACGTCTGTTGGCAAAGCGGGCACGCCCCCTCCTGAACTTTTTTCTCGGACAATTTGTAGGACAAGACGAGTGGCGGTGCAAGCGGGGCACTTATGGCTTTTTGGGCGGCTTCATGGACAATCCGGGAAAGAGGTGAGCGGGAATCGGCACAAACCTAATTTCGTGATATATATTGAGACGCATTATTGATAAAAGGGTATCGTAGGGCGGATGCTGGTCCTGACGATTGCCCTGACAAAGCGGCCGAACGGCGTATCCGGCCAAGATGGACAGGCGATAAGACTCGGCTATGCGGAGAACAGGTAACCAGAATGAATGTTTGGGTGAGGATCGGAAGGCCGGTTGCGGCCGCTTTTCTGCCTGCGCGATCGCCGCTGCGGAAGGGTGACGCCCGATTTGGACATCGTGGCCATGCCGTTCGTCGCGACCATGGATCGCCGACAGCGCGGATGACCCCTATCGAGAAGGCGTCGAACATGCACAGTGACGATCGAAACCAGCGTAGCCGGGCGCGCGCTTCCGAAGCAGCCGCGCAGGGCGGGATTTCCCGGCGCGCGATGATGGGCTCCGCGCTGGCCGCGAGCACGGCGGCGGTCGCGCCCTTCGCGGCAGAAGCGGCGGGTTCGGAGCATAAGGTCGACGTCCTGCTGATCGGCGGCGGCATCATGAGCGCGACGCTGGGCGTGCTCCTGCGCGAACTGGAGCCAAGCTGGACGATCGAGCTGGTCGAGCGGCTGGACAAGGTGGCGGAGGAAAGCTCCAACGGCTGGAACAACGCGGGCACCGGCCACTCGGCGCTGTGCGAGCTGAACTATACGCCGGTCAACGAGGCAGACGGCAAGGTCGAGATCAAAAAGGCGATCGAGATCAACGAGCAGTTCCAGGTCACGCGCCAGTTCCTCAGCCACCAGCTGCGTACCGGCGTCCTGAAGAACCCGCGCAGCTTCATCAACTCGACCCCGCACATGAACCTGGTCTGGGGCGACGAGAATGTCGCCTTCCTCCAGAAGCGTCATGCCGCGCTGCTTGCCAGCCCGCTCTTCTCGGGCATGGAATTCACCACCGATCCGCGCCAGATCGCCCAGTGGGTGCCGCTGATGATCGAGGGGCGCAAGGCGGGCCAGAAGATCGCCGCGACCCGATCGGTGCTGGGCACCGATTGCGAATGGGGCGAGGTGACGCGTCAATATATCCGTGCGCTTCAGGGGCAGCCGGGCGTGACGCTGACCACCGGCCATGAGGTTCGCTCGCTGGAGCGCAACGCCGATGGTACGTGGCGCGTGACCGCGCGCGATCGCAAGACCGACGAGAAGCGGATCATCACCGCCCGCTTCGTATTTGCGGGTGCGGGCGGCGGCGCGCTGCCGATCCTGCAGAAGTCGGGCATTCCGGAGGGCGACGACTATGCCGGTTTCCCGGTCGGCGGCTCGTTCCTTGTCACCGAGAATCCCGCCATCGCCAAGCGCCACATGGCCAAGGTCTATGGCAAGGCCTCGACCGGCTCGCCGCCCATGTCGGTGCCGCATCTCGACACCCGCTATCTGAACGGCAAGCAGGTGCTGTTGTTCGGCCCCTTTGCCACCTTCTCGACCAAGTTCCTGAAGGAAGGGTCCTATTTCGACCTGCCCAAGTCGGTGACACTCGACAATTTCCGCCCGATGCTGGCGGTCGGCTGGGACGAATTCTCGCTGGTCGAATATCTGGCGGGTCAGCTGATGATGAGCCAGGAAGATCGGATGAACGCGCTGCGGGAATATTTCCCGAACGCCAAGGACGGCGACTGGCGCCTGTGGCAGGCGGGACAGCGGGTCCAGATCATCAAGCGCGATCCCAAGAAGGGCGGCGTTCTGAAGCTGGGCACCGAGATCGTCGCGTCGAAGGACGGCTCGATCGCGGCGCTGCTGGGCGCGTCGCCGGGCGCCTCGACCGCGCCGTCGATCATGCTCAACCTGATCAAGAAGGTGTTCCCCGATCGCCTCGCGACCCCGGCCTGGCAGGCCAAGATCCGCGAAATCGTGCCCAGCTATGGCACTGCACTGAACGAGGATCGCGATCTGCTGGCGCACGAATGGGCCGCGACCGCCGAGACGCTGCAACTCGCGTTCGCCCCGCCGCCGGTCAGCGCACCTTCGACCACGGAAGCGCCGCGCCCCGAAGCGACACGGGTCAGCCCGAACCGCCATCCCGATCTGGCGCTCTGATCGGTCGAGCCATAGCGCCACGTTTTTCCCTCGCCCCTCTTTGAGGGGAGAGGGTTGCGCAGACTTGGTCTTTGCAGAAGCAAAGGCCTAGTCGGAGCTGGGTGAGGGGTGAATGCTCGCGGTAGCGAGCGCGAGCCAAAGGCTCGCTCAACCCCTCACCCAAGCTGCGCTAGCCAGCAAGACTGGCAAGCTCCGCTAACCCTCTCCCCTGTGCAAGGGAGAGCAAAAGAGTGTCGATAGGCTCGGGAAACCGCTAACAAAACCAATCGCCCGGGGATGACGCAGGGCGCACATCGTCCTACATCCGGCACCATGTACCAGTTCGATATCGCCGCCGGATCGAAGGCGGAGCTTTACCGCGATCTCCACGCCGCGCTCGACGCGCTCACCGCGGGGGAGGGGGATGCGGTCGCCAACATGGCCAATGCCGCTTCGCTCATCTGGCAATATCTGCCCGATCTCAACTGGGCCGGGTTCTACCGTATGGTCGGTGGCGAGCTGGTGCTCGGGCCGTTCCAGGGCAAGGCGGCGTGCATCCGCATCCCGGTCGGCAAGGGCGTGTGCGGTACCGCCGTCGCCGAGGCGCGGACGCAGCGTGTGGCCGATGTCCATGCTTTCCCCGGCCATATCGCCTGTGATGCCGCCAGCCGGTCCGAACTGGTCGTGCCGGTCCTGCTCGACGGCACGGTGATCGGCGTGCTCGACCTGGACAGCCCCGAGCCGGGCCGGTTCGACGAAGAGGATCAGGCGGGCTGCGAGGCGCTGATGACGCTGCTCGCGCCGCGTCTCGCCGCCATGGCGGGCTGACCCGTTTCGGGACGGGCGGCGCTGCTATCGATACGGGCAGGGCACTGGTATCAAACCTTGTTTCGGCTGCGGCGTTGTGGGGGGCGTCGTCATTGAACAGGGGAATTTGTCCGCCATGCGCAGCGCGCCGCATCTGATCGTCCTGACCCTTGGCCTGGTCGCCGCCACGCCCGCCATGGCGCAGGCCGGGGCCAGCTATCCTCGCCCCGATTTCCAGCCCGAGCCGTCGCCCGCGCCGATGCGGGCGCAGGATCCGGTGGTCGTCCGCACGACCTCGGTCGGTGTGCCGCCCGCGCGCGCGAACCGCTGGGGCAGCCGGGTCGGCGGGCGCTGGTGGGGCGGAGCGAACGCGCCGGGGGGCTGGCGCGCCTATCGCCGTCCGATGCGCGGCATGACGGTGCCGTCCTATTGGACCGACCGCCGCTTCGGCGTGGACGACTGGGCGGTCTACACCCTGCCGCAGCCGCCGGTCGGCTATCACTGGTCGCGCTATTATGACGATGCGGTGCTGATCGACGATCGCGGATCGGTATATGACAGCGTGTACGGCGTGAACTGGGACGGCACGCCCGACTATACGGGCGCGCCCTATGCGCCCCCGCCGCCCCGTCGCGATGACGGGTTGGGCGGCGCGGCGATCGGTGCGGTCGCAGGCGGCGTGGCGGGCAATCTGGTCGGCGGGCGCGGCAACCGGCTGGGCGGTACGTTGATCGGCGCGGGCGTCGGCGCGGCGGCGGGCTATGCCATCGACCGGGCGGAGGATCGCGGACGGCGCATGGAGCCGGGCTATGACGATTACAGCTATCGAAGCGATGCGCCGCCCCCGCCGCCGCCCGCCATGGGACGGCGCGTGGTGACGCGTGACGGCACGACCGTCACCACGACGACGACGGTGGGGACGATGGACTCGCCGCAGGCAGGCTATTATGCCGATGGATATTATTATCCGGCTCCCCGCGTGACCACCGTTGTGGTACAGGGTGCCCCTGTCATTTCCACGACGACCACCACCACGACCGAAATGGTGCGCTCCGGCCCAAGCCGCGCACGGGTTCGCGGCAAGCTGGTTCGTCGCTGACGCCTTCCCCCAGGGGGGGATTTCAGCCCGAGAGACGCCGGGCTGGAAAACGGGATGCCGCTCCGACTCTCCCGCGGGGCGGCATCCTTTTCACTTCGCAATCGATCCTAGGGGCGATCGACATTCAGCCACACCTATCCTTCCCTCGCCCCTCATAGAGGGGAGAGGGTTGCGTAGACTTGGTCTTTGCATCGCAAAGACTTAGTTGGAGCTGGGTGAGGGGTGATTGCTCGCAAAGCGAGCGCGAGCCGGAGGCTCGCTCAACCCCTCACCCAAGCTGCGCTAGCCAGCAGGCTGGCAAGCTCCGCTAACCCTCTCCCCTGTCCAGGGGAGAGGGAAGAAAGGGCCATTATGAATGTCGATCCGGCCTAGGTCAGCGCCCGCCAAAGGTGACGAGGCTCTCCGCGCCGTCCGCAGCGATCGCGGAGACGCCGACGAAATGGTCGTCGACCGGCACCTGGGTCAGCACCGTCTTCGTCTCGGTCACGTCGCGCGCGTCGGTCCATCCGGCCACGTCGTTGCGCCGCCAGTGGACGCGGTAGCGGACCGCGCCCGGCACCGCTGCCCATTCGACCTGGGTATCGCGCGACAATGCGCCGCTGATTGTCACCTTGTCGGGCGCGGCCGGGGCGGCGGCAAGGCGGGCAAGCGTAGCGATGTTGATCGCCGTCACCTTCGCCAGATAGGAGAAGTCCATCTTGTCGATCGTGTCACCGAAGGCGACATTGCCTTGCCTACGCAGATCCTGGTGCTGCGCGTCCCAATCCTCATTGGCGACCGAGAAGCGGACGGCGGGATAGCCGAGCTTGAGGAAGGGCTCATGGTCGCCGCCGCGCCCGAAGCGGTCGGGCCGCCGGTCGAGGAACACGTCCAGCCCGCCGAGCCTGTCGGCGACGCCGTCGATCGCCTTGGCCAGTGCGCGGCTGGGCCCGTCATCCTCGCCGCCATTGCCGCGCCGCTGCATCTGCTGGGGCTGGTCTTCGGAGGCGCGGATGCCCTCGGAGAAGACGCGCACCCAGCGAGCCTCGCGCACGCCGCCCTGGCCGACGGTGTTGCCGACGATATCGTTGTTCAGCATCGCCGAGACGCGCCAGTTGCGCGCCTTCGCGGTATCGGCGAGCAGGGTGGCGCCCCACAAGCCCTGCTCCTCGCCCGAGAAGACGGCATAGACGATGGTGGCGTCGAACTGCTGCTTCGAGAGATGGCGTGCGGCCTCCAGCACCAGCGCCACGCCCGAGGCATCGTCATTGGCGCCTGGCGCGTCCGAGGTGGCGTCCATCACATCGGTCACGCGGCTGTCGATATGCGCGCCGACGATGACCACACGGCTGGGATCGCGCCCGCGCTGGATGCCCAGCACGTCCTCGACCATCACACCGTTCGGCGCGCGCGGGCCGGTGAAGCGACGGTTGATCCGCTCGACGGTGATGCAGCCGTTACAGCCTTGCCCGATCGTCTCGAACTGCCTGGCGGCCCAGTCGCGCGCCGCGCCGATGCCGCGCTTGGGATCAGTGGTGGTGGAGGCGGTATGGCGCGTGCCGAAGCCGACCAGAGCCTCGACATCGGCCTTCAGCCGGGCAGGGGAGGGAGCGGCGGCGGGCGTCGCGGCGGCGGCGAGCAGAAGCGGCAGGATCATCGCGCCAGACTGGCCGAGTGGGGAGGGGGAGGCAAGTGGCGGATTTTAGGAGCGAAGCCATCCCGGCATATTGGTGAACTGTCTGATCTATATGAAATTATGGACCGCCATCGGCGCCCTCACGTTGCCCTGCCATCCATGACAGCGATCGAGGAAGCATCATGAACGCCAAATCCGTCAGCCTGGGCCTCGGCCTGTTTTCGCTTGCCCTGGGAGCCGCCGAGCTGTTGGCGTCCCGCCGTATCGCCGAGCGTCTTTCGGTGCCGGGCGGGGCGGGGACCGTCAAGGCCTATGGCGTCCGCGAAGTCGTCGCCGGGGTCGGGCTGGTCCAGGCACCGGCGCATTCGGCGCGGGTGTGGAACCGGGTGGTGGGTGATCTGCTCGACCTGGGGACGCTGGCGGTATCGGCGCGTCGGTCGCCGCGCGAGCGGGCGGTCTGGGGCGCGATCGGCTTCGTGGCGCTTGCCACCACGCTCGATCTGCTGACCGCACGGGCGCTGGACCGGAGCACGGGCAAGACGGTGCCGGTCGGGGCCTGACGCGACACCGAGGCCGACCGGGCGTCGAAACCCAACACCCGTTGCCCAACGCCCGCCGCCGCACTAACGCTGTCGCCGACAAGACCAACGACATCATGACAGATAACAGGGCGACAGGGTTTGGAACTCCAGGCAAACGGGCAAGTGGAAGCGGCGGTGCGCGGCGTGCTGGCCGATGTGCTGGGCCTGTCGGCCGAGCGCGTGGCGGGCTTCGACGCGGACACACCCTTGTTCGGGGCGTTGCCCGAACTGGACTCGATGGCGGTGGCGGGCGTGCTGACCGAGCTGGAGGACCGTCTGGGCATCCTGATCGAGGATGACGAGGTCGATGGCGAGATGCTGGAGACCTTCGGCCAGTTGGTCGCCTTCGCGAACGCCAAGGCGCACGCTTGATCGACTATTATGACTGGCCCGGCGGGCGCGAAGCGATGGTGCGCTTCGGCCCCGCGCAGGGGCCGGTCGTGCTGGTCACGCTGCCCTTTTGGGAGGAAGCGAACCGGATGCGCAGCGTGGCGGTGGCGATGCTGCGGCGGCTGGCCGATCACGGCATCGGTGGCGCACTGCCCGACTGGCCGGGTACGGGCGAGAGCCTGATCGACACTGAAAAGGCCAACCTCCTGCAATGGCGCGATGCGCATCAGGCGGCGGCCGAGGCGCTGGGCGACCGACGCTGTTACGCCGTGTCGATCCGGGGCGGCGCGCTGGTCGACGGGTTCGCGCTGCTGGCCGGACGCTGGCACCTGACGCCGATGACGGGCGAAGCGGTGCTGCGCGACGTGATCCGGGTGCGCGCGGCGGCGGGGCTGCGGGGCGACGAGCATGGCGTGTTCGGCGCGGAGTCGCCCGTGCGGGTCGCGGGCAACCGGGTCTCACCGCATTTCCTTGCCAGTCTGGCGGGGGCGGAACCGTTCGATCAGCCGGGTGTGCCGCGCCGCGTTGTGCGGCTGGGCCATGACCGCGCGCCCGCCGACCGCCTGATCGACGCCGTGCCGCCCTGGCGCCGCGCCGAGCCGCAGGAAGACCCCGAACTCGCCGCGCTGCTGGCCGAGGATATTGCGCAGTGGATCGCATCATGCGAAGGCTGATCTCCTTCCCCTGCGAGGGTGCGACGCTGGTCGGCACGCTGGACGAGGCAGACCGCGACACCGGCCTGATGATCGTCTCCGGCGGTAACGAGCCGCGCATGGGCGCGCATCGGGGACAGGCGATGCTGGCGGCGCGGATCGCTGCCCACGGCTTTCCGGTGTTCCGCTTCGACCGGCGCGGGGTCGGCGACAGCGAAGGCGTCAATGGCGGTTGGGCGTCGAGCGGCCCCGACATCGCCGCCGCGATCGATGCCTTTGCCGAGGCGGCGAACCTGACCCGCGTCATCGGCTTCGGCAATTGCGACGCCGCCGCCGCGCTGGCGATGTTCGGCGCGGAGGCCGGGTTCGCCAGGGTGCTGCTGTCCAACCCATGGCTGTCGGACGAACCCGACGCTTTGCCCCCCGCCGCCGCGATCCGGCGCCATTATGCCCGCAAGCTGGTCAATCCGGCCGAGTGGCTGCGGCTGGCGCGCGGCGCGGTCGATCTGGGCAAGCTGCGCCAGGGATTGACCAAGATCGCCGCGCCTCCTTCGCCGCTGGACGAAACCGCCGCGCCGCTGATCCGCGCCATCCATGGCTGGGCCGAGGATGCCGCGATCATCGTGGCGCAGGGGGACGCGACCGGCGTCGCCTTTCGCGCCGCAGCGCGCGGGTGCGGTTTCGCGATCGAGACGCTGGCGACGGACTCGCACAGCTATGCCGATGCGATGGATGCGCTGGAGCGAGTGATCCTGACCCATCTGGCGGCTGCATCGGACGGAGCGAAGCCTTTGCGCGACGGGGGCGGGGAACTTGAAAATACAGCTTAATACGTTTTAAGATCAGGATTTTTTCCGGAACGCCTCTCTCTGCCGCCCATTGGACCGGGCGAGGAGAGACGGTCAATGAACGAACGCCCTACCCCACCCCAGCCCGAACAGCAGCAGGACATGCCCGGCCAGACCGAGGCGATGGACCCGCGTCCCGATCATGGCGAACATAGCTATGTCGGCCATGGCAAGCTGACCGACAAGAAAGCGATCATCACCGGCGCCGACAGCGGTATCGGCCGCGCCGTCGCCATCGCCTTTGCCCGCGAAGGTGCGGACGTGGTGATCTCCTATCTGTCCGAGGACGAAGACGCCGCCGAAACCCAGCGGCTGGTCGAGCAGGCCGGTCGCAAGGCACTGCTGATCCCCGGCGATGTCAGCGATTCCGCGCATTGCCGCACCATCGTCGAGCGCGCCGTCCAGACCTTCGGCCGGGTCGATATCCTCGTCAACAACGCCGCGCATCAGGCGAGCTTCCAGGCGGTCGAGGACATCAGTGACGAGGAATGGGAAGTCACCTTCGCCACCAACATCCACGCGATGTTCTATCTGGTGAAGGCCGCGCTGCCACACATGGGTGAGGGGGCGTCGATCATCAACACGACCTCGATCAACGCCGACAAGCCCAACCAGCAACTGCTCGCCTATGCGACGACGAAGGGCGCGATCCACAATTTCACCGCGGGCCTCGCGCAGATGCTCGCCGAGCGGAACATCCGCGTCAACGCGGTCGCGCCGGGGCCGGTCTGGACCCCGCTGATCCCGTCGACCATGCCGCCCGAGGCGGTGAAGAGCTTCGGCGAGCAGACGCCGATGGGCCGTGCCGCGCAGCCCGCCGAACTCGCGCCGCCTTACGTCCTGCTGGCGAGCGGCGAGGCCAGCTACATCAGCGGTGCGACCATCCCCGTCACTGGCGGCACCCCCTTCCTCTGATCCTCAACCCAAAGGAGCGATGATCCATGGCATCCCTACCCAATGACGTCGTCGCGGCGGTCTTTATCGCCGGGCTGAAGAACGCCCATGCCGTCGAGCATCAGGCACTCGCCCTGATCGACCGGCAACTCGATCACCTGTCCAACTATCCGGACGTCGCCGATCATCTGCGGATGCACCGGGGCGAGACCGAGCAGCAGATCGTCCGGCTGGAGGACATATTGGACGGCTTCAACGAGAGCCGATCGATGCTGAAGGACGCGGCGCTCAGCTTCTCGGGCAACATGGCGGCGCTGGGCCACATTTTCGCGCCCGACGAGATCCTGAAGAACAGCTTTGCCAATTTCGCCTTCGAGAATTTCGAGGCGGCCAGTTACAAATCGCTCATCACCATCGCCGATGTCGGCGGCTTCGGCAGCGCCACGCCGCTGCTCACCCAGTCGCTGAACGAGGAACTGTCGATGGCGGCCTGGGTCGATGAAAACAACGCCGCGCTGACCCGCCGCTATCTCGAACGCCGCGCGGCGGGCGAAACCGCCAGCCACTGATTTCCCCCATCACCGACGAAGCGAGGCCGATCATGTATTATCACGACAAACGCCTGCAATATCCCGTCCGTTGTGAAAGCCCAGACCCCTTGTTCGCGCGCATGCTGCAACAGGCGATCGGCGGCGTGGAGGGCGAGATCCGCGTCTGCATGCAATATTTCTTCCAGGCCTGGGGCAACCGTGCCCCGACGCCCAAGTACCGTGACATGCTGCTCCATACCGCCACCGAGGAGATCGGGCATATCGAGATGCTGGCGACCGCCGTCGCGCTCAACTTGGACAAGGCGCCCGCCTCGCTTCAGGAAGAGGGCGCGGCGGACGGCATCGTCGGCGCGGTGATGGGCGGCGGCAGCGCGCGCCACGCGATCGAAGGTGCGCTTCACAAGCATATCCTGTCGACCGGTTTGGCCGCGCAGCCGGTGGATTCCGACGGAATCCCGTTCAACATGAGCCATATCTATGCCAGCGGGAACATCGCCGCCGACATGTATTGCAACGTCGCCGCCGAAAGCACCGGGCGTGTGCTGGCGACCCGACTCTACAACGCCGCGCACGATCAGGGCATGAAGGACATGCTCCACTTCATGATCGCGCGCGACACCATGCACCAGGAGCAATGGCTGGCCGTGATCGAGGAACTGGGCGAACAGGCGTCGCTGCCCATCCCCAACTCCTTCCCGCAGGCCAAGGAGAGCCAAGACCACAATTACGATTTCTTCGTCACCTCGGTCGACGGCACCTATCCCGAGGGCCGCTGGACGCAGGGACCGAGCGTCGACGGCCGGGGCGAGTTCACCGTGTTCCGCAACGAACCCATGGGCGAGGAGCCCGTACTGGGCCCGGCGCGCCCCGACAGCAGCGCCCAGGCCGAACAGATCGGCGAGAAACCGGCGGTTTAAATCGGAGGATCGCCCTGAAGGAGGGTGTTGCGCCACCGGGCGCGGCACCCTTCGTGCCATCCTGTCCACCCGCCCGCTCGACTTTGCCTCGCTCGCTCTAGTAGATGGCGCGATGATCCTCGATCCGTCTGCGTATCCGATCGACCATGTCTTGCGCGGAGCGGGCGACGCGCCCGCGCTGCTCGACCGCGAGGGCGGTTTGAGCTTTGCCGCGGCGGAGGAGGCGGTCGCACGGCTGGCCGGATGGCTGGCGGCGCAGGGTTTCGGCTCCGGCGCGCGAGTGGCGACATGGCTGCCCAAGACGCGCACCGCCGCGCTGATGCCGCTCGCCGCCCCGCGCGCAGGGCTGGTCCATGTGCCAATCAACCCACTGCTCAAGCGGGCGCAGGTCGCGCATATCCTGGCCGATAGCGGCGCGGCGATGCTGCTGACCCACGCCCCCCGTGCTGCGACGCTGGAAGAAGGCGATGTGCCCGGCGGCGTGCGAGTGACGACCGAGGCGGGGGAGGGCGATGCGCTGCCCTGCTCGGCGGCGGATACCGATGCGCTGGCGGCGATTCTCTACACCTCCGGCTCGACGGGGCGGCCTAAGGGCGTGATGCTGAGCCACGCCAATCTCTGGTATGGCGCGGTGTCGGTCGCTCATTACCTGAAGTTGACGCCAGAGGATCGGGTGCTCGGCGTCCTGCCCTTCAGCTTCGATTATGGCCAGAACCAGCTTCTCTCGACCTGGGTGGTGGGGGGCGCGGTGGCGCCGCTCGACTATCTGACTCCGCGTGACGTGGTGAAGGCGGTAGTACGCCACGGCGCGACGACGCTGGCGGGGGTGCCGCCGCTCTGGACGCAGTTGCTGGGCATCGACTGGCCGGACGAGGCGATCGCCTCGATCCGGCGGCTGACCAATTCGGGCGGCGCTTTGACCCCGCGACTGGTGC
The DNA here is from genome assembly GCF_019297835.1 of Sphingomonas sanguinis. NCBI lineage: Bacteria > Pseudomonadati > Pseudomonadota > Alphaproteobacteria > Sphingomonadales > Sphingomonadaceae > Sphingomonas > Sphingomonas sanguinis. Next base: position 1,148,752 of record NZ_CP079203.1, on the reverse strand, counting down.
GGGGGTTGCGGGCGCTGTTCCCGGCGGCGGACCTCTATGCGATGTACGGCCTGACCGAGGCGTTCCGCTCGACCTATCTGGACCCTGCGCTGATCGACGCGCACCCGGATGCGATCGGCCGCGCCATCCCCTTTGCCGAGGTGATGGTGCTGCGCCCCGATGGCAGCCGCACCGAACCGGGCGAGCCGGGTGAGCTGGTCCATGCCGGGCCGCTGGTCGCGCAAGGATATTGGCGCGATGCCGAGCGGACGGCGCAGCGCTTCCGCCCGACGCCGGACCATGCGCGCGCGGTCTGGTCGGGCGACACGGTGGTCGAGGGCGAGGACGGGCTGCTGCGCTTCGTCGGTCGTGATGACGAGATGATCAAGGTCGCGGGCAACCGGATCAGCCCGCAGGAGGTCGAGGAGGCCGCGCTGTCCGGTGGCGAGGCACGCGAGGCCGTGGCCTTCGGCATCGCCGACGAAGCGCAGGGGCAGGCGATCGTGCTGGTGTTGGGCGGCGATCCGGCGCAGGAGCCAGCACTTCGCGCCCGGTTGAAGCGCGACCTTCCCAACTTCATGCAGCCGTCGCACATCGCTTGGACGAACGCGCTGCCCCGCAACGCCAATGGCAAGCTGGACCGCGCCGCGCTGCGCCGGGACTGGGCCGATAAGGATATGATTTCATGAAGCCGATGGGGCCGATCCCCCCCGAATATGCCGGGCAGACGGGGGCGCTGACCATCGCCGGGCGGAGTGCCGAGGCGTGGAAGGCGGACAAGGACGGGCCGGTCTTCGTCTATGACCCGGCCATCGTCGCGGCCCGCGTCGCGCGGTTTCGTGCGTCATTCCCGTCGATCGACCTTCATTATGCGATCAAGGCCAACCCCTTTGTCCCGCTGCTGCAGGCGATGGCGGCGATGGTCGACGGGTTCGACGTCGCCTCGGCGGGCGAACTGGCCAAGGTCATGCCGCTGGGCAAGCCGGTCAGCTTCGCGGGCCCCGGCAAGCGCGATGCTGAACTGACCGCCGCTATCCGCGCGGGCGTGACACTCAATCTGGAGTCGGAGGGCGAGGCGAAGCGCGCGCTGACAATCGCGGACGATCTGGGCGTGCGCCCGCGTCTGGCGGTGCGCGTGAACCCGGATGTCGAATTGCGCGGGTCGGGCATGAAGATGGGCGGGCGACCTTCGCCTTTCGGCATCGATGCCGGGCGGGTGCCGACGCTGGTCCGCGATCTGATCGCGGCCGGAGCCGATTGGCGCGGTTTCCATATCTATGCGGGCAGCCAGGCGCTCGATCCGCAGGCGATCATCGACACGCAGGGCGCGACCATCGCGCTGGCGGCCCGGCTGGCCGACGCGGCGGGGGCATCGCCGCCGCTGGTCAATCTGGGCGGCGGGTTCGGCGTGCCCTATTTCTCCGGGGACAAGCCATTGCCGGTAGAGACGGTCGGCCAGGCGCTGGAGCAGGCGCTGGCCGCACGACCCGCGATCCTGGCGGAGAGCCGCTTCGCGATCGAACTCGGGCGCTGGCTGGTCGCCGAGGCCGGAGTCTATCTGGCGCGGGTCGTCGACCGGAAGGATAGCGGGGGAGAGACCTTCCTGATCCTCGACGGTGGTCTGCATCACCAACTGGCGGCCAGCGGCAATTTCGGCACCGTCGTCCGGCGCAACTATCCGCTGGCGGTGGCCCATGCGATGGGCGCCGAGGCGGTGGAGACGGTTTCGGTCGTCGGCCCGCTCTGCACGCCGCTCGACCGGCTGGGCGATCGGGTCGCGCTGCCGATGGCGCGGGTCGGCGACATCGTCGCGGTGTTTCTGGCCGGGGCCTATGGAGCGACGGCCAGCCCTTCGGCGTTTCTGGGGCATCCGCCCGCCGACGAGATTTTGGGCGGAACTGCATAACGCTCTGTTCACCTCTTGGGTGGCATAGCGAAATTGCGCAATTTGCCTTTCGTCTCCGTACCCTGGGAGGCGAGGGGTCCAGGAGAAACGCTCGCATGGCACCGTTCGCCCGCCCCCTCTTGCTCGCTGGCCTCTGTGCCTCGACGCTGACCGCCTGTACGACGGCCCGGCCCAAGACCGAGCTGCCGTCGGCTGGTTATGTCGCGCGCAAGGAGCAGCCGGGCGAAGAATATGTCATCGGCCCGCTCGACTCGCTGAACATCTTCGTCTGGCGAAACCCGGATCTGTCGGCCAAGGTACAGGTGCGCCCCGACGGCCGGATCACCACGCCGCTGGTCAACGACATGCCCGCCGTCGGCAAGACGCCCGCGATGCTGGCCGACGACATGAAGAAGGCGCTGTCGGAATATGTCTCCAACCCGATCGTGTCGGTGATCGTCGAGAATTTCTCCGGCACCTATAGCCAGCAGGTCCGCATCGTCGGCGCGACCGAGCGACCCGCCTCCATCCCCTACCGCGCCAACATGACGCTGCTCGACGCGATGATCGCGGTGGGCGGGCTGAACCAGTTCGCGGCGGGCAACAAGGCCAAGCTGGTGCGCACCGACCGCGATACCGGCAAGCAGCGCGAATATGCGCTTCAGATCAATGACCTGCTACGCAAGGGCGACTCCAGCGCCAATGTCCGGCTGGAACCGGGTGACGTCATCATCATCCCCGAATCGATGTTCTGAGGCAGCGCGCGCGTGTCGAGTATTCAGGACGAGATCAGGATCGCGATCCACGCGATATGGATACGCCGCTGGCTGGCGCTGGCGGTGGCGTGGACCGTGTGCATCCTGGGGTGGCTGTTCGTCGCCCAGATTCCCAGCAAATATGAATCCCGCGCGCGCATCGCGGTTCAGAACTCCCAGCTTCTGCCCGACGGCATGGCGACCGGGCCGAACAGCCAGATGGATTCGGTCGATCAGGTCCGTCAGACGCTGATCTCGGCGATCAACCTGCAGAAGGTGGTGCGCGGCACCGATCTGGCCAGCACCGTGTCGAGCGACGCCGATGTCGCGGCACGCGTCGCGCAGCTGGCGCAGGCGATCAAGATCGAGAACCAGCAGGATACGATCTTCCAGCTGACCGTGACCCAGTCCAGCCCCAAGCTGGCCCAGCAGGTCGCGCAGAAACTGATCGACATCTTCGTCGAATCCAACCTGCTCGGCGATCGCAACAATACCAGCCAGAGCCTGGCCTTTCTCGACAAGCAGTTGAACGAGCGCCAGAAACAGCTCCAGATGGCCGAGGCGAAGCGCGCCCAGTATCTGAATCAGTTCGCCGGCGGCCTGCCGGGCAGCGGATCGGTCGCCGACCGTATCGGTCTGGCCCGCTCGCAAATGGCGCAGGTCGACAGCGATCTGGCGGCGGCGCAGTCCAGCTTCGCGGCGGTGCAGGGCCAGCTCGCGGGCACCCCGCGTACGGTCAGCGAAGGCGGCGGCGTCGCGGTCAGCCCGGCGCGCGCGCGGCTGGCGGCGATCCAGGGCCAGCTCGCCGATGCCCGTGCGCGCGGCTATACCGAAAACCACCCCGATGTGATCGCGCTGAAGAACCAGCTCGGCGCCGCCCAGGCGGCCGTCCGGGCCGAGCCTGCCGGGGGCGGGCCGGGCGGGCAGCCCAATCCGCTCTATATGTCGCTCCAGTCCATGGCGGCGGAAAAGCAGTCGCAGCTTGCCAGCCTGAAGATCCGCAAGAGCCAGTTGCAGAACGACCTCGACCGGCTGAACGCCAGCCTGGCGACTGATCCCGAGGCAGCGGCGGCGCAGGGGGCGATCGACCGCGATTATCAGGTGCTCAAGGATAGTTACGACCAGCTGCTAAGACAGCGTGAGCAGGTCGCGCTGCGGGGGCAGGCACAGAACCAGACCGACTCGATGCGGTTCAGCGTCATCGATCCGCCCACCTATCCGCGCGCACCGACCGCGCCCAATCGCCTGCTGTTGCTCAGCGTGGTGTTCGCCGCCGGGCTGGGGCTAGGCGTCGGTGCGGCCTTCGCCCTGTCAAAGCTGCGCCAGACCTTCACCACGCCGCAGTCGCTCCAGCGGTCGCTGGGGATGCCGGTGATCGGCGCGATCGGTGAAGTCGTCACGCGCGGCCAGGCCAAGGCGCGGGCGCAGCGGATGAAACTGTTCCTCGGCGGGACGGCGGCGCTGGGCGGGGCCTATGGGCTGGTCCTGGCAATCGAGCTATTGCAGCGGGGAATGGCCGCGTGAACGAAACGGTGAAACCTTCCAGACCCCGTCGGGAACCCTCGCTGCTCGAAAGGGCGGCGAATGTGTACGACTTCCAGTCCTATGTTCGCGTGCCCGAGGCTCACGATGCGCCTGCGCCTGAACCGGCGCCGGTGCGCGAGGAGCCGGAATGGGCGCCGCCGCCTCCGCCAGTCGAGGCCGCCCCGCCGGTCGTCCAGCCGCAGGCCGATCCCGAGCCTATAGTCTCCGATTCCGCCCCGATCGATACCTCGCTCAGCGCCATTCCGGCCGAATTCCTCGCCCAGCCGGGCGACGAGGAATTTCTGGCGACGGAATATGATCCGGGCCTTTCCGATGTTGCGATGGTCGATCGCGCGATGCTGGCGGAAAACGGGATGATCGTGCCCGGTGCGCCGATCGGGCCGCTGGCCGAGGAGTTCCGGCTGGTCAAGCGCCAGCTCATCATCACCAGCCAGCGTCTGGTCGAGGGTGGCGATGAGGACAAGGCGCGGGTCGTGCTGGTCTGTTCGGCGCGGCCGCAGGACGGCAAGACCTTCTGCTCGGTCAACCTCGCTCTGTCGCTGGCGGCTGAGCGCGATACCGAGGTGCTGCTGATCGACGCCGATGTCGCCAAGCCCGACGTTCTCGGGCGGCTGGGCCTGAGCGAGGGGCCGGGGCTGCTCGATGCGCTGGTCGATACCAGCATCGACGTCGAGTCGCTGGTGATGCGCACCGACGTTCCGCATCTGGCGGTGCTGCCTTGCGGCACGCGGACGGCCAATGATACCGAACTGCTCGCCTCTGCCCGGACGCGCGCGGCGGTGCAGCGGCTGTTATCAGCCAATCCGCGCCGTCTGGTGATCTTCGACTCGCCGCCCGCGCTGGCGGCGTCGCCCGCCTCGGTGCTGGCGATGCTGGCCGGGCAGGTGATGATGGTGGTCCGCGCTGACCGTACGCCCGAAAGCGAAGTGACCGCCGCGATCGCGCTGCTGGATGCCTGCGAGCATATCCAGCTGGTGCTGAACAGCGTCGCCTTCGTGCCGGGCAGCCGCCGGTTCGGCTATTATGGCAGATATGGTCAGGACGCCGCGCGGTGAGCCTGACGCGGCCCGTCCTGACCGGTCTGACATGCGCGCTGGCCGCCTGGCCGGGCGCGCTTGTCGCGCAGGGGCAGGCCATGCCGCCGATGGCGGGGGGGACTCCCCCGGCGACGCAGGATAGCGCGTCGTCGGACCAGACCGGGCAGGCCCCGTCCCATGCCGCGCCGCAACGCCGCCGCGCGCAGCTGGCCCCCTATGTCGAGCTGGGGCAGGTGCTGATCGCCGATCTGAACGGTGGCGACAGCGTGACCTATACGACGCTGGCGGCGGGCGTGAACGCGCAGGTGCAGACCGCGCGGGCGCAGGGGCAGGTCAGCTATCGTTACGAACACCGGATCGGCTGGGGCGACCGTGCCGGTGACGGCGATATCCATAGCGGGCTGGCGCGGGGATCCTATGCGGTCACGCGCGATCTGCGTCTGGAGGCGGGTGCGCTGGCGACGCGGACGCGGGCCGATATCCGGGGCGCGGCTCCGGGCGTGTTGGTCGGCGATGTCGCCAACATCTCGCAAATCTATTCGCTTTATGCCGGGCCGTCGCTGACGACGCTTGCGGGGCCGGTGCAGATCGGCGCGAATTACCGGCTGGGCTATAGCCGGGCCGACACCCCCAGCATCGGCGGCCTCGCGCCGGGCCAGCCCCGTATCGATTATTTCAGCGACAGCTGGAACCAGATGGCGAGCGTCGGGGCGACCGTGCGACCGGGGGCGATCGCCCCGGTCGGCCTGTCGTTCAACGCCTCCTACGACCGCGACGATGCCGGACAGCTCGCCCAGCGTTACGAGGGCTGGTTCGCGCGCGGCGACGTGCTGAAGCCGATTTCACCCTATGTCGCGCTGACCGCCGGGATCGGGTACGAGCGGATCGAGTCGAGCCAGCGCGACCCCGAAGTCGATGCCGCCGGACGCCCGCTGGTGGACAGCCGGGGCCGGTTCATCACCAACCCAGACGGCCCGCGCCGCATCGCCTATCGCACTGACGGGGTTTATTACGATGCAGGCGTGATCTGGCGGCCCGACCGGCGGACCTCGGTGGAGGGGCATGTCGGGCAGCGTTACGGCTCGCTCAGCGTTACGGGGCAGGCGCGCTATCAGGCGTCGCGCGACGTCGTGTTCCAGGCGGCGGTCTATGACGGCATCCAGACCTTCGGACGCCAGCTTCGCAACGGGCTGTCCAGCCTGCCCACCGATTTCGTCGAGACGCGCGACGCCTTTGCGCAGCAGTTCAACGGATGCGTCTTTTCGGCGGGCGGGACGTCGCCGGGCGGATGCCTGAACGATGCGCTGCAATCGGTGCAGACCGCCGTGTACCGGGCGCGCGGGATCGATGCGATCATGTCCTACCGGCGGGGGCGATCCACGCTGGGCTTCGGGCTGGGCTATACCAGCCGCCGACTGTTCGCGCCCGATGGCGCGCCGGGCCTGATCGTCGCGGGCGCGCAGGACGACAGCTATTACGGCCATATCTTCCTCGGCCGCGCCTTTGGTCCCAATTCGGGGCTTAACGTGAATGGCTTCGTTAACTATTACGTCTCTAGGCTGGCGGGGGCCGAGGACGTGGTATCGCTGGGGTCGACCGCCAGCTATTACCGCAACTTCGGTCGGCTCGGAACAACCGCGTCGGTTGGATTGTACCACTTCCAGGTCGGCGACCTGTCCAGTGCCTTGTCGGCACAGGCCATGATCGCCGCGCGGTATCAATTCTGACCGGCCGAAAGGCACGATGATGTACGAGACCCATTTCGGTCTGGGCGAACGCCCGTTTCAACTGACGCCGGACCCGCGTTTCTGGTTCCAGACGGCGACCCATGGCAAGGCGATGGCCTATCTCGGCTATGGGCTGGCGCAGGGTGAGGGCTTTATCGTCATCACCGGCGATGTCGGTGCGGGCAAGACCACGCTGGTCGGCCATCTGGTCGAGACGCTAGACACCAAGCGGCTGCGCGTCCTTCATATCGTGTCCACGGCGGTCGAGCCGCAGGATCTGCTGCGGGTTCTGGCCGGTCAACTGGGCGTCGATGCGCAGGGGCTGACCAAGGCCGCGCTGCTGGCCGCGATCGAACGCGCGCTGAACGGCGTGGCGCGTGAGGGGCGTCGTATCCTGCTGATCGTCGACGAGGCGCAGGCGCTGCCGCTCGCCTCGCTCGAAGAATTGCGCATGTTGTCCAACTTTCAGGCGGGTGGCCATGCGCTGCTCCAGATTCTGCTGGTCGGGCAGCCCGAGTTCCGCGAGCGCCTGCTGGGCTCGGCCGCCGTCGAGCAGCTGCGCCAGCGCGTCATCGCCATCCATCACCTCGACCCGATGGAACCGGAGGAAGTCCCCGACTACATCGCGCATCGCCTGGCGGTCGCGGGCTGGACGGGACGCCCCGATTTCGCCGCCGATGCCTTCGACGCGCTGTACGACGCGTCGGGCGGTGTGCCGCGCCGGTTGAACGTGCTGGCGGGCCGCGTCCTGCTGCAGGCCGCGATCGAGGGTGTCGAGCTGATCGGCCGCCAGACGGTCGAGAGCGTCGCCGCCGATATGGCCGCCGATATGGGCGCGGGTCGCGAGCCGCCGATGCCCATCGCGGCGGAGCCTGAACCCGTCGCGCCGATCTTCAACACCTCCGCCCGGATGGGCGATCCGCTGTTTTCGGCGGGCACGCTGCGCAGCGGACTGGGGCTGAACGGCCATGCCGCCGATCCGATCACCCGCGTCATGCCCGAACGCCAGGAGGCTCCGCGCAGCACGCACCGCGTCGTCGCTCCGCCGCCCGCGCCCGAGCCGGTGTCGCTGCGGCCGATGCCCGAGCCTGCCGCGCCGCCATCGCCCGTTGCGGAGGAAAAGCCCGCGCCTGCCGCCGAAGCATCGCCGGTCGCCGCGCTAGAAACCCGTGTCGCGCAACTCGAAGCACGGCTGGAGCAGCAGGAAGCCGCGCTGCGCCGTGTCCTGACCCTGCTGGTCGACTGGTCCGAGATCGACAATCGCGGCGGCGAGGCGCGCCGCGATGCCGGTGCCACGATCCGACCGGGAGCCTGGGGCCATGCCGCCTGAGTCTGGGGCAAAGTCCCCGGCAAAATCCTTGCCGCTCAACGGCATGTCGGTCGATGTCGAGGAATGGTTTCAGGTCGGCGCGTTCGAGCGGACGATCGACAAGGGCGACTGGGACCGGCTGGACAGCCGGGTCGAGGCCAATACCGATGCCGTCCTGTCGCTGTTCGCCGAGACGGGAACCCGCGCGACCTTCTTCACGCTCGGCTGGGTAGCGCATCGCCATCCGGGTCTGATCCGCCGGATCGTCGATGCGGGGCATGAGATGGCGAGCCATGGCTGGGACCATCAGCGCGTCTTCACCATGACCGCCGACCAGTTCCGCGCCGATCTGGCCCGCGCCCAGGCAGCGATTGAGGATGCGGGCGGGCAGGCCGTGACCGGATATCGCGCGCCGAGCTTCTCGATCGATACGCGCACCCCCTGGGCACATCCGGTGCTGGCGGAGGCGGGTTATCGCTATTCCTCCAGCGTCGCGCCGCTGCGCCACGACCATTATGGCTGGGCGGAGTCGCCACGTTACGCGTGGCGGCCGCTGACGGACTCCGGTCTGGTCGAGCTGCCGGTGACGGTGGCGCAGTGGGGCAGCCGGCGGCTGGCGACCGGCGGCGGCTTTTTTCGGATGCTGCCCGCCAAGCTGACCGATATCGCGGTAGGGCAGGTCAATCGCGACCGCCACGGTGCAATCTTCTATTTCCACCCCTGGGAGGTCGATCCCGACCAGCCGCGCGTCACCCACGCGCCGCTCCGCTCGCGTGTGCGGCATTACAGCCGATTGGGCGCGATGGCGGGCAAGCTGCGCGGGCTGCTCGGCCGTCATGATTGGGGCCGGGTCGATCAGGTCGCGGCCGAGGAAGCGGCGCGGCTGGCATGACCGCGCTTCCGCCGACGATCCGCATCGCCGATCTGGCGAGCGAGGCCGAGTGCGCGCGGATCGATGCTTTTGTCGGCGCACAGGCGGAGGGGACGCCCTTTCACCTGACCGGCTGGCTGAAGGCGGGGGCGAATGGCTGCGGCCAGACGGCGCATTATCTGGTGGCCGAAGGGGCTGACGGTGCGATTGTCGGCGTTTTGCCGCTTAGCGAAATCCGCTCGCCTCTCTTCGGTGCGGCGATGGTGTCTACCGGCTTCGGCGTCGATGGCGGCGTGCTGGGCGAGGGGGGCGATGCGCTGGCGGAAGCGGCGTGGGGCCTGGCGGGCGAGAAGGGCATCCATTCGGTCGAACTGCGCGGTGGTCCGGTGCCCGACGGCTGGACGGCGGATGTGGAGAGCTATCTGGGTTTCGTCCGCCCTATCGCGGTGGATGACGAGACCGAGATGAAGGCCATTCCCCGCAAGCAGCGCGCCGAACTTCGCAAGGCGCTGGCGCAGGATCTGAAGGTGGTCACCGGCCGTGATTCCCGAATGCTGGCCGAGCATTACCGCGTCTATGCCGAGTCGGTCCGCAATCTCGGCACACCGGTCTTTCCGGCCAAGCTGTTCCGCGAGGCGGTGGCGCGGCTCGATGCCGATGTGCTGACCGTGCGCCATGAAGGGCGGGCGGTGGCGAGCGTGCTCAACCTCTATCACGGCGGCACCGTCTATCCCTATTGGGGTGGGGGCACGCAGGCTGCGCGGGGGCTGCGCGCCAATGACCTGATGTATTTCGCGCTGATGCGCCATGCCCGCCAGCGCGGCTGCCACCGCTTCGATTTCGGCCGGTCGAAGGTCGGGACGGGGGCGGCGGCGTTCAAGAAGAATTGGGGGTTCGAGGGGCAACCGCTGGTCTATGCCAGCCGCAGCGTCCATGGCCCGCGCGCGATCAACCCGCTCAACCCCAAATATGCGCTGATGATCGCGGTGTGGAAGCGCCTGCCGGTCCGTGTCGCGCGGATCGTCGGCCCGCCGATCGCGCGGGGCCTGGGTTGAGAGACCTGCTGTTCCTTGCGCACCGTGCGCCCTTTCCACCCGATCGCGGCGACAAGATCCGCAGCTATCATGTGCTGCGCCATCTGGCACGCGACTGGCGCGTCCATCTCTGCGCCTTTGCCGAGCAGGCGGGAGAAGAGGAGCTGCCGCCAGAGCTGAAAGCCGAGCTCGCCAGCGATCACATCCTGCGCCGGACCAAGCCGATGCCGGTGGCGGCGATGCAGGCGCTGGCGACGGGCAAGCCTATCTCGCTGACCGCCTTCGCCCATCCCGGCATGGCGCGCGCGGTCGCGGACGTGCGAGCACGGCACCCCATCGCCGCGACCTATATCTTCTCCGGCCAGATGGCGCAGTATCGCGGGGCCGAGCCGACGATCATGGACATGGTCGATGTCGACTCCGCCAAATTCGCCAGCCTGTCGCAGACCGCCGGGCCGGGAATGCGGTCGGTCCTGAAGCGCGAGGCCCGTCTGCTCGGCCGCTATGAACGCGAGGTGGCGCAGTCCGTCACCGCGACCCTGTTCGTCAGCGAGGCGGAGGCAGCCCTGTTCCGCTCCGGTGGCGGGCAGGGGAATGTGCTCGCAATCGAGAACGGCATCGACGCCGCCCGCTATGATCCCGCCACGGTCGAATCCGGTCCCCATGAAGCTCCGCTGATCGTCTTCACCGGCCAGATGGACTACCGCCCCAATATCGACGCGGTGACGCGCTTTGCCGAGCATATCCTGCCGCTGGTCCGCAAGGCCTGCCCGGCGGCGCGTTTCGCCATTGTCGGCCGCGCGCCGGCTCCGGCGGTGCGGCGGCTGGTGAGCGACGCGGTGATCGTGACCGGCGAAGTGCCTGACACCCGCCTCTGGCTGGCCCGTGCCGCCGTCTGTGTCGCCCCGCTCGATCTGGCGCGGGGTATCCAGAACAAGCTGCTGGAGGCGATGGCGATGGCGCGGCCGATCGTGGCGTCGATTGCCGCGGCGGAAGGGATCGACCATGGCGGTACCATCGCGGTCGCAGGCGACGACCGTGACTTCGCCGATCGGGTCATCGCCGCGCTGAACGGCCCGGCGGACAATCCGGCGGCGCGAGCGCGGGTGCTGGAACGCTATGACTGGACGGCGCGGCTGGCGCCGCTCGATCGATTGCTGGGGGACATCGCATCGTGAGCGCAGGGGATATGACGCGCGTCGGCGCAGGCGCGAAGCCGGGACGCTGGACCTATCACCTCGCGTTGCTGGCCGGGGCGGCGCTGCTCCTTCTGCTACTGTTCCGCACCGATGTCGCGCATCTGGTCGATATCTGGTGGACTAGCACCACCTATGGGCATTGCCTGTTCATCGGGCCGGTCGTCGGCTGGCTGATCTGGCAACGGCGGGCGGAACTGACGCAGTTGACCCCGACCGCCTGGTGGCCGGGACTGGTCGTCGTGGGCGGCGGGGGGCTGCTCTGGCTGCTCGGCGAGTCCGCGACGGTCGCGCTGATCCGCCAGATGGGGCTGATCGCGATGCTGGAGGGCGCGGTCCTGACGCTGCTCGGCCCGATGGTCGCGCGGGGCATATTGTTCCCGCTCGCCTATGCCTGGTTCCTGGTGCCGTTCGGCGCCGAGCTGGAAAAGCCGCTGCAACAGATCACCGTGTCGATCGTCATGCCGCTGCTCGACTGGAGCGGCATCCCCGCCTCCGCAGACGGCGTGCTGATCCATGCAGGGCGCTATTGGTTCGAGGTGGCGGAGGCCTGTTCGGGGTCGAAATTCGTCCTCGCCATGGTCGCCTTCGCAGCGCTGGTCGCCAATCTATGTTTCCGCTCACCCTGGCGGCGGGCGATCTTCATGATCGTCTCGCTGATCGTGCCGGTGCTCGCCAATGGCGTACGCGCCTGGGGGACGATCTTCGCCGCCGACAAGACCTCGATCGAGGTGGCGGGCGGGGTCGATCACATCATCTTCGGCTGGGTGTTCTTCGCCATCGTCATGGCGGCGGTGTTGGCGATCGGGTGGCAATTCTTCGACCGTTCGCCGGACGATCTCGCTTTCGATCCGGCACGGCTCTCGGCCATGCCGCGCCGTCGGATCGATCCGTTGCTCGCCGCGCTGCTCGCGGTCGCGATCGCGGCCGTCTTCCCCAGCTGGAGCGCCTTTGCCGGATCGCGCGCGGCGGAGCTGCCCGCCGGCACGACCTTGCCCGACGTGCCCGGCTGGACCCCGGCGCAGCAGATGACGGCGTGGAGCCCCAATTATCCGGGCGCCGATGCGGTGCTCTTGCGCAGCTATCGCGACGGGCAGGGGCATCAGGTCGATCTGGCGGTCGGCATCTTTTCCCGTCAGCGGGAGGGCGGCAAGCTGGGCGCGTTCGGGACCGGCGTGCTGCACGAGGACGACCGCTGGATTCGGGTCGCCGATCTGGGCCGGGTCGCGGGCGGCGACGCCATGCGGCTGACGACGACGGGGCCGAGCGGCCAGCCGGTCGAGCGCGACGTTGCGACATGGTACCGGATCGGCGATACGCTGACCCCGGATATGCGTCGCGTGAAACTGGAAACGATGAAGGCCCGGCTACTGGGGCAGCGTCAGACGGCGGTGGCGGTGCATGTGTCGAGCGAGGGCGACGACCCTCACGCGATCGAGGCGTTCGTCCGCGCGTTGGGGCCGATCGACGCCTTTGCCGACCGTCTGACGGGGCAGCGCTGAACCCCCATGTGCGGCATCGCCGGTCTTTTCCATCCCGCTACGCCCAAGCCGGTCGATCCTGCCCGACTGCGCGCGATGATCGGCGCGCAGGCGCATCGCGGGCCGGACGGGCAGGGGATCTGGACCGCGCCCGGCGTCGGCTTCGCCCATGCCCGGTTGTCGATCATCGACGTGGCGGGCTCGCCCCAGCCGATGGTCGATGGCGAGGTCGCGGTCTGCTTCAACGGCGAAATCTATAATTACCGCGAGCTGCGCGAGGAATTGCGCGCCAGGGGCGCGGTTTTCCACACCGATGGCGATACCGAGGTGCTGCTGCACGGCTGGCGGCACTGGGGGCCGTCGATGCTCGACCGGCTGGTCGGCATGTTCGCCTTTGCCGTGCACGACGCAAAGGCGGGAGCGCTGTTCCTCGCGCGCGACCGGCTGGGGGTGAAGCCGCTCCACTGGGCCGAACTGCCCGATGGCGCGGTCGCCTTCGCCTCGGAGATGAAGGGAGTGCTGGCGCATCCGCTGTTCCGCCGTCGTCCCGATATCCGCGCGGTCGAGGATTATCTGGCCTTCGGCTATGTGCCCGACGATGCCAGCATGGTGGCAGGCGTTCACAAGCTGCCCGCCGGGCATTTCCTGCTGATCGAGCGGGGCCGCGCCATTCCCCGGCCGCGCCAATGGTGGGATGTCGACTTCTCCAACCGGGAAAGCGGCTCGGCCGCGCAGCTGGGCGAAGGGCTGCTTGCCCGGATGCGCGAGGGCGTCGTCAGCCGCATGGTCGCCGATGTGCCGCTGGGCGCCTTCCTGTCGGGCGGCGTCGACAGCTCGGGTGTGGTCGCGCTGATGGCGGAAGCGTCCCCGCGCGCCGTGCGGACCTGCACCATCGGCTTCGACGAGGCGGGCCTGGACGAGCGCAGCCATGCCCGCATCATCGCCCAGCGTTTTGCGACCGACCATGCCGAGCGGGTCGTCCAGCCGGATGATTTCGCGCTGATCGACAGGCTGGTCGCGCAGTTCGACGAGCCCTTTGCCGATGCCTCGGCACTGGCCACCTATCGGCTGTGCGAGATGGCGCGCGAGCATGTCACGGTCGCGCTGGCGGGGGACGGCGCGGATGAAATCCTGATGGGTTATCGCCGCCACATCTTCCACGCGGGCGAGGAGCGGGTGCGCGGCCTGTTCCCGGCGGAGTTTCGCCGCAGCGTGTTCGGGACGCTGGGCCGGCTCTATCCCAAGGCCGACTGGGCGCCGCGCCCCTTGCGCGCCAAGACGACATTGCAGGCGCTGGGGATGGACGGCGCGGAGGCCTATGCCCGTGCGGTCGGCGTGACGGGGCCGGAGGCGCGCGGGCGGCTGTTCTCGGCCGAGGCTAAGGCGGCGCTGGGCGGGCACCGAGCGGAGGATCGCTATATCGCCGCGATGCGCGATGCGCCCGCCCGCGACGCGATGGACCGGGTGCAATATGCGGATATGAAGATCTGGCTGCCCGGAGATATCCTGACTAAGACCGATCGCATGTCGATGGCCGTTGGTCTGGAAGCGCGCGAGCCGCTGCTCGATCACCGGCTGGTCGAATATGCCGCGCGCCTGCCCGTCTCGATGCGGTTGCGGGGCGGCCAGGGCAAATGGCTGATGAAGAAGGCGCTCGAGCCTTATCTGCCGCGCGACATCTTGTATCGCCTCAAAATGGGGTTCGTCACGCCGATCAGCGCTTGGTTCCGGGGGGCGCTGGCGGATGAGGCGGGGCGGCTGGAGAAGTCGGGGCTGCTCCGAGAAACCGGCTGGTTCGACCTGACGGAATTGGGGCGGCTGGCCGCCGATCACCGCGCCGGTCGCGCCGAACATGGCCGGACCCTGTGGCAGATGCTGATGCTGGAGCGGAGTCTGGCACGGCTGTTCGCCTAAATCCTCCCCGGTACGGGGAGGGGGACCATGCGAAGCATGGTGGAGGGGGGATCGCCACAAGGGGCGTCCGATGAGGAAGTCCCCCCTCCGTCAGGTCTTCGGCCTGCCACCTCCCCGTACCGGGGGGGGGGATCGTCAGATCGTCGAGATAAGGACATTCCCGACCAACACCACCGCCATCACCAGCATCAGCGCGCCTTTACGGCGATCCCCGCGCCGGATCGTGACGGCACCGCCCGCGACACAGGCAAAGGCGGCCAGCATCGCCAGCCCCGGCGCGGCGTTCGCGATCCCCTGCATCAGCCCGCCAGCACCCGTGCATAGGCCGCGCGATCAACATTGCCGCCCGACAGCAGGATCAGCATGCCCTCCGCCGCCGCGACCTTGCCCGCCAGCAGCGCCGCCAGCGCCACCGCGCCGCCGGGTTCGACCACCAGACGCAGCCGCTCCGCCGCGAAACGTTGTGCCGCGGCCACTTCGGCCTCGCTGACCGCAACGCCCTCCGCCCCGCGCCGCGCCAGCACGTCGAAGGTCAGCGGCGATACCCGCGTCGTCTGGAGCGAGTCGCACGCGGTCGGCGGCGGATTGTCGCCCACCGGCTCGATCCACCCCGCCTCCAGCGAGCGACGCATATCGTCCCAGCCCACCGGCTCGACCACCGTGATCCGCGCTTCGGGCAGGGCCAGCGTCAGCCCCGCCGCCAGCCCGCCGCCGCCACAGGGCGACACGACATGCGTGGGCGCGGGCAGGCCCAGCGCGGCCATCTGCGCCGCCGCCTCGATGCCTGCGGAACCCTGTCCCTCGATCACCCAGGGGTCATCGAAACTGGGCACCAGCGTCGCGCCCCGTGCCTCGGCCAGGCGACGGGCGATCAACTCGCGGCTTTCGGTCGCGCGGTCGTAATCGACGATCTCCGCGCCTAGCGCCAAGGTGCCTTCGCGCTTCGATGGTGGCGCGTCGGCAGGCATCACGATCGTCGCCGCGATTCCCAATCGCCGCGCGGCCCAGGCGATTCCCTGGGCATGGTTGCCGGACGAGAAAGCGACCACGCCGCGTCCTCGCGAATCCGCGTCCAAAGCGGTTAATCGGTGCCATGCGCCGCGCAGTTTGAACGCGCCCACGGGTTGCAGATTTTCCGCCTTGAAAACCACAGTCTTCCCATTGATTTTCAAAGGGAATATTGGGGATGGCGGCAGGATGCGGGCGATCTTTTCGGCGGCGTCGCGGACCCCTGCTTTTGTCGGCTGTCTTAAGATTGTCACTTTTTATCTCCGACGGGCTTTCTACCGCTTTACATTCGAAAACGCCGACCCTATTTCGCGCCTCCGCTGCCCCATGGGACTTCCAACCGCAAGGCAGCTTTTTGTCACCGTATGCCGTCAGGCAATTGGAGGTCCCTTGAGTTGCACCAGAATCATCGCGCGCTGGGGCTAGCTGCCCACTCGACCGCCGTCCCCTCCAATCTGGAGCGCGGCATCGACATCGCCAAGCGTCGTCCGGCTGATCCGGTCACGCTGCTTCGCCCGCATGCCGCTGCGCGCGCCGCCCGATTCTTCGTCGAGAAGTTTCCGGGTCGGCCGATGTATGCGGTGAAGGCGAATCCGTCTGCGGATCTGATCCAGATCCTGTGGGACAATGGCATCACCCATTTCGACACCGCCTCGATCGCGGAAGTTCGTATGGTGAAGTCGGTCGCCCCGCAGGCCGTCTGCTGCTTCATGCATCCGGTGAAGTCGGAAGAGGCGATTGCCGAGGCCTATTTCACGCACGGCGTCCGCACCTATTCGCTCGACAGCATGGAAGAGCTGGAGAAGATCGTCCGCGCCACGAACGGCGCGACCGACCTGACCCTGTGCGTCCGCATCCGCGTGTCGTCCGAATACGCCAAGCTGAGCTTGGGGTCGAAGTTCGGCGTCAGCGTGGAAGAGTCGAAGGACCTGCTGATCGCGACCCGCCAGGTCGCCGACGCGCTGGGCATCTGCTTCCATGTCGGCAGCCAGACCATGACCCCCGACGCCTATTCGGCGGCGATGGAGCGTGTGCGGGCGGTGATCGTCGGCGCGGCGGTGACCGTTGATGTGATCGATGTCGGCGGCGGTTTCCCCTCGGCCTATCCGGGCATGACCCCGCCGCCGCTGGAGTGTTTCTTCGAGACGATCCACCGCGCGTTCGAGAGCCTGCCGGTGTCCTACTCGGCCGAGCTCTGGGCCGAGCCGGGCCGGGCGCTGTGTGCGGAATATTCGTCCGTCGTGGTGCGCGTCGAGCGTCGTCGCGGCAACGAGCTGTACATCAACGACGGCGCGTACGGCGCGCTGTTCGATGCGGCGCATATCGGTTGGAAGTATCCGGTCCAGCTGCTGCGTGAGCCGGCTTCCGACGCGCGCGACATGGACTTCAGCTTCTGGGGCCCGACCTGTGACGATCTCGACTTCATGCAGGGTCCGTTCCCGCTGCCCGCGGACACGAACACCGGCGATTATTTCGAGATCGGTATGCTCGGCGCCTACGGCCAGGCGATGCGGACGCAGTTCAACGGCTTCACCTGCCACGAATTCGTCGTCACAGACGATGAACCGATGTTCTCGGTCTATCGCGACGAGATCGAGCCTGCGCTGCCCGCCAACGTCGTCAAGCTGTAACCCAGCCCGACTAGCAATCTTCATAACCCTCCCGCTCCGGCGGGAGGGGAATGGGGTGGCATTGCGGTTTCGACCGCGATAAGGCCCTTTCCCATACCCGTTCCAGCGCTTGGCCGCAGGACCGGGCCAGCCGGGTTACCGCGTCCCCAATAACGACGACGGCTTCTCGATGATGATGGAACCATCATGACCGACACGATCAACGACACCCGCAAGGCCGAGCTGCTCTCCAGCGTGGTCGAGCATATCGACATCACCTCGTTCGACGCCCGTCCTATCATCGATTCGATGGGCAAGATGAGCTTCACCAGCCGCGACCTGGCGCGCGCGACCGGCATCTACAACCAGATGCTGGCCGACAAGGACTGCTCGATCTTCCTCGTCATCGCCGGTTCGACCTCGGCGGGCGGCTGCATGGACCTGTATGCCGAGCTGCTGCGCTCGAACATGATCGACGGCATCGTCGCGACCGGCGCGTCGATCGTCGACATGGATTTCTTCGAGGGCCTGGGCCACAAGCATTATCAGGCGCTGGAAATCCCGGACGATAACACGCTGCGTTCGCTGTATATCGACCGCATCTACGACACCTATATCGACGAAGAGCAGCTGCAGGACTGCGACCACACGATCGGCAAGATCGCCGACTCGTTGGAGCCCAAGCCCTATTCGAGCCGCGCCTTCATCCGCGAGATGGGCAAGTATCTGGTCGAGCATGGCAAGAAGGAAAACAGCCTCGTCAAGCTCGCCTATGAGCATGACGTGCCGATCTTCTGCCCGGCGTTCGTTGATTCGTCGGCCGGTTTCGGTCTGGTGAAGCATCAGGTCGAGCGCGCCAAGGAAGGCAAGCCCTACATGGTGCTCGACGCCATCGCTGATTTCCGCGAACTGACCGACATCAAGATCAAGGCAGGCACCACCGGCCTGCTGATGATCGGCGGCGGCGTTCCGAAGAATTTCATTCAGGACACGGTTGTCTGCGCGGAAATCCTGGGCCATGACGACGTCGAAATGCACAAGTACGCGGTGCAGATCACGGTGGCCGATGTTCGTGACGGCGCCTGCTCGTCCTCGACGCTCAAGGAAGCGGCGAGCTGGGGCAAGGTCGACACCGCGCTCGAACAGATGGTGTTCGCGGAAGCAGGCTCGGTGATGCCGCTGCTCGCGTCGGACGCCTATCATCGCGGTCACTGGCGTGAGCGCGTGAAGCGTCGTTGGGGAGCGATTTTCGACTAATGCTGGATTTTCTCGAACGCGAACAGCTGGCCTATGTGATCATCGGCGTGGTTCTGATTGCCGGGTTGGCTTTCGCGATCCCGTATAGCCGTCGCCGCAAGCGCGAGAAGCTGCGGCGACGCGGGATCAAGAAATACGGTCATTGAGACGAGGGGCGGGACTGAGAGGTTTCCGCCCCTTTTCCTTGTGCGGCCTTTTCACTTGATCGGCGCGCGCCGCATCGGCACCCTTGTTCCGGAATAGCGCTATCAGGTGCTGAGGATGAGGGGATGCCAATGATCGACCGACGCTCTCTGATCGGGGCCATGGCCACCGTTCCGTTGGCTGGCCGCGCGGCGGCGCAGGCCGCTTCCGCCGCGACGATGACGCCCTGGCCGCCCGCCGAACATTTTTCGCTCTGGCCCGGCCGTCCGCCCGGCGCGCGCGCGATCCTGCCCAAGCCCAATCCGTCGATGAACGGCCCCGCCGGTCGGCAGGAATTGTGGCTGCGCGGCACCGCCGATCCGATCGTTGCGGTCTTCCGCCCCGAACGCCCCGATGGCCGCGCCGTGCTGACCATTCCGGGCGGCGGCTATGGCTTCGTGTCGATCCAGAACGAGGGGATCGACGTTGCCAAGACGCTGAACCCGCATGGCATCACCGTTTTCGCGCTGTCCTATCGCCTCCCGTCCGAGGGTTGGGACAATCAGGCGAATGTGCCGCTACAGGATGCGCAGCGCGCGATGCGGCTGATCCGCACCAATGCGGCGCGCTATGGCATCGACCCGACCAAGCTCGGCATCGTCGGCTTTTCGGCGGGCGGACATCTCGCCGCGTCGTTGACCGTGGGTTATGACGACAAGGTCTATAACGCCGTCGATGCCGCCGATCGCCAGTCAGCCAAACCGCGCTTTTCGGGCCTCGTCTATCCGGTGGCGAGCCTGTCGACGCCGAACACCCATCCGGGATCGCGCGATAATCTGCTTGGCCCCAATCCCGATCCGGCGACCAAGGCGCGCTACGACACGCCGCGCCGGATCAATGCGAGCACGCCGCCGCTTTTCCTCGTTCACGCGGTCGATGACGGTCTGGTCCCGCTCGACCAGTCGATCGACGTGCTGACCCAGGCACGGGCGGCCAAGGTGCCGATCGAGGCGCATTTCTTCGAGAAGGGCGGGCACGGCTTCGGCGCGATGAGTGCCCCGGAAGGCGCGCCGGCCCGCCTCTGGCCCGACCTGTTCGACCGCTGGATCGCGCAGACCCTGCAACCCTGAACCGGCGCGGGGTGCGGAGCGAGTGACGCGTGCGCCAAACCCCGCTAAGGACCGCGCCCATGTTCCGCATCGCTCGCTGGGCCCTGAAGGCCGTGCTCGCCTTTGTGATCCTCAGTGTCGTCTGGGTCGGCATCTATCGCTTCGTGCCGCCGCCGATCACCTTCACCATGTTGGGGGACGTGATCGGCGGCCATGGCGTGACCAAGGACTGGATGCCACTGTCCGAGATGGACCCGAACATGGCGCGCGCCGCGATCGCGGGTGAGGATGCGCGTTTCTGTTCGCATAACGGCTTCGACTTCAAGGCGATGGCGAGCGCGGCCTATCGCAACGCCAAGGGCGGCCGCATCCGCGGCGGCTCGACGATCAGCCAGCAGACCGCGAAGAACGCCTTCCTGTTCCAGAATGGGGGGTACGTCCGCAAGGCGTTCGAGGCGTGGTTCACCTTCCTGATCGAGACGCTGTGGGGCAAGCGGCGGATCATGGAGGTGTATCTCAACATCGCAGAGACGGGCATCGGGACGTACGGCGCCAATGCCGGGGCGATGCGCTATTTCGGGCATGACGCCTCGCATCTCTCACCGACCGAGGCCGCACGGATCGCCGCCGTCCTGCCGCTGCCGAAAAAGCGTGCGGCGGTGGCGCCGACCGGATTCGTGCGCAAGCATGGCAATGTGATCGCGCGCTATGTGGGTGTGGTTCGGCGGCAGGGGCTGGATAGCTGTATTTCATGAGGGTGGGAGTCTCGGTGAGACACCTTTCCCTCCCCCATCCCCTCCCGCTTGCGGGAGGGGCGTGCACGGGGCCGCCCGCCCATCCCACAACGTCTTTGATAGTTTGTGTCGCCTGATAGGAACACGCCCCTCCCGCAGGCGGGAGGGGATGGGGGAG
Source organism: Sphingomonas sanguinis (assembly GCF_019297835.1). Lineage (NCBI taxonomy): Bacteria > Pseudomonadati > Pseudomonadota > Alphaproteobacteria > Sphingomonadales > Sphingomonadaceae > Sphingomonas > Sphingomonas sanguinis. Next base: position 1,128,000 of record NZ_CP079203.1, on the reverse strand, counting down.
GGCAGCCGCCACGCACGATGCCCTTCGAAAAGATTGCCTCTCAAAAGCCACGATCCCGCAACACCCTTCAATCATGGGAGGCGAGAACCCGGGGATGAGTGCAGCCATGGTCCTGATCATGATGGTGCAAGCCGCGCCACCGGACTTGTCGCTACCGCGCATCACCCCACGAGCAGACTGTTCGATGAGCCGGGACGAGGTGGTCGTATGCGGACGTCGTGGTGCGTCCGATCGTTATCGCATACCGCCATCGGTCCGCCGCATGGACAAGGAAGCAGGTGGCGCAGGCAATGGCTTGAGCGGCACCCAAGTCCTCGGAGGGGCTGGGCCTTGCGGCATATTTGCCGGTCAGAGGCGCTGTTCGTATAGCGAGGCGCGTGAGGCTGGTTATGGCGGCGGTCGTGATCCGCTGACTTTGGGGACAAAAATCCTCAAGCGCTTGGTCGATCCGGATGCCGAGATCGATCCGCTGTCCCATTCACCGGCCGAGCCAAAGCAGCCCGGCCGGTAGGGATAATATTACTTGGCGTCGCCGGAAATAGCATCACCGGCCTTCTTGGCCGTGTCGCCGACGCTCTTGGCGGCCGAGGTCACGGCGGCGTCGCGGCGGTTTTCCGCGCCGCCCCGGCTGAACAGATAGAAGCCGCCGACCAGCACCGCGATCAGCAGGACGATGGCGATCGCCATGCCACCGCCGCCGCCGCTGCGGCGCTCGATCACCGTGGTATGCGGCTGTTGCGTGCCATAGGTTTCGGTAACGCGTTCGTCGGCCATGACATTCCCTCCTATTTCGATGGAGGAAGCAACGCCAAGGCCGACATACCGTTCCCGAAACGAACGAGACCGGATCAGAAGGGCAGCTTGAAGCCCGGCGGCAGCGGCAGGCCGCTGGTCATCTTGGACATTTCGCTGCCCGAGGCGGCATCGGCCTTGGTCCGCGCATCGTTGATCGCGGCGGCGAGCAGGTCTTCCAGCATGCCCTTTTCCGACGGCTGCATCAGCGAGTCGTCGATGGCGATGCCGATGATCCGGCCTTTCGCGGACGCCTTCACCTTGACCAGACCGCCGCCGGAGACGCCCTCGACCTCGATATTGTCGAGATTGGCCTGCGCCTTTTCCAGCTCGTTCTGGACGTTCTGGGCCATTGCCAGGATTTCGTCGAGATTCTTCACATCATGCTCCGTTCACACTGCGTTTGCCGGGCCATTCCATCAATTCGGCCTCGGGGAAAGCCTCTCGCGCGGCGCGGACCATGTCCGATTCCCACGCGGCGGTCTTGATTGCTTCCTCGGCGGCGACCTGCTGCTCGTGCAGGGTCGGCGCGCCGGGGACATCCTCCAGCGTAACGCGCCAGTTCTGGCCCGTCGCCGTCTTCAGCGCTGCGATCAGTTCGCTCAGCGTATCGGCCGCGATCGGACGCGATCCGCTGAACACCATCTCCGGCGGGGCATAACGCACGAGACGCGCACCGTGGCGCATCCGCGCCGCAAGCGCGAGCTGCCCCATATCGTCCAGCCGGTCGATCATCGCGACGAAGCTGTCGGGTAGCTTGGGTGGTTCCGGCTCGACGGGCGGAGGGGGCGGGGCGATGGCGACCGGGGCCGCTGCGGGGGCCGCCTGATGCGTCACCGCCGGGGCGCCGGGTGCCGACACGCTGCCGTCGCGGATCTGCCGCGCCAACTCGCCCGGATCGGGCAGGCTAGAGGCATGGATCGCGCGGAGCAGCGCCATTTCGGCCGCCTCGATGGGCAAGGCGGCGCGGGCGACTTCGTCATGGCCCTTCAGGAACAGCTGCCACAGCCGGTGCAGCGCCGGGAAACTAAGCGAACCCGCCCATTCCTCGCGCGCGGCGCGCTCCTCCAGCGGCTGGGCGGCATCGGGCGGCGTGCCGACCTTGGTCAGGGTGATGCCGTGCACCGTCTCCAGCAGCGAGCGGAGCACTGATTGCGGATCGACACCATAATCATATTGCCGCCGCAGCGACGTCAGTGCGCCCGCACCGTCGCCGTTGAGCACCAGTCCCAGCAGGTCACGCACCGCGCCGCGATCCGACAGGCCGAGCATCTCGCGCACCGCCGCCGCCGTGACGCCGCTGCCCTCCAGATCGGCATGGGCGATCGCCTGGTCCAGGATCGACAGGCCGTCGCGCGCCGAGCCTTCCGCCGCGCGGGCGACCAGCATCAGCGCCTCGTCCTCGGCGGTGACGTTCTCCAGCTTGCATATCTTCGCAAAATGGTCGGCCAGCTTGTCCGCCGTGATCCGCCGCAGGTCGAAACGCTGGCAGCGGGACAGGACGGTGATCGGGACCTTGTTCACTTCCGTAGTGGCGAACAGGAACTTCACATGGGCAGGCGGTTCCTCCAGCGTCTTCAACAGCGCGTTGAAGGCGTTCTTGGAAAGCATGTGCACTTCGTCGACGATATAGATTTTGAAACGCGCCGAAACGGCGGCATAGCGCGACGCTTCGATGATCTCGCGCACGTCGTCGACGCCGGTATGGCTGGCGGCGTCCATCTCGATCACGTCGATATGGCGGCCCTCCGCGATGGCGCGGCACGGCTCGCACTGGCCGCAAGGGCTGATCGTCGGGCCGCCATTACCGTCCGGGCCGACACAGTTCAGCGCCTTGGCGATCAGCCGCGCGGTCGAGGTCTTGCCGACCCCGCGCACGCCGGTCATCAGAAAGGCATGGGCCAGCCGGTCGCGCTTGATCGCGTTGCCCAGCGTCTGGACCATCGCATCCTGCCCGATCAGCGCCTCGAAGGTCTGCGGCCGGTATTTGCGCGCAAGGACGCGATAGGCTTCGGCCTTGGAGGGCGCCTGCGTGGGCTGGGGCGGTTCGCCCAGGTCGAACGAATCAGCCATGACGGGTCTGGATGGTCGGGGTGTCGGAAAGCATCGCTGACCAACATAGGCGCTCGGGCGCGCGGCGTCACCCACGGATACGCCGACGGCGTATCAAGCCAAAGGCGACCAAAAATGTGCGGAGGGTGGGAGCCGGAACGACCCGCAGCGAAATCGTTACGGCTGCTTCCGTCAGGACCTGACCGGGTTGGCGACGACTACGTCCGCCCGACTCCCGCCGCGCATATGGCGAAACGGGGCCGGGGGATCAAGTCCTTATCCTACCGGCCCCATCCGTGACGAACTTTTGGCTCAACGATAGGTGTTGAAGCATTGGCGCTGCGGCCCGTTCCAAGTGCGCACCCAGCGGCAGGTCACGCGCGGACGGTTATAGGCATAGCGCGGACCGCGCCAGCCGGGGCCGCGATCCCAACGGGGGCCACCGCGGCGATGCCAGCCGGGACCACGATCCCAGCCCGGACCACGATGATGCCAGCCCGGCCCGCGATCCCAACCCGGACCCCGGCCCCAGCGGTCGTGCGGGGCGGCATCGGCAGGGGTGGCGGCGGCGACGCCGGACACCGCGATCAGACCGGCGCCCAAGACAGCAAGAAGTTTCATAACGCTTACTCCCGATAATCCCGCCTGACGGCGAGCATGGGAGAAGAATGGCGAATCGCCGATGATCGATCCCTGAACCCCTTTGTTATCAAAGGTTCATGGAAGGCGGACGACCATATCGGCCAGCCGCTCGGTCATCACGATCTGGCAGGCGAGGCGGCTGGAGCGGGTGGCGTCGGGGACTAGGTCGAGCATGTCCTCCTCCTCTGCCGAGGGCGTGGGAAGATGGCCGAGATAGTTCGGATCGATCAGGACATGGCAGGTCGCACAGGCCATCTGGCCGCCGCAGGTGCCCTCCAGCGGTTGCCCGGCCCGCTGCCCGACGCGGAGCAGCGTTTCACCGGGTTGGGCTTCGGCGCTGGTCTTCTTTCCGTCGGGTGTCTGAAAGGTCAGCGCGATCATAGGCCCTGCGCCCTGGCTGCTGCGTTGATCCGGTCGATCGCTTCGACCAGCTCGACCTCGCTGGTGTAACGGCCAAAGCCGATGCGGATCGAGGATTTGGCTTCACGGTCGCTCAGCCCCAGTGCGGTGAGCACATGGCTGGGTCGCCCCGATCCGCTGGCGCAGGCGCTCCCGGCCGAAAAGGCAATGTCGCGACAATCGGACATCAGCCGCGCGACGTCCAGTCCGTCGCGGCGGACATTGAGGTTGCCGTGATAGCGCTGCTCCACCGATCCGTTGATCGTCCATCCGCTGCCCAGCCGTTCGACCGCCAACGACCAGAGCCGTTCGACGTGCGCGGAATCCTCCTCGGCCCGCATTGCCATCAGCCGCGCCGCTGCACCGAACCCGGCGCAGAGCGCGGGGCTGAGCGTACCCGAACGCCCGCCCTCCTGATCCCCGCCATGCAGCAGCGGGGGCAGGGTGATGCCGTCGCGTATCCAGAGCGCGCCGATCCCCTTGGGGCCGTGGATCTTGTGCGCGGAGATTGCGACCAGATCGACCGACGCGGGAATGGCGATCCGGCCGTAACCCTGCACCGCATCGCACAGCATGAGCGCGCCTGCATGGTGGGCGTGTTCGGCCAGAGCGGCGACCGGCTGGATGGTGCCGACCTCATTGTTGAGCAGCATCGCGGCGACCAGTCTGGTGTCCGTCGGGATCGGGGCAGGCGTCACCAATCCCTCACTAACGACCGGCAATATGGTCAGGGGTCGCCCCGTTGCGGCGGTGGTGTCGAGCACGGCGGCGTGTTCGATCGCGGTCGTGACGATCCCGCCGCTGACGCCCTTGATCGCCCAGTTCAGCGCCTCGGTCGCGCCGCTGGTGAAGACCACCCGGCCGCCAGCGGGGAGCAAGGCCGCGACCTGATCGCGCGCGACCTCGACGGCGGCGCGCGCCTGTCGCCCGGCGCGGTGGGGGGAATGGGGGTTGGCATGGCCCTGCTCCAGCCAGGGGAGCATCGCTTTCAAAGCCTCGGGCGCGAGCGGGGTCGTCGCCTGATAGTCGAGATAGATCATGCGACCCGCCGCCCCCGCGCGATCGCCCGCCAAGCGGTGACGAAGCGGTCGACATCCTCGCGCGTCGTCGTCCGGCCGAAACTGACCCGCACCACCTCGCGGCCCGCCTCCAAGTCCCAGCCGAGCGCGGCGAGCACATGGCTGGGCTTCAGGCTACCGCTGGCGCAGGCGCTGCCCGCCGACACCGAAATCTGCGCGAGGTCGAACTGGATCAGCTGCGCGGCGGAGGGCTTGCCGGGCATGTGGTAGCTGGCGATGGCCGGGTGGCGGCGGCTTTCGTCCGCCACCACCGTCCCGCCCGAGCGGCGGATCGCATCGTCCAGATGCGCGCGAAGCTCTTCGTGGTCCGGTTCCGGTTCCGCCAGCGCGGCGGCATAGGCGAGCACGCCCGGCATATTCTCGGTGCCGGGGCGATAGCCGCGCTCCTGCCCGCCGGTCGGCTCCAGCAGTGCGAGATCGCGGACCAGCAGCGCACCGATCCCCGGCGGCCCGCCGCGCTTATGCGCCGACAGGGCGACCAGATCGGCATGCTCGATCACCTCCGGATCGGCGCCAGCGGGCATCTGCGCCGCGTCGACCAGCATGATATGTCCGGCGGCATGAATGGCCTCGGCCATTTGCGCGATGGGCTGGCGGACGCCCGTTTCGCTGTTCGCCCATTGCACCGTCACGATCGCGCGGTCGCCGCTCAGGTCGGGAAGGCGCAACACGCCGTCCGGCCCGACCGGCATCACGATGGCGTCGGGTGCCGCGCGCAGCACCGCGTCATGGTCGATGGCCCCGACCAAGCATCGTTCGGTCATGGCGCGGGTCAGTGCGATCGCCAGCGATTCGCTGGCCCCACTGGTGAACAGGATCTCGTGGCTCCAGCCGAGCGACCGGGCGACGGCGGCGCGGGCATCCTCCAGCGCGCGCCTGGCGGCGCGTCCCTCGGCATGCGGGGAAGAGGGGTTGGCCCAGATCGCGCAACCCTGGGTCAGCGCCGCGCGTGCCGCCTGGGTCATCGGGGTCGTGGCGGCGTGGTCCAGATAGAGGCGTTGCATAAGCGGGGGCAGGGTTTGTTCCGTCGCTGAAATGATCGAACAATTGCGAAAATGGCGTGTCGGCCTATATAGCGCAACGTTCCCGGCGCTCCACCAGCGCGCATCCAGATCGGCGAGTTTTGATGCCTGAAGTCATTTTTCCTGGCCCCGAAGGCCGCCTCGAAGGCCGTTTCGCTCCCGCTCCGCGTCCGCGCGCGCCCGTCGCCATGATCCTGCACCCGCACCCGAATGCGGGCGGCACGATGAACAACCGCATCGTGCAGGAACTCTACAAGACCTTTCAGCGGCGCGGCTTCGCCACGCTGCGCTTCAACTTCCGCGGCGTGGGCAAGAGCCAGGGCGTGTTCGACAACGGCATCGGCGAACTGTCCGACGCCGCCTCGGCGCTCGACTGGGTGCAGAGCTTCCACCCCGAAGCCTCGACCACCTGGATCGCGGGCGTCAGCTTCGGCGCGTGGATCGGGATGCAGCTGCTGATGCGCCGCCCCGAAATTCGCGGCTTCATCTCGGTCGCGCCGCCCGCCAACATGTACGACTTCACCTTCCTGGCGCCGTGCCCCTCCTCGGGCATCATCATCCAGGGTGAGGCCGACGAGGTCGCGACCCCGGCGGCGACCCAGAAGCTGGTCGACAAGCTGCGCACCCAGAAGCACATCACCATCCATCACGATACGATCCCGAAGGCCAACCACTTCTTCGAGCATGAAATGCCCGAGCTGATGGGGTCGGTGGACCGGTATCTGGATATGCGCCTGGACCCGAACTCGCCGATCCGGTGAGTTTGACGGAATACGGAATGGAAAAGGGCCTCGGCGAAAGCCGGGGCCTTTTTCATATCTCTATCGCATAGCCGATGGCATGATGGCGGTCGGGGTATCGGGGGGACGATATGGAGCCGACGCGGCGTTTGTTGATCAGTGGACTGGCCGCTTTCGGTCTGGCCGGAAATGTCTGGAAGGATCAGCCTATGTCGCAGGACTTACCGCCGCCCCGTCCCGATTTAGAGGCAGCGGCGCAAGCCATGCGGGACCGGGCGATGGCGTTGCTCCGCTATGAAAAAGTCACGGTTCTGGGGACCAAGGCGCTGGCCGAATGGGAAAAGCTCCGGGCCGCGAAACGGGGATGGCCCGTCGTGATCGGAGATGATGCCGATCTGGAGCGCATCGCGGAGCAGCTCAGCCTGGACGATCCCGCCGTGTCCGGCTTACCTGCCGGGCGCATCGCGCTGCGTTCGACCGATCAGCTTTTGGCGGCGGCGGCAAAAGTGCAATTTCCCGCCGATCTCTACAAGGTGGCGGAGACGTCACCGCCCGGGGACGGCGAAGCGCTCCCGAACACTTGGCCTGTAACCTCGGACGACGCGCCACCGGGGCTGACGGTGGCAGAAGAGTTGCAGACGGGGCGGCCGCTTGAGAAGGTGCACATCCTGATCCTCCCGACCGAAAAGAGTTGGGAAGTGCCCGCCTATCTTCGTTGGGGCGGCTGGAATGCCTGCCCCGACCCCGAGCTTCATGTCGCGGCGTTACGATCCTGGCATGAGCGTTTCGGCGCGGAACTGGCCGGTCTCAACGGCGATACGATGAACGTTCGGATACGGAACCGTCCCAAGGACCGACGTCAGGCGTGGCAGCTGGCGCATGAGCTCCATGCCTATTGCCCCGATATCGTCGATCAGGGGCTGGGGTCGATGGCGGCGTTTGCCAGCGAGTTGATGCGGACTGACTGGTGGTTTTTCTGGTGGGATTAGAGCCGGGTGTGATCGGCCAATAGCAGCCGAGCCGCGTACACGCCGGTTTCATAGGCGCCATGCGCGGCCGAAAAATCGTCATGCGAGCAAGCCTCGCCCGCGAAGAACAGGCGGCCGTCAATCGGCTCGGCCAGCGTCTGCCGTGCCCCGGCATGGCCCACCTTGGCATGGCTGTAGCTGCCGCCGATCAACGGCACATGCCGCCAGCGCGTCGCGTCCAGTGGGGTAAAGCGCCGCCGCCAGTCACTTCCCAGCAACGCCACCAACTCGTCGATGGCGAAGGCCGCCGCCGCGCCGTCTTCCTCCAGTGCCTCGGCGCAGGGGCCGCCGAAGAAACTCTCGACGATCGGCCAGCCGAAGGGCGAGAGGCGGTGGCTGGCGGTGCAGCGCTTGTGCGGGTTGCCGGTCAGATGCGCATGGGCGGGCCAGGGCAGGGGGCCTTCGACCGACAAAAAGACCTTGTCGGCGATCCCGAGCGGAAGGGCGGCGGCGGCGTCCCGCTTGGCGGGGAGTGGCGGGTCGAAGGTCAGCTTGCCCTCAGCCAAGACCGGGGTCGGGACCGCGACGATGACGTGATCCGCCTCGATCGTACCCGCCGAGGTGTCGATGCGGATCGTCCGGTCGCGATGATCGATCCGCGTAGCGGCGACGCCGGTACGGACGGGCAGTCCGGCGGCGTGATGCGCGACGACGGTGCCATAGCCCTCGACCACCGCCCAATTGTCGTCGGTCGCGGCATTCTCATAAGCAGCCCAATCGTGCAGCGACACCTCGGCCAGCGACGCGCCATTGGCATAGCCCGAGATCGCGTCGATCATCGGCCGCCAGGGATCATGGGCGTCGACAAAGCCGGATAACGGTCGATCAGGCCCGTGGAGCGCGGCCATCGCCGCGTCCTCGAACCGGGCATAAGCCTCACCAGAGGCGCGCTTTTCATCAGGGGGAAAGCTTAGGTCATTCCACTGGACCTGCCAATTGGGCGAGCGGCGGTCGATGGTGAAGCCTGCCTGTTCGGCTATGGCGGTCCAGGGATTGCGCCCCGCCGAATGGAGCCACCCGCAGCCATGATCGACGACATGGCCGGTCGGCAAACGGACGCTGTGCGCCCGCCCACCCAGCCGGTCCGCCGCCTCGATCAGCAGGACCTCTCGCCCCGCGTCATGCAGCGTGCGCGCCGCCGCAATCCCGGCCGCGCCGCCGCCGATAACGACGGTGCGGCCGGTCATGTTCAGGCGGCCGCCAACAACCGCTTTTCACCGGCGATGCGCATCATCGCCTTTTGCAGCTTCTCGAACGCGCGCACCTCGATCTGGCGGACGCGTTCGCGGCTGACGCCGTAAACCTGGCTCAGCTCTTCCAGCGTCTTAGGATCGTCGGTCAGGCGACGCTCGGTCAGGATGTGTTTCTCGCGGTCGTTCAGATCGTCCATCGCGCTGACCAGCATGTCGTGGCGGACATCCGCCTCCTGCTGCTCGGCGACGACACTGTCCTGAAGCGGCGCATCATCGGCCAGCCAGTCCTGCCACTGGCCCTCGCCATCCTCGCGCATCGAGACGTTGAGCGACGTGTCGCCCCCCATCGCCATGCGGCGGTTCATGCTGATGACCTCGTCCTCGTTGACGCCCAGATCGGTGGCGATCTTGGTCACGTCCTCGGGCCGCAGGTCGCCGTCCTCGAACGCGTCGAGCTTCGACTTCATCCGGCGCAGGTTGAAGAACAGCTTCTTCTGGGCGGCGGTGGTGCCCATCTTCACCAGGCTCCACGAACGCAGAATATATTCCTGGATCGAGGCGCGGATCCACCACATCGCATAGGTCGCCAGGCGGAAGCCGCGATCCGGCTCGAACTTCTTCACGCCCTGCATCAGGCCGATATTGCCCTCCGAGATCAGTTCGGAGGTGGGCAGGCCATAGCCGCGATAACCCATCGCGATCTTCGCCACGAGACGCAGGTGCGAGGTGACGAGCTGCGCCGCCGCCTCCGGGTCGCCATGCTCTTGGAAGCGCTTGGCGAGCATATATTCCTGCTCCGGGGCAAGGATCGGGAATTTCTTGATCTCGGCGAGATAGCGGTTGAGCGACTGCTCCCCGCCCAGTGCAGGAATCGTCGCCGGGACGTTGCTGCCTTTTGCCATGATCCTTATCTCCCTTTCTGGAGCGTCATTCCGTCTGGCCCACCACTCGGGTCGAGGCGGTCTTCTGCTATACGTGAAGCCGACTGAACAGTTCCTGCATGTCGGGCGGCATCGGGCTCTCAAACGCCAAAGCGTTGCCGCTTATGGGATGAATAAAGCCCAGATGCGCCGCGTGCAGGGCTTGGCGCCGGAATTCGAGTTCATCGAGCAGGGCTTTTTGAGCACCCTTTGTTCTACCATAAACCGGGTCGCCCAGCAAGGCGTGACCCAGCGATTGCATATGCACGCGAACCTGATGCGTGCGGCCCGTCTCCAGGCGGCATTCGACCAGCGCGGCGTTGTTCAGCTTTTCGATGGTGCGGTAATGGGTCACGGCGCGCTTGCCGCCCTGCACGATCGCCACCTTCTTGCGGTTCTGCGGACTGCGCGCGAGCGGCGCGTCGACGGTGCCGTCGGCGGGGCGGGGGATGCCCCCGGTGATCGCGCGGTAGCGGCGGTCGATCGAGTGCGCCGCGAACTGCTTGGCCAGCCCCTCATGCGTCCGGTCGGTCTTGGCCGCGACCATCAGACCGGAAGTGTCCTTGTCGATCCGGTGGACGATACCCGGTCGCGCGACGCCGCCGATGCCCGACAGCGATCCGCCGCAATGGTGGAGCAGCGCGTTGACCAGGGTGCCGTCGAAATTACCAGCGGCGGGATGCACGACCAGCCCGGCGGGCTTGTCGATGACGATGAGATGTTCGTCCTCGTAAGCGATGACGAGCGGAATATCCTGCGCTTCGTTATGCGCCGGGGCCGGGGCAGGCACCGCGACCTGGAACAGATCGCCGCCCGCCGCCCGCTTGGCAGGGTCGCGCGCCATCACGCCGTCGCGCGTCACCGCGCCGCTGGCGATCAGCACCTTCAGCCGTTCGCGCGACAGGGTCGGCACCGCATCGGCCAGCGCGCGGTCCAACCGCCAGCCGTCCGCTGTGGGCGCGATCCGCGCATCGATGATGGAAACCCCCCGGTCCATAGAATAGGGTAATTGGGCATGACCGTAACGATTTCAAGCGATGCGCTGGACCTGATTTGCAAAAGCGCGGCCGCTTCACCCGATTATGAGGTGTGCGGATTGCTGCTGGGGGAGGGCGACCGCATCGCGCGGGCGGTGCCTTGCGCGAATGTCTCGGCCGAGCCGAGCCACCGTTTCGAGATCGATCCCGCCGCGCTGATCGCCGCGCACCGGGCCGCGCGGGGCGGTGGCCCGGCGGTGATCGGCCATTATCATTCGCACCCGACCGGGCGTGCCGAGCCTTCGCCGCGCGACGCCGCCGATGCCGCGCCCGATGGCAGTATCTGGCTGATCGCCGGGGGCGGGGTCGTCACCGCCTGGCGCGCGGTGGCGGCGGGTGAGCGTCATGGACGCTTCGATCCGCTCGCCCTTGCTTGCGCAGAGCGCATGCCCGCGTCAGAAAGGGCCAGTTTGTCGAGGGATTTTTCATGACCATCAGCCCGGTGGATTTCGCGAGCCTGTTGTGTTCGCGACTGTGCCACGATCTTTTGTCGCCGGTGGGGGCGCTCAACAACGGGCTGGAGCTGCTCGCCGACGAAACCGATCCGGCAATGCGCGAACGGTGCATGGAGCTGCTGGCGGACAGCGCGCGGGCCTCGGCCAACAAGCTGAAATTCTTCCGCCTGGCCTTCGGCGCGGGCGGCGGCTTTGCCGACCGGGTGGATACGGGCGAGGCCAAGGCGGCGATCGAGGGGCTGCTGGTCGACAATCGCCGCACCACGCTGGGCTGGCTGGTCGAATCGCCCGCCTTGCCCAAGCCCGCCGTGCGCATCCTGATGAACCTGGCGCTGATCGCGACGGAGGCGCTGGCGCGCGGCGGGACGATCGACATCGGCGCGGAGGTCGGCCGCGAGGCGATCGAGATCGCGATCCGTATCGAGGGGCCGCGCATCCTGCTCGACCCCGAAATCCGTCGCACCCTGATGGAAGGTCGCGGCGCCGAGCCGCTGGCGTCGCGCACCGCGCCCGCCTTCCTGGTCCATACGCTGACCACCGAACTGGGCGGCATGACGCTGGTGACGGAGCCGGCCCCCAACACGATGATCCTGGGCGCGGCGATCCGGGCGGGGTAAACGCCCTTTTAATCTTGTGGCGGCAAGAGGGTGGCGAAAGGACGTGCCCTCGGGGACTTATGGACGACCTGCTGCAGGAATTCATTGCCGAGACCCGCGAAACGCTGGAGGCGCTGTCCAGCGAGATCGTCGCGTGGGAGGCTGCGCCCGGTGACCGCGCGCGGCTGGATGCGATTTTCCGGTTCGTCCACACCGTCAAGGGAAGCTGCGGCTTTCTCGACCTGCCACGCCTGGCGCGGCTGAGCCATGCCGCCGAGGATGTGCTGGCCGATGCGCGGGACGGCAAGCGTATGCCCGATACGGCGCTGGTCGATGCCGTGCTGGCGATCGTCGACCGGATCGGTGCGGTGGTCGAGGGGATTGCGGCGGATGTGCCGCTGGACGATGCGGACGACGCGGCGCTGATCGCCGCGCTGACCCGCGTGGAAGAGGCGGTTCCGGCCGCTCCCGCCCCGCGCGTCGCGGCCGCACCGCGTATCGCGCCGCGCAGCATCCGGCTGAACGTCGATCTGCTCGACCGGATGATGAGCGGCATGTCCGACATGGTGCTGGCCCGCAACGAACTGGCCCGCCGCCTGCGCGACGATGTGCTCGACCCGCGTGTCGAGGCCGCGCTCGACCAGTTGTCGCTGACCGTCGCCGATATGCGCGACACGGTGACGCGCACCCGGATGCAGAAGGTCGAGGGCCTGTTCTCCGCGCTGCCCCGCATGGTCCGCGACACGGCGGCGGAGCTGGGCAAGGCGGTCAGTCTGCGTATCGAGGGATCGGACGTCGATCTCGACCGCGAGATGATCGAGATGATGCGCGACCCGCTGGTCCATATCATCCGCAACGCGATCGACCACGGCATCGAGGCACCCGCCCGGCGGCGCAGCCTGGGCAAGGCGCCGACCGGCCAGATCGGCGTCACCGCGCGCCAGTCGGGCAATCAGATCCTGATCGAGATCGAGGATGACGGCGCCGGGATCGACGTCGCCCGCATCGCCGCCAAGGCGGTCGAGAACGACGTCCGCTCCGCCGCCGAGGTTGCGGGGATGAGCCCGGCCGAAAAGCTGAAGCTGGTGTTCGAGCCGGGCCTGTCGAGCCGTGACACGGTGTCCGCGGTATCGGGGCGCGGCGTCGGCATGGACGTGGTGCGCGCCAATATCGAGCATGTCGGCGGCCGCATCGCGCTGGACAACCGTCCCGGTCGCGGGCTGACCATCACCATCCAGATTCCGCTGACCCTGTCGATCATGTCGACCCTGATCGTCGCTGTCGCCGACCAGCGTTTCGCCATTGCCCGCCAGGCGATCGAGGAGATCGTCAAGGTTCGCGGCGATCAGGTGCGGATCGATCCGGTCGGGGACATCCGGGTCGCGACCGTGCGCGGTCGTCGCCTGCCGATGCTGCCGCTCGGGTCCTTCCTGGAGATCGGGCAGGGGGATCCGTCCACGCTGGTGATCGTCTCGACGCGCGAGGGCGAATATGCACTGGGCGTCGACGACGTGCTCGACACCGAGGAGGTGGTGGTCAAGCCCGCCGCGCCTGCAGTGATGGGCAGCGGGCTTTATGCCGGGCAGACGCTGCCCGACAGTGGCCTGCCGATGCTGTTGCTGGATGGCGGCGGTCTGGCGCTGGCGGCGGGGCTGCGGTTCCAGCGGGACGTCATCGCCGCCGCCGAGGCTGCGACGCAGGAACCGGCCAATCCCGCGCTGCTGTTCGACGACCTGGACGGCGCCCGCCGCGCCATTCCGCTGGGGGCGATCGACCGTGTCGAGAAGGCCCGCGCGGAGGCCGTCCACCGTTCGGGCGGCCGGATGCGGTTGATCGTGGATGGTACGACCATGCCGCTTCATCATGTCGATCAGCTCGCCCTCGACGAGGCGCTGGCGCATGGCGAGATCGAGGTGTTGCGCCTGACCGATGGCGAGGCCGAATGCGCCTATGCGATCGGCGGCGCGCTGGAGATCATCCATCTCCCCGCCGAGATCGCGCCCGCCACCGGCGGCCCGGTTCTGGGCGTGGCCGTATGGGAAGGCCGGGCGCTGGAGATTCTGGACCCCTTGGCCTTCTTCCTCGATTCCGGCGTGGCCGATACGGGGTCCACCGCGCCGCTCTGCCTGCTCGATGGCGCGGGTGCGGCCTGGATGGACCGTTTCCTGCGCCCCGTTCTGGAGGCGCACGGCTATCGCTGCACGCTCCAGCCCGGTAGCGACGAAAGCCCCGCCGTCCGCCTGATGATGGAGGAGGATGCGGTCGCCGCTGCGCCATCGGACGCCCCCGTGGTACGCCTGCGCCGCGACCGGGAGGGGCCGGCCGATCCCGACAGCATCTATCGCTATGACCGTTCCGCGCTGATCGCCGCGCTGGCGGGTTATGCGCGCCGGGGAGGCCGCTGATGGCGCTCTTCCTGATCGCCACCATTGCCGGGCAGGGCGTGGTGTTCGACGCCGACCAGGTCGACTCGGTCGTCGATATCGGCGAGGTCGTCGCGGTGCCGCGCGCCGAGCCGTCGGTGCGCGGTCTGACCGCACTGCGCAGCCGGGTCATCACCGTCGTCGACACCCGCCGCGCGCTGGGGCTGGAGCCGACCGCCTCGCATGTCCGCCGCGCGGTCATCACCCAGCAGGACGGCCATTACTACGCCATGCTGGTCGATGCGCTGGACGATATCGAAACCTTCGAGATGAAGCCCATGCCGCATGTCGCGCCCAAGGAAGGCCGCTGGTCGCGCGCCGCCAACGGCATGGTCTTCCGCGATGGCGAGCCGTTGCTGGTCCTCGATTTGGCGAAACTGGTGCCGCAGCCCGTCGCCCTGGTGGCTTGACCGATTAACCCGGCCGTTACTTATCGTGGCTATTCCGAAGGGCAGGTCCCGTTGAGACCTCCGGTAGGAATAGGGCGTACCGCATGAAGACCTGTCTCGTCGTCGATGACTCCAAGGTGATCCGCAAGGTTGCGCGCCACATATTGGAAACGCTCGACCTGCAGGTGCGCGAGGCCGGGGACGGTCGCGAGGCGCTGGAAGCGTGCCTGGAAGAGGTTCCCGACGTCATCCTGCTCGACTGGAACATGCCCGTGATGAGCGGCATGGATTTCCTGCGCGCGTTGCGCGACGCCAATCTGGCGCGGCGGCCGCGAATCGTCTTCTGCACCACCGAAAACGGCATGGCACATATCCGTGCGGCGATCGATGCGGGGGCCGACGAATATATCATGAAGCCGTTCGACCGCGACACGCTGGAAAGCAAGCTCCAGCTCGTCGGCATGATCTGACCGGAACGGCATCCGTTCGGATCGTAGCGGCATGGCCTTCATCCCCCCGAGCGCCATCCAGGCATCGCCGCCCGCGATAGACCAAAGCGGGGTGACGCGGGTGCTGATCGTCGATGATTCGGCCGTCGCGCGCGCCCTGATCGCACGGCAGATCGAGCCCCATGCGCGGTTCCGCGTCGTCGGTGCCGTCAGCCATGTCGAGGCGGCGCTGGCCTTTCTTGGCGAACAGAGCGCCGACATCATCCTGCTCGACGTCGCCATGCCGGGCATGGACGGCATCACCGCGCTCCCCCGGCTGATCGCGGCCGGGGCGGGTGCACGAATCATCATCGTCTCGGCATCCACCCCGGCAGGTGGCGCGGCGGCGGTGCAGGCGCTGGCGCACGGTGCGGCCGACACGCTCGACAAACCCCGGCCGCAGGGGCTGGCCGAGTTCGGGGATGCGTTGCTCCAGAAGCTTGACGGGCTGGCCCATTCCGCCGCCCCGGCTGCCCCGACGCCTGTCCCGCCGGTCGGCAGGGCGCGCGGGCCGGTGCAGAGTGCGTTGCCCGAAGTCATCGGCATCGGCGCCTCGACCGGCGGTATCCATGCGCTGGCCAAGCTGCTCGCCCGCATTCCCGCGACGATGACGGTGCCGATCGTGGTGACGCAGCATCTGCCCGCCACCTTCATCCCCTTTTTCGCCGCTCAGTTGACCGCCGTGGCCGGCCGCCCGAGCGTGATGGCCGAGGACCGGATGCGCGTCCGGCCCGGCCAGATCCTGGTGGCCCCCGGCGATGCGCATGTCACCTTCGTTCGGCTGACCGATGGCAGCGCGGCGATCCGGCTGAAGCATGAGCGGGCGCGCAGCGGCTGCCTGCCTTCGGTCGATCCGATGTTCGCCTCGATGGCCGACCTATGGGGTGGGCGGGCCTGGGGTATCGTGCTGACGGGGATGGGGCGCGACGGACTGGAGGGAGCGCGGATGCTGAAGGCCGCAGGGGCGACGATCATCGCCCAGGATCGCGAAAGCGCGGTCGTCTGGGGTATGCCCGGTGCCGTCGTGACCGACGGCCTGGCCGATGCCGTGATGGCCCCGGATGCGATCGGCGCGATGATCGCGGCGGGAGGGCTCTGCTGATGGTCCTGGCCTCTAGCTGGACGCCCGCACACCCCTTGCGATCCGGGAGCATGGCGATGACGCAGTCCCCCCTGTCGGGCCAGTCGCTCGCCGTGCTGAGCGCGCTGCTGGAGGCGCGCACCGGCCAGCATATCGCCAGCCACCGCTCCACCCGCGTCGACACCGTGCTGCTGCCCCTGATGCGCGAGCGGCGGATCGAGACGCTGGACCAGCTTGTCTATGCCGTGCTCGACGGGCGCGATCCGCAACTGGCGGGCCGGGTCATCGACGCGCTGGTCAATTGCGAGACCTCCTTCTTCCGGGACCAGCATGTCTTCGACCATATCGTCGAGCTGGTGGCCGAGGTGGAACGCGACGGGCGGCGCGCCCGCATCTGGAGCGCGGGCTGCTCGACCGGCCAGGAGCCCTTGTCGCTGGCGATGATGTTCGCCGAGCGACACCAGGCGCAGGGGACGCCGATGCCCGAGATCGTCGCGACCGACGTGTCCGAAGCCGCCATCGCGCGGGCGCGAAGCGGCTGCTACACCCAGTTCGAGGTGCAGCGCGGCCTGCCGATCCGCCAGATGGTCCGCTGGTTCGAGGGGCGGCCCGGCAATGAATGGGTGGCCCGGCCCGAACTGGTCCGCCACATCTCCTTCCGTCAGATGAACCTGACGGTCGACCCGGCGCCCGGCGGATCCTTCGATCTGGTGCTGTGCCGCAACGTCATGCTCTATTTCGCGCCGGAACCCAAGAAACGCGCCTTTCGCGCCCTGGCCGGGGCGATGCGGCCCAACGGCCTGCTGATCCTGGGGGCGGGCGAGACGGTGATGGGGCAGACCGACCTGTTCCAGCTCGCCTCGGTCGGGCGCGGGGTGTACCAGAAAAGCGACAGGCCCGATCCCGCCGCCCATGCATGAAGCCATATCCTTGGCCCCGGCTTCCCGCTAACAGGGGCGGACGAACCGGGGTCGTTCAGGAGGTTGCATGACGATCGTCGACACGCCGTCACCCAATTTCGACGCGCGTAGCCTGCCCATCACGATGATCGTGTTGCACTATACGGGGATGCAGGACGCGGAGTCGGCCATCGCGCGACTGCGCGATCCGGAGGCGAAGGTGTCGTGCCATTACATCGTCGCCGAGGACGGCACCGTGCTGCGCATGGTCGACGAGGCGGAGCGGGCCTGGCACGCGGGCCGCTCGCACTGGCGCGCGATCGAGGATGTGAACTCGGCGAGCATCGGGATCGAGATCGTCAATCCCGGCCATGACTGGGGCTATCGCCCGTTCCCCGACGAACAGATCGCGGCGGTGATGGAACTGGTCGGCGACATCCAGAAGCGGCACGGCATCACGCGGGGCAACATCGTCGGCCACTCCGACATCGCCCCCGCCCGCAAGCGCGATCCGGGCGAGCTGTTCCCCTGGGGGGCGCTCGCCAAGCGGCGTCTGGCCCTGCCGCGCCCGACCAAGAACCTGATGGACCCGATGTGGACCGAAGCGGGCTTCTGTCTGGCGCTGGAGCGGTTCGGCTATGACGTGACCGACCGAATGGCGGCGATCATGGCGTTCCAGCGGCGGTTCCGCCCCGAGCTGATCGATGGTGAAATCGATGCAGAGTGCCGGATGATCCTGTTGGCATTGTTGTTGCCGCGTCCGCAGGGGGATGATTGAGGGGGATGGGCGTGGGCTTCAACTTCGCTCAGCCCGAACGGGGCGGGGGAAGGGCGGCTGTGTCTAACTTCCGTTCAGCCTGAGCGAAGTCGAAGGCCACGCGATACGGCTAACCACAAACCCCTTGCCCTCCGCCGCATTCCCGCTACATCCGCCCGCAGTCAGAGGGCCGGGCGGCCGCGGCCTCGGGAAACCGGGGGCGAGGAAAGTCCGGGCTCCACGGAATAACGGTGCCGGGTAACGCCCGGCGGGGGTGACCCCAGGGACAGTGCCACAGAGAGCAGACGGCCACGGCTTCGGCCAGGTCAGGGTGAAAGGGTGCGGTAAAAGCGCACCGCGGGTCCGGTAACGGAAACGGCATGGCAAACCCCACCGGGAGCAAGACCGAATAGGGATGGCATGGCGCGCAAGCGTCGGGGCGCGTTCCCGCCCGCTATCCGGGTTGGTTGCTTGAGGCGATGTGCAAGCATCGTCCTAGAAGAATGGTCGCCCATCCGGCCTCGCGCCGGTGGACAGAACCCGGCTTACAGGCCCTCTGGCTGTTATCCTTCCGCCGCCCCGACCGAGGCGGGCGGGTTCAGGACCCGCCCAGCGCGCTGGAATTGATGGTGATGTTTTTGCCCTGCGCCTTGGCCGTCGGCGTGCCTTTTGCGATCACGTCGAATACCTGTTCGGGCCGGGGCATGTTCATGAACGAGGGATAGCTGCTCGCGCTGCCGTCCACGTCGTTCAGGCGGATGGTGTACGACTTGGTCTTGCGATTTTCGACCTGGCTCATCAGGTCGGGAAAGATGTCGATCGTTCGCCCGGCATCGTAAAGCGCCATCATATAGCCATCGGTGTCGTCATTCTCCCAGCGGTAGACGCCGAACGGGGTAGCGCTGACCCCGTCGCGGCACAGTGGGGCGACGGGTTTTACAGGCTCGGCTTTCGGGTTCGACTTGTCTTTTTCGATCTGACTGGAAACCGCCGCGCTCATCAAAAGCGTGAACAGCGGATTGGACTGGCCCGACTTGTCCAGCTTGGCCTTGGGCAGATGCGCGAAATCGGTCTGTGTGGCGCATGGCCGGATCGGCACGGCGGGACCGGGATAGGCGGCGGTGGCCGCGATGGCGGGCCTCAGCGCGGCGATGATCTCGTTCATCTTCTGGTCGAGCGTATCGGCGGTCAGTTTCTCGGCGGTCAGACGGACGACCAGCATCCACTCGCCCATCGGCAAGACGGCCAGCGAGGTGCTGCGATACGGGCTGCTCAACAGCGACCAACTCTGCCGCAGGGCGACTTCGGGGCCGGTGCCGGTCGGTGCGAAGGCGATCGGATCGGCGCTGGCGGGCGCGCCCTTGTCGAAATTCTTGCGTTCCTCGATCGCGGTGCGCGAACGGTCGAACCATAAGGGAACACTCGGGACGGCGGGGTGGAAGAGGAACAGGGTGGCGAAGACCGACTTGTCGGCGCTCTCTAGCTTGATCGCCACGTCATGCTCGGTCGTCGTCGCATCGGTGATTGCGGTCCGGGTCAGCCCCGCGACGGTCGAGCGGACGATCAGCCGGGTTTGGGCGTGCATCCACCCCTTGTCGGCCGGTACCGGCAGATCGCGCGCCGACGCGGCCGTCGTCGCCAACAACGCGGCCGCCGCCGCCCAATAGCATTTGCGCATTCGATCCTCCCCCATGGACGAGGGGGAGGCTAGGCGGTCATCTAAGTGCGATCAAGCGGCCAGGATCAGACCAGCACCTTGTCTGGGCGCTCCATACCGTCGAGATCTGTGTTGGCGTCGATCTCCAGCAGGGTTTTGATATGCCCGTCGCGAATGTCATAGACCCAGCCGTGCAGCCATAGCTCGCGCTTATCGGCGAACGCCTTCTGGATGGTGTCCAGCCGGGCGAGGTGGCGCAGCTGCTCCATCACGTTCACCTCGACCAGACGGTTGACCCTGGCGGCCTGGTCCGGCTGGGCGTCGATCTCGTCCTGATGGCGGTGCAGCACCTCGCGGGCATTGGCCAGCCACCGGTCGACCGGCCCCTCCGTGCCGCCCTGCAGGGTCGCCTGCACGCCGCCGCAGCCATGATGGCCGCACAGGATGACATGGCGGACCTTCAGCACGTCGACGGCATATTGCACGACCGACAACAGGTTGAGGTCGTCGTCATGAACCAGGTTGGCGATGTTGCGATGCAGGAACATGCCGCCCGGCGGGGTCATGGTCATCTGCTCGGGCGTCACCCGGCTGTCGGAACAGCCGATCCACAAAAAGTCGGGCTTCTGCCCCACCGTCTGCCGCTGGAAGAAGTCAGTCTTCTCCTCGAGGAGTTCGGTGGCCCAGGCCTTATTGGCGAGCAGGAGCTGCTTATATTCCCTCATGCGTAGCGCACTCCCGTCGATGGGGCATTGATGAGCGGGGCGGTCCGCTCGGCGATGTCGCCGCGCACGATCACGCTGATCCCACGGAAGTCCGCGCCCTTGATGAAGGCGTTGATGATGTCGACATTGTCCAGGTCGACATAGGAGGTCGAGGACAGGTCGATCAGCAGGTTGGCGCCGTCCGGCACCTTGGCCAGCGACTTCTGCAATTCGTATTTGTGGATGAAGTACAGGTTGCGCCGAGCGCGGATCAGGCAATCCTCGTCATCGCACGCGAAGGTCAGCGCGGGGCGGAAATTGCGCGCCACGACGAAGACGAAGCCGACGACCAGCCCGACCAGAATGCCGATCAGCAGGTCGGTGCGCAGGATCGCCAGGATGGTGACGATGAAGGGGATGAACTGGCTCCAGCCCTGCTTGTACCGTTCGGTGAACAGCTTGGGCTTGCACAGCTTGTAGCCGGTGGCGATCAGCACGGCGGCGAGCGCGGCCAGAGGAATCTGGTTCAGCACGACCGGGATCAGCGCGACGGAGATCAGCAGCCAGGTGGCGTGCAGCATGGTCGACAGCTTGCTCTCCGCGCCCGCATCGACATTGGCTGAAGAGCGCACGATCACCGAGGTGACGGGCAGGCCGCCGAGCAGGCCGGAGACGATATTGCCGCCGCCCTGCGCCATCAGCTCCCAATTCTTGTCGGTGGTGCGGCGGCGCGGGTCCAGCTCGTCGACCGCCTTGACGCTGAGCAGCGACTCCAGGCTGGCGACGATCGCCAGCGTGATCGCGGTGGTCCACACCGCGCCCATGCCGATCGCGCCGAAATCCGGAAGCTGGAATTGGCCCAGGAACTGCGACGCGCTGCCCGCGACCGGCACGCGCACCAGATGCGCGCCCGCCAGCTGCCATTCGGGACGCGTCGCGCCCAGGATCATGTTGCCGACCACACCGATGACGACGACGACCAGCGGCCCCGGCAGCAGCCGCAGCGGGCCTTGCTTGGGCTTGGCGTGATCCCACCAGAACAGGAAGGCCAGCGAAACCGCGCCGATCAGCACCGCACCGGGCGCGATGTCGTTGCTGACGCTGGTCCACAGGTCGGTAAAGGTGTTGCCGCCCGCCCGGCTCGCATATTCGAAGCTGCCCTCGAAATCGCCGTCATAGCCGATGGCGTGGGGGATCTGCTTCAGGATCAGGATCAGGCCGATTGCCGCGAGCATTCCGGTGATGACGGAGGAGGGCACGAACTCCGCCAAGACGCCCGCGCGCGTGAAGGAGAAGGCGAGCTGGAGCACGCCCGCCAGCGTCACCGCCAGCAGGAAGACCTGAAAGCTGGGCAGCCGCTCGATCGCCTCGAACACGATGACCGTCAGACCGGCGGCAGGCCCGGCGACCGACAGCGGCGATTTGGAAAGGAAGCCGACGACCAGGCCGCCCACGATCCCGGCGATCATGCCCGCAAAGGGCGGCGCACCGGAGGCGACCGCGACGCCGAGACAGAGGGGCAGGGCGACCAGCGCCACCACGATGGAGGCCGGCACGTCCGCTCTTGCGGTGGCCAGGAAAGAACGACTTTGGGCCATGACGGCTCCTGTCAAAGCTGGGCGTCCGCATATGCCCGGTACGGACATGAATATATGATGACGTATATTTCATGAACGAGGGAACCATTGTCGGTCAAGCATTTCAAAGGGGTATTCGACGGCGCTCCCGCGTAAAGCGCGGCCTCCGCGCTTGCACCGGCGCGCAAGTTGCTTAAATCGACCGCGTGGCGCGTTCTTCTACCCGATCCAACGACTGGGGCTTCCCCCGCTGGCGCAGCTATGGCGCGTCGCGGGAGGCCAAGCCCGTGCGCATCTGCGACCGGCATGGCTGCGACCAACCAGGAAATTGCCCGGCCCCCAAGTCCCCCAACAGCCCCGACCGCTGGTATTTCTGCGAGGCGCATGCCGCCGAGTATAATCGTGGTTGGGACTATTTTCAGGGCCTCAGTGCTGAGGAAGCCGCCGCGCGCGAAGCCTCGGAACGGCAGACCAGCGCAGGCTATGCCCAGTCCAAGCACCAGGCCTGGGCCGGGCCGGGCGACGGCAGCCGATCGCGCGACGAGATGCGTGCACTGGACGCGCTGGGGCTGGAGCCGGATGCCGAGTTCGACCTGATCCGCGCGACCTGGCGCGGCCTCGCCAAGGCGAACCATCCCGATATCCGCCCCAACGACCCCGAGGCGGCGACCAAGTTCCAGCAGGTACAGGCAGCCTACGAAGTCCTGCGCGCCGCCGAGGAACGTCGCAGCTGGAAGCCCGAATGATCCGCCGCGCCAAGGCGGAATGGGAAGCGACGGTCCTGGTCTGCGGCAAGTGCTCGAAAAAGGTCGGCGGCGGTTTTGGGCCGAAGGGCAAGACCCCGCTCGCGAAGGCGCTCAAGCGGATTTTCGGCAAGGGGCGCAAGGCGTCGGTCGGGGTCGTGGAGACCAAGTGCCTGGGGCTGTGCCCGAAGAATGCGGTGACCCTGGTCGATGGGCGCAGGCCGGGCGAATGGCTGGTGGTGACGCCGGACGAGGATGTCGAGGCGATCGCGGCGCGGTTGGGGCGGGGGAGTTAGGGGTTTAGCGGGGGCTCGGTGAGACACCGTTGCCCTCCCCCATCCCCTCCCGCTTGCGGGAGGGGAGCGCTCAGAGGCGCGGGCAGGTTCCTTTATCGATCGTTAAAACCGGGACAGGCGCTTGTGGAGCGGGCTCAGGACTGCCACGTAACACGCCCCTCCCGCAGGCGGGAGGGGATGGGGGAGGGCAGGTGTCTCACCGAGCCCGCCGCCGCCCAATCAATACCGCCCAGCCGTCTCCCGGATCAGCGCGATCATGTTGGGAATCCCCTGCGTCCGGTTGGAACTCAACTGGTTCCGCAAATCGAACGGCGCCAGTTCGCCCTCGATATCCGTCGCGAGTATCTCGGCAGGCGTCTTGTCCTGCACCGTCTTGAGCACGAGCGCGATGATCCCCTTGGTGATCGCCGCGTTCGAATCCGCCAGAAAGTGCAGCCCCGCGCCGTCGCTTTTGGTCGGATAGACCCAGACCGAGGCCGAACACCCCCGCACCAGCGTCGCGTCGGTCTTCAGCGCCTCGGGCATTGGCTCCAACGCACGACCCAGATCGATCAGCAGGCGATAGCGATCGTCAGCGTCAAGAAATTCATATTCGTCGCGGATTTCGGCAAGGTCGGACATGGCTTGGTCCGCTACTCCGTGCATCGGCTCGCGACAAGCCGTGGGTCGGCCGTGATCGGGGCGGGGGAGGGCCATTCCCCCGTCATCCCCCGCAGGGCGTCAGAGATCGACGCCGGCGGCGATGGCTTCGAGCTTGCGGATGCGCTCCTTCAGGTCGGCCATCTCGATCCGCGACGCAGCTGAGGCGGCGGGCGGGTAGGGATTGTCGTGGCTACGCTCGAACTCGCGGTTCTTCAGCTGCAACCAGCCGCGCCAGCCTGCCAGACCGGCGGTGACGATCATCGCCAGACCCGCCAAGCCGGCGGTCGCGATCACGATGTAGAGATTGGTGTCGGTCATGATCCGGGCTCCCTGTCCGTATCAATGGTTGGCTTAACGGTCGCGCAGCCGCTCGATCTCGCGATCGAGATCGATGCTCTTGCGTTCGTCGGTGATGACGCGCTCCAGAACCTGGATACGCTCCTTGAGCTGCTGCACCTCGGCCCGCAGTGCCTGGGTGTCGCGGGAGGCATCTCCGCGCAGATGCTCGACCATGTCGAGGCCGGGCGAACGGCGATGCTTGGCCTTGAAGATGCTGGCGACCATCACGATCGCGACGATCAGAACGGTCATGAACTGTCCGCCGGACATAGCGGTAACTCCCCTCTAAAATCTTATGTCAGTGTTCGATGCGGGCGGGCGCTTCGCCGCCGATGCGCAGGGCATCGATCTCGTCGCTGAGCGCCAGGCCGCGATCGGTGATGATCCGCTCCAGCACCCGGACTCGCTGTTCCAGCTTTTCGGTCTGTGCCGCATATTGCGCGGCTTTTTCGGCAACCATCGAGGCTTCGGTGGCCAGCTGCTTTTCGCGAAGGGCGAACCAGGGCTTCAGAAAGACGCCACCGATAATGGCGACCAGGCCGCAACTGATGCCCATGATGGGGATCAGGATAGCGATATTGTTCATCTTGCCTCTCCCTCAGCGATCGCGCAGCGCGTCGATTTCGCGCGCGGTCCGCTCGGCGGGGTCGGTGGCGATCCGCTCCAGCACCGCGATCCGCTCTTCCAGTCGAGAGACCTGGCCGACCAGCTTGTGGTTCTCGGCGGTCAGCAGTTCGACCTTGCGGCCATCGGCGATGTCGCTCTTGTGCGTCATCCCGCCCCAGTCATTTTCCAGGCTGTAACCGTGCTTCGCACGGATCCAGGTCGTGACGACCCAACCGATCGTCGACATTGCGATGATCGCCAGGACGAAACCCGGTCCTCCCCAAGCCATAATCCATACTCCCATAGGATAGTTGATGTGTCAGCGCGGTCTCAGCGCAGGCTGTCGATCTCGTCGGCGAGCTGACGGTTGCGGCTGGTATAATGCAGTTCGATATCGGCCAGGCGACGGTCGAGATCGCGGAACTTCGAGCGGACCTCGGCGGTCGAGCGGCGCGGATTGCTGCGCACGCCCTGCCAGAACTTGGCATCCTCGTCCGACTGGTAGAGGCCGATCGGCTTGGCGGTCGCCATCCAGGCGATCAGCATATAGGCGAGCGGGACCCAGGGCATGCCGACCCCGGTCAGGGTAAGCAGGACCGCGGCGACGCGGACCCACATCACATCGACGCCGGTATAGTCGGCGATGCCGGAGCAGACGCCCTTGAACTTGGCATTCTGCTTGTCGAGGTAGAAATTGGTGCGGCTGGCGGTCATCTCAATTCCTCCGATCGAGGCTATAGTCGGTCTGGCCCAGGCGCGGTTCGGGGCGCCAATCGGACTGAAGACCGGGTTTGAAGTTGGGATTGTCGGCGGCGACGATCCGTTCGACGGTGTTGACCCGGTCCTCCAGGCGACGCGCGAGGAGGTGCAACTCGTCGAGCAGCTGCTCGTCCTCATGGGTGATCTTGGGCGCCTGCTTCCACTTCGTCATATAGTGCAGGATCAGCCAGGGCAGCGCGATGAAGATCGTGGTGATCGCGATGCCGGGAGTGACGATATCCTCCATCTCACTCCCCCTTGTTCAGGCGCGCCTTGAGCGCAGCGAGTTCGGCGTCGACCCGGTCCGAGGCGCGCAGTTCGGCGATCTCGTCCTCGAGCGTCTTGGGGTTCGCGCCCAAGCCCAGCGCTTCCGCGCGACCCTCGGCCTCGTCCACCTTGCGCTCCAGCACGTCGAAGCGGCTGAACGCGTCGTGCGTCTTCGGGCCGTTCCACATCTCGCGGAGGCGATAGCGGTTGTTGGCGCTTTCCAGACGGGTCTGGACCGCATTCTGCTTGGTCCGCGCCTCGCGCAGCTTGTTCTGCAGCTTGGCGATGTCCTCTTCCGACGCGCGCAGCGCATCGTCGAGCACCTGGACTTCGGCCTTCAGCTGGTCGGCCATGTCGGCGGCCTTCTGACGCTCGATCAGCGCGGCCTTGGCGAGGTCTTCGCGGTCCTTCGACAGCGCCAGCTCGGCCTTTTCGGTCCAGCTGTCCTGAAGCTGGTCCAGCTTCATGATGTGGCGGCGGATTTCCTTCTGATCGGCGATCGTGCGGGCGGCAGAGGCGCGCACCTCGACAAGCGTTTCCTCCATTTCGAGGATGATCATGCGGATCATCTTCGCGGGGTCTTCCGCCTTGTCCAGCAGGTCGGCGAAGTTGGCGGCGACGATGTCGCGGGTGCGGGAGAAAATGCCCATCGGATACTCCTTGATGGCGGCTATTCGGGGATTATGCGGTCGGTGCCTCGATCGCCGCAACCGAAGTCTGTGCAGGAGCGACATGCGCGGGGGCGAGGGCGCCCAGCAGGCAGGTGGCGCTCATGACGACGGTGCAGGCGATGGCGGCGATCTGGCGGGTGATGTCGGTGGCGAACATGGTGGAAACTCCCTGAATTCTTTTGTTTCGGTCCGCTCGTCGGCGGGATGCCAGAAGCATTGCAGGAGCCGTGCCAGTTTCAAAAATGGCGGAAATCCAAGGGTTTCTGTAATAGTTGCGGGAAAACAACGATTGCACTCTTGCCAAGCGTTGGGAAAATCCGCCACCTGTTGGGAATGGAGCGAACGAGTCAGGTCATTGGCCAGTCGGGGGCCTTTCTGGATGCGCTGGAACGGGCCAGTCGCGCCGCCGCGCTCGACCGTCCCGTGCTGGTCATCGGCGAACGCGGGACCGGCAAGGAGCTGGTCGCCGAACGCCTCCATCGCCTGAGCGGACGCTGGGACCAGCCTTTGGTCATCATGAACTGCGCCGCGTTGCCGGAGACGCTGATCGAGGCCGAACTCTTCGGGCATGAGGCTGGCGCCTTTACCGGGGCGACCAAGGCGCGGGCGGGGCGGTTCGAGGAGGCGAGCGGCGGTACGCTATTTCTCGACGAACTGGGCACGCTATCGATGGCGGCGCAGGACCGGCTGCTGCGCGCGGTCGAATATGGCGAGGTCACGCGGATCGGATCGTCACGGCCCCTGCGGGTCGATGTGCGTATCGTGGCGGCGACCAACGAGCATCTGCCCGACAAGGTCGCCGCGCATCAGTTTCGCGCCGATCTGCTCGACCGACTGTGCTTCGAGGTGGTCACACTGCCGCCGCTTCGCGCGCGCAAGAGCGATATCATGGTGCTGGCCAATCATTTCGGGCGGCGCATGGCCGCCGAGATCGGCTGGAACGAGTGGCCCGGTTTCGGGGCGGCGGCGACCGATGCGCTGATGGAGCATCGCTGGCCCGGCAATGTCCGCGAACTGCGCAACGTCGTCGAGCGTGCCGTCTATCGCTGGGATCGCGAGGGGCCGGTCGATGCGATCGAGATCGACCCGTTCCGCTCGCCCTATCGCCCGCAGGGTCAGTCGCCCGCCGCCGCGCGGAACGAGCAGGGGAGTGCGCCGGCCTCCGCCGAGCCGGTGAGCGACGGCGACGAGGTGGCGGCCTGCGATGTAGGCCCGTCCGACTTCAAATCGCGCGTCGCGCGCTTCGAGCGCGAGCTGCTGACCAAGGCGCTGGCTGACAACCGCTTCAACCAGCGGACCACGGCCGAGGCGCTAGGGCTTTCATACGACCAGCTTCGTCATGCGCTTCGTCGCCATGATCTGATCGGAACGGTTGCGTAACCGCGTTCGGGGAGCCATTTGAGGCGCCCGGCGTTGCCACAGGCAAACCCCAAAGGAGCAATCACGATGGCTTTCGAACTGCCGCCCCTTCCGTACGACTATGACGCGCTGGAGCCGGTCATCTCCAAGGAGACGATGACCTTCCACCACGACAAGCATCACGCCGCCTACACCAACAAGCTGAACGAGGCGGTTGCCGCGGACTCGTCGCTTCAGGGCAAGTCGATCGAGGACATCCTGGCGAACATCTCGTCGGCACCCGCCGCCGTCCGCAACAATGGCGGCGGCTTCTGGAACCATGACTTCTTCTGGAAGATCATGACCAAGCCCGGCACGACCCAGCCCTCGGGCAAGCTGGCCGAGGCGATCGAGGCGTTCGGTGGTCTCGACAAGCTGAAGGAAGAGTTCAACACCAAGGGCGCGGGCCAGTTCGGTTCGGGCTGGGCCTGGGTGATCGCGGATGCCGAGGGCAAGCTGAAGGTCACCTCGACCCCGAACCAGGACAACCCCCTGATGGACGTCGTCGCCGACAAGGGCACGCCGATCCTGGGCAACGACGTGTGGGAGCACGCCTATTACCTGACCTACATGAACGACCGCCCGGGCTATCTGAAGGCCTGGTGGGACGTCGTGAACTGGGACGAGGCCGGTCGCCGGTATGAGGCGGCGGTGGCGTAATTTCGCGATCCGTTTCGGATAAGGGAAAGGGCGGCTCCACTGGGGCCGTCCTTTTTTCGATCCTCCCCGGCACGGGGAGGTGGCAGGCCGAAGGCCTGACGGAGGGGGGCTTCAGCAAGGGATGACCTTTGCCGCACGCCCCCTCCACCACCGCTTCGCGGCGGTCCCCCTCCCCGTGCCGGGGAGGATTGTTATTCGACCGGCGGTTCGTCGACCTTGGCGGCATCCGCATTCAGCCCGTGCTTCAACAGCATCGGAATATTCGCGATCGCAAAGCCGATGGTCAGCGGCATCGCGCCCCACAGCTTGAAGCCGACCCAGAAATCCCAGGTCGAATTGCGCCACACCGCTTCGTTCAGCACCGCCATGAAGGCGAAGAAACAGGCCCAGTTGCGCGTCAGCTTGCGCCAGCCCAGCTCGGTCAGCCCCGGATAGACATTGCCCAGCACCATCTGGATCAGCGGCCGCCCGGTCGCCAGCCCGAAGAACAGCAGCGCCGAGAACATGGCATAGACGATGGTCGGCTTCATCTTGATGAAGCGTTCGTCGTGGAAATAGAGGGTCAGGCCGCCGAACACGACGACGAGGATGCCCGACATCCACAGCATCGGCGAGATGCGGCCCAGCTTCACCTTGCTGACGATCATCGCCACCACGGTCGCCGCCATGAACACACCCGTCGCCACCAGCACACGGGTCAGCGGGCCGATCGGGGCGAGGAAATTGACCGCGAAGAACAGGACCAGCGGGCCATATTCGATGCCCGCCTTCAGGCCGGGACCGGCTTCGGTCTTGGGGGCGGTGCTCACTTCCGGCCTCCCTCGATGCCCGCGATGATCCGGCTGACTTCGTTGGCGTCGAAGGGACGCAGGTCGGTCATGCCTTCGCCGACGCCGATGGCGTGGATGGGCAGGCCGTATTTCTCCGCCGCCGCGACCAGCACGCCGCCGCGCGCCGTGCCGTCCAGCTTGGTCATGACCAGCCCGGTGACACCCGCCACGTCCTTGAACACCTCGATCTGGTTGAGCGCGTTCTGGCCGGTGGTCGCGTCGAGGACCAGCAGGATGTCATGCGGCGCCTCGGGGTTCAGGCGGCCGAGGACGCGGCGGATCTTGGACAGTTCGTCCATCAGCTCGCGCTTGTTCTGGAGGCGCCCGGCGGTGTCGACGATCAGCACGTCGATGCCGGTCGCGGTCGCCTGCTTCACCGCCTCATAGACGATGCCTGCCGCGTCGCCGCCTTCCTTGCCCGACACGATCGGCACGCCGACCCGCTCGGCCCAGGTGGCGAGCTGGCCGATGGCGGCGGCGCGGAACGTGTCGCCCGCCGCCAGCATCACGCCGTAATCCTGCTCCATGAACAGATGCGCCAGCTTGGCGATGGTCGTCGTCTTACCCGATCCATTGACGCCGATGACCAGGATCACCTGCGGCCGGGGAAAGGCGTCGATCTCCAGCGGGGTCGCCACCTTGGCGAGCGCCTTCTCTACCTCCTCAGCGACGACCAGGCGGATGCCCAGCTCCTCCATGTTCCGCTCGAAGCTGCCCTCGGACAGCCGGGTGCGGATATGGCCCGCCGTCTCCGGGCCGAGGTCGGAGGCGATCAGCGCCTCCTCGATCTCGTCCAGCGTGCCCTCGTCGAGCCGCGCGGTGCCGAGCCCCGCCAGATTGCCGACCAGCCGGTCGGAGGTGCGACGGAAACCGCCGAGCAGCTTTTCGTGCCAGGAGGAGGAAGAACTCATGCCAAGTGTCCGATCAGATGGGTTTCGGTCGCCGCCGTGACCCGAACGCGGGCGATACGGCCCGGTTCGACGGCAGGGGAAAAATGAATGTCGGCAAAGTCGGGCGCATGGCCGCGCGTGCCGGGTCGCTCGACCAGCACGTCGCGGGTCTGGCCGATTTGTGCCGCCAGCCAGTCGCGACGGCGGCGCGCGGCGGCCTCGCGAAGCTTCGCTGCCCTCTCGCGGCGGAGGGGGTGGGGCACCTGCGGCATCCGGGCGGCGGGGGTGCCGTCGCGCGCCGAATAGGGAAAGATATGCGCGTGGACGATATGGGCGTCGTCGATCAGCGCCAGCGTGTCCGCCGCCATCGCCTCGTCTTCGGTCGGAAAGCCTGCGATCAGGTCCGCGCCGATCGCGATCTCGGGTCGGGCAGTCAACAAGCGCTCGACGATGGCGACCGACTGGGCGCGGCTATGGCGGCGCTTCATCCGCTTGAGGATCAGGTCGTTGCCCGCCTGGAGCGATAGGTGGAGGTGCGGCATCACCCGTGCCTCGCCCGTCACCAGTTCGAACAGTCTGTCGTCGATCTCGATCGAGTCGAGCGAGGATAGTCGCAGCCGGGGCAGGGCAGGGACATGGGTCAGGATACGCTCGACCAGCAGGCCCAGGCTGGGCTGGCCGGGCAGGTCGTGGCCATAGCTGGTCAGATCGACGCCGGTCAGCACCACTTCGCGGTGGCCCAGCTCGACCGCGCGCGCGATGCGTTCGATTACGAGACCGGCAGGCACCGAGCGGCTCGGCCCGCGCCCCGTGGGAATAATGCAGAAGGTGCAACTATGGTCGCAGCCATTCTGAACCTCGACGAACGCTCGTGCATGGCCCGCAAAGGCCGACGCCAGATGCGGCGCGGTCTCGACCACGCGCGACATATCGGTGACCAGCATCGGCTCGGCCGAGGCCCAGCTTTCGGGGCGCAGCTTGTCGACATTGCCCAGCACGCGCGCGACCTCGGGCATGGCGGCGAAGCTGGCCGGGTCGATCTGCGCGGCGCACCCCGTCACGACGATCTGCGCATCGGGGCGCGCCTTGGCCGCGCGGCGGATCGCGGCGCGGGTCTGTTTCACCGCCTCGTTGGTAACGGCGCAGCTGTTGACGACGACCATGTCCTCCCGCCCGGCGGCGAGCGCGCGGATCGTTTCGCTCTCGGCGATGTTGAGGCGACAGCCCAGACTGATAATCTCGGGGCCAGGGAGGGACGACATGACCGCCGATCTAGGGATGGATGAACGACGTGTCCACGCGGAGACGCAGGACATTCTAGACTTCTGGTTCGGTTTGCCGCCCGAAAAGCATTTCGCCAAGGACGATGCCCTGGATCGAGTGATCGCCGAGCGGTTCGGGACCTTGCGCGATCAGGTGCTGGCGACTGAGGCGATCGGGTGGCGCGACGATCCTTATACGCTGCTGGCGGCCGTCCTGCTGCTCGACCAGTTCTCACGCAACCTGCACCGGGGCTCGGCGCAAGCCTATGCCGCCGATCCGCTGGCGCTCGACCTCTGCCTGACCGCGATCGACGCGGGGTGGGAGGAGCATTATCCGCCCGAGCGCCTGGCCTTTGTCTATATGCCGTTGATGCATGCCGAGTCGCGCGCAATGCAGGATTTGAGCGTAGCCAAATTCGCCGAACTGGGGCGTGAGGAAAACCTCTCCTTCGCCCGCGACCATCGCGCGGTCATCCGGCTTTACGGCCGTTATCCCAGCCGCAATGCTGCACTGGGCCGCGCCTCGACCGAGGCGGAGCGCGACTATCTCAGCCAGCCAGACGCGGGGTGGTGACGGGGGCGGCGGTGATGCCCGCCAGCAGGCGCTTTTCGGCCAGCAACTGACGCACCTGCGCCAGATCGAGCGGCGGGCCGTAGAGCGAGCCTTGCCCGTGCGAGCAACCGATGTCGCGCAGCCGCGTCTCGATATCCAGGTCGCGCACGCCCTTGGCCGCGATCGGCAGGTGCAGGCTGTCGCCCAGATTGACGATCGCGGTGACGATCGCGCAGCAATCCGGGTCGGCGGCCATGTTCCGAATGAAGTTGGGATCGATCCGCACCCGGTCGAAGGGTAGGGCGCGCAAATGGGCGAGGCTGGAATAGCCGCGCCCGAACGCATCCAGCGCCAGTGCGATGCCCTGATTCTTCAAGCTGATGACGATCGACTGCGCCAGCGCCAGATTGGCGAACAGCGCATTCTCGGTAATTTCGATTTCCAGCCGATGCGCGGGAAAGCCGCATTCGGTCAGCGTCTTGATGACCTTCTGCGCCAGCCACGCATCCTGGAATTGCGACGCGGCCAGCGGGATCGACAGCGTGATCGACGGGTCCCAGTCGCGCGCTGCCGCCATCGCCTGCCGCATCAACGACAGCGAAACCTCGCCCGACAGGCCGCAGGCTTCGGCGACCGGCATGAAGCGCTCGGCGGTCATCGCGCCCAAGCTGGGATGGTCCCAATGGCCCGACACCTCGAACCCGGTCAGCCGCGCGGTGCCCAGATCGACCTGCGCCTCGAAGCGGGGCTGGATGTCGCCATGCGTCAGGGCGTGGCGCAGGTCGGTGATGATGGCATTGCGCTCGGCCATCGCCTCTTCCATCGCGGGGGCGAACCAGAGCGGCTTGCCGTCGCTGCGCGCCTTGGCGGCGATCAGCGCGAGGTCAGCCTGGCGGACCAGTCGGTCGATCGTCGCGCTGCCGTCGTCGATGCGGGTCAGCGCAATGGCGGCGCGCGGCGTCAGTTCCTGCTCGACCAGCCGCACCGGCTGGCCGAGTCGCACCGCCAGCCGTTCGGCCAGCCGCTCTACCCGGTCGCGTCCGCGCGGGTCGAAGGGGATGAGGCAGCCGAAGCAATCGCCCTCGAACCGCGCGACGATCGCCTCGGACGGGGCCTCGTCGCGGATGATCTTGGCGACATGACGCAGCAGCAGGTCGCCCGCCTCATGACCCAGCGATCCGGCGATGGCGCGGAAACGGTCGATATCGACCAGCATCAGCGCGATGCCGCGATGGCGGCGCTGCACACTCTCGATCATTTCCTGTCCCGCGTCATGGAAATAACGGCGGTTGGTCAGTCCGGTCAGCGGATCGATCTGCTCGGCATCCGGCGAACGGGCGTGCGACGCGGGCATCCGCCAATGGACGATGATCGCGGCGAGCGCGGTCGCGGAAAGTATGATCTTGGCGGGGAAATCCAGCCCGAGCTGGATCAGGACGATCGCGACCGCCAGCAGCAAAACGCCGCCCGTCACCGCCACGCCCGAAAAGCGAGCGGAAGCAGGGGTGTTGGCAGCAATGGGGCGCGACCCGGACATGGCATAGCGGTCGCATGTCAGGTGTGTACAATAAGTTAACGTGGGCCGCCGATCGGGTCCGATCGCGCATGACTTGCGCCGGTCCGCCTTTTCCCATAAGAGCGCACCCAAGTTCCGTTTCGGAATGTGAAAGTGAAGCGCCCAAGGGTGCACGCTGGCCGGCGAGGTTTCGCCCGCCGGCGCTTTTGCGTTTGGCGATGCGGCATGGTTTTGTGGCCGGGCTTTCGGGACCGGCGTTGACGAGGTGAGGCGATGTTCGACAGCTTGAGCGATCGGCTTGGCGGCGTATTCGACCGCCTTCGCGGCCGTGGCGCGCTGACCGAGGCGGATGTCCGCACCGCGATGCGCGAAGTGCGCGTGGCCCTGCTGGAAGCCGACGTCGCGCTGCCCGTCGCGCGCGATTTCGTCGACAAGGTCACCGAACAGGCGATCGGCCAGAACGTCCTGCGCTCGATCACGCCGGGCCAGCAGGTCGTCAAGATCGTCCACGACGCGCTGGTCGCGATGCTGGGCGCCGATGCCAGCGAGCTGCTGCTCGACGTCACGCCGCCTGCCGTCGTGATGATGGTCGGTCTTCAGGGCTCGGGTAAGACCACGACCACCGCCAAGATCGCCCGCCGCCTGTCGAGCGGGGCGATGGGCCGTGATCGCAAGAAGGTGCTGATGGCGTCGCTCGACGTCAATCGCCCTGCCGCACAGGAGCAGCTGGCGACGCTGGGTACCCAGGTCGAGGTTTCGACCCTGCCGATCATCGCCGGGCAGCAGCCGGTCGAGATCGCGCGCCGCGCGATGCAGGCCGCCAAGCTGCAGGGCTATGACGTCCTGATGCTCGACACCGCCGGTCGTCTGCACGTCGACCAGGCGCTGATGGACGAGATGAAGGCGGTGGCGGAGATCGCCCAGCCCCAGGAAATCCTCCTCGTCGTCGACTCGCTGACCGGACAGGACGCGGTGAACGTGGCGACCAGCTTCTCGGAGCAGGTGCCGCTGACCGGCGTGGTGCTGACCCGTATGGACGGCGATGCGCGCGGTGGTGCGGCGCTGTCGATGCGCGCCGTCACCGGCAAGCCCATCAAGTTCGCCGGTGTCGGCGAAAAGATGGACGCGCTGGAGGCCTTCCATCCGGAGCGTGTCGCGGGCCGCATCCTCGGCATGGGCGACGTCGTGTCGCTGGTCGAGCGCGCGGCCGAGACGATCCAGCAGGAAGATGCCGAGCGCATGGCCATGAAGATGGCCAAGGGTCAGTTCGATCTGAACGACCTGCGCGGCCAGTTGGCCCAGATGCGCCGCATGGGCGGGCTGGGCGCGCTGGCGGGCATGATGCCGGGCATGAAGAAGGCGCAGAACGCGCTGAACGATGCCGGTGGCGACAAGATCCTGCTCCGCATGGACGCGATCATCACGTCGATGACGGTCAAGGAGCGGGCCAAGCCCGAACTGGTCAACGCCAAGCGCAAGATCCGCATCGCCAAGGGTTCCGGCACCACGGTCCAGGACGTGAACAAGCTCCTGAAGATGCATCAGGAAATGGCCACGGCGATGAAGAAGATCAAGAAGATGGGCGGCATCAAGGGCATGATGTCGATGCTGGGCAAGGGCGGCCTCGGCGGCCTGGGCAACGCGCTGGGCGGTCCGCAGATGGGCGAGATGCTCAACAAGGCGGGCGGCGGTGGCGGCCTGCCGGGCATCGGCGGCATGGGTGCAGGCGGCGGCAAGCTGCCCGAGGGCATGCCGAAACTGCCCCCCGGCTTCGAAAATCTTCTGAAGAAGAAATAACCCCCGCGCCGGACGGAATGCCGGTGGATTTGAACGTTTTAACTCAAGGACTGAAATATGGCTCTCAGCATTCGTCTGTCGCGTGGTGGCTCGAAGAAGCGCCCTTACTACCGCATCGTGGTCGCCGACGCCCGTGCGCCGCGCGACGGCAAGTTCATCGAGAAGATCGGCAACTACAACCCGCTCCTCGCCAAGGACAATGACCAGCGCGTGCAGCTCGACGCCGAGCGCGCGAAGCACTGGCTCGCCAATGGCGCGCAGCCGACCGACCGCGTCGCCCGCTTCCTGGACGCCGCCGGCGTTCGTGAGCGCGCCGCTCGCAACAACCCGAACAAGGCGAAGCCCGGCGAAAAGGCCACCGAGCGCGCCGAAGAGCGTGCCGAGAAGCTGAAGGCCGCTCAGGAAGCTGCCAACGCTCCGGCCGAAGAGACCGCCGAAGCCTAATGGCTTTCGGCTTTGCGCTG
Source organism: Sphingomonas sanguinis (assembly GCF_019297835.1). Classification (NCBI taxonomy): domain Bacteria; kingdom Pseudomonadati; phylum Pseudomonadota; class Alphaproteobacteria; order Sphingomonadales; family Sphingomonadaceae; genus Sphingomonas; species Sphingomonas sanguinis. Next base: position 1,092,377 of record NZ_CP079203.1, on the reverse strand, counting down.
CCTCGGTCGATCGCGATCGGGGCAGGGCAAGGCACCGGATACGGGGTCATGCGTTTCTTGAGGCCTCATGGCTTCAGGAGATATGCGCATGACCCCGCCGACCGAACCCGATCCCCGGACCGCCCCCGACGACCATGACGACGCGACCAACCAAGGCGTCTCCGCGCCAGACCCCGCCGAAGGCGGAGACGACGCCCCCGATGGGGACGGCAACTCGCCCAACGGGTGAGCCGCGCGTCACGCTGGCTGTGATCGTCGGCGCGCACGGCATTACGGGCGAGGTTCGGCTCAAGGTCTTTGCCGACGATCTGTCGGACTATCGCGCGTTCAATGACGGCGCGCTGACGCTGAAGTCGGCGCGTGACGGTTCGAACGGCGTCATCGCCCGCTTCGCCGAAGTCACCGACCGCAACGCTGCCGAGGCGCTTCGCGGCACGGAACTGACGGTGCCGCGCTCCGCTTTGCCTCCGTTGGAGGAAGGCGAATATTATCATGCCGACATTATTGGTCTGCCCGCCATCGCCAGCGATGGCGAGGAACTGGGTCATGTCGCGCTGATCGAGAATTTTGGCGCCGGTGACGTGCTCGAAATCGAACGTCCCGACGGTCGCCGCTTCATGGTGCCGATGAACGCGCAGGCCGTGCCCGAATGGGATCAGGACCGCCTGATCGTGGAGCGTGCCTTCATCGCCTGATCGGGCGTTGCTCGTTCAACAGGTTGCGGATCGTCGTGGCCGCGACGCCTGCCTCGCCCATTGCATGGCTGATCTGATCCAGCCCTTTCACCACGTCACCCGCCGCGAACAGGCCGGGGACCGAGGTCCGCTGGTGGTCGTCGACCTCTAGGCATCCGCTGGGGTCCGCCTTGGCGCCTGCCGATACCGCCAGCTCCGACCGGATGCGGGAGCCCATCGCTGGATAGACGCTGTCGAAGCGCATCCGGCCATTCGCGGTGTCGAGCGCGATCTGCTCGCCCTCGATCGCCCAGCCGCCACAGGGCCCATCCACGCGGGCCACGCCAGCTTCGTCCAGCGCTTTGGCACATGCCGGGTCGAGGTCATGCGCGGCATCGGGTGCGATTAGCGTCACGTCTTTGGTAAAACCGCGCAGGAACAGCGCCTCGCGCATGCCATGGTCGCTGGTGCCGATGACGCCGACACGCTTGTCGGTGACTTCATAGCCATCGCAAACCGGGCAATAGCGGATCAGCCCGCGCTCCAGCGCCGGGTCGTGAACGTCGGGCAGGAGCCTGCGGGGCCGATGATTGACGACGCCGGTGGCGAGCAGAACGGTTCGGGTGCGATATTCGATGTCGTCCGCGATGACCCGGAAATGGCCGTTTTCGGGGTGGATCGCCGTGACCCGGTGCGGCGTACAATGCGCGCCGTAGCGACGCGCCTGGTCATGCATCCGTCCCAGCAGCGCCTTGCCGCTAATCCCCTCGGGGAAACCGGCATGATTGTGCGTGCACGGGATCATCGCCGCACGGCTCGACCCGCTGTCGAACATATGGATGCGCAGATGATAGCGGGCCAGGTAGATGGCCGCCGTCAGCCCTGCCGGTCCCGCGCCGATGATGATGCAATCGTCCATGGCGTGGGCAAAGCGTGAGCGTTCGCAACGTTCCTTGGTATCGCCCATCGGATCGTGTATATACGTCGCGTATATACGGAGGTTGTATGGGCAAGGATTATCAAGCAAAGGTCTTCCGCTCGGGCAATTCGCTGGCATTGCGCCTGCCCGCGGCGCTGGGATTGGCCGAGGGAACGGAAATGACCCTGCGGGAAGAGCAGGGGCGCTATGTCTTCGAGCCCGTTCGCGAATTGCCCAAGACGATTGACCTGACCGGTATTGCGGGTTCGATGCCTTGGTTGAAGCCGATAGAGCGCGAGGATTTTGACGATCCCGAGCGGCCATGGCACCTTCTGAACGGCAAGGATGCCTGAGTGGGTGCGCTATCTGATCGACACCAACTGCTGCATCTTCCTGTTTGCAGGTGAATATCCGGCATTACTCAACCGAGTATCGGCGACGCCGGTGGGGGAGATCGGCCTTTCCAGCATCGTTTTTGCCGAGTTGGCTCTGGGTGTTCGCCACGGCAAACCGCCTCTGGAGCGCCAGTTGGAGCAACTCGCCAGGCAGATGCCTATCCTGCCGTTCGACGAAGCGGCAGCGCGCTGCTATGCGACCCTTCCGTTTCGACGGGGACGTTTCGACCGGCTGCTCGGTGCTCATGCCCTTAGCCTGGGCAGCATCGTCATTACCGATAATGAAGCCGACTTCGCCGACATCCCCGGCCTGACCATCGAGAACTGGACGCTGTGACCTTCCGCGCGACGATATTGACGCTCTATCCGGAGATGTTTCCCGGTCCTCTCGGCTATTCGCTGGCGGGGCGGGCGCTGCGGGAGGATCGCTGGGCGCTGGAGACGGTGCAGATCCGCGACTTCGCGACCGACAAGCATCGTTCGGTCGACGATACGCCTGCGGGGGGCGGCGCGGGCATGGTCCTGCGCGCCGATGTGCTGGCAGCGGCGGTGGATTCGGTCGCAGACGACCGACCCGTTCTGGCGATGACGCCGCGAGGGAAGCCGTTCACCCAGCCGCGCGTCCGCGAGCTGGCGGCGGGACCGGGCCTCACCGTGCTGTGCGGCCGGTTCGAGGGCTTTGACGAGCGTCTGTTCGAGGCGCGGGGCATCGAGCAGGTGTCGATCGGCGACTATATCCTGTCGGGTGGCGAGATGGGCGCGCTGGTGCTGCTCGACGCTTGCGTTCGGCTGCTTCCCGGCGTAATGGGCGCGGCTTCCAGTGGAGTCGAGGAAAGCTTCGAAAGTGGCCTTCTCGAATATCCGCAATATACCCGACCTGCGGAGTGGGAAGGGCGCACGATCCCTGAAGTGCTGCGATCGGGGGATCATGCGAAAATCGCAAAATGGCGTCATGCCAGGGCTTGCGAGGATACACGGTCAAGGCGGCCGGACCTTTGGGAACGTCATGAGGGCGTTCGGGTCGGTCGCCCTCTGGCGCGCGGCGACGATTGAGGAATAGTGTCATGAACGTGATCCAGCAGATCGAAGCTGAGCAGATCGCCAAGTTCAACGAGACGAAGAAGATCCCCGAATTCCGCCCCGGCGACACGCTGAAGGTCGGTGTGAAGGTCGTCGAAGGCGAGCGTACCCGCGTCCAGTTCTATGAGGGCGTCTGCATCGCCCGCTCGAACAAGGGCATGGGCTCGTCGTTCACCGTCCGCAAGATCTCCTTCGGTGAGGGCGTGGAGCGCGTCTTCCCGCTCTACTCGCCGAACGTCGACTCGATCGATGTCGTCCGCAAGGGCGCCGTGCGTCGCGCGAAGCTGTACTATCTGCGTGGCCGCACCGGTAAGTCGGCGCGTATCGCAGAGCGTCGCGATCCGCGTCCGGCCAAGGGCACTGCCGCCGCCGAGTAATCGGTGCGGCGGACCCTTTGTGGTTCGACAGGGAAGGGGCGGCGGCACCAAGCGGTGTCGCCGCCCTTTTTCTTTGCGCGGGCCCAATCTCTGTTCAGCCGCTACGACCGCATGCTCCGTTCAGCCTGAGCGAAGTCGAAGGCCACGCCCCGTCCTCTGCCGCATACGGATCCGGTGGCCCGTGGAGAGCGCATCCCTTGGCCTTCGACTTCGCTCGGGCTGAACGGAGGCGGAGTGGGGGGCCTTACCCCCCGAAATTATACAGCCACATGCGCGGTTCCTTGGTCGGCTGCGGCTTGCCGTCCAGCCGCTTGGCGGAGATCAGCGTGACGGGCTTCAGGATCATCTGGCCTTTCATCGCATCCTGTCCGCCGCCCGAAGGCTTGGCGAGGATCTTCTTCACCGTGTCCATCCCTGCGACGATACGCCCGAACGCGGCATAGCCGTCATAGCCCGGCCGTGCGTCCATGCCGGGCGTCGGGCCGACGGTGATGAAGAAATTGCCGCCCGCCGAGGACGGCGTCGTCCCGCGCGCCATGGATATGGTGGCGTCGAGATGCTTGATCCCGGTCTGCGTCGTCTTCTCCAGCGGGAAGGGCGGCAGGATACGGCGCGCATCGGTGCGGATGCCGCCCTGTACGAAGCCCTTCTTGGGATCGCGCTTGTCCCGCGCCGCGCGGTAGAAGCTGGTGCCGTCGAACCGCCCGTCATCGACATAGGCCAGGAAGTTTTTGCTGGTCGCAGGCGCATGGCGCGTGTCGAGCGCGACGACGATCGGCCCTTCCGAGGTATTGAGCTGGACCCGGACATAGCCGGGGCGGGGGACATTCTGGCTGGCAGGCGCAGCGGCGGTCAGCAGGGCGAGGAACGGCAACGCATACTTCATGACACCCGATTACCGCCTTCTCCCCGTCTTGTGGAGGGGGCGAGCGCCTGACCGCAATGTCACCCGATGGTCAGCATGGCGTTACGGGCGGGTGATAGGGTCAGGGCGAGACATTCCGGGGGGTGGGACGAAGCCATGCGATTGGTTTTCTTAGGGGCCGCCTGTTCATGGCTGGCAGCGGTGCCGTTGCACGCGCAGACCGTCGACAGTCCGCCTGTGCCCGATGGAACGGTGACGGACTGGGTGCATCCCGATGACTATCCGCCTGCCTCCATGCGTGCCGGAGAAGAGGGGCGGGTGTCGGTGCAACTTGACGTCAACGCAAGTGGCATGGTCAAGGGGTGTCAGGTCACGAACAGCAGCGGCCATCCGCTGCTCGATGCGCGGACCTGTACGATCCTGACCCAGCGTGCACATTTCCGACCGGCGCGTGATGTCACGGGGCAGGCGATTGCTGCCACCACGCCGGTCATGAGCTTCCGGTGGCAGATTCCGGTCGATACTTCGCCGACATCGCCACCGTCGGCGGATGATACGAAGATCAGGGACGGGGCGGCCGCATCGTTACGGATGCTGGGTTCTTCGCCGCTGCCAGCGGACCAGCCCGTTACGTCCGAGCGGCTCCGTCTCGCCGAGCCGCTGGTCCGCGGCATGCGTTCGGACGACGAGGTCAAGATGGAAGGCTTTTGGCGTTCTACTGCGGAAAGCGCACTTGCGGCGCGTTTCGCTGGCCTGCCTCCGCGAAGTCAGACCTTGGCCAAGGCAGACTTCGCGGAGGCCTTCGACATCGTCTGGCAGCAAAATCTGCGGATGGCCCATGACCGCGTGCTGCGCTTCTATACGGCTCGCCTGAATGACGGCGAAATCCGTGAACTGACGACATTCTTTCAGTCCGGCGTCGGCTATAAGCAAATCCATCATACGGCCCCTTTGACCGCCGAAGATCGACAGGCCTTCGGACGAGCGATGGCCGAGCATCCTGCGGTGGCAAAGTGGACCAAGCTGGGGATGGACTTCCTCCAGACCACGATGGCGGAGGCGCATGACCTGGGCGTGGCATCACAGGCCAAGCTGACGGCGGCCCTCTGCCCGAAGCTGGCGCGGGACCATATCCAGTTGTCGACCTGCCCGGCGGTCAAGCCGACCCCGGCGACCGGCAAGGCCCGACCGGCCACGCTGCTGACGACGCATCTGTAGGGCACGCAAAAAGGGCCGCCGATCCTTCGACCGGCGGCCCTGTTCTTAAACGCCAAACCCGACCTTATTGGTCGAGGAAGCTGCGCATCTTGCGGCTGCGGCTGGGGTGCTTCAGCTTGCGGAGCGCCTTCGCTTCGATCTGGCGGATACGTTCGCGCGTGACCGAGAATTGCTGGCCGACCTCTTCCAGCGTGTGGTCGGTGTTCATGCCGATGCCGAAGCGCATGCGCAGCACGCGCTCCTCACGCGGGGTCAGCGAGGCGAGGACGCGGGTGACCGTTTCCTTGAGGTTGGCCTGGATGGCCGCGTCCACCGGGATGACTGCGTTCTTGTCCTCGATGAAGTCGCCGAGGTGCGAATCCTCTTCGTCGCCGATCGGCGTTTCGAGGGAGATCGGCTCCTTGGCGATCTTCATCACCTTGCGCACCTTCTCCAGCGGCATGGAGAGGCGCTCGGCCATTTCTTCCGGAGTCGGCTCGCGGCCCTGCTCGTGCAGGAACTGGCGGCTGGTGCGGACCAGCTTGTTGATCGTCTCGATCATGTGAACCGGGATGCGGATTGTCCGCGCCTGGTCGGCGATCGAACGGGTGATCGCCTGACGAATCCACCACGTCGCGTAGGTCGAGAACTTATAGCCGCGACGATATTCGAACTTATCGACCGCCTTCATCAGGCCGATATTGCCTTCCTGGATGAGGTCCAGGAACTGCAGGCCGCGATTGGTGTATTTCTTGGCGATGGAGATGACGAGGCGCAGGTTCGCCTCGACCATTTCCTTCTTGGCGATACGTGCCTCGCGCTCGCCCTTCTGCACCATGTTCACGATGCGGCGGAATTCGGTCAGCGCCATGCCGGTCTGCTGCGAGATGTCGGCGATCTCGCTGCGGATGCGGTCGACGGTGGCGGCTTCGTTCGACGCGAAATTGCCCCACTTCTTGTCAACGCCGCGCACGGTATCGAGCCAGTTCTCGTCCAGCTCGTGACCCAGATAGCGGTCCAGGAAGTCCTTGCGGTTGACCTTGTGCCGCTCGGCCAGACGCAACATCTGGCCGCCCAGCGCGGTCAGGCGGCGGTTATAGGCGTACAGCTGGTCAACCAGGAATTCGATCTTGGCGTTGTGGAACTGGACGCTCTCGACCTCGGCGGTCAGCTCTTCGCGCAGCTTGTGGTACTTGCGCTCCTCGGCTGCCGACAGCTCGCCGCCCAGCGCCATGGACTCCAGGCGCTGTTGCTGGATCTTCGAGAATTTCTTGTAGATCGCGGTGATGTTGGCGAACTTCTCGAGCGCCTGCGGCTTGAGCGTCTCCTCCATCTGGGCGAGGGACAGGGTGTTGTCCTCTTCCTCGTCCTCGGCGCGGGGCCCGCGGCGTTCGCCGCCCTCGCCATCCTCGTCATCGACCGAGGGTTCCTCGGGCTCTTCTTCTTCCTTGAACTGGGGACCGGCGTTCTTCGCGCTGATCTCGCCATTGTCGTCCTCGTCCTCCTCGCCCAGATTTTCCGGGCCGGCATCCTTGGACAGCATGGCGTCGAGATCGAGGATCTCGCGCAGTTGCATCGTGCCTTCGTTCAGCGCGGTCGACCAGTCGATGATCGCGTTGAACGTGATCGGGCTTTCGCACAGCCCCAGGATCATCGTGTCGCGACCCGCCTCGATCCGCTTGGCGATGGCGATTTCGCCTTCACGGCTCAGCAGTTCGACCGCGCCCATCTCGCGCAGGTACATGCGGACCGGATCGTCGGTGCGATCGACGGTTTCCTTCTTCTTCGCCTCGGGCTGCGGACCGGAATCGCCGTCAGCGTCCGTGGTCTCGGCGTCGTCGGCCTCTTCCTCGGACTCCCCGTCCTCGCCCTGCTCCTCATTCTCGACGATATTGACGCCCATCTCGTTCAGGGCGGCCATGATATCCTCGAGCTGGTCGGAGGACATCTGGTCCTGCGGCAGCGCTTCGTTCAGCTGGTCGTACGTGATGTAGCCGCGCTTCTTGGCGCGCGCGATCAGCTTCTTGATCGACGCCTCATTCAGGTCGATCAGCGGCGCATCGCCCGTTTCCGTGGTATCGGTCGTATCCGCCGCCATATTCGCCTTCGCCATCAAATGCCCTCAGGGTTCCGTGCCCGGCCTCTGTCACACCGCTCGCAGGTGATGCAAGCGGGTGAGGGGGCCATGCGTAATTTTCCAGTGCGGGCGTGGGTCGCCCAATATGCCCCGGATATGGGGCGGGAGAGGTGCTGTATCAAGCGGCCTCCCCGGCTTGCTTCTCCGCCAGATCGCGCGCCGCCTCCAGCCAACTGTAGAGCTGGTCCATCGATTGCGCGTGCGCCGCATGGCACCGCGTCTGCTCGGCGAAGCGATCCTCGGTCATGTCGGTCTGGAACGCCTGCACCGCGCGTTCGCGGTTCGCGCGCGTCTCGCTTTCCTCCAGCATGACCTCGATGATCTTTTCCAGGTCGCGGACCGCAATGGCCGGATCGCTGGCCTTGCTGAAGAAGCTGAACGCCAGGTCGCGGGTATAGTCGCGCGCGTCGATCGGGTGGACGTCGGTGGTCGCCATGATCTGTTCGATCAGGCTTTCCGCCTCGGCCGCATCCTTGCGCGACAGATGCGGGTCGTTGACCGCCGCGTCGAGCAGGTGATGCCGCCAGTCGTTGAGATAGCGGTCGCCCATGTCCAACCGGCTGATCTCGTCCATATAGCGACACAGGACATGCGGATAGCGCATGAGGCCAAGCAGGACCGCGCGCTTCAGGCTGTATTCGACGCCGCGTCCGACATGGCGATTGGCCTCGGCCACCGCCTGATGCACCGCCGCCGCATTGACCCGCCGGATGCCGAAAATGTCGAAATAGCGCGACATCATCGCGCGCTTATATTCGTAGGCCAGATCCTTGTGCGGGATCTGCTGCGCCAGCTCCTCCAGCCGCTGTTTCAGCGCGGCGCGGCCCTCGGGCGTGTCGGTCTGGGCCTGCGCGATCTCCGACTGCCAGAGCAGGTCGCTGAGCGGCGTGGCGCGGGTGAGCACGTCCTCGAAGCCCGCCGCGCCCTTTTCCTGGATCAGGTCGTCCGGGTCCTGCCCCTGTGGCAGAGTGACGAAGGACAGGCTCTTGCCCGGCTGGAGCAGCGGCAGCGCGCGGTGCGCGGCGCGGATCGCCGCCTTCTGCCCCGCCGCATCGCCGTCGAAGCACAGCGTCGGCACGTCGACCATCCGCCACAGCCGTTCCAGCTGGCTCTCGGTCAGCGCGGTGCCGAGCGGCGCGACCGCTTCCTCGATCCCGGCCTGGGCGAGGGCGATCACGTCCATATAGCCCTCGACCACCAGCACCCGGCCGGACTTGCGTACGGCGGGTGCGGCACGGTCGAGATTGTAGAGGGTGCGACCCTTGTCGAAGAGCGGCGTGTCGGGCGAGTTCAGATATTTCGGCTCGCCATCGCCGATGATCCGGCCGCCGAACGCGATCACCCGGCCGCGCGCGTCGCGGATCGGGATCATTAACCGGCCGCGGAACCGGTCATAGGGGTCCTTGCCGTCGACCTTGATCAGCAGCCCGCATTCGATCAGCGCCGGATCGCCATAATCCTTGAGCGCCGCCTTTAGCTTGCCCCGGCTGTCGGGTGCGAAGCCCAGCCCGAAGGCGCGCGCCGTCTCCGGCGTGACCCGGCGGCGGGTCAGCAACTCGCGCGCGTCACCGCCTGACAGGCCGCCCAGCTGCTCGGAGAACCACGCGGCGGCATCGGCCATCGCATCGTGCAGGCCCTTGGCCCGCTCGGCCTTTTGCGCGGCGTGGCGGTCCTGCGCGGGCATATCGAGACCGGCGACCTGCGCCAGTTCCTTGACCGCATCGATGAAGGGCAGCCCGCGCTGATCGGTCATCCAACGAATGGCATCGCCATGCGCCGAACAGCCGAAACAGTGGTAAAAGCCCTTATCGTCGTTGACGTAAAAGCTGGGCGTCTTTTCGTTATGGAAAGGGCAGCAGCCCTTATATTCCCGGCCCGCCTTTTGCAGCTTCACCGTCTTGCCGATCAGCGCCGACAGACTGGTCCGAGCGCGTAGCTCGTCAAGGAATTGCGGGGTCAGGCTCATGGCGTCCGCGCGATTATAATGTGTAGCGGGATGGGGGTGTTTTGGCAAGCGTGGGGTGGGGAGGATGATCCGGGATTGCCCTCCCCTCGATCCCCTCCCGCCTGCGGGAGGGGAAGCGCATTTGGCGGAAGGCAGTCCTCTCCCCCGAGCGTTACAGGCTCCCCTCCCGCAGGCGGGAGGGGTTGGGGGAGGGGCCTTCCGCGAGCGCCCGCTCGATGGTTGCAAGGACGCCCCCCAGATTGCCCAGAACATCGTTGTTCCAGAAGCGGATGACACGCCATCCTCGCGCTTCGAGATAGCGGATGCGGGCGTCGTCGTAGGCGGCCTGTGCATCATGCTGGCCGCCGTCTACCTCGACGATCAGCTTTTCCGATCTAGCTGCGAAGTCTGCGATGTAGGGGCCGACCGGCACTTGCCGGTTGAAGCGGACGCCTGCGATCTGGCGTCTCGATAGTGCCCGCCACAATCGCCGTTCGGCGTCGGTCGGATTAAGGCGCAGTTCGCGCGCTTTCCGCGTCGGCCGGTCTTCGCGGAAGGGCCGGGGGCCCTCCCCTCGGTCCCCTCCCGCCTGCGGGAGGGGATGCGTTTGTGGCGGAGGACAGTCCTCTCCACGAAGCGAAACAGGCTCCCCTCCCGCAGGCGGGAGGGGTTGGGGGAGGGGACCACGCTCGCGATCGAAACCCCGCACCAGCCCCGCTCCCCAACCTTACGCTAGCGAAGCCTTCACCAATCCGCTCGCCTTGCTCATATCCAGCACCGCCGCATGCCGCGCCTTCAGCTCGGCCATGACGCGCCCCATGTCCTTCATGCCGCTCGCCCCGATCTCCGCCTTGATCGCCTCGATGGCGGCCTTGGTCTCGTCCTCGGTCAGCGTCTGCGGCAGGAAGCGTTCGATCACCGCGACCTCGGCCTTTTCGGCGTCGGCCAGTTCCTGACGGCCGCCCTGTTCGTACATGGCGATCGATTCGCGGCGCTGCTTCACCATCTTCTGCAGCACTTCGATCACGACCATGTCGTCATCGGCGGGCGCGTCGCCGGTGCGGAGTTCGATGTCGCGGTTCTTGATGGCGGCCTGGATCAGGCTGATCGCCGCGCGGCTTTCCTTGTCGCCCGCTTTCATGGCGGCCACCTGCGCGGCCTTGATGTCGTCGCGAATCATGTTTTTTCCGTCTTGTCTGAAAGGCGGGGACGTTAGCCGATGGAACCAATTCCGTGAACCGGTTGACGCGAACGCCCGATGGCCCTAGCGGACGCCACTTAGCGACATTGCAGACATTTTAGCAGGAGTGCCCGCCGATCATGGCCGACGCCAAGCCATTCGCCATGCCCGAAAAGCCTGAGGGCGCCACGGGCGTTCTCGTTCTGGCGAACGGAGACGTGTTATGGGGGCGCGGTTTCGGCGTCGAGGGTGATGCCGTCGGAGAGGTGTGTTTCCACACCGCGATGACCGGCTATCAGGAGATCATGACCGACCCGTCCTTCGCGGGCCAGATCATCACCTTCACCTTCCCGCATATCGGCAATGTGGGCGCGAACCCCGACGATATCGAGGCGGACGCGCCGCACGCGCTGGGCATGATCGTCCGGGAGGATCCGACCGCCCCGTCCAACTTCCGCGCGATGGAAAACCTCGCCGGATGGATGGCGCGGCACAACCGCATCGGCCTGGCGGGCATCGACACCCGCGCGCTGACCCGCCGCATCCGCGCCGCCGGCGCGCCCAACGGCGTGATCGCGCATTCGGCTTCGGGCGAGTTCGACATTGCCGCACTGCTCGAAAAGGCGAAGGCCTGGCCGGGGCTGGAAGGCATGGACCTCGCCAAGGACGTGTCGACCGAGCTGCATTATGGCTGGGGCGAGACGCGCGAGGGCGGGTTGTGGCGGTTGGGCTTCGGTTATGAAGGCGCGGAGGGCGAGGATCGCCCGCACGTTGTCGCGATCGATTATGGCAGCAAGCACAACATCTTCCGCAACCTGGTTCAGGCAGGGGCCAAGGTGTCGGTGGTCCCCGCCACCGCCTCCTATGAGGATGTGATGGCGCTGAACCCGGACGGCATCTTCCTGTCCAACGGCCCCGGCGATCCGGCGGCGACCGGCGAATACACCGTGCCGGTGATCCGCCAACTGCTCGACACGGGCAAGCCGCTGTTCGGCATCTGCCTGGGCCACCAGCTTCTCGGTCTGGCGGTCGGCGCCAAGACCACCAAGATGCACCAGGGCCACCGCGGCGCGAACCACCCGGTCAAGCGCCTATCCGACGGTCTGGTCGAGATCACCAGCATGAACCACGGCTTCGCGGTCGAGCGCGAAACGCTCCCTGTGAACGCGCGCGAGACGCATGTGTCGCTGTTCGACGGATCGAATGCGGGTCTGGAACTGACCGATCGCCTGGCCTTCTCGGTCCAGTACCATCCCGAAGCCTCGCCGGGACCGCAGGACAGCTTCTATCTGTTCGAGCGGTTCGTGGGGTCGCTTCGGAAATGAGGTTCGTGGCTTCCGCCGTTGCCCTGATCGCACCTGCCATGCTGGCCGGGTGCGCAGGGCAATCAGGTGGAATGCCATTTATTACTCCAAAGGTATTCGCCCGAGCCGCTGCGAAATGTGGGGTCGTCACGACCCATGTCTCCCGCAGGCGGAAGGGCAAAATCCCTTACGCGACCTATAAAATCCTCGGCCCTGCCGGGGAGGTGCGCTCGGATGACGGAAAAAGCCGAGCCTGCCTGACGGACGCACTTCGCGGCTATCGATACGATTACCTGGGTGAGCAGTTTCCAGACACCTAGCACTGTGACGACAGCCCTATCCTGCATTCCTTTTAAATGGTCATCGCCCAATGCCAAAACGCACTGACATCTCCTCCATCCTCGTCATCGGCGCTGGCCCGATCGTCATCGGTCAGGCGTGCGAGTTCGACTATTCGGGCACGCAGGCGATCAAGGCCCTGAAGGAAGAGGGCTATCGCATCGTCCTGGTCAACTCCAACCCGGCAACGATCATGACCGATCCCGAGCTGGCCGACGCGACCTATGTCGAGCCGATCACGCCCGCAGTCGTCGCCAAGATCATCGAGAAGGAGCGCCCCGACGCGGTCCTGCCGACCATGGGCGGCCAGACCGCGCTGAACACCGCGCTGGCGCTGTTCCATGACGGCACGCTGGAGAAGTTCGGCGTCCAGATGATCGGCGCCGATGCCGAGGCGATTGACAAGGCCGAGGACCGTCAGAAGTTCAAGGTCGCGATGGAGAAGATCGGGCTGGAATCCGCCCGCTCGGCCATCGCGCATACCGAGGCGGAGGCGCTGGCGGGGCTGGAGAAGGTCGGCCTGCCCGCCATCATCCGCCCCAGCTTCACGCTGGGCGGCACCGGCGGCGGCGTCGCATACAACCGCGAGGAGTTCATCGCGATCGTCCGCGCCGGGCTCGACGCCTCGCCGACGACCGAGGTGCTGATCGAGGAATCGCTCCTCGGTTGGAAGGAATATGAGATGGAGGTCGTGCGCGATCGCAACGACAATTCCATCATCATCTGCTCGATCGAGAATATCGACCCGATGGGCGTCCATACCGGCGACTCGATCACCGTCGCACCCGCGCTGACCCTGACCGACAAGGAATATCAGATCATGCGCAACGCCAGCCTGGCGGTGCTGCGTGAGATCGGCGTGGAGACCGGCGGCTCGAACGTGCAGTTCGCGGTCAACCCGAAGGACGGCCGTCTGATCGTCATCGAGATGAACCCGCGCGTGTCGCGCTCCTCGGCGCTGGCGTCGAAGGCGACCGGCTTCCCGATCGCCAAGGTCGCGGCCAAGCTGGCGGTCGGCTATACGCTGGACGAGATCGAGAACGACATCACCGGCGCGACCCCGGCCTCGTTCGAGCCGACGATCGACTATGTCGTCACCAAAATTCCGCGCTTCGCCTTCGAGAAGTTCAAGGGTTCGGAGCCGGTGCTGTCGACCGCGATGAAGTCGGTCGGCGAGGTGATGGCGATCGGCCGCAACATCCATGAGTCGATGCAGAAGGCGCTGCGCGGCCTGGAAACCGGCCTGAGTGGCTTCAACGATGTCGAACATCTGGTCGGTGCCCCGCGCGCCGAGATCGAGGCGGCGCTGGCCAAGGCGACCCCGGACCGGCTTCTAGTCGCGGCGCAGGCGCTGCGCGAAGGCTTCACCGTCGCCGAGGTCCATGCGATCGCCAAATACGATCCCTGGTTCCTGGAGCGGATCGCCGAGATCGTCGCGGCCGAGGCCGAGGTCATGGCAAACGGCCTGCCGCAGGATGCGGCGGGGATGCGCCGCCTGAAGGCGATGGGCTTCTCCGACAAGCGGCTCGCTTATCTGGCGCTGCAATCGGCGAACCTGCGCGGCATGGATCGCGGCATCGCGCGTGGGTCTGGCCTGATCCACGAAGTCGTCAAGATGATGACCGGCGGCGTCACCGAGCAGGAGGTACGCGAGCATCGCCAGAAGCTGGGCGTGCGTCCGGTCTTCAAGCGGATCGACACCTGCGCGGCCGAGTTCGACGCCAAGACGCCGTACATGTACTCGACCTATGAAGCCCCGACCTTCGGCGAGCCCGAGGACGAGGCGGTGCCCAGCGATCGGAAGAAGATCGTCATTCTCGGCGGCGGTCCGAACCGGATCGGCCAGGGCATCGAGTTCGATTATTGCTGCTGTCATGCCTGCTTCGCGCTGGCGGATGCGGGCTATGAGACGATCATGGTCAACTGCAATCCGGAAACGGTCAGCACCGACTATGACACCTCGGACCGGCTGTATTTCGAGCCGCTGACCGCCGAGGACGTGCTGGCCATTCTCGATGTCGAGAAGTCGAAGGGCGAGCTGGTCGGTGTGATCGTGCAGTTCGGCGGCCAGACCCCGCTGAACCTCGCGCGCGCGCTGGAATCGGCGGGTATCCCGATCCTGGGCACCAGCCCCGACGCGATCGACCTGGCCGAGGACCGTGAGCAGTTCGCCGCACTGGTCGACAAGCTGAAGCTGCACCAGCCCAAGAACGGCATCGCGCGCAGCCGCGAGGAAGCGCTGATCGTTGCCGAGCGCGTCGGCTATCCGGTGCTGATGCGCCCCAGCTTCGTGCTGGGCGGCCGCGCCATGGAGATCGTCGACGGCCCGCAGCAGCTGGAGGATTATATCCAGACGGCGGTGCAGGTGTCGGGCGATGCGCCGGTGCTGATCGACCAGTACTTACGCGACGCGATCGAGGTGGACGTGGACGCGATCTGCGACGGCGACCAGGTCGTCGTGGCGGGTGTGCTGCAGCATATCGAGGAAGCGGGCGTCCATTCGGGCGACTCGGCCTGCTCGCTGCCGCCCTACAGCCTGTCGGCCGAGATCATCGCCGAGATCGAGCGTCAGGCGGAAGCACTAGCGCGCGGCCTGAACGTGCGTGGCCTGATGAACATCCAGTTCGCGGTGAAGGATGGCACGGTCTATCTGATCGAGGTCAACCCGCGCGCCAGCCGCACCGTGCCCTTCGTCGCCAAGGCGATCGGCACGCCCATCGCCAAGATCGCCGCACGCGTCATGGCGGGCGAGAAGCTGGCCGACCTGCCGCCGATCGATCGCCACATCGATTATTATGCGGTCAAGGAAGCGGTCTTCCCCTTCGCGCGCTTCCCCGGTGTCGATCCGGTGCTGTCGCCCGAAATGAAGTCCACGGGCGAAGTCATGGGTATCGACCCCGACTTCACCACCGCCTTCGCCAAGTCGCAGCTGGGGGCGGGTACCGTCCTGCCGACCGAAGGCGCGGTCTTCATCAGCGTGAAGGACGGCGACAAGGAACAGATCGTTCCCGCCGCCCGGATGCTGTCGGAGGCAGGCTTCGCGATCGTAGCGACGGGCGGCACCGCCGATTATCTGGATCGTGCGGGCGTCTCGGTCGAGAAGATCAACAAGGTGGCGCAAGGGCGTCCGCATATCGTCGACCGGATCAAGGACGGCGGCATCACCCTGATCTTCAACACGACCGAGGGGTGGCAGAGCCTGAAGGACTCCAAGCCGATCCGCGAAGCCGCGCTTGGCCAGAAGATTCCCTACTTCACCACGGCGCCCGCGAGCGTCGAGGCGGCGAAGGCGATTGCGGCGTCGGCGACCCGTGGTCTTGAAGTACGTCCCCTGCAATCCTACTATTCGCGTTCGCACAACTAATCCCGACATGAGAACATGATGTGCTGGCGGACCGCTCTCCCGGTTTGGGAGGGCGGTCCGTACCGGGAATGCGTAAGAATTGGGGACTAGGAATATGGCGACCGTCGAAAAGATGCCGATGCTCCAGGAGGGCTATGACAAGCTCACCCAGGACCTGCGGCGTCTGAAAGAAGAGCGGCCGCTGATCGTCGACGCGATCGAGGAAGCGCGTGCACACGGCGACCTGTCCGAAAACGCCGAATATCATGCGGCCAAGGAACGCCAGGGCCAGGTGGAGGCGACGATCGCCGACATCGAGGACAAGCTGAGCCGTGCGCAGATCATCGACCCGAAGGATCTGTCGGGCGACAAGATCGTGTTCGGTGCGACCGTCACGCTGCTCGACGAGGATGACAAGCCGGTCAAGTATCAGATCGTCGGCCAGACCGAGGCGGACGCCAAGACCGGCCGGATCAGCTACAACTCGCCGCTCGGCCGGGCGCTGATCGGGCGCAAGCTGGACGAAGAGGTCGAGGTGACGGTGCCGTCGGGCGACCGTTATTACGTCGTCAGCAAGATCGAGTTCATCTGACCCGATGAACTGGGCAGCGGCACGGGCCACGACGGCCATCGCGGTCGTCACGGCGGCCGTGTCGCTGATCCTCATCGTCACCGGCATGGTGCCGGATGCGGCGGTGGCGGGCGGTTTCATACCCCTGCGTTTCGAGGGCGCGACGCTGCCGCCCGATTTCGGCTTTTTGGTGCCGACGCTGCTGACCCCGCTCAGCGCGACGCTGATCCATGGCGGGTTCGCGCATATCGCCTTCAATCTGGTGATGCTGGTCTATTGCGGCGCGCAGACCGAGCGCGCGCTGGGGCCGCGAGGCATCGCGGTGCTGTACGTCGTGGGTGCCTATGCCGCCGCGATGGCGCAATATTTCCCCGATCCCGCCTCGCCCATGCCGATGATCGGCGCGAGCGGGGCGATCTCGGCGATCGTCGGAGCCTATGCGCTGCTGTTCGGGCGGCGGCGTGCGACCAGGGGTGTCGCCGGACTGTCGGCCGAGTTCACCCATGTCCTGTGGCTGGCGGCGGGGTGGATCGGCATCCAACTGCTGCTCGGCTATGCGGGCATGGGAATGGGCACGATCGCCGTCGCCGCGCATATCGGCGGGTTCATTGCGGGGCTGGTCTTTGCCAAGCCGTTGTTGCTGTGGCGCTATCGCAACGCCTGAAGCGAGGAGGATTCTATCCCACCCTCCGTTCCGCCTGAGCGCAGTCGAAGGCCATGCTTCAGCCTCGCCCAGCACCGGGCGTTTTCCCATGCACTTCGACTTCGCTCAGTGCGAGCGGAGTGAGTTGTATGGGGCAAGAGCGGATTTCCGACCGCCGTTCAGCCTGAGCGAAGTCGAAGGCCACGCCCCGACCTCGCCCAAGGCCGCAAGATCAATCCAGCGACGGCTCCAGCAAACGGTGGAGGTGCACCACCACGAACTTCATCTCGGCATCGTCGACGGTGCGCTGCGCGGCGGCGCGCCAGGCCTTTTCGGCGCTGGCATAGTCGGGGAATACGCCGACCACTTCCAGCCCGGCGGGATCGACGAAATCGAGGGTCTGCGGGTCGCTGACGCGGCCGCCGAACACGAGGTGCAGCTTGCTCATGGTTTCTCCTGAGGATTTGCGCTTTCCCCTAGCGGCAAGCGTCGCGCGATTGAAGACGCTCTTTCGCACTTGTAACGCTTTGTCATGCTGATTGGCAGGTGCCGTCTCTCCATTCTAGGGAGGAGGTCATGAACCATATCGTCCATTCGTCTTACGACATCGTTATCGTCGGCACCGGCCACGCGGGGGCGCAGGCTGCTATCGCGCTGCGTCAGGAAGGGTTCCAGGGCACGATCGCGATGATCGGCGAAGAGGACTGGCCACCCTATGAGCGCCCGCCGCTGTCCAAGGAGTATCTGGCCGGGGACAAGCCGTTCGAGCGTATCCTGATCCGCCCCGAGCGTTTCTGGGAAGAGCGCGCGATCACGCTGCGGCTGGGCGAGCAGGTCGTCGCGGTCGATGCCGAGGCGCGGTGCCTGACCACGGCGGCGGGCATCGTAATCGACTATGGCACGCTGATCTGGGCGGCAGGTGGCCATGCCCGGCGGCTGAGCTGCGATGGCCACCAGCTGACTGGCGTGCACGGTGTCCGCACCCGCGCCGATGTCGACCGGCTGATCGCCGAACTGCCCGCAGTGCGTGAGGTGGTGGTCATCGGTGGCGGCTATATCGGGCTGGAGGCCGCCGCCGTGCTGACCAAGTTCGGCAAGGCCGTCACCATCGTCGAGGCGCAGGACCGGGTGCTCGCGCGCGTCGCTGGCGAGGCGCTGTCGCGCTTCTACGAAGCCGAACACCGCGCGCAGAGCGTGACGGTGCGGCTCAACGAGAGCGTGGCGTGTATCGAGGGAGAGGGGCGGATCAGCGGCGTCCGGCTGGCCGACGGTACGGTGCTGGCCGCCCAGATGGCGATCGTCGGCATCGGCATCGTGCCCGCGGTCCAGCCCCTGATCGCGGCCGGAGCGACGGGCGACAATGGCGTCGCGGTCGATGCGCAAGGACGCACCAGCCTGGCCCATATCTATGCGGTGGGCGATTGTGCGGCCCATGCCAACGACTTTGCCGATGGCGCCGTCATCCGGCTGGAATCGGTGCAGAACGCTCATGATCAGGCGACGGTGGCGGCGCGCACGATCATGGGGCGCGAGGTGGCCTATCATGCGGTGCCCTGGTTCTGGTCGAACCAATATGACCTGAAGTTGCAGACGGTCGGCCTGTCGACCGGGCACGACCAGGCGATTCTGCGTGGCGATCCGGCCACGCGGAGTTTCTCGGTCGTCTATCTGCGCCAGGGCCGGGTGATCGCGCTCGATTGCGTCAATGCGATGCGCGACTTCGTGCAGGGCAAGGCGCTGGTCGCCGATGGCGCCACCGTGGCGGTCGAGGCGTTGGCCGATGCCGGTCGTCCGCTCAAGACGCTGTGGCCGCTGGCCGTGCAATGATCTTCTGAAACGAGCGCTTGCATCACGGCCCCGCGCTATGTCAGACTTAATGCAAAGGTTTGCAGGAGAGGTGTGATGCGCTGGCGGAATGCGATTCTGGCAGGGGTGGGTCTGGCTACGCTGGCGGCGCCGGTTTCGGCGAAGGTGACCGCACCGACGGGGGCGAAGGTGTTCCGCCTCGATGGCGGCGGCGTCACCTATGCGATGGGGGTGGACGAGAAGGGCTATCTCCAGCCGCTTTACTGGGGATCGGCACTGGCGGAGGGCGATCCGCTGATCTCGGGCGATCCGGTCAAGACGGGCGACCCGATCGTCCTGAAAGCGCCCGGCGAACTGTCCGGCTTCGACCCCGCCGGTTCGGTTACGCTTCAGGAGTTTCCGGGGCAGGGCGAGGGGCTGGTCAATGATCCGGGCGTCAAGGCGCTGTTCGCAGATGGCAATCGCGATCTCGTCCTCAAATATCGCAGCCACAAGGTCAGTGGCGAGACGCTGACCGTCGAACTGGCGGACATCCGCCGCCCGCTGTTCGTCACGCTGACCTATACGATCGACCCCGCGACCGGCATCGTCGCCCGCTCGGCCAAGGTTCGGAACGGGGATGCGAAGCCGGTACGCGTCGACCAGCTGGCGGCGGCGGTCCTCTCGCTGCCGGTCGGCGACGATTACCGGCTTCATTATCTGACCGGCCGCCATGCCGCCGAATGGACGCAGAAGACGGTACCGGTCGAGCCGGCCGCTACCGTGCTGGAAAGCCGTCGCGGCTCGACCGGCCATGGCAACAATCCCTGGTTCGCGATCGGCCGGGAAGGGCTGACCAGCGAGGAGCATGGGCCGGTCTGGTATGGTGCGCTGGCTTGGTCGGGCTCGTTCCGGATCAGCGTGGCATCGGACAATCTGGGCCGGGTGCGGATCGCGGGCGGATATAATCCTTACGACTTTTCCTGGACGCTGAAGCCGGGCGAGACGCTCGACACGCCGGTCTTTTATGCAGGCTATTCGGGCGACGGGCTGGGTGGAGCCTCGCGCACCTTCCATAAATTCGAGGTCGCCAATATCCTGCCCCACGGGACGAAGGCGCGGCTGCGTCCGGTCCTCTACAACAGCTGGGAGGCGACGGCTTTCGACGTGACCGAGGCGGGGCAGATGGCGCTGGCCGAAAAGGCGGCGAAGATCGGCGTCGAGCGGTTCGTGGTCGATGACGGCTGGTTCGGCGCACGCAACAACGACAAGGCCGGCTTAGGCGACTGGACCGTCAACCCGACCAAATTCCCCAACGGGCTGAAGCCCCTGATCGACCGGGTGAAGGGGCTGGGCATGGACTTCGGCCTGTGGGTCGAGCCCGAGATGGTGAATGTCGACAGCGACCTGTACCGCGCCCATCCCGACTGGGTGCTGAATTTCCCCGACCGGCCGCGCACCGAGGGGCGCAACCAGCTCGTCCTCAACCTCGCGCGCACCGATGTCCGCGATCATTTGCTGGCCGTGCTCGACAAGCTGGTGAGCGACAACGACATCGCCTTCCTGAAGTGGGATTATAACCGCAACTGGACGGAGGCGGGCTGGCCCGAGCAGCCGGTCACCGACCAGCAACGCGTCTATGTCGAATATGTCCGCAACCTCTATTATATCCTGTCCGAGCTGCGGCGGCGGCACCCCAAGCTGGAGATCGAATCCTGTTCGGGCGGCGGCGGTCGCGTCGACCTTGGCATCATCGGGCTGACCGATGAAGTGTGGCCCTCAGACAATACCGACCCCGCCGACCGGCTGACCGTTCAGGACGGCTTTACCCGCGCCTATCCGGTGGCGGTCATGATGGCCTGGGTCACGGACAGCCCCAATTGGGCGAACACGCGCGTCACCAGCCTGGACTATCGTTTCCTGTCGTCGATGCAGGGCGGGCTGGGGATAGGCGCGAACTTGGACAAATGGGCGGACGCGGACTTCGCCACGGCGCGCAAATGGGTGGCGGCGTACAAGACCATTCGCGAGACGGTGCAGCGCGGTGCGCTCTATCGGCTGGAGTCCCCCACTGGCGACAATGCGACCTCGGCCACCATGTATGTCGGGCAGGACAAGCGGCAGGCGGTGCTGTTCCAGATGTTGCACTCGTCCATGTGGCGCGACAATCCCGCCGCGATCCATGCGCAGGGGCTGGACCCGGCGAGGGTCTATGCGGTGCGGATGCTCGACGGCTCGGCGCGGCCTGCGGGGGTGCCTGGCCAAGCGTCGGGAGCCTATTGGATGAACCGGGGTTTGCGCGCGCCGCTGAAGGGGGATTATGTGGGAACCGCGTTCGTGTTCGAGGCGGTGAACTGATCGGCGGGGAAAATCATGCGAAGGACGGGTTGGGGCGTGACGGCGTGCGTGCTTCTGGCGGGATGCGCGTCCACACCCAGGGAAAAGCCGTTACTGACCAACCGGGCCCTCGCGCGAGCGGCGGCCAAATGCCATGTGAAATCCCTGGGCGTCCATTATTCGCGTACCGGCAAACTGCCTTATGGCGATTATCTGGTTCCGGCGGAGGAGGTCGACGCCGGACCTGATGCCCGTCCCAGCGCCCTGTGCATGCACCAAGCGCTCGAAGGGTATCTCTGGGACTATCTGGGTCAGGTCGAGCACGATCCGGCCACCCGGTCGGCGCGCTAGGATCGGTTGCCGGTCGTGGGGCCCGGGCACGGGGAGATTCGCGTGACGGAACGGGCCGGTGGCGAAGGACAACTGGGCGATCGATACGGACTGACCCGGGCGATCCGGCGGCTGGGCCGTCGGCTGGAGCTGCGATCGGTCAGCCTGATCCCCGAGCATCTCAATCGCGCGGAGGGCTATCGCGGCGCGGTGGCGGTTGCGTTGCCGCTGATCCTGGCGATCGTGACGGGGCGGAGCGAATGGGGATGGGCGGTCTATGCTGCCTTCTGGACCTGTTTGTGCGATGTGCCGGGGCCGGACAGGCTGCGACGTCGGTTGCTGGGAATCTTCCTGGTCGGGGGAACGGCGGTCGCGCTGGTCGGATCCTGGGCGGCGTCGATCGCGCCCCATGCGGGGATGATCGTCGGGCCGCTGCTCGTCTTTCTGGTGACGGCGGCGGCGGGGCGGCTGGCCTTTGGGGGGCTGGTTGGCACCCTGTCGGCGGTGGTCGCGGTCGTAGCGGTCGGCTTTCCGCACGACCTTCCTGCCGCAGCCCGGTTGTCGGCGGCATTTTTCGCGGGGGCGGCGTGGAGCTATCTGCTCATCAACATGCTTTGGCGGATCGATGCCTTCGACCCGCTGCGCCGCGCGACCCAGGCGGTGAGCGCAAGGCTGCTCGACATGGCCGATTATCTGGCGGGTCTGCGCGATCATCCCCATCGCGACGAGCGCTGGCATCGCGACCATGCCGAACATCGGCGCGCGGTGCGGCTGGCGATCGAACGGTTTCGCGAGGTTCTGGTCCGTTTCGCGGGCGAGCCGGGTCGGGCGAATGCGGCACGGCGCGAGTTGGCGGCGGCGGAGACGATGTTCGGCGCGCTGCTGGCACTGGACCAGGCATGCATCGATCGTTGGGGCAGTGCCCCGCAGCGCACCGTCCTCGCCGAGGCCTGCCGTGGCGCGGTGGCGAGCTGGTGCGTGTCCTTGCGCCGACGGTCGCGAGCAGAGGCTCCGCTGGAGCAGGCCAGCGCGACGATGCAGCGCGTGCGGGGCGAACTGACGGAGGACGTGTTCCGAGGATGCGCGGCCGCGTTCGGGACCGCCCTGACCCGGCTGTCCGAAGGGGATGACGAGGGCGAACCGGCCGTAACGGTGATGGACGCCGGGACGGCCAGGTCAACGCCGATGGTCATGGTCCAGCAAGCGCTGCGTCAGGCGGGAGGGCTGGTCATGGTCTATTACGCCGCCGCAGTCTTCGGTCTGGGTTATCCCTATTGGGCGGCGATGGCGGTGATCGTCGTGCTGCAGGGCGGCGTGCGGGTGACATGGGCGCGCTGTCTGGAGCGTATCGTCGGCAGCCTGCTCGGGGGAAGTCTGGCGATGGCGCTGCCCCTGCTGGGTGGCGGGCCGGTCGTGCCCGCGCTGGTCGCGGTGGTGCTGACCGCGCTGACGATGGCCCTGCGCTCGGTCAACTATACCATCTTCGTAGTTTTCCTCACTATGCTGTTCGTGCTGGTGACGGATATGCTCCATCCGGGAGTCGGCATCGCCTCGGCCCGGGTGGTCGACAATGTCGTGGGCAGCATCGCCGCACTCTTGGCGGTCTTTGCCTTTCGCCCCGATTTCGGGCCGCCCCTGCCAAGCCGGATCGAGGCGGGGATCGGCGCCAATCGCCTTTACGGTCAGGCGGTCGAAAGCGACCAGCCGCTCGCCGCGATCGAGGCTGCGCGCCGCGCCGCCGGGCGGGCGAGCGTCGAGGCGGAGATCGCGGCACATGACCTGAGCGGCTGGCTGCACCGGCTGAGCCATAGCCGCGCCGATCTGGCGGGGTTGCAGGACATGCGGAACCTGGCGGGACGCACCGCAATGGCCTGGCACGCGAAGCTGGGAGTGTGAGGGGAGGAGACAATCGAAATCGATGCCGGACTGTTGCTCCCCTCGCCCCTGGATAGGGGAGAGGGTTAGCGAAGCTTGCCAGCCTGCTGGCTAGCGCAGCTTGGGTGAGGGGTTGAGCGAGCCGAAAGGCTCGCGCGCTCGCGAAGGCGAGCGCTCACCCCTCACCCAGCTCCGACTAGGCCTTTGCTACGCAAAGACCAAGTCGGAGCAACCCTCTCCCCTCTACGAGGGGCGAGGGAAGGACAGGAGACCTTTATGTTGCTTGGCCAAGGCTTGGACGATCCCGTGTACTGCGCTTCAGTGCGCCAGCGCGCGTTCCGTATCCTCTCGCGCCTGTTCGACCAGCACGATCGTCGCGGCGCGCGCGGCGGCGGCGTCGGCCTCTGCGATGGCGGCGAACAGGTGGCGGTGTTCGGGCATGGAGTCGCGGGGCAGCTTGGCGCTGCGGTGCTTGTAGAGCGTGGTCCAGCGGACCGCCGCACCGATGCTGCCCGACAGGCTGATGAGCAGTTCGTTGCCCGTCGCCTCCAGGATGATGTTGTGGAACAGCTGGTCGGCGGCGCGGCCCTGTTCGGTGTGCAGGCCGTGTTCGCCCATCGCCTCCAGCGCGGCGCCCATGCGCGACAGCTGGCGCGTGTCGCGCTTGACGGCGGCGAGTTCGGCGGCGGCGGGCTCGACGATCAGGCGGAGCTGGAACAGGCTGGTGACGAAACCGGCGGGCGGCTCGCCCTCGAACATCCAGGCGAGCAGTTCGGGGTCGAGCAGGTTCCATTCCAGCCGCTCGCGCACCCGCGTTCCCGCCTTGGGCTTGCTGACCACCAGCCCCTTGGCCGCCAGCATCCGCAGCGCCTCGCGCACCACGGAGCGTGACATGCCGCGCTGTTCGGCGATCTCGACTTCGCCGGGCAGGGTCGATCCGGTGGCGATGCGGCCGGTTACGATGGCGACACCGATGTCCCGCGCCAAGGCGCTATGGGCGGGTCCGCGCCGCTTCAAGGTCGTCACTCGGTGGGTTCCTCCCCGGATCGCGGGGATCGCACCCCGTTGTTGTCTGACCATATTATGGGGCGAAGCAGCGAAAGGAAAGCTCGGGCGTGATTTGCATCATGCTTGCACGTCGAATGATACCATGTATCATTCACGCCGCTAGTTGCTCCCGGCCCCGTGTCGCGGCACGATACGGCATTCACCGACCATGAGGGGGTCTGTTTTTCATGCGTTTCCGCCAATTCCTTCTCGCCGCCAGCGCGCTTGCCGTCCTGACGCCCGCCACCGCGCAGCAGGCGCCCGCGACGGACCAGCAGCCGGTCAAGGTCGTCACCAACTCGACGGTCAGCGACATTCCCGCCCATTTCACCCCGCCGACCGATGTGGCGGAGCGGGATTATATCAAGCGCGAAGTGATGATCCCGATGCGCGACGGCGTGAAGCTCTACACCGTCATCGTGATCCCGAAGAACGCGGTGAACGCGCCGATCGTCCTGACCCGCACTCCCTATAATGCGGCGGGCCGTGCCAAGCGTTCCGACAGCACCCGGATGATCGAGGCGCTGCCGCTGGCCGATGAGGAGTTCGTGAAGGCGGGCTATATCCGCGTCTATCAGGACATTCGCGGCAAATACGGCTCGGAAGGGGAATATGTCGTCACCCGGCCCGTGATCGGCCCCCTGAACGCGACCAAGGTCGATCACACGACCGACGCCTATGACACGATCGACTGGCTGGTGAACAAGGCGAACCTGCCCCAATCCAATGGCCGGGTCGGCATGATCGGTTCGTCCTATGAGGGCTTCACCGTCGTCATGGCGCTCCTCAACCCGCACCCCGCGCTGAAGGTCGCCGCGCCCGAAAGCCCGATGATTGACGGCTGGATGGGCGACGACTGGTTCCATTACGGCGCGTTTCGTCTGGCCAATATCGCCTGGATCGGGTCGCAGACCGGCTACAAGGGCGAGGGCAAGGCCCCGTCCAGCGGCGGTTACGACGATTACGAGAATTTCCGCTACGGCTCGGCGAACGACTGGGCGAAGAAGTCGGGTTACGACCAGCTGCCCTTCTGGCAGCGTATCGTGCAGCACCCGTCGTATGATTTCTATTGGCAGGGTCAGGCGCTCGACAAGCTGCTGGCGGCGAACCCGTCCAACGTCCCGACCATCTGGGAACAGGGGCTGTGGGACCAGGAGGACATGTACGGCGCGATCACGTCCTGGGAAGCGCTGAAGGCCAAGGGCAAGCTGGGCAACAATTTCCTCGTGATGGGGCCGTGGCGGCATAGCCAGATCAACCGCACCGGCACCAACCTCGGCCCGTTCCAATGGAATGGCGACACCGCCAAGCAGTTCCGCGAGGATATGGTCCTGCCGCTGTTCAACCAGTAT
The DNA here is from genome assembly GCF_019297835.1 of Sphingomonas sanguinis. Lineage (NCBI taxonomy): Bacteria > Pseudomonadati > Pseudomonadota > Alphaproteobacteria > Sphingomonadales > Sphingomonadaceae > Sphingomonas > Sphingomonas sanguinis. The sequence continues at coordinate 1,066,682 of NZ_CP079203.1, read as the reverse complement.
CTGAAGGACGGCGCGCCCGCGAACCTGCCCAGCGCCGCCATCTACAACACCGGCGAAAACCATTGGGACAAGCTGACGCAATGGCCGCTCGCCTGCCAGAGCGGGTGCGCGGCTCCGTTGACCCCGCTCTATCTGGCCGATGACAAGGGGCTGAGCTTCGACAAGCCGGGGACGGGGGCGGATGCCTATGTCTCCGATCCGGCCAATCCGGTGCCGCATCTATCGCGCCCGGTAAACTTCAACGACGGCCGCTGGGGCGACTGGCTGGTCAGCGATCAGCGGCACGCCGATGGCCGAACCGATGTCGTGACCTATACGACGCCGGTCCTGACCAAGGCGGTGCGCGTCTCGGGCGCGCCGATTGCCGATCTGTTCGCGCGCACGACCGGCACCGATGGCGATTTCGTGGTGAAGATCATTGACGTGCTCCCGCCGGAGAATGCCATCGATCCGAAGATGGGGGGCTATGAGCTGCCGATCAGCCTCGACATCTTCCGGGGGCGCTATCGCAACAGCTTCTCCAACCCGACCGCCATTCCGGCGGGCAAGGTGCAGGAATACAAGTTCCGCCTGCCGACGGTAAACCATGTGTTCCAGCCGGGGCACCGGATCATGATCCAGGTCCAGTCCAGCCTGTTCGCGCTCTACGACCGCAATCCGCAGACCTTCGTGCCCAATATCTTCACGGCCAAGGCGAGCGATTACAGGAAGGCGACGATCACGCTGGAGCGCGGTGGCGCCAATGCCAGCCGCGTCTGGCTGCCGGTCGTGCCGCTCGACCAGTCGGCGGTGACGGCGCGCTGATCCGTCCGGGCGGGAGGGGGCCGAGGCCGCCTTCCGCCCGATGGTTTTGCCCAAACAGCTCTTGGAGCCACGGGCCGGTATCGCTATCCTGCTGGTCGTGGCTCTCCCACCACCTTTAGCACCGCCTTTGCCGCTACCCGGCGAAGCGATCGGACCGGCTGCGCCCAGCCCTGCGGATGCGCAGCGCTACCTCTCGCTTGTGGCCGCCGCGACCGATCGGCTGATGGCCGCCGACGATCCCGGTGCGATGATCGACTCGCTGTTCGCGCTGATCCGCGACGAACTGCGCCTCGACGTGTTCTTCCATTTTCGCCGCGATGGCGATGCCGCGCGGCTGGAGACCTCGGGCGGCCTGACCCGTGCCGAGCGACAGGCGGCGGCCGGTCTGGACATCGGCCCTTCCGCCTGCGGCCAGGCGATGCGCGAGCGGCGGACGCTGCACCTGACCGATATCCAGACCAGCGGTGAGGAGCGGACGGGGTTCGTCCGGTCGCTGGGCGTCCAGGTCTATCTGTGTATGCCGCTGCTCCATGGTGACGAGCTGTTGGGCACGCTCGGCTTCGGGCGGCGTGCGGCGCGGCCGTTCGACGAGGAGGAGCGGCGCTTGTTGCTGCTGCTCTGCCATTATGCCGCATTGGCGCAGCATCGGTTGCGGATCGAGGAGGCGCTGCGGCGCGGGCTCGATACCCAGGCGCAGTTGCTGGCCGAGTTGAACCACCGGGTCCGCAACGCGCTGCAGGTGGCGATCGGTCTCGTCTCGCATGAAGGGCGGGAGGCTCCCGATACGGGCACGCGCCGCGCGCTGATGCGGGCGGCAGAACGGTTGCAGGTGCTGGCGAGCGCGCACCGGCCGCTCTACGCTACTGCCGATCCGGGGCTGGTCGACCTGCCCGCGCTGTTCGGCGACGTGATCGCGCAACTGCGCGGCGAGACGGGAGAATCGCCGATCACGGTTGGCAGCCGGGTCGCGGTGCCGATCGAACGCGCGGTGGCGGCCGCGCTGCTGCTCGATGCGCTGATGGCGCAAGGGGCAGGGGTGCCTCGCATCGGCTTCACGGTGAACGGAGTGCCGGGGAACGAAATGCTCCGTATCTCGTTTGAGGCGATCGGATGGGGACGTATCGCCGATGTGATCGACCGGGATCGATTGATGGCGAGGCTTTGCCATCAGTTGCGCGCGACGTTGACGAACGAGGATGATGGGTGCCTGATCTTGGTCATGCCGCATGACGGCGGCGCGTACGGGGCTTGCCCCGCGTCCTGAAGAACTTGCCGATGACGATCGCGGCGACGAAACCCCGCTGAACCTCCTGATCATCGAGGATGAGGCGCTGGTCGCCATGCTGGTCGAGGATGCGCTGACGCTGCACGGCCACCGCGTGATCGGCATTGCCGACACCGTCTCCGCCGCCATGGCGCTGGTCGATGAGGGGCGCCCCGACCTTGCGCTGTGCGATGTGAAGCTGGCCGATGGCGATAGCGGGCTGACCGCCGCACAACTGCTCGCCGATCGCGGCATTCCCTGCATCTTCCTGAGCGGCAATTGTCCCGAGCGCGGCGGCCATCCGCTGGTCATCGGCTGCATCGCCAAGCCGTTTCGCGCGGGCAGCCTGGGCGCCGCCGTCCGTGCCGCGCATGTGGTGGCGCAGGGCGGGCGGCCCAATGATCCGCCAGCCGCGCTGCGTTTCTATGGCGAGCGGATCTGATCGCAGTTCTAGTTTCCGGGCGAACCCTTGATCGCCTGTTCCATCTTGTCGAGGATTCGCGCGAACTGCCCGACTTCCTCATCGCTCAGCAAGCCGAAGGCCTGAGCGATCAGCGTTCGACGCAGCGGCTCGGTCTGGCGCAGGACCTGCCGCCCATGATCGGTGATGTCGAGCCGCTTCGCCCGTCGGTCGTCGGGGTCGGGCACGCGCACCACCAGCGAGTCGCGCTCCATCGTGTCGATCGCCTGTGTCACCGTGCGCGGGGCCAGGTCGAACCAGTCGGCGACATCGGCGGCACGAACCGGCGCGTTGTTGGCGATGAAATGGAGCATCTTGGTGCGCGCCAGCGAGGCGCCCTGCGCGGCCATCTGCCGGTCGAGAAGCCGGTGGAAACGCAGATAAATGCGGCTGTAGCGGAGCGCCAGGGTTTCATAATCGCACATAATATGAGGTAGCTCAATAAATGGTCTTGCCTTATTGTGCAAGTGCGAGCAAATGCACCATCCAGTTCTTTTGATTCCATCGACAGGGAAGCCGCTGTGGCCGACGCAAACCAAGTGAATGAGGGGCAGGACGCCGAACGCCAGGACGCGGAGACGGCGGAGGACAAGACCCCCGTATCGCCCGCCAAGAAGCGGCGCATCCGCGTCATCCTGCTGATCGTCGCGGCGGTCGCGGTGATCGGCGGCGTCTTCTGGTATGCGAACTACAAGAGCGTCGGCCAGTATATGCAGACGACCAACGACGCCTTCATCCAGGCGGATGCGGTCACGGTCGCGCCCAAGGTCTCGGGCTATGTCGACAAGGTGTTCGTCGGCGAAAACCAGAATGTCCAGGCGGGCCAGCCGCTGCTCCAGATCGACACCCGCGACTATCAGGCGCAGACCGCGCAGATCCAGGCGCAGATCGGTGTCGCCCGCGCCAATGCCGAGGGTGTCCAGGCGCAGATCAAGGAGCAACAGGCCGCGATCGACCGCGCCGAGGCCGATCTCCGCGCCGCGCAGAGCGACGCCGCCTTCGCGCAGGCCGAGGTGACGCGCTACACGCCGCTCGCCGCATCGGGCGCCGAGAGCCGCGAGCGTCTGTCGCAGCTTCAGAACCAGGCGCGTCAGGCCAATGCCAAGGTCGCCGCTGCTTCCGCCGCGCTGGCCGCGTCGCGTCGCCGTATCGGCACGCTCGACGCGCAGGTGCAGCAGGCGCGTTCGCAGGGGCAGGCCGCCAAGGCGCAGCTGGACGCCGCCGAGGTCAATCTGGGCTCGACGACGATCCGCGCCTCGATCGGCGGTCGCGTCGGCAACAAGACGGTGCGCGTTGGCCAGTTCCTGCAGGCGGGCACCCGCACCATGTCGATCGTGCCGGTCAGCCAGTTGTACATCAACGCGAACTTCAAGGAGACGCAGCTGGGCCTGATGCGCCCCGGCCAGCCGGTGAAGATCGACGTCGATGCGCTGCCGGGGGTCGAGATCAAGGGGCATGTCGAGAGCGTGGCACCGGGCACCGGTGCGCAATTCTCGCTGCTGCCGCCGCAGAACGCGACCGGCAACTTCACCAAGATCGTGCAGCGCGTGCCCGTCCGCATCGCGGTCGACGCCGATGCGCAGACCCGTGCGCTGATGGTGCCGGGCATGTCGGTCGAGGTGACGGTCGACACCCGCTCGGCCAAGGGCGCGCTGAAGCACATCGCCGAGCAGCAGGACCAGCATAACGAAGCGCGGGAGGGGGCGCAGCGCCAGTGAGCGCCGCCGCCGCCCAGCGGGGCGCCCCTCCGGCCAAGGCGGACCTGACCGCCTGGCTCGCCGTCGCGGCGGGCAGCATCGGCGCACTGATGGCGACGCTCGACATCTCGATCGTCAACTCCGCGCTGCCGACCATCCAGGGCGAGATCGGCGCGAGCGGGACCGAGGGGACGTGGATCGCGACCTCTTATCTTGTCGCCGAAATCATCATCATTCCGCTGTCGGCGTGGCTGGAGCGGTTGCTCGGCCTGCGCACCTTCCTGCTGATCGCATCGATCCTGTTCACCGGCTTTTCGGTGGTCTGCGGCCTGTCGACCAACCTGACGATGATGATCATCGGCCGCGCGGGGCAGGGCATCACCGGCGGCGCGCTGATCCCCACCGCGCTGACCATCATCGCCACCCGTCTGCCGCGCGAGCAGCAGCCGATCGGGACGGCGTTCTTCGGCGTCACCGCCATTCTGGGTCCCGTCATGGGGCCACTGATCGGCGGCTGGCTGACCGAGAATGTCAGCTGGCACTATGCCTTCTTCCTCAACATCCCCGTCGGCGCGGTGCTCGTCACGCTGCTGCTCGTCGGCCTGCCGCACCAGAAGCCGCATCTGTCCGAACTGGCCAAGGCCGATTGGCTGGGTATTGCGGGCCTTGCTCTGGGGCTGGGCGGCCTGACCGTCGTGCTCGAGGAAGGGCAGCGCGAGCAATGGTTCGAGTCGCGCGAGATTATCGAGTTGACCGCGCTGTCGATCTTCGGCTTCGGCCTGTTGTTCGCCGGGCAGTTCGTCGCATCGCGCCCGGTCATCCGGTTGAAGTTGCTGCTCGACCGCCAGTTCGGCAGCGTCGTCATCATGGGCATCGTGCTGGGCATGGTGCTCTACGGCACCTCTTATGTGATCCCGCAGTTCCTCGCCTCGATCGCTGGCTATAACGCGTTCCAGGCGGGCAAGGTCGTGCTGTTGAGCGGCATCCCCAGCCTGCTCATGATGCCGTTCACCCCGATCCTCATCAAGAAGGTCGACATCCGTATCGCGGTTGGCCTGGGGCTGGGCATTATGGCGCTGAGCGCGGGGATCGACACGGTGCTGACCGCCGATTCCACCGGCAGTTCGTTCACCGACAGCCAGTTGTTGCGCGGTGTCGGCACGATCCTGGGCATGTTGTTCCTGAACCAGGCGGCGATCTCGTCGGTGCCGCCGTCGCAGGCGGGCGATGCGGCGGGACTGTTCAGCGCGGCGCGCAACCTGGGCGGCTCCTTCGCACTGGCGGGCATCGCCACCGTGCAGGACCAGCGCAGCTTCCTGCACGAGCGTCGGCTGGAGGAATCGCTGACGGCCAATTCGGGGGCGACCCAGGGATGGATCGACGCGCTGACCCAGCAATTCGGCAGCCCCGACGCCGCGCTGCGCATGATCGGTAATACGATCCGGCAACAGGCGCTGGTCATGACCTATAACGACCTGTTCTTCATCCTGTGCGTCGGCATCATCATGGTGATGCCGCTTGTCCTGTTCCTCCGTCCGCTGCCCAAGGGCGGCCCCGTGGCGATGCATTGAGACCCATGATGCGCAAGCAGCTTTCCCTCATCCCGCTCCTCCTGCTGGGGGCCTGCACCGTCGGGCCGAACTATGCCGGGCCGCCCAAGGCGATCGGTTCGGCCGCGACCCCGCCTGCCGGGTTCGCGCGCGCCGACACCACGCTGGCGACGACGGCACCGGCGGTCGCCGACTGGTGGACGACGCTGAACGATCCGATGCTCAACTGGCTGGAGGAGCGGGCGCTGGCGTCCAATCCGAATGTCGCGGTGGCGCAGGCCCGACTGAAGCAGGCGCGGTCCTCGCTGCGACTGGAACGCGCCAATCAGGCGCCCAATGCGAATGCCAGCGCGACCTATCTCCACGCCAATCTGCCCGAACTCAACCTCGGCGGCGGTGGCGGAGAGCAGGGCGGCGCCAATGGCGGCGCGTCCGGCGGTTCGGCGAGCGGCTCTGGCGGCGGCACCAATGTCGACTTCTTCAACCTGGGATTCGATGCCAGCTGGGAGATCGATCTGTTCGGCGGCCGTCGTCGCACCGTCGAGGCCGCGCGCGCCAGCGCCGAGGCGGCGGAGGCCAATGTCGCCGATGCACAGGTTTCGCTCAGCGCCGATGTCGCCCAGGCCTATGTCGGGCTTCGCGATGCGCAGCAGCGGCTGATCCTGGCGCGTGAGGCGTCGAAGATGCAGCGCGATACGCTGAACCTGACGCTCCAGCGGTTCAACAACGGCACCGCCTCACAACTGGAGGTCGAGCGGTTGCGCAATCAGGTGGAGAGCACCGATGCGCAGATCCTGCCGCTGTCGTCCTCGGTGGAGACCTATCTCAATGCGCTGGCCATCCTGATCGGCGAGGCACCCGGTACGCTTGACCAGCGCCTGGCCCAGGCGGGGCCGGTGCCGTTGCCGCCGGCGCAGGTGGCGGTCGGCGATCCCACTGCGTTGCTCCAGCGTCGCCCGGACATCCGCGCGGCCGAGCGCAATCTGGCGGCACAGACTGCCAGGATCGGCGTGGCGGAGGCGGCGAAGTTTCCGCGCCTCAACCTGATGGGCATCATCGGCATCGGCGGCACCTCGCTCGACGCGCTGACCGATCTCGACAATCTGGTGACGCTGGGTGCGCCGATGCTTCAGTGGAACGTCCTGAACTTCGGCCGCGCCAATGCGCGGGTCGGTCAGGCCGAGGGCGCGCGCGACGAGGCGGAGGCGCGTTATCGCGGTGCGGTTCTGTCGGCACTGCGCGATGCCGAGGATTCGCTGTCGCGCTTCCGGGCGCGGCGGAATACGGTGGCGACGCTGGCGCGGGCCAAGGCGTCGGCGGATCGCTCGGCGGTGCTGATGCAGCAGCGCTATCGGGCGGGGGCGGCCACGCTGATCGACACGCTGGACGCGGAACGGCAGCGGGTGGCGGCGCAGCAGTCGCTGTCGCAGGCGGTCGCCGGGCTGACGAATGATTACGTCGCGCTGCAAAAGGCGCTCGGCCTGGGTTGGCGGGCGCCGCAGTCATAAGGTTGGCATTCTTCCTCCCCTGCAAGGGGAGGGGGACCAGCGAAGCTGGTGGAGGGGTGTCCTCGCCGATGGTGACACCCCTCCGTCAGTCCTGCGGACTGCCACCTCCCCTTGCAGGGGAGGAATTGGAAGCGGTCAGGCCCCCGCTTTCGCGATCCGTTCGCGCGCTTCGCGTTCGATCGTTTCCAGTTCGTCGACCGTCTGGACCAATGCCGTCATCTGCTGGCGTAGTTCGTCGACCCGTTCGCGGCAGCGTTCGGCCAACACGCGCATCTGTTCGACATGCTGCGGGTCGGCATCGTACAGCCGCAAGAATTCCTCGATCTCGCGCAGGGAAAAGCCCAGTCGCTTGCCGCGCAGGATCAACTGCATCCGCCCCGTCTCGCGCTTGGAATAGATGCGCGCGGTGCCGACGCGGCGCGGCTCGATCAGTCCGCGATCTTCATAGAAACGCAGCGTGCGCGTCGTCACGCCCAAGCTGTTCGCGACATCCTGGATGCCGCGAAGTTCCTCGTTTTCCCCCACCGTCTATTCCCCCACGGGCCGCGCCGCCGCAGCGGCGGCTTTGGCCAATTCTTCCTCAACCAGTTCCTTTTTCGACAATTTGCCGATCAAGGTCTTGGGCAGGCTTTCGCGGATTTCGACCTCGCGGGGAAGTTCGATCTTGCTGACCTTGTCCTGTAAAAAGGCGCGCAGCTCTTCGGGCGTGGCGTGGTGATCGGCGGCCAGCTTGACGAAGGCCTTGGGCGACTGGCCGCGATAAGGGTCGGGAATGCCGATGACGACGGCTTCTGCAACCGCAGGATGCTCGTACAACGCTTCCTCGATCATGCGCGGATAGACGTTATAGCCGCCGCATAGGATCACGTCCTTGATCCGGTCGACGATGAACAGATAGCCGTCCTCGTCCAGATAGCCGACATCGCCGGTGCGCAGCGCACCATGGATGAAGACCTGCTCGCTCTCGGTCGGCTTGTTCCAGTAACCCGCCATCACCTGCGGCCCGCGCGCGCAGATCTCGCCGACCTCGCCCGGTGGCATCAGCCGGTCGGGATTGTCGCGGTCGCGGATCTCGATGACCGTGCCGGGGAAGGGCTGACCCGCCGACCCGCCCTTGTTCTCGCCGATGATCGGGTTGCAGGTGATGATCGGCGAGGCCTCCGACAGGCCGTAACCTTCGACCAGCTTGCCGCCGGTCGTGTTCTCGAACGCCACGCGCACCTCGGCGGGCAGGGGGGCACCGCCCGAGATGCAGGCCTTGATCGCTGACAGGTCGACCTTGCGCGCCTCGGCCACGCCCGCAATCGCGTTGTAGATGGTGGGCACGGCGGGGAAATAGGTCGGCTTGCTGCGCGCTATCGTCTTGAGCACCTGGTCCAGCTCGAACCGGGGCAGCAGGATCATCTCGGCGCCGACCCGGATCGCGAAGCTGAGCACGGTGGTCAGCGCGAAGACGTGGAAGAGGGGAAGGACGCCCAAGATGCGTTCCTCGTCGATCATCTCCTCGCCGCCGGTATGGATGACCATGGCATCGGCATTGGCGACGAGATTGGCGTGCGACAGCATCGCCGCCTTGGGGCTGCCGGTGGTGCCGCCGGTATATTGCAGCACCGCCACATCGTCGGGCCTCGCCGAGATCGGCGTCAAAGCGCCGCTGCGCTTCATCATCTGCGCAAAGGTCAGGTGGCGCGGCGAGGGGCCGGGGGCGGCGATCATCGCGCGCTTGAGCAGGCGGTAGGCCAGTCCCTTGATCGTCGGCAGCGCGCCCGCGACCGGGCAGGAGATGACATGGCGCAGGCCGAGTTTCTCGGCGACATGGGAGACGCGGCCATAGATGTCGGGAATGTCGCAGGTCGCGATGATCTCCGCGCCCGAGTCCTCCAGCAGGTGGCACAGCTCGCGTTCGACATAGAGCGGGTTGACGTTGACGACGATGCCCCCGGCCTTCAGCGTCGCGAAGTAGAGGACGGGGTAATAGATGATATTGGGCAGGCAGAGCGCGACGCGGGTGCCCTTCTTCACCCCCAAGGCCTGGAGCCCGGCGGCGGCCTTGTCGACCATTGCGCCCAGTTCGTCGTATCGGGTGATTCGACCCATGAAGTCGATGGCGGGTCGAGACCCGTGGCGCCGTACCGTTGTCTCGAACATGTCGGTCAGCAATCGCGGCTCGAAGACCAGAGGGCGGCCCGTCGCCTGGCCCGGTACACCGCCTGTCGTGGCTCCTCCGATGGCTCCTGCCGTCATCGTGTCACTCTCCTGTATCTTTTTTCGACCATACCCGGTTGTCGATTGCGGTCGAGTTGCTTATTGTGTTGACGTATAGGGTAGGTAACGCACCTTAACGTTAGGCCGCAAGCCCATAAAGAGAGGATTGGATGACCAACATCGTGATCGCAGGCTATGCCCGCTCTCCCTTCACCCAGGCTGGCAAGGGCGCGCTCGCACGGGTTCGTCCCGATGACCTGACCGCGCAGGTGATTCGCGGCCTGATCGAACGGACCGGCGTCGACGCCTCGCAGATCGAGGACATCATCCTGGGCTGCGCCTTTCCCGAGGGCGAGCAGGGCATGAACGTCGCGCGTCTCATCGGCTTGCTGGCGGACCTGCCGCTGTCGGTCGGCGGCATGACGGTGAACCGCTTCTGCGGATCGTCCATGTCGGCCATCCATATCGCGATGGGCCAGATCCAGATCGGCGCGGGCGAGGCGTTCATCTGCGCCGGTATCGAGTCGATGAGCCGGGTGCCGATGGGCGGCTACAACCCGCTGCCCAACCCCGAGCTCGCCGCCGCGCGGCCGGGTGCCTACATGGGCATGGGTCAGACCGCCGAGAATGTCGCGACCAAATACCAGATCACCCGCGCCGAGCAGGAAAAGTTCGCGGTCGCGAGCCAGAAAAAGGCCGCCGAGGCGCGCGCCGCCGGTCGTCTGGCCGATGAGATCGTTCCGATCCACACCAAGGCGGGCGACGTGACCGAGGACGGCCTGATCCGCCCCGACACGACCGAAGAGGTGCTGTCCGGCCTGAAGCCCGCCTTCGACAAGGAAGGCACCGTGACCGCAGGCACCGCTTCGCCGCTGACCGATGGTGCCGCCGCCGTGCTGGTGACTTCGGAGGAATTCGCCAATCGCCACGGCCTGAAGATCCTCGCCCGCATCAAGTCGGTCGGCATTTCGGGTTGCGAGCCCGAGACGATGGGCCTCGGCCCGATCGGCTCGTCCAAGAAGGCGCTGGAGCGGGCGGGCATCTCGGCGGGCGACCTCGACGTGGTCGAGATCAACGAAGCCTTTGCCAGCCAGGCGATCGCCTGCATCCGCGACCTGGGTCTCAAGGACGAGACGATCAACAAGGACGGCGGCGCGATCGCGATCGGCCATCCGCTGGGCGCGACCGGCGCGCGCATCGTCGGCAAGGCGGCGGCTCTGCTGGCGCGTGACGGTGGTCAGTACGCGCTCGCCACCCAGTGCATCGGCGGCGGGCAGGGCATCGCGACTGTGCTGGAGCGTGCATGATGGCTGACACGATCAACAAGGTTTGCGTGATCGGTGCAGGGGTGATGGGCGCAGGCATTGCGGCGCAGGTCGCCAATGCCGGTGTGCCCGTCCTGCTGCTCGACATCGTGCCCAAGGACGGCGCCGATCGCGACGCCATCGCCAAGGGTGCCGTCGCCAAGATGCTCAAGACCGAGCCCGCGCCCTTCATGTCGCCCGCCGCCGCCAAGCTGGTGGAAACCGGCAATATCGAGGATCACCTGGCACGCGTCGCCGAATGCGACTGGATCGTCGAGGCGGTGGTCGAGCGGCTGGACATCAAGCAGGCGCTTTACGCCCGGCTGGAAGAGCTGAAGCGGCCCGGTACGGCGGTGTCGTCCAACACCTCGACCATTCCGCTCGGCCATCTGGTCGAGGGGCGGTCGGAGCAGTTCAAACAAGACTTCCTGATCACCCATTTCTTCAACCCCCCGCGCTATATGCGGCTGATCGAGATCGTGACCTCGCAGCACACCGATGCCGGCGTCGCGGCCAAGGTCGAGCAGTTCGTCGATCACCGCATGGGCAAGCGGATCGTCCGCGCCAAGGACACGCCGGGCTTCATCGCCAACCGTATCGGCACCTATTGGCTGGCGGTCGCGATCAACGCGGCGATGGACCAGGGCCTGACCGTCGAGGAGGCCGACCAGATCGGCGGCCGTCCGATGGGCGTGCCCAAGACCGGCATTTTCGGGCTGATCGATCTGGTCGGCATCGACCTGATGCCGCTGCTCGCCAAGTCGTTGTCCTCGACCCTGCCGGAGGGTGACGCCTATTTCGACACGATTCGTCCGTTGCCGCTGGTCGATAAGATGATCGCGGAGGGCTTTACGGGCCGCAAGGGCAAGGGCGGTTTCTACCGCCTCGACCGCAAGTCCGACGGCACCAAGGCCAAGCAGGCGATCGACCTGAAGACCGGCGAATATCGCGCGGAAAAGAAGCCGGAACGGCTGCCGGGCCGCGCCGAAAAGGACCTGGCCGCGCTGGTCGCGACGCCGGGCAAGGTCGGCGACTATGCCTGGGCGGTGCTGGGCCCGGTGCTGTCCTATGCCGCCGGGCTGGTCGGCGAGGCGGCGGATGACGTGGTCGCGATCGATGACGCGATGAAGCTGGGCTATAACTGGAAGTTCGGCCCGTTCGAGCTGATCGACCGCATGGGTCCGGGCAAACTGGCCGAGCGGCTGCGCGCCGAGGGCAAGCCAGTGCCCGCGCTGTTGGAGACGGCGGGCGACCGCCCCTTCTACCGCGTGGTCGATGGCAAGCGTCAGTATCTGACCGCAGGCGGCGACTATGCCGATGTCGTCCGCGCCGAGGGCGTGCTGCTGCTCGAGGACATCAAGCTCCGCTCCGAACCTTTGCTCAAGAACGGTTCGGCAGCGGCATGGGATGTCGGTGACGGCGTCGTCGCGTTCGAGTTCACCGGCAAGATGAACGCGCTCGACGAGCAGGTTCTGTCGCTTCTTCAAAAGACCATCGCGCTGGTGAAGAGCCAATACAAGGCGCTGGTCATCTATAACGAGGGCAGCAACTTCTCGGCCGGTGCCAATCTTGGCCTTGCCATGTTCGCGGTTAACATCGCGGCCTGGGGTGAGGTCGACAAGCTGGTCGTCGCGGGGCAGCAGGCCTACAAGGCACTGAAATACGCGCCCTTCCCGGTGGTCGCCGCGCCGGCGGGCATGGCGCTGGGCGGCGGGTGCGAGATTCTGCTCCACGCCGATGCGATCCAGGCCCATGCGGAGAGCTATATCGGGCTGGTCGAGACCGGCGTCGGTCTGGTCCCCGGCTGGGGCGGAAACGGCGAGCTGATCGACCGTCTCGCCAAGTCGCCCAAGATGCCCAAGGGGCCGATGCCCGCCGCCATGAAGGCGTTCGAGACGATCTCGACCGCGCAGGTGTCGCGTTCGGCGGCTTTAGCCAAGGACCTGGGTTATCTCCGCAAGGACGATGGCATCACCATGAACCGCGACCGGCTGCTGGCCGATGCCAAGCAGAAGGCGCTGTCGCTGGTCGAGGGCTATCAACCGCCTGAAAAGCCGGTCTTCCGCCTGCCGGGTGCGGCCGGGCGCGTCGCGTTCAACGGCGCGGTCGCCGACTTCGCCAAGAAGGGCGTCGCCACGCCGTACGACGTGGTGGTCGCGGGCCGTCTGGCGAACATCGTCACCGGCGGCGAGGCCGATATCATCGACGAGGTGAGCGAGGAACAGCTGCTCAAGCTGGAACGCACCGCCTTCATGGAAAGCGTCAAGGATGCGCGGACCCAGGCGCGGGTCGAGCATATGCTCGAAACCGGCAAGCCGCTGCGCAACTGATCGGGAGAGGATAATCCCATGCAAGTCTATAACGCACCGCTGCGCGACATGCGTTTCGTCCTCCACGAGCTGTTCAAGGAGGACGAGTTCGGCCCCGTCGCGGGGCAGGACGAATTCGGTCCCGAGCTGTACGACGCCATCCTGGAAGAGGCGGCGCGCGTCACGCAGGAGGTCCTGCTGCCGCTCAACGCCACCGGTGACATCGAAGGGTGCAAGCTGGAAAACGGCGTCGTCCGCACGCCGACCGGTTTCAAGGAAGCCTATAGCCAGTTCTGCGAAGGCGGCTGGGCCGCGCTCGCCTCGCCGGTCGAATATGGCGGGCAGGGGCTGCCCGAGGCGGTGAACAAGCTGGTCGAGGAGATGATCTGCGCGACCAACCTGTCGTTCAGCCTCTATCCCGGCCTGACCCACGGTGCGACCACCGCACTGATGGGCCATGGCTCGGAAGACCTGAAGAGCTTCTACCTGCCCAAGATGATCTCGGGCGAATGGTCGGGGACGATGTGCCTGACCGAGGCGCATTGCGGCACCGATCTGGGTCTGCTGCGTACCCGTGCCGAACCGCAGGAGGATGGTTCCTATCTGCTGACCGGCGGCAAGATCTTCATCTCGGCGGGCGACCATGACCTGACCGATAACGTTATCCACCTCGTCCTCGCGCGCACGCCCGATGCGCCCAAGGGGGTGAAGGGGATCAGCCTGTTCCTGGTGCCGAAATATCTGCCCAAGGATGACGGCTCGGTCGGTCCCGCCAATGGCGTCAGCGTCGCGGCGATCGAGCACAAGATGGGCCTGAAGGCATCGGCCACCTGCCAGCTGGAGTTCAACGACTCCAAGGGCTGGGTCGTGGGCGAGCTGAACAAGGGCCTCGCCGCCATGTTCACCATGATGAACACCGAGCGTGTCTCGGTCGGTATCCAGGGCCTGGGCATCAACGAGGTCGCGTACCAGTCGGCCGTCGCCTACGCCAAGGACCGCTTGCAGGGCCGGGCGCTGGGCGGTGCAGCGCGTCCCGACCTGCCCGCCGATCCGATCATCGTCCACCCGGACGTGCGGCGGATGCTGATGACCATGCGCGCCTATGCCGAAGGGTGTCGCGCATTGGGGCAATGGGCCGCGCGTGGTCTGGATGCCGAAGCCCATGCCATCGATCCCGCTGACAAGTCGCGCGCGGCGGACTTCGTCGCGCTGCTGACCCCGGTCGTGAAGGCGCTGTTCACCGACCTCGCCTTCGACGCGGCCAATCTGGCGGTGCAGGTGCATGGCGGCCACGGCTATATCCGCGACCACGGCATCGAGCAGTTCGTCCGCGACGCCCGCATCGCCCAGATCTACGAGGGCACCAACGGCGTCCAGGCGCTCGACCTTGTGGGCCGTAAGATGCCTGCGCATATGGGCCGCTATATGCGCCCCTTCTTCCATGCCGTGTCCGAACAGGTCGAGGCGCTGACCAAGCATGAGGACAAGGCGATCACCAGTTGGGCAGCGGGGATGCAGCAGGCATTTGGTGCCTTGCAGCTCAGCACCGGCATGATCGCGCAAAAGGGCATGAAGGACCCCGAGGAAGCGGGCGCCGCCGCGACCGACTATCTGCGTCTGCTCGGTCTGGTCGGCATGGGGCATTGCTTCCTGAAGTCGGCCCGGATCGCCACCGAGCGGTTGGCCGAAGGCACCGACGAGGCCGGCTTCTACAAGGCCAAGCTCGCCACCGCCGGGTTCTTCTTCGACCGCATCCTGCCGCAGGCGACGGCGGCCTTCCTGGCGATCAAGTCGGGCAAGCGTTCGACCATGGCGCTGGAACTGGAGGCGTTTTGAGGCGATGCGATGCCGGTTGCGCTTGATTGCCTAGCACCGGCATCGTACGCATGACGTGTTGTTATCCTATGCGTCACATGGTGGACGTATAGGGCAATGAAAACATTCGGAAGCGACCGGGTAAAAGCCCGGCGCTCCGGCCCCGGCTAACGGGGGTGGAGAGGAGAAGAGGCATGTTGTTGACCCTGACGGCGATGGCCCTTGCAGCGGCCGGTGTGAATGCGGACTCGGTGCTCGGCCGCTGGCAGACCCAGACGCGCGGTGGCGTTGTCGAGATCACGAAGTGCGGCACCTCGGTGTGCGGCCGTATCCTGGCCTCGGAAGGTCTGCGCACCAACCCTAACCTGACCGACCGGAACAACCGAGACCCCAAGCTACGCAATCGTCCGATCAAGAATTTGCTGATCCTGCAAGGCTTTTCGCAGGACGGCGCGGCCTGGAACGGCGGCACCATCTACAACGCAGAGGACGGCAAGACCTATAGCGCGAAGTTGACGCCCGAAGGGGCCGACACGCTGAAGGTGCGCGGCTGCGTCTTCGTGCCGCTGTGCAAGACCCAGACCTGGACCCGTATCCGCTAAGCCGTAACGCAATCAGAAGAATTTCCGGGGAGTATGCTCATGACCAAGTCCTTCAAGGCTCCGCTCCTGGCGACCGCCATCGTCTCGTCGTCCTTTGCCTTTGCGGGCGCGGCGCATGGCCAGGCCTTTTATCTTCAGGAACAGTCGACCCGTGGCCAGGGTCGCGCCTTTTCGGGTGAGGGTGCCGATACCGGCCCTTCGTCGCTTTGGTGGAACCCGGCTGCGATCGCGGGGATGGAGCGCGGCGAGGCGGTGCTGGGTGCATCGGCGATCATCCCCAAGGGCGATGTCGTCGACAATGGCACGCTGATCCGTCGTCCGGGCCAGCCGACCTTCCAGCCGGTCGGAGGCGACCGGGTGTCGAGCGACCCCATCAATCGTGGCATCGTGCCGTCGGGGGCGGTCGCCGTTCCGCTGAACGACCGGGTCGCGGTCGGCCTGGCCGTCACGTCGCCCTACAGCTTCACGACCGAATATGACGCGACCAGCTGGGCGCGGTACAGCGCGCTGAAGACCGAACTGCGCACCATCGATATCCAGCCCTCGGTCGGTGTGGCGCTGCTCGACTGGCTGCGCGTCGGCGGCGCGCTGAACGTCCAATATACCAAGGCCGAACTGGGCAACGCGCTGCCCAACCTGTCTTCGGCCTTGCCCGATGGCTTCCAGCGGCTGAAGGGCGATGGCTGGGATCTGGGATGGACCGCGGGTGTCCAGTTGCACAATGACTGGGCGACGGTCGGCATCAGCTACAAGTCGCGGATCAAGCACAATCTGAAGGGCAGCCTGGAAGTCGGCGGCCTGCTCGGCCCGCTCGCCGGGCAGAACCGGACGATCGATGGTGCGACCGCGACCTTCTACACGCCCGCCCAGATCATCGTCGCCGGTCGCTTCCGCGCCACCGACAAGCTGACGCTGAACGCACAGGCGGTGCGCTTCACTTGGGCCGATTTCGATGCGATCCGCCTGGGCGCGCCGATCAACACCGCCATCCCGGAGAATTACAAGAACAGCTTCTCGCTGGCGGGCGGCTTCGATTACGCGGCCACGGATCGCCTGACCCTGCGTGCGGGCGCGCAACGCGGTATCACGCCGACCCAGAACGGCAATCGCGACGCGCGGGTGCCCGATGCGAACCGCTGGAACTATTCGATCGGCGGGTCCTATCAGGTGACCCCGCGCTTCACGCTGGATGCGGCGGGCAGCTATATCGACTTCGCGAATGCCAGCATCGATCGCCGCACCGCCGCCTATGCGGGAACGGCGGTCCAGACGCCGATCCTGACCAACGGTCAGGTGCAGAATGCACGTGCATTCGTGGCGTCGATCGGCGGCCGCTTCAGCTTCTGATTGAGAGAGTGGACATGAAGATCGTCGTGCCCGTGAAGCGGGTGTTGGATTATAACGTGAAGCCGCGCGTGAAGGCGGACGGGACGGGCGTCGATCTGGCGAACGTGAAGATGTCGATGAACCCGTTCGACGAGATCGCGGTGGAAGAGGCGATCCGGCTGAAGGAGAAGGGGGCGGCGACCGAGGTCGTCGTCGTCTCGATCGGTGAGCCCAAGGCGGCGGACACGCTGCGCACCGCACTGGCCATGGGCGCGGACCGGGCGGTGCTGATCACCGCCGACCAGCCGGTCGAACCGCTCGGCGTCGCCAAGCTGCTCGCCAAGCTGGTCGAGGAGGAACAGCCGGGCCTCGTCATCCTCGGCAAGCAGGCGATCGACGGCGACAACAACCAGACCGGTCAGATGCTGGCCGGCCTGCTCGGCTGGGCGCAGGGCACGTTCGCCTCGAAGGTCGAGATCGAGGGTGAGACGGCGAACGTCACCCGCGAGGTCGATGGCGGTCTGGAAACGGTGGCCCTCACGCTCCCCGCGATCGTCACCACCGACCTTCGCCTCAACGAACCGCGCTATGCCAGCTTGCCCAACATCATGAAGGCCAAGTCCAAGCCGATGGTGACCAAGACCGCCGGGGACTACGGCGTCGACGTCGCCCCGCGCCTGACGATCACGCACGTCGCCGAGCCCGGCAAGCGCCAGGCGGGCGTCAAGGTCGGCTCGGTCGACGAGCTGGTCGAGAAACTGAAAGCACTGGGAGTGGCCAAGTGAAGACGCTGGTTTGGGTCGAGCATGACGGCGGGGCCGTCAAGGATGCCACGCTGGCGACCGTCACGGCGGCGGCCAAGCTGGGCGAGGTGCACCTGATCGTCGCCGGGCAGGGCGTCGACAGTGTCGCGCAGGCGGCGGCCAAGATCGCCGGCGTGGGCAAGGTCCATGTCGCCGACGATGCGGCGTACGCGAATGCGCTCGCCGAGAATGTCGCGCCGCTGATCGCCCAGCTGATGGGCCATCACGACGCCTTCCTCGCGCCCTCGACGACGACCGGCAAGAACATCGCGCCGCGTGTCGCCGCGCTGATCGACGTGATGCAGATCAGCGACATATTGTCGGTCGAAGGGCCGGACAGCTTCACCCGGCCCATCTATGCGGGCAACGCCATCGCGACGGTGAAGACCAGCGACACCAAGCTGATCCTGACCGTCCGCACCACCGCTTTCGAGAAGGCGGCGGCCGAAGGCGGCGCGGGCGAGATCGAGGCGGTCGCCTCCACCGGCGATGCCGCCAAGTCCCGCTTCGTCGGCGCGGAAAAGGCCGAGAATGCCCGCCCCGAGCTGACCAGCGCCAAGATCATCGTCTCGGGCGGTCGCGCGCTGGGTTCGGAAGAGCAGTTCCATGCGCTGATCGATCCGCTCGCCGACAAGCTGGGTGCTGCCGTCGGCGCATCCCGCGCGGCGGTCGATGCGGGTTACGCCCCCAACGACTATCAGGTCGGCCAGACCGGCAAGATCGTGGCACCGGAAGTCTATGTCGCGGTCGGCATCTCGGGCGCGATCCAGCATCTGGCGGGGATGAAAGACTCCAAGGTCATCGTTGCGATCAACAAGGACGAGGACGCGCCGATCTTCCAGGTGGCGGACATCGGCCTGGTCGGCGACCTGTTCACCGTCGTGCCGGAACTGACCGGGAAGGTGTAAAACCTTCTGCTCCGCGCGAATCAACATTCCTTCCCTGCAGAGGGATGGGGACCATGCGCAGCATGGTGGAGGGGTGTCCCGTTATCGAGAGGGTGACACTCCTCCGTCAGACCTGACGGTCTGCACTTCCCTTGCAAGAGTAGGAAAGGTGGGACATTTAAATCGGGATTAAGATTCTCGACATAGCATCTCCGCGATTTCGTGGAGTGCCTTATGAAACCAGCCGAGCCCCTCGCGCTGAACCATAGCTGGCCCTTGTTCGAACGCGGACTGCGTTTCGACCTAGGATGTCCGGATTCTCCCGACCTTACACCGGCGGGGACCGATGATGCGTGGCTGACCGCGCATGGCATCGGGCGCTGGTCCTGCGATCTGGAGTCCCAAACCCTGAGCTGGTCGACGGGCGTCTTTCGTCTTTTCGACTGGCAACCGGATCGCCCTTTGGAGCGGCTTGGCGTCCTGCCCCTTTACCGATCCGAATCCCTGTCGGCGGTCAAGCGGCTACGCGCCCATGCCATCCGGCATCGACGCGGCTTCACCATCGATGCGCAAATCCGGGCGCCGGGCGGCTCACGCTGGATGCGGATCGTCGGCGCACCGCAATGTCAGGGCAAGCATGTGGTAGCGCTACATGGTCTGAAATTCGACGTGAGCGGCGAATATCGTTGATCTATGTGAGGAAAAGCCTGCAAACTCCGTTGCCTGCTTGTTAGCGCCACGAAGCTTTGGCTACCATTCGCATATGACAGACAATATCACGGGAGGGGGCGGTCGCCGCGTGCGGACGATCGCGGATCTGGCAGAGATGGCTGGCGTCTCGCCCGGCACCGTTTCGCGCGCACTGGCTGGCAAGTCGCTGGTCAATGCCGAGACGCGGACGCGGATTCAAGCGCTGGCCGACCTGCACGGCTTCCGCCCCAATCAGATGGCCAGCCGCCTGCGAACCCGCCGCACCGGCGTGATCGGCATCGTCGTTCCGCTGGGCCATGATCGGCGCCAGCATCTGTCCGACCCGTTCTTCATGACCATGCTCGGTCATCTGGCCGATGCGCTGACGGAGAACGGCTATGACGTGATGCTGTCGCGCGTCATCCCGGACGCACCCGACTGGCTGGACCGCGTGGTCGATAGCGGCATGGTCGACGGTGTGCTGCTGATCGGCCAGTCCAACCAGTATGACGCGATCGAACGGGTCGCCAGCCGCTATCGTCCGCTCGTCGCCTGGGGCGTCAACCTGCCGGATCAGGTCCATGCGGCGGTCGGCACCGACAATGCCAAGGGCGGCTATCTGGCGGGCCAGCGACTGATCCAACGGGGCGCGCGTCGTATCGCCTTTCTGGGCGATATCAGCGCCCCCGAGATCCGCCAGCGCCATGACGGCCTGGCGCGCGCCATGGCCGAGGCCGGGCTGGACGGCGGTCCGCTCCAGCTTGCCACCCATCTCGCCTCCGATGTGATGGAACAGGAGATTGGCGCCCATATCGACGTGTTGCTGGAGCAGGGCGGTGGAACCGTCGCGATCGATGGGATCGTCGCGGCGTCGGACATGATCGCGATGACGGCGGTGCGGGTGCTCGCCGACCGAGCGATCGCGGTGCCCGAGACGCTGCCCGTCATCGGCTATGACGACCTGCCGCTCGCCGCGCAGGCGGTGCCGCGCATCACCACCATTCGCCAGGATATCGCGGCGGGCGCCAAGGCCATGGTCGACGCGCTATTCGCCCGGATCGGCGGCGGCGAGGCGGGGTCGGTGGTGCTCGACCCCGAGCTGATCCTGCGCGAAACGGCCTGAGACCGTTCCCCCCTGCGGGGGAGGAACGGCCCAGCCGTCAGGCGATCGTCACCCGGTCGCCATCGAACGCCAACCGGAACCACGGCGCCGCCGTCCCCCCGAACCGCGCGCGGCGAAGGGCGGCGTCACCGCTCGCGTCGCGACCTTCCATGCCCCAATAATCGACGAAGCTGGTGACATCGCCTTCGCCCGTGACCCACCAGCAATAGGCCTGGGTCGGCTCCTCAACCGGGTTGCCCGCGACCAGCCCGGTGCCGTTGACCGGCCGCCACGGCCCCGCAAAGCTGCCCGCGACCATTGCATACAGCCCCGTCGGCGCGCCGAGCCTGGGAGCGAAACGCTTCCCCTGGGTCGACCAGAAGCAGTAATAAAGGCCATCGCGCAGGATGATGTGCGGACGCTCTAACTCGCTGTTGACGCCCAGCGATTCGATCAGCGGCGGCTGGATGGTCCAGCGGTCGCCTTCGCGCTTGGCGACGCCGATCACGCCGTCGATATCCTGTTCGACCCAACCCGCCGAGCCGACGAACAGCAGATATTCCGCGCCGTCCGCCGGATCGCGGAAATAGCCGGGATCGCGAAAGCCCTTGATGCCGCCCTTTTCCGGCTCGGCCTGGTTGGCGACGATGTAATGATGGCCGTCCGCCGCGACGCTCTCGACCGGCTCGCTCCAGCCTTCGGTGCGGGCGTCCTCGCCCTCGACGATGAAGCGGCCCTGCGTCTCGAAAAGACGCTGTTCGAAAGTGCGGGGTTGGCCGCGCCGTCCCGAGGCGGTGAAATACATGGTCAGCGTCGTATCGTCCTCGCCCAGTACCGCCGAGCCGGACCATTCGCGGCTGCCCGGCGTGAAGCCGTCGGCGAAGGTCACGCCATGATCGCGCCAGCCGTCCGTGCCATAGCTGGTCAGGCGGATGCGGGCTTCGTCATGGCGCATTTCGGGGTCGGACAGGCGCGGCGTCGCGAGGAAGAACCACCAGCTCCGCCCGCCGAAAAACGCGGTGCGGCCATCGGCATAGGCGATCTGCCACATGTCCCAGAAATCATGGTCGGGCAGGATCTGCACGACATCGGCGGCGGTGAAGACCGGCAGGCGCGCATCGGCCTGTGCAGTGATCCCGGCCAGCGCCTCGGCCGACCAATGGGCAGGAATAGGGGTGTCGGTCATGATACCTCAGGTAAAAATCGGGTAATGGTGTCAGGCTTGCGGGGCCGCGCCGAGCGGCAGCCCCTGCGCATTGCGAGCGCGCACGGTGTAGACGGAGACGGCGGCCAGCAGCATCAGCACGCCGCAAAGCGTCAACACGTTGCGCGGATCGCCCCCCAGCCAGTTTTGATAGAAGAGCGGCAGCGTCACGCCGAAGATCAGCATCGGGATGACGATCATCATGTTGAAGATGCCCATATAGACACCCGTCCGCTCGGGCGGGATCGAGCCCGCCAGGATGACGTAAGGGTTGCCCATCATGCTCGCCCAGCCCAGGCCGATGCCGATCGCAGGCAGGAACAGCATCGCCTTGCTGGTCATGTGCGGCATCACCATCATGCCGATGCCGGTGATGACCAGACAGGCGGCATGGAGCGGCGCGGCTCCGATCCGCTTGGCCAGCGGCACCATCGCAAAGGCCGCGACGAAGGCGACGCCGTTATAAAAGGCGGCGACCTCGCCATTGGTCAGCACCGCGGCATGGAAACCGGAGGACGTCGCGTCCGCCGTGCCATAGACGGAGCGGCCGATCGCATAGATGACGTAATTCCAATAGGCCATCATGGCGTACCACTGGAAAAGGCTCATCAGCGCCAGCTTGCGCATGGGCAGCGGCATGTCGCGGATCGCGTCGCCAATCTCCTTCAGCGTGGCGCCGATACCTTTGGGCGCGGCGGCGATGCGCGCGCGGTCCTCGGGCGTCAGCGGCAATTCGGGCACCCGCCGGATCGACCAGACGATGGTGATGAACGACAGCGCCGCGCCGATCATGAAGACCACCCGCGCGGTATAGGGGATATTATGCCCGTCGACCCAATCCGGGTTCATCCCCGCCCAGACCAGGATCGAGGGGGTGAGGAAGGCGAGCATCTGGGCCAAGCCGGTAAAGGCGCTCTGCGTCAGGAAGCCGATATTATGCTGCGCCCCATCCAGCCGGTCGGAGACATAGGCGCGGTACGGCTCCATGGTGATGTTGTTGCCCGCATCGAGAATCCAGAGCAGCGACACCGCCATCAGCAGCGACGAACTCAGCGGCATAAAGAACAACCCCAGTGCGCACAGCACCGCGCCGATCAGGAAATAGGGCGTGCGGCGCCCCCAGCGACTGTCCGTCCGGTCGCTCATGGCGCCGATCAGCGGCTGGATCAGCAGTCCTGTCATCGGCCCGGCCATTTGCAGCAGCGGGATCTGCGCCTCGGACGCGCCGAGATAGCTGTAGATCGGCGCCATATTCCCCTGTTGCAATCCGAAGCTGAACTGCAGGCCGAGGAAGCCTAGATTCATCTCCAGGATGCGGGTCAGCGACAGTCGCGGCTTGGCCGAGGCCATCATTCCGGCAGGGGTGGAGGGGGTCATGCGGGTCCTCTCGCACGCGGGGGGTAAGGACCGTATCTAGCGCCGGTTTTGCCGCGTTGGGAACATCATGGCGCTGTTCGACGCGGATTGCAACAAACGATTGCATAAACGAATTTTTACGATGGCTTGCCAATGTACTTGGTTCGCGTGATCCTGACCCGGGAGAGGGGAGATCATGATTTTTTGGGGAATAGTTGCGCTTTTGGCGACGCCGTTGCCCAACAAGGGGGGGCAGGCCCGATCAGTGTGTCAGCTTGGCCGGGTCGTGCTCACGGACATGCCGTCCAAACCAGATACCGGCATGTACTATATCGAAACCGATCCCACGCGAGAGGGACTGCTACACGATTGTCCGCAACTGGCGCGTCGCCTGCCTCAGGGTTATAACTCGGCCGATGACGATGCCCGGTCGCGCGCGGCCGAGCATGTGCAGACCCCGGGTCCGTCGCGCCCGCCCGCCGTCATCTATACCATCAGCGTGCCGGTGATCGCAGCCGATGCTCGCTCCGCGACGGTGACCATCAACTCAGAATGCAGCGGGCTCTGCGGCGGCAGCACCGTTTATCTCTATGTCCGAACGCCACATGGCTGGCGGCGCCAGGGCAAGCCCCGGACGCTATGGGTGTCGTGAACCGTCACCGCCCGCCGGGCGGCAGGTTCGTTTCCAGATAGCGGGTCATCAGCGAATAGAGGTGGATACTCGTATTCTCGCCCTCATAGATGCCGTGGCTGCGGTCGGGATAGGCCATCATCGTGAACGGCTTGTTGAAGTGGATCAGCCGGTCCACCAGCTGGTCCTGGTTCTGGTAATGGACATTGTCGTCCAGCGTGCCGTGGATCAACAGCAGGTTGCCCTTCAGCCGGTCGGCGAAATTGATCGGCGAGCCGTTCTTATAGCCTTCCGCATTGTCCTGCGGCAGGCCCATATACCGCTCCTGATAGATGGTATCGTAGAGCTTCATGTCGGTCGGCCCGGCCACCGCGATGCCGGTCTTGTAGAGGTCCGGATAGCGGAACAGCGCGTTCTGTGTCATCGCGCCGCCGCCGCTCCAGCCCCAGATGCCGATCCGGGCGGGGTCGATATAGGGCCGGGTGGCCAGCATCTTCTGCACGCCCGCCGCATAATCGGCCGAGGCCAGGATGCCGACCTGACGATAGATGATCTTGCGCCAGTCATGCCCTCGCGGCGTCGCGGTGCCGCGTGGGTCGAGGCTGGCGACCAGATAGCCCTTCTGCGCCAGCATCCGGTGCCACAGCCCCTGCGACCCGGCCCAGCGATCCGCGACCGTCTGGCCCCAGGGTTCGCCGTACACGAAATAGAGGATCGGATAGCGCTTGGTCGGATCGAAGCCCGGCGGCTTGATGAGCCAGCCGTCGAGCTGCGTGCCGCCGCCGATATCGACGCGGAAGAATTCGGTCGCGGGCAGGCCGGTGTCCTTCACGACTTGAGCCAGCGGCGCATTGGCGGCCAGCGTGCGCAGCGGCTGCTGGCGGGTCATGTCGAGCATGTCCGTCACCGGCGGTGCGTCGAAGCGCGAGACGGTGTGCAGCGCCCAATGCTCGCCCGGCGCGATGTCGTAGCTGTGCGTGCCCGGCTGGTTCGCCGGCGTCAGCCGCTCGACCTTCGGCGTACCCGACAGGGTGGTGCGGTACAGATAGCGCTGGGTCGGATTGTCGGGCGAGGCGATGAACCAGGCATAGCCCGCCTTTTCATCGACGTTCAGCAGCTCGACCACATCGAACTTGCCCGGCGTGCGCAAGCTCGCGCGGCCGCTGGCGCGGTCGATGGTATAGAGGTGCCGCCAGCCGTCGCGCTCCGACAGCCAGGTAAAGCTGCGCCCGCCATTCAGCCATTCGGGCGCGACATTCGCCTCGACCCAGGCGGCGTCCTTTTCGACCATGATGGGCTTGATCGCACCGGTCGCCGGATCGCCGAGCAGGACGTTGAACGTATTCTGGAGCCGGTTGGATTGCTGGATGAACAGCGCATCCGAACCGCCCGCCCAGCTGATCTGCGGCACGTAGTTCTGGCGCGGATCGCCCGCCAGCTTGAACCAGCGGGTTGCGCCGTCAGCCACGTCGATCACGCCGGTCGTCACCGCCGAGTTGGTCGTCCCCGCCTTGGGATATTGCAGAGGGATCACCTGCGAATATTGCCCGCCGGTGTTCTTGATCATGTCGAAGGTGCCGACACCCTTCGTGTCGAAGCGCAGAAAGGCGATGCGCCGGGAATCCGGGCTCCACTCGAAGGCGCGGTGAACGCCGAACTCTTCCTCATAGACCCAGTCGGCCAGCCCGTTGACGACATAATCGTCGCCGTCCTTCGTCAGCGCGGTCGCCGTGCCGCCCTCGATCGGCTCGACATAGATGTTGTTGCCTCGGACATAGGCAACGCGGCTGTTGTCGGGCGAAATTGTCGCATAAAGCAGCGTCGAGGGCGCGGCGTCGCCGCCGATCTTGTGCAGCCGCTTGGTCGTGGTGTCGTACAGCCAGTAATCCGACAGCGCATTGGTCCGGCGGAAACGCTTGCCATTGGTCTGGATCAGCAGCCAGTGATTGTCGGGTGACCATTCATAGCTGTCGATGCCCAGCGGCGCGCTGGTACCCGGCGGAACAAGATCGGCGGCGGCGACCACCACCTGCCGCTGTCCGTCGGCGATCGCATAGCGGACGATATCCTGTCCGCCCTTGGGCGCGTCTTCCAGTGCCAGATAGCTTTCGCCGTCCTTGCCCCAGCGGCTGGAGCGGACATATTCCGTGCGGACCGCCTTGGACCCGAAAATCCCCTCGACCGTCAAGGGAGCAGTGGCGGTGGGCGCGGCGGTCTGGGCCGCCAGCGGTGCGGTGAGCGCAAGCGAGGACAGGGACACCAAAAGCCCGGAAATCCGCCAGTACGACCGCATCGACCCACCCACTCCAAATATTGCCGGTCGTCAGCGTAACGAGCCGATGTCACATCGTATACCGAAATCTACGTGAAGATCGGCCGCGATGCGCCTAGAGCAGCAGGCATGGCGATCACCAAGGGACGGGTCGATTGATGGATGCAGGTATAGAGCATGTCGCGATCATCGGCGGCGGCTTTGCGGGGACATTGCTGGCCATCAATCTGGTCCGTCATGGCGGTCCGCGCGCGACGCTGGTCGAGCGGCGGGCCAACCAGCTGGCGCGCGGCGTCGCCTATAGCGCGGCCCATGCCGATCACCTGCTGAACGTGCGTGCGGGCAATATGAGTGCGCTGCGCGACGATCCCGATCATTTCGTCCGCTGGCTGGTGGCGCGCGGGACGGGGGATGCGAAGACCTTCGTTCCGCGCCGGGTCTATGGCGATTATCTGCGCGACTTGCTGATGGAAACGATCGCGGCCGATCCGGCGCGGCTGACCCTGGCAAGCGGGGAGGTGGTGGCGCTTCACCAGGCGGGGCAGGGTTACCGCCTCGACATGGCGGAGGGCACGGGGCTGACGGCGGATGCGGTGGTGCTGGCGCTGGGCAATCTGCCGCCGCACACGCCGCCGGGGATTGAGCCCGCCACGCTGGCGCAAGGGTGCTATCGCGAAGACCCTTGGGCGGGCGACATCGCCGAGGGGTTGGGCGAGGACGACCGGGTGCTGCTGGTGGGCAGCGGGTTGACCGCGATCGATGCGGCGTTGCTGCTCGATGCCAGCGGGTTCGGAGGCCAGACTATCGCGATTTCTCGCCGGGGACTGGCGCCGCGCCGCCATGCCGAGACCCCGCCGGTCGCTCCCTTACGCGAACGACCAGCCGCCAGCCTGTCGGCGCTGGTGCGGCATGTGCGCTGTGCGGCGGAGGAGCAGGGCTGGCGCGGGGCGGTCGATGCGCTGCGGCCGGTGACGCAGATGATGTGGGGCGCGGCGGATGGGGCGACCCGCTCGCGCTTCCTGCGGCATGTGCGGCCCTATTGGGATGTGCACCGCCATCGCCTGGCGCCGTCGGTCGCGGACCGGGTTGACGCGTTGACCGAGGCCGGGCGGCTGTCCGTCGCGGGCGGCAAGCTGGTGCGGGTCGAGCCGGACGGCGAGGGCGCGATCGTCCACTGGCGGCCGCGTGGGACGGATGAGGTGGAGGCGCTGCGGGTCGCGCGGATCGTCAATTGCACCGGGCCGCAGGGTGATCTGCTCCGCTCGCAGGAGTCGCTGATCCGGCAGTTGTTGGCTGAGGGCATGATCCGGCCGGATGCGCTTCGCATCGGGCTGGAGGTGGATGCGCAGAGCCATGTCGTCGCGGCAAATGGGAGCGTCGCCGACCGGCTTTACTGCATCGGCCCGATGACGCGCGGCGGGTTGTGGGAGGTCGTGGCGGTGCCGGATCTTCGCCAGCAGAATTGGGAATTGGCGCGGCGGCTGGCGCATGCACAATGGGTCGGCGGCGAGGGACTGTAACCATTCCTCCCCGGCACGGGGAGGATCAGACGGCCGCCCCGATCTTCGTCAGCCAATCCCCATGGCTCGGCATAGACTCCGCCATCTGCCCGATCGCGCCCGCCAGTTTCGTCACGAACGCCCGGCTCTGCGCCGCGTCGCCATAGGCCAATAGCGGGTCGAGCCCTTGGGGCGTGTTGAACTGCCCGATATGCACCGCCGCCCAGCTTGCCGGGCCGAACAGGTCCATGTCGCGGGCGACGAGCCGTCCGCTCTCGCGGAAATGCGCGATCTTCATCGCCAGCGTGTCGGGGATCGGCATCGCCGCACACTCTTGCCACAGCGGCGCGTCGGTGCGTTCCGTCAGCTTGTAGTGCAGGATCAGGAAGTCGCGAATCCGCTCATATTCGGTGATCGCGACGCGATTATATTCCTCGATCGCCGCAGGGGCGAAAGCGCGGGTGGGGAAATAGGCGAGCAGCTTCGCGATCCCCGCCTGGATCAGGTGGATGCTGGTCGATTCCAGCGGCTCCATGAACCCGCTCGACAGACCGATGGCGACGACGTTTCGGTTCCACATGAGCTTGCGTCGCCCGGTGGTGAAACGCAGGAAACGCGGATCGCCCAGCGCCGCGCCGTCGAGGTTCGCCATCAGCGTCGCGGCGGCCTCGTCATCCGAGATATGGCGGCTGCAATAGACATAGCCATTGCCCGTCCGGTGCTGGAGCGGGATGCGCCATTGCCACCCCGCCGCCCGGGCGGTCGAGCGGGTATAGGGCGTCAGCCCGTCGCCGCCGGTCTCGCACGGCATCGCCACCGCGCGGTCGCAGGGCAGCCAGTGCGTCCAGTCCTCATAGCCGGTGCCCAGCGCCTCTTCGATCAGCAGCCCGCGAAAGCCCGAGCAGTCGACGAAAAGATCGCCCGCCAGCACCCGGCCATCGTCCAGCGTGACCGAGGCGACATGACCGCGCGTGTCTTCCAGCGCATGTCCGGCGATCCTGCCCTCGACTCGGACCACGCCGCGCGCCTCGGCATAGCGGCGCAGGAACTGCGCATAGAGCCCGGCATCGAAATGATAGGCATAGTCGAAGGTCGAGGCGACGCTGCGCGGATCGGCCATCGGCGCGGCGAACCGCCCGCGTTGACCGGCGCCCCAGGCCATGGACAGGTCGTCGAAGGCGATGCCGGAGTCTGGGCCGCCCGCCGCCAGCCAGTGCTGATGCACCGCCACCAGATCGAAGGATTTGCCGTGCGTGCCGAAGGGGTGGAAATAGCGATGCCCCTCGCGTCCCCAGCCGACGAATTCGATGCCCAGCTTGAAGCTGCCCTTGGTCTCGCGCAGGAACTCGGCCTCGTCGATGCCCAGCGTCTGGTTGAACAGGCGAATGGGCGGAATGGTGGCCTCGCCCACGCCGACCGTGCCGATGGCGTCCGACTCGACCAGCGTGATCGACAGGCCGCGTGGGCTAGCATGGGCCAGCGCCGCCGCCGTCATCCAGCCCGCCGTGCCGCCGCCGACGATCACCACCGATCGGATCGCATCGGGGGAAGGGGTCGTCATCGCCATCTCTCCTTCGGGCACTCGCGGCCCTTCGCACTTCTAGCCGGTCGATGGGACACGCGCTGCTGTGCTTTCTCGATCACAGATAGGTAAATTTCTTTGCAATGGTTTGCAATGAGCCGTTGCAAACGATTGCGTGTGTGATATCCAAAATGCACGACATCCCGGACACCGGGGCGAATCAGGAGAGGGAAATGACGACGAGCGTTCTGCGGTCCTGCGGATCGATGGCAGCCTTGGCGATGGCGCTGGTGAGTGCACCGGCCTTTGCGCAGGCGGCCCAGGCTCCGACCCCGACGACTCAGGAGGGGGCTACCCCCGATGCCGGTGCATCCAGCGAAGACATCGTCGTCACTGCGACCAGCGGCGAGCGTTCGCGCTTCCGCAGCTCGATCTCGGTGTCGCAGGTCAGCCAAGAGGCGATTCAAAACTTCACGCCCCGCTCGACCGCCGAAATCCTGCGCAACATCCCCGGCCTCCAGCCCAGCGACACGGCGGGTCCTGGCGGTAACGCCAATATCGGCGTGCGCGGCATCCCGGTGTCGACCGGCGGCTCCGAATATGTCTCGCTGCAGGAAGACGGCCTGCCCGACGTCCTGTTCGGCGACATCAATTTCGGCAACAACGACTATTGGCTGCGCTTCGACCAGAATATCAAGACGGTCGAGGCGGTGCGCGGCGGTTCGGCCTCCACCTTCGCCAGCCAGGCGCCGGGCGCGGTCATCAACTTCATCAGCAAGACCGGCGATACCCAAGGTGGCCAGATCGCCTATTCCAACGGCTTGGGCTTTCGCGAGCACCGCGTCGATTTCGACTATGGCGGCCCGATCGACGAGACGACGCGCTTCCATGTCGGCGGCTATGCGCGCAACGGCGGCGGCTACACCAACGAGAATTTCAACATCCTGCGCGGCTATCAGATCAAGGCGAACATCACCAAGGATCTGCCCGATAATCGCGGCTTCATCCGCCTGTATTTCAAGCGGCTGGACGAGCAGGCCCCGACCAACACCACGACGCCGACGCTCGCCACGCTGGACGGCAACCGCGTTACGGGCTTCACCCCGCTGCCCAATTTCGACGGGCGGTCGGGTTCGGCCTATACGATCTACAACCGCAACTTCCAGTATCTGGACTATGACGGCGGCGGCGTGAAGTCGGCCGAGGTGCAGGGCATCCACCCGCGCGTCACCGGCCTCAGCGGCCAGGTCCATTACGACATCACCGACAATATCTCGCTGGACGACACCATCCGTTACCAGTGGATCAGCGGCAACTTCACGACCCAGTTCATCAACGTCCAGACGCTGACCGGTAATGGCGGCCTGATCGGATCGACCGTGAACGGCCAGACGGTCGGCTCGGTCCGCTATGCGGCGGGTCCGCAGACGGGCCAGCTGTTCACGGGGCCGTATGTGAACAACAATCCAAACATTAACGTGTTCATGAAGAACATGGACAATTTCGCCAACAACCTGACGCTGAACGGCAAGTTCGACGTCGGGCCGGGCAAGGCGCGGCTGACCGCCGGTCTGTTCGTGATGCGGCAGAACATCGTCCAGGACTGGCACGTCAACCGCCAGTATAGCGAGCTGAAGGGCAACAATGCCGCCCCGCTCGACCTGTTCTCGACCACCGGCACGCAGCTGACGGCGGCGGGGCAGGCCGGGTTCAACGACAATTGGGGCAGCTGCTGCGCCCGTCGTGTCGACCTGACCTATACCGATGTCGCGCCCTTCCTGCAGGCCGGTTACGAGGTCGGTGGGCTGAACCTCGACGCCTCGGTCCGTTATGACAGCGTCCATGGCGAAGGCACCGCGCAGGGCGGCGTCGCCGGACCGACGACCCGCGTGACCGACGCGCTGGGCTCGGCGCTGATCCCCTCGCTGGTGCTCAGCCCGACGGCCGAGAAGATCAACTACACCGATGGCTATGTCAGCTGGTCGGTGGGTGCGCTCTATGCCTTCAACACCAAGACGAGCGTCTTTGCCCGCGCCAGCCGTGGCGGCCGCTTCAATGCCGATCGTCGTGTCCTGTCGGGCAACTTCAACGCCGACGGTTCGCTGAATGCGCAGGGGCAGGCGACGTCGGTCAACTACCTCAACCAGCAGGAAATCGGCCTGAAGCAGCGCGGTGGCCTGGGTGGCGCGTCCTATTCGGTCGAAGTCACGGGCTTCCGCTCGACGCTCACCGAGAACAACTACGACTTCACCCGGATCAACAACCCGGCGCCGAACAACAATCCGAACATCTCGAACGGCTATCGCTCCTACGGTATCGAGTTTACCAGCCGCGTCACCTATGGCGACTTCCATCTGGCGGTCGACGCGACCTATGCGAATTCGAAGATTACCAGCAGCGCGACGCCCGGCCTGGTCGGCAAGAAGCCCGGCGGCCTGCCCGACTTCCTGTTCGTGGTGTCGCCGTCCTATGACGCCGGTCCGGTCGCGTTCGGCGTCAGCATGAACGGCCAGACCAGCACCAAGTCGGACGACTTCAACCTCTACACGATCAAGGGGTCGACCTTCTTCAACGGCTTCATCACCGTGCGGCCGATGGACAAGCTGGAACTGGGCCTCAACGCCAACAACATCTTCGACAAGCTCGGCTTCCGTGGCGGCGGCGGCATCTTCCCGGTCCTGTCCTCGACGCAAGGGGTGTTCAACAACACCGCGCTTTACGGGCGCACGGTGACGGCCTCGGTCCGCTACCGCTTCTGATCCAATCCCCTTGGGGCGGGTGCCACTTGGCATCCGCCTCATTTTTGTTTCAGGAGGCTGGCCATGACCGATGCGTCCCCACCCGCCCGCACCCTGAAGGACATTGCCCGGCTGGCGGGCGTGTCGCCTGGCACCGTCAGCCGCGCGCTGGCGGGCAAGAGCGTGGTCAATGCCGAGACGCGGGCGAGGATCGAGGCGCTGGCCGCCGAACATAATTTCCAGATCAACCAGATGGCCCGCCGCCTGCGCGCGCAGCGCACCGGCGTGATCGGCGTCGCCATTCCGCTGGGCCATGAGCGGCGGCAGCGATTGTCCGATCCCTTCTTCATGACGCTGCTCGGTCATCTCGCCGACGAACTGGCGTCGCGCGATCATGACGTGATGCTGTCGCGGATCATACCCGATGACGATGACTGGCTGTCGCGGATCACCCGTTCGGGGATGGTCGACGGCGTGCTGCTGATCGGTCAGTCGGACCAGCTTTCGGTGATCGAGGCGGTGGCCGAAACCTATCGGCCGCTCGTCGTCTGGGGCAGCACCATGCCGGGACAGCGTCACTGCGCGGTCGGCGTCGATAATCGGCTGGGCGGGCGGCTGGCGGGCGAACATCTGATCGCGACGGGGCGCCGCCATATCGCCTTCATGGGCGAGGTTCGCACGCTGGAACTGGCGCAGCGCCATGCGGGGCTGTGCGACGCGATGGCCGATGCCGGACTGAAGCCGCCGCAGCAATTGGACGTGGCGCTCGCGCCCGAATTGATGCCCGACCAGATCGAGGACAATCTGGCACGGATGACGCGGGAAGGGCAGGGGATCGACGGCATCGTCGCCGCGTCGGACATGATCGCGCTGGCGACGATGGCGGCCCTGGTCGCCGGGGGGCGATCGGTGCCGGGCGATGTGGCGGTCACGGGCTTTGACGACCTGCCGCTGGCCGAACGCGCCATCCCCCGGCTGACCACGATCCGACAGGATCTGGAGGCGGGGGCCAAGGCAATGGTCGCGGCGCTGTTCACGCGGCTGGACGGAACCGCTGCGCCGGGGCTGGAGATGCCGCCACGCCTGATCGTGCGCGACTCCGCCTGACAAAAAACGGCGCGGTCTTCAGGGAGGTCAGACCGCGCCGGGAAGGTTCAGGGAGTACGGAGGATGTCAGGCCAGCGTCAGGCCGACATCCACATTGCCGCGCGTGGCGTTCGAATAGGGGCAGATCTGATGCGCGGCCTCGACCAGCTTTTCGGCCTCGGCGCGATCGATGCCCGGCAGTTCGACGGTGAGGTCGGCGGTGATGCCGAACCCGCCCGCCGCGCGCGGACCGATGCCGACCTTGGCCGACACGGCGACGTCATCGGGAATCTTCACCTTCAGCTGCTGGCCCGCCACCTTGAGCGCGCCGATGAAGCAGGCCGAATAGCCCGCTGCGAACAGCTGCTCCGGGTTGCTGCCGTCGCCGCCGGCGCCGCCCAGTTCCTTGGGCGTCGACAGCTTGACGTCGAGCGTGCCGTCCGGGGTGCTCGCCTGGCCGTCACGGCCACCCGTGGCACGCGCCTGGGTCTGGTACTTCACGTCGATCGTCATGATAGTGTCTCCGATATTATTTATCGCAATACATATATGGGGTGGCGGAACGGACTTGTCCAGCGCTTCTTTTATCGTGATATACATTTCACCCTAAAGGGAGATGGCAAATGTCGGCCCCATGGCCGCTCGACGAACAGCTGTGTTTTGCGGTCTATGCCGCCAACATGGCGATCCAGCGAAGCTACAAGCCGATGCTCGACCAGCTTGGCCTGACCTATCCGCAATATCTGGCGCTGCATGTCCTGTGGGAGGAGGATGGGCGCACGATCGGTGCGATCGCGCATCGCCTGTCGCTGGAGTCCAGCACGGTCACGCCGCTGGTCAAGCGGCTGGAGACCGCCGGGCTGCTGGTGCGCGAACGCGATGCGCAGGACGAGCGGCAGGTGCGGGTCAGCCTGACCCCCGCCGGGCGCGAGATGCGGGATCGGTGCGGCTGCCTGGGCGAGGAGCTGATCGCCCGGTCGGGGATGGAGGTCGATGACCTCAAGGCCCTGAAGACCGAGGTGCACGCCCTGCGTCTGGCGCTCGAACGGCGGGACGGCGCGGCGGCGTGATCCTCTACGATCATCCGCTGTCTTCCTATGGGCAGAAGGTGAAGATCGCGCTGCGCGAAAAGGGCATCGCCTTTACCCGCATGCTGCCGGATGATTTCGGAACGGGGCGGCAGGATACCGCCTTCGCCGCCGCCAATCCCCGGACCGAAGTGCCGGTGCTGATCGTCGAGGGCGGCCAGTCGATCTTCGAATCGACGATCATCCTCGATTATCTCGACGAACGCTGGCCCGAAACGCCGCTGATGCCGCACGACCCGCTCGTCCGCGCCCGCCAGCGCGAGATCGAGGAGATTGCCGACAGCCAATATGAGGCGGTGAACTGGGGCTATGGCGAGATCCTGTGGTTCCGCCGGGCCGAGGGGGCGCTGGCGGACGATATGCGCCATGTCGCGGCGACCGACACGCGGGTGCTTCAGGCGTGGCTGACGAAGCGATTGGGCGATGCGCCGTGGTTCGGCGGCGAGACGTTCGGGCGGGCCGATGCGGCGGTGGCGCCGATGGTCAACCGCTCGGTCCATTACGGGCTCGGACCGGTGGCGGGATCGCCGCTGGCGCAGTGGCATGAGCGGGTTTCGGCGCGGCCTGCGGTCGCGGAGACCTTTGCCGAGTTCGACGCGGCGGCGGCGCATATGGCGCAGGCCGCCGACCATTATCGCAGCGGCGGGAGACGGCGCGAATATCGCGACCACCGGCTGGAATGGATGATCCGCTCGGGCGGAGTGCCGGTGGTGCTGGAGGGTTTGCGGGAGGACAATATCCGGTTTTCGTGGCCGGGGTAGGGGCGTGCGCTTCGACTTCGCTCAGCGTGAACGGCTTTCGGTACAAGGCCCCAAAACCCCAACCTCCGTTCAGCCTGAGCGAAGTCGAAGGCCAGGGGAAACCCTATGACTTCTGCGCCAAGGTAAACACCACTCCCGGCGAATCCCGCAACGTCACGTACAGTGACCCATTCTGCGCCTGAGGCACCGCCAACCGCGACGCCGTAAAGCCCGGCGGAACATTCACCGCCCCGGCCATGTCGGCACTCGCCGCCACCCGGTCGATCAGGAACAGGTCGCGCCCGGCCATCTGGCACCCATCGGCGGCACAGGTGATCGCGTCGATCCCCGGCAGCCGGACCAGCGTGGCCAGCGGACTCCAGTCGCCCTTGATGCCACCACGCACGATCCGATAGCGCAAGCCCCCCGCCGCCGCTGGACCCAGCCGCGCCGGGTCGAGTGTCGCCACCGCGATATCGGGCGAGGACAGCCGCACGTCGCGTCCGCCCTCCAGCGTGACTGAGGCGCTGCCATCGTTGGTGGCGACCTCGATCGCGTCGGTCGGGGCCAGCCGGGTGCCGTCGCCCGCGCGGACCGAGAAGGTCAGGCGGCTATTGTCGGGCAGGATCGTCTCGTCCTTGGTCGCCAGCGTCACCGCGCCCGCCGCCGCCTTGGGCGTCAGGCTGCGGGCGATCAGCGTGGCCGAGGGACGCGGCGGCGCGGCGGTGATCGGCACCGATAGGGTGCGTCCGTCGGTCAGCCTGATCTTCGCACTGGTACCCGACGGCTGGCGCCCATCGGCGGCGGTGACGACCAGCCGGTCGGTATCGCCCTCGCGCGTCAGGCCATCGGGGGAGAGGCGGACATCGCCGATCTCGATCCCGGCGATTTCGTCGAGCCTTTGCCCGGTCAGCGTGGCAAAGCGATCGCCCTTGGCCAGCGTCACCGTGTCGATCCGGCTGGCGGGCGAGAAGGCGCGCAAGGCGACCGAGCGCGGGGTGGCGTCGCCGATCTGCTGCACCTCCAGCGTCACCTCGCCCGCCCGCGCCGCTTTCAGCGGCAGGGTGACATTGATTCCGTCCGCTCCGCGCAGGGTGAAGGGCACGGGCTGCGGCGCGCCCGAGCCGCTGCGCATCGTCACGCCGGTTACGCAGGCAGCGGCCGGGCCGGTCAGCGCGACGCTGTTGTCGCGACCGACAACCAGGCTCTGGCCGCCATCATCCGCACGCCAGTCGCCGCTGCCGGGGAATTGCAGGGTAAAGTTCGGCCCCTCGAAACTGTCGAAGCCCCAGTCGCCGTGCAGCTTGGCCGAGACCTTGCCCGACAGCGCCCCCGCAGGCAGCGGATCGCTCAGAACATAACCCCCGCGATCGGCGCGCGCGCGAACGGGCAGGTCGATCCGCTTGCCGTCGGCGGTGGTGATCGACACCGTCATGTTGCGTGCGAACGCGGTCGAGTAGATCAGCGGCGCGCCCTCGACCGGCAGGACCAGGCCCGGCCGCGCCCCACACAGCGGCACGTCGCCGGTGACGCGCAAACGCGGCGGGCTGACCGCGTCGATCGCCGGCATGGCGGCGACCAGTACCGATTTGGGCTTGGCAAAGGAGGGGGCTGCGTTGAGCAGGAGCGACATCCGTTCCCCGTCGCGCGTCGCCAGCGTCGGCAGATAGCCGAACTGCGGATTGCCGAACGCGCCGAACACCCGCGCGATGTCGCGCACGACGGCGATATAGGGGCTGTAATAGCCCAGTCCGGCCTCGCGCGTATAGCTGACCTGCAAGGCTAGATCGGTCGGCGCGCCGATCAGCGTGTCGGTCATCGAGCTGCTATGGATGTCGGCCAGCACCAGATTTTCCTGGTTTTCGAGCAGACAGGCCGCCTGCAACTCGATCACCTTGGCCAGGCAGTCGGCGTTCAGCTTGATCGCCAGGCTGTTCGACAGAGCGGGCGCGAGGGTGCGCAGGAACTCGGGGTGGCTGTTTTCCTGTGCGCGGATCGCCGCGACAAAGGCGTTCAGCCGCGAACGGTCTAGCGAGGCCTGGTTCAGGTCCTGCACCGCACGGACGAACTCGCCCGGCCGGTCGCGCACCGCATCGACGATGGTGCCCGATGCGCCGCCCGTTTCCGGCACCAGGAACAGCGCCATCTGCCGGGCGCCCTTGGGCACGGTCAGGGTCAGGCGGCGATCCTTGTCCTTGGGCTTCCAGGTTTCGGCCGACTTCACCCAGTCCTTGGGCGGCGGATTGGTCGCGCCGCTGAGAAAGGCGGAGAAGAGGATATAATGGGCTCGCTGGTCGCGCGGCAGGTCCGCCTCGATCGTCAGCTTGTCGCCGGTGGCGAGGTTGGGCACCTCGGCGATGGGCAGGGTCCGGTCGCCGCGCGTGACCGAGATACGCAATCCCGGCCCCGGCAGGTCGAAGGGCGCGGGGTCGGCGGCGCAGAGCGGGCTTTCGACCAGGGCGGCCGCCGCAAGGGCAAGCACCATCAGCGGGCGAGGGAAAGGAAGGCGAGGGAGCATGGCGGGGACTTAAGGCGCAGACGGCGGCAGGGATCAAGCCATTCGCGGCAGATGACATGCGGGCGTCACGTTCAAATCCTCCCCGGCACGGGGAGGGGGACCATGCGTAGCATGGTGGAGGGGGAGTGCGGCACATGACGCCCTTCGCGGAGATCCCCCTCCGTCAGCCCTTCGGACTGCCACCTCCCCGCGAGCGGGGAGGATTTTAGTGTCACCCCCGCTTGTCGGCCGTCTTCGTCTCGAAATCGCTGGCGTCGTGGCGCTCGCGCAGCTGCTCGGACGGCTCGCCGATCGTGCGATTCACCATCCGTCCCCGCTTCACCGCAGGCCGGGCCGCGATCTCGCGCGCCCAGCGCAGGACATGGGTATAGTCCTGCACCTGAAGAAACTCGGCGGCATTGTAGAGGTCGCCCAGCACCAGCTGGCCGTACCAGGGCCAGATCGCCATGTCGGCGATGCTGTATTCGTCGCCAGCAACGAACGCATTATGCTCCAGCTGGCGGTTCAGCACGTCGAGCTGGCGCTTGGCCTCCATCGCATAGCGGTTGATGGCATACTCGATCTTCACCGGGGCATAGGCATAGAAATGGCCGAAACCGCCGCCCAGGAACGGCGCGCTGCCCATCTGCCAGAACAGCCACGACAGGACTCGCGCCCTGGCCGCCGGTTCGGTCGGCAGGAACGCGCCGAAGCTCTCGGCCAGATGGACCATGATCGCGCCGGATTCGAAGATAGCGAGCGGCTCGCTGCCCCGCCGGTCGACCAGTGCGGGGATCTTGGAATTGGGATTGACCGCGACGAAGCCGCTGCCGAACTGGTCGCCGTCCGAAATGCTGATCAGCCAGGCGTCATACTCCGCCCCCGCATAACCGGCAGCGAGCAATTCCTCCAGCAGGATGGTGACCTTGACGCCGTTGGGCGTGCCCATCGAATAGAGCTGGAGCGGGTGCTGGCCAACCGGCAGCTCCTTGTCATGGGTTGCACCCGCGACCGGGCGATTGATGGCGGCGAAGCGTCCGCCGCTTTCCTTTTCCCAGGTCCAGATCGCGGGCGGGGTATAGGATTCGTCGCTCATTGGCTTTTCGCTCCAGCATTATCCGGCGCGGGAGATGGGGCGCGGCGGGGGCGAAAACAACCTCGGCCGTGTCTTTTATTCCGCAGGCGGAACGGGCAGGTCGCGACGAACATAGAGCAGCTCGTGCCGCTCCTCGCGCGGGATCTTCATGACCGGGCGATAATCCACCGCGAGCGCCTTTGCGACCTGCGCCTGGGTGGCCGCGTTCCAGGGCGAGAAGGGATCGTCCATCGTCACGATCGCTGGCGGACGGCGGGCGAGGATGCGCGCAACCTCGGCCGCCTCGTCGATCCCGATCGCCCCGCGCTCCGCTTCATAGGCGAGCGAGGAGGGGAAGGCATAAGCGGTCGGGATGCATCCGCCCGACAGGTGATAGAGGCTGGAATCGCCCGCAAAGACATAGGGGCATTCGCGCCCGTCCACCGCCGCCATCACCCGCGCCATGCGGCGGATGCCGTCGCCCTCGCTCGGATCGTTGGTTGCGGAGTGGAAGACGAACAGCCCCGCGCCGATCACGAAGACCGCGACCACTGCCCTTCGCCGCAGCGCAAAGGCGGGCGCGGCGGCGAGCGCCAGCGGTGCGACCAGCGGCAGGGCATAATGGTCGAAAAACGCCCCGATCATCGCAAAGGCGATCAGCGCGAAACCCAGCCAGATGCGGGTCAGCGTCAGCGCCGGATGCCTAGGCCCCTTGCGCCAGGCATAGACCGCGCAGGCGACCAGCGGCAGCAGCTGCCCCCCGATCCCGGCCAGGCGTCCGATGATCTTGGCCGCCGGATAACCGCGCCGCAGCGTGATCGAGGTGAAATTGGCGAACCAGAAGGCGTCGAACGCCGCCGCATCGCCCTGCCAGAAATACAGCATGACCAGCGCTGTCGGCAGCAGCCCCAGCGCGATCCACGCCAGCGCCGCGAGAAGCACGACCACGACGCTCGGCCGCGCCCGCCAGAGATACCAGAAATGCGCGAGGCCGAAGAACGCCCCCTCGACCAAAGGCGTATATTTGATCTGGATCGCGATCCCCGCCAACAGACAGGCGACCGCGCCGCTGACGACGATCGCCCCGACCGCGCGCCGTTCGGCCAGACGCGGCAGTTCCAGCGTCAGGACGGCGGCGGCGGTCATCGCCAGATTGTAGAAGACCGGCGACTGGCCGCTTCCCCCGCTGAGCAACGGCAGCCACAGGATATAGGCCGCTCCCGCCGCCAATCCGGCTTGGAAGCCCAGTCCCATGCGCCGCGCTGCCAGCCAGATCAACCAGCCGGTCGCGGCGGCGCAGGCGGTGCCGATCAGCTGATAAGCCAAGAATCCGTCGCCGGGCAGCAGCCGGAACCCGGCGAACAGCAGGAACAGGCCCGGCGGTTTGCGGTCCCAAAGGTCGATATAGAGCCGCGCGCCGTGCAGGATGCGGTCGCCGACCAGCAGATAATATTGCTCGTCGACATGCGCGACCGGATTGCCGAAGTCGCGCATCCGGGTCAGCACCGCAAAGACCAGCAGAACCAGCGCCGCACCGATCGGGCGGTTCGGCCTCAGCCTAAGCCCGGACGGCATCGAATAAGCGGGGCGGGCGGGCGTCATTTCCGTCATCACGAACCAGTTTGGAGGATGGGTGACGGGCAGAACGACCGGCCCGGTGCGGCCCGCCCATGTCATCGAAGAAGGCGCTTCGGCAAAGAAAATCGACATGGTTCCGGCCCGCCTGAAAAAATTTTTAACCACCATGTCCGGTTGGGCGGGGGGCGCGGCGTCTTAGCCCATGAAACACCCCGGTTGTGGCGCCTGGCGCCGCCGGGCGGGGGGCTTCGGCAACGGGGTTGTTTGGTCGTTTATGGGCGGGGTGGGTTGATGCTGCTCGATGCGGAAGGCGCGGCTTGGCGGAATGCCAGAGCCTGGGCCCAGGCGGGGAAGACGGAACGCGCGGGCGGCTATGTCGCGCCGTGCTGGACCGTGGTCGTGCCCTTCTTCAACGAAGAACGCGATCTGGCGGGAACGCTGGAAAGCCTGGCGGCGCAGACGGTGCGCTTCCGTCTGGTGCTGGTCGACAATGGCTCGCTCGACGCCAGCGCGCGGGTGGCGACCGAGACCTGCGAGCGTCTGGGCCTCGACCATATCCTGTTGCACCAGGGCCTGCCGGGCAAGATCAACGCGCTGCACCTGGGCCTCGACCATGTGCACACGCGCTTCGTCGCGACCTGCGATGCCGATACCTATTACCCGGCCGACTATCTGGCGCAGGCGCAAAACCTGCTGGAGCGGCCGGGCTGCGTCGTGGCCGGGGCCTATTTTATCGCGCCGAAGGACGGCGAGGCGGAGCGTCGCCGCGAGTCCGCGGCGATCCGACTGGCCGCGCGCTGCCTGCCGCGCCAGTGCCATGCGGGCGGCGCGGGCCAAGCGTTCCGCACCGAGGCACTGAAGGCGGCGGGCGGTTTCGACTCGCGCCAATGGAACTACGTGCTGGAGGATCACGAGGTCATCCACCGCGTCATGCGCCACGGGACCATGGCCTATGCCGACGGCTTCTGGTGCGTCCCCTCCGACCGCGAGCGTGACCGGGAGTCGATCCGCTGGACGTTGACCGAGCGGCTGGTCTACAGCATCGCCGCGCCGTTCGCCGGGGACTGGTTCTTCTACGATTTCCTCGCGAAGCGACTGCGCGCCCGGCGGCTCACCACCGAGCGGATGCGCGAAAAGGCCTATCAGCATCTGGCGGGAGTCGTGGGTGAACCGGCTTATTCTTTGCGCTGACGATTTCGCCTTTTCCACCGAAGACAGTCTGGTCATCGCCGAGCTGCTGCGCTCGGGAAAACTGAACGCGACAAGCTGCATGACCCTTCGTCCGAATTGGATGGAGGATAGCGTGATGCTGCAATCCATGCCTCAGACAGCGCAGATCGGCCTGCATCTGACCCTGACCGAGGAAGCGCCGATCCATCCCAATGGCTTTACTCAGGACGGGGTGATGCCGGGGATCGATCCGTTGACGCGGTTGGCATCGCGCGGACAACTCGACCCCGCCGAGATCAACCGCGAGGTCGAGGCGCAGTTCGACCGGTTCGAGGCGGCGATGGGCCGTCCGCCCGCCTTTGTCGACGGGCACCAGCATTCGCACGCGCTTCCCGGCGTCCGCCCGATCGTGCTGGCGATCACACGGCGGCGTGCGCCCGGTGCCTGGGTGCGGACCTGCGAGGACCGGCTGGTCGGGCTGCTCGGGCGACCCTGGCGCGGCAAGGCGATCGGCAGCGCCTATCACTCGCGCGGGCTGACCCGTGCGGCGGAGGCGGCGGGGCTGCACTGCAACCGGGGTTTTGCCGGGCATTACGGCTTTGACGGCCGCTTTGCCGAGGCGTTGCCGCGTTTCCTGGATCATGGCGGGGCGGAGCATCTGGTGATGTGCCATCCCGGTGCGGGCAAGCGCTCGGGTGACGCGATCGCGGCGGCGCGGCGCGATGAAGCCGATGTCTTGCGCGCCGTTTCGGTGTCTGACATGGCGGCACAACGCGGGCTGGCCTTCGCCGCCTGATACGAGGGCGGTCTTTGAGTAATCAGGGTCTGGAAGGCCGGTTCATGGAGGCGCGCCCGCTGCTGCGTCGCCTGCTGGCCGCCCGGCTCGGCTCGCCTGACGAGGCGGAGGATGCGCTTCAGGACCTCTGGCTGCGCATTTCCGGGCTCGACGCCACGTTGATCGATCAGCCCATTCCCTTTCTCTGCCGCATGGCGACCAATCTGGCGACCGACCGCCGTATCGCCGCCGCCCGGCGCGGCGTGCGGGACGGCGCGTGGGAAGAGGTGCAGCCGCAATCCGCCGAATATGCCGATCCCGAACGGATCGCCTCGGGCCGCAGCGAACTGGCCCAGGCGCATGCGCTGATCGCGCGGATGCCCGACCGGATGCGCGAGGCCTTCACCCTGTTCCGCTTCGAGGAACGGCCGCAACGCGACATTGCGGAGCAGATGGGCATCACGGTGAGTGCCGTCGAAAAGCTGCTGCGCCGCGCCTATCAATTTTTGCAAGAAAATCGTGATGCCGAGGGTGCGGATCGGACGCGTTGGCGTCGTCCTGACAGTGGAAGGAGCGGGGACGAGTGACGCGGGAGGAACAGGCGATCGACTGGCACGTCCGGCAGCGCGATATGAGCGCGGCCGAATGGGATGCCTTTGCGACCTGGCTGGAGGACAGCCCGGCCAACGCGCGCGCCTATGACGTGGTGGCGATGGCCGATGCTCTGCTGGCCGAGCCGGTGGGCGCGCCGGAATCCGTCATCGCCGAAACGCCGGTGGCCGCCAACGACAACAGGGGGTGGGGTCGTTGGTGGCTGATGGGCGGCGTCGCGGCGGCCGTCGCGCTGATGGCGGGGCCGGTGCTGATGCATTCGCGCCCCGACATCCGGATCGAGCAGACCAGGCCAGGCGAGACG
Source organism: Sphingomonas sanguinis (assembly GCF_019297835.1). Classification (NCBI taxonomy): domain Bacteria; kingdom Pseudomonadati; phylum Pseudomonadota; class Alphaproteobacteria; order Sphingomonadales; family Sphingomonadaceae; genus Sphingomonas; species Sphingomonas sanguinis. The sequence continues at coordinate 1,024,209 of NZ_CP079203.1, read as the reverse complement.
CGGGCCATCGCGCTGAACGACGGTACGCAGGTCGAACTGGCGGGGGGATCGCGGCTTCGGCTCGACCGCAACGACACGCGGGTCGCGACGCTGGAAAGCGGGCAGGCGCTGTTTCGCGTTCGCCACGACGCCTCCGCTCCTTTCGAACTCCGCTCGGGCGATGTGTCGATCCGCGACATGGGGACCGTGTTCAACGTCCGGCGTGAGGGGGCTCGGCTGGACGTGACTGTCGCGGAAGGGGCGGTCGCGCTCGCTCCCCGGGGCCAGACGATGCAGCTGACCGCCGGGCAGGGGGCACGGCTGGACGAGGCGCAGGGTAGCCTGCGCCGCGTGCAGGTCGATCCGGCGATGGTCGGGGGGTGGCGTCGCGGCCTGCTGGACCTCGACGGCGATACGGTCGACACGATTGCTGCACGATTGCAATCCGCCTATGGCATGCGGATCGCGGTGGAGGGGCCGTTGGCGAAACGCAGCGTCACCGGGCTGGTCCGGGTGACGGGCGACGCCAGCCGGGATGTTCCACGTCTTGCGAAGCTGATCGGAGCGGAGTGGCGCCAGAGCGGTGGGGACTGGATTTTGCGGGCGTCGGACGGGGTTCATTGAACGCGGCCTGTTGGTCGTGGCCGCCCTCGCCTTGCCTGTCGCCGGTCGGGCGCAAACCACCAGCGTAGGGGCGTCCCGCCGGATCGTCATCGCCCCGGCGACGCTCGACTTCGCATTGCGTGAACTGGCGCGACAGGGGGGGATCACCGTCGTCGCCACCGATCCCCGCCTGCATGAGGTTCGCACCCGCACGTTGACCACCCATGCCGCGCCCGCGCGGGCCTTGGCGCAGCTGCTGCGCGGCACCGGCTACCGCGCAGTGGCGGTCGATGCCGCCAGCTTCCGGATCGTCGGGTCGCCGCAGCCCGTGCCGGTGCGTCGTCCTCTGCCCGCCCGGTCGCCGGCACCTTCCGGCGCGACCGGCGATATCATCGTGACCGCCAGCAAGCAGGGCACCGAATTGGCCCGCTATCCCGGCAGCGTGTCGGTGGTCGGGCGCGGGGTGACGCTGCCCAACGGTTCGATCGACCTCAGCGATGTCGCAGGCCAGACGCCGATCCTGCAGACGACCGCGCTCGGTCCTGGGCGCAACAAGCTGTTCATTCGCGGCATCGCCGACAGCAGCTTCAACGGCGCGACGGAGTCGACCGCCAGCCTCTATCTGGATGAGGTACAGATCGCCTTTGCCGGGCCTGATCCGGGCCTGAAACTCTATGACATCGGCGAAGTCGAGATCGCCGAGGGGCCGCAAGGCGCGCTGCACGGTTCGGGCGCGATCGGGGGGATCGTCCGGCTGACCTCCAATCCGGTGTCGCTTACGCAGGATGGCGGGCGGATCGAATGGGGCGGCGCGCTGACCGGGGGCGGCGCGCCCAGCAACGACATGGCGGCGGTGGCCAACAAGGTTTTGTTGCCCGACACGCTGGGTGTCCGGCTGGTCGGCTATCACGCGGTCGATGGCGGCTATATCGATAATCTGCGGACGAAGACGACCAATATCAACCGCGTGCTGACCAGCGGATTGCGCGGCACCCTGCTTTGGGACGTCGGGGGCGGCTGGCACGCGGAGTTGGGCGGCGGGACCCAGTCGATCGTGTCGCGCGATGCGCAATATGTGCTGAGCGAGGATGTGCTCGCCAGCCGATCGGCGATTCCCCAGCCGTCCTGGAGCGACATGCGGTTCGGGCGGTTGCTCCTGTCCAAGCATTGGGCGAGCGGGCTGCAATTCGTGTCCGCCACCGGTCTGGTCGGCGGCGCGTCGTTCGAGCAGTTCGATGCGAGCGCGGTCCTGCCGCACGAATCCTATCAGCTGAACAGCAGCAAGACCCTGTTCTCGCACGAAAGCCGCCTGTCGCGGCGGTTGGCGGGCGGCGGGTCGTGGGTGGTCGGCGTCAATCTGGTGTCCGACCAGTCGGTGATGGGGCGTTCGCTGACCATCCGTCAGGGCGTGAGGCCGGTGATCGGCGTGACCAACGTCACGCGCAGCGGCGCGGTTTTCGGCGAGGCGACGCATCCGCTGACCGACCGCTTGTGGCTGACGCTCGGCGGGCGCGTCACCGCCGCGCGGGTCGATGGCGAGCCGTCGATCACGCCGCGATCGAAGAATTTCGTACGCGGGCGCTCGACCACGCGGGTCGATCCGACCTTTGGCTTTTCCTGGGCTTTGGGTGGAGAGTGGACCGCATTCGGCCGCTATCAATCGGGTTTCCGCACCGGTGGTCTGGCGGTGGCGGCGGGTATCGGGCGGGTCGCGAACTTCGAGTCCGACTCGATCCAGATGGTCGAGGCGGGGCTGCGCCATGTCCGGCGCGGTGCTACGGGCGTGTCGGCATCGGTCAGCCTGTCCCATGCGCATTGGAGCGCGATCCAGGCCGATCTGCTCAACCGGGCGGGCCAGCCCATCACGAGCAATATCGGCGATGCGCGGGTCGATGCGCTGGAGGGCTGGGTCGAATGGGTGCCGCAGCGGGACTGGCACCTGACCGGCGCGGTGTTCGTCACCGACAATGAGGTCATGGGCTCCACCGCCGCGCTCAGCCGCGCCCGCAACCGCCGCTTGCCCGAGACCCCCAGCATCTCGGCGCGTGTCGGCGTGGTTCGCGACGTCGCGCTCGGGCACGATACGATCCTGTCGACGCGCGGCGAGGTGGCCTTTGTCGGCCCCTCGGTGCTGGGGGTGGGCGACACGTTCGACGTGCGCCAGGGCGGCTATGGCGTCGCCAATCTGGGGCTGACCGCAAAAAGGGGCGGCTATGCCCTGGCGTTGACGCTCGACAATCTGCTCGACGAGCGAGGCAATCGCTTCGCTTATGGCAATCCGTTCCTGCTCGGGCGGCGCAATGTCTCGACGCCGCTGCGGCCGCGCACCGTGGGGGTCAGGCTGAGCGCGGATTTCTGATCGCCGCGCGGGTATAGGCCGCGAAGCCCGCCAGCACATGGCGCAGGCGAAAGGCGTGGAAGTGCCGGATCGTGGGCACCGGCCCGGCAAAGCGATCGCGCAGGTTGCGGACGTCCTGCACCATCCAGCGGCGGACCCGGCGGTAGGTCAGCATGTGCTTGGCGTAGAGCGCCCCGTCGCCAAAGCCGTATCCCGCCAGCAGCGCGACGGCCTCGTCCTCCCGGCGGCGGCCGTGATAATGGTCGACCACGAAGCCGGGGTCGTAGCGGATCGCTATGCCCAGCGCTTGGGCGCGCAGCAGGAAATCGGTATCCTCGGCGGCGCGGAACGGCGCACCCGCCCCGAACCGTTCGTCAAACGGCCCCACCATGCGGCCGACGTCGGCGGTGAAGGCCAGATTGGCGCCCATGACGAAGCCGCCGGGAAAGCTGTCCGGCTCCGCGATCATCGGGTGATCCTCTAGTTTGACGGTCAGCATTAGGTCGGCGGGATCGCCGCGCAGGATACGTCCGCCGATGATGACGGGGGCGGGCTGTCCGGCAAAGGCCCGGGCCATATGCGCGAAGTAATCGGGATGCAGCACGCAGTCATCGTCGGTCATCGCAATGATCCGCCCCCGTGCCGCCCGAAGCGCGACGTTGCGTGCGCGGGCGAGGCCGGGCAGCGGCTCGGACAATAAGCGAACTGTAAAGGGCCGATCGGTCGCCCAGTGTCGGATCACCGCCGCTGTGGCATCGGTCGAACCGTTGTCGACCAGGATCAGCTCGATCGCGCCGCTGCCCGGATGCCGGGCGGCAGCATCGACTGAGGCGAGCGTGGCGGCGAGACTCCGGCTGCGGTTGCGGGTGCAGATCAGCAGGCTGAAATCGATCATCCCGCGACCAGCTCCGCGGCCTCCTGCGCGGATCGCGCCTGCCGGACGAGCGGACTTTCCGCCGTCCAGGCCGCGATATAGGCGCCGACCTTGCCATAGTCATTGTCCAGCACGACGTGGCGGATACCGAGCAGCAGGGCCAGGATATGGCCGTGCAGCCGGTCGGTGACGATCCGCTCGCCGCGAGCGAGCAGTTTCAGCCCGCGTTCGACACGCTCCCGTGCCCGGCCGGTCGGAGCGGACGCGTCGACTGGGGGTTCGTCGAGCCAGTCCAGCGCTACCGTATCCGTAAGGGCCAGCAATGGCGCGTCGTCGCGGGCGGCACGTTCGGCGTCGGAGCGCAGCAGCATCAGCACTTGGCAATCCGCCAAGGCTGGTCGCTCGATGCTGCCCAAACCGAAGGCGGAGTCGGGGGCGAGCGTGCTGGGGCAGGTGAAATACTTGCGTGCCAGGTCGAGGCTGACCGTGTCGCGGACATAGAGGTGGAAATCCGGGTGGCTGTCGACCAGTGCGGCGAAGCGGTTGCGATGGGCTTCGTCGCGAAAGTGGATCGACTGGGGCAGCTGGACGATCCGACGATCATGAAAACGCGCGATCAGATATTCGCGGAAATGCTGATGATGCGGCCAGATGTCGCCCAGATTGCCGCCGCCATGGATCAGGATCGGCCCGCTCGGACAGGCGGCGCGGAAGGCCGCTTCGTCAAAATCATCCCAGCGGGAGATATAGGCCGGATCGCCCGCGCCGACCGCGTGGAGCAGGGCGATCTCACCCAGCCAGATCGCGCTGTCGCCCACATTGGGATGATCGGGAAAATCGACCAGCGCATAGGGCTCCCCCGACGTGACGTGACGACGATAGAGGTCGAGCAGCGCCTTTCGCTGGCCTGCGATCACATCCTCGCTCACGCCGCGATGGCGCTCGGCAAAGCACCGCGCACGCTGGCGTAAAGCGCTTCGCAGCGGTCCAGCCACAGGTCGCGGGCGAAATGCGTCTCCACCCGGCGGCGGGCGGTGCTGCGCGGAATGGCCATGGCGCGGGTCAGGGCGTCGGCCAGCGCGGCGACATCCCCGGCAGGGGCAATGCATCCGGCCTCGCCGACGACTTCGCGCGCCGCACCTGCATCGAACGCGGCGACCGGCAGGCCACACGCCATCGCTTCGATGGCCACCAGTCCGAACGGTTCGTCCCAGCAGGGGGTGAAGAGAAATACCGAGGCCCGACCCAGTTCCTGCGCCAGCGCTGCGCCGTCCAGATGCCCGCCATAACGGATGCCATGGCCCAGCAACGGCTCGACCTCGGCGGCGAAATAGTCCGGGTCTTCGACCGCGCCGAACAGGGTCAGCGCGACGCCCGCTTCCCGCGCGGCGCGGATGGCGAGGTGCGTGCCCTTGTTGGGGGTGATCCGCCCGCACCACACCGCCTCGCCATTGCCCTGCTCGGCAAAGGGCCAGGCGTCGGGGTCGATAGCATTGTGCAGCACCGAGGCTTCGGGCGGCGCGCCGTTCGGCCACCAGGCCTGCAACTGGCGGGCGGAGGTGACGGTCAGTCTATGGGTCGGGCTGGGGCTGATCGTCACGAAATGATGGAGCGCGTCATAAGGCGGCACATGCAGCGAGGTGACGGTCGGCACTTGCGCGGTCCGGCGTTGCTCCAGCGGGAAACGGTGCAGGCTGTTATTGTGCACCACATCGAACCCGCCGCGCGCGATCCGGTCGCAGGCGGCGGCATAGCCCGCATCGACATGCGCGATCAGTTCGGGCTTGCCGCGATGCTCGGCCCAGGGGAAGACGGCTTCGTAATGGACCGGCAGGACCGGATCGAGGGTGAAGCGCGGGTCGCTGTCGCCGCTGGCGAACAGCACCACCTCATGCCCCCGTGCCGCCAGCCCCTCGGCCAGATACCAGCCATGCGCCTCCATGCCGCCCAGGAAAGGCTGGCGGATGGGCTGGCGGACATGGGCGAGCAGTGCGATCCTCATGCCGCGACGCAGGCGCCGGCGGCGCGCTCCTCCAGCAGGCGGATGACGCTGGCGGTGTTGGCATAGGGCTGGTGGCTCTGCTGCCCGGTTAGCGCGAGGTCGTCCTTATCGGGGCGGCGCAGGATCTGGATCGGGCGGCCGGGCGTATCGTCGATCAGGCCCATCAGGCGAAAGGCGTGCAGCCAGTGGCCCATGGTGCGATAGCCCCATTTCGCCTCGAACAATTCGGCATTGCGCACCACGCTGTCGATATGGTGGACCGGCGGCATGTGATGCGGGTGGTATTGATGATAGGCGAGCCCGCCCTTGATCCAGGCGATCGGCACGCCCGCCTTGTCCACCACCTTGCCGAAATCGGTGTCCTCGCCGCCATAGCCCGCATAGCGCTCGTCGAACCCGCCGGTGCCGAGGAAGGTGTCACGACGCATCGCGAAGTTGAGCGACCAGAAGCAGCGATAATCCGCGCACCGCTCGATCCCCTCCGGCGGCGGTCCGCGCCGGTCGGAGTGGCGCACCGCGACCTCGGCGAAATCCTGATACCGCCAGTCGCCCGCCGTCGCACCGCCGGGCAGGTACATGACCTCGCCCATCAGCAGCCCGTCTTCCTGATCCAGATAGCGATCATAATCGGCCAGCAGGTCGGGGGTCGGGATGCAATCCATGTCGAGGAAGACCAGCTTGTCGCCGACCGCCGCCTCGGCCGCCGCATTGCGTGCGGTCGCCAGCGGCAGGCGCGGGCCGGACACCATCATCTGGCGGATCGGGAAGGGGGCCTCCGGCAGGTCATAGGGCGTGTCCTGGATGACCGCGACGATCAGCTCGGCGGGGAGCATCGTCTGGCGGGTCAGGCCGATCACGACGTTGCGCAGATGTTCGGGGCGGCCCCCGGCGAGCGTGACGACCGAGATCATGAAGAGGCTCCGGTGGATTGGGGAAGGGAGTGGGTGAGGTCGATCGGCCAGAGCCGTGCGGACAGCGCCTCCAACCAGTCGGCGGCGGTCTGGGCGGGCGCGTCGGCGATCATCGCGCGCTGTATGGCGGGGCGGTGCTGGCTGCGGGTCTCGGCCAGCGCGGCGGTCCAGGCCTGGGCCGAGGAAGGCAGATGCGGACGGACGCACGCGACCCCGGCGGCGGCCAGCGCCTCCGCCTTGCGATGCTGCTCGTCGAAATAGCGCCATTCGGGGATGGCGAGCCAGGGCCGCGCGGCGGCCAGTATCTGCTGGCAGGTGGTGTTGCCGGTCGAGGCGATGACGAGGTCGGCGGCGGCCACATGGTCGGCCGGATTGTCGACCCAGCCGCGATGTTCGATATTGGCGGGCTCGGTGGCGTGCCAGTCGCGCGCGACCGGGCCGATGGTGATCCAGCGGGCACCGGGGCGGCTGCGCGCGCCGACACCGAGCGGGGCCTGGGCGAAACCGCCGCCGCCGCCGCCCGACAGGACCAGGATCATTTCCTCGTCCGCGCCGACGCCGATCCGCTGGCGTGCCAGCTCGCGCTCGGGGATGCGGGTGTCGACACCCAGCCCGCCGACGAAGCAGGTCTTGGCGCGCATGGTGGCGTCCCATTCGGGCTGGGCCAGCGCCTCGTCGAACGCGGCGAGCAATCCGGCGGCACCGTCATAGGCGGCGCGGTGCCCGGCATCGCTGCGGTCGCCATGCTGGAGGATCTTCACATGCGGGACCGAGCAGATACGCGCCAGCTGCGCGATCTCGGCGGACACGTCGCAGATCATCAGCGCAGGGTCGGCACGGTCGAACCAGCCCGCGATCACCGCCATGGCATGGCGGATGCCGGGCCAGCCGAGCGGCGCACAGTGCAATGTCTCGGGCGTCGGCACCGCATCCATCGTCCCCGCCTCCAGCCCGGTCGGCTCGAAGAGGGAGGGGATGGTGACGATCTCGACCTGCGGCGGCAGGGCTGGGAAAATATCGTCGCGCGCGCAGAAGATCGTGACGGGGCGCTCGGGCGGCAGGGCGTTCAGGATGGCGGCGCAGCGTTCGGCATGACCGCGCCCCTGGTGATGGACGAAATAGCCGAAGGGGCGCGTCACGCCGCCGTCGCCTGGGTCGGCATCGGCGTGGTCAGGCCCAGCCGCTCCAGCCCCTCCATCACGCCATTGGCATGATGCGCCGTGACGCGGAGAAGCCCGTCCCGCTCGGGCAGATCGGCCAGCTCATGCCCGGCATTGCCGACCACGATCGCATGGCCGCAGGCATCGAGCATGTCGACATCGTTGCCGCTGTCCCCGGCCGCTATGCACGCGCCCATCGGCAGGTCGAGCCGCTTGGCATAGGCGGCGACCGCCGCTGCCTTGCCGCCCAGCGGCGCCAGCACGTCGATCAATCGACCGTGCGAGAAGACGGTCTTGGCGGAAAGCCCCTGTTCGGACAGCGTCTCGCGGACGCGCGCGGCATCCTCGGCCGTGCCGAAATAGCTGACCTTGTGCGGCCCGGCCGTATCGCGGGGCTGGGGGCGCAGGCGCAGCGGCTTGAGCGCGGCGACCACCGCCTTGCGGTCCCACCCTTCGTCCAGACGCGCGGCGAAGACAGGGCATTCCTGCCATCCGCGCTGGCCCTTCAGCATGATGCGCGTGCCGACATCGGTGATAAAGGCATCCGGCTCGGGAATGCCCCATTGCGACAGGATGATCCGGGCCATCGCAAAGGAACGGCCGGTCGCGACGACGAAGGGCAGGTCGCTCGCCTGACGCCATGCCGCAAAGTCATGCGCGCCCACACGACACCCGGTCAGCGTATGATCGATATCGCTGGCGAGCAGGCCGGGGGTACGCGGAAGATGGGCATAGAGCGCGGTGGATTCCATGGCGTAGCGGTCCCAGGCATAGAGGGTGGACCCCGACCGGCCATTCGCACTCATCTGCGCATGGGTGTCGGGGTCGGACAGGATGGTAAGGCAGGCGGCGGCGATGGCGTCTTCGTTGCGCGGCTCGACCAGCAGGCCGTGGCCCAGCGCGGCGACGATCTCGCTGGGGCCGCCATGCCGGGTGGCGACCACGGGCACGCCCGCCGCCGCCGCTTCGATCAGGGTCAGGCCGAAGGGTTCGTGAAGGGCTGCATTGACGAACACGCCGCCCGCCGCTGCACGCTCATAGAGGGCGGCGACGTCATGCCCGTCATGCCGTGGCGGCAGGGCGAAGCAACCGCGAAGCTCGGGCCTGTCGGCGAGCGCCAGCAACTCGGCCAGCACGGCGCGCTCCTCGGTCGATCCGGGGCCGTCATGCTGCCCCGCCAGAATGACCAGATTGGCGGCCTCGCGTAAGGCAGGCGAGGCGGCATAGGCGCGGGCAAGCGCGCCCAGATTCTTCTTGGCGACAGGGCGCGCGATGGCGAGTAGGATGGGCTTGGTGGGCTCGTCGAGCCACTCGCCCAGCCGGTCGGCGAGGGTCGGGCGACCGGGTCGGCCGCCCTCATGGTTCGGCACGCCCGGCGCGATGCGGTGGATTCGTCCGCCAGCGGGGATGCCATAGGCATGAACCTGTCGCTCGGCCTCGTCCTCGGTCGAGACGATCAGGGCATCGGCGCTGGCGATGGCGGTACGCTCTGCGGCGATGCGGCCATCCAGCGCGGGCGACGGGCCGTGATGGCGGCGCTTGTCGATGCCCAGCGCATGCGGCGTGTAGACGAAGGGAATGGCAAAGCGCAGCCTTGCCTCGGCCGCGACGGCGGCGGCGTCGGAGAAGTGCGCGTGGATGACATCGGGCAGGCGCGGCAGTCGGGCGAGATGCGCGCAGAACGCTTCGGTGAAGGCAGCGAGATCGTCGGCCAGCGCGTCCTTCTCCAGATAGCAGCGATTGGCGGTGGCGATCCGGTCGATGGTCAGCTTGGGCGAAAGCCATTCGGTGGCACGGGCATGGTCCAGCGGCAGTCCCGGCTCCTCGAAGAGGCGGGTGACGATGGAGACTTGATGTGCATCAATATTCTTCGCCTGCGCGGCGGCAGCGTCCAGAATATAGGCGATATGCCCGCCCGTATCGGCCGTAATGCCATAATGGACAGGTGGCGATTTCAGACACCCGCCAAGTGCCAGATGCAGGATAAACAATCTCGCCCCTTTCGTTATGGAGCGACAACGTTATAAATATTGATTGGCTCCCAATCGGATAGCGGAAAGATTGCATTCGATTGACACAGGCGTCATTTTCCTCGCCGTATTCTTGATCAATATCAATAGTGCTGGAATCAGCTGAGCGGCGGTTGTCCATTGGATGCGCTCAGGCCGCCATCCACGGGCAGGTTCACGCCGGTGATGAAACGTGCGTCCTCGCTCGCCAGGAAGGCGATGGCACCCGCAATATCCCCGGGCTGCGCGCCACGGCCCATCGGGATGCGCTCCTCGAACTTGGCGATCAGCTCGGGCTGTTCCTTCATGCCTGCCGTCAGGGCGGTGTAGGTCAGTGACGGATTGACTGCATTGACGCGAACGCCGTTCGCCGCCTCGTCCATCGCCAGCGCGCGGGTGAAGTTGGCCACGGCGCCCTTGGCCGCGCAATAGAAGCTATGATTCCAGTCGCCGCCGAGCCCGGAGACCGAGGACATGTTGATGATGCAGCCCTTCGACCGACGCAAAGGCTCGATCGCGGCGCGGGCCATCTGCACCACGCCGTAAAGATCGGTCTCGATGACCTTGGTAAAGGCCGAAAGGTCGCCTTCATCGAGTTTGCCGAGATGATCGACCCCGGCATTGCTGACCAGAATGTCGATCCGTCCGAACCGCTCGATCGCCAGCGCGACCAGCGCTTCGCAATCGGCCATCCGCGACACGTCGGTTTCCCGCGTCGCAACCGTCGCAGGGGCGAGATCGTCCGCCAGCTTCTGCAGGCCCGCGCCATCCGTGTCGCCCAGCACCAGCGTGGCGCCTTCCTGCGCAAAGCGTCGGGCCGCGCCTTCGCCGATGCCCGACGCCGCGCCGGTGACGATCACGATCTTGCCTTGGAACCTGGCCATGTCGGGCGCTCCTGTCCTGTTGTCGCTGGTCGGGCTATCCCGGCCTGCCTCAACAGGTGCCCGCGGCCAGTGTTCCGCCGGAGCGATCAAAAATGAAAAAGCGGTTCAGGGCCGCATCATGTCCTCGGGCAGCCCCTTGAAGGACGACGCGCGGCCAAGCGTTTTGCGATGGGCGGCCAGCCACTCTTCGGCCTGCGCACGACCCATTTCGCGCAAATCCTGTAGCACCGACCAGCGGGTGTCGACCTTACTCGTCCCCGATGGTCCCGCCAGTTCGGGCGGCGGCGACAGCAGGTGCAGGTTGACCCGCGCGATCGCCCGCATCCGGGGATCGCGCGAAGTTTCGGCGCGGGCGACGTCCTGAATCTCCGACAGGGCGCGCAGGTCGCGGCGCAGGCAGGCGTTGAAGCTGATATCGCTGACCCGGCGCATCACCTCGCCGACCGAGCCGCCGACATCCTCGACGGTGAAGGGCGTGATCTGGACGATCATCATATCGGTCGCGCCGATCGCCTCGGTCAGCAGCGGTTCCAGCGCGGGGTTGGCGGTAAAGCCGCCGTCCCAATATTGCTCGCCCTCGATCTCCACCGCCGCGAACAGCTCGGGCAGACAGGCCGAGGCCATCAGCGCGTCGAGTGTCACATCCTTGCCGGTGAACAGCCGTGCCGATCCGCTCGCGATATGCGTCGCCGCGACATAGAAGGGCAGGCGCGTCTGGCGGGCGAGCAGGTCGAGGTCGATGCTTTCCGCGACCGCCTGTCGCAGCGCGCGCATGTCGCGCACGCCGGGCAGGAAGGGCGCGACATAGCGGCTGGATATCTTGGCGATGTCCAGCGACCGGCGCAGCAGCGGCTCGAAGAACGGACCGCCGAGCGCGCCGACATCGAGCGGGGCGAGCGGGGAGGCATCGGCGACATGACCCCATAGCCGCTCCAGCGCCGCCTTCGCCCCGGCCGCGCTCTCGGTCGCATAGCCCGAGACGACCGCCGCACCGTTGATCGCCCCGGCACTGGCGCCGCTGACCCCGACGATCTCGATATCCTCGTCCAGAAGTCGCTCCACCACGCCCCAGCCATAGGCGCCATGCGCGCCGCCGCCTTGCAGCGCGAGGGCGACGCGGGGGCGCGACGGGGCATGGGGCTCGAGACGGTCGGTCATGGCATACCTCCTTCTGCGTCGCGTCATGTTGCAACGCACAAAAGGCAAATGCCATCCCGTTTCGGCGGATTTTTATGGGGGTGTGGGGTCGATGAACCCATTCCTCCCCTGCAAGGGGAGGTGGCAGGCCGAAGGCCTGACGGAGGGGTGTCGTGCTATCGAGAGGGCGACACCCCTCCACCAGCTTCGCTGGTCCCCCTCCCCTTGCAGGGGAGGAAACGGGTCCTACCGCTTGGTGAAGCCGCCGATCCCCGCAATCGCCAGCTTGGCGGCGGGCTTGGACATTTCGGCGAAGGTCAGCCGCAGATAGCGGACCGGCCGGACGCTGGTGAAGGGCAGGCGCTGGGTGGAAAGCGCATAGGCGATGTTCGAGAACTCGCCCGAGCCTGCCGGGGCCCAGCTCTTGCCGTCGACGCTCGTTTCCGCGACATAGCCGCGCGGTGGAGCAGCATCGACCATGACCTGGCGCGACGGTGTCAGGCTGAAGCCCGCCACGTCGCGGACCTGACCCATATCGACCGTTACGCTGGCCGGCTTGCCCGGCGTCGGCGCGGGCTGGCTCCAGATCGTCTTGGCGTCGTTGTCGAGCAGCTTTTCGGCCCCCGGCGCGGTGGCGGAGACGATTGTCCAGTCGGTCGTCGCCAGCACGGTCGGGTCGCTCGACACGATGGCGGGGACGGGGACCGGCGCGACGCTCTTGAACAGCGACACTTCGCTGATCGCCGGACAGACCGGCGCGTCGACGATGCGCAGGCGGACACGGCGGGCGGTGATGGGCTGGGGCAGGCGGATGATCCGCTGTGCGCTGATGCACTCATGCTCGGCTAGTTGCTGCCACTGGCCGTTCACTTCCGCATCGACTGCGAAACGGGTGACGCGCACCCCGAGCGGCAGATATTCGCGGATGCGGATCAGGTCGAAGCTGCGGTTCGGGGCCAGGTCCAGCGTCAGGCTGGGCGTGGTGACGCCGTCCGGCGCGGACCAATAGGTATCGCGCTGGCCGTCGAGCACCTTGGCGGCCTCATACCCCTTGCCGCGCACATGGCTGGCGCTGGCCACCGCGCCTTGCGCCAGGTCGGTCGCGAAGCTGGCGCGGATCGCGTCGCCGAAGCTCTTCAGGATCTTCACGTCCTGATCGGGAATGCGCCCGCGCCGGTCGGGCGGCAGGTTCAGGTTCATGTTGGTGCCGCGCGCCACCGAGGTGTCGAAATAGCCGACCAGATTTTCGGGGCTGCGGGCTTTCGAATCCTCGTCCGCATGATAGAACCATCCGGGCCGGATCGAGGTGTTGGTCTCGGCAGGCCACCACAGCGGAGCCCCGCGCACGCCCGAATTTCCCTCCGACTGGACATAAGGGTGGTTCGGCATGGTCGGCCAGCAGGGATCGCCCGCAATGCCGTCCTCATTGCCGACCCAACGGATATCCGCGCCCAGCGGATCGAAGGTGCAGGCCATGGGCTGATGCTGATGGACCAATGCGATGATCGAGGGCCAGTTGTAATATTTGGGCGCGTCGATTTGCCGCGTCTCACGTGCGCCGCCATAATAGCCGTCGCCGCCATTGGCCCCGTCGAACCAGAATTCGAACAGCTCGCCGTAACCGGTGCAGAGTTCGACCACCTGCTTGCGGAAATAGTCGACATAGGCTGGCCGCCCATATTCGGGATGGTTGCGATCCCAGGGCGAGAGATAGATGCCGAAGGCGAGCCCGGCGCGCTTGCAGGCGTCCGACATCTCGCGGACGATATCGCCCTGGCCGTTCTTGTATGGCGAATTGCGGATGCAATGCTCGGTCAGCCTGGTCGGCCAGAGGCAGAAGCCGTCATGATGCTTCGCCGTCAGGATGATGCCCTTCAGGTTCCCCGCCTTGGCCGCTCCGACGATCTGGTCCGCGCTGAAGTCGCTCGGATTGAACATCTTGGGGTCTTCGTCGCCATAACCCCATTCCTTGTCGGTGAAGGTGTTCATCGCGAAGTGGATGAAGGCATATTGCTCGCGCTGGTGCCAGCGCCACTGCCGCGCCGAGGGGACCGCACCGTAAGGCGCGGGCGCACCCGCCCCCTTTTGCGCGAAAGCGGGCGCGGCGGAGGCGACCAGCCCGGAGGCAAGAACGGCGCGGCGGGAGAAATCGGTCATCTTCAATTTGGCTCCGGGAGGGATCAGGCGGGCAGGTGGTCGAAGGACGGCGGACGGTCCTTGGGATCGCGGCCAAAGGCGGGGTTCGGCTTGTTCCCCATGGTGAAGGACAGGGTGCCGCCCTTGGAGAGGGTGGCATGGTCGATCCAGCTCTTCGTCCAGGGGCGGCCGTTCCAGGTCACCGACTGGATATAGGGCTTGTCCGGGCCATTGCCCTTCGCCTCGACGACCAGCGTCTTGTTGCCCCCGACCGTCAGTTGCGCGCGGTCGAACAGGGGGCCACCGAAGACGTATGCGCCGCTGACCGGATCGACCGGATAGAAACCGAGCGACGAGAACAGGAACCACGCGCTCATCTGGCCGCAATCGTCATTGCCGATGATGCCGTCGGGCGCGTTCTTGTACATCTCGGTCAGCAGGCGGCGGACCATGGCTTGGGTTTTCCACGGCGCACCGACATAGGCATAGAGATAGGCCGCATGCTGGTCCGGCTCGTTACCGTGCGCATATTGGCCGACCAGGCCCGAAATGTCTGGCGGCGCATTCTTGGGCAGGGTCGAGGGCGCACTAAACAGCTCGTCCAGCTTCGCCTCGAACTTTGCGTCGCCGCCCAGGTGGCGGATCAGGCCATAGACGTCATGCTGGTTGAGGAAGGTCGCCTGCCAGCCATTCGCCTCGGTATAGTCGCGCCACCACGGCTTGGGCATGTGGCCGAGCTGGACGGGGTCGTAATCCTTCCACCAGCTGCCGTCGCTGAAACGGGGGCGGGCGAAATTGATCGAGGGGTCGATGACGTTGCGCCAGTTGCCCGAGCGCTTGCGCAGCCGGTCGGCCTGTACCGTCTTGCCGACGCGGCGCGCGATGTGCGACGCGGCCCAGTCGTCATAGGCATATTCCTGCGTCCGGCTGACGCTTTCGAACCACTTGTCCGCGGGCACATAGCCCTTGGCGTCATACAGGTCGCGGCCCTTGCTATTGTCCATGTCGGGCGCGGTGAAGTCGAAGCTGCGCTTGGCGATGCCGGGCCAGGCGGCGGCATAGTCGGCGGGAATGCCCTTCACCATCGCCTCGGCCATGATCGGCGTGCCGTGCCAGCCGATCATGATCCCGGTCTCCTTGCCCTGCAGCGTCCAGACCGGCGGGCCATAGGCGCTTTGCTGGGTCTGGCGGATGATGTCGTCGACCAGCTTCTTGGCCTGGGCGGGCTGGGTCAGGATCAGCCAGGGGTGCAGCGCCCGGTACGTGTCCCAGGTGGAGAAGGTGCTGTAGGCGAACTGCCCGGCGGGGGCCTTGTGCACCTGTCCGTCCAGCCCGACGTAACGCCCGTCGACGTCCGAGAAGAGCGTGGGCGCGATCAGCGTGTGGTAATTGGCGGAGGCCATGATCGTCTGCTGGTCGGGGGTGCCGCCCTCGACGCGAACGCCGCCCATTGTTTCGGCCCAGCGGGTCATGGCCGTGCGGCGGACGCGGTCGAAATCCCAGTGCTTCGCTTCGGCGGCCAGGTTCGCCTTGGCGCCCGCGACATCGACTGCCGAGATGCCGCAGCGGATCAGCAGCGGCGCATCGCCCAGTTCGTCGAAGAACAGGGCGGCCTTCAGGCGGTTGCCCTTGACGGCGGTGCCGTTCGCAGGCGTGTCGCCGTCGCCGTAAAGCTGGATGCGCGAAGGCTTCTTCGACAGCTGCATCGCGAAGAAGATGCGGCGCCCCTTGGCCCAGCGGAACACGCGGCGGGTGCCGGTGATCGTGCCGTCGGGCTCGATGCTCAGTTCGGCGTCGGTGATCAGCGGCTTGGCGTCGCTCTTGTCGAGGACGAGGTGCGACAGATCGACCAGCACATGACCCGGCCCCTTGGGATAGGTATAGCGGTGCCAGCCCGTCCGTTCGGTCACAGTCAATTCGGCCAGCACGCCGGACTCGAGTTTCACCCGGTAGTAACCCGGCTCGGCCTGTTCGTCCGAGTAACGCTGGCGATAGCCTTCATCGGGGTTGGCGAGCGGCCCCGCGACCAGCTTCAGCTCGCCGCGCGTCGGCACGACCAGCACGTCGAGCATGTCGCCGATGCCGGTGCCCGACAGATGCGTATGGCTGAACCCCATGATCGAGCCATCGCCATGATGATAGCCAGAACAGGTATCCCAGCGTTCCACATCGGTGTCGGGGCTCAACTGCACCATGCCGAAGGGCATCACCGCGCCCGGATAGGTATGGCCGTCACCGCCGGTGCCTACGAATAGATTGGGACGGGCGACCGGCATCGGTACGGCGGCGCTGACGCCTCCGATCGGCAGGCTGGCGATCGCGGTCCCGGCGAGGAGCGAGCGGCGGGTCAAAATCATGCGAACGTCTCCCGCAATACTTCCGGCCGGGTGGCCGCGACATGGACGACCAACTCGCCGAACAGGCCATTGGCCCAGGCGAACCAGTCGCGTGTGAACTTGGCGGGATCGTCGATATCGACCCCTTCGTGAATGAAGCCCGTACCGCCATGCGACCCACGGATCATCGCGAGGCTCGACCGCAGCAGCGCAGGGTCGCTCGAAGTCAGCGCGCGGGTGATGATCGACATCGGCCAGACCTGACCCGGCCCGGTATGCGGACCGCCGATACCGGTCAGCGCCTTGCCCTCGAAATACCAGGGATTGGCCTTGCTCCAGCAGGCCGCGACGGTGCGCTGCCACAGCGGATCGGCTGCATCGACGCAGCGGAGATAGGCCAGGCCCGACAGCGAGGGCACATTGGCGTCGTCCATGAAGACGGCATTGCCATAGCCATCGACCTCATAGGCCCAGACGCGCTCGCCGCTCGGCAGCGTCATCGTACCGAACTGCCTGAGCGCCGTCTCGACCTCGGCGGCCAACGTGGTGGCGTCCTGTGCCAGCGCGGGCTCGCCGACCGCGTTCGAGAGCGCCGCCAGTTCGCGCAGCGTCGTCATCGCGAACAGGTTGGCGGGGACGAACTGGCCGTAGAGACAGGCATCGTCCGAGGGGCGGAAGCCCGAATGGATCATGCCGTTGGGACGCGTCGGCAGGCCATAGCCACGATACAGCGTCTCGGTCGGCTCGGGCGCGGACCGGCGGAAGCGATAGGGGCCGGAGCCTTCCTTCCGCTGCTGTTCGCGGAAGGTCTTCACGATCAGGCGGGCCGAGGCTTTCCACTCGGCGTCGAAGGGCGTCGTGTCGCCCGTCTCCCGCCAATAATCATGCGCCAGCCGGATCGCGTAGCAGAGCGAGTCGATCTCCCATTTCCGCTCGGCGACGCCGGGCTTCATCTCGGTATCGTCCTTCAACGCCCAGCTGAGGTT
Source organism: Sphingomonas sanguinis (assembly GCF_019297835.1). Classification (NCBI taxonomy): domain Bacteria; kingdom Pseudomonadati; phylum Pseudomonadota; class Alphaproteobacteria; order Sphingomonadales; family Sphingomonadaceae; genus Sphingomonas; species Sphingomonas sanguinis. The sequence goes on along the minus strand of NZ_CP079203.1, from coordinate 1,006,854 downwards.
CGTCCTGGCGGTCGGGTCCTGCATGAAGGCATTGGCGTAAGGATCAATCAGGATCGACCGCGCCTGCCGTCCGATCAGCCCCCGGAACAGCCGCCCCAGCGCCGGATCGCGCTTCACCAGATGCAGATAGGGTCGCAGCTGCGCCGCCGAGTCCCGCAGCCACAGGCAGGGAATATCGCCGGTGATGACGAAGGCATCGGGCTTGCCGCCCACCTCGCCCAACGCGAGGACGGTGGTGTCGAGCGTGTTCGGATAGCAATTGCCGAACATCCAGCGCAGCGTCGGATCGGCGATCAGCTTGGAGACGCGGGTGATTTCCGCCTCGACCGCCTTGGACACGAAGCGGCGTTCGGCGACCGGCGGGCGCTTGCTGACCAGCGAGGGCGGCGCGGCGGCAAAGGCCGGGGCGGCGGCCAGCGCCGCGCCCCCGGCGATCAGTTCACGACGGTTCGGCCTCATTTCGGCAGGTCCTGCGCCGCGCCCGTGACGGTGAACTGCGTCCACTGGCCCGCGCCGTCACCCGGCTGACCACCGCCGATATAAAGCTTGTAGGTGCCCGGCAGGATGCGGCGGGTGCCGTCGCGCCAGACCTGGCTCATCAGGCGCGGATCGATGGTGAAGCGCGCCGTGCCCGCCTGACCGGGCTTGAGTGCCACGCGGGTGAAGCCGACGAGCTGGCGTTGCAGCACGGGGTCGGTCAGCACCGGCTTCTCGTCGGTGGCGGGCGGGACGAGATAGGCCTGGGTCACTTCCTCACCGGCGCGCTGGCCGATATTGCGGAGCTGTACCGCGACATCGACCGGCTGGCCCACCGCGACGCTGGCGGTGACGGTCGGCTGGCCATAGTCGAACTTGGTATAGCTCAGGCCATGGCCGAAGCCCCAGGCGGGCTTGCCGGTGAAGTAGCGATAGGTGCGCTCCTTCATGCCGTAATCGGCGAAGGCGGGCAGGTCGGCGGTCGACTGATAGATGGTGACGGGCAGGCGGCCAGAGGGGTTCACGTCACCGCTGAGGATCTCGGCCAGCGCGGTGCCGCCTTCGGTGCCAGGATAAAAGGCCGCCAGCGTCGCGGCGGGCTTGAAGTCGCCCAGCGACACCGCCGAGCCCGACATGACGACCGCGACCACCGGCTTGCCCGTCGCCTGGAGCGCGGCGAGCAGCTTGCGCTGCGGCTCGGGCAGCACGACCTCGGTCCGGTCGCCGCCTGCGAAACCGGGTACCGAGACGCCCAGCGCCTCGCCCTCCAGATCGGGCGACAGGCCGACGACCGCGATCAGCACGTCGGCGGTCCCGGCGACCTTCAAGGCCTCGGCGGTCAGCGCTTCGGCGGGCGGCAGCCATTGCAGGCGCAGGCCCTCATCGCCGCCCTTGTGATCGATCTCCACGCGGATACGACGCGGGGCCGATCCGTCGATTGTGGTTTCCAGCTTCTTGCCGCCGATCACATCGTCCACGACTAGCTGGTCGTCGATATAGAGCTTCACCGCGTCATGCGCGGGGCAGGCGTGCCAGCAGGCGGGGCCGTCGAGCCGCAAGCGGTACTGGCCCGGCCCCGGCGGGGTCAGCGTTCCGGTCCAGCGACGCTGGAAGGGCGCGGTCTTGGTATAGTTGAAGTCGATGCGGCGATCCTGGCCGGTGGCGGTCCACTGGCCGTTCGCGCCCATGGTCTCGACCGTCAGGCCGGGCTTGCCGTTCGCCGACAGCGCGGTTTCGGGAACGCCGACGAACGCGCCTTCGGCCAATACCGAGCCTTGCGCGTAGCGGACATCGCGGCCGAACCTGGCGCGGATGCCGTCGAGCGGGGTGACCGGGTTGATCGCGGTGCCGTGATAATTGCCCTCCAGCACGCCCAGATCATCGGCATCCGCGCCGAACACCGCGAGCGTCTTGCCCTTGAGCGGCAGCATGTCGTTCGGATTGTCGAGCAGGATGATGCCCTTGCGCGCCGTCTCCAGTGCCAGCGCGCGGTGGGCAGGGGTGCCGACTTCGCTCGCCTTGATCCGGTTCCAGGGCGAATCCACCGTCAGCATCCGCCGTACCGCCAGCGCGCGGGCCAGCGCAGTGTCGATCTCACCCTCGGTAATCAGGCCGCGCTCCACCGCCTGGGGCAGCGAGAGATAGGCCTTGCCGCAATTCAGGTCGGTGCCCGCACGCAGCGCCGCCGCCGCCGCTGCCGGTGCATCGGGCTGGGCATGGTGGAACATCCAGATATTGCCGACCGCATCGCAGTCCGACACGACGAGGCCGTTAAAGCCCCAGTCGGTGCGCAGCCGCTGGGTCAGCAGCATCGGATTGGCGCAGACCGGCGTGCCGTGGATGGCGTTATAGGCGCACATCAGCGACAGCGCCTTGCCCTCGGTTACGGTCGCGCGGAAGGCGGGGAGGTAGGTCGCCTCCAGATCGCGCGGGGATACCATCACGTCGAAGCTGTCGCGCCCACCCTCGGGCCCCGAATGGACCGCCATATGCTTGACGGTCGCGATGACCTTGGGATGCTTCAGGTCCGGGCCCTGCAGGCCGCGCACGAAGGCGATGCCGATCCGGCTGGTGAGGAAGGGGTCCTCGCCATAGGTTTCCTGGCCCCGGCCCCAGCGCGGATCGCGGAAGATGTTGATGTTAGGCGACCAGATGGTCAGCCCCTGGTACAGCCCGCGATCGGCGTTCAGCGGCTGCGAGTTGAATTTCGCGCGCGCCTCGACCGCGACGACATCACCGACCTTTTGGATCAGCGCGGGGTCCCAGGTCGCGGCCATGCCCATCGCCTGCGGGAACACCGTCGACGGCCCATTGCGGGCGATGCCGTGCAGCCCCTCGCTCCACCAGTCATAGGCGGGAAGGTTCAGCGCAGGCTCGGCGGGGGCCTCGTTGACCAGCTGCGCCGCCTTTTGCGCGACGGTCAGCTTCTGCGCCTCCGGCGGAAGGGCGGGGGTGGCGGCCTGACCGGCGGCGGCGAGGAGGAGGAACGGGATCACTGGGCGTCCTTCGGACCGAGGGTGTAGATTTTGAGCTCGCGCGCCAGGGTGGCGGCGTCCGCGTCGCTTTGAATGGTGAGCGTGATGCTCTCGCCAGGCAACAGGTCGAAACCGTCGTCGGACGGTTCGGCGGCGGTGGTGCCGAAATTGACCTGCACCTGCCGCGCGAGGTTGCGCGCGGTCAGCGTCAGCTGCTTGCCCGCCCAGCGCGCGGCGATGCCCGGCGCGGGGTAGAGCATGTTGCGCGGCACCTTCCGCTCGATGATCTGGCGGGCGACGACCTTGTCGCCGTCGAACAGTTCGGCGACGCCGTAGCTGCTTTCCGGCGCGGCGCCCGCGAACAGCGTCGCGTCGGGGATCGTCGCGACATCGCTGGCGGAAGCGGCGGCCATGGTCACGCTGCCGCTCTGCGAGCCCAGCTTGCGGCCGTCCATGCCATAGCCGGTGACGCGCCAGCCGAGCGGCTTGGGCGTCGTGGCGTCGGATACCAAGGCGATCCGCGTGGCGCCGGGCTTGGTCTCTGCCACGATCGTCTGGGCGGCGAAGAAGCGGCGGACCTCATGCTGCAGCATCTTGTCATGCCCGGTCCAATCGATGCTCGACCAGCTGATCGCGGGCCAGCTGTCGTTGAGCTGCCAATAGAGCGAACCCAAAGTCACCGGGCGGCAGGCGCGGTGGTGACGCGCGGCCAGGCCGATGGCGCGGGCCTGCATCGCCTGCGACAGATAGACGAGATCGGCGAAATCGCGCGGGTCGCGCAGATTCTGCTTCAGGTAGAAGGTGATCCGCTCATTGCCTTCGCCCGCCAGGAACTTCTGGTGCGCCTTCATTACCGGGCTGTCGATGCGGAAGTCCGATGGATCAGCAAAGGTCGCGATGGTCGACAGGTCGGGAAAGGCCTGGAAGCCATATTCCGACATGAAGCGCGGGCAGCTGTCGGTATAGCGCTCGACCGGCTTGGAGCCGGACCAGACATCCCAGAAATGGCGGTCGCCATCCTTGTCGGTGTCGGTCGGCCCCTCATAATCGGTCGACGGCGATCCCGGCCAATAGGGGATGCCGGGCGCGTTCTTGATGACCGCATCGCGCAGCACGCGATCGAACAGCACAGCCATGCCGGTGCCGATCCGCTCCTGCTCGTCCGGGCCGACCGCCTTCTTGAACGCCTTGCGATCCGACCAGTTTTCCCAGCCCGACAGCACTTCGTTATTGCCCGCCCAGATGACCAGCGAGGGGTGCGATTGCAGGCGCGCGACCTGCTCCTCGGCCTCGATACGGACATTCTCGCGGAACTTGGCGTCGGGGGGCGTGACCGCGCCGCCGAACATGAAGTCCTGCCAGACCATCAGGCCCAGCTCGTCGGCGGCGTCGTAGAAGCTGTGTTCGGGATAATAGCCGCCGCCCCAGATGCGGACGATGTTCATGTTCGCCGCAACCGCTTTTTCCAGCATCTGGCGCTCGGTGGCGGCGGCGACGCGCGACGGAAAGGCGTCGAAGGGAATGACGTTGGTGCCCTTGGCGAAGATGACGTTGCCGTTGATCTTCAACCCGAAGCTGCCGTCCTTCCGGACCAGCTCGACGGTGCGCAGGCCGGTGCGCTTCTCGACCGCATCCGCCCCGGCGAGCGTGGCATTGATGGTGTAGAGCGGATGCGCGCCGAAGCCGACCGGCTGCCAGCGCTGCGGTTTGGTGATCGCGACGGGGACGACCACGTCATTCTCACCCGCTTGCAGTGCCACGTCGCGGCGGACGCGGATGCGCTTGCCGTCGGGGCCGATGACGGTGACGTCCATCCGCCCGGTCTGCGCGCGGTCCGCGACCACCGAGGCGCGGGCGAGGATACGCGCTTCGGCATCGGTCAGCGCCTCCTGCTCGATGCGGAGGTTGTCGATGCGCGCGGTGTCCCATGCCTCCAGCCGGGCGGGGCGCCAGATGCCGATATCGACGATGCGCGGTGCCCAGTCCCAGCCATATTGGTATTTCGGCTTGCGGATATAGGGGGAAGTCTGAACGCCCTTCGGCTCGTCGCCATAGGGCGAATCATATTCGCCGGGCAGCGGATGCTTCTCGGCCAGCACCATCGGCTGGAGCGTCTTGATCGGCGAGGCGAAGGTGACGACGATCTCGTTCGCGCCCGCCTTCAGCAGCGGCTTGGCATCGGCCCGCCAGCGGCGATGCGCGTTGTCGGCGGACAGCAGGCGCTGCCCGTTGACCGTGACGGTCGCGAAGGTATCGAGCCCGTCGAACACCAGGTCGAGATGATCGCGGCGCAGCATTTCGAGCGTCACGTCCAGATTGGTGCGATACTGCCACCCGGTCAGGCCCGCCCACTGGATCGGGGCCTCGTTCGCGCCCTTATAGGGATCGGGTACGATGTTCGCGGCGATCAGGTCCTGCTGCACGCTGCCCGGCACCGTCGCGGCAAGCCAGTTCGCCGCCTGCGGATGCGCCTGCGCGGCGGCGGCGTCCTTCGGGTCGATCCGCACCTGCCACCGGTCGAGCGTCGCCACCGTCTTGGGCGCGGCCAGCGCAGGAGCCGCCATGGGCAGGGGCAGGGCGAGCGCGGCCAGGATCAGACCGAGACGATGTTTCACAGCGATTTCCCCGAAAACAGAAAGGCTGCGCCCGGTCGGTTCGACCATGCGCAGGATGCAGAACCAAGATTTCGAGCGGAAAGGGGCGCGCTGCGTGGGCGCGCGACGACGGCGGGGCTGGTCCCCGATCGTGCCAGGCTCATGCTCGCCATCCGTCACCCCCTTCACCACCGGCTTATCGTTTGCCGGTATTCTCATGGTATGTTTTGGTATCATGGCGAGGTGAACCGGGGGCGTCCACCTATTTTCTGGCGCGATGCCTATCCCATTGCGCCTGCAATGGATTGGCGCATCAGTGCGCCATGCCTAGCGCCAGCAGGCCGATGATCCAGATCAACAACACGGTCGCCGCCATCACGGAAACGATCAGCGTCATCAGCAATCCCGACACCAGACCCAGCCGATAGGCCCCGCGAATCTGGAGGAACAGATGCACGGGAAAGGCGAGCATCAACAGCGCCACGCCGGGCAGGTGCGCCAGCTTCGTCCACAGGATCATCACGACCATCAGCAGGCTGACGAAGCTCAGCGAATAGGTGACGAACACCGCATGGTCGAACATCGCCAGTCCTCGCTTCCACAGGAAGAACAGCCGCATGAACGGCATCGACAACAGGATCAACGCCCAGGAGAATTTATAGCCGTTCGCTTCCATCTTGAAGAGCAGGAACTCGGGGTCGCGAATGGCATGAGCGATCTTGGCATCGAGCGATTTCCAGCCGGTGATGACCTGCTCCTGGTGCCCGCCATGGCCGGTGTCCGTTTCCCGTCCGCCACCCATCGCCATCGCGGTGAAGTCCATGCCCCGCTTCTGCTCGACCAGATCCGCCCGCTCCCTGTCGAGCGTGGCGGTTTCGCGCTTCGCGGTGACGGCCGCAGCGCGTTCGCGATCGATCACGGCGATACGCTGGTCGACCTTGGCGACTTCCGCGCGGAGTTCGGTTGCGGCTTCCTGGCTGCCAGGGGCATGGAAGGTACCGAACCCGCCCAGCACCGAATAGGCGACGTAGAGCAGGAAGACGCTGAACAGATAGAGCGCGAGGGGCGACAGGAAGTGCCGCCGCTCGCCCGCGATATAGCGGCGGGTCAACTCGCCGGGCCGGGTGACGAGCATTGCCATCGTCCGCCACACCTGCCCCTCGATATGCAGGACGCCGTGGCTGAAATCATGCCACCATGCGCCCAGCGTGCGGTGGATATGCGACGACTGGCCACAGGCATGGCAATAATGGCCGACCAGCGAAGTCCCGCAATTCAGACAAGTTTTTGCGTCTTCAGCCTGCACTCTACCCCCCGATCGATGCCTTCCCCGCTGACGAGACACGATAATTCGGGGCGCGACGCAAGACCTAAAGATGGCTCAGCTTTGCGCCGACAGGCGGGTGTCGACGAGGTCCAGCTCGCGTCCCAGCCGCTGCGCCGTCTCCGACCCGATGGCGCGCGCGTTGAGCAGTTCGAACACGACCCGTCGCTCGGCCCGGATCGCGGCAAGGCGCATCCGGCGTTCCACCTCCTCGAACCGGCGGGCGTCGGGATCGTCATCGCCCTCCAGCGTGTCGATCCGGCTGCGATAGCCGTCCATCAGGCGTGAGGCGATCTCGACATATTGGTCGGCATCGTCACGGCCCTCGGCCATTTCATGCTGGAGCCGCTCCAGCTCGGCGATGGCGGCCTTGGCGGCGGCGACGCGGGTGTGGTCCAGTTCGCTCATGCCGTCCTGAACGGGCAGGGCGAGGCCGCGCAGCAGCAACGGCAGGGTCAGGCTGGCGATGACGAGCGAGGACAGGATGACGCCGCACGCCAGGAAGATCACCAGATCGCGCGCCGGAAAGGGCGTGCCGTCGCCCAGCGTCAGCGGCAGGGTCAGCGCACCCGCCAGCGTGATCGCACCGCGTGCGCCCGCCACCGACATGGCGGTGATGACCCGGCGCGGCGGGCTGGTGCGGCCCGGCGTGCCGCGTTGCCGGAACAGGGTCAGGCGCAGCGCGACCCAGGTCCAGGCGAAACGAAGCGCCGCCAGCCCCGCGACGATCGCCAGCACATACAGGCCCAGCCACCATAGACTGTCATGTCCGGTCAGCATCACCGTGTCGCGCGCACCCGCGAACACCTGCGGCAATTGCTCGCCCAGCAGCACGAAGATGATGCCGTTCAGCGTGAATTGCAGCATGTCCCACACCGCCTGCCGCCGGATGCGCGTCGCCGCCTTCACGCCGGACGAGACGTTGGTAAAGGACATGGCGATACCCGCCGCCGCCGCCGCCAACACGCCCGAGCTTTCGACATGTTCGGCGACCAGATAGGCGGCGAAGGGGATCAGCAGGCTGACCAGGATGTTCGATCCGCTGTCGTCGCCGAAACGCCGCGCGAACAGGCTCTTGGCGGTGATCGTGCCCCAGGCGATGGCGACGCCCAGCCCGACGCCCGACACCGCCATCCAGGCGAAGGTCAGCCCGGCATGAGTTAGCGAAAAGGCGCCGGTCAGCGCGGCGGCGACCGCGAAGCGCAGGCAGACCAGACCCGAGGCGTCGTTGAGCAGCGACTCCCCCTCCAATATGTGCATCATGCGCTTGGGGATCGGCACCTTCTGCGCGATGGCGGACACCGCGATCGGGTCGGTCGGCGACACCACGGCGGCCAGCGCAAAGGCGACTGCGTAGGGCATGGCGGGGATCATCCAGTGAATGAACAGCCCCATGCCCAGCACCGTCAGGAATACCAGCCCCAGCGCCAGCCCCAAAATCGCGCCCGCGTCGCGGAACAGCTCGTCCTTCGGAATGCGCCAGCCGTCGAGGAACAGCAGTGGCGGCACGAAGAGCAAAAAGAAGATTTCGGGATCGAGTTCGACCCGGATCTGCGCGATCCCGCCGATCACCGCACCGAGTGCGATCTGGACGAGCGGGCGCGGAAGCGCCGAGGGCAGCAGGCGGGATACGACCCCGCTCAACACCACGGCGAGGAGCAGGAACAGGCTGAGCGTGACGATGTCCAATCGGGGACCTTTCGGGTGCAGCGGTTGGAGTGGCCATGGCGACAGGGCGGCACGACCGGCATATCAGCGAAAGGCGAGGGGCAAGGCCGACACGAATCGCGCGAGGCCTCAGCATGACATGCGGGGCAAGGGGCGTTCAACCCGTTAAACGGGTTTTATCGGTTGATCCATGCTGTCTTATTTCCTCCCCTTGCAGGGGAGGAATAGTTCAGGCGGCCGCTTTCAACTCGCGGTCTATGGGGGCGAGGGCCCCCAGGAACTGTTCCGCGCTGGCCCGCCACGAAAAGCCCTGCCCATAAGCCGCACACGCCCCGCGATCGAGCATCAGCGCGGCGGCGATCGCCCGATCCAGCGCTTCGTCCATCACCCCGACCTCGGGGCCGAGCACATCGAGCGGTCCCTGCACCGGCAGGGCGGCGACGGGCGTGCCGCAGGCGAGCGCCTCGATCATCACTAGGCCGAAGGTGTCGGTGCGGCTCGGGAAGACGAAGACGTCCGCCGCGCGGTAGATGGCGGCCAGATCCTCACCGAACTTCGCGCCGAGGAAGCGAACGTCGGGATATTGCTCGGCCAGTGCCGTGCGGGCCGGGCCGTCGCCGACCACGACCTTGGTGCCCGGCGTCCGTGTCTCGAGAAACGCCGCGATGTTCTTCTCGACGGCGACCCGGCCCGCATAAAGCTGCACCGGGCCGGGCAGCCCGGCGACCGTCTCGTCACGTCGCCCTTCGGGGCGGAACAGCGTGGTGTCAACGCCGCGTCCCCAATGTCGGTTCTGCGGCAGGCCATGCGCGGCCAGCGTCGCGGCCACGCTGGGCGTCGAGGCCAGGATCGCGGTCGACGGTGCATGGAACCAGCGGACATAACGCCAGACGAATTCCGGGCTGACCGCCTTCACCCTTGCTGCGACATATTCGGGGAATTGCGTATGATAGGCGGTGGTGAAGGGCAGGCCGCACGACAGGCACCAGCGCCGCGCGAGCAGCCCCAGTGGCCCTTCGGTCGCAATGTGCACGGCATCGGGGCGAAAGCCGCTCAGCGCTCGTCCGACCGCGCCGGGAACGGGCAGCGCCAGACGGATTTCGGGATAGGTGGGGCAGGGGATCGAGGCGAAGAGGTCGGGGGAAACGACGCTGACCTCATGGCCCATCGCGCGCAGCTCGGCCGTCACCGATTGCAGGGTGCGGACCACGCCATTGACCTGGGGCGCCCAGGCGTCGGTGACGATCGCGATCCGCATCCGGCCTTGTCCTTCCCGATCAGGCGGCGATGGCGGCGACGGTCGGCTTGCTCCGCCGGGCCTCCATCTCGTCGCCCCAGTGCAGGATTTCCATCGTGCCGTCGAAATGCTCGACCAGCGCGGTGCAGCCCTCCACCCAGTCGCCGTCATTATAATAGGTGACGCCGTTGATGTCGCGGATTTCGGCGGTGTGGATATGGCCGCACACCACCCCGTCGACGCCGCGTGCGCCCGCCGCATGGGCGACGACTTCCTCGAAATGCGAGATGAAGGCGACGGCGTTCTTCACCTTGGCCTTGGCATGTTTCGACAGCGACCAATAAGGGCGCTTCATCCACCGCCGGACGATGTTGACCCAGCGGTTCACCTCCATCAGCGCGGTGTAGGCGAAGTCGCCGACATGGGCGAGCCAGCGATGCGCCAGCGTGATCGCGTCGAACTCGTCGCCGTGCAGGACCAGCAGGCGGCGGCCGTCCACCGTCTCGTGGATCGCCTTGCGACAGATAGCGATGCCGCCGAAATCCATGCCGGTGAACTGGCGGAAGATCTCATCGTGATTGCCGGGGATATAGACGACGCGGGTGCCGCGCTTGGCACGCTTGAGCAGACGCCAGACCACGTCGTTGTGCGCGGCGGGCCAGTAGAATTTCTTCTTCAGCCGCCAGCCGTCGATCATGTCGCCGACCAGATACATGGTCTCGCTGTCGACATGGTCCAAAAAGTCGATTAGCATCTCGGCGTTGCAGCCGCGCGTGCCGAGATGGACGTCCGAAATCCAGATGGTGCGGTAACGACGGCGCTCGTTGCCCTCCGGCTCCGGCGTCACGGGGGCGCGGGGAATGAAGTCGAGAATGGCGGCGTCTTCGTGCTGCGAGCCTTCGATCGGAATGCTGGTCATCGGCATCGTCGGTACCCCACGCTTGGCGTTCCTAATGTCATAACCGTCATCTGTGACGCCCGCGTCGCAGATCGGTGACAGGCGCGCAGCAGTTTCGTGACTCGGGGAAGTCAGGGCATAAGAAAAGCCCGCCGATCGAAAGACCGGCGGGTCGCTTTTCTTTCACGAAACTCGATGAGTCTCACGCCCCTCCCGCAGGCGGGAGGGGATGGGGGAGGGTAGGCCGCGAGTGCCAGGCTCGGTGAGACCCCATGCCCTCCCCAAACCCCTCCCGCCTGCGGGAGGGGCTTAAGAAGGCAGAAGGCGGTCTTAGAAACGTACCGCGACCGAGGCGGCATAGGTCCGGCCATTCTTGTAGAAGGCGGTCGGACGGTCGGGCGTCGCATTATACTGGTAATAGGTCTCGTCGAGCAGGTTCTGCGCGTTGACCGACAGCGTGATCTCCTTGGTCAGCTGCAGGCCGGCCGAGAAGTCGAGCTGGCTGTACGGCGCGACCATTTCGCGCGAACCCAGGCGACCGATCGTGCGGAAATAGCTCGAACGATAATTGTAGCTCAGACGCGCCTGGAAGATGCCCTTTTCGAAATAGGGGATCACGTTGACCGTGTGACGCGACAGGTACGGCAGGTTCAGCGCCGCGCCGGTCGTGTCGACCGACGAGGTCGAGCTGTCCTGGTACGAATAGTTCGCCTGGATGCCGAAACCGCCCCAGATTTCCGCCTGCGCCGACGCCAGCGCGCCGTTGACGGTCGCCTTGCCGCCGTTGATCGGCTGGTTGACGTTATAGGTCGTCAGCGCGTTCTGCAGCGTGTTGAAATAGACCGCGTTGGTGCGCGTGTTGATGATGTAGTTCGAGATGTCGCGACGGAACAGCTCGACCGCCAGCAACGTGCCCGCGCGCGGATACCATTCCGCGGTCAGTTCGTAGTTGGTCGACTCATACGGCTTCAGGTTGGGGTTGCCGCCGCCGCCATCGAGCGTGACGTTGTTCAGCGACAGCGACGCCGCCAGGTCCTCATAGCGCGGACGCGAGATCACCCGCGCCACCGCACCGCGCACGATCACCTGCGGGTTGATCGAATAGGCGATGTTCACGCTGGGCAGGAACTTCAGGTAATCGGTGGTGGTGGTGGTCGGTACCGGCACCGGGTTGGTGAGGTTGCTCTGCGTCACCGCATAGCTCGACTGGTCGCGGGTATAGACCAGACGACCACCGATGTTGCCGCGTACGCCGCCCTGGTCGAAATTGGCCTGGACGTACGAGGCCATCACGGTCTCGCGCACGCGGGTCGAGGCACCGATCTTGTTGACCAGCGGGCTGTTGATCGCCTTGGCCAGGATGTCGATCACCGCCTGGTCGGGCAGGTTCAGATACTGGGTCGCATTGCCCGAACCGCCGGTGCCGTCGAACACGCCGCCCGGCGTAACCAGGGTGGAGACGCCCAGCTGATTGGCCGTCATCGACGTGGTCATATAGGTATTGATGCCACGCGCATCGAGCCGGTTGACGTGATCGGTCACGCGGCTGCCCAGCAGGATCTGGGTGAAGGGGCCGAACTCGACCGGGATGGTCGCGTCATAGCCGCCGAAGACGTCGCGATCGGTTGTGACGCTATAGTCGAGGCCGCCGATCTGTGCGGCGTTCAGGTTCTGGCCGTTGATGACGACCGGACGGCCTTCGATCGTGGCGGGGTTGTTGTTCGGGTTGGTGAAGTAGTTGGCGGGGTTGGTCAGGTCGCCGACATAGTTGACCGTCGCCGACTTGGGCCCGAACGCATAGCTGAACGGCAGCTTGGTCTGAACGTTGAACAGATATTCGGGGTTGCGACCGCCGGTGGCGCGCGACCAGCCGCCCGCGAAGCTGACCTTCGCGCCGTCATCGCCTTCCCAATCGGCGAAGAAGTTGAGGTTGTCGGTCTTCAGCTTCGACTTGCGGACCAGCGTGTCGAGCTGCGCGTTGCGCTGGCTGGTGGCCGCGCCGAACGAGGCCGAGTTGACGACGCCGTTGCTGACATTGGCGGTCTGCAGATCCGCACCGCTCCACGCGACCGGGATGGTGTACATCGACTGGCTGTAGTTGTTGTAGTTGCCGTCGATGTGCAGGCCGTTCAGGGTCAGCGTTAGATTGTCGGCCGGGCGATACTGCACGGTGCCCGACACGCTGGCGCGCTCGCGGGTCTGCTGGAAGTACGCATAATTGATGCCGAAGGGCGCGACCGCGTTGATCAGGTCGTTCTTCGTGCCGCCGGTGATGGTGGCGTTCGGGTTCAGCAGGATGCCCTGGCCCGAGGCGTCGCGACGCACGCTGCCATCGGCGTTCTTCTGGAAGAAGTCGGCACCGCTCTGATAGCCAAAGAACTCGACGCCCGCGCGGGTCAGGTTCTGCTTGTCATAGGTGGCGGCGACCAGGAAGCCGAAATTGTCGGCCTGGTTATGCCAGCTGTAGAGGCCCGATCCGCGGATATTGCCCTTGTCGGAACGGTCGTTGTACGAATAGCCGCCCGAGGCGAAGACCGAATTGGGATCCAGGTCGAGCGGGCGACGGGTGCGCACGATGACCGTGCCGCCCAGGCTGCCTTCCTCGATGCGCGGTTCCGGCGACTTGTAGACTTCCAGCCGGTCGACCAGTTCGGGTGCGAGCAGCGAATAGTTGAAGGTGCGGCTGGACGGGTCGTTGTCGTTGCCGCCCCAGTCGGCCGAGGCGAGCGCATGACCGTCGAGCAGCATGCGGTTCAGCGCTGGGTCGGTGCCGAGGATGGCGACCTTCTCGCCCTCGCCGAAGCGGCGGTCGATGCTGACGCCCGGGATGTGCGACAGCGATTCCGCGACGTTGCGGTCGGGGAACTTGCCCACGTCCTCGGCGGTGATGACGTCGACGACGGCATTGGCCTCGCGCTTGACGTTGATCGCGTTGCGCAGGCTGGAGCGGATGCCGGTGACGACGATGTCACTGGAATCGCCTTGGTCGCTGCCCGGTGCGGTCTGGGTCGGAGCGTCGGTGGACGGTGCTGTGGTCTGTGCGAAGGCGGTGCCCTGAATCCCGGCGAGCGCACTCGCGGTCAGGATCAAGCTGCGGAAGCTCAACATGCGGAAATCCCCCAAATATTTCGCCGCTCCACCGCGCGCGATCTTTATGGTTCATCAGGGGTGGCTGGTGGCGTCCTCCCCACGCTGGCTTGTTATATGATATGCCAGAGACACCAACTTGTAACCAAAATGACATTGGTCCGTAAACGGAAAAATTGTGACCTTTGCTTCATGAGACCATTGGGCTGGCGCATTGTGGGACGGGCTGCTTAAATGACGCATCTGTGAAGGTCCGCGCGGCAATGGTCCCGGTGCGTGGGTCGAATGTGGCGGGGTGTGTTCAAGATGGTCATGTCACCAGTCCGGACCGGTGTGCCGTTGCTGGAAATCTGTATCGACGACGCGGACGGCGTGGCGGCGGTCGTGGCGGCGGGCGCGGACCGGATCGAACTGTGTGGCGCACTGGGGCTGGGCGGGCTGACGCCGTCGGCGGCGCTCGTCGCCCATGCCGTCGAGTCGGGCGTCCCGGTGCACGCGATGGTCCGGCCGCGCGATGGCGATTTCCGCTATGATGCCGCCGATATCGCACTGGCAATGGACGAAATTCGTCGCATGGTGGCGCTAGGCGTCGCCGGTGTCGTGGTCGGCGCCATGGCCGATGATCGGCAACTCGACCTGGATGTATTGGCGCGTTGGCGGGATGCGGCGGCCGGGGTTGCGATCGTGCTTCATCGCGCAGTCGACTTGGTGGCAGACCCAGTTGAGGCGGTCGAGCAGGTGGCGGCGCTGGGCTATGACCATATCCTGACCTCGGGCGGCGCGGCGACCGCCGAACAGGGTGCGGACGTCATCGCAGCGATGGTCCGTCAGGCGCGTGGGCGTCTGTCGATCATCGCGGGATCTGGTGTTTCGGCGAACAATGTCGCGGGTCTGATCGCCCGCACGGGCGTCGATGCGGTCCATGCCTCGGCCAGCGTGCGCGAGGATTGGGGGGATTCGCGAGTGCCCGCGATGGGCTTTGCCGTGGGGCCGAGGCGCCGGACGAGCGCCGATCGCATCGCCGCGATACGGCAGGGAATAGGGGAAGGATAAAACCCAATGTATGCCAAATATAATACCTATTGCTCGCATGGTGTGGCTGCGATAAGTCTGTTGACGAAGCGGGGCGTGGCATGAGCGACGCCCGGGCAAAGGGGGATGGCGCGGCCATGACATTCTCGGCGCAGGTCGGCTCCTTCCGAAAGGGGAACCCCGCGCCGTTATACCTCCAGCTCCAGCAGCTGCTGCGCGATGCGATCACCAACAATGTCCTGGCCGAGGATGATGCGATCCCCGCCGAGCGCGATCTGGCGATCGAATATGACGTGTCGCGGATCACGGTGCGCAAGGCGATCGGCGGTCTGGTCGAGGAAGGGCTGCTGACGCGCCGACGCGGCGCGGGGACCTTCGTCGCGGGGCGTGTCGAGAAGAGCTTCTCCAAGCTGTCCTCCTTCTCCGAAGACATGATCGCGCGCGGCCGCACGCCGAGCAGCCAGTGGGTCAGCCGTGCGCCGGGCACCGTGACGCCGGAAGAGGCGCTGTCGCTGGGCCTGTCGCCGGGCGCGCCGGTCTATCGCTTTCAGCGGGTGCGCTTCGCCGACGAGGTGCCGATGGCGATCGAGGTTTCGACCATCGCGGGCTTTGCGCTGCCCTCGATCGAGGCGGTCGACCGCTCGCTCTATGCGGCGCTGGAGCGGACCGGCAACCGGCCGGTGCGCGCGTTGCAGCGGCTGCGTGCGGTGCCGTTCGGGCCCGATCATGCCAAGATGCTGGATGTCGATCCGGGCCATGCGGGCCTGTTGATCGAACGGCGCGGATTTCTACGCGATGGACGGGCGGTGGAATATACCCAGTCCTTCTATCGCGGCGATGCCTATGATTTCGTCGCGGAGTTAACCGATGTCTGATGTGATGACCGCCGGTAGTGCGGGGACCAGCACCCTGATGGGAGCGGAAGCGGGGGAGGCGCCGGAGGCGATCGCCCGGCTGCTCGCGCGCAATGCGCCGACCGTCCGGGCGCTGGCCGAGCGGCTGCGTGCCGCGCCGCCGCCGGTGATCATCACCATCGCCCGTGGGTCGTCGGATCATGCCGCGACCTATGGCAAATATATCCTGGAGACGAAAACCGGCGTGCCGGTGTCGTCGGCGGCCCCCTCGGTCGCGTCGATCTTCGAGACGCCGATGAAGGTGCAGGGCGCGCTGGTCATCGCCATCTCGCAGTCGGGGCGCAGCCCGGACCTGCTGGCAACGGTCGAGGCGTATCGCGCGGGCGGCGCGCATATCGTCGCGCTTGTGAACGATGAAGAGTCGCCGCTGGCGACCGGCGCGGACACCTTCCTGCCGCTATCGGCAGGTCCCGAAAAGGCCGTCGCCGCCACCAAGTCCTGCCTGACCGCGCTGGCGGGTTTGGCGCAGCTCGCCGCCGCCTGGGCCGGCGACGAGACGCTGGAGGCCGCCCTCAATGATCTGCCCGGTCAGGTCGAACAGGCGCTGGGCCTCGACTGGTCCCCGGCGGTCGAGGGATTGCGCGAAGTCAGCCAGATGTTCGTGCTGGGTCGCGGTTACGGCTACGGCGTCGCGCAGGAAGCCGCGCTGAAGCTCAAGGAAACCTGCTCGATCCAGGCCGAGCCGTTCAGCGCGGCCGAAGTGCGCCACGGTCCGATGCGTATCGTCGAGCCCGGCTATTCGGTGCTGGGCTTCGCCACCTCCGACGTGGCGGGCGAGGACGTGAAGGCAGTTGCCAACCAGTTCGAGGCGCGCGGCGCCAAGCCGTTCGTCGCGGGGCAGGGCGGTGCGCTGCCGATGGTCGCGGGCCATCCCGCGCTGGAGCCGATTGCGATGCTCGCCAGCTTCTACCGCATGGTCGAGGCGCTGGCGCTCGCCCGTGGCATGGACCCCGACTCGCCGCCGCATCTGCAGAAAGTGACCCGCACGCTATGACCCGTTTCCGTTTCGTCAACGGCCATGTCGCGACCCAGAGCGGGGTTCTGCCGGGCGCGGAGATCACTGTTGAGGGCGATCGTATCGCCTCGATCGGTTCGGTCGAAGGTTCGGCCGACACGATCGACCTGAACGGCGGCTGGGTCGTGCCCGGCTATATCGATACGCAGGTCAATGGCGGCGGCGGCGTGCTGTTCAACGACCGGCTCGACGTGGACGGCATCGCGACCATGGCGGCGGCCCATGCGGCCTATGGCACCACCGCGATGCTGCCGACGCTGGTCAGCGAAACGCCCGACAAGATCGCCCGCGCGCTGGACGCGATCGATGAGGCGATCGAGGCCAAGGTGCCCGGCATCGTCGGCATCCATGTCGAAGGGCCGGTGCTGAACCCGGCGCGGAAAGGTATTCACGATCCGACGCGCTTCCGCGACCTGGACGAGGAGATGGTCGCCGTCCTGACCCGCCCCCGCAAGGGCAAGGTCATGCTGACCATCGCGCCCGAGCGGGTGCCGGTCGAGACCATCCAGCGTCTGGTCGCGGCGGGCGTGCTGGTCAGCGCGGGGCATAGCGAGGCCAGCTACGAACAGGCGATGGCGGCGTTCGATGTCGGGCTGTCCGGCATTACCCATCTCTACAACGCCATGCCTGCGATGCAGCAGCGGGTGCCGGGGCTGGCGGGCGCGACGCTCGACGATCCGCGCCCCTATAGCGGCCTCATCATCGACGGTTTCCACGTCTCGGCGCCGATGCTGCGGCTGGCGATGAAGGCGCGGCCGTTCGACAGGCTGATGCTCGTTACCGATGCGATGTCGTCGGTCGGCGCGGTCGAGAAGGACTTCGTCCTGCACGGCCGTCATATCGACGTGTCGGGCGGCAAGTGCACCTATACCGACGGCACGCTGGCGGGCTCGGACCTCGATATGGGGTCAGCGGTCGCCAATGCGGTCGAGCAGCTGCGCATTACCGTCGATCAGGCGGCGGCGATGGCCGCGACGCATCCGGCGGCGTTCCTGGGGCTCTCGCAGGAGCGCGGGGCGCTGGCCCAGGGTCTGCGCGCCGACTGGGTGGTGCTCGACGCCGCGCTCAAGCCGGTCGAGACGCGTATCGCCTCGACGGAGCCGGTCGCGGCATGACGGTCGCGCGCCGCGACCTTCTGCTGGGCAGCGCGGTGGTGGGGCTGGCGGGCGGCATGGCGCCTGTCCCGGCCTTTGCCGCCAGTCGCCGCCCGGCGGACGGCGCGGGCGCGCTGCCCATGCCCGAGCCGGTGGACCAGCTTCCGCCCGCGCTGCCGGTGCAGGATGCGGCCCGCGTCCTGATGGATCGCGGCTGGCTGTTCCATGAAGGCGATGTCGAGCCTGCGCCGCTCGACACGCACAACGCGACCTATCTGTCGGTCAAGGCGGGCAATGCGCGCGGTGCGGCGGCGGTCGATTATGACGATAGCGATTGGCAGGCGGTCGACCTGCCGCATGACTGGGCCTCGTTCCAGCCCTTCGTAAAGACCGCCAATGTCGCGCAAGGCTATCGACCGCGCGGGATCGGCTGGTATCGGCGCAGCTTCGGTCTCGATCCCGCTTTGCGCGGACGGCGGATCGAGCTGGAATTCGGCGGCATCGCGACGAACGCCACGATCTGGGTCAATGGCAGTGTCGTTTCGCACAATTTCTCGGGCTATAACGCGGTCCGCATCGACCTGACTCCGTTTGCGCGTTTCGGGGACGAGGCGAATGTCGTCGCGGTCCGTGTCGATGCGGACGCGATGGAGGGCTGGTGGTATGAGGGCGCTGGGCTCTACCGCCATGTCTGGCTGGGCGATTATGCAGCCGTGTCGATCGCGACCGACGGTGTACACTGCGATCCGCGCAAGACCGATGGCCGCTGGCATGTCCCCGTCACCACCACGCTGACCAGCATCGCCACGGGCGACAGCGCGGTCACGGTCGAGGCACGGCTGCTCGATCCGCAGGGCAAGGTCGTCGCGCAGGGACAGGCGCAGGCGACCGTGCCGACCTTCGACGAAGCCACGGCCACGCTCGACCTGCCCGTCGCCGGTCCGCAGCTTTGGTCGGTCGAGCGTCCGACGCTCTACACGCTCGACGTGAGGCTGCTCCGCAACGGACAGGTGGCGGACGAACGCCGCGTGCCGATCGGATTCCGCACGCTGCGCTTCGACGCGGCCAACGGCTTTTTCCTCAATGATCGCCCCGTCAAGCTGAAGGGCGTGTGCCTGCATCAGGATCATGCGGGCGTCGGTACCGCCATCCCCGATGCGCTGCTCGGCTGGCGGCTGGAGCGGCTGAAGGCGATGGGCTGCAACGCCATTCGGTCCAGCCACAATGCGCCGACGCCGGAGCTGCTCGACTGGTGCGATCGGCTCGGCTTCCTCGTGATGAACGAGAACCGGCAGTTCAATCCCGCGCCCGAATATCGCGCCCAGCTGGAATGGCTGGTCCGGCGCGATCGCAATCACCCCAGCGTCATCCTGTGGTCGGTCTTCAACGAGGAGCCGATGCAGGGCACGCCCGCAGGCGTGGCGATGGTGCAGCGCATGGCGCACTGGGTCCGCGCGCTGGACGACAGCCGCCCCGTGACGGCGGCGATGAACGGTGCGTTCTTCAATCCGGTCAACGTCGCGCAGGTCGTCGATGTAACCGGGTTCAACTATTATCAGGGCGATTACGACCGCTATCACCAGCTGAACCCGGCCAAGCCGATGACCAGCTCGGAGGATACCAGCGCCTTCATGACGCGCGGCGCGTTCGAGAGCGATCCGGCCCGCCATATCGCGTCGAGCTATGACGTCGAGGCGGCGAGCTGGGGCGACACGCATCGAGGGGCCTGGAAGAAGATCGCCGAGCGGCCATACGTCGCGGGCGGGTTCGTATGGACCGGCTTCGACTATCATGGCGAGCCGACGCCCTATGAATGGCCGACCATCGCCAGCTTCTTCGGCATCCTGGACCTGTGCGGTTTCCCGAAAGTCGCCTTCGATATCCATCGCGCCGCCTGGATCGACGACGAGCCGGTGGTCGCGATCGCACCGCACTGGAGCTGGCCGGGGCGCGAAGGCAAGCCGACCAAGGTCATGGTCCTGTCCAATGCCGAGCGCATCGTCCTTCGCCTGAACGGGAAGACGGTGGGCGAGGCGGCGGTCGACCGGCTGATGGGCAATGATTGGACTATCCCTTATGCGCCGGGCCGGATCGAGGCGATCGCCTATCGCGGCGGTCGCGAGGTCGCCCGCGCCGCGCATGAGACGGTCGGAGCGCCGGTCGCGCTGCGGCTGACCCCGGCACGCACCGTGATGGCGGGCGATACCGAGGACGCGCAGGCGATCACCATCGACGCCGTGGACGCCAAGGGGCGCCACGTCCCGACCGCCAATCTGATGGCCCGCTTCACCATCGAGGGCGGCGCGATCATTGGGGTCGGCAATGGCGATCCCAACAGCCACGAGTCCGAAAAGGGCAACCAGCGCTCGCTGTTCAACGGCCTCGCCCAGATGATCGTGCGGCCCGATACCGGGCGCGGGCGGATCACCATTCGTGCGACGGCGGACGGGTTGAAGCCTGCTACGCTGAAGCTCGACCGGCTGGGCGTGACGCCGCGTGCGCAGGTCGCGGTGATGAACGGCGACATGGACGTGCGCGAATGGCGGCGCTCGCCGCTGCTGGCGACCAAGCCCGCGCCCGATCTCGCGCCCGCCGCCAGCGACAATAACGGCTGGGCCTTTGTCCAGGCGGGCACGCCGACCCCGGCGGAAGGGGCGGGCTGGCGCGTCTATCGCGCGGTCGTGACACCCCGGCGGGCGGTGGCGGCGCGTGGCGGCAAACTGCGGCTGGCCTCGGTCGGCGGCATGGCGAGCCTGTGGGTCGATGGGCAGCTGGTCGCCGAAAAGCGCGACCCCAAGCCCGGCCCCATGACAGCGACGCTTCCGGCGGGCGCGGGCAAGCGGACCATCGCGCTGATCGTCGCGGGGATGGGCAATATCGATAGCGGCCTGCTGGGCCGGGTGACGATCGATCCGCGCTGAATGCGTCGGCGATCGCTCACGGGGAAGGAATGCAGTTTGGCGAAAGTGACGTGCGATGAGTGACCTGACCGTTTATGCGCCGCTGGCAGGCTGGGTGACGCCGCTCGCCCAGGTGCCCGACCCCGTCTTCGCCGAGAAGATGCTGGGCGACGGCGTCGCGATCGATCCGGTCAACGACGCGCTGTGCGCGCCCTGCGACGCGACCGTGCTGACCGTGCACGAGGCGGGCCATGCGGTGACGCTGCGCAGCACCGACGGCTATGAACTGATCTGCCATATCGGGATCGACACCGTGTCGCTGGGTGGCAAGGGGCTGACGCCGCAGGTACAGGCGGGCGCGAAGGTGCTGGCGGGCCAGCCGCTGGTCCGCTTCGACCTCGACTATCTGGTCCAGAACGCGCCGGCCGTCGTCACGCCGATCATCGTGGCCGACGCCAGCCGCTACGCCGTCGAGCCGATTGCCAAGGGCCTGGTCGCGGTAGGCGATCCGCTGCTGCGCGTCGTGCCGCTGGGCGTCGAGACGGTCGATGCTGACACCGGCGGTGACATGCTGGTCGAGGAAACGGTCGTCGCGCTGTCGCACGGTTTGCACGCCCGGCCCGCCGCGCGGCTGGTCGAGGCGGTGCGTAAGTATGATGCGCGCGTCACCCTGTATCATGGCGACCGCCACGCCTCGGCGCTGAGTGCGGTGGGCCTGCTGGGGCTGGGGCTGGGCCATGGTACGACCGTCCGGATTGAGGCGAGCGGAGCGCAGGCCGCCGCCGCCCTGGCCGAGGTCATCGCCTTCCTAAACGATGCCACGCCCGAGGAAACGCCGATTGATGTACCCGAGCCAGTGCGCGGCGAGGGACCGGGGCTGGGCGGTGTGCCCGCCGCGCCGGGTCTTGCGGTCGGGCCGATCCACCGCCTGACCCGCGCCGCCATTCCGGTCGAGACGGTGGCGGGTACGGAGGAGGAAGAACGCACCCGCCTGAACGAGGCGCTTGACACGGTGCGCGAGGGCCTCGCCCGGGCGGCCGCCGCCGGTGGCGCACGCGGCGGGGTGATGGCCGCGCATGGCGCGATGCTGGCCGATCCGACGCTGACTGACGCCGCTTTTGTCGTGATCGGCCGGGGGATGAGCGCGGGCGTGGCGTGGCAGGAAGCGATCACCGAACAGGTCGCCGTCCTGTTGTCGAGCGGCGACCGCCGTATCGCCGAGCGCGCCGACGATCTGCGCGATCTGGAACGCCATGTGCTCGCCGCCCTGGCGGGCCTCCCGATCGAGGGACCGTACGTGCCGACCGGCGCGATATTGGTTGCCGAGGATCTGCTGCCCAGCCAGGTGGCGGCGCTGGATTCCGCCGTCGTGGCGGG
This sequence comes from Sphingomonas sanguinis, assembly GCF_019297835.1. Taxonomy (NCBI): domain Bacteria; kingdom Pseudomonadati; phylum Pseudomonadota; class Alphaproteobacteria; order Sphingomonadales; family Sphingomonadaceae; genus Sphingomonas; species Sphingomonas sanguinis. Next base: position 984,763 of record NZ_CP079203.1, on the reverse strand, counting down.
CATCGCGCTGGTTAAGGGCGGACCGACCTCGCACGCCGCGATTCTGGCGGCGGGCATGGGCCTACCCATGGCGGTCGCGTTCGGTGAGCCGCTGGCCGCGCTGGAGGATGGCCGGGTCATCGTGCTCGACGCCGATCGCGGCCTGATCGACCCCGAACCCGATGCCGAGGCGCAAGGCCAGGTGCGCGACACCATCGCCCGCCGCAAGGCCGAGATGGAAGCCGCGCGCGGGGCGCAGGGGCCGTGCCGTATGGCGGACGGCACCCGGATCGAGATGTTCGCCAATCTGGGCTCGGTCGCCGATGCAGAGGCGGCGGTGGCTGAGGGCGCGGAAGGCTGCGGCCTGCTACGCACCGAATTCCTATTCCTGGAACGCGAAACCGCGCCGACCCGCGACGAACAGGCCCGCGATTACCAGGCGATCGCCGATGCGCTGGGCGACCGGCCGATGATCGTCCGGCTGCTCGATGTCGGCGGCGACAAGCCCGCGCCCTATATGGACCTGCCCGTCGAGGAGAATCCGGCGCTGGGCCTGCGCGGCATCCGGGTGTCGCTCGCCGATCCGCAGCTGCTGGAGGATCAGGTGGCTGCGATCCTGGCAGTGCGTCAGCCGTGCCGGATCATGGCGCCGATGATCGCCAGCCTGTCCGAGCTGGAGGCGGTTCGCGCCGTCGTCGAGCGGCAGGGCGGGAAGGCGGAGGTCGGCGTGATGATCGAGACCCCGGCGGCCGCGATTTCCGCCGATATTCTCGCGCGTAAGGCGGACTTTTTTTCGATCGGTACGAACGACCTGACCCAATATACGCTGGCCATGGATCGCGGCAATGCGGCGGTGGCGGCGGGGGTCGACGGGCTTCATCCGGCGGTGCTGCGCCTGATCGGCACGACCTGCGACGGCGCGGCACGCCACGATACGCCGGTGGGCGTCTGCGGTTCGCTGGCCGCCGATCGTCTGGCAGTGCCGATCCTGCTGGGTCTGGGCGTCACCGAATTGTCGGTGCCCCCCGCGCGGGTGGCGGCGATCAAGGCGCTGGTCGGCAAGCTCGACATGGTGAAATGCCGTGCCGCCGCGATTGCCGCGCTGGCGCTCCCCTCGGCGGCGGCGGTCCGCGCGCACATTACGACTATGCTTCAGGAGATCGGCGCATGAGCTCGCCCATGGCCACCATCCAATCGCTCGGGCGGGCGCTCATGCTGCCCATCGCGGTGCTGCCGGTCGCGGGCCTGTTACTGCGCTTGGGCCAGCCCGATATGCTGAACATCGCCTTCATGGCGAATGCGGGCAATGCGATCTTCGATAATCTGGGGCTGTTGTTCGCGGTCGGCGTCGCCACCGCCTTTGCCCGTGACGGCAATGGCGCGGCGGCACTGGCGGGCATCACCTGCTACCTCGTCACCATCAAGGGCGCCGAGACGCTGATCGTGCCGCCCGCCGGGACGGGAGTTGGACTGGCCAAGGACATCGCCGCGACCGTAGAGGCGGCGTGGCGGACCAAGTCGGTCCATCGGTTCGACGTGCCGGTCGGTATCGTCGCCGGTCTGATCGGCGGCAATTTCTACAACCGCTTCGCAACCATCAAGATGCCAGAATATCTGGCCTTTTTCGGCGGTCGCCGTTTCGTGCCGATCATCTCGGGCATTGCCGGGCTCGGGCTGGCAGCGCTGTTGGGCGTGGCGTTCGGGCCGGTCAATGCGGGCATCGACGCGATGAGCCAGGGCATCGTCCAGGCGGGCGGGCTGGGGCTGTTCGCGTTCGGCGTGTTGAACCGCCTGCTGGTCGTGACCGGGCTGCACCACATCCTGAACACCGTCGCCTATTTCGTGGTCGGCGATTATCAGGGCAAGACCGGCGACCTGACCCGCTTTTTCGCGGGCGATCCGACGGCGGGCGCGTTCATGAGTGGGTTCTTCCCCGTCATGATGTTCGGCCTGCCCGCCGCTTGTCTGGCCATGTATCATGAGGCTCTGCCAGAGCGGAAAAAAGCGGTCGGCGGCATGTTGTTCAGCCTGGCGCTGATGTCGTTCCTGACCGGCGTGACCGAGCCTATCGAATTCAGCTTCATGTTCCTGGCGCCCGTCCTCTATGCCTTTCACGCGGTCCTGACCGGCCTGTCGGAAGCCTTGATGAACGCGCTGGGCGTAAGGCTGGGCTATACCTTCTCGGCCGGTCTGTTCGACTATGTCATCAATTTCGGCAAGGCGACCAAGCCGCTGATGCTGTTGCCGATCGGCGCGGCCTATGCCCTGATCTATTATGCGGTGTTCCGCTTCGCGATCCGCCGCTGGAACCTGCAGACGCCGGGCCGCGAGGTCGAGGCGGCAGCAGAGGGCGAGGCGACCGAGATCGCGGGCGGGCGCGGGGCGTCCTTCGTCGCGGCGATGGGCGGCAGCACGAACCTCAGCGAGATCGCGGCCTGCACCACCCGCCTGCGCCTGATCGTGGTCGATCCGGCCCAGGTCGACGAGCCTGCGCTCAAGCGGCTGGGCGCGCGGGGTATCCTGCGTCCGTCGCCCAGCGGCGTTCAGGTCGTGCTGGGTCCGGTAGCCGACACCGTGGCGATGGAAATGCGCGCCGCGATCGAGTCCGGGCCGATCGCGGCCACGGCCCGTGCGGCGGCTCCTGTCGCAGCGGCGCCCGTGCGGACGGCGGAGGTGGCGACGCAGACCAGCCTGCCGGACGCGCTGGTTCAGGCGATGGGCGGCGCGTACAATATTGTTTCGGCCAGTCATCATGCCGGACGCTGGCGGGTCGTCCTGGCCGATCCGAGCCGTCAGGCCAAGGCATCACCGGCGGAGGCTCGCACCGTCGCCCCGGTGGCCAGCAATGTCGTCCATATTCTGATTGATTAAATTACTGTCATTCTGACGTTAATCATATTGCTGCCTGACACGCAGCCTATATAGCCGCGGGGGTCTAATAACGAGAATAAGGACGGTCGCGCGGCGTCGTCGATCGGAACGGAGGGAATTTTTGGCCAGCGAAACGCCAGAAATATTGGACGACAAGCGGCTCTACCGCGCTCCGGCGCTGGAGAAGGGTCTGGACATCCTGGAACTGCTCGCCGCCGAGGATCATCCATTGACGATGAGCGCGATCGTCACCCGTCTCGGCCGGTCGACGGGGGAGCTGTTCCGCATGATCCAGGTCCTGGAGCATCGCGGTTATGTAGCACAGGGGCCGGACGGCTATGTCATGACCCCGCGTCTGTTCCATCTGGGGCTGAAGCGCCCGCCGGTGCGCAGCCTGATGGAGCAGGCGCTGCCTGAGATGCGGCTGCTCTCGGACCGGATCGGCCAGTCCTGCTACCTCGCCATCCCGTCGGGCGCCGCCTCCTCGGTCATCGCGCGGATGGAGGCCAATACCTCGGTCGGCTTTTCGGTGCGCGTCGGGTATCGCCGCCCTATCCATGAGACGCCTTCGGGCCATGTCCTCTACGCCTTCCAGCCCGAACAGGCCCGGCGCGAATGGGACGGGTTGTTCGACCCGCCCCTGTCGGAGCAGCGGCGGGCGCACCTGATCGCCATCACCGACGCGATCCGCCAGCAGGGCTTTGTCCAGACAGACAGCGTCGAATTGCCCGGCATGGTGGAATTGGCTGTGCCAATCATGCGCGGCGACCGGGCCGTTGCCGTGCTGACCGTCCCGTTCATCCGCATCACCGACGCGTTGGTCGATGGAGATCAAGCGTTGGCTGAACTCCGCGCGACGGCGACGCGGATCTCCGAACAGCTGATCGGCAACGACGCGCGCATCTGACCCCTACCTGATCGCGACTTGTCCCGCCGCGGCTTCGCGGCGATAGGGCCGTGCCCGATTGAACAAATCCGACGAGCCGGACTTTAGTCCCGATCGTCGGAGCACCGAAAGCGTGCGGTCGATCGGACAGCTACGGGGGACCATGCGAGTGCTGCTGAAATATTATAAGGGATCGCTTCTGTTCACGTTGCTCTGCCTGGCCATCGCGGCCTGGCTGGGCTTTCAGAGCACGGGGACGGTTCCCGGCACACTCGGCGTCCTGTGGATCGTGTTGGTCTTGGGCGTCCTGGAAGTGTCATTGTCGTTCGACAATGCGGTGGTCAACGCGACCGTGCTGCGCGACATGGACGATAAGTGGCGGCACCGCTTCCTGACCTGGGGCATCGTCATCGCCGTGTTCGGGATGCGCATCGTCTTCCCGCTCGCCATCGTCGCGATCGCTGCGCATCTGGGTCCGATCGAGGCGGTGAAGCTCGCGGCGGGTGATCCGGTCCGTTACGAGCAGATCATAACCTCCGCCCATGTCGGCATTTCGGGCTTTGGCGGCAGCTTCCTGGCGATGGTCGGCCTGAACTTCTTTCTCGACGACGAGAAGGACGAGCATTGGCTGCCGGTGATCGAACGGCCGCTCGCCGCGCTGCGCGACATTTCGGGGCTGGCGACGGGCATCGTCCTGCTGGCGCTCTATGGCATTTCGCGCTTCATCCCGGCGGAGGAGGCGATGACCTTCATCACCTCCGGCATTTTCGGCCTGCTTACCTATATCGCGGTCCATGCGATCGGCGTGCTGCTGGGCAGCGACGGCGATGCGGTGACGGGCGCGGCGGCGCGGTCGGGCTTTGCGGCGTTCCTCTATCTCGAAGTGCTCGACGCCAGCTTTTCCTTCGACGGCGTGATCGGCGCGTTCGCGCTGTCGAACAACCTGTTCATCATCGCGCTGGGACTGGGGATCGGCGCGATGTTCGTCCGGTCGATGACGATCATGCTGGTCGATCACGGCACGCTGGCGCAATATCGCTATCTGGAACACGGCGCCTTTTACGCGATCGTCGCGTTGGCTGCGATCATGCTGCTGTCGGTGCGCTTCCATATTCCCGAGACGATCACCGGCCTGATCGGAGCGACGCTGATCGGTCTGGCGTTCTGGGCGTCGGTGCGCAGCAACCGCAAACACCCCGAGGGCCTGTCGCATGGCGGCGATCCGGTGCAGGCGGCGGGCAAGCCGATCGGCGACTGACCGGACGATCGTGTCGCTTGCGGAACACTTTGCCCGCGCGGAGGATTTCCTCCCCGAACGCTGGGCGAGGGACGAGTGATGCCGGTTTCCGCAGTCGATACGCTACGTGAGCAGAGGCGCGCCGAAGACGGGCCGCTGCTGACCGAGTTGTTTTTGAAGGGGCGGGGCCGCGACACCATGACGGCCGAGGATGTCGCGGTACTGGAGGACAGCATCGAGGAGGTGCGCGCCATCCCCGCCCGGACCATCGTCATCCGCCGCGACGAGCGGGTGCGGTACAGCAGCATGCTGCTCGAAGGTGTGATGTGCCGGTATATGGACGACCGGCACGGCAATCGCCAGATCGTCGCCTTTCACGTGCCCGGCGATTTCGTCGACCTGCACGGCTTTGCCATGCGTCATCTGGATCATGATGTCGCGACCCTGACTCCGGTGCGGGTCGCGCTGGCGGGACATGACCGGCTGGAACGGATCGTGGCGGGCTATCCCCGGCTGACGCGGTTGCTGTGGTTCTCAACGCTCCTGGACGCGGCGATGCACCGGGAATGGGTGTTCCGGCTCGGGCGGCTGGAGGCCGATGGACGCGTCGCGCATCTGTTCTGCGAGCTTCATGCGCGGCTCGCCATGGTTGATCTGGTCCGCGACGGGGTGTTCCGCTTCCCGGTGACGCAGATCGATTTGGCCGAGGCGGCCGGGATCACTCCGGTCCATCTGAACCGCGTCCTGCGATCGCTGCGTGAGCGGGGGCTGATGACCTTTCGCAGCGGTGAGGCGCATATCATCGACCTCAACATGCTGGCGGCGCTGGCCGATTTCGATCCGGGCTATCTCTATGGCGGCGGCCCGACGCTGGAGAAGCAAAGCGTATGATGCCGCTCGACGATTCCGGTAGCCCCTATCACGGGGTCCATGACGATGCGGGCGTGGCGACGGCCGAGTGCGGGGTCGTCATGCTCGACGGTCCCAACGGCGTGGCGGTGGCGATGACCCCTGCCGCCGCGCGTGCGACCGGCGAAGGGCTGGTGGCGGCGGCACGGCTGGCGGAGGCGCAAGGAGCGGCGGATTAAGCGATAGGGTACAAGGCTTTACCCGCCGTACTACGGGCCTATGGTGATGACGCGCCTTTCATGACCGGGAGTTCACATTGCGTCATCTGTCCCTCGCCGCCGCCTTGGCGGCTCTTTTGAGCACGTCCGCCATGGCGTCCCCGCCGCAAGCCGTACAGGCGCCCGCCGCCAATCCGCTGATCGCCCCATGGACCGGCCCCTATGGCGGGGTGCCGCCTTGGGACAAGGTGAAGCCCGAGCTGTTCCCGTCCGCCTTCGAGGCCGCGCTGGCCGAGCGCAAACAGGATTATGACCGGATCGCCAACAATCCGGCCAAACCGACTTTCGCCAACACCTTCGTGCCGATGCAGAATGCCGGGCAGACGCTGAACCGCGTGATGACGCTGTTCGGGGTGATGACGGGCAACATGAACACGCCCGCCTATCAAGCGCTGGACCGCGAATGGTCGCCCAAATTGTCCAAGGCGTCGGACGAGATCACCTTCAACCCCAAGCTGTTCGCGCGGATCGAGGCGATCTACAAGGCACGCGACACCAGCGGCCTGGATGCGCAGCAGAAGCGGCTGGTCACGCGCACCTATGACAGTTTCGTGCGACAGGGCGCGAAGCTGACCCCGGCGCAGAAGGAGGAGCTGTCCGCCTTCAACCAGAATCTCGCGATCAACTTCAGCGAGTTTTCGCAGCGGTTGCTGGCCGACGAAGGCACCGCGATCATCGTCACCGACGAGGCGCGGCTGGCGGGCCTGCCCGACAGCGTGAAGGCGGTTGCCAAGGCGGCCGCGGCCGAGCGCGGGCAGCAGGGTTGGGCGATCGTCAATACCCGGTCGGCGGTCGATCCGGTGCTGACCTTCGCCACCGACCGGGCATTGCGCGAGCAGGTATGGCGGGCCTTCACCAAGCGCGGCGACAATGGCGACATCAACGATACCAAGGCGACCATCGCCCGCATCGTGAAGCTCCGCGCCAACCGGGCGCACCTGCTCGGTTTCAAGACCCATGCCGACTGGCGGATGCAGGACACGATGGCCAAGACCCCGGCCGCCGCGATGGACCTGATGATGCGCGTCTGGCCCGCCGCCAAGGCGCGCGTCGCCGAGGAGGTCCGGGACATGCAGGCGATTGCGGATAAGGACGGGGCCAAGATCACCATCGAGCCCTGGGACTATCGCTTCTATCAGGAAAAGGTCCGCAAGAGCCGCTACGACCTCGATCAGGCGGAGCTGAAGCCTTATTTCGAGCTGAACAACATCATCCAGGGTTCGCTCTATGCCGCGAACCGGCTTTATGGACTGGAGTTCAAGGAGATTACCGGCACGGTCCCGGTCTTCGAGCCGAACATGCGCGTCTGGCATGTAACCCGCAACGGCAAGGAGGTCGGCCTGTTTTACCGCGACGATTTCGCGCGGACCGGCAAGCGCTCGGGGGCCTGGGCGAACACCTATCGCGGCCAGCGCAACCTGCCGCCGGTGCAGACGGTCCTGTCGTCCAACAACAACAACTTCGCCAAGGGCGCGAAGGGCGAGCCCGTCCTTATAAGCCTGGACGATGCCGAGACGCTGTTCCACGAATTCGGCCACGCGATCCACGCGATGCTCCAGAACGTCACCTATCCGGGGTTGGCGGGCACGCCGCGCGACTTCGTGGAATATCCCAGCCAGGTGAACGAGCATTGGCTGCTGACCCGCGACGTGCTGGATAAGTACGCCCGCCACTACAAGACCGGCCAGCCCATGCCGCAGGCGCTGCTCGACAAGATCAAGGCGTCGGAGACCTTCAACCAGGGCTTTGCGACGACCGAATATCTGTCCTCGGCGATCGTCGACATGAAGCTGCACACCATCCCCGACGGGATCGTCGATCCGGCGGCGTTCGAGGCGACGACCCTGCGGGAGATCGGGATGCCTAGGCAACTGGTGATGCGGCACCGCCTGCCGCAGTTCAACCACCTGTTCTCGTCGGACAGCTATTCGGCCGGTTACTATAGCTATCTTTGGTCGGAGACGATGGACGCCGACACCTTCGCCGCGTTCGAGGAAGCGGGCAGCCCGTGGGACAAGGCGACGGCGGATCGCTTCGCGCGCATCCTGTTGTCGACCGGGAATGAGACGGATCGTGCGGAAGCATACCGTGCCTTCCGGGGCCGCGATCCAGACGTGAACGCGCTGCTCAAGCAGCGCGGTTTCCCGACGAAGTAAGCGCCGTTCGGAGGGGTGGCGTCATCGATGACGGCAGCCCTCCACCATCATGTCGAATCAGCTGCGGGGCAGGGTGATCGTCGCCGCCAAACCGCCTTCGGGCTGGTTGGCGAGGCGGATGTCGCCGCCCGCCTCGCGCACGATCGACCGCGCGAGGGCGAGGCCCAGCCCTACGCCGCCGGTGTCCCGGTTGCGCGAAGTTTCCAGCCGGGTGAAGGGATCGAACACCTTCTCCAACTGATCCTCGGCGATGCCGGGGCCCTGGTCGGCGACGATGATCGCGACATGCTCCGCCTGCGCATCGATGCGGACATCGGCGGCGTGACCATATTTGACCGCATTCTCGATCAGGTTGCGCACCGCGCGCCGCATGAGCGAGGGGCGCAGTTTCAGCCGGAGCCGCCCGCCTTCCTCGAAGCTGACATCCTGCCCCAGATCGTGGAAATCGGCGACCACCGCGTCGACCAGCGCGTTGAGGTCGACATCGGTTTCCGCCTCGCTGGGACGTCCCATGCGCGCGAGCGAGAGGATGTCTTCCAGCGTCTTGTTCATCTCGGCAATGGTGTCGGCCATGCGCAGCCGATCCTGTTCGTCCTCGACCGACTCGATCCGCACCCGCAGCGCGGCCAGCGGGGTGCGCAGGTCGTGCCCGATCGCCCCCAGCATCCGGTCCTTCTCCTCCAGCATCGCCCCGATGCGCAGGCGCAGCGCGTTGAACGCGGCGATCAGGCCGGACACATCGAGCGGCCCTTGTTCGGGGATCGGCTCGCCGGGTACGCGCGGGTCGAACCGCTCGGCCGCGCGGGTCAGGTCGCGCAGGGGCCGCGAAATGCGGCGGCCGATCCACAGCACCGGCAACAGGATGATGCCGTAGAGGATCAGCGTCTGGAAAAAGAGTCGCCAGACGAGGAACAGGCCATCGCGCGGCCAGCCCGCCCGCGTGACGAACCAGCCCATCTTCTGCGACTGGACCGCGATCAGCACTTCGTCGGCGGGATGGCGATTGCGGTCGAAGCGGCGGCGCGGCCAGTCGAAATCAGCGGTGTTGAACGGACGGACGCCTGTCACGACCTGCCGGACGGGATGGCCCAGTTCCTTCATGCCCTCGCGCACGATCGATTCGACGACGGCGACGCGGGGCAGGTCCGCCTTGATTGGATTGACCGGCACGCGCCGCACCCGGCCGCTATCCGGACCCGGACCGCGCCCCATGGCGCTGCGTTCGATCGCGTCGTTCAGACGGGCGACGGATGGCCCGGTGACTTGCTCGAGCACCAGCGTCCGCCGCTCCCCGAGCAACAGGACGAAGCTGATCGCCTGCGCCACGAACAGCGCGATGGCGAGCAGCAGCGCCATCTGGGCCGCCAGCCGACGCGGCCAGAAACGCAGCTTCACGCTAGTGGATTTCACAGGCGGGTGACTTCGGCGGCGAGCGTATAGCCGCCGCCCCAGACCGTCTTGATGATCTCGGGCGATTTGGGGTCCGCCTCGATCTTGCGACGCAAGCGGCTGACCTGGTTGTCGATCGCCCTGTCGAAGGCGGCGGCCTCGCGCCCCTGGGTCAGGTCGAGCAGCTGGTCGCGGGTCAGCACCTGACGCGGACGGCTGACCAGCGCGAGCAGCAGATTATATTCGCCGGTCGAGAGCATCACCGACACCCCCTCGCGGTCGACCAGCGAGCGCTCGCCCGATTTCAGCACCCAGCCCGCAAAGGCATAGGATCCGCTGTCGGGGGCATGGTGCCGGGCGCCGCCCGCCTGGGTCCGGCGCAGCACCACCTTGACGCGGGTCGCCAGCTCGCGCGGGGAAAAGGGCTTCACGACATAATCGTCGGCGCCCATCTCCAGCCCGACGATTCGGTCGGTTTCCTCCGCGCGCGCGGTCAGCAGGATGACCGGTACCTCGCTGGTCGCTGCGATATGGCGGCATAAGCTCAGCCCGTCCTCGCCGGGCATCATGATGTCCAGGATCACGAGGTCGATCGCATAGGCGGCCAGCCGGGTGCGCGCCGAGGCGGCATCGCCCGCCTGAGTCACGCGAAAGCCCTGTTTGGTGAGATAGACGGCCAGCGGCTCGCGGATCGAACGCTCGTCATCGACGAGCAGCAAATGCGGCGTTTCGGACATGGGTTCGGGGTCTAGCATGGCGGACGCGGGCCGCAAAAGGGACGGGGCATGAGGGAAATTGGGGGAGAATGGCCCGTCCCTTCCGCTTGGCGGCTCAGTCGGCGTCGGATTGCGACGGGGCCTGGCCGGAGGGGTTCATCCCGCCGCGATGACGGCCGCCCCAGCGCGGCGCGGCGGCGCGTTCGGCGGCGTCGATCTTGCCGTCATGATTGGTGTCGAGCCGGTCGAACATGGCGGTGGCGCGGGCGCGGAAGGCGTCGGCGGTGATCGGCTGCGGTGCGGGGCGGCCGGGCCGGTCGACACCGGGGCGGCGCGCGGCATGTTCGGCGCGGCGTTGCTCGCGATAGGCACGCATTTCGTCGGGGGTGACGGTGCCGTCGTGATTGGCGTCCATCGCGGCGAAGCGCTGGTCGGCGGCGGCGATCGCGGCGGCGCGGGTGATGTTGCCGTTCGCGTCTGGCTGCACGCCCATCATGCCACCGCGCATCCCGCCGCCGGGCGGGGGCGGCGCGTCGGTCTGCGCCTGGGCGGCAGTCGCGGTCAGCAGCGTGGCGCCCAGCAGCAGGGCGGGGGAAAGGCCGAGCAGGGTCTTTCGCATGGGGTGGGGCATCCTCCTGGCGGCAGGGGCAAGTCCCTGCCGAACGATGACCGTTCTGCACCCCGGCTGTCGCCCGATCATGTCGGGCTTCCCGCGCTTTTGTCGCAAATTGTGCGGGTCAGCGCAGGAAACGGTCGTCGAACATGCCGTAGAGGATGGTGGATGCGTACAGCGCGATGGCATGCGGGCGCTCCATCGTCCCCGCCCATTTGCGCATGTCGAAGGCGGCGTTCTGGATCGCCATCAGCGCCTGTGCGGCGATCAGGGCGTCCACCGCGCGTATCGATCCTTCGCCGACTCCGTCCATGATCGTACCCGCATAGCGCCGCGCGATCCGGTTGGAGCGATCGACCATCTGCGCCCGCACCTCGCCGGACAGGCTGGACAGCGCGCTGGTGCGCAACAGCGGCCCGCGCTCGGCGAACTGGATGTCCAGCAGTGTGGCGATCGCACTCGACAACCGGTGCCAGTGGCTGCCCCCGGCGGCATCGGCCAGTTGCTGTGCGGCGGTGATCGTGTCGAAGCTGCGCCGGTAGCAGGCAACGACCAGATCGTCCTTGGCGTCGAGATGGTGGTAGAAGCTGCCCTTGGTCACGTTCAGCTCTGACGCGATCCGCTGGACGCTGGCACCGCGATAGCCGAGCTGGTTGATGAGCCGCGTCGCGGCCAGCAGGAACGCCTCACGCCCCGGCTCGCCGCCACGCGCGCCCTGCGCCTCCATATCGAGCATGGTGGGGTTCCAGGTCGATCCGGGTGCGGCGATGCCATGGGTCAGCACGTCGAGCAGCCGTTCCTCGACACGGGCATATTGATCGGGTTCGTAACGGTCCAGCCACATGGGCAGCCAGAAGGTGTTCTCCAGCAGCACATGCGCGCGCGCACCGTGCAGGTCGGTATGCGCGCGGCTGGGCGCCGGTCCCCACAGGCTGCGGGTGGCGCGGAACACCTTCTGCCAACCGGCCATCAACTGGCCGCGCAGCGGCTCCTCCATGGCACGCAGGTCGGACAGCACGGCGAAGGGCGTTTCCTCACCGCGTTCGATCCGCGCCAGCCGCGCCATGTTGATTGACAGATAGCGCGCGACGCGGGCCTGCGGCGTCGGTTCCTCGGCAGCCTCGGCCAGCATGTCCAGCAGCCGCTCCAGCGTATGCTCGAACGCCGCCGCCGCCAGTTCCTCCTTGCGGCGGAAATAATAGGTGACGCTGGTGGTATTCAGTCCCACCCGCCGCGCGACATCGGCGAAGGTCATGCCCTTGGCCGATTGCTCGTTTATGACCTGGGCCGCCGCCGCCAGAATGGCATCGCGCTTTCGCAGATAGCGGTCGGTATTCCGCGCTTCACCGACGGACGTCGCCGTCATGCCTTCCATCCCCTCCGTCATCATCGCCCGCACCGCGGGCGATCACCCGTGTTTAGAAGTGAAAGTCTTGGCCGTCACCGTCATTTCACCGCTTTTCCGGTGGGTATCGGCGAATTTTCCTTGGCTGTCCTAAAATCGGTATGCCCGATCAGGCCATATGACACGTCGTTCAGCTTTCGATGGCTGGCTTGCGCAGCCGGATCAGCCCCTCCTGCGCGACGCTGGCGACCAGTCGGCCATCGGCGGCGAAGATGCGGCCGCGATTGAACCCGCGTGCATGGCCCGCCCAGGGGCTGTCGGTCGTGTAGAGCAGCCACTCGTCGGCGCGGAACGGCTCGTGCAGCCACAGTGCATGGTCCAGGCTGGCGGTCTGCATGTCGTGGACCAGCCAGTTGATGCCATGCGGCAGCGTCGAGGTGCCCAGCAGCGCGAAATCGCTGGCATAGGCCAGGATCGCGCGGTGCAGGCCGGGATCGTCGCCGATCGGCGCGACCAGCCGGAACCAGATCGCCTGCACCGGCTCGCGCGGTTCGGGGGCGAGCAGCTGGCGCGGATCGACCGTGCGCAGCTCGATCGGGCGCGGCCGTTCCAGAAAGCTGCGGATGGGGCCGGGCACCTGATCGCCCAGACTGTCCAGCAATTCGCGTTCCGAGGGCAGGGCATCGGCTGCGGGCACGGCGGGCATCGCATCCTGATGATGCATCCCATCCTCGGGCGTCTGGAACGAGCAGGCCAGGTTCAGGATCGGCTTGCCCTTCTGCATCGCGATCACGCGGCGGGTGGCGAAGCTGCGCCCCTCGAAATCACGCTCCACCCGGTAGGTGATGGGGAAGCGTTCGTCGCCGGGGCGCATGAAATAGGCGTGGAGCGAATGCGCCGTCTTGGGCGCTTCCGTCGACCGCTGCGCGGCCTGCAGCGCCTGGGCGATGACCTGTCCGCCGAAGACCCGGCCTTCGCCGCCGGGCCGCCTGGCGCCGCGATAGAGGTCGGTGTCGATTTCTTCGATATCGAGCAGTGCGACCAGACCCTGGGCCAGTTGATCGGGAGAGAAACGGGGTGGGGTATTGCGATCCATGGCCGGGTGATGCTGTACGTTGACGTAAACGTCAATGGTCGCCTGCCCTTCGGGTCGGGCGGTCAGACCCGAAAGGGCTTTTACGCCGTTGGGGTGCCCGCTACACAGTCGGCAACGATCTGGCTGGGAGAAGGCGATGGACGGTTTGAACGAAGACGGCGTCTCGGAGCGCGCCGAGCTGCACTTTCTGGCGGCGCTGACCGAAGAACTGATGCGTCACCTGATGGACGCCGGGGTGCTTAGCCGGACCCAGCTCCAGTCGATCGAAAATGCCGTGGCCGAACGCACCGGGGGCATTCCCCGCGCCTGGTGAGGCGGCTGCACGGCCTCACATGACATAAACGTCATGAAATGGCGGCGTTAGCGGCTTTCCTGCGTTAGGAAAGCCGCTAACGTGACCGTCATGAGTGACGCGCAAGACGAGCCGGTCGACCAGGCCTTTCCGGCTGGTGATTCGATCCTGGGGACGCCGCTGGGCATGGGGCCGCGCGATGCGGTGCGGATCGCCATGCGCCGGGACCGGCTACTCGCCGGGCTGACCCTGACCGCGGGGGCGGGCTTCATCCTGGCCCTGCCGTTCGCACTGCGCGAGGGAGCCGAGTTCTTCCTGCCGCTGACTACTGCGCTGGTCATAGCGATCGCGCTGGTGCCCATATTGGAATGGCTGGAGCGACGGCGCGTGCCCTCTGCGCTGGCAGCGCTGATGTGCGTCTTGTTGTTCCTGATCGTCGCCAATATCGCGCTGGCTGCAATCATCGTGCCCGCGACGGACTTCTTCCGCCTGCTGCCCAGCCGGATCGGGCGCATCCAGGACAATCTGGCGCCGCTGCTCGATCTCTATTCCAGCCTCGAGCGCTATGTGAACAAGGCGCTGCGGCAGGTCGCCTCGACCCCGATCCGCCAGCCGCAGACCGCCGCCGTTTCTCCGCCCAGCTCGATCTTGGAACTGGCGGCGACCTCGGCACCGGGGTTGATCGTCCAGTTCCTGTTCGGGGTTCTGGTCGTCTTCTTCGTGCTGTCCGGCTGGACCCGGATGCGCAAGGAAACGATTCGCGGACGGACCAGCTTCGACGGCGCGATGGCGACTGCGCGGGTGATCCAGGAGGTGGTGGACGACGTCTCGGCCTATCTGGGTACGATCACCATCATCAATCTGGCGCTGGGCGGGGCGGTGGCGGGCGCGCTGTCGCTGTTCGGTATGCCTTATCCGCTGATGTGGGGCGGTATCGTCGCGCTGCTCAACTATATCCCCTATTTCGGGCCGGTGATCGGCGCGATGCTGCTGGCGGTCGGCGGCCTGATGACGTTCAGCGACATCTGGGTCGCGCTGGCGCCGCCTGCGATCATGTACGGGATGCATCTGATCGAGGCGAACCTGATCACCCCGCTGATCGTCGGGCATCGCCTGACCATCAGCCCGGTGCTGATCCTGGTCTCCCTAAGCTTCTGGGGATGGGTCTGGGGCACCTTGGGGGCGCTGCTGGCGGTTCCCCTGCTCATCATCCTGCAAACCGTCCTGAAGGCGGCCGGAAAGCCCGACATCGCAGGCTTCCTGTTCGAGCATGGAACGCTCACCCATCTCGACCGCAAAACCGACCCGGAGGACGTTCCGCAAGAAAAATGAAATGATGCGTTGACAGGTTCGGAGCGCTCGCCTAGTTGGCGCGCCTCGACGCTTTCAGCGGGTGTAGCTCAGTTGGTTAGAGCGCCGGCCTGTCACGCCGGAGGTCGCGGGTTCGAGCCCCGTCACTCGCGCCACTCTCTTCGGAGAATGGCTGAAAATATCGAAATCCCCATTGGGGCCGATGCCGGTTTTGCCTGGCATCGCATGGCTTTCAAGCGGGTGTAGCTCAGTTGGTTAGAGCGCCGGCCTGTCACGCCGGAGGTCGCGGGTTCGAGCCCCGTCACTCGCGCCATCCTTCGGGATGGCGCTTTTGTTTTCAGCATTGGCAGCGTTGGTCTGGGTGCTCGCTTCGATGCGAGTTGACCTTAGCATATGCCGGTCGTTTCCCAAAAAATCCGCTCCCAACATCCCCCATCTTCGTTCAGCCTGAGCGCAGTCGAAGGCCGCGCTTCAAGGTGGCGTACAGGTTTGCTGAGGGCTGTCAGCTGGCCGTTGGCGAGCTTGGGGCGTGCACTTCGACTTTGCTCAGTGCGAACGGTGGTTGTGGCGTGTGGAAGCCTGAAAGGACAGCGGGGAATAGCCCAAGCCCCGCTCAGCCTGAGCAAAGTCGAAGGCCACGCCCCGACGCCTGCCTCAGCGCCGCCCGCCTTCCATCCAGCGCAGCAGCGGCTTCATCGGCGTGATCCACACGATCCCCGCCACGACATAGAAGGCCAACTGTAACACCCAATGCCACTGACCGACCGTACCGGACAGGCTGGCGACCAACCCTGCCCAAGCGATGATGATCGCGACGATCAGCAGCATTCCGGCGGGTTTGCGCCAACTGGGGGTCATGGGACGATCCATTCCGATTCGGTGGCGATGGCGTGAAGCGGCACGTCCCAGCTGTCGGGAACCAGCTCCTCGACCTCCTGCACGCTCCAGGCGATGCCGACCCGCCAGGCATCGGGATTGGCCGCAAAAGCGCGGTCATAATGGCCTGCGCCCTGTCCCAGCCGATTTCCGCGCCGGTCGAAGCCGACGAGCGGCGTCAGGATGATGTCCGGGCGGCATTCGGGAGCATCGGCGGCGGGTTGGTGCAGGCCGAAGGCGCCAACGCTCAGATCCTCGCCGTCCGTCCATGTCAGGAAGCGGATAGGGCTGGCGCGGTCGGTGACATGGGGCAGGGCGATCGTCGCCCCGGCATGCAGCGCCGCCTCGACCCAAAGCGCCGGGTCCGCTTCCGCCCCCAGGGGGCGATAGGCTGCGACAACCTGCTTTGGGAGCAGGCGGTCGAGAAAGGGCCGCGCCACCGGCAACAGGCCGGGACCATGCGCGTCGCGCACCGCCCGCATCCGGGCGCGTAGGGCGCGCTTGTCGATCATGATGCGCGACGATGATCGGGGGAAGGGCGGGTGGCGGGACCGCCATGGCCGTTTGCCGTAATATCCACTGACGCCCAATACGTCAGGTGGGGACCATGTACGTCGGACCAGGGTCCGGGCAGGGACAGCCCCCTTGGATGAAGAATAGCCTCAGGGATTATCGTGGCTCGTACCGGGCAGAGCCCGCCGCCAACCCATGTAGGCGAGGGGCCAGGGATACTCAAGGGCGTCCGTCCTCCGACCGGCCCTCTTCGTCGAGCGCATCGGCCAGACCTTCCAGCCGCTCGGCGATGCGGGCGAGGGCGGCCTCGCTGACCGCAGCCCCCGCAGGCGGGCGCCGTTCGGCCTCTTCCAGTGCGTCGGCCAGCATCAGCGCCACAAACAGCAGCGCCCGCTCGCCATTATGGCCGCCCGAGGCGCGCATCGCCGCCGACCAGCGCTGGTCGAGCATCTGGCCCAGCATCCGCACCCGCGCTTCGCCGCCCTCCTGGCAATAGACGGTGTGCGGGCGGTCGCCGACCAAGATCGTCACTTCGGCCATCAGGCGGCGCTCCCCCGGCTGATGACGTCGTCCAGCGCGCTTACCGCCTCGGCCATGCGCGCCTTCAGCGCGGCGTGACGGCGGGCGAGCGCGTCTTCCTTGGCGGCGCGGGTTCGGATCGCCCGTTCGATGCGGGCGATCGCGTGGTCGATCCGTTCGACGGAGGAAAGGACGTCGTCGGCAATAGGTTCGGGCATGAAAGGGGCTTAGCAGGCTGGTTTCACGCGGCAACCCGGAATTGGACGGTTCGCCGCGTCGCGGCGGTTGACAGCGAACCCGTCGCCTCCGAAAGGCGTGGCGCGAATGATGGAATCATCGAAAATGATCTCCATCCAACCGGGGGCGGTGCCGTCCAAGGCACGGCCCGTACAAGACAGGAGCTTGCTGGCATGACGGTCAAGGTTGCAATCAACGGTTTCGGCCGCATCGGTCGCCTGGTGGCGCGCGCCATCCTCGAGCGGGGCGAGGGCGCGCTGGAACTCGTCGCGATCAACGATCTCGCCGACGCCAAGTCCAACGCCTGGCTGTTCAGCCGCGACAGCATCCACGGCCGCTATCCGGGCGAAGTAGCCGCCGAGGGCAACGACATCGTGATCGACGGCAAGCGCATCCGCGTCACCGCCGAGCGTGATCCGGCGAACCTGCCGCACAAGGAACTGGGCGTCGACCTGGTCCTGGAGTGCACCGGCTTCTTCACCGACAAGGCATCGTGCGAAAAGCACATCGCGGCCGGCGCCAAGAAGGTGCTGATCTCGGCGCCGGGCAAGAATGTCGACCTGACCGTCGTCTACGGCGTCAACCATGACAAGCTGACCGCCGACCACACCATCGTGTCGAACGCCTCGTGCACCACCAACTGCCTGGCGCCGGTCGCCAAGGTGCTGAACGACGCGATCGGCATCGAGCGCGGCCTGATGACCACGGTCCACGCTTATACCAACGACCAGAAGATCCTCGACCAGATCCATCCCGACCTGCGTCGCGCCCGCGCCGCCGCCATGTCGATGATCCCGACCACCACGGGTGCCGCCCGCGCGGTGGGCGAGGTTCTGCCGGAACTGAAGGGCAAGCTGGACGGCTCGGCCATCCGCGTGCCGACCCCGGACGTCAGCTTGGTCGACCTGACCTTCACGCCCGCGCGCGACACGACCAAGGAAGAGGTCAACGCGATCCTGAAGGCCGCGTCGGAGAGCGAGGCGCTGAAGGGCGTTCTGGTCTATACCGACGAGCCTTTGGTCTCGATCGACCTGATGCACTCGCCGCAGTCCTCGACCGTCGACAGCCTGGAGACGGCGGTGATCGACGGCAAGCTGGTGCGCGTCGTGTCCTGGTACGACAATGAATGGGGCTTTTCGAACCGCATGGTCGACACCGCGACCGCGATGGCGAAGTTCCTGTA
Source organism: Sphingomonas sanguinis (assembly GCF_019297835.1). Lineage (NCBI taxonomy): Bacteria > Pseudomonadati > Pseudomonadota > Alphaproteobacteria > Sphingomonadales > Sphingomonadaceae > Sphingomonas > Sphingomonas sanguinis. The sequence continues at coordinate 966,417 of NZ_CP079203.1, read as the reverse complement.
ATGACCGACGGGCGGGCGATGACCGGGCATCTGGCCGGCATCGCCCGCCATGCCGTGCCGAAGGGGCCGATGGAGGTGATCGACACCGCCATCGTGACCCTGGAGGGCGGCGTGGAAGGCGATTGTCGCGGGCGGGTGAAGCCCGGCGGTCGGGGCAAGCGTCAGGTGACGCTGATCGAGCGGGCCGACTGGGATGCCGCGCTGGCCGAGATCGACCGCACCATTCCCTGGCAGGAGCGCCGTGCGAACCTGCTGGTCGAGGATTTCGACCTTCCCCAGATTCCGGGCACCCGGCTGCGTATCGGACCCGTCCTTCTGGAAATCACCGTGGAATGCGATCCGTGCCACCGCATGGACGCGATCGCCGACGGATTGCAGGCGGCCCTTCGACCCGACTGGCGCGGCGGCGCGTGCGCCCGCGTGATCGAGGGGGGCACGATCCGTATCGGCGATAACATCAGGATCGAGGAATCATGACCAAGGCCTTCAAGACGCTCGACGATATGGGCGATGTCCAAGGCAAGCGCGTGCTGGTCCGCGAGGATCTGAACGTGCCGATGGCCGATGGCCGCGTCACCGACGACACCCGCCTGCGCGCGACGATCGCGACCGTGACCGAACTGGCCGACAAGGGCGCGATCGTCCTGATCCTCGCCCATTTCGGCCGCCCCAAGGGGCAGCGTAATCCCGAATTCTCGCTGGCGATGCTGACCCAGCCGTATAGCGACGTGCTGGGCCGTCCGGTCCGCTTCATCGACGATGTGGCGGGCGAGGCGGCGGAAGCCGCTGTCGCGACGCTGAACCCGGGCGATATCGCGATCCTGGAAAACACCCGCTTCCATGCCGGTGAGGAAAAGAACGATCCCGAACTGGCGGCGCAGATCGCCAAGCTCGGCGATCTGTACGTCAACGACGCCTTTTCGGCCGCGCACCGCGCGCACGTCTCGACCGAGGGGCTGGCGCGCCAGCTTCCGGCCTTTGCGGGTCGCGCGATGGAGGCCGAACTCGACGCGCTGGAAAAGGCGCTCGGCAATCCCGAGCATCCGGTCGCGGCCGTGGTCGGCGGCGCCAAGGTCTCGACCAAGCTCGCCGTCCTCAAGCATCTGGTCGGCAAGGTCGATCACCTCATCATCGGCGGCGGCATGGCCAACACCTTCCTCGCCGCGCGCGGGGTCGATGTGGGCAAGTCGCTGTGCGAACATGACCTGACCGGCACCGCCGAGGAAATCCTCGAAGCGGCTGACAAGGCGGGCTGCACGGTCCACCTGCCGTACGACGTCGTGGTCGCCAAGGAGTTCAAGCCGAACCCCGACACCCGCACCGTCAACGTCCATGAAGTCGCCGCCGACGAGATGATCCTCGACCTCGGCCCCAATGCCGTCGAGGCGCTGGGCGATGTGCTGAAGAACTGTCGTACGCTGGTCTGGAACGGTCCGCTGGGCGCGTTCGAGACGCCGCCTTTCGACATGGCGACCGTCGCGCTGGCCAAGACGGCGGCGGCGCTGACCCAGGACGGCAGCCTCGTCTCGGTCGCGGGCGGCGGCGATACCGTCGCCGCGCTCAACCAGGCGGGCGTGGGCACGCAGTTCACCTTCGTCTCGACGGCGGGCGGCGCGTTCCTGGAATGGATGGAAGGGCAGGACCTGCCCGGCGTCGCCGCGCTGACCGCCTGACGGTCGATTTACTCGACATGACGATCACCCCGTCGCCTACCCGGGCGGCGGGGTTTTTTCTTGGGCGTCGCAATTGGTCAGACAGCCGCTTGATCCGCCGCGCCAGACTTGCTAGGTTAAACGCGTTAAACGAAGGAAGTGGTGATGCTCGGCGTCCGTCTCGACACCGAATTGGAAGAGCGGCTGGCCGCCGTCGCGCGCACGCAGGGGCGCAGCAAGAGCGACATCGCGCGCGAAGCGGTGCGTCGCTATGTCGACCTTCACGACGAAGCCTATCGCCGTGAGGCACGCCGCCAGTCGACCCGCGCGTCGAAGCGCGACACGCCGGAGGACTTCGCTTTCTGGAATGCGCTGGCCAAGGAGGGTGACGCATGACGATCGCCCATGCCGCCATCGTGCTGGCCACGAACGGGGAGGGGGGCGACCACCGCCCGTTCCTCGTGGTCCAGTCGGACCTGTATAACGAGACGCACAACACCATCACCGTCTGCCCGATGACCTCGGTCGTCGGCGGCGAGGCGTTGTTCCGTGTCGCTTTTTCCCCGCGCGAGCATACCGGCCTGACGGTCGAGTGCGAGGTGCAGGTGGACAAGATCCTGTCCATCCCCCGCAATCATATCGTCAAAGTCATCGGCCATGCTTCGCCCACCCGGATGGAGCAGGTCGACCAGGCGCTGCGCCGCTGGCTGATGCTCTGAACCCCAATCGAACACCCGTATTGATCTGGAGAGACATGATGACCCCGACCGTGAAGGCCATTCTCGACAAATATGAAGGCACGCCCGCCGCGGTGAAGGCGAACCTCGCCCGCATCCTGATGCAGGGCAAGCTGGGCGGCACCGGCAAGGTCATCATCCTGCCCGTCGACCAGGGGTTCGAGCATGGCCCGGCGCGCAGCTTTGCGGTCAATCCGCCCGCCTATGACCCGCATTACCATTTCCAGCTGGCGATCGATGCCGGGCTGTCGGCCTATGCCGCGCCGCTGGGCATGCTGGAGGCCGGTGCCGACACGTTCGCGGGCCAGATCCCGACCATCCTGAAGATCAACAGCTCGAACAGCTGGGGTACCTCGATCACCCAGGCCGTGACCGGCAGCGTTCACGATGCGGTGCGGCTGGGCTGCGCGGCGATCGGCTTTACCATCTATCCGGGTTCGGACGGCATTTTCGACGCAATGGACCAGATCGCGATCCTGTCGGCTGAAGCACGCGAGGCGGGTCTCGCCACCGTCATCTGGAGCTATCCGCGCGGCGGCAAGCTGACCAAGGACGGCGAGCTGGCGCTCGACGTCGGCGCCTATGCCGCGCACATGGCCGCGCTGCTCGGCGCGCACATCATCAAGGTGAAGCTGCCCAGCGACCATATCGAACAGGCCGAGGCCAAGAAGGTCTATGAAGGCACCGACTGGTCGAACCAGGCCGACCGCGTGCGCCATGTGGTGCAGTCGAGCTTTGCAGGTCGCCGCATCGTCGTCTTTTCGGGCGGTGCGGCCAAGGGGGCCGATGCCGTCTATCAGGACGCGCGCGACATTCGCGACGGTGGCGGCAACGGCTCGATCATCGGCCGCAACACCTTCCAGCGCCCGCGTGACGAGGCGCTGGCGATGCTCGACAAGCTGATCGCGATCTACAAGAACGAAGAATAAGTTCTTGCTAGGGTTGGGCGTTCCGGTTGGGGAACCGGGGCGCCCATTCCTTATCCGTTCGCCATAGGTGACGGAGGCCGCGTCAGGCGCTAGGGGAGGGGCCATGACGCTTGATGACGATCCCCTCGGCCCCCTTGACCCCAATTTCGCGGCAGCCTTTACCCGCGACGTGCGGCGCCCGCCCTGCCAGCTCTATCTGATCTCGCCGCTCGACGTGACCGGCGGTTTCGCCGACCGTCTGGCGCGCGCGCTCGATGCCGGGCCGGTCGCGGCCTTCCAGTTCCGCGTCAAGGACATGGACCAGCACGCCGCCGCCAAGCTGGCCGAGCCGCTCCAGCGTATCTGCGCCGACCGCGAAGTCGCCTTCATCGTCAATGACAGCATCAGCCTGGCCAAGCGGCTGGGCGCGGACGGTGTGCATCTGGGGCAGGAAGACGGCGACGCCCGCGAGGCACGCGACGTGCTCGGGCCCACGGTGCAGATCGGCGTGACCTGCCACGACAGCCGTCACCTCGCAATGGAAGCGGGCGAGGCGGGCGCAGACTATGTCGCGTTCGGTGCCTTCTACCCGACCGCGACCAAGGAAACCAAGCATCGGCCCGAGCCGGTCGTCCTGTCCTGGTGGTCGGCCCTGTTCGAGCTGCCCTGTGTCGCGATCGGCGGCATCACCCCGGACAACGCCGCACCGCTGGTCAAGGCGGGGGCGGACTTCCTGGCGGTGTCGGGCGCGGTGTGGAACGGCGACGAGACGGCGGCGATCAAGGCCTTCGCCGAACTGCTGGGCTGAGCATCTTCCCGGCACATCCGTTCCGCTTTGGAAACAAGCGCCGGGGCTTCGCGTTTAACCGGTGATCGATCCACGGGTTAAGGAGCGGGCGTGAAGAGACTGGCAATCGCCCTTGTCGGCGGCGTGGCCATGGCGCTGGTGGCGGTCGGCACCCATCCGACATCGGCCGGGCTGCGTGGCAATCTGTCACGACAGGCCGCCGTGGGCGCGCCGTCGGTGACGACGCGATGAGGCGTGGCGGGGGCAGGGGGCCGCTGTCGCGTTTCGGTTGGGTGATGCTGGGGCTGATCGTCATCGCGGTCGGCGGTTTCCTGTCGATGCTGTCCTTCGGACCGGGCGAAGTCGTCGTTCCCGATGTGGCGGCTCCAGCCAAACAGGCGGCGGCGGGCAGTTCGGCAGCGCTCGCCATGCCGATCGCCAATTATCCGGTCTCCTCGCTGCGTCACGACTGGGGCGATCCGCGCGAAGGTGGCCAGCGCAAGCATCAGGGGCTCGACCTGATGGCGCCGGGCGGAACGCCGGTCGTCGCCGCGCTGTCCGGCACGGTCGAGAAGCTGTTCGACAGCGATCGCGGCGGTCACACCCTCTATATCCGCTCGTCCGACCGACGGTGGATGCTCTATTACGCGCATCTGAAGGGCTATGCGCCTGGGCTGGCCGAGGGGCAGCAGGTCCGCCAGGGTCAGGTCGTCGGTTATGTCGGGGACAGCGGCAATGCGGGGGCGGGCAACACGCATCTGCATTTCGCGGTCAACTGGATGCGCGCCGGGGACAGCTGGTATCAGGGCGAGCCGATCGATCCCTATCCGCTGCTTGCCGGAAAGACCGCTTCGAGCTAAAGCGGCCGACACAGGAGGCCGGACCGCGTTTCTCGCGCCGGTGTCCTTCGCTCTTTCCAGCAGGTTGAAGACCCATGAAGATCAGCGGCGTGGACATTCGTCCCGGCAACATCATCGAGTATGAAGGCGGCATCTGGCGCGCCGTGAAGATTCAGCACACTCAGCCCGGCAAGGGCGGTGCGTATATGCAGGTCGAGATGAAGAACCTCATCGACGGCCGCAAGACGAACGTCCGCTTCCGCTCCGCCGAGACGGTCGAGCGCGTCCGCCTGGATACCAAGGACTTCCAGTTCCTGTTTGCGGAAGGCGACGACCTGACCTTCATGGACAAGGAAAGCTATGAGCAGATCACGCTGCCGCGCGACCTGCTGGGCGACGCCGCCGCGTTCCTGCAGGATGGCATGGACGTCGTGATGGAACTGCACGAGGAAAAGCCGATCTCGGTTCAGCTTCCCGACCAGATCGAAGCCACCATCGTCGAGGCCGACGCGGTGGTAAAGGGGCAGACCGCCTCGTCCTCGTACAAGCCCGCCATTCTCGACAATGGCGTCCGCGTGATGGTGCCGCCGCACATCGCATCGGGTACGCGCATCGTCGTCGACGTGTACGAACAGACCTACGTCCGCCGCGCGGACTAAGCACGATCGGCGGATGACCGGCGCGACCTGAGCGCGACCCCGTCATCCGCCGTCCCGGCCCGTCGCTCGCGGCGGGCCTTTTCAATTGGAGCGCCCTGGGCAAGCAGCGGCGCGATCGAAAGGACGATCATGGCCTCGCACTCCGGGCTTCTCACCATCATGGAACGCGCCGCGCGCAAGGCCGCCCCGCGTCTGCGCCGTGACTTCAACGAGGTCCAGCACCTCCAGGTCAGCCGCAAGGGTCCCGCCGACTTCGTGTCGATGGCCGACAAGCGCGCCGAGGAAACCGTCTTCGAGGAACTGAAGAAGGCGCGTCCCGACTGGAACTTCCTCATGGAGGAGGGCGGCGAGATCAAGGGCGATCCGTCCAAGCCGCGCTTCATCATCGACCCGCTCGACGGCACCTCGAACTTCCTGCACGGCATTCCGCACTTCGCCATCTCGATCGCGGTCGAGGAGCCGCTGGCGAACGGCAAGCGCGAAGTGACGACCGGCCTGATCTATCAGCCGCTGACCGATGAGAGCTTCTGGGCCGAAAAGGGCCGAGGCGCTTGGTTGCAGGACGGCCGCCTGCGCGTGTCGTCGCGTCGCGACCTGTCGGAGGCGCTGATCGCCACCGGCATCCCGTTCCTGGGTCATGGCGATTTCGTCCAGTGGAGCCGCATTTTCGGTGCGATCGCCCCGCAGGTCGCCGGTATCCGCCGCTTCGGCTCGGCCGCGCTCGACCTCGCCTGGGTCGCGGCAGGCCGTTACGACGGTTTCTGGGAGTCGGGCCTGAAGCCCTGGGACGCGGCGGCGGGCATGCTGCTGGTGCGAGAAGCGGGCGGTTTCGTCAGCGATTTCCGCGGCAGCGACAAGTCGCTCGACCGTGGCGAGTATCTGGCGGCGAACGAGGGCCTGCATTCCAAGCTGCACAAGCTGCTGGCCAACGCGCTGCGTTAAGAATTTGGTGGGATTTGAACGCAAGGGGGCTCGCCTCTTGCGTTCAAGCCACTGGATTGCCATGTAAAAATCCGAGGATGACGGTGGGTGGCGGCGTTCACTTGCGATTCATTCTCATGCCTTCGCTGGCTTGCTCCGGCCGACCCATCGGCCTAAAGCCATCGCATCCAGTTCCGCATCTGCGAGAGAAAAACTTGGTCGATCTGTCGCAATATCTGCCGATCCTCCTGTTCCTGGGCGTTGCCCTGGTTCTGTCGACGGCTTTCGTGTTTCTGCCGATGCTCGTGGCGCGCCTGACCGGCGCCCATAAGCCCAACGAGCAGAAGCTGTCCGAATATGAGTGCGGCTTCCCCGCGTTCGAAGACCCGCGCAGCCAGTTCGACGTGCGTTTCTACCTCGTCGCCATCCTGTTCATCATCTTCGATCTGGAAGCGGCGTTTCTGTACCCCTGGGCGGTCAGTGTCTTCAGCCTCGGCTGGACCGCCTGGTTTTCGATGATGATCTTCATCGGCGAGCTCGCGCTGGGTCTCGTCTATGCGTGGAAGAAGGGAGCGTTGGATTGGGAGTAAATCTTCACTCCGGTCCGGTTGAGTTCAAGCCGCAGGCCCATGGCGGACTCGCCCATGATGGCCAGGCCGTCATTCAGCCCGATCAGGGCTTTTTCGACGGGCTCAACGGCGAGCTGACCGACAAGGGCTTCCTCGTCACCTCGACCGAGGAGCTGTTCCAATGGGCGCGCACCGGCTCGCTCTGGTGGATGACCTTCGGTCTGGCGTGCTGCGCGGTGGAGATGATCCACGTGAACATGCCGCGTTACGATCTGGAGCGCTTCGGTGCCGCGCCGCGCGCGTCGCCGCGCCAGTCGGACGTGATGATCGTCGCGGGCACGCTGTGCAACAAGATGGCTCCGGCGCTGCGTCGTGTGTACGACCAGATGTCGAACCCGAAATACGTCATCTCGATGGGCAGCTGCGCCAATGGCGGCGGCTACTATCACTACAGCTATTCGGTGGTGCGCGGCTGTGACCGGATCGTGCCCGTGGACATCTATGTCCCCGGTTGCCCGCCGACCGCCGAAGCGCTGTTGTACGGCGTGATGCAGCTGCAGCGGAAGATCCGCCGCGCCGGGAGCATCGAACGGTGAGGGCGCCTGCTCCTCGTTATGCCGCCAATGACGGCGTGATCGATGCGGCCCGCGCCGCGCTCGGTCCCTGGCTGATCGACGCGCGCGAGCATGTCGGCGAGGTCGCTCTGGTCGTCGACCGTGCGAACCTGGTCCCGGCGATGATCGCGCTGCGCGATACCAAGGGGCTGGAATATCAGCAGCTGATGGAGATTGCGGGCGTCGACTATCCGGAGCGCGACGAGCGTTTCGAGGTGGTCTATTGCCTGCTCTCGCTGACCCGCAACCACCGCCTGCACGTCCATGTCTCGACCGACGAGGACAAGCCGGTTCCGTCGGTGACGGGGCTGTGGCCGGTCGCGGGCTGGCTGGAGCGTGAGGTCTACGACCTGTACGGCGTGCTGTTCTCGGGCAATAGCGACCTGCGTCGTATCCTGACCGACTATGGCTTCCGTGGCCATCCGCTGCGCAAGGACTTCCCGCTGACCGGCTATACCGAGCTGCGCTATTCGGAAGAGGAAAAGCGCGTCGTCTATGAGCCGGTGAAGCTGGCGCAGGACTTCCGCAATTTCGACTTCCAGAGCCCTTGGGAAGGTGCCGAATATGTCCTTCCGGGCGACGAGAAGGGCTCGCAGCCGCAGGGCAAGGGCGCGCAGACCCCGGCCAGTGCGGATGCGGTGAAGAAGGCCGATGCCGCGCCGGACAAGACCGTCGCCGCCAACGCGCCCGAGGCGAAGACCACCGAAAGCCCCAAGCAGACGGGCGCGGGCGAACCGCATCCGGGCAACAAGGCCGAAGGTAAGCCCCAGGACCCGGACGTCGTGCCGGGCAAGGGCGGAGGACAGAATCAGTGAGCGACTACGTCGACGAACTGCTCCACAAGACGGACGCCGTTGACCCGACCACGGGCGACGTGTCGATCCAGAACTATACGATCAACTTCGGCCCGCAGCATCCGGCGGCGCACGGGGTGCTTCGCCTCGTCATGGAGCTGGACGGCGAGATCGTCGAGCGCGTCGATCCGCATGTCGGCCTGCTGCATCGCGGCACCGAGAAGCTGATCGAATACAAGACCTATTCGCAGGCGCTGCCCTATTTCGACCGGCTCGACTATTGCTCGCCGATGTGCATGGAGCATAGCTTCGTGCTGGCGGTCGAGAAGCTGCTCGACCTCGAAGTGCCGCTGCGCGCCCAGTATCTGCGGACCTTCTTCGCCGAGCTGACGCGTATCTCGAACCACATGCTCAACATCGGCAGCCACGTCATGGACGTCGGCGCGATGACGCCGAATCTGTGGCTGTTCGAAATTCGCGAAGATTGCATGAACTTCTACGAGCGGGCCTCGGGCGCGCGCATGCACGCGAATTACTTCCGCGTCGGCGGCGTCCATCAGGATGTGCCGCTCAAGCTGCTGACCGATATCGCCGACTGGCTCGACACCCGTCTGCCGCGCCTGTTCGAGGACGCGATCAGCCTGGTGGCGAACAACCGCATCTTCAAGCAGCGCAATGTCGACATCGCGGTGGTGAACCGCGAGGACGCGATCAAGTGGGGCTTCTCCGGCCCGATGATCCGTGGCTCGGGCATTCCGTGGGACCTGCGCAAGTCGCAGCCCTATGACGCCTATGACAAGGTGGACTTCGACGTGCCGGTGGGCACCAGCGGCGACTGCTATGACCGGTTCATGGTGCGCGTCGAGGAAGTGCGCCAGTCGGCCCGGATCATGAAGCAGTGCCTGGCGCAGATGCCCGAAGGTCCGGTGATGGCGACCGATCGCAAGGTCACGCCGCCCAAGCGCGGTGAGATGAAGCGCTCGATGGAAGCGCTGATCCACCACTTCAAGCTCTATACCGAAGGGTATCACGTCCCCGCTGGTGAGGTGTATGTCGCGACCGAAAGCCCCAAGGGCGAATTCGGCGTGTATCTCGTTTCCGACGGATCGAACAAACCCTATCGCTGCAAGATCCGCCCGACTGCGTTCAGCCATCTCCAGGCCATGGAATTCATGTCCAAGGGCCATATGCTGGCGGACACGACTGCGATCCTGGGCGCGATGGACATCGTTTTTGGTGAATGTGACCGCTAATGGCTGACGCTCCCAACATCCCCGACGAGGCCGAAGTCCGCGCCCGCTGGGGCAATTTCGCCTGGACCGACGAGAACCAGAAGAAGGCGAACGAGATCCTCGCGCGCTATCCCAAGGGTCGCGAACAGTCCTGTTCGATCCCGTTCCTTGATCTGGCCCAGCGCCAGGTCGGTGCCGAGACGCAGACGCAAGGGTGGTTGCCGGTTCCGGTGATCGAGTTCGTCGCGCGCCAGCTGGGTGTCGCCTATATGCGCATCTATGAGGTCGCGACCTTCTACACGATGTTCAACCTCGCGCCGGTCGGTCGTTACCACGTGCAGGTGTGCGGCACGACGCCGTGCATGTTGCGCGGGTCGGACGACGTGCTGGCGGCGTGCAAGAACAAGGGCCTGATCAAGGGCAAGACCACGCCCGACGGCATGTTCACGCTGACCGAGGTCGAGTGCATGGGCAACTGCGCCTCGGCGCCGATGGTCCAGATCAACGACGACAATTTCGAGGATCTGGATTACGACCGCACGGTCACGATCCTGGAAGCGCTGGCGCGGGGCGAGAGCCCCAAGACCGGCACGCAGGAGCCGGGTCGCCACACGGTCGAGCCGATCGGCGGTCCGACCACGCTGACCGCCATGGTCGGCGACAATCACGACTATCGCGGGGAGTGGGGCGCATAATGCTCGCTGACAAGGACCGCATTTTCACCAATCTCTACGGCTATCAGCCGTGGAACGTCGACGCGGCGATGAAGCGCGGCGATTGGGACAATACCAAGGCGCTGCTGGAGCTGGGCCAGGACAAGATCATCGACGTCATCAAGGCGTCGGGTCTGCGTGGGCGCGGCGGTGCGGGCTTCCCGACCGGCATGAAGTGGAGCTTCATGCCCAAGGAACCGCGCCCCGACCGGCCGAGCTTCCTGGTCATCAACGCCGACGAATCCGAGCCGGGTTCGTGCAAGGACCGCGAGATCATCCGCCACGATCCGCACAAGCTGATCGAGGGCGCGCTGGTCGCGGGCTTCGCGATGCGCGCGCGGGCGGCCTATATCTATATTCGCGGCGAATATATCCGTGAGGCGGAGACGCTGTTCGCGGCGGTCGCCGAAGCCTATGACCGGGGCTTCCTGGGCAAGAATGCCTGTGGCTCGGGTTACGACTTCGACGTCTTCGTCCATCGTGGCGCGGGCGCCTATATCTGCGGCGAAGAGACCGCGATGATCGAAAGCCTGGAGGGCAAGAAGGGCCAGCCGCGCCTGAAGCCGCCTTTCCCGGCGGGGGCGGGCCTCTATGGCTGCCCGACCACGGTCAACAACGTGGAATCGATCGCGGTCGCCCCGACGATCCTGCGTCGCGGGGCCGAGTGGTTCTCCTCCTTCGGGCGCGAGAACAACAAGGGCACCAAGCTCTTCCAGATTTCCGGCCATGTCGATCGCCCCTGCGTGGTCGAGGAAAGCATGTCGATCAGCTTCCGCGAGCTGATCGAGAAGCATTGCGGCGGCATCCGTGGCGGTTGGGACAATCTGCTCGCGGTGATCCCGGGCGGTTCGTCGGTGCCGTTGGTGCCTGCCGCCGAGATCATGGACGCGCCGATGGATTTCGACGGCCTGAAGGCGGTCGGGTCGGGTCTCGGCACGGCGGCCGTCATCGTCATGGACAAGTCGACCGACATCGTCCGCGCGATCAGCCGTCTGTCCTATTTCTACAAGCATGAGAGCTGCGGCCAGTGCACGCCGTGCCGTGAAGGCACCGGCTGGATGTGGCGCGTGATGGAGCGGATGCGCACCGGCGATGCCGATGTGGCCGAGATCGACACGCTGTTCCAGGTGACGAAGCAGGTCGAAGGCCACACCATCTGCGCGCTCGGCGACGCGGCGGCCTGGCCGATCCAGGGCCTGATCCGCCACTTCCGCCCGGAGATGGAACGCCGCATTCGCGAACGCAAAGGCGAGACGGGCGGCAACGCCCCGATGATGGAAGCTGCCGAATAATGCCTAAGGTCAAAGTCGACGGCGTCGAGATCGAGGTGCCGCAGGGCGCCACCGTGCTGCAGGCCTGCGAGCTTGCGGGCAAGGAAATCCCGCGCTTCTGCTATCATGAGCGGCTGTCCATCGCGGGCAATTGCCGCATGTGCCTGGTCGAGGTGAAGCCTGGCCCCCCCAAGCCGCAGGCGTCTTGCGCGCTTCCGGCGGCGGACAATCAGGAAATCTTCACCACCACCCCGATGGTGAAGGCCGCGCGCGAAGGCGTGATGGAATTCCTGCTGATCAACCATCCGCTGGACTGCCCGATCTGCGATCAGGGCGGCGAATGCGACCTGCAGGACCAGTCCATGGCCTATGGCAAGGGCCATAGCCGCTATGACGAGAACAAGCGGGCCGTCACCGAGAAGTACATGGGTCCGATCGTCAAGACGGTCATGACCCGCTGCATCCAGTGCACCCGCTGCGTCCGCTTCGCCGAAGAGGTCGCAGGCGTAGAGGAAATCGGCGCGATCTATCGCGGCGAGAACATGCAGATCACCTCGTACCTCGAACAGGCCGTGTCGAGCGAGCTGTCGGGCAATGTCGTCGACCTGTGCCCGGTGGGCGCGCTGACGTCCAAGCCCTATGCGTTCGAGGCGCGTCCGTGGGAGCTGAAGAAAACGCTCGCCATCGACGTGATGGATGCGGTCGGCACCAATATCCGCCTCGACAGCCGGGGTCGTCAGGTGCTGCGCTGCGTGCCGCGCATCAACGACGAGGTGAACGAGGAGTGGGCGAGCGATAAGACGCGTCACGCGATCGACGGCCTGGTCCGTCGTCGCCTCGACCGTCCGTTCATCCGCCGCGACGGCAAGCTGGTTCCCGCCACCTGGGACGAGGCCTTCGCCGCGATCCGTGACGTGAACGCGGGTTCGAGCGTCGCCGCCATCGCAGGGGACCTGGTCGATTGCGAGACGATGTTCGCGGCCAAGGCGCTGCTCGCCAAGATGGGGTCGAGCCTGCTCGAAGGCCGTCAGACCGGCATGGACTATGACGTTTCCAGCCTGGCCGCGGTCAACTTCAACACGACCATCGCGGGCGTCGAGAAGGCCGATGCGATCCTGCTGATCGGCACCAATCTGCGCTGGGAAGCGCCGCTGGTGAACACCCGCATCCGCAAGGCGATCAAGAAGGGCGCCAAGGTCTTCGCCATCGGCCCCGAAACCGATCTGACCTACAAGGTCGAGTGGCTCGGCGCCGACCTGTCGGCGCTGGGCAACCTGCCCGAAGCCGTCACGGAGCTGTTCGGCAAGGCCGCCCGCCCGATGGTGATCGTCGGTGGCGCGGCGCTGAAGGGCGCGCATGGCGCGAGCCTGAAGCTGGTCGACCAGTTCAATCTGGTGCGGACGCTGGAGGACGGTTCGGCGTGGAACGGCTATAACGTCGTGCACATGGCGGCGTCGCGCATGGGCGGCCTGATGCTCGGTTACGCGCAGAAGGGCGGCATCGCGGATGTGGTTTCGGCCGCGCCGAAGCTGGCCTTCTTCCTGGGCGCCGACGAGGTGGACTTCGCCAAGTTGGGCAGCAGCTTCAAGGTGTTCGTCGGCCATCATGGCGACAAGGGTGCGCATCACGCCGATGTCATCCTGCCGGGCGCGACCTTTGCCGAGAAGTCGGGCACCTGGGTCAATCTGGAAGGCCGGGTGCAGCGCGGCGACCGTGCGGTGTTCGCACCGGGTGACGCGCGCGACGACTGGACGATCTTCCGTGCGCTGTCCGAAGTGCTGGGCCAGACCCTGCCGTTCGACACGCTGGACGAACTGCGCGCCGCCATGACCGCAGAGGTTCCGGCGCTGGGCCAGGTCGGCCTCGTGACCTTCGACTGGGCCGCGCCGTCGCTGAACGCGACCGCGTCCGGCACGCTGGAGGGTTACCCGATCAAGGACTTCTACCTCACCAACGCGATCTGCCGCGCCAGCCCGACGATGCAGCGCTGCTCGGCCGAACTGGTCCATGGTGAGACCTATGCGGAGGCAGCGGAGTGACCGCGTTTTTCAACACGACGCTCGGCCTTCCTTATGGCTGGGCCTGGACGATCGCGACTTTGGTCGGGATTCTGGCGATCGCGCTGCCGCTGATGCTGGCCGTCGCGATGGTCATCTATGTTGACCGCAAGATCTGGGCGGCGATGGCGCTGCGCCGGGGGCCGAACGTCGTCGGCCCCTTCGGTCTGCTCCAGTCCTTCGCCGACGGTCTGAAGGTCTTCCTTCAGGAAACTATCGTTCCCTCGGCCGCCAATCGCGGGCTGTTCCTGCTGGCGCCGATCATCACCTTCACGGTCGCGCTGATCGTCTGGGCGGTGGTGCCGTTCCAGCCGGGCGTGGTCGTCGCCAACATCAATGTCGGCCTGCTGTACGTTCTCGCGGCCTCGTCGCTTGGCGTGTACGGCGTGATCCTGTCGGGCTGGGCGTCGAACTCGAAATATCCCTTCTACTCGGCGCTTCGTGCCGCCGCGCAGATGGTGTCTTATGAAGTCGCGATCGGCTTCATCCTGATCTCGGTTGTGATGTGGTCGGGCAGTTTCAACCTGACCGACATTGTCGAGGCGCAGAAGAGCGTGCTGGGGATTCCGGTCAACGGCTTCTTCCTCAACCCGCTGCTTTTCCCGATGGCGGTGATGTTCTTCATCTCGGCGCTAGCCGAGACGCAGCGCGCGCCGTTCGATCTGACCGAAGCGGAGTCTGAGCTCGTCGCGGGTTACCAGACCGAATACAGCTCGATGTCGTTCGCGCTGTTCTGGCTGGGCGAATACGCCAACGTCATCCTGATGTGCGCGCTGAACGCGATCCTGTTCTGGGGTGGCTATCTGCCGCCGTTCGACTGGGCGCCGCTCTATGTCGTGCCGGGCATCGTATGGCTGCTGCTGAAGATGTGCTTCTTCTTCTTCGTGTTTTCCTGGGTGAAGGCGACCGTACCGCGTTACCGGTACGACCAGCTGATGCGGCTGGGCTGGAAGGTGTTCCTGCCGGTGTCGCTGTTCTGGGTATTCTTGGTGTCTGGCGTGCTGATGTATGCGCGCGTGGGAGTTCCGGCATGAGCGTCGCTCAGTACGTCAAGGCTTTTACGCTGTGGGAGTTCGTGAAGGGCCATGCGCTGACCCTTCGCTACTTCTTCAAGCCGAAGGCGACGATCAACTATCCGTTCGAGAAGAACCCCATCTCTCCGCGCTTCCGGGGCGAGCACGCGCTGCGTCGCTATCCGAATGGCGAGGAGCGGTGCATCGCGTGCAAACTGTGCGAGGCGATCTGCCCCGCCCAGGCGATCACGATCGAGGCGGAACCCCGCGACGACGGCAGCCGCCGCACGACGCGCTACGACATCGACATGACCAAGTGCATCTATTGCGGGCTGTGCCAGGAGGCTTGCCCTGTGGATGCCATCGTCGAGGGTCCGAACTTCGAATTTTCGACCGAGACCCGCGAAGAGCTGATCTACGACAAGTCGAAGTTGCTCGATAACGGTGACCGCTGGGAAAGCGCGATCGCGGCGAACCTTGCCGCCGATGCGCCGTACCGTTAAAGCCCGCGACCAACGGTTCGGGTCGGACAGAAAAGGGGCCTGACAGGCAGTGATACAGGCTATCGCCTTCTATATTTTCGCGACCGTGGTGATCGTGTCCGCAGGGCTCACGATCGCGTCGCGCAATCCGGTGCACTCGGTCATGTGGCTGATCCTGGCGTTCTTCAACGCCGCGGGCCTCATGGTGCTGTGCGGGGCCGAGTTCATCGCGATGCTGCTCGTCATCGTCTATGTGGGCGCGGTCGCGGTCTTGTTCCTCTTCGTCGTCATGATGCTCGATATCGAGGTCGCGGCGATGCGGGCGGGCTTTGCGCGCTATCTGCCGCTGGGCCTGGCACTCGCCGTCGCCCTGCTGGCCGAGGTCATCATCGCGTTCCAGGCGTGGAGCGTCGGCGGCGTGCAGCTGGCGGCCCGTGCGGCCCCGATCGCCCCGGAGGTGTCCAACATCCAGGCGATCGGCAACCTGCTGTACACGCGCTATCTGTTCATCTTCGAGGGTGCGGGCCTGGTCCTGCTCGTCGCGATGATCGGCGCGATCGTGCTCACGCATCGCAAGCGGGGCGGTATCCGTCCGCAGAACATCGCCAAGCAGAATGCGCGTCAGCCGCATGAGGCGATCCGCAACATCAATCAGCCCATCGGGCAGGGGGTGGAACTGTGACGATCGGTCTCGTCCATTATCTGGTCGTTGCAGCGATCCTGTTCACCATGGGGGTGCTGGGTATCTTCCTCAATCGGAAGAACCTGATCGTCATCCTCATGGCGATTGAGCTCATCCTGCTCGCCGTGAACCTGAACCTCGTCGCCTTCTCGGCCGCGCTTCAGGATCTGGTGGGTCAGGTCTTCGCCATGTTCGTGCTGACCGTGGCCGCCGGTGAATCGGCGATCGGTCTGGCGATCCTGGTCATCTATTTCCGTGGCCGCGGCACCATCGCGGTCGACGACGTCAACCGGATGAAGGGGTAATCGGGTTGATCCTCGCTATCGTCTTCCTGCCGTTGCTGGCCGCCGCCATTGCGGGGTTCGGCAACAAGGCCATCGGGAACGTGCCCGCCAAGGTCGTCACGACCGGCGCGCTGTTCATTTCCTGTGCCCTCTCATGGCCGATCTTCATCGGCTATCTGTCGGGCGCCAATGGCGCGACCGTCACGCCGGTGCTCCACTGGATTACCAGCGGCACCATGTCGGTCGACTGGGCGCTGCGCGTCGACTCGCTGACCGCGATCATGCTGGTGGTCATCACCAGCGTCTCGGCGCTCGTTCACCTCTATAGCTGGGGCTATATGAGCGAGGAGCCGGATCAGCCGCGCTTCTTCGCCTATCTCTGCCTCTTCACCTTCGCGATGCTGATGCTCGTGACGGCGGACAATCTGGTCCAGATGTTCTTCGGCTGGGAAGGCGTGGGTCTCGCGTCCTACCTGCTGATCGGCTTCTGGTTCCGTAAGCCCTCGGCCAATGCGGCCGCGATCAAGGCGTTCGTCGTCAACCGCGTCGGCGACCTCGGCTTCATGCTCGGTATCTTCGGTACCTTCCTGGTGTTCGGGACCGTCTCGATTCCGGCGATCCTGGCGGCGGCCCCCGGCATGGCGGGCTCGACCATCGGCTTCCTGGGCTATCGTTTCGACACGATGACCGTGCTCTGCCTGCTGCTGTTCGTCGGCGCGATGGGCAAGTCGGCGCAGCTCGGCCTCCACACCTGGCTGCCGGACGCGATGGAAGGCCCGACCCCGGTGTCGGCGTTGATCCACGCGGCGACCATGGTGACTGCTGGCGTGTTCATGGTGTGCCGCCTGTCGCCGATGTTCGAAACCTCGCCGACCGCGCTGGGCGTCATCACCGTGATCGGGGCCTGTACCTGCTTCTTCGCCGCGACCGTCGGCACGGTGCAGACCGACATCAAGCGCGTCATCGCCTATTCGACCTGTTCGCAGCTCGGCTATATGTTCTTCGCGGCCGGCGTCGGCGCGTACGGCGCGGCGATGTTCCACCTGTTCACGCACGCCTTCTTCAAGGCGCTGCTGTTCCTGGGTGCTGGCTCGGTCATCCATGCGATGCACCATGAGCAGGACATGCGTTATTATGGCGGTCTGCGTCGCCACATCCCGCTCACCTTCTGGGCGATGATGATGGGTACGCTGGCGATCACCGGCGTCGGTATCCCGGCTCTGTTCGGCAATCCGATGGCGTTCGGTTTCGCGGGCTTCCACTCGAAGGACGCGATCATCGAAGTCGCCTATGCCGGTGGTTCGGGCTTCGCCTTCTGGGCGGGCGTGATCGCCGCGCTGCTGACCAGCTTCTATTCGTGGCGCCTGATGTTCCTGACTTTCTGGGGCAAGCCGCGCTGGACCGGGTCGGAGCATATCCAGCACGCGATCCATGACGCGCATGGCCACGGCCATGACGACCACGCTCATGGGCACGCTCACGATGCGCATCATAACGACGCGCATTCGGAAGATGCCGGTCACGAGCCGCATACGCATGACGCGGGCCACACCGATGTGCCGGAAGGCACGGGGGGCTATCATCCGCATGAGAGCCCGCTGGTCATGCTGATCCCGCTGATCGTCCTGTCGATCGGCGCGATCGCGGCGGGCTTCGTCTTCCACGGCTGGTTCATCGAGCCGGAAGCGGGCGAGAGCTATTGGAAAGGTGCGATCGCCTTCAACGAGCATCTGATGCACTCGATGCACGGCGTGCCGGTGTGGGTGAAGCTGTCGGCGACGGTGGTGATGCTGCTCGGTCTGCTGACCGCGTATCTGACCTATATCCGTGCACCGGAGTTCCCGGCCAAGTTCGCGGATCAGTTCCGCATCCTGTATCGCTTCCTCCTCAACAAATGGTATTTCGACGAGATCTACCATTTCCTCTTCGTACGCCCCGCCTTCGCGATCGGCCGGTTCCTGTGGCACCGTGGCGACGAGAAGACGATCGACCGCTTCGGCCCCAATGGTGTCGCCTGGCTCGTTCAGCTCGGCAGCAAGGGTGCGGCGCGCTTCCAGACGGGATACCTCTACAGCTATGCCTTCGTCATGTTGATCGGCCTGACTGCGGCCGTCACCTGGGCCATTTTGGGTTGATCGCGTGATGCAGGGCTTCCCGATCCTCTCCGTCATGCTGGCGGTCCCGGCCATTGCCGCGATCGCCTGCCTTTTCCTCTCCGCAAACGGCGCGCGCATGCTGGCGCTCGCCGCCACGCTGATCGACTTCGCCCTGGGCATCGTGCTCTGGACGCAGTTCGACGTGGGCGGCGCGCAGTGGCAGTTCGTCGAACATGCCCCCGGCATTTTCGGCCCGTTCGGCTGGTCGCTCGGCATCGACGGTTTCGCGCTGCTGCTGATCATGCTCAGCGTGTTCCTGATGCCGATCTGCATCGGCGCCAGCTGGCGTGCGATCGACAAGCGCGTCCCGGAATATATGGGCCTGTTCCTGTTCACCGAAGTGCTGATGATCGGCACCTTCGCGGCGCAGGACCTGTTCCTCTTCTACGTCTTCTTCGAAGCCGGTCTGATCCCGATGTATCTGATCATCGGCATCTGGGGCGGGGCGAACCGCATCTACGCGTCGTACAAGTTCTTCCTGTACACGCTGCTCGGCTCGCTCCTCATGTTCGTCGCGATGCTCTATATGGCACGCACGGCGGGCACGACCTCGATCCCGGCGCTTCTTGCCTATGACTTCCCGGCCTCGGTCCAGACCTGGCTGTGGATCGCCTTCTTCGCCTCGTTCGCGGTCAAGATGCCGATGTGGCCGGTCCACACCTGGCTTCCCGACGCGCACGTGCAGGCGCCGACGGCGGGTTCGGTCATTCTGGCGGGCGTGCTGCTGAAGCTGGGCGGCTATGGCTTCCTGCGCTTCCTGCTGCCGATGTTCCCGGAGGCGAGCGGGCAGCTGACCTGGCTGATCTTCGCGCTCTCGGCGGTGGCGGTGATCTATGCCTCGCTGGTCGCGCTGGTGCAGTCCGACATGAAGAAGCTAATCGCCTATTCGTCGGTCGCGCACATGGCGATCGTGACCATCGGCCTCTATGCCTTCAACCAGCAGGGCATCGAAGGCGCGATGATCATGATGCTCAGCCACGGTCTGGTGTCGGGCGCGCTCTTCCTGTGCGTCGGCGTCATCTACGACCGGCTGCACACCCGTGAGATCGCGCGCTATGGCGGGCTGTCGATCAACATGCCGAAATATGCCGTGCTGTTCCTGTTCTTCACCATGGCATCGATCGGTCTGCCGGGCACCAGCGGCTTCGTTGCCGAGTTCCTGTCGCTGATGGGCACCTATCAGGTGTCGACCTGGACCGCGCTGCTCTGCACCACCGGCATCATCCTGGGTGCGGCTTACATGCTCTATCTCTATCGGCGGGTCGCTTATGGCGAGATCAAGTCGGATGAGGTCGCAGCGATGCCGGACCTGTCGAGCCGCGAGCTGTGGCTGCTTGCGCCGATCGCGGCGGTGACTTTGTGGATGGGCGTGTATCCGGAGAGCTTCCTGGCGCCGATGCGCAAGGACGTCACGGTCCTGCTGCAGCGGATCGACCGCGCGAACCCCGGTTCGGACAGCCGTCCGACCGCCGGTAACCCTGCGCTCGCCACCACCCATGCCCCTGAGCACCAAGCTGCGCACGGGGAGGCGCACTGATGAGCTATTCGTTGAACCTTTTGATGGTCCTGCCCGAGCTGGTGCTGACCCTCGGCGCGATCGCGCTGATGCTCGTCGCCGCCTGGGGCGGGACGAACGCCACCCGCGGCATCTCGATCGCGGCGGTGTTCGTGCTGGCGGGGGCGATGGTCGCGCTCGCCGGTCCGGCGACGACGGGCGGGCTCGCCTTTGGCGGTCTGTACCGCGCCGACGCCTTTGCCGGTTTCGCCAAGGTCCTGATCTATCTGGCGACTGCGGTGGCGATCATCATGGCGCCGCGCTTCTTCGCTCGCTCGCCGGGTGAGGATCTGCGTCCCGAATATCCGATCCTCATGCTGCTCTCCTCGGTCGGCATGGGCATGATGGTGTCGGCGGGCGATCTGCTGACCCTCTATGTCGGTCTCGAACTGCAGAGCCTGTCGGCTTATGTGCTGGCGAGCTTCATGCGTCGCGACGGTCGTTCGGCCGAAGCGGGTCTGAAGTATTTCGTTCTCGGCGCATTGGCCTCGGGCATCCTGCTTTACGGCATCTCGCTGGTCTACGGCTTCTCGGGTTCGACCGACTTCGCGCAGATCGCCCTGGCCTATGGTCGCGATGCCGCGGCCGGTACGCGTTCGCTGGGCCTGATGTTCGGCCTCGTGTTCGTGTTCGCCGGGCTGGCGTTCAAGATGTCGGCGGTGCCGTTCCACATGTGGACGCCGGACGTCTATGAAGGCGCGCCGACCCCGGTGACGGCCTTCTTCGCCTCGGCCCCCAAGGTCGCGGCAATGGCACTGGCCATCCGCGTCGCCGTCGAAGCGATGGGCTCGGCGATGCAGCAGTGGCAGCAGATCGTGACCTTCGCGGCGCTCGCGTCGATCATCCTGGGCGCAGTCGCGGCGATCGGGCAGACCAACATCAAGCGGCTGCTCGCCTATTCATCGATCAACAATGTCGGCTTCGCGCTGATCGGTCTGGCGGCCGGAACGGCGCAGGGTGTCGCGGCGGTGCTGACCTACCTCACCATCTACGTCGTCATGACGCTGGGTGCGTTCCTGATCGTCATCCGCATGCGCGACGAGGACGGCAATCCGCTCGAGTCGATCGCCAGCCTTTCGGGCCTGTCGCGTACGCGTCCGGCGCTGGCCTGGGCGATGGCGTTCTTTATGTTCTCGGTCGCGGGCATTCCGCCGCTGCTCGGCTTCTATGCCAAGTTTGCGGTATTCAATGCGGCGGTTGCGGCGGGGCTGTTCCCGCTGGCGGTGATCGGCGTCGTCGCCTCGGTGATCGGTGCCTATTACTACCTGCGCATCATCAAGACGATGTTCTTCGATGAGCCCGTCGGTGCCTGGGCCAATAGCGACGTTCAGCCCGTCGAGAATGGCCTGATCGCACTGTCGGCGCTGTTCGTCTCGCCGGTCGGCTATCTGGCCATCCCGCTGCTGGGCGCCTGGTCGCTGGCAGCCGCTCGGGCGCTGTTCTGAGCCGATTGCTGCACGTCCCGGAAACGGGATCGACCAATGCCGATCTTCGCCAGCTTGCCGAGGCAGGCGGCGAAGACGGCGATTGGGACGGCCTCTGGCTCCGCGCCGACCGCCAGACGGCGGGGCGCGGACGCCAGGGGCGGGAATGGTCATCCCCTTCCGGAAATTATTATGGATCGACGCTGGTCCGTTTGCGCCCCGGTGATCCGATGGCGGCGACGCTGGCGCTGGTCGCCGCCGTGGCGATCGAGGATGCGGTTCGATCCTGTCTTCCCGATATCGGCGCACGACTTGCGCTCAAATGGCCGAACGATCTGTTGATCGACGGTGCCAAATTGTCGGGCATCTTGTTGGAGCGTACGGGTGATGCGGTCGTCATCGGCATGGGGATCAACCTGGCGTCGGCCCCGGACCTATCCGACCGCGCCACGACCGCGCTTGGCGATCATGGCGTCACTGTCTCGCCCCAGACGATGCAGACGCTGCTCGCCGATGCGATGACCCGCTGGGTCGCGATCTGGCGTGAACAAGGGCTTCCCTCAATCATCGCGCGCTGGGAAGCCAAGGCGCATCCGCGCGGCACCGCGCTCACCGCCAAACTGCCGGACGGACAGGCGCTGACCGGAAGCTTTGACGGCCTGGCGAGCGACGGCGCTCTCAGGCTCGGCTTGGCGGACGGCTCCGGCCATGTCATCCATGCCGGCGATATCTTCCTGATCTGAAGGACCCCCATGCTGCTTGCGATCGATGCCGGGAACACGAACGTGGTCTTTGCGCTGCTCGAAGGGCGGACGATCAAGGGGCGTTGGCGCATCGCGACCGATCCGCGCCGCACCGGCGACGAATATGCGGTATGGCTCAGCCAGTTGCTGGCGCTGGAAGGCTATGCGCGCGAAGATGTGACCGGCGTCATCATCGCCACCGTCGTGCCGCGTGCGCTCCACAATCTTCAGGTGCTGGCGCAGAAATATTTCAAGGTCGAGCCGCTGATCGCAGGCCGCGCGCCGGTGGAATGGGGGATCGCGATCGACGTCGACGAACCCGCCTCGCTGGGCGCGGACCGCGCGGTCAACACGATCGCGGCGCACGAGCTTTATCCCGGCGATCTGATCACCATCGATTTCGGCACGGCGACCACCCTCGACATCAGCGATTATCACGGGGCGTATAAGGGCGGGATCATCGCACCCGGCATCAACCTGTCGCTTGACGCGCTGGTGACCGCTGCGGCCAAGCTGCCGCGTATCGCCATCGAGGCGCCGGAAAGCCGCAGCGTGATCGGCCGCAACACGGTCGACCAGATGCATATCGGCATCTTCTGGGGCTATGTCGCGATGATCGAGGGGCTGGTGGCGCGGCTGAAGGCCGAGGTCGGGCGGCCGGTCAAGGTGCTGGCAACCGGCGGACTGGCGGCGCTTTTGTCGCCCCACACCGATGTTTTCGATCATATCGAACCCGACCTGACCATTCAGGGGCTGGCGATCCTGTGGGAACGCGCCCATATCAGGTGACGAGTTTCGGACCGTGCCGCCCGCGAGATGCCGCAGGGCGCACGAGCCGCGAAAAAATGACCGCGCCCTGACCGGCGCACCCCTATCGCCCCGGACCCGCTTTCAGCGGGGTGGGCGTTCATTGTCAGGAAGTGAATGACTCCCAAGAAAGAATTGCTGTTCTGCGCGCTCGGTGGATCGGGCGAAATCGGCATGAACGTGAACCTGTACGGCACCGAAGGTAAGTGGGTGATGGTCGATTGCGGCATCACCTTCGCCGATCCGGCCTATCCCGGCATCGATGTGATCCTGCCCGATCTGAGCTTCATCGAGGACCGGCTGAATGACTTGGTCGGCATCGTGCTGACCCATGGTCACGAGGACCATATCGGCGCGCTGCCCTATCTGGCCGAAGATCTGGGCGTGCCCATCTATGCCACCGCCTTCACCGCCGGGCTGGTCCGCGGCAAGCTGGAGGAAGAAGGCAGCGCCAACCGCGTCAAGCTGCGCGTGATGGAGACGGGCAAGACGTTCGAGGTCGGCCCGTTCGACTTCACCTTCGTGCCGCTGTCGCACTCGATCCCCGAGGCCAATGCGCTGCTGATCGAGACGGCGGTCGGTCGCGTGTTCCATACCGGCGACTGGAAGCTCGACCAGACCCCCGTCATCGGCAAGCCCGCCAGCCCGGCGCAGCTTTCGTCGATCGGCGACATGGGCGTCGACGTGCTGGTGTGCGACTCCACCAACGCCTTCAACACCGAAGCCTCGGGCTCGGAAGCCAGCGTCCGCCCCGGCATCGCCGAGACGGTCGCCAAGGCCAAGGGTCGGGTGGTCATCACCACCTTCGCCTCCAACGCCGCGCGTCTGGTGACGCTGGGCGAGGTGGCGAAGGAAACCGGGCGCAAGCTGTGCGTCACCGGCCGTTCGCTCGACCGGATCCTGAAGGTCGGCCGCGCCTGCGGTTACTTCAAGGGCTTCCCGGAGGTCGTCGATCCCGAGACAGCAATGCGCCTGCCGAAGGACCGCGTGCTGATCGTCGCCACCGGCGGACAGGGCGAGCCGCGCGCGGCGCTGTCGCGTATCGCCGAGGGCAGCCACACGATCCGGCTCGATACCGGCGACACCGTCATCTTCTCGGCGCGGCAGATTCCGGGCAACGAGACGGCGGTCGGCCGTATCCAGAACATCTTGGCGGGCAAGGGCGTCCGCATGGTCACCGAGCGTCAGGCGCATGTCCATGTGTCGGGCCATCCCGGCCAGCCCGAACTGGCGCAGATGTACAAGTGGCTGCGCCCGCGCACGCTGATGCCGGTGCATGGCGAGATGCGGCACATGATGGAACATGCCCGCTTCGCGACCACGCAGGGCGTGCCGCAGACCATCGTTCAGTCGGACGGCGACATGATCCGCCTGCTGCCGGGCAATGCGACCAAGATCGGCAACGCGCCGGTCGGGCGCCTGGTGCTGGACGGCGACGTCATCCTGCCGTCGGACGGCTCGACCATGAACGAGCGGCGCAAGCTTGCGATCAACGGCCAGATTTCGGTCGGCGTCGCGGTCGCCAAGGGACGGCTGGTCGGCAGCCCGCAGGTCCGTGTTCAGGGCGTGCCGGTCGAGGACGAGCGTGACGCCTTCATTGCCGAGGCGATCGCTGCGGCGGCCAAGGCGGTCGATGGTCCGCGCCGCGCCACCGATAAGCTGCGCGAGGATATCCGCCTGTCGGTGCGCAAGGTCGCGACCCGCTGGACCGGCAAGAAGCCGATCGTCGATGTCCTGCTGATCGAGGGCTAAGACCATGCACTGGACGTCGGCCCTCGCGATCTACGTCCTGTTCTGGTTCCTCGCCGTGTTCCTGGTCCTGCCCTTCGGGGTCAGGACCACGCACGAGGCGGGCGGCGAGCACATCCCCGGCACCGCCGAAAGCGCGCCGCATGTCTTTCTGATCGGCCGCTTCTTCCTGCGCACGACGATCGTCGCGACGGTGATGTTCGTCCTGTTCTACCTGAACTATGTTTATGGCTGGATCACCGCCGATATGCTCGACTGGAGCGGGTTGAGCCGGGGCGTCTGACATGGCGCGCGCGTCCCGCCTGTTCGACCTTCTCCATCTGCTCCACCGTCAGAGCGGCGTCGTGTCCGGGCGGCATCTGGCCGAGCAACTCGGCATCTCGCTGCGTACCCTGTACCGCGATATTGCAACGCTTCAGGCGATGGGCGCCGATGTCGAGGGTGGGGCGGGGGTCGGTTATCGCCTGAAACCCGGTTTCATGCTGCCGCCGATGCGTTTCCCGATCGAGGAGGTGGAGGCGCTGGTCCTGGGCGCCCGCTGGGTCGCCGAGCGGGCGGACCCGGCGATGGGGCAGGCCGCGCGCAGTGCCGCCGCCCGGATCATGCGTGCGATGACGTCGGAGCAAGCCGACGCGATGCGCGACACGGCGCTTTTTATCGCCTCGCGTGCCGAACCTTATGAAGCGGTGGTCGACCCAGCACCGCTACGCGCCGCGATCCGAGCGGAGCGCCGTCTGTCGCTGCTGTATCGCGATGCCGAAGGGCGGGCGTCCGAACGGATTATCTGGCCGATGGCGATCGCTCTGTTCGACCGGGCGGACGTGCTGTTGGGTTGGTGCGAGCTGCGCCATGCGTACCGGACGTTCCGCATCGATCGGATCGTCACTGCCCGGACCATGCCCGAGCGTTATCCGCGTCGTCGCTCGGTCATGCTCCGTGAATGGCGTGAGGCGGAGGGAATTCCCGAGGAGCGTTTCCTGCTGACGGAAACTGACGCGGCGGTCGGATAGGCGGTGCTCCTCTCGAATGAAGGAGCATTTGATGACCTGTCCAACCACCACGATCCTGCTGCACGTCGCCGACATGGGGACCAGCACCGACTTTTACCGCGGCGTTTTGCAGCGCGAGCCGGGCGATGCCGGTGACGCCTTCACCCTGTTCGTGATGGGATCGGGCACGACCCTGGGCCTGTGGCGTCGCGATGTGATCGATCCGCCTGCGCAGGGGGAGACGGGCTCCATCGAATTGGGTTTCAAGCGTGAACATCACGAGGTGGATCTCTGCCATGCGGATTGGGTGGCGCAGGGTGTGACGATGTTGATGCCGCCGACGGATCGGCCGTTCGGGCGGAGCTTCGTCGCGCTTGATCCCGATGGGCACCGGTTGCGGGTCTATGCGCTGAACGGGTGAGGGTTGCCCTTGGCCTTCGACTTCGCTCAGGCTGAACGGCGGTGGGAGGTGATGGCTTCCGCCCTCCGTTCGCACTGAGCGAGGTCGAAGTTGCCCAGTTACCGCAACCGCTCGATCGCCTGTGCGAGCGCCACATAGAGCTTGCCCATGTCCGACGACAGCAACGTCACGCCCAGCGGCGATCCGTCGCGCTGGGCGAGCACGCCGCGCAGCATCGCCTCGAAATCATGGATATAGCGGTTCACATGGTCGCGGAACTTGGGATCCTCGTCATACAGATCGGCGATGTCGCGCGCCTGATGCGAGTCGAGGATACGCACCGCGCGCCGGGTGAAGACGCCGCGATCACCCTTCAGATAGGCGGCCCAGGCGCTGTCCGTGACTTCGGGCGCGTAGATTTTGGTGATGTCGATCGACGCGGAGTTGAGCGATTCGACCAGCAGCGAGGCACGGCGGGCGAAATTGTCGCGGTCGGCCTCTTCGCGCTCGGTGCGCGCTTCTTCGATCCGCGATTCGACGATGGCGGTCTTCTCGACGATCATGTCGGCCTGACGCGCCAGACGCTCGGTCGCGCGGGTCGCGGCCTCGACCGCGCTCTGCGTGGCGTCGACAATGGCGTGGACCTGCCGTTCGACGGTGTCGCCGGTCGCGCGCCGCATCGCCTCGGCGCTGGCGATTTCCAGTGCGCTGGCGGCCTGGGGGATGACATCGGCCAGCGTCTCGCGTGCCTTTTCAGCGGCTGTCGCAGCGGTTTCGCGGACGCGGAGCAGCGCATCCACCAGCTTCGGCGCGGCCTCGTCGGCGAACTGGTGCGAGCGCTCGATCGTCTCCTCGACCATCATGCCCAGCGCATCGGCCTTGGCCCGACCGGTCGACAGGGTTTCGATCAGCGAACCCGATAGCGTCTCCAGCGTCTGGCGCTGTTCGGCGATGACGTCAGCAATCGCCTCGATCGCCTCATGCGTGCTCTCGGCCGCCGCGACCAGCGCGAGCAGTTCGGGCTTGGTTTCGACCACGACCTCATGGCTGGCATGCATCCGCTGGTCGAGACGGCCCAGCGCCTCGGGCAGCGTCTCATCGATCTCGCGCGCGGCGGCATCGAGCGCGATCAGCAGCGTCTCAGTCGTGCCGATGACGCGGTTGGCCATGGTTTCGCCCGCCTCCAGCGCGCCGGTCATCGCGTCCGCCGACCCGCCCAGCGCGCTGATCGAGGCGGCCAGCATCTGCGACTTTTCGGTGCCTTGGGTATGGAGCACCGCGATCCGCGTCTCGACCCGCTCCAGCTCGGTATCGAGCGTATCGATCATCGTCTCGCCCGCGACCCGCTGTGCTTCCAGTTCGGAGGTCAGGCGGGCGACCGCGCCATCGACATGGGTCAGCCGTTCGGCGAGCGCATCGGCGCTGTCGCGCGCGGCGCTGTCGAGCGCCGCCTGATTTGCGGCGACCATCGCTAGCATCGCCTCACCCTGCGCGGCGATGCCCTTGCGCGACTGGTCGATCGCCTCGGCGGTCCGATCGAGCAGCGCGTCGATCGTCGTCGCGACATTGGCGGTGACGTTTTCCAGATGCTCGCTGGCGGTGCGGCTGGTCGCCTCCATCTGTTCGATATGCGTGGCGAGGCGAAGCGCCGCGCCGCTGGCGATGGTATCGGCATCCTGCCCGCGCCGACCGAGCGCGACGAACTGCGCGTCGAGCGCGGCGGCATGGGTTTCGGCCGAGCGCGCCGCTTCCGCCATCCGGTCGCTCGCCTCGCCGACCTCCTCGGCCGCGCGGGGCAGGGCATCGAGCAATTGGGTCAGGCTCGCCTGGCTGGTCCCAGCGATGTCGGCGAGCGTCCGGCCATGCGCCTCGACCATCTGGATATCGTCGGCCAGATCGCGGGCGATGGTGTTGAAGCGGGTTTCGGCGGCCTGCGCCATTTCGGACAGTGCGATCGCCTGTGCCGACAATTCGGAGCGGTTGGCGGCCAGTGCCTGTCCGATCGCGGCGACCGCGCGTTCCAGTGCCGCCGCTTCGTCACGCATGTCGCGGGCGGTCAGGGCGAAGCGGCGCTGCTCGGCACGACTGCTCCGCTGTCCAACCAGCCAGAGGATCGCGACCAGCATCGGCCCGGCCAGTGCCAGCGTTCCCATCGGCGCGAACGTCGCGGCCGATAGCGAAGCAGTGGTGGAAATTCCCCAGCCCAGCACGGCCGCGACCCACAGGACCGAGACCAGGATCGCGACGATCAGCGGCCAGCGCGCGGGCGGCTGATCGTGGAACGGCACCGCGCTTTCCTCCAGCCAGGGGCCGGGCGCTGCGGGCGAAGTGGCGGGCGTGTCCTCGACCGGGGGCAGGGGGGCATAGTCGAGCATGTCCGCCTCCGCGTGCGGCATGTCCGACCTGTCCTGCCGCTCTGCGCGCATATCGACGATCATCTTGGCCCCCGTGTCACAATGGGCCGGTTTATCACGTTTGCCGACGGCAGAAAGCGAATTGCGCTATTCCGTGCAGCCATGGTCGGGTTTAAGCGACGGCAATGACCTATGAGCACGGAACGATCGATTCTACCCTGGCGGCGGTAGCCGGTGATGAACCGGCCGTTATTCAGGATCTTCGCCGTGCCTTTGTCGAGGGCGTGACCCGCGCGATGGAGGCCATGCACATGGCCGGAGACGCCCGCGAATGGCGCGAGGCGGCGCTGCGGCTGAAGGGGCTGGCGGCCAGCGTCAACGCGCTGCCGCTGATGACCCTGGCGGCGCAGGCGGCCGAGCGCGATGCTCCGGACCCCCAGCTGCTCGACCGGATCGGGGATCAGGTCGCGCGTCTTTAAACGCGCAGGGACGGGGCTGGCATGGCGCGCGACTAGCGCCTAACAGCACGCGATGCTCTCCGGTCTTCTCTTTGCGATTGACGACGCCGACGACCGCCCCGGTCGGCTGACGGCCACCCTGCCTTTCGCGGGCGTCACCCTGATCGAATATCAGGCGCGGCTGCTGATCGCGGCGGGGGCGGCGCAGATCATCATCGTGGTCGCTCGGCTGACCCCGGAACTGCTCGGCGCGATCGCTCGCATCGCGCAGCGCGGCGTGGTGGTCGACACGGTGCGCAGCGCGGTGGAAGCATCGGAAAAGCTCCATCCCCTGTCGCGGCTGCTGGTCCTGGCCGATGGCCTCATCACCACCGAGGACACGATCGCGCTGGTCCTGCGCGATACCGGGCATGACGCGCTGATCGTGTTGCCCGAGGCGGAGGCCGAAGCCGGGCTGGAGCGGGTCGGTGGCCAGATGGCCTGGGCGGGCGTCGCGCGGCTCGATCCGCGCCGGGTCGCCGAGGTGGCGGCGCTTCCCCGCGATTACGATCTGCAATCGACCCTGTTGCGGCTGGCGGCACAGGCGCGGGCGACGCATATTCTGTTGCCCGCCGATGCGGAAAAGGCCGGGCACGGCATCGTCCACCGGGCCGAGGCGCTGGATGCGCGCGGGCGGGCGGTGGTCGCGCGACTGGTATCGGGGCGGCGCAGCTGGTTCGATCGCTACATTCTTGCACCGCTCGCGCGACTTGCTTTGCCGCGTTTGGTCGAACGCTCGGTCCCGGCGCATGTCGCGGGCGGCGTGGGGGCCGGATTGGGGTTGCTCGGCCTGGTGTTGATCCTGTTCGGGCTGCCCGCCTTTGGCCTGTTGATCGCCATTGCGGGGACGCTGGGGCTGGGGCTGGGCGAGACGCTGGCGGGGTTGCGCGACGAGCAGGGCGCGGCGCGTGCCGGGTCGGCGGCGATCGCCGCGCTGGCCGGTCTGACGGTGGCGGCGCTGGGCTGGCAGGACTTTCGGGTCTCGGGTGAGGATATTGCGCCGGTCCTGGCGTTGATGCTGATTATTCTGGGTATTTTGGCCGAGCGCGCCGGGCTGTATCGCTTCCGGCGGCGCTGGTGGGCCAGCCCACCCGCTTATCTTCTAGTGCTCTTCCCAACCGCGCTCCTCGGCATCGTCCC
This sequence comes from Sphingomonas sanguinis, assembly GCF_019297835.1. Taxonomy (NCBI): domain Bacteria; kingdom Pseudomonadati; phylum Pseudomonadota; class Alphaproteobacteria; order Sphingomonadales; family Sphingomonadaceae; genus Sphingomonas; species Sphingomonas sanguinis. The sequence goes on along the minus strand of NZ_CP079203.1, from coordinate 936,389 downwards.
CTGGGGTCTGGCGCTCGCAAGCGTTTATGCGATCGTCACTTTGGCGTCCGCAATCGAGACATTGCGCGCTCAAGTTTAGTGTCGCTTTAACACCAAAGGGATTAGCGCTGCCGCATGGCGGCCGAACCGTGCCCAGATCATGCCTCCGAATGGCAAGCCACGCGGCTATCCGACCGCGTGAGCGCGGCGCGCGCACGTGCGGCGGAGCGGCGGCGTGGCGCGGTTCTGGACCTGAGGCTGGATGCCGAATCGCGGCTGACCGATCAGGTACGTTTCGAGGTTACGACGCGACTGCACCTGCTGGTCGAGACGATTGCGCGCGACCTGCTGCAACAGGCGGAGCGTGCGATGCCGCAGGATGCCCGGAGCATCAGGCCCGATCAGGTCGTGCGACGGCTCTACCGCGCGGACGCTTTGGCCGAGCCGGAGCTGGTCGACGAACTGGTCGCGCAGGTTCGACTGCACCTGATCGCCCGCGCGTTGCCGATCGAATCCATGGCGGGCGATGCGCCTAGCCTGCTGGTCCGGTTGACCGAAGCCCCCGACCGTATCGTGGCCGCTGCCGCCCGCGCCGTGCTGGTGGCGGAGGGCCAAGCGCGTGAGGCGGAGGAGACTGTGGGCCTGCCGACGCGACTGTACGATCGGCTGACCTGGACCGTGGCGGCGGCGCTGCGGGAGGGTGACGATCCGGCCTGGGACCGGGCGCTGTGCCAGGCGGTCGAGCGGATGCTGGCGGTGCGGGATGACGCCGACCGGCCGGGTGCGGCGACGATGCGGCTTGCGGCCGCGATCGATGCGCGACCGGGCGAACTGCCCGATCTGTTGCTGGAAAGCCTGTCCGACCGGCAGCTGGGCCTGTTCGTGGCGCTGCTGACCCATGCGCTCGGCCTGGAGCATGACATGGTGCGCGAGATCGTGCTGGAGCCGGAAGGCGACCGGCTGTGGCTGGCGTTGCGGGCGCTGGAGCAGGAGCGACCGACGATCGCGCGCATCGGCTTGTCGCTGTGCGAGGCGGATGGGCGGCGCGATGTCGACGACTTTGCCGAGGCGCTGGACGCGATCATGGCCATTCCCGCGACAGAGGCGCGCCGGGCTATCGCATCTCTGACGCTGCCCACGCCGTTTCGTGCGGCGATCGAGCGGCTGGATGGGACGGACCGTCGATGACCTCGATGGATAGCCCCGGCGAATCGATGGTCGCACGCGCGATTCTGGATGCGGGCGATCACATCCTGTCGGCCGATCCGCCCATCGAGTTGCTTCACATGCGCGCCGGGGGCGGGGTCAGCGACTGCATCGCCGTCGCACCAATCGCCCGGATCGCGCGGCTGGCGCGGCGCTTGGGCATCGCGGTGTCGCGGCAGGTCGTGGTCGCCGATGACGAAGGCGATCTGGAATTGTGGGTGCAAGCGCGCCCCGAAACCGGGCAGATCCGCCTGAGCGTCAGCGGCTGGCGCGACCGCAGCGCTTGGAAGCCCGTCGCCACCCCGCCCGATCACGCCGCGACCGGCGCGGATTTTCGTTGGGAGACCGATGCGGCGCTGCGCCTGACCTTCGTCTCACCGGGGGCGGGGCTACGTCATGGTTTCGATTCGCTGGCGATGCTCGGGCGGCCGCTCAATGCCCTGTTCGCCTTCGACACGGGAACGCCGCTGCTCGAAGGCGCCGCGCCGCTGGACGGGCGGGGTGCCCGCCTGCGGCCGACCGATGCGCCGGTGCGGCTTTCGGCGGCGATCCGTCATGACGGTACGGGGGGTATCGCGGGGCTGGTCGGCGCGACCTATCTGATCGACGAACCGGGCGAGGGGGATGAAGACCTTGCGCTTCATCCTGGCGGACCGCCGCTGACCGAGAGCTTCACCGCCGGGCTGGACCGTGCGCTGCGTACGCCGCTGGCCCGGATCGTCGCCAATGCCGACAGCATCGCGGCGCGCAGCGACGGGCCGATCGCGGCGGAATATGCCGAATATGCCAATGACATCGCCCATGCCGGGCGGCATCTGATCGGGCTGGTCGACAATCTGGTCGAGTTGCAGGCGATCGAACAGCCCGATTTCCGGCTGGCCGCCACGCCGATCGACCTGGCCGATGTCGCCCGCCGTGCCGCCGGGTTGCTGGGGGTTCGCGCGGATGCTGCCGGCGTGACGATCCGCCGTCCCAGCCTGGACGAGGGAATGCCCGCGATCGGCGATTTCGGTCGCTGCCTCCAGATCCTCATCAACCTGATCGGCAATGCGATCCGCTATTCCCCGCGCGGCGGCGGAGTGACGGTGACGGCGGAGCGCGACGGGGAATGGGCGCTGGTCAGCGTCATCGATCACGGCAAGGGCATCGCGCCCGAGGACCAGACCCGCATCTTCGAGAAGTTCGAACGGGTCGACCCCAGCGAGCCGGGCGGCAATGGTCTGGGCCTCTATATCGCCCGGCGTCTGGCGCGCGCGATGGGCGGCGACCTGTATGTCGAAAGCGTGCCCGGCGAGGGCGCTTCCTTCCACTTCCGCCTGCGCTCCCGCTAACAAAAAAGGCTCCCGAGGGAGCCTTTTCTTTGTCGCCCGGGTGATACGCTCAGCGCCGCCGGGGCAGCCGCCGCGCGACCAGGATCAGCGCCAGTCCGGCGATCGCGACAAAGGCGCCGCGATCGGCCCATTCGCCCTGACCGAGCATGAAGCTCTGTTCGGGCCAATGGATATACCCCAGGCCCTGACCGATCCATAATCCCCCCGTCAGCGCCAGCATGACGCCGATGGCGATCAGGATCGGTCGGACCCGGTTCATGGCTTAGCGCTTCTCGACCGGAACGTAGGAACGCTGCGTCGGGCCGGTGTAGAGCTGACGCGGGCGGCCGATCTTCTGGTCGGGATCGGTGATCATCTCGTTCCACTGCGCGACCCAGCCGACGGTGCGGGCGAGGGCGAACAGCACGGTGAACATCTCGGTCGGGAAGCCGATCGCTGACAGGATGACGCCCGAATAGAAGTCGACGTTCGGGAACAGCTTCTTCTCGACGAAATATTCGTCGTTCAGCGCGATCTCTTCGAGGCGGAGCGCCGTCTCGAACAGCGGATCATTGACCTTCAGCGCGTCGAACACTTCGCGCACGGTCTTCTGCATCACGGTCGCGCGCGGGTCGTAGTTCTTGTAGACGCGGTGACCGAAGCCCATCAGGCGGAACGGGTCGTTCTTGTCCTTGGCGCGCGCGATGAACTCGGGGATGCGCTCGGGGGTGCCGATCTCGCGCAGCATGTTGAGCGCGGCTTCGTTCGCGCCGCCATGCGCCGGACCCCAGAGGCAGGCGATGCCCGCCGCGATGCACGCGAACGGGTTCGCACCCGACGAACCCGCCAGACGCACGGTCGAGGTCGACGCGTTCTGCTCGTGATCGGCGTGCAGGATGAAGATGCGGTCCATCGCCTTTTCGACGGCCGGGTTCACCTCATACGGCTCGGCCGGAACGCCGAAGGTCATGCGCAGGAAGTTGCCGGTGTAGGACAGCGAGTTGTCCGGGTACAGGAAGGGCTGGCCCACGCTGTACTTATACGCCATCGCCGCGATCGTCGGGATCTTGGCGATCAGGCGGTGCGACGCGATGGTGCGCTGCACCGGATCATGGATGTCGGTCGAATCGTGGTAGAAGGCCGACAGCGCACCGACGACGCCGCACATGATCGCCATTGGGTGTGCATCGCGGCGGAAGCCACGGAAGAACGCCGCCAGCTGCTCATGCACCATCGTGTGACGCGTGATAGTGGTGGTGAATTCCGACAGCTCGCCCTGGTTGGGCAGTTCGCCGTTCAGCAGGAGGTAGGCGACCTCCATGAAGCTGCTATTCTCGGCCAGCTCGCCGATCGGATAGCCGCGGTGGAGCAGAACGCCTTCGTCGCCGTCGATATAGGTCAGCTCCGACCGGCACGACGCGGTCGAGGTGAAGCCGGGATCATAGGTGAAGGCACCCGTCTGGGCATAGAGCTTGCGGATGTCGACCACGTCCGGGCCGATCGAGCCGGACATGACCGGATAGTCAAAGCCCTTGCCGCCGATTTCGAATTTCGCGGTGTCGCTCATACTCAGTGATCCTTCCTATCTGCGGTCATCTGGTCCGCGATCCGCCCCAAGCTTTCCTCGCGGCCCAGCAAAACGAGCACGTCGAAAATTCCCGGGGACGTCTTGCGTCCGGTCAAGGCAGCGCGGAGCGGCTGGGCGACCTGACCGAGCTTCACGCTCTCGGCTTCGGCCACCTTGCGTACCGCGTCTTCCAAAAGCTCCGTATCCCAGTTGTGCACCGCGTCAAGCGCGGTGTGAACGGAAAAGAGAATGCCCCGTGCCTTATCGTCGAGCAGGCCGGTGGCGGCGTCGTCCAGGCTCAACGGACGGGTCGCGAAAAGGAAGCGCGCGCCATCGGCCAATTCGTTCAAATTGGCCGCGCGCGGCTTCAGCGCGGGCATGGCGGCAGTCAGCAGCGCGACGTCCTCGACACCCATCCGCTTGGCGGTCAGTTCGGCCAGACGCGCGTCGTCGGCCTCGCGGATGTAATGACCGTTGAGGTTTTCGAGCTTCTTCAGGTCGAAACGCGACGGTGCCTTGCCGACCGCGGCGAGATCGAACCACCTCACCGCATCCTCGCGAGCGATAATCTCGGCATCGCCGTGGCCCCAGCCCAGGCGGAGGAGGTAATTGTCGAGCGCTTCGGGCAGGATGCCCATCTCGTCGCGATAGGCCTCGATCCCGACCGCGCCGTGGCGCTTGGACAGCTTGGCGCCGTCCGACCCGTGGATCAGCGGAATATGCGCATAGATCGGCTCGGCCCAGCCCATCGCCTTGTAGATCGGCAATTGGCGGAAGGCGTTGTTGAGGTGATCGTCGCCGCGAATCACATGGGTCACGCCCATATCGTGATCGTCGACCACGACCGCCAGCATATAGGTCGGCGTGCCGTCCGAACGGAGCAGGACCAGATCGTCCAGCTCGGCATTCTGCACGGTGACGCTGCCCTGCACGCGGTCCTCGATCGTCACCGCCCCCTCCCGCGGCGCGCGCAGACGGACGACGAAGGGCTGTCCCTCCGGCGCGGTGGCGGGATCGGCCTCGCGCCAGGGCGAGCGGATGCGCAGCGGCTGCTTGGCGGCCTGTGCGGCTTCACGCTGCGCAGCAATCTCTTCCTGCGTCATGTAGCAGCGATAGGCATGGCCCCGCTCCATCATCTCGCGGGCGACATCGGCATGGCGGTCGGCACGGGCGAACTGGAACACGGCGTCGCCGTCCCAGTCCAGGCCCAGCCAGCGCATGCCGTCCAGGATCGCGTCGATCGCGGGTTGGGTCGAGCGGGCGCGATCGGTATCCTCGATGCGCAGCAGGAACTTGCCGCCATTCGCCTTGGCGAACAGCCAGTTGAACAGCGCGGTGCGCGCGCCGCCGATGTGAAGGAATCCGGTCGGCGAGGGCGCGAAACGGGTCACGACTCCGCTCATGGTCGATCCGGTGGCGATATCATGTGTTGCGCTCAACCGCGCATACTCCCAGCATAAGATCCGATGGCCCAGTCAGCCGCCGCAGCCCCTAGCACCATGCGTCCGCGCCGCCAAATGCCGCGCCTTTGCCGGGCCGAGCAATGGGCGGAGGCCGAGCGGAACCAGATTCCGTTGTGGACGCCGGTCATGCTGGGGGCGGGGATAGCGGCATGGTTCGCGTTGCCCGATCCACGGGCCTGGGGCGCGGCGGTGCTGGCGGCCGGGGGCGTTGGGCTGGCGGCGGCGACGCTGAGCGATGGCGGGCGGGTGATGCGCGCCGCTGGGGTGGCGGCGATGCTCGTCGTGGCGGGCATGCTGCTGGCCTGGGCGCGCGCCGAGTCGGTGCGGGCACCCGTTCTAGCGCGGCCGGTCATGGCGGACATGGTCGCCGAGGTGGAGAGGGCGGAGCCGCTTGCCGCACGGCAAATCGTCCGGTCGATGTTGTGTCCGATCGAGGCGCGGGACGGGCGCGGGCGGCGTTTGAGCCTGCCGCCGCGTATCCGGGTATCGCTGGCACAGGAGGATGCGCCTGTCGGGCTAGGGCCGGGCGCGCGGGTCCGGTTGCGGGCGAGACTGATGCCGCCCGCCGGGCCGGTCGCTCCGGGGGGCTATGATTTCGCGCGCGCGGCCTGGTTTCAAGGGATCGGCGCCACGGGACGCGGCTCCGCGCCGGTGCGGATGCTGCACCCGGCCAACCAAGGCCCCGGATTGCGCCAACGCCTGTCGCAGCGGATCACCGCCCAGGTTCCGGGCAGCGCAGGCGGGATCGCCGCGGCGCTGGCGACCGGGGATGTCGGCGCGATCGCGCAAGATGATGCGGAGGCGATGCGCCGCGCGGGGCTGGCGCATCTTTTGTCGGTCAGCGGACTTCACATAACGGCCGTCGTCGGGATCGTAATGGTGCTGACGATCCGGCTGCTGGCGCTTTGGCCCTGGCTGGCGTTGCGGGTGCGACTGCCCTTGCTGGGCGCAGCGGCGGGTGCGGTCGCGGCGGTCGGATACACCTGGCTGACCGGGGCGGAGGTCCCCACGATACGGTCGTGCGTGGCGGCCATGCTCGTTCTGGCGGCACTGGCGATGGGGCGCGAGGCGATGACCTTGCGGCTGGTCGCGGCGGGGGCGCTGATCGTGCTGATCTTCCGGCCTGAGGCGCTGGTGGGCGCCAGCTTTCAACTCTCCTTCGCCGCGATCACGGCGATCGTCGCGCTTCACGAAAGCCCCGCCATCCACCGCTGGCTGGGGCCGCATCCCGACTGGCGCTGGGCGGCCTTGCGGCATCTGGGCGCGTTGTTGCTGACCGGGCTGGTGGTCGAGGCGGCGCTGATGCCGATCGCGGTCTATCACTTCCACAAGGCGGGGCTTTATGGCGCCTTGGCCAATATCGTCGCCATTCCGTGGACGACCTTCGTCGCCATGCCGCTGGAGATGATCGCGCTATTGTTCGAGCCTCTGGGGCTGGGCGGCCCGTTCTGGTGGCTGCTGGAACAGGCGTTGGGTTTGCTGCTGAAACTCGCCCATGCCGTCTCGACCATGCCGGGATCGGTGATCGCCCTGCCGGTCGCGCCGGGATGGGCGTTCGGGCTGGCCGTTGCGGGAGGGCTTTGGATCGCGCTTTGGCGGACCCGGTGGCGATGGCTCGGAATGCCTGCGCTGGTCGCGGGCGTGTCGATGATGATCGTAGCGCGGGCGCCCGACCTGATCGTTACCGGGGACGGTCGCCATGCCGGGATCGCGGTGGGCCAGGGCATGGCGCTGCTTCGCGACCGGGCGGGGGACTATATGCGCACCACTCTGTCCGAACTTGGTGGCACCGATGCCGAGCCGTTGGCGCTTGCCGATCAGCCTGCGGCGCGGTGCGGGCGGGACATGTGCGTGATCGAACTGCGGCGCGGTGGACGATCCTGGCGGATCGCGGCGACGCGTAGTGGCTATCCGGTTCCGTGGAAGGCGTTGATCGCGCTTTGCGGGCGGGTGGACATCATGATCGCCGATCGTCGTCTGCCGGGTGCATGTCGACCGCGCTGGTTGAAGCTGGACACTATCGTTCTGAAGCGAACGGGTGGCGTCTCGATCCGGCTCGACCCGCCCGAGGTGCGGACGGTGCGCCAGCCGGGTGATCGTCATCCATGGTCGATCATGGAACCCGCAAAAGGCCTATGAGCCTCGCCATTCACAAGCGGATGCATCTGGCGGCATCCAAAACGTCATCGCGAACGAAGCGAAGCAATTAAGAAGCGGATCAGAACGTCCGGGATTGCTTCGCTCGGCTCACCATGGCGGATCGATGCCGGGTTGCCCTCACTCGTAACGGCGCAAAATGCCTGAGAGCTTGCCCTGCACCCGTACCTGCGCGGGCGCGTAACGCTGCGGATCATAGGCCCGGTTGGCGGGGTCGAGGCGGACCATCGAACCTTCGCGCCGGAAATATTTTAGCGTGGCCTCGCTATCGTCGATCAGCGCGACGACGATCTGCCCGTCGCGCGCCACATCGGTCCGGCGGATCAGCGCATAATCGCCGTCAAGAATACCTGCCTCGACCATCGAATCGCCCGACACCTCGAGCGCATAATGTTCGCCCGAACCCAGCAGAGCGGCGGGGACGGCAAGCATCGAGCTGCCTTCGAACGCCTCGATCGGCACACCGGCGGCAATCCGGCCGTGGAGCGGGATTTCGACCACGTCATTGGCCGGTTCAATCGCCGGACGTGCGGAGGGCGTGTGGACATTGCCTGATGCGGGTTCTGCCACAGCAGGCTTCTCGGGCCGGTCGGGCATCCGCAACACCTCCAGCGCGCGGGCGCGGTTGGGCAGGCGGCGGATGAAGTGGCGTTCCTCCAGCGCGGAGATCAGGCGGTGGACGCCCGACTTGGACTTGAGGTCCAGCGCCTCCTTCATCTCTTCGAAGGAGGGCGAGACGCCGGTTTCCTTCAAACGGTCGTTGATGAAGCAGACAAGCTCATGCTGCTTTGCGGTGAGCATCGCGATCCTCCGTCCAGAACAGACGTGGAACTTATATGGAACGTTTTGGCTTGCGTCAAGCGAGCATCAGGATTTCCGCCGAGTCGCCTGTCGCGGCGGGGGGAGCGTGTGGCGGGCGGATGATAAGGCAGGTCGAACGCGCCAAAGTCAGCAGCATCGAGCTGTCCTGGATGGCCGCCGCATGAACCCGCCCGTCGATCATCGCCGCGCGCAGATAGTCGATGCGCGGGCCATTGGCGGGCAAATCCTCGCCCAGTATGGCGGGGATGGGCCTGGGCAGTGGCTCGGCCGCACCTGCCAGATGCGCGATCAGGGGGCGCACGAACAGCGTTGCGGTGACGAAGGCCGAGACGGGATTGCCCGGCAGGCTGAGCACCACCGTCTCGCCGAGCCGTCCCGCCATCATCGGCTTGCCGGGGCGAAGCGCGATGCGCCAGAAATCGACGCTGCCCCCGGCCGCCTTGAGCGCGGGCTGGACGAGATCATGATCCCCGACCGAGGCGCCGCCGGTAGTGACGAGCAGGTCGGCCTCGACCGAGGCAAAGGCGTCGCGGAGCTTGCCCAGATCATCGGGCAGGATGCCCAGATCGATGATCTCGACCGGCAGATCGGCCAGCATCGCCGCCAGCATGACGCCGTTCGATTCGGGTAGGGCAGCAGGATCGGTGCTACCGGGCGGGACCAGTTCGTCGCCAGTTGCGGCGATCGCGACGCGAACGGCCGGTCGGACGGGCAGGACGGCGTGACCGCCAGTCGCGGCCACCGCGATGCGCGCCGGGGTCAGTCGCTGCCCAGCAGCGATCAGTGTCGCACCTTCGGAAAAGTCCAGCCCGCGCCGCCGGACATTGCGGCCCTGATGGGGGGGGCCTTCGCCTGCCAGCGTCAGAACCGCGCCATCGCGCGCCGCTTCCTCCTGGATTAGGACGGTGTCGGTCCCTTCCGGAAGCGCCGCACCGGTAAAGATGCGCGTGGCCTGTCCGGGCTCGACCGAACCGGGAAAGGGCCGCCCCGCCGCGCTTTCGCCAATGACGGTCCACGGCCCCGGCATATCCTGAAAGCGGATCGCATAGCCATCCATCGCCGACAGGTCCTGCGCGGGCTGGGTTCGCCGGGCGGTCACGTCACGCGCGACCCAGCGTCCGGCGGCTTCGCGCAAGGGCAGTTCGACGACGGGACGTTCGCTAGCCAAAGCGAGCAATCGGGCCTGGGCTTCGGGGACGGGGAGAAGAATGACGGTCGCTCCTTTTGGCCCAAGGACGCTTTTCCGCAGCGTCCGTTCCCCCGCGATCGGAGGCGTCAGGCGTGCCAGTCGCCCGACTTGCCGCCGGTCTTGGCGATCAGGCGAATATCGCCGATCGTCATGCGCTTATCGAGGGCCTTTGCCATGTCGTACACGGTCAACAGCGTCACCGACACGGCGGTCAGCGCCTCCATCTCGACACCGGTCTGACCCGCCATGGCGGCGGTGGCGGTGGCGGTCACGCCTTCCTCGTCCAGCGCCAGGTCGATCTCGACCTTGCTGAGCGGCAGGGGATGGCAGAGCGGAATGAGGTCGCTGGTCTTCTTGGCGGCCATGATGCCCGCCACCCGCGCGACCGCCAGTACATCGCCCTTCTGGACGCTGCCCGCGCGGATTGCGGCGGCGGCGTCTCGCGTCATGGTAATGCGGCCCTGTGCTACCGCCTGTCGCGCCGTGACCGCCTTGGCCCCGACATCGACCATGCGCGCCGAGCCTTCTTCGTCGAGATGGGTGAGGCCAGTCATCCGATCAGCGCGCGGGTCGCCGCCTCGACGTCTTGCTGGCGCATCAGCGCTTCGCCAACCAGGAAGCAATGGATGCCGTGCGCAGCCATCGCGTCCAGATCCTCGCGGCTGGTCAGCCCGCTTTCGGCAACGAACGTGCTGCCCGCGGGGGCGTGTGCCACGAGCTCATAGGTCCGCTGAAAATCGACGGTGAAGTCCCTGAGATCGCGATTGTTCACCCCGATCAGCCGCGACTTCAGCCGGGCGGCGCGCTCCATCTCGGCGGCATCGTGGACCTCGACCAGCGCGTCCATACCGCATTCAATCGCGGCGGCCTCGATCTCCTGCATTTGGGTGTCGTCGAGCGCGGCGACGATGATGAGGATCGCATCCGCCCCCAGCGCGCGCGACTCGTGTACCTGCCACGGATCGACCATGAAGTCCTTGCGCAGCACCGGGATCGATACGGCATCGCGGGCCTGTTCCAGGAAGATGTCGGCCCCCTGGAACCAGCGCTCGTCGGTGAGCACCGAGAGGCAGGCGGCGCCCCCGGCCTGATAGGCGCGGGCATGGGCGGGGGGATCGAAATCGGCGCGGATCAGGCCCTTGGACGGGCTGGCCTTCTTCACCTCGGCGATCAGGGAATGGCCGGTCTTGGCATCCAGCGCGGCGCGGAAGCCACGCGGGGCGGAGACGGTGGCGATCTTGGTGTCCAGATCGGCGTGCGACATGGTTGCCTTGCGCGCGGCGACATCGGCGCGCTTGGTTTCCAGGATGCGGTCGAGCATCGTCATCGGTAAGCAATCCATCGATCGAGAAGCGCCGCGGCCTCGCCGGTGTCGATGGCGCGGGCGGCGGCGACCGCGCCTTGCGCCAGGTCGGTGCTATGCCCGGCGACCAGCAGCGCGGCGGCGGCATTGAGGAGAACCGCGTCGCGATACGCGCCCGGCTCCCCGGCGAGAAGACGGCGAAGCGCCTCGGCATTGTGCCGCGCGTCGCCGCCACGAATGGCGGTGATGGGATGGCGGGGGAGGCCCGCATCCTCCGGGGTAATGGTAGCGGGGGCGGTAATGTCGCCGACCGAGACCGCGATGCTGGGGCCTGCACCGGACAGCTCGTCCAGCCCTTCCTCGCCCGACACGACCAGCGCCGCCTCGGCCCCCAGCTGCTCCAGCGCCTCGGCATAGACGGTCGCATAGTCGGGACGCGCGATGCCGATCAGCTGCCGCCCGACATGCGCGGGATTGGCGAGCGGACCCATCAGGTTGAAGATCGTCCGCCGCCCGATCGCGCGCCGGATCGGGGTGATCCGCGCCATCGCCGGGTGGTGGTTGGCGGCGAACAGGAAGGCGATGCCGATATCATTGAGGCTGGCCTGCGCGACGGCGCCTGCGCGCTCCATATCGAGGCCGAGCACTTCCAGCGTGTCGGCCGCGCCCGCCTTGGACGAGGCGGCGCGATTGCCATGCTTGGCGACCGGCACGCCGAGCGCCGCGACGACCAGCGACACGGCGGTCGAGACGTTGAGCGTATGATGCCCGTCGCCGCCGGTACCGCAGACGTCGATCGTGCCCTTTGGCGCTTCGATCGGGATCAGCCGCTGGCGCATGGCGCGCGCAGCTTCGGCAATTTCGATCGAGGTTTCGCCGCGCTCGGTCAGGCCGATCAGGAAGGCGGCGATCGCCTCATCCTCGGCCCGGCCGTCCAATATGTCGGCAAAGGCGGCGGCGGCCGTCTCTCGCGACAAAGGACTTACGGCATCGGGGAGGAGCGCGATGGTCGTCACGCCGCGTCCTCGACCGGCGGACGAAGCCGCTCGGGCAGCTCATGCGCCACGCCCGCTTCGCGCAGGAAATTGGCGAGCATCGCATGGCCATATTCGGTGGCGATGCTTTCGGGGTGGAACTGGACGCCGTGGATTGGCAGCGTCGCATGGCGGAAGCCCATTACCGTGCCATCCTCGGCGCGCGCATTGACGACCAGGCTGTCCGGCACGTCGTTGACGATCAGCGAGTGATATCGCGTCGCGGTGAAGGGCGATGGCAGCCCCCGGAACAGCCCGGTCCCGTCATGCAGCACCGGCGAGGTTTTGCCATGCATCAGCCCGCCACGCTCGACCAAGCCACCGAAATGCTGGCCGATCGCCTGATGGCCCAGGCACACGCCCAGCAGCGGCCGACCCGCATCGGCGGCGGCGGCGACCAGGTCCAGGCTGACGCCCGCTTCGGTCGGCGTGCAGGGGCCGGGGGAGATGAGAAAGGCTTGCGCCCCCGACGAGAGCGCTTGGCCCGCCGAGATCGCGTCGTTGCGGACCACCTCTACCTCGCTGCCCAATTCCTGAAGATAATGGACGAGGTTCCAGGTGAAGCTGTCGTAATTGTCGACGACCAGGATCATGGCACCGCCATAGCCGATCGCGCGGGCGGTGCAACGCCCCCGTTGAAGCCGACCGCGCCGGGCGGGGACAGGCTTGCGACGCTGGCGTATCGCGGGAGGATGCGACATAGCGCCGCAATTCCGCCGGAAATCGGCCGCAACCGGGCTTCGTTCAGCATGGAGCCATGCGGGGCGTCCGACGTTGTCAGACCATAAGGAGTTTTCGTCACCATGGTTCGAGCCGCCCTGATCGCCGCCCTGTTGCTGACCCCCGGTACGGTGTTCGCCCAGCAGGCGGGCCAGCAATCGGCGACCTCGGGCCAGGAGGCGCAGGCCAGCACCGGACAGCCGCCCAAGCGGGTGCGCAACGTCACGCTGACCGGCAATCAGAAATGCCCTGAGAGCACGGCGGACGAGATCGTGGTCTGCGGCCGCGACGACGAACCCTATCGCATTCCCAAGGCCCTGCGCGACGACAAGCCGATCCCGGCGCAGAACCAGAGCTGGGTCAACCGCGCCGCGACGATCGATCAGGTGGGCCGCGTGGCGGGCGGCATTCCGGATACCTGCTCGCCGGTCGGCACGGGTGGCCAGAGCGGATGCAGCATCATGTGGAACCAGCAATATCAGGCCGACCGCCGTGCGCGGAAGGCGGAGGCGACTCCGCCTGCGGCTGACGGGGAGTAAGGGGGCGAACTGCCTGCCCGCGTTCCTTATCGCGAAACTTAGGGCTGAGGATGTCCTTAGCTCCAACCTTCGTTCCGCCTGAGCGAAGTCGAAGGCCACGCCGAGGCTGAGCCGCTGGATGTGTTGCTCGGATTTTCCGTTGGCCTTCGACTTCGCTCAGGCTGAACGGGTGTGTGGTTATGCTCGTCGATAGCGGCGAGCTGGCCTCAATCTATTGGCCGAAACCACCTTCGCCAGCCCGCGCCACCGCGTCGCGCGCGGCGGCGAGCATCGCGCCTGCCTTGGCCTCGCACTCGCGCTGTTCATAGGCCGGGTCGCTGTCGGCAACGATGCCCGCGCCCGCCTGGACATGGATGGTGCCGTCCTTGACCACCGCCGTCCGCAGCACGATGCACGAGTCCATCGAGCCGTCGGGCGAGAAATAGCCGACGCCGCCCGCGTAAGGACCGCGCCGCTCCGGCTCCAGCTCGGCAATGATCTGGCAGGCACGAACCTTGGGCGCGCCGCTGACCGTGCCCGCCGGGAAGCCCGCGAACAGCGCGTCGAGCGCGTCCTTGTCCTCGCCCAGCCGTCCGACGACGTTGGAGACGATGTGCATGACGTGGCTGTAGAACTCGACCGTATAGCTGTCGGTCACGCGCACGCTGCCCGCCGAGGAGGCGCGGCCGACATCGTTGCGGCCGAGGTCCAGCAGCATCAGATGCTCGGCGCGTTCCTTGGGGTCGGCGAGCAGGCTGTCGCGGTTGGCGGCATCTTCCGCGCGGGTCTTGCCGCGCGGACGGGTGCCCGCGATCGGGCGGATCGTCACTTCGTCGTTGCGGACGCGGACTAGGATTTCCGGGCTCGACCCGATCAGCGAAAAGCCCGGCAGGTCGAGATGATAGAGGAAGGGCGAGGGGTTGATCCGCCGCAGACTGCGATACAGCTCGAATGGCGGAAGGGTGAAGGGTGCAGAGAAACGCTGCGCCAGCACAACCTGAAAAATGTCGCCTGCGACGATATAATCCTTCGCCCGCGCGACCATCTCGGCATAGCGACCGGGGGCGAGCGCAGGCTCATAGGCGGGTTCGGGCAATTCCGCACGCGCGGGCGCGGGCAGGGTCGCGGCGGCCAGCCGCGCGGCGGTGGCGTCAAGCCGCTCCTCCGCGTCCGCGATCATCCGCGCGGCATCGCGCGACGCATCGGGCCACACCGGCGCGACGAGATAGAGTGCATCGGCCAGCCGGTCGAAGACCAGAATGACGGTCGGCCGCACGAAGATCATGTCGGGCAGACCGAGCGGATCGACCTCGGGCTGGGGCAAAGTCTCGACCAGCCCCACCGTCTCGTAACCGAAATAGCCGACCAGGCAGGCCAGCACCGAGGGTAGCCCCTCGGGCACTTCGGCCCGGCATTCCGCGACCAGCGTACGCAGAGCCGCCAGCGTCGGCGCGTCGCACGGCTTGAATGCCTCGCGATCGGTTGCCCAATGGCGGTTGATCGCGGCGGCATGACCCTCGGCGCGGAAGACGAGGTCGGGGGCGAGGCCGATCAGGCTGTAGCGCCCGCGCGTTGCGCCGCCCTCGACCGACTCGAGCAGGAAGTCGCCGCGACCCGGCTCGATCAGCTTGAGGGCTGCGGCGACCGGCGTTTCGGTGTCGGCGATCTGCCGACGCCAGATCAGCTGCGGCTGGCCGTCCGCCAGCCGCTCAGCCGCGTTGCGCTCAGTTGCCTCCATTGTTCAGCAGCTCCGAGCGGGTCTTGGCGATCGCCTTGGGATCGGTCTTGACGACGACGGTGTCGCGAACCGCGCGCGCGAATTCCGAGACATATTCGCGGCCGACCAGACGACCGATATCGGCGCGCGCGGCGCGGATCGCGGCGTCGTTGCCGGTGGCGTTGCCCGGTTCGATCTTCGTCACGCGGATGATGTACCAACCTTCGTTCTGCGGCGCGGCCAGCGTGCGGGCCTTGTTCTGCGGCATCGAGAACAGCAGCGCGAGCGGCGCGGCGGCGGGCGAGTTCTGCGCGGCGGCCAGATCGCGACGCGACGCGGCGATCGGACGCACCGGCGGCACCGCCAGCCCGGTTTCCTTCAGCGCCTGCGCCATCGGCATGCCCTTGTTCACCTTGGCGAGCACGGCATTGGCGAGCTTGCGGGCGGCCGCACGTTCGCGGTCGGCGGTCAGGTCAGCGAGGACCTGGCTACGGACCTGCGCCAGCGGACGCGGGGCGGAGCGCTGGATCTGGCCGATGCCGACGACGGCGAAGCCACCATCCTGGCCGATCGGCACGATCTGCGGCGCGTCGCCCTGCTCGGCGGTGAAGGCGGCGGTGATCATCGCGCGCTGTTCCGGCGTCGGCTGGAAGGCGGGCGCGTCGGGCGCGGCGCCTTGCGCGGTGACGGCCGGGGTCGTCTCCGCCTTCAGCTTGCGGTCGGCGACCACCTCGTCGAAGGTGGCATTGCCCGACAGCGAGTCCTCGATGGCGTTGCGCATTTCACCGAGCGCTGCGGCCTGCTTCTGCTTGGTCAGCTCGGCGACGATTTCGGGGCGCGCCTGGATCAGCGTCTTGCCGGGAACCTGGGTGATCGCATCGACCTTGGCGACGACGAAGCCCAGCGTCCCGCGAACCGGGCCGACGACCGCGCCCTGCGCCGCGCCGAATACGGCATCGGCAACGGCGGCCGAGCTTTGCGCGGCATAGGCGGCCTTGACGACGCCCTTCTGCACCGAAGCCTCAAGCCCAGCGGCGCGCGCGGCGTCGGCCAGCGAAGTGCCGCCCTTGGCCTTGGCCGCCAGCGCGTTCGCACCCGCCTGATCGGCGACGATGACTTGGGTCACGTCTCGCTTCTGCGTGGCGGCATAGCGCGACTGGTTGCTCTGGTAATAACGCGCGATCTCCGCATCGCTCGGCACCGACTGGGCGGCGACGGCGGCGGGATTGACGACCGCATAGCGGACCACACGACGCTCCGGCAGCGTGTAGCGCTGGACGTTGCGGTTATAGAAGGTCTGGATGTCGGCATCGCTCGGCGCGGCCCCTGCGGGTACCAGACGCGTCGGGATATAGCCGACCTCACCCTGCCGCTTTTCGAGGAGCAGCGAGGCATAGGGCAGCGCCATCTGGGTCGCGAACTGCGTCGCGCCGATGGTCGGGATGGTCAGCTGCTGCGCGAAGGTCGAACGCTCGATATCGGTGCGGACCTGCGCGTCGGTCATCTTCCGCTGTGCCAGAAGCTGCTGGTAAAGCGCCGGATCGAATTGGCCATTGGGGCCGCGAAATGCCGGGATCGAGGCGATCTGGCCATCGACCAGACGACGCGAGACGACCATGCCCTGCTGCTTGCCGAACTGTTCGAGCGCCAGGCCGGTGATCTCGCGCTGGAGCACGCCCTCGAACCCGCCCGCCGCGATGAACTGCGCCATGTCGAGGCCCGGCTGTTCCTGGCGATAGGCCGCGACCTCGTTCTGGGCAGCGGTGCGCAGGTCGTTGGCGGTCACCTTCGCGCTGCCGACCTTGGCGACGTCGGAGCCGTTCAGGCCGCCCGCCATACCGGCGATGTTGGTGACGTCACCGGCCGCGAACGCGATCGCGATCACGCCCAGCACGATGAAGGTGACGACGACGCCGGCCTTGGAATTGATGATCCGGCGGAAGAAGCTGAGCATGGACGACCGATCGGCAAAGACAAAAACGTGTCCCGCTTTAGGGGCGAGGTCGCTCGGCATCAAGCTTGTGCGAAATCCACGATCCGCTATCGGTGTTGAACACGTATAACATACGACTCAATCGGGGAGCCTCATATGGCACGGCGCAAATTGGTGGCGGGCAACTGGAAGATGAACGGCTCGCGCGCGGCGCTGGCTGAGCTGGACGCCATCGCAAAGGCTGCCAAGGCTGCGCCGAACGTCGATGTGGCGGTCGCGGTGCCCTTTACCCTGATCGCCCCCGCCGCCGACCGCGCGCCCGGCCTCGCCATCGGAGCGGAGGATGTGCATGAGCGCGATTCGGGGGCGCATACCGGCTGTGTCTCGGCTGGCATGGTGAAGGAAGCGGGGGCGAGCTTCACCATCGTCGGCCATTCCGAACGCCGGGCCGATCAGGGGGAGACCAGCCAGGACGCCTGGGCCAAGGCGGCGGCGGCGCATCGCCAGGGGCTGAACGTCATCCTATGCTGCGGCGAGACCGAGGCGGAGCGCAATGCGGGGCGCGCGGAACGGGTGGTGCAGGCGCAGATCGAGAAGTCGGTGCCCGACAATGCGGACGGCAGCTGGTTCACGCTGGCCTATGAACCGCGCTGGGCGATCGGGACGGGGCGGACGCCGACGGTGGACGAGATCGCCAGCATCCACGCGATCGCGCGCGCCAAGCTGCGGATGCTGATCGGCGATGCGGCGGATGGGGTACGGATTTTGTACGGCGGCTCGGTGACGGGCGAGAACGCGGCCGTGCTGCTGGCGGTCGAGAATGTCGACGGCGCGCTGGTCGGTGGGGCCAGCCTGACGGCGGCGAAGTTCGTGCCGATCATCCAGGCGGCGGCGGGATTATAATGGCTGTTGGTGGCGTGGCCTTCGACTTCGGCGCGTAGCGCCGAAGTTTATCCTGAGCGGCTGGCTTGCCAGCCAGCCGAAGGGCTCAGGCTGAACGGAGGTTGGGTTGTTGGTCTAAACCCCACAACCGTTCACGCTGAGCGAAGTCGAAGCGCACGCCCCGAACCTCGCCTCAAGCCCCCGAATACCGCCCCTTCAACATCCGATACGCCGCACGCAGGGCATAGGCATCGCCCCCCTTGGGTCGCCCCGGCTTGCCCGAGGGCCGCCATGCAAAGACGTCCAGATGCGCCCAGGCCGTGCCCTTGGGCACGAAGCGTCGCAGGAACAGCGCTGCCGTGATCGCCCCGGCAAAGCCGCCATCCGGCGCATTGACCATGTCGGCGATGTCGGACTTCAGCATGTCGTCGTAACCGTCCCATAGCGGCATCCGCCACACGGGGTCGTCCTCGGCCGCCGCCGCCGTCAGCAGGTCCGCCGCTAGCGCCTCGTCATCGGTGAACAGCGGCGGCAGGTCGGGGCCGAGCGCCACGCGCGCCGCGCCGGTCAGCGTCGCGAAGTCGAGGATCAGTTCGGGCTTCTCCTCCCCCGCGCGGGTCAACGCGTCACCCAGGATCAACCGGCCCTCGGCGTCGGTATTGGTGTTCTCGACCGTCAGGCCCTTGCGCGTCTTCAGCACATCGCCGGGGCGGAAGGACGCGCCCGACACGGCATTCTCGACCGCCGGGATGAGCAGGTGAAGCCGCACGGGCAACCGCGCCGCCATGACCAGGCTCGCCAGCGCCAGTGCGTGCGCCGCGCCGCCCATGTCCTTCTTCATCAACCGCATTCCGGCCGAGGGCTTGATGTCCAGCCCGCCGGTGTCGAAACACACGCCCTTGCCGACGATCGCGATGCGCGGATGGGCGGGATCGCCCCAGAGCAGCTCGATCAGCCGGGGGCTGCGCTCGCGGGTCGCGGCCTGACCGACCGCATGGATCATGGGATAGTCGCGGGCCAGCGTCTCGCCGCTCGTTACCATGAGCTGCGCGTGATGGATGCGGGCCAGCGCTTCCGCCTCCTCCTCCAGCTCGGCCGGGCCGAGATCGCCAGCACCCGTATTGACCAGATCGCGGACCTGAGCGGTTGCGGCGGCGAGGCGGATCACCTCGTCCCGGTGCGCGACATCGCGGGTAAGTAGCACGCGAGGGCCGTTGTCATCGCCCTTGCGATAACGGGTGAAGCGATACTGGCCGAGCAGCCAGCCCAGCGCGTTCGCACCGACCTCCGCGTCGTCGAGCCGATACTGGCCATCGGGCAGCGCTTCGGCCAGCTTAGCCAGCGCCCACGGCCCGGTTGCCTTTGCGACCCCCGCGACCACCGCCACCTCGCCATCATGGGGTACGAGCAGATGCGTATCGGGCTTGGCGGCGAAACGCTGCGCCGTCGCCAGCGTGCGAGTGGCGACGGGCTGGCGCGCGAGCCAGTCGGCGAAGCCCTCGGCGGTCAGCAGGGTGATCGTCCGGGCGGGCTGGCCGCGATCGGGCTGGAGCAGGGGGGCGAAGTCGGTCATTCGGCGGGGCTCACGAGGAATTGTTCGATCTTTCCGTTCGCACCCGGCTCGGCATAGGTGCTGATCCGCAGCGTTCGGTTGGGATAGGTTACGCGGTAGGAGCGGTTGACGAACCCACCGCGCAGGCGCGTGCGCCCCGCCTGTTCGATCTTGGTCGGCGCCCCCAGGGGCGACAGGCTGGTCCGATAATCGGCCAGCGTCGTCGGCATGAAATAATAGGCCGCATCCTCGGTCAGCAGCGCACGGTCGAGTTGGCCCGCCTGTAGCTGTGCGTACACCCGCTTGGTCCGGTCGAGCGCGGCGGCGTCCTCCGCATTGGCCTGGGGCGCGGGCAGGACGATGTCGGAAATGCCCTTGGCGATCCGGCTCTGCGCGTCGGCGAACCACGCGTTGACCGCGACCACCACGGCGGCCTTGTCGTCGGGATAGACGATATTCTCGGTCAGGAAGCCGACCGCTTCGCCGCTATGCTCGACGAAGCGGCGGCCATCGGCGGTGCCGACGCCCACGCCCAGCCCGTAATCGGTGTTCGAGCCGTCGGCCAGCTTGACGGGATTTTCCTGCTCCGCCCAGTCCTTTGCGGGCAGCAGCGTGCGGTTCATCCGCGCCACGTCCCATTTGGCAAGGTCCTGGGGCGACATGGACAGCTCGCCCGCCGCATAGAGCCAGCCGGGGGCGGCGGGCGTCTCGACCCGGACGGGGCCGAGCGCATGGCGCAGATAGCCCTGTGGGAAGCCCGGACCGACCGCCTTGTCCTGATCCAGCGCGCGAATGCCCAGCGGCTGGAAGACGCGGGTCTGAAGAAATTGAAGGAGAGGCTGGCCCGACACCTTCTCGACGATCATGCCCGCGACGACATAACCGGTGTTGGAATATTGCCATTGCGTGCCGGGCCGGAAGTCGAGCGGCGCCTTGGCCCAGCGGTCGACGATGCCCTGCGGCGTGGTCGGCGTCGCCATCGCCTTGAAGCTGTAGTCCTGCGGCCAATAGTCGCGCAGGCCCGAAGTGTGGCTCAGCAGCTGGCGGATGGTGATCGTGTCGCCGTCCGTGATGCCCGGCACATATTTGGACACCGTGTCGTCCAGCGAGAGCTTGCCGTCGTCCGCCAGCAACTGGACGGCGGTAGCGGTGAACTGCTTCGACACCGAGGCGATCTGATAGGGGAGCTTGGGATCGGCGGGGCCGGTCTGCCCCTCGAATTGCTTGCCATAGGCCTTGGCGAGCACGATCCTGCCGCCGCGCACCACCGCGATCGAGGCGGAGGGAACGCCGGTATCGGCCAGCGTCTTCGTCACCAGCGCATCGATCTTCTGGGTTTCCGCCGGGGTCAGGGCCTGGGCGAGCAGCGGGGCGGGGGCGATGAACGCGATCGCCGCCAGCAGGGTGGGGTATCTCATGCGCGCCAACGAAGCAGGTTTGCGGTGGCGGCGCAACGGGGGTGGTGGTGTGGGGCTTAGGCTTCGACTTCGCTCAGCCTGAACGGCTGTTGGGATACTGGTCCCAGCACCCCCCTCCGTTCAGGCTGAGCGAAGTCGAAGCCCACGCTACACCTTTCGTCGAGCGTGGTCGGAGGCGCGTGGAGAGCGTTGCCCTTGGCCTTCGACTACGCTCAGGCTGAAGGGAGGGGGGCATAAATTTCCGCGTCACCCCGGCGAAGGCCGGGGTCCAGTTGCGGCGCCTTGCGTTGGACAGGGTATCGCGTGCCTTGGGCGGCGTGCATCTGGACCCTGGCCTTCGCCGGGGTGGTATCATAAGGGGGGAACCGGAATGACCACCGAACTGACCATCCTCGGCTGGTCGATCATTCTCTTGTTCATCCACATCGCGCTGCAATCGCAACTGGCGACTTTGGACCGGGGCATCGGCTGGAACGCGGGCCCACGCGACGGCACGCCTGCGCCGTTGGGGCGCTATGCCGGACGGGCCGAACGCGCCTCGGCCAATTTTCGCGAGACCTGGCCGATCTTTATCGCATTGGCGCTAGGGCTGGCGGTCAAGGGGCAAAGCGGTGGGATCGCGGCGACCGGCGCGTGGGTGTGGTTCCTCGCGCGGGTCGCCTATGTGCCGCTCTACATCTTCGGCGTCCGCTATGTGCGGTCGCTGGCCTATCTGGTGTCGATGGTCGGCCTGGTGATGATGCTTATCCGTTTCCTGTGACGGGAGCGCCGTACAGGTCGTGGTCGTCGGCATCCTCGATTGCGACCTTCACGATGTCGCCGACCGACAGATGCCCGGCGTCGCGCAGGAAGACTTCGCCGTCGATCTCCGGCGCATCCGCCTGAGAGCGACCAGTCGCGCCGCCTTCCTCATCGACCGCGTCGATGATGACGGGCAGGGTGCGGCCGACCTTGGCGGCGAGCTTGGCAGCCGAGATGGCGGCGGTCTTTTCCATGATCCGCGCGTAACGCTCTTCCTTCACCTCTTCAGGGACGTGATCAGGCAGGGCGTTGGCAGAGGCACCCTCGACCGGCTCGAAGCGGAAGGCACCGACGCGGTCGAGCTGGGCTTCATCCAGCCAGTCGAGCAGATATTCGAAATCCTCCTCCGTCTCGCCGGGGAAGCCGACGACGAAGGTCGAGCGGATGGCGATGTCGGGGCAGATGTCGCGCCACTGATGGATGCGCTGCAGCACCTTGGCGTCGTTGCCGGGACGCTTCATGCGCTTGAGCACAGAGGGCGCGGCATGCTGGAACGGGATGTCCAGATAGGGCAGCACCAAGCCTTCCGCCATCAGCGGGATCACCTGATCCACATGCGGATAGGGATAGACATAGTGCAGGCGTACCCATGGCGCGATCTTGCCGAGTTCGCGCGCGAGGTCGGTCATGTGCGGCACGACCTCCTGCCCCTTCCACATCCGGGGTTCCTTGCGGATGTCGATGCCGTAGGCCGAGGTGTCCTGGCTGATGACCAGCAGCTCACGCGTGCCCGCCGCGACCAGCTTTTCCGCCTCGCGCAGGATCGCGTCGGGGCGGCGGCTGACCAGATCGCCGCGCAAGCTGGGGATGATGCAGAAGCTGCACCGGTGGTTGCAGCCCTCCGAAATCTTCAGATAGCTGTAATGACGCGGGGTCAGCTTCAGGCCCGCATCGGGAATCAGGTCGATATAGGGCGACAGGTTCGCGGGCGCGGCGGCGTGCACGGCCTCGACCACCTGTTCATATTCATGCGCGCCGGTGATCGCGAGCACGTCCGGGAAGCGGGTACGGATCGCCTCGGCTTCCTTGCCCATGCAGCCGGTCACGATGACGCGGCCATTCTCTTTGATCGCCTCGCCGATCGCCTCCAGGCTCTCCTCCTTGGCGGAGTCGAGAAAGCCGCAGGTGTTGACCAGCACGACATCGGCCCCGGCATAGTCGGGCGACATCTGATAGCCGTCGGCGCGCAGCTGGGTCAGGATGCGTTCGCTGTCGACCAGATTCTTGGGACAGCCGAGCGAGACCATGCCGACACGCGGCGGAGTAGGGAGTTTGGTTGCCATGGGATACGCGCGCACATAGGCCAAAACGCGACGCTTTTCCAGATGGTGCGCGAAGTCCGGTCGACAGGCGCGCGCGATCCCGGCAAGGATGGGCACGGAAGCGAGAGGATAGGGCGCGATGCTGGCGATCGGATTGATGTCGGGAACGTCGCTGGACGGCGTGGACGCGGCGCTGATCGAAACCGATGGCGAGGCGCTGGTCCGTGCCCTGGCCTTTCGTACCGAGCCTTATTCGGACTCCGCCCACGCCGAACTGGCCGAGGCGACGGCGCTCGCGCTGACCTTCGACCGGCCGCGTGCCAGTCCGCCCATCGTCGCGGCGGGCGACCTGATCGTGCGCACCCATGCGATGGTGGTGCAGAAGCTGCTGCGCGATGCGGGCGTCGAGGCCGGGGCGGTCGACGTGATCGGCTTTCACGGCCAGACGGTCGCGCATCGCCCCGATCGCGGCTGGACCTGGCAGATCGGTGATGGACAGGCGCTGGCGGATGCGACCGGGATCGTCACCGTGTCCGATTTCCGCTCGGCCGATGTCGCGGCGGGCGGGCAGGGCGCGCCCTTGATCCCCGTCTATCACGCCGCGCTCGCCGCCGATCTAGAGAAGCCGGTCGCGATCCTGAACCTGGGGGGCGTTGCTAACATTACATGGATCGGCCGCGACGGCGCGCTGGTCGCCTTCGATACCGGACCCGCCAACGGCCTGATCGACAGCTGGATGGAAGCGGAAACCGGCCAGCGTTACGATGCCAACGGTGCGCTGGCGGCGAGCGGTCGAGTCGAGCCGACGGTGCTCGACACGATGATGGACAATGGCTGGTTCGACCTCGTGCCGCCCAAGTCGCTCGACCGCAACGACTTTACGATCCAGCCCGCGCGGGGGCTGTCGGCAGCGGACGGGGCGGCGACGTTGACCGCGTTCACCGCGCAGACCGTGGCGCGGGCGTTCGACCACCTGCCCGAGCGGCCCCGGCAATTGCTCGTTGCGGGCGGCGGGCGGCATAATGCCACGATGCTGGCGATGATCGCGGCGGAGACGGGGCTTAGCCCCGAGCCGACCGATGCGCTCGGCTGGGACGGCGATGCGCTAGAGGCGCAGGGGTTCGCCTATATGGCGGTGCGGCGGCTGGGGAAGCGGGCGATCAGCTTTCCGGGCACGACCGGCGTGCCGCAGGCGATGACCGGCGGCGTGATCCACCGGCCTGCGGCGGGGTGACCGTTTTGAGCTTGCCGGAGTAGGTGGCTTGCAAGCCGACCCCCTCCTGACGCTCCACTCCGGCGAAGGCCGGGGTCCAGTTACGGCCCGATTGGCGAGATTTACCAGCGTTGACCCAACTTAATCCCGGCTTTCGCCGGGATGGTGGTCGGTAAAGAGGGCTGGATCAGCGCCGCTTGGCTTTCGTACGGACCATAGCGGCGACAGGGCAGCCGTCGATCTGACGAACCACCGCGAACTGTGCCTCCGCGTCCGGCATCTCGTTCAGCTTCCGCAGGCCGACAGAAGGGGCCGACTGGCTCACCCGCGTTTCCTTCTTAATGCAGCGTTCGGGCAATTGGCCGATGCTGGGCATGGTCGATGGCGGCGTTCCCGGATCGGCGGACAGCATCAGCAGCGCGAGCAACATCATCGATCGTCTCCCGTGACAGGCGATCAGTCTATGTCAGAAACCCTGCGTCTGTCCATCAGCGCGCGACATAGGCGTCGATCAGCGCGCCGACATAATCGGGCTTGTCGCTGGTCAGTTCGGGCGCGGCACGTCCCTTGCCATAGATGAAGCCGTAAATGGGGTAGGTCGAGCTCCCCAGACCTTCGGAGTCGCGGAACCAGACCTTCACTTCGCTCCAATCATTGCCCGGCGAGACGTCGAACAGCGTCACGTCCTGCTCGGCATGGCCGCGCTGGCCGTTCTGGATCGACCAGTTGGCATGGGTCAGCATCAGCACCCGATCCTCGACCACGCGGCTGACCACCGCGACATGGCCCAGCGGCAGGCGGCTGGTCTTCTCGAACACGACGACCGCGCCGACACGGGGGGTGCGTCCGCGGGGATATTTGCCTTCCGCCTTGGACCACCATGTCCAGGCGTCACCATAGATCGCGATGCCCGAGGCTTGCCGTGCGAACGGCACGCATTGCCCGACATAGTCGAGCAGCGAATGCGCCTCGGCCGCCGGGATGACCGTCAGGGCGCAGAGCGATGCTATAGCTTTGGACACCATGCCTCTCATTCCGCTCAAGCTATCGGGATTGCGTGAATACCCAACTGTTCAAGATGGTTAACAGGATAGTAGGGCGCTCGGGCGAGGCAGATACGCGATCAGCCGAGTGACCCATGACCATGGTCAGCCCCGCCGGGCGCTGGCACGCGCCTCCAGCAGGTCCCACAGGCCGCGATGCTGGACGAGCAACTGCGTCGCACCGAACCCGCGCGCCCGCGCCAGCCCGATGCTCGATTCGTCATCCTCCTCGTCCTCCAGCGGCTCGGGCATGTGGCCGGGAATGGGCAACAGCCCGAAACGGTTCGCCGCCTGGTCCAGCACCTGCCGGATCGAGCGCCAGTCGAGAATCAGCGCCGATACCGCACCGGTCGAGCATCCCCGCCGGTCCGAATTGGCCAGCATTTCCAGCGTATGGCGAAGCTGGGTCAGCGCGGCATCGGTCTGCGCCTGGCCGGGAGTGGAGGGCAGCGGCCCCGCCGCCGAGGTCAGGTTGGCAAGGAAGGCACGCTCGAAGGAAAAGGCGTTGGACGACCGGATCAGCCAGGGCAGCGTGTCCATCTGGACACCGCGCGCCATGGCATAATCGATCATGCAGGGATGGTTGCCATGCACCGCACAAACCGCATGAACGGCATCGGTCAGATCGTGCAGCAGGACTTGCGGCATCAGCAACGCTTGAACATGCGGATGCCCGGCGCTGCCCCATCGCGCCAGGATCGCACGAATGTCGCCCCGTCGATCGTCCTGAAAATCCAAAGCGGTACTCGTCGCCATGTCCGTTCCGATAATGGGCCAGGCGCGGGCGGCAGAACCGTCGTTCGGCCACCGCACCCGAAAGACTGCCCTAATCGGATTTCGTTAATGCGAAGTTTACGAAATCCGAAACGCCTGCGTTACGATTCGAAATTGCGTCCTGAAAACGCCTCGGTCGATCGCGCTTGCGGGATCGCGACGCCCCCGCGATAACGCCTGCCATAGGCCGGGCGTGAACCCGGCAACGGCCAAGGTTTGGAGTGGTATGAATGCGCAAATGGGTGCTGGGTCTGGCGCTGGCTTCGGTCGGCGTGTCGATCATGGGCGGGATGGGAGCGTCGGCCATGGCCGCTGAGACGCCCGCCAAGGCGGGGGAGCTGACGCTCGATCGCGTCTTCGGCAGCCCGGATCTTTCGGGATCGCAGCCGCGTGGTCTTCGCCTCTCACCCAACGGCACGCTGCTGACCTCGCTGCGTCCGCGTGCCGACGAGCGTGAGCGCCTCGACCTCTGGGCGCGCGATACGCGCAGCGGCGAGGAACGGATGCTCGTCGACTCCAAGAAGGTCGGCTCGGGTGCGGAACTGTCCGAGGTCGAGAAGATGCAGCGCGAACGCGCACGCATCGGCGGGTCGAAGGGCATCGTCGCCTATGACTGGGCGCCCGACGGCAAGTCGATCTTGGTGCCGCTCGACGGCGATCTCTACCTCGCCAGCCTGGACGGACAGGTCCGTCGCCTGACCAACACCCCCGGCGGCGAGCTGAACCCGATCGTCAGCCCCAAGGGCGGCTATGTCAGCTTCGTACGCGACCAGAATTTGTGGGCGATGCCCTTGGCCGGTGGCGAGGCGCGTGCCTTGACCAAGGAAGGCGGCGGCACCGTGCATTTCGGCGAGGCCGAGTTCGTCGCGCAGGAGGAAATGCATCGCTTTACCGGTTACTGGTGGAGCCCGGACGAACGCTATATCGCGGTCGAGCGGTTCGACGACGCGCCCGTCAAGGTCGCCGTCCGCGCGGCGATCGGTGCGGCGGGCACCAAGGTCTATGAACAGCGCTATCCGGCGGCGGGTACGCCCAATGCGCTGGTCGACCTGTACGTCATGAAGGCGGACGGGTCGGGCCGGGTGAAGGTCGACCTGGGCACCAATCCGGACATCTATCTGGCGCGCGTCGACTGGACGCCCGACGGCTCGGCGATGCTGGTCCAGCGCGAGAGCCGCGACCAGAAGACGCTCGACATGCTGCGCGTCGATCCGAAGACCGGCAAGTCGACCGTGCTATTCACCGAACGCTCCGGCGACCGCAGCTGGCTGAACCTGTCGGACGCCTATCGCCCGATGAAGGACGGCAGCCTGATCTGGCGGTCGGAGCGCGACGGTTACGGCCATCTCTATCGCTTCGCCAATGGCCAGTGGACGCAACTGACCAAGGGGCCATGGGTCGTCACCAATCTGGTCGGCGTCGACGAGGCGAAGGGGCGGCTCTACTTCACCGGGCTGAAGGACGATGTGCTCGAACAGCATCTCTACGCGGTCGATATCGCCCAGCCGAACGTCATCACCCGCCTGACCGAGCGCGGCTATACCAACAGCGCGTCGATGGACTCCTCGGCCAGCCGCTTCATCGTCTCGCGCTCCAGCCCGAGTCAGCCGACCCAGATCTATCTGGCGGATACGACAGGCAAGCGGCTGAACTGGATCAACGAGAATGCGATTCGGGCGGGCCATCCGTACGCGCCGTATCTCGCCAGCCATCGCGAGACGAAGTTCGGCACGATCAAGGCCGACGACGGCACGACGCTGTATTGGGAGATGATTACGCCCAAGCTGGTGCCCGGCAAGCGCTACCCCGTCTTCTTCCAGCATTATGGCGGGCCTGGCACCGGCCAGCAGGTCACGCGCGGCTGGCAGGGCGCGCTGCCGCAATATCTGGTCGATCAGGGCTGGATCTTCTTCCAGATCGACAATCGCGGCTCGTATAATCGTGGCAAGGCGTTCGAGGACGCCATCTATCACGCGATGGGCACGGTCGAGGTCGCCGACCAGCTGGCTGGCGCAAACTATCTGAAGAGCCTGCCCTTCGTCGATCCGACCAAGATCGCGACCTATGGCTGGTCGTATGGCGGCTATATGTCGATCAAGATGCTGGAAAAGACGCCGGGCGTGTATGCCGCTGCCGTCTCGGGCGCGCCGGTCACCGACTGGCAGCTCTACGATACGCATTATACCGAGCGTTATCTGGGCGATCCGCGTACCGACCCGCAAAGCTATGCGACATCGCAGGCGATTACCGATGCGGCCAAGATCCGCGATCCGCTGATGCTGATCCACGGCATGGCCGACGACAACGTCTTCCTCGACAACGCGACGGCCTTCGCCGCCGAGATGCAGAAAACCGACACGCCGTTCGAAATGATGCTCTATCCCGGCCAGACCCACCGCGTCGGCGGACCGGGCGTGTCGCAGCATCTGTGGCACACGATCCTGAACTTCCTGGATCGGACGGTGAAGGACAAGCCGACCAAGAAATGATCCCGTCATTCCTCCCCTGTAAGGGGAGGGGGACCAGCGAAGCTGGTGGAGGGGTGTCCCCGCTGATGGTGACACCCCTCCGTCAGGACTTCGCCCTGCCACCTCCCCTTGCAGGGGAGGATTTAGGTAAGCACCCATGGCATTCCTGAAGACCTTTCACCTCTGGCCGCTCCTCGACACGCTGGTCAGCTATCTGACCGCGTTCGTGCTGGGGACGTTGATCGGGGCCGAGCGGCAGTACCGCCAGCGCACGGCGGGGCTGCGCACCAATGCGCTGGTCGCGATCGGCGCGGCCGCCTTTGTCGATCTGGGGCAGCGACTGGGCGGCGACGTCGAGTCGATCCGCATCATCGCCTATGTCGTTTCGGGCATCGGTTTCCTGGGCGCGGGCGTCATCATGAAGGAGGGAATGAACGTTCGCGGACTGAACACTGCGGCGACCCTGTGGTGTTCGGCGGCGGTCGGCGCGATCGCGGGCAGCGACATGGTGGCCGAAGCCGTGCTGCTGACCGGCGTGGTGCTGCTCGCCAATACCGCGCTGCGTCCGCTGGTCGATGCGATCAACCGGATTCCGGTCGAGGGACGCCATGTCGAGGCGACCTATTCGGTCAGCCTGACCACCAGCGCCGCGCAGGCCGGGCCGGTCGGCGACATGCTGGTCGAGCATCTGGAGCGTGCCGGACTGCCCGTCGCCGAGCTGGAGACGGAGGAACTGGGCGAGGATCAGGTGACGGTCGCCGCGACCCTGACCAGCACCATCGTCGAGGCGGGCGAACTCGACCGGATCACCGATCATTTCCAGAGCGTGCACGGTATCGCCCACGCCACCTGGGCCGCCAGCACGCACGATTGAGGCCGGATGCGCCGCCCCACACGCCGGGCGGTCCCAATCCGGAAGATTATGCCAGCGCAATGCGAAAGCCTGAAATCGCTCTCGCATTGCTATGCGCACCGCGATTAGCCGCCGACCGATTGGAGGAGGCGATATGGCGGCACGGAGCATGACATGGCCGCACGGCTTGGCGCTGCGGTTTCTGGGCGTGGGGCTCTGCGTGCTCGCCTGGCGGGCGATCGTGCATCTGATCGTCACGGCGGGCCATGGCGGCCGCGCCGGGCTGGTGGGCTATGCGCTCGCGACGGCCGGTTTTCTCTGCGCCAGCCTGGGGAGCGCGCTGGCGATACTGGGTGAGCACGTCTTCGACGAGGTGCAGGTCAGCGCCCGCTGGCGCCGGATATGACCGACATTATGCCGCCGCTATGCGATAGCCGGAAATCGCTCTCGAAACCCTATGGGGGCAGGCGTAGCTGATCGGGGCGGGCGACCGAACGCCCGATCGGCAAAGGTATCAAGTGTCCATGCGTACCGATTTTCCCAACGAACCCGACGGCCAATCGCCGTTCATCTATGTCGGACAGGACCGGGCGGGTCACTGGCTGGTGCAGGATAGCGCGGGGCAGTTGGAGGGGCGATTCATTTCGCGGGGCGCGGCGATGCGCTATGCGGTCGAGGAAGCCGAAATCTATCATGCCAGCGTCGCGGTCGCGGAAAAGGCGCTGACCCCGCTGGTGTCGTTCGATCCGGTGGCGACCGATGCTCCTGCGCTGTCGCGTGCGGCGTGAGGGGAGGCCAGGTCATGCATAGCCATAACAGGCACCGTCACGACCCCCGCTGGCCCGCCGTCAAGGCGGCGCTGGGTTCCTTGCGCGAGCGGCATCGCTGCGCGGTGCGGATCGTCGATGTCGATTGCGGCGCGGGCGGCTTCCTGATCGCGGTTGCCGAACAGGCGCGGACGATGGGCTTCACTGCGATCGAGGGGCGGGGGCTGGGCGGCTCGCCCGCGCTGATCGGCCGGGCGCGGGCCGCAGCCCGGCGGCATCGCCATGCCGCAATGGGGCTGGTGTTCGAGCGCGGCGATCCGGCCGACGCGCTGGCCGAGGAATCCGAGTTTCCGGCCGATATTCTGATCTGTCATCGGTGCGGCACCCGGATGCGCGCCGCCGCGACCTGCGTGATCGGCGATCCGGTGGAGGAGATGGCGGCATGAGCGGGCGGGACATGGCCTGGCGGTCGCTGGGTGGCATGATGACACTGGGCGCGGTGGTGGCGACGCTGAGCGGGCCGTCGGAGTCGCTGCTGGCGCTGTTCTGGTTCTTCGTGGCGCTGGGCGGCGTCGTGCTGATGCTGAACGGCAAGCACATGATCCAGGCGCTCCGGGCCGAACGTCGCGGGCACTATCATACGGCTGAGGCCATCCACGCCGCGCGGGTGCGCCGGGGGCGGCGGTCATGAGCCGGGACACGGGCTTTGCGCTTCGTGGCGAGGTGCTCCATGCCGAGGGCGTTCCGCTGAGCCGGATCGCGCAAGGCGTCGGTACGCCGACCTATGTCTATTCGGCGAGCAGCCTGCGTGCGGCGGCGCGGCGTTTTCGCGCGGCGCTGTCGCCGATCCCGCGCCTATCGCTGGCCTTCGCGGTCAAGGCCAACCCGTCGCTCGCCGTTCTGTCGGTCCTGCGTGACGAACGCTTCGGCGCCGATATCGTCTCGGGTGGCGAGCTGACCGCTGCGCTGGCGGCGGGCATGGATGCCAGCAGCATCGTCTATTCAGGCGTCGGCAAAACGCCGGAGGAATTGGCGCAGGCGCTGCGGGCCGGGGTCGGCCATATCAACCTGGAGGGCGAGCACGAGGGTGAAGTGCTGGCGGCGACCGCCGTCCGGCTGGGGCTGGGCGCGACCGCGCTGCTACGGATCAATCCGAATGTCGATGCAGGCACCCATGCCAAGATCACGACCGGCACCAGCGACAGCAAGTTCGGCGTGCCGCTGGCCGATGCGATCGGCATCTACGACCGGCTGGCGCGGCGCCGCGGCCTGACCCTGCACGGTATCGCGGTGCATATCGGCAGCCAGATCATGGACCTCGCCCCGCTGGAGGCCGCCTATCGCCGGATCGGCGAGCTGGTCGCGGCGCTGCGGGCGCGGGGGCATCGGATCACCCATGTCGATCTGGGCGGCGGGCTGGGCGTCGATTACCGCGACGGCCCGGACGGCGATGTGGCAGCTTACGGCGCGATGGTGGCGAGGGTGACACAGGACTGGGACGTGACGCTGATGGTCGAGCCGGGGCGCTATATCGCCGCCCATGCCGGAGTGCTGCTAACCCGCGTCCTCTGGGTCAAGCCGGGCGAGGAATGCCCGTTCGTCGTCATCGATGCGGGCATGAACGATCTCGCTCGGCCCGCGCTCTACGACGCCTGGCACGAATTCGCAGCGGTCACCCCGAACGGCGCGACGATGCAGGCGCATGTCGTGGGTCCGGTCTGCGAGAGCAGCGACCGCTTCGCCAAGGCGCGGTTGATCGACAGGGTGACGGAGGGTGACCTTGCCATCCTGCGCGATGTCGGGGCGTATGGCGCGTCGATGGCGTCCTGCTATAACAGCCGGGCGCTGGTGGCGGAGGTGATGGTCGAGGGCGACCGCTATGCCGTCATCGCGCCGCGCATCGACGCAGCCGCGATCCGGCCGCAAGTCGTGCCCGACTGGCTGGAGGCGCACGCACTCGACCATGCGGCATGAGGAGGGGGCAGTGGTGGTGCGCTAAACCCCCGCTTGGTCCGCCCAAACGCGCACTTTTCGCAAAGTTGGTGGACGTGTCCGCGCAATGACGCTACCGGCTCACGCTTCCGAGTGGAGGGTTGAATGGGTTATCGCGTGGTGGTCGCCGGGGCGACGGGCAATGTCGGCCGGGAAATGATCAACATCCTGGCGGAGCGGGAATTTCCGATCGACGAGCTGGCGGTCGTCGCCTCGTCGCGCAGCCAGGGCGACCAGATCGAATATGGTGAGACGGGCAAGATGCTCACCATCAAGAATATCGAGCATTTTGATCCCACCGGCTGGGACATGGCGCTGTTCGCGATCGGTTCGGACGCGACCAAAATCTATGCGCCCAAATTCGCCGCCGCCGGTTGCGTCGTGATCGACAATTCGTCGCTCTATCGCATGGACCCGGACGTGCCGCTGATCGTGCCGGAGGTGAACCCCGATGCGATCGACGGCTACACCGCCAAGAACATCATCGCCAACCCCAATTGCTCGACCGCGCAGATGGTCGTGGCGCTCAAGCCGCTGCATGACAAGGCGAAGATCAAGCGCGTCGTCGTCGCGACCTATCAGTCGGTGTCGGGCGCGGGCAAGGCGGGCATGGACGAGCTGTTCGAGCAAAGCCGCAACATCTTCGTCGGCGATCCCGCCGAGCCGAAGAAGTTCACCAAGCAGATCGCGTTCAACGTGATCCCGCACATCGACAGCTTCCTCGACGACGGCTCGACCAAGGAAGAGTGGAAGATGGTCGCCGAGACCAAGAAGATCCTCGATCCCAAGGTCAAGGTGACGGCGACCTGCGTGCGCGTGCCGGTCTTCGTCGGCCATTCCGAGGCGCTGAACATCGAGTTCGAGGACGAAATCTCGGCCCAGGAAGCCCAGGACATCCTGCGCGAGGCGCCTGGCGTCATGCTGATCGACAAGCGCGAGGACGGCGGATACGTCACCCCGGTCGAGTGCGTCGGCGATTATGCGACCTTCATCAGCCGCGTCCGCGAGGACTCGACGGTCGATAACGGCCTGTCGCTGTGGTGCGTGTCGGACAATCTCCGCAAGGGCGCGGCGCTCAATGCCGTGCAGATCGCCGAGCTGCTCGGCCGTCGCCACCTGAAGAAGGGCGACTAAGCCCCCATTGCATCCCTCCCCAGGCACAGGGCTTGGGGAGGGATCATTAGCTTACCAGCCCTGCGGCTTGCCCTTGTTCTGCTGGTCGAGCCAGACCTTGAGCGGGGCGAAATATTCCACCAGCGCCTTGCCCGACATTTCGCGGCTGCCGGTGAAGACCTGAAGCGCGTCCGGCCACGGCTTGGACTGCCCCATCGCCAGCATCGCGTTCAGCTTCTTGCCGACCTCCTTGTTGCCATAGAAGGAGCAGCGGTGGAGCGGCCCTTTCCAACCGGCCTGATCGCACGCCGCTTTGTAGAACTGGAACTGGAGCACCCGCGCCAGGAAGTAGCGCGCATAGGGCACGCCCGCCGGGATGTGGTATTTCGCACCCGGATCGAACTTGGTCTCGTCGCGTGCGACCGGCGGCACCACGCCCTGATACTTCAGCCGCAGCGCGTCCCAGCCCGCCTGATACTGGCTGGCGGGGATCTGGCCCGAGAACACGCCCCAGCGCCACTTGTCGATCAACAGGCCGAAGGGCAGGAACGCCACCTTGTCCATCGCCTGGCGGAGCAACAGGCCGATATCCTTGTCGGCGCTGGGCACGCGTGCCGGGTCGAGCAGGCCGATCTTCACCAGATAGTCGGGCGTGATCGACAGCGCGACGGTGTCCCCGATCGCTTCGTGGAAGCCGTCATTGGCGCCGTTCTTGTAGAGGAACGGCTGATCCTTGTACGCGCGCTGGTAATAATTATGGCCCAGCTCGTGATGGATGGTCACGAAGTCGTCGGCATTGACCTTCGTGCACATCTTAATGCGGATATCGTCGAGATTATCGATATCCCAGGCCGAGGCGTGGCAGATCACCTCGCGGTCGGCGGGCTTGGTAATCTGCGAGCGCTGCCAGAAGGTCTGCGGCAGGGGCGCAAAGCCCAGCGAGGAATAGAAGCCCTCGCCCGTCTTCACCATCTTGATCGGGTCGTATCCCTTGGCCTTGAGCAACTCGCCGGTGTCATAGCCGACATCGCCCGCGCCCTTGGGGGCGACGAGGTCATAGATATTGCCCCATTCCTGCGCCCACATATTGCCGAGCAGGTCCGAACGGATCGGGCCGGTCTTCGCCTGCACCGCGTCGCCATATTTCTCGTTCAGCTTCCAGCGGACATAGGTGTGCAGCGCCTTGTAGAGCGGCTCCAGCTCGCCCCAGATCTTGTCGGTGACCTGCGCGAACTGTTCCGGCGGCATGTCATAACCCGAACGCCACAGCGACCCGGCATCGACATAGCCCAGCTCCTTGGCGCCCTGGTTCGCCAGCGCGGTCATCTGGGCATAGTCGGCCCGCATCGGCGCGCCGACATTGTCGTGCCAGCTGACCCACATCTCCTTCAGCTTGGCGGGGTCGCGCTCGCTGCCCATCGCGGCCTCGATATCCGATCCGTTGATCGGCTGGCCGTTCAGCACGCCCTTGCCCTTGCCATAGGAGGAGGACATGCGTGTCGTCAGCATCGACAGCTGCGCCGCCGCACCGGGCGTGGTCGGGGCGGGAAGGGTGATGCCGCCGCGCAGCAGGTCGAGCTTGCGCTTGGTGTCATAGGACAGGCCCGGCAACGCCTGATACCGCGCCGCGCCGAGGCCGTAGCGGACGGCCAGCGCATTCATCTCCGCGCCCGAGGCAGCAGCCAGAGCATCGGTGTCGTCTGTGATATAGGTCGCGTTGACCCAGGCGATCTGGTTCGCGCCGATCGACTTTTCGGCCAGCGTCTTCTCGGCCTCGGCGACGAAGGCATCCGCCCCCGCCGCGGTCGCAGGTGGCTGGGCTGCCGGAGCTGCGGGCGCTGCGGTCTGGGCCTGTGCGGTCCCTGCCAGCAGGAAGGTCAGTACGGTGCCGGAAACGGCGGAACGGATCATGCTATCCCCCTAAAGTCCTGAAACGCCCTCGAAACGGGGCGGATGGCGCGGTGTTGCGCGGCTTTGCCCGTCGCCGTCAAGCGCTCAGGAAATGTGCGATGGCCGCGCCCAGCTCGGGTTTAGTCACCGAACCCATATGGTTGCCCGGAATCTCGACATAGCGGCCGCGCGGCAGGGCCTCGGCCAGTTCGACCGCCGCGCCATTGTCGAAATCGTCGACGCCCGCAACGACGAGGGCGGGCAGGTCGAAGCCTTCGATCGCGGACAGCGGCGTATCGGCAAAAGTGTTCAGGATGTGAAGCAGCGCCACCGGGTCGCCGCCGGTGGTCTTCAGGAACGCCTCGGCCATCCATTCGGGCGTGCCGCGCTTATGCTCGCCCAGCCGGGTCAGGATATTGGTGAAATGCTCGACGCGGCGATCGGTGTGCAGCAGCCCTTCCAGCCCCATGCCCGCAAAGATCGCCTTGCCCGGTTCCGCGCCGGTCGCCAGCATCCGGCTGACCGTCCGCGCGCCCAGCGAATAGCCGCCCAGATCGTAATCGCTCAGCCCCAGATGCTCGATTAGCGCATGACCGTCGCGGGTCAGGGCGTCCTTGGGATAGGCAGCGGTGTCATGCGGCTTGCCGCTTTCGCCGTGGGCGCGCAGATCGGGCATGATGACCCGGTAGCCCTTGGCGGCGATGGCGGCGGCATGGCCGTAACGGATCCAATTGGTATGGGCGTCGGAGAAATAGCCGTGGATCAGCACCACCGCACGACCTTCTCCCATTTCGCGCCAGGCGATCGGAGTGCCGTCGAAGCTGTTGAAGAAGCGGGTTTCGGGGGCGGTGTCGGCCAAGGGTCAGGTCTCCGGCGGTTAAGCTGTACCGCGTCCTCCTAATACGGATCGGAGAGGATGTGGACCTTTCATGCCGGTGTGCCCTCACCCTTCCGGCGCTACGCGCCTCCCTCCCTCTCCCGATGGGAGAGGGAAGGGGCCCGCCCGCGTCAGCGTGTGGGAAGGGTGAGGGCGGTCTGCCTCAGCCGACGTAGATTCCCGCAATCCGCCATTCGCCGTCCTCGCGCTCCAGCGTCACCGTTTCGACGACAGCCGTCGCGTTGCTGGCGAACCGGGTGTTGAACCGCACCATCCGATAACCGGCGGGCGGGGCGGGGATGTCGTCCTGGCTGAGCAAGGTCCGCGACACCGTCTTGCCCAGCGGCGTCCGCACCTTTTCCGAGGTGGCGGCCCAGACCTGTTCGGAGTTGAGCTTGTGGAAGCTGGCCGTGGTCAGGCGGTAGCTGTCGGCCCAACGGCCCTGGTCGATCAGCTGCACGAAACGCTGTGCCGCCGCGACCGCCGCAGGATCGCTCGCCACCGCCGGAGCCGCTTGCGGCGGGGCGGAGGCCATATGGGTCAGGCCGCCAAGGGCGAGCAGGCTGAGGGCAAGGGTCATGAGGGTCGCTCCGATGATGATCCGGGGGCGGCGGATGCCGCGTCCCACGCCGACGACCGGCGCCGGGCTTTCCTCCGTCATCGACCCGGACTGGTCCTCCCCGATCCTCATGTCCCCCAGATAATCGGGGGGCGGTGCCACGTCCTCCACCTCCAGCAACATCCGCGCCGCCTCGCGACTGCTCGACACCGCGAGTTTGCGGCGGGCGTCGCGCAGGCGCTCGTTGATGGTGTGGACCGACAGGTCGAGTTCGCGCGCGATCGACTTGGCGTCGTGCCCTCGCACGATCAGGCGCAGCGTCTGCTTCTCCCGGTCGGTCAGCGCCTCGACGCCTGCTTTGGCCCGCATGGTCATGGGGTCGACTATGCCGGACCAGGCCTGATCGGCCACCCTCAAAAAATTGTACCCTTGCCTTGTTCGGGCGGGTCGCAACGGCACGATGAGTCCCCGTATCAGCACGCGATCGCAAAATGGCGGGAATCCGTGCTTTTTTCTGATTCCAGACGAGTCGCGATCATGGACAAAAGGGGTACAAGCGGTTAGCCGCCGCCCATGGCAGCATCCCTATTTCTCCTTCTCGCGGTGATCCTGGCGTTCGCCGGTGGGGGTGGTCCATGGGTGTTGATCGCCACGGTCGCGGCGGCGACGGCGGCGGGGACGCGGTTGCCCGATCTCGATACGCCACTCCAGCTTCAGCACCGCAGCGCGCTGGTCCACAGCGTCCTGCCCTTCTACATCGCGACGCTCGACCTGCGCACCTGGCCGGTCGCGGCCGGGCTGGGTTTCGGCGTGGGCTTTCATCTGGCCGCCGATCTGTTTCCCGGCACGATGCGCGGTTTCGCCACGATCAAGATTCCGTTGCTCGGGTCGATCGGGGCGTTTCCCTCCTATCTGTGGATCGCGGTCAACGCGGCGGCGAACATGGTGGGGGCGTTCGTCATTTTGGAGTGGATCGCCGCCGATCGGGTGGCGGCGTGCGCACTGGCGGCGACCGGCGTGCTGGGGGCGAGCTATCTGCTGCGGACCAAGGGCGGCTTCTATGCGCTGCTGGCGATGATCGCGCTGGGCTGGCTGATCCTGCGTTAAGCGGGCAATTGGCGTTTCGCGGCGATTGCGGTAAGGGTCCATCCTCTGCCGCCAAGAAGCAGGCCAATCGGGAGCGGATGCCGGACCCATGATCCGGACCCTCGATGACCGCAGCCACTGCTTCCCCTGCCGAAACCCTGCCGCCCAGCCCAATCGGGCGTCCGCACAGCCTGCTTGAAGATGCCTATGCGATCTTCATCGGCGTCACCCTGCTGATCGTCGGGCTGATGTTTCTGAAGGCGGCGGGGCTGGTGACGGGCGGCATCGCGGGCGTGGCGCTGCTGTTGTCCTATCTGTTGCCGCTCCCGGCGGGCGTGTTGTTCACGCTGGTCAACATCCCGTTCTTTCTGTTCGCGCACAAGGTCATGGGCGCGCGCTTCGCGGTGAAGACGGTGCTGGTCAATATCGGCATCGGCGCCGCTTCGGTCATCACGCGGGTATCGGTGCATGTCGACGGGGTGCACCCGGCCTTTGCCGCGCTGGTCGGCGGCACCGTGATCGGCATGGGCATCCTGTCGCTTGCCCGGCATCAGGCCGGGGTCGGTGGCACCGGGGTCATCACCATCTGGCTGTACCGCAAGCGTGGGTGGAATATGGGGATGACTCAGGTCGCGATGGACATGTTCATCCTGGCGATGGCGATCCCGGTGGTCAGCGGCCCGCAGATGATGTGGTCGGCGATCAGCGCGGCGGCGATCAGCCTGATCCTGTTCGCCTGGCACCGGCCGGGCCTATACATGGGGCGGTAAAAAGGGGAGCGTTCGGGTGAACGCTCCTTGGTCGACCGACTCCGTCCGTGGCCTTCGACTTCGCTCAGGCTGAACGGGAGTGCGGGCTGGCGGGATCAGCCCTTGTCGTCGTCTTCCCCATCACGTTTCGCGCTGCTTCCCTTGAGCGAGAGTAGCGCCGCCGTCAGCCCGGCTGCCGCCGCGAGGCTGCCCAGGATCGAGGCCACGCCCCATTTACCGCCGACTCGGTCCAGCCCATGCTTGCCCAGGGCAGGCGCAGGCGCGGGCTTGATCGCGGCGGGTTTGCGCGGCGCTGCCTTGCGGGGCGAGGTGCGCTTGGTCGAGCGGGGCTTGGGCGGAGCCTTGGCTTTGACGGGCGGCGTGGGGGCAGGGGTTTCCGCACCCTCGACCGGTTCTATCGCGGGGGTGGATTCCTCCGCAACCGGCTCGGGCTTGACGGTGGGGCGCTTGCGCGGGGCAGGCGCGCCCGCCGCCTTGGGCGTGGCGCGGCGGCGGGGCGGGCGTGGTTTTTTCGGCTCGACTGGATCGACCATGGCGAAATCCCCCATTCAAACAAAGCAGCTTCGGTTCGTCACCGTAACGCTTACACCCGCCCCCGGTTGCCGATCAGCGGAACGGCGGCTCGTTGAACGCGCGCAGCTTGCGGCTGTGCAGCTTGTTGCCCTCGCGGCGCAACTGTTCGCACGTCTCGATACCGATCCGCATATGCTCGCTGATCGCGCGCTCGTAGAAGCGGTTGGCTTGGCCGGGTAGCTTGAGTTCGCCGTGCAACGGCTTGTCCGACACGCACAACAATGTCCCATAGGGGACGCGGAAGCGATAACCCTGCGCCGCGATCGTCGCCGACTCCATGTCGATCCCGACCGCGCGGCTGAGCGAGAAGCGCAGCGCCGACTTGGAGTAGCGCAGCTCCCAATTGCGGTCGTCGGTGGTGACGATCGTACCGGTGCGCAGGCGGCGCTTCAGCTCGTCGCCCGACTGGCCCGAGACGATCTCTGCGGCCTTGGCGAGCGCGACCTGCACCTCGGCGATGGCAGGCACCGGGATTTCGGGCGGCAGCACGTCGTCGAGCACATGATCGTCGCGCAGGTAAGCATGGGCGAGCACATAGTCGCCGATCCGCTGGCTGGGACGAAGCCCGCCGCAATGCCCGATCATCAGCCAGGCCTCGGGCCGCATCACCGCGAGGTGGTCGCAGATCGTCTTGGCGTTGGAGGGGCCGACGCCGATATTGACGAGCGTGATGCCGGTGCCATCCTTAGCGACCAGGTGATAGGCGGGCATCTGGTGCCGCCGCCACGCGCTGTCGGTAACGATCTTGTCGACATCCTCGGGCCGCTCGATCACGATGCCGCCCGCACCCGACAGCGCGGTGAAGCGCGAGCCTTCCCCAAGCTGCGACGCGCCCCAGCGGACGAACTCGTCGACATAGCGGTGGTAATTGGTGAACAGCACGAAGCGCTGGCAATGCTCGGGCGGGGTGCCGGTATAGTGGCGCAGGCGGGCAAGCGAAAAGTCGGTGCGCAGGCCATCGAACAGCGCCAGCGGCCGGTTGCCGTCGGCGGTCATCCAGAGGCCGTCGGCAATCTCGTCGCCGATATGCGCCAGCTCGGTCGCGGGGAAGAAACGCGCCAGCTCGGCCGCCGATACCGTATCGAGGCTGAGTGCATGGCCTGGGTCTAGGACATAAGGAAAGGGGATTTCCTGGCGACCGGGCACTGCCTCGACCGAGACGTCGTAATCCTCGATCAGCAGGGTCAGCTGCTCGACCAGATAATCCTTGAACAGCGCGGGCTTGGTGACGCTGATCCGATAGTCGCCGGGCGACACCAATCGGCCGAACGATCGCATTGGGGCCGGGCGCCCGCCCTCGCCGCGATAGATCAGCCGGATTTCGGGATAGGCGAAACAGCCATGCGCGCGGTCTTCCAGCGTGGGCGCGGTTCCGTCGCGGAGATAAAGGGTCAAAGCCTTCTTCAAACGCGTGACGGAGGCGGTGTAAAGGCGGTCGAGTTCTTCGACGATCTGGACAGCTTGAGTCATCGGCCAGAGCTAAGCCGTGTCACCAGTTCTGGCAAGCCGGGGGCACGACGTGAGTTCCAAAACCTCGTTCAGCCTGAGCGAAGTCGAAGGCCACGCGCCGGATCTGGTTCCGGAGCGGTGGGGACGCAGGGATTCCTTTGGCCTTCGACTTGGCTCAGGCTGAACGGAGAGTGGGGTGGGGAAAGGTGGCCGACATAACTGGCGACATCCCTTCCCCAAGCCGTGCCTGGGGAAGGGAGTTTGACGATAGCTTGCGTCACGCCCCCTGGGCGGAATTCTCGTCGTCGCCCGTCGAACGCAGCTTCGACGCGCCGAACGCCGCGCCGGCAACTGCCGCCGCCACGCCCGCCGCGATCCCGGCGGTGGCGTAGGGATGCTCCTTCACCTTGTCGCCAGCCGCCTTGGCGGCACCCTGCGCCTTTTCGGTGAAGCTCTTCGCCTGCGCCTGCTTTTCGGGGGGGACATAGGTGGTCATGGCCAAAGCTCCTCTCGTTGTGCCTAATCCATTGATGGGCAAAAAACGCCGGAGCCTCCACCACTGTTCCACTCCCGATCCGATCGACCGTGCGGTCGACCGGATCGGCGGTGTAACTTAGAGGACCGAGAGGAGATGCTCGGCCGAGCTGACCTTGAACTCGCCGGGCGCTTCGACGAACAGCTGCTCGACGACGCCGTCATTGACCAGCATCGTGTAGCGCTGGCTGCGCGTGCCCATGCCGAACTTGGTGCCGTCCAGCGTCAGGCCGATCGCCTTGGCGAAGTCGGCATTGCCGTCCGCCAGCATGGTGATCGCGCTCGCTTCGTTGGTCTGGCGCCAGGCCTTCATGACGAACACGTCGTTGACCGAGGTGCAGGCGATCTCGTCCACGCCCTTGGCCTTCACCGCGTCCGCCTGGGCGATGAACCCGGGCAGGTGCTGCGCCGAGCAGGTGGGGGTGAAAGCGCCCGGCACCGCGAACAGCGCGACGCGCTTGCCCGCGAAATAATCGGTGGTGTTGACCTGTTCGGGGCCTTCGGGCGTCACCTTGACTAGATTGGCGGCGGGCAGGCGGTCTCCGACCTTGATCGTCATCATGCGGTCCTTGCGGAAGCTATGCCACGGCACCGTGCCGGGCTTTGCCACGTTCATGGCGCAGACGGCATTTGGATTTCAAGCATGGCGAGGCGAAGGGGCGATGCCTATAATCGGTGGCGTGCATCAACTGACCTATCTTTCCGGCCAATTCCTGCTGGCGCTGCCCGGCATGGGCGATCCCCGTTTCGAACATGCCATCATCGCGATGTGCGCGCATGACGAGGGCGGTGCGCTCGGCATCGGCCTTGGCGCGACGATCGACGGCATTGGTTTCCACACGCTGCTCGACCAGTTCGAGATCGCGCATGGCGATATCCCCGACGCCCCGGTCCATTATGGTGGCCCGGTCGAACCACGTCGCGGCTTCGTGCTGCACAGTCATGACTGGCAGGGGCAGGACAGCGTCGATGTCGGCGGCCGTTGGGTGTTATCGAGCACGGTCGACGTGCTGCGTGCCATCGCCGAGGGCAACGGGCCGAAACAATGGATCGTCGCGCTGGGCTATGCCGGATGGGACGCGGGCCAGCTCGAGCAGGAGCTGCGCGAGCCCGGATGCTGGTTCAACGTCGGCGGCGAGCCGGAAATCCTGTTCGACGTGGCGGCCGAGGATCGCTGGCAGGCGGCGTTCGGTTTGGCGGGTGTCGATCCCAGGCAGCTGGTGATGGGCGGCGGGACTGCCTGACCACATCATTCCTCCCCTGCAAGGGGAGGTGGCAGTCCGTAGGACTGACGGAGGGGTGCCGCCCTTTGTGAGTGCGGGTGCCATCGCCATGGCGACACCCCTCCACCATACTGCGCATGGTCCCCCGCCCCTTGTAGGGGAGGAATATGTGCAGCTCACGCGACAGGCGCTGAACGATATAAAGATATCTTTATATTTGATCCCTAAGGCGATCGCCGCTAAGGCGGGCGCCGTGCCGATCGGCGTGCGCGCCACGTCTTGGTCGGCCCCATTTTGCACGGAGTTTCGTCGTGTCCACGACTGCCGCCACCAAGAACGATTACGTCATCAAGGACATCAGCCTGGCTGATTTCGGCCGCGCCGAGATCAAGATCGCCGAGACCGAGATGCCCGGCCTGATGGCCCTGCGCGACGAATTCGGCGCTCAACAGCCGCTCAAGGGCGCGCGCATCACCGGGTCGCTGCACATGACGATCCAGACCGCCGTGCTGATCGAGACGCTGACCGCGCTCGGCGCCGATGTGCGCTGGGCGACCTGCAACATCTTCTCGACCCAGGACCATGCCGCCGCCGCGATCGCCGCAGCCGGTATCCCGGTCTTCGCAGTGAAGGGCGAAACGCTGGCCGAATATTGGGACTATGTCGGCGACATCTTCGACTGGGACAAGAATGGGGACGGCACGA
Organism: Sphingomonas sanguinis; assembly: GCF_019297835.1. Taxonomy (NCBI): domain Bacteria; kingdom Pseudomonadati; phylum Pseudomonadota; class Alphaproteobacteria; order Sphingomonadales; family Sphingomonadaceae; genus Sphingomonas; species Sphingomonas sanguinis. Next base: position 893,667 of record NZ_CP079203.1, on the reverse strand, counting down.
CCGCCAACATCATCCTGGACGACGGCGGCGATGCGACCATGTTCGCGCTCTGGGGCGCAAAGGTAGAAGCCGGTCAGACCTTCGGCGAGCCGGAGAATGAGGAAGAGGTCGAGTTCCAGCGTTCGGTCAAGGCGTTCATCGCCAAGAAGCCGGGCTATCTGACCCAGACCGTCAAGAACCTGAAGGGCGTTTCGGAAGAGACGACCACTGGCGTTCACCGCCTGTACGAGATCGCGAAGAAGGGCGAGCTGCCTTTCCCCGCGATCAACGTCAACGACTCGGTCACCAAGTCGAAGTTCGACAACCTCTATGGCTGCAAGGAGTCGCTCGTCGACGCGATCCGTCGCGCCACCGACGTCATGCTGGCGGGCAAGGTCGCCGCGGTCGCCGGTTTCGGCGACGTGGGCAAGGGCTCGGCCCAGTCGCTCCGCAATGGCGGCGCGCGCGTGCTCGTGACCGAGATCGACCCGATCTGCGCGCTGCAGGCGGCGATGGAAGGCTTCGAGGTCGTGACCATGGATGAGGCCGTGAAGCGCGCCGACATCTTCGTCACCGCGACCGGCAATGCCGACGTCATCACCGCCGATCACATGAAGGCGATGAAGCCCATGTCGATCGTCTGCAACATCGGCCACTTCGACAGCGAGATCCAGATCGCGGCGCTGTCGAACTACAAGTGGACCGAAGTGAAGCCCGGCACCGACCTGGTCGAGTTCCCGGACGGCAAGCAGATCATCGTGCTGGCCAAGGGCCGCCTGGTGAACCTGGGCTGCGCGACCGGCCACCCCAGCTTCGTGATGTCGGCCTCGTTCACCAACCAGACGCTCGCCCAGATCGAGCTGTGGACCAAGGGCGAGAACTACAAGAACGAAGTCTACGTCCTGCCGAAGCACCTCGACGAGAAGGTCGCCGCGCTCCACCTCGAAAAGCTGGGCGTCCAGCTGTCGAAGCTGTCGGAGAAGCAGGCCGCTTACATCGGCGTGCCGGTCGAAGGTCCGTTCAAGCCGGATCATTACCGCTACTGATCCCGTCTTCGAGCCTAGGCGCGAGACAGAAGGGCCGTCCGAAAGGGCGGCCCTTTTTCTTTGGCCTTCGTTATGGCGTATCGCGTGCCGATCGGGCTAGAGATGGGCGGATGCAGCGTTTCGGCCCGGCCTTTCTCGGATGATTGCGATCGGTGATACCGAGGCGGTCCTGTTGGGTGCCGCTGCCTGTGCCCTGATCGTGATTGGCATGGTGCTGCTCTATCTGGGTGTCCGCGCCCGGACGGAGGCATCCACGGTGCGGCTGGAGCGCGACCGGCTTGATGCGATGCTGCGCGCCGGTCCTGCCCAGGCGATGGTGATCCGCAGCGACGGGCGGATCGAAATGCCCCGGCGGCTGGCCGACTGGCTGGGTCTGGCCGATGTGGCGCGCTTCCTCGAGGAACTGGCCTATGAAGACGCCGGGCTTACGTCTGAGGACAAGGCGCTGCTCGCCGCCGATCTGAACGCCGCGCAGAAGACCGGGCGCCGTTTCCGCCGGATCGTCCGGCCGCAGGGATCGGTGCGCACCCTGCTGTTCGACGGTGCCCGCGCGCCCGCGCATCAGGGCGCGGCCGGAGAGGTCGTCATCTGGGTCTTCGACATGACCGAGACGCAGGACGAGATCGTCCGGCTCGACGGCGAGGCCCGGCGGCTCGGCGATGCGTTCCAGGCGCTGACCGGACTGATCGAGGCCGCCCCGCTGCCCATGTGGTATCGCGGCGCCGATCTGCGCCTCTCCATGGTCAACACCGCCTATGTCGAGGCGGTGGAGGGACGGGATGCCGCCGATGTCGTCGGGCGCGGCCTGGAACTGGTCGAGGGGTCGGGGCGGGGCGGTCCGCTGGCAGGCGCGGCTGCGGCGCGCGATCAGGGACGGCCGCACGAGCAGGTCCTGCCCGCGACGATCGACGGCGCAAGGCGTGCGTTACGTATCTTCGACGTGCCGCTGCCGACCGGCGGCATCGCGGGCTTCGCCGTCGATATCGAGGATCTGGAACAGTCGCGCGCGGGCGCCAAGCGCTTTGCCGAGGCGCAGCGCGCGATGCTCGACCGGCTGTCGGCGGCGGTCGCGCATTTCGGACCGGACCGTGGCCTCGTCTTTTGCAACCAGCCCTTCCGCCGCATGTTCGCGATGCGCGCCGAGTGGTTGGCGGACAATCCCGAATTCGACCGTATCCTGGAGCGGATGCGCGAGGCCAATCGCAGCCCCGAAGTCCGCGACTTCCCCGGCTGGAAGGCGGAGCGAGTTGGCTGGTTCCGCCAGGCGAGCGGCGGGATCGAGGAGCAATGGCATCTGCCCGGCGGCACGCATTTGCGCGTCGTGGCGCAGCCTTTGCCCGACGGCGGCCTGCTGATGATCTTCGAGGATCGCACCGAGGAGGTGCAGCTGGCCTCCGCGCGCGACACGCTGCTGCGTGTGCGCACCGCGACCTTCGACAATCTGTTCGAGGCGCTGGGCGTGTTCGCCGCCGATGGCCGGTTGCAGCTGTGGAACAACCGCTTCCGCGCGCTTTGGGGTCTGGAAGAGGATTTCCTGACCAGCCATCCGCGTGTCGATGCCTTTGCCGAGCGCGTGGCGGAGCGACTGGCGACGCCGGGACGCTGGGCGCTGATCGTCGATCTCGTCCGCTCCGCGACGATCGAGCGGCAGCAGCGCGGCGGACGCGTCGCCTTCGCCGATGGGCGGCATTTCGAGTTTGCGGGCGTGCCGCTGCCCGATGGCAATGCGCTGTTCACGCTGCTCGACATCACGGACAGCCGCCGCGCCGAACAAGCCTTGCGGGATCGTGCCGATGCGCTGGAGGCGGCGGACAAGGTCAAGACCGCCTTCGTCGCCAATATGAGCTATGAGCTGCGCACGCCGCTGACCTCGATCAGCGGTTTTGCCGAGATGCTGCATGGCGGTTTCGCCGGACCGTTGCCGGAGACGGCGACGAGCTATGTCGAGGCGATCCTTGAATCGACCGAGCGGCTGGGTCTGCTGGTCGACGATGTGCTCGACCTGACCCGCGATCAGGCGGATGGCGGCATCGCGCGCGAGGATGTCGAACTGGCCCGCGTCGCGCGGGCGGCGGCCGATACGATCCGGCCGATCGCGGGACGCCGCAAGCTCGACTTCGCGGTCGAGGTGCATCGCTCGCTCGGCCGGATCACCGGCGACCGCCGCCGGTTGCAGGAGACGATCGAGCATCTGTTGCGCCATGCGGTCGAACAGACGCCGGAGGGCGGGCGCATCCTGCTCCACGCCGATGGTGATTCGGCGCGCGCGCGGATCGTGGTGTCGGACGACGGGCAGGGCATGGACGAACAGGCCGTCGCGCGCGCCTTCGATCGGTTTGCCGAGCCGGGCATCAAGGCGACCGGCGAGCGTGCGCTGGGCCTCGGCCTGCCGCTCGCCAAGAAATTCGTCGAGGCGCATGGCGGCACCGTCACCCTGTTGTCCGAACCGGGGGAGGGCACGCTGGTCACCGTCGAACTGCCCCGGCGCGTGGCGGAAAAGGAAAATCCATGACGATCCGGCTGGCCGATGCCACCGCCACCGAGGAATTCGGGCGTCGGCTGGCGGCGCATATCCGGCCCGGCGATGTGGTGACGCTGACCGGCACGCTGGGGGCGGGCAAGACCAGCCTGGCGCGCGGGCTGCTCGCCGCGCTCGGCCTGCCCGGTGAGGCCCCGTCCCCGAGCTTTGCCATCGTCCAGCCCTACGCGCCGCCCGAGACCAAGATCCCGGTCCTGCATGTCGATCTCTATCGCCTCGACGGGCCGGAGCAGATGGAGGAACTGGGGCTGGACGAGGCGCTGTGGGACTCCGCGCTGATCGTCGAATGGCCCGACCGGGCAGGCGAGGGTGCCTGGCCGCAGGCGCTGGCGCTGACCATCGAGTTGGATCCGGGCGGCGGACGTATCTTGACAGCAAAGGTCCCCTCGGGCTGGGAAAACCGATGGCCGATATGACCCCTCCGGCGGATGCGCCCGCCTTTCTGACGATGCTGGGATGGGAGGGGGCGGTGATCGCCCCGCTCGCCGGAGACGCCTCGTTCCGCCGTTATTTCCGGGTGACGCTGGGGGCGCGCCGCGCCGTCCTGATGGACGCGCCGCCGCCGCATGAGGACCCGCGTCCCTTCATCGCCATTGCGCGCTGGCTGGTCGGCAAGGGGTTTGCCGCGCCGACGATCCTGGGCGCGGATGAGGAACGCGGCCTCGTCCTGATCGAGGATTTCGGCGACGACCGGATGCGCGAGGCGATTGAGGCCGATCCCGATGCGACGGTGCAGCTCTACAGCGATGCGGTCGACCTGCTGGCCGCGCTGCGCAACCACGCGCCCGAGGGGCTGGCGCCCTATGACACCGCCGTCCTTCACCGTGAGGCGGCGCTCCTGCCCGAATGGTACACGCCCGCCGTCGGCCTGGATGTCGATGTCGAGGGTTATCGCGCCGCCTGGGACCAGGTCTTCGCCCATGCGCTGGCGGACAGGCCCGTCACCGTGCTGCGCGATTATCATGTCGAGAACCTGATGCTGGTCGGGCCGAAACGGACGCTCGGTCTGCTCGACTTCCAGGACGCGCTGGCCGGGCATCCGGCCTATGACCTCGTCTCGCTGCTCCAGGATGCGCGGCGCAATGTCGAGCCCTCGATCGAAGAGGCGATGCTCAGGCGCTATCTGGCCGCGACCGGCGAAGGCGATGCGTTCCTGAACGCCTATCATGTGCTGGGCGCGCAGCGGAACGCCAAGATCATCGGCATCTTCACCCGCCTCTGGAAGCGCGACGGCAAGCCGCGTTATGCCGCGCTGTGCCCGCGCGTCTGGGCCTATCTGGAACGCGATCTGTCGCAGCCGGTGCTGGCGCCGGTGGCCGCTTGGTTCGATGACAATGTGCCGCCCGAGCTGCGCGGCGATCCGAAGGTGCTGTCGCAATGACCCGGCAACTCTCGCTCCGTCCGACCCCCGGTGGCCGGGTACCGCGCACCGCGATGGTCATGGCGGCGGGGTTGGGCAAGCGGATGCGTCCGCTGACCGCCACGCGCCCCAAGCCGCTGGTGTCGGTGGCGGGCAAGCCGCTGATCGACCATGTCTTCGACCGGCTGGTTGCAGCGGGGATCGAGCGGGCGGTGGTCAATGTCCACTACCTCGCCGACCAGCTGGAAGCGCATCTGAAGGATCGCTTTCCGGGGATTGAAGTCATCATCTCGGACGAACGCGAGCAGTTGCTGGAAACGGGCGGGGGGCTGGTCAAGGCGAAGCCTTTGCTGGGGGACGATCCGATCCTGGTCGTCAACAGCGACAATCTGTGGATTGACGGCCCGGTCGACGCGATCCGCCTGCTCGCCTCGCGCTGGGACGAGGCGACGATGGACGCGCTCCTCCTGATGGTGCCGCTGGCGCGGGCGCACAATCATGATGGGCAGGGCGACTTTTACCTTGGCGCCGATGGCCGGATCACCGCGCGGCGTCAGCGCGGCCGGGTCGCGCCTTTTTCCTATACCGGGCTTCAGATCCTGCACCCGCGCCTGATCGCCGACGCGCCCGAGGGGCCCTTCTCTACGAACCTGTTCTGGAACCGCGCGATCGAGGCGGGCCGCGCCTTTGGCCAGGTCCACCAGGGGCTATGGTTCGATGTCGGCACCCCGCGTGCCATCCCGCAGACGGAACTGATCCTCGCGGATGGGTGAGCCACGCCGCCCGAGGCTGCACACCATTCCGGCGCATCGTGGTTTTGCCGATGCGCTGGTCGCCGGGCTGATGCGGCGCAGCGGTGGCGATCCGCTGACGCTGGCGCAGGGCATGATCCTGCTGCCGACCAATCGCGGCGTCCGCGCGGTGACCGAGGCGTTCGTCCGCGCGAGCGGCGGGGGCCTGATCCTGCCGCGCATGGTCGCGCTGGGCGATCCTGAACTGGGTGAGGCGGCCGGCTCCGCGCTCGACCCGGCGGATGCCGACGCCCCGCCGCCGCCCGCCATCGCACCCTCCGCGCGCCGGATGATCCTGGCGCGGCTGGTCGAGCAGGAGCGGCAGCGCGCGGGCCAGCCGGTGACCGCAGCCGAGGCGGTGCGACTGGCGGGCGACCTTGCCCGCACGCTGGACCAGATGCTGGTCGAAGAGGTCGATCCGGCCGAACTCGCCGCGCTCGACCTGGGCCCTGAGCTGACCGAGCATTGGCAGTCGGCGCTGGCGACATTCTCGGTGGTGCTCGACCGCTGGCCCGCCGTGCTGGAGCGGATGGGACGGATCGATGCGGCGCGGCGGCGCACCCTGTTGCTCGACCGGGTGGCCGCGCGCTGGCGTGAGGCACAGCCCGCGGGGTTTGTCTGTGCGGCGGGCGTCACCGATACGGCGCCTGCCGTCGCGCGGCTGCTGCGCTGCGTGTCGGAGATGCCGGGCGGCTCGGTGGTGTTCGCCGGGCTGGACCTGACCATGCCCGACGAAGAATGGGATGCGCTGGGGCCGCACAAGCCCGATCCCGACACCGGGCGCACCCGCCGTTCGATAGAGACGCATCCGCAATATGCGTTGAAGCTTCTGCTCGACCGGATGGGCGTGGGGCGGGGCGAGGTGACGGTGTGGCGGGGCGGCGGCGACTATGACGCGGGTCCGGTGCGCGGGCGCGCTATAGCCAATGCCATGGCCCCGGCCGACTTCACCGGCAAATGGACCGACCTGCCCGCCGAGGACCGGCGGCTGTCGGGCGTCTCCACCATCGAACTCGCCACCCCCGCCGAAGAGGCGCAGGCGATCGCGCTGGCGCTGCGGGAGGCGGTCGAGGAGCCGGGCCGTACCGCCGCGCTCGTCACTTCCGACCGCGCGCTGGCGCGGCGGGTGGCGGCGCATTGTCGACGCTGGAACATCCTGATCGACGATACGGCGGGACGACCCTTGTCGATCCTGTTGCCGGGCACCTTTCTGCTGCAACTCGCCGAAGCGGCGGCGCAACATTTCGCGCCGCTGCCGCTGCTGGCGCTGCTCAAGCATCCGCTGATTCGCGGCGAGATGGAACGGGTCGAATGGCTCGACGGCGTGCGTGCGCTCGACAAGGCGTTGCGCGGCCCGCGTCCCGCGCCGGGGCTGGATGGCATCGCCGCGCATGTGGCCGACAAGCCGACCGCTTCGGCCTTCTGGACCAAGGCCGCGCCGATGCTGAAGGCCGTCGGGCGGACCTTCGGCGACGGACCGCAGGGGCTGCGCAGCCTGCTCGCCTGTCTGCGCGAATGCGGCCAGACCTTGTGCGGCGATGCGCTGTGGACCGGCCCGGCGGGACGTGCCGCGGCGGAGTTCCTGGCGGGGTATGAAGAGGAAGCCGATCACGGCCCCGCGCGCGTTGATCCCGCCGAGCTGCCGGGCCTGCTCCGCAGCCTGTTCGACGAGATCGCGGTGCGCGCCATCCCGCGCGAGGGGCAGCATCCCCGCCTCGCCATCTATGGCCCGATCGAGGCGCGTCTCCAGACCGCCGACCTGATGATCGCGGGCGGCCTGAACGAGGGTGTCTGGCCGGGGCGGCCTGCGCCGGACCCTTGGCTGGCGCCGCGTATCCGCTCGCTTCTGGGACTGGTCGGGCTGGAGCAGCGGATCGGCATCGCCGCGCATGATCTGGCACAGGCGATGGGGGCACCCCGCGCGATCCTGACCCGCGCGCGTCGCGATGCGAGCGGGCCCACCCTGGCGTCGCGCTTCTGGCTGCGTTTGCAGGCGATGGCGGGCGAGCGGTTCGAGGCGCATCCGAACCTTGCGCGCTGGGCGATTGAGCTGGATCGCCCAGAGGACTACGCCCCCGTTGATCGCCCCGCACCCAAGCCGCCCGCCGCGCTGCGCCCCACCACCATCTCGGTGACGGAAGTCGACCGGCTGAAGGCCGACCCCTACGCCTTCTACGCGCGCCGCGTGCTGCGCCTGTCGCCGCTCGATCCGGTCGATGCCGATCCCAGCGCGGCGTGGCGCGGCACCGCCGTCCACGACATTCTGGAAATGTGGTGGAAGGAGGACCGCTGCGACGTGGAGGCACTGCGTCCCCGCGCGCTCGCGATGCTGCGCGATCAGCGGACCCATCCGATGATGCGGGCACTCTGGCAGCCGCGCCTGATCGAGGCGATCGACTGGATCGCGACTAAAGTCGCTGCAAATGCTGACGAAGGCCGCCACGTCTTGAGCGCCGAAGGCAAGGGCGAGGTCAAGCTGGCGGGTGTCACGCTGACCGGGAGGTTTGATCGGATCGACAAGGCGGCAGACGGATCGCTGGTAGTGATCGACTACAAGACCGGCAAGCCGCCCTCCACGGCGGCGGTGCGCGAGGGGTTCAGCTTACAGCTCGGCCTGCTCGGCTTGATTGCCGAGCGGGGTGGTTTCGAAGGCATTGCGGGCCGCGCGGGTGGGTTCGAATATTGGTCGCTAGGGCGCAACCGTGATGGTCTTGGCTATGTCGCGATGCCGGTCGATCCCGATGGCAAACGCGAGCGCATCCGGACGGACGAGTTCGTCTCCATCGCTGCGGCGAATTTTGCCGACGCGGCGGGGCAGTGGCTGACGGGCGATGCGCCGTTTACGGCCAAGCTGGTGCCCGAATATGCACCCTATGCGGAATATGACCAGCTGATGCGGCGGGATGAATGGTATGGCCGTGATCGGTAATCGGTTAGGGTGGAGCGTGGCCTTCGGCTACGCTCAGGCTGAACGGGGCGGGGGGTACGATGCCGATCGATCCCCACGTCCGTTCGCACTGAGCGAAGTCGAAGTGCACGGGATGACCGTCGTTTTGGGCGAGGGCGGGGCGTGGCCTTCGACTGCACTCAGGCTGAACGACGTGTGGGGATCGTTTCTCCTCCCAATCCCCGTTCACGCTGAGCGTAGTCGAAGCGCACGCGATGACGGCCGCCCGGAGCAAGCCACATGAGCGCCCGCCCCATGGCCAACCTGCCCCCGCTGAAGGGCGATCAGGCCGCCGCCAGCGACCCCGCCGCGCATGTCTGGCTCTCCGCCTCGGCGGGCACAGGCAAGACGCAGGTGCTCGCCGCGCGCGTGTTCCGCCTGCTGCTGCGCGGCGTCGCGCCCGAGGCGATATTGTGCCTGACCTTCACCAAGGCGGGCGCCGCCGAAATGGCGCAGCGGATCAATGGCCGCCTTGCCGCCTGGGTGCGGATGCCCGAGACCGAGCTGTTCCGCGACCTGAAGGCACTGGGCGAAACGCCGACGCCGGACTTGCGCGACCGAGCGCGGACCTTATTCGCCCGCGTGCTCGACGCGCCGGGTGGGGGGCTGCGCATCCAGACCATACATGGCTTTTGCCAGGGATTGCTCGCGGCCTTCCCGGTCGAGGCGGGGCTTGCCCCCGGCTTCCGCCCGCTGGAAGCGCGCGAAGAGGCGGTACTGGCGCGCGAGGCGCTGGCGCGGATGCTGGAAACCGCCGAACGAGAAGGCTGGGTCGGCCCGGTCGAGACGGTCGGCGCGCTGTCGCTGCGGCTGGGCGAGGGCGGGGCGGAGTCGTTTCTCGCCGCCTGCGCTCGCGCGCCCGGCGCGCTGGAGGCATTGCCCACCGGCATCCAGCCCTGGCTCCGCCGCGCGCTCGACCTGCCATCGGGTGACATCGACGAGGCGATCGCCGAGGGTGTCGACGAGATCGATGAGGACGCCGTCGTCCGGCTGGCGGGCGCAAACCGCGCCTGGGGCACAGCGACCGGCGACAAGGCGGCGGCGACGCTCGAACGCTGGATCGGCACCGATCGGGCCGGACGGGTGATGCTGCTCGAAGAGCTGATGGGCACGGTCTTCACCGCCAAGGGCGAACCGCGCAAGGCGTCCAAGAAGCTGACCGACGCAGACCCCGATTATGAGGACATGGCCCGCGAACTGGGCGAGGCGTGCCGCCATCTGCTGGGTCTCGCCGCGCGGGCGCGTCATGCCGATCTGCTCGCCGATGCGCTGACGGTCGGGCGCGATTATGCCCGCGCCTATACCTTGTCGAAGCGTGCCATCGGGGCGGTCGATTTCGACGACCTGATCCGCACCACCGTCGAGCTTCTGGAACGACCCGGCATCGGCGAATGGGTCCGCTACAAGCTCGACCAGGTGACCGAGCATGTCCTGATCGATGAGGCGCAGGACACCAACGCGCATCAATGGCGGATCGTCCGCGCGCTGGCGGACGAGTTCTTTGTCGGGCGCGGGCTCTATGCGCCGTCAACGCGGACACTGTTCACGGTCGGCGATCACAAACAGGCGATCTTCGGCTTTCAGGGCACCGATCCGATCAACTTCCAGGCGGCCGAGCTGCACTTTTCCCGCCGCGCCGAGGAAGTCGCAGGCGATGACGAATGGCCGCCTGAGGAACGCGGCCTGCCGTTCAACCAGCTGTCGCTGACCCATAGCTTCCGCTCGACCACGCCGATCCTGGAGTTCGTCGACGCCGCGATCGAGGCGCTGGGTGAACCCGGCATGGGCATGGCGGGTGAGGTCGAACGCCACGCTAGCGAAGTGAAAGGCCCAGGCCGCGTCACGCTCTGGCCGCCGGTCGTGGCGGGCGGCAGCGACGAGGATGAGGAAGGCTGGATCGACGACGCGGTGCGCAAGGTCGCGACCGACATCGCTCGCGCCGTCCGTCGCTGGCTCGACGACGGCGTCATGCTGGAGAGCAAGGGGCGAAGGCTCGAGCCGCAGGACATCATGATCCTGGTTAAGCGGCGCGGCGACCTCGCCTCGCTGATCGTCGCGCGGCTCTATGCCGAGGGGGTGCCGGTGGCGGGCGTCGACCGGCTGCGGCTCAACGCGCCGCTGGCGGTGCAGGATTTGCTCGCGACGGTGCGGTTCGCGCTTCAGCCCGAGGATGACCTGTCGCTGGCATCGTTGCTGGTATCGCCGCTGATCGGCTGGTCGCAGGAGCGGTTGATGGCGGCGGGCCACCGCGAGCGCGGATCGCTCTGGGCGCATCTGACGCGGACCTTGCCCGTCGACGATCTTGCTCCGCTCCGCCAGATGCTGGCGCGTGCGGACGTGTCGACGCCGTACCAGTTCCTTGAGGAGTTGCTATCTGGGCCGCTCGACGGTCGGCGCAAGCTGATCCGGCGGTTGGGCACCGAGGCGCGCGATCCGATCGAGGAATTGCTCAACGCCGCGCTCACCTTCGAGAGCACGACTACGCCCTCGCTGCAGCGTTTCCTCGACTGGTTCGATCGTGGCGATGTCGAGATCGTGCGCGATCCCTCCGCGCCGCTGGATGCGGTACGGGTGATGACCGCGCATGGGTCCAAGGGGTTGCAGGCGCCGCTGGTCATCCTGGCCGATGCGACCGCCGATCCGACGGCTTCGCCACGCTCGATCCTGCGCTGGACGCCCGAGCCGGGGGCGCAGCCGATCCCGGTCTTTCCCCCGCGCGCCGAGGAACGGGGAGGGCCGCTCGATGCGGTGGCCGCCGAGATCGCCGCGCGCGAACTGGCCGAGCATTGGCGGCTCTTCTACGTCGCGGCGACGCGTGCGGAGGAGCAGCTGGTCGTCACGGGGGCGCTGGGCAAGCGGGCGGCGGGTGTGCCGCCGATGCATAGCTGGTACGCCGCCTGCGCACGCGCGATGACGGCGCTCGGCGTGGCGGAGGTCGAGCCGGGCGACGGCCAGTCGCGGACGTTCCTGGGCCGTGTGCCGCAGGAGCCAGTCGCGGTGCGAGCCGGTGCGGCCGTCGCTGTTCAACGCGAAGACGTGGCGCTGCCCGATTGGGTTCATTCGCCCGCGCCGCAGGAGTCGCGCCCTCCACGTCCACTCGCGCCGTCGCAGCTGGGCGAGGACATGGTCGCCGATCCGCCCCCGAGCCCTGCGATGCGTGCAGCGGCGGAGCGGGGGCGGTTGATCCACTGCCTGCTCGAACGCCTGCCGCCGGTCGCCCCCGAGCAGCGGCGGGGCGCAGCCGAGCGTTGGTTGACCCAGGCGGCGGGCGTCGAGGATGCGGCCTTGCGCGCCGATGTGAGCCAAGCGGTCTTCGCGATCCTGGACGATCCGGCCTATGCGCCGCTCTTCGGTCCCGGATCGCTGGCGGAGGCCCCGATCGCGGCGACCTTGGCGAACGGGTTGGTCGTGTCGGGGCGGGTCGACCGGCTGCTGATCGGCGCCGACGAGATTCGGCTGATCGACTACAAGACCGGACGCCGTGCGCCGGGCGGTATCGACGATGTGCCCGCCTTCCATCTGGCGCAGATGGCGGGCTATGCCGCCGCGCTGGAGGTAATCTTTCCGGGGCGCCGGGTGTCGGTCGCGCTGCTCTATACGGCGGGGCCGCGCCTCATCACCGTGCCCGACGCGCTGCTCGCCGCGCACAAGCCCGGCTATCGCGACCGGGAGCAAAGCTTGGCGCTCGGTGGTTGAGCGACCGACCTGCGCGTCCTAGATGGATGACAATCCAAGGAGTATTGAGACTATGGCAACCAAGCAGATCACCGACGCCAGCTTCGAAGCGGACGTCCTGAACTCCGACAAGCCGGTGCTGGTCGATTTCTGGGCCGAGTGGTGCGGACCGTGCAAGATGATCGGCCCGTCGCTGGAAGAGCTGTCGGAGGAATTGGGCGAGCAGGTGACGATCGCCAAGCTGAACATCGACGACAATCCCGACGCGCCCGGCCGTTACGGCGTGCGCGGCATCCCGACGATGATCCTGTTCAAGGGCGGTGCCGCCGCTGCGACCAAGGTCGGCGCGGAGCCGAAGGGCCGGATCAAGGCGTGGCTGGAAGGCGCGCTGTAAGACTTACTGCCCGAGGGGCCCCTCCGTAGTGGCGGAGGGGCCATTTTATTGAGAGCAGACCTGCTCGACGGGGGGCATCCCTAGTCGCCCAGAACCGTCATTTTCGGTCGGCGTAGCGATCCAATCCTTCGGGCTTCAAAACTTCCAACGAGAAGCGGGCGAACAGGTCCTCGGGGTTAAGTCCCATCGCCCAGGCGATTTCGCAAAACTCTAGCATATCGACGCGGCGTTCGCCTCTTTCGATGTGCGAAATCATCGGCTGCGGGCGCGAAAGACGTTGCGCCAACTCGGCTTGGGTAAGCCCCGCGTCCTTTCGAACCATCGCCAAAAAGCCGGACAGCCGCTTTCCCAGCGCGTGGGATACATATTTGTCCAACGAGTAGCGGGCCTTAGCTGATTCAGCTTAAGCGCTTCACATATCGCGGAAATGCATTTATACAATTTTTGTATATTTGGTGGAGCGGTCGGTGGAAGACGAGGAGCTTTATCGCGGTGAGGGTAAGGTCAGGCTGCTGATGTGTGGCGCCGCCGCCGGCTGGCTGTGCGGATTGTTCTGGCGCGAGCTGTTCCACCAACTGGCAGCCCTTTGGCGATGAGCGGCCCTTCGCGGCCTAGCTGAGCGGGATCATCACCACGTCGCGGAATGGCGCACGCTCCCGCAGCGCTGCATACCAGCGCTCCAGATTAGGCCGTGAAGGCCGCTCGACCGGCAGCTGGAACCACGTATTCGCATAGGCCGCCACGGGAATATCCCCAATCCCGAACGCATCGCCCGACAGCCATTCCTGCCGGCCCAGCGCATCGTCGAGGATCGCGGAAAGTCCCGCCGCCCGCGCCACGCTCCGCTCGATCAGGCCCGTGTCGCGCTTGCCAGCTTCGGTGCGAACCATCTGGAAGAAGATGGGCCGGATCGCATCGGCCCAGGTGAAGCCCCAGTCCATCCACCGCTCGACCGAGGCCCGCGCGTGGCGATCGGCGGGATAGAAAGCCTCGCCGCCGTGATTGGCCGCCAGATAGCGCAGGATGCTGTTCGACTCCCACAGCACGAACCCGTCGTCCTCGATCGTCGGGATCAGCGCGTTGGGGTTGAGCGTGCGATACTCCTCGTCCATGCCGAACGGGCCACCCACATCGCGACGGTCATAGGCCAGCCTCATTTCCTCGGCCAGCCAGACCACCTTCTTGACGTTGTGCGAGTTGATCCGACCCCAGATGGTGAGCATTCGTCTCAGCTCCGATAATCGGCGTTGATCGAGATATAGCCGTGCGTCAGGTCGCACGTCCAAACCGTCGCGACGCCTTCGCCCAGACCCAGATCGACGCCGACCGCGATCTCCTGCCCCTTCAGGTGCGCGGCGACGGGCGCTTCGTCATAGCCCTCGACCGCCAGCCCGTCCTTGGCGACCAGCGTTTCGCCGAAGCGGATCGATAGCTTGTCGCGTTCGGCCGGTTCGCCGGCCTTGCCGACCGCCATGACGACGCGGCCCCAATTGGCGTCCTCGCCCGCGATCGCGGTCTTCACCAGCGGCGAATTGGCGATCGACATGGCGATGCGGTGCGCCGAGCGGTCGCTCTCCGCGCCCTCGACGCGGATTTCGATCAGCTTGGTTGCGCCCTCTCCGTCGCGCACGACTAGCAAGGCGAGCTGGTGGCACAGATCGGCCAGCGCTGCGCGGAACGCGTCCGCCCCGTCGCTCTCGTCGTCGGTCAGCGGCGCATTGCCCGCCTTACCCGTCGCAAAGGCCAGCACCGTGTCGCTGGTCGAGGTGTCGCCGTCGACCGTGATGCACGAAAAGCTGCGGCCATTGGCGGCGCTGAGGGCGCGTTGCAGGAACTCGGGCGCGACGGCGGCATCGGTGAAGATGAAGCCCAGCATCGTCGCCATGTCCGGTGCGATCATGCCCGAACCCTTGATGATCCCGGCCAGCGTCACCGTGCGGCCATCGACGACGGCGGTGGTCGTGGCGCCCTTGGCGAAGGTGTCGGTGGTCATGATCGTCGCGGCGGCGTCTTCCCAGCCGCACGGCTCGGCGGTGAAGGCGGCGTCGAGGCCCGCCTCAGCCTTGTCGATGGGCAGCGGCACGCCGATCACGCCGGTCGAGGCGACGAACACGTCCGAGGGCTGGCAGTCCATCGCGGCGGCGGTGCGGGCGGCGATCGCCTCGACGGCGGCGCGGCCGCGGTGGCCGGTAAAGGCGTTGGAGTTGCCCGCATTGACGACCAGCGCACGGGCCTGACCCAGGACCAGCGCCTTGCGGCACCATTCCACCTCCGGCGACGGACATTTGCTGGTGGTCAGCACACCCGCCACGCTCGTCCCTTCGGGCAGCGTCACGAAGGTCAGGTCGCAGCGATCCCATTTCTTATACTGCGCGCGGGCGACGCGAAGCGTCACGCCGTCGATCGTGGGCAAAGCGGGGAAGGGCTGGGCGAGGGGCGAGGTGGCGGTGCTCATGACCCCGTGCTTTGCCGCTTGCGCGCGCGCGCTGCAATGGTTGATACCGTCATGGGGACGAAGTGGGGGAGGTTCCGAAATGAACAAATCGGCGTCGTGCGGTGTGGCCGCTTTGCTGTGCCTCTTGGCCTCGGGCGATGCGCTGGCCCAGAAGTCGCGTTCCAAGGGGCGTGCGCAAGGGCCGATCGGCAATATCGGCGCGCTGTTCAGCCCGGACAATTACCCACCAGCGGCGCTTCGCGCAGGTCAGGAGGGACGGGTGATCGCCGAACTCGCGATCGATGCCACCGGCCTCGTCACCGACTGCAAGATCAAGACATCGGTTTCGCCCTCGCTCGATGCCGCGACCTGTCGGGCGGTCCAGACCGGCCAGCCGGTCTTCAAGCCCGCGCGCGACGAGCGGGGAAAGCCGGTGGCCAGTACCTATATCCTGCCGGTCAATTGGCAATTGCCGGGTGCCCCTCCGATCCAGCCCAACGCCACGCGGTTCGATGTCGTGGTCGAAACAGACGGTTCGGTCAGCCGCTGCGAAGCCGTCGTGCTGCCCTCCGGCACGATTCCGCCTGCGGACGAGGCGCGGGTCTGTCAGGCGATGGCGCGGGGCATGGCCCAAGGCGTAGCGCAGCGTAATGGCGGCGTCCCGGTGCGGTTCCGCATTCTGATGACGAAAGACACGAGCTTCGGAGACGCAACGCTACTCTCCGGAGCCTGGCCGCAGGACATGCAGAAGGTCCAGTTCTGGCAATCCGATTTCGATCTGGATGCAGAGGGTTATGCCACCAACTGCACGATCAACCAGCAGGTCGGCTTCGTGGATGTGCAGAACGTCATGACCCCGTGTCGGGAGCGCCGCCGCTACCAGCCGGGGCCCGCACCCATGCCCCAGGGCCATGACAGCCAGCGCATGGGCTATCAACTGCTTCCCCCGGTCAAATAGGAACGGAAGCCCGGCGCGTCGATATGATGCAACGGATGGACGCGCCGCGCGTATCTGCCTAAGACAAGCCTCGCATGAACCTGCTTCTGCTCCTTTCCGCCCTTTTGTCCGCGCTGACCGGCGTGGGTGGAAGCGCGCGTGGGCAGGAGGCGCGGGGTGTCGTGGCGGAGTGCAGCATCGCCGCCGCCGCCAAGCAGGCCGCCGTCGCGCGCGCCGCAACCCGGCCGGTACAGAGCCTTGCCACGCTGGTCGTCAGCGCGCGCACCTTCGGCATGTTCCGGGCCGTCACGCCCCGGCCGGTCGCCGCGATCTTCATGGGCCGTCGGCGCGAATAGCCCCGGCGTCGGCGCCCGGCCGACCCATTGCCTATCATTACAGTCGCGCGCGCCACGCTTCGACCGGTGCTGCGCCCATCTCACGATATTTCAGTCAGGAAATCGCTTATGTTCGGCGGCCTCGCCAAGTCCTTGTTCGGTTCGTCCAACGACCGTTACGTCAAATCGCTGAAGCCGACCGTCGCCAAGATCGCCGACTTCGAGGCGACGATGGCGGCGATGAGCGACGAACAGCTCGCCGCGCAGACGGTGAAGTTCCGCGAGCAGCTGGATCAGGGTGCGACGCTCGACAGCCTATTGCCCGAAGCCTTCGCCACGGTGCGCGAAGCCGCCAAGCGCGTGCTGGGCCAGCGTCACTATGATGTGCAGATGATCGGCGGAATTGTCCTCCACCGGGGCGAGATCGCCGAGATGCGCACGGGCGAGGGCAAGACGCTGGTCGCCACGCTCGCCACCTATCTGAATGCGTTGCCCGGCAAGGGCGTGCATGTCGTGACCGTCAACGACTATCTGGCCAGCCGCGACGCCGCGACCATGGGCCGGGTCTATAATTTCCTCGGCCTGACCACCGGCACCATCATCCCCAATCTGGACGATGCGCAGCGCCGCGCGGCCTATGACGCCGACATCACCTACGGCACGAACAACGAGTTCGGCTTCGACTATCTGCGCGACAATATGAAGTATGAGCGCTCGTCGATGGTGCAGCGCCCCTTCAACTACGCAATCGTCGACGAGGTCGACTCGATCCTGATCGACGAGGCGCGCACGCCTCTGATCATCTCCGGCCCGACCGACGACAAGTCGGAGCTGTATATCGGCGTCGATGCGATCGTGAAGCAGCTGACCGCCGACGATTACGAGAAGGACGAGAAGCAGAAGTCGATCATCCTGACCGAGGACGGCACCGAGCGCGCCGAACGACTGCTTGAGGCGGCCGGTCTGCTCCAGGGTGAGAATCTGTATGATTTCGAGAATACCCAGGTCGTCCATCACCTGAACCAGGCGCTGCGCGCGAACATGATGTTCAAGCGCGACACCGATTACATCGTGAAGGACGGCAAGGTTATCATCATCGACGAGTTCACCGGCCGCATGATGGACGGGCGTCGCTGGTCGGAGGGTCTGCACCAGGCGGTCGAGGCGAAGGAGGGCGTCAATATCGAGCCCGAGAACCAGACCATGGCCTCGATCACCTTCCAGAATTATTTCCGTATGTATCCGAAGATTTCGGGCATGACCGGCACCGCCGCCACCGAGGCGGGCGAATTCTATGACATCTACAAGATCAACGTCGTCACCATCCCAACCAACGTGCCGATCGCGCGTGTCGATGAGGAGGACGAGTTCTACAAGAACACGCAGGACAAGTTCCTGGCGATCGCCAAGAAGATCCGCGACCACGCCGCCAAGGGGCAGCCGGTGCTGGTCGGCACCGTCTCGATCGAGAAGTCGGAACTGCTCAGCGAGTTCCTGACCCAGGAAGCCGTGCCGCATAAGGTGCTGAACGCCCGCTATCACGAGATGGAGGCGCATATCGTCGCGCAGGCGGGCCGTCTGGGCGCCGTCACCATCGCGACCAACATGGCGGGCCGCGGCACCGACATTCAGCTAGGCGGCAACCTGGAATTCCGGATGCTCGACGAGCATCCCGATCTGGTCGAGGGCACGCCCGAATATGAGGAAGCGGCGGCGCGCATCCGCACCGAGATCGTGGCCGAAAAGCAGAAGGTGCTGGAGGCTGGCGGTCTGTTCGTGCTCGGCACCGAGCGCCATGAAAGCCGCCGCATCGACAACCAGCTGCGCGGCCGTTCGGGGCGTCAGGGCGATCCGGGCCTGTCGCGCTTCTACCTCAGCCTCGACGACGATCTGCTCCGCATCTTCGGCCCGGACACGTTATTCGCCAAAATGATGCGCAGCAATATCGAGGATGGCGAGGCGATCGGCAGCAAGTGGTTGTCCAAGGCGATCGAGACCGCGCAGAAGAAGGTCGAGGCGCGCAACTACGACATCCGCAAGCAGGTCGTCGAATATGATGACGTGATGAACGACCAGCGCAAGGTCATCTACGAACAGCGCTCCGACATCATGGACGCCGAGACGGTGGGCGAGGTCGTCGCCGACATGCGCGCCGAGACGGTCAATGCGATCGTCGGCACCGCCTGCCCGCCGAACAGCTATCCCGAACAGTGGGATGTCGCGGGCATGAAGCAGCAGCTGAAGGACCTGCTGAACATGGAGCCGCCGGTCGACGACTGGCTGACCGAGGAAGCGATCGATCCCGAGATCGTGCTGGAGCGCGTTACCGCCGAGGCCGATGCGATGGTCGAGGCCAAGGCCAGGGAGCTGGAGCCGGACACCTGGGCCAGCGTCGAAAAGTCGATCCTGCTCCAGAATCTGGACCATCACTGGAAGGAGCATCTGGCGACGCTCGACGCGCTGCGCCAGGTCGTCCATCTGCGCGCCTATGCCCAGAAGACGCCGATCAACGAGTATAAGCACGAGGCGTTTTCGCTCTTCCAGCGGATGCTCGACAATATCCGCGAGGATGTGACGCGCACCATCGCCTATGCCCAGTTCCAGCTTCAGGCGCCGCCCGAACTGCCCGAGCTGCCGGACTTCATCACCTCGCACTTCGATCCGTTCACCGGCGAGGACAATAGCAACGACTGGGATGCGGCCGCACGCGGGCTGCTCCAGCCGCAGATGCCGCCGATGCAGATCCCGCAGCCCGAGGGAATGGATCTGGGCACCGATCCGTCGCAGTGGGAAGGCCGGGTCAACCGCAACGCGCCGTGCCCGTGCGGATCGGGCCTGAAGTACAAGCATTGCCACGGGGCGGTGACGGCCTGATCGTCGGCCTCTAGGCTTGTGGAAGGGCGGTGAGCGTAGGCTCGCCGCCCTTTTTCATTCCCCCGCTCGCGGAGAGGTGGCAGGCCGAAGGCCTGATGGGGGGCTTCCTCATTGGACGTCCCTCGTGGCAAGCCCCCTCCACCATGCTTCGCATGGTCCCCCTCCCCTTGCAGGGGAGGAATAGACAGGCCTCGTTCAGTCACAGAGAGCAATCCTCCGCCGACAGGGAGGATCAACCATGAAGCGCTATGCGATACCGGCCGTCATCATAGCCGTGCTGCCCGCCGCAGCGCCTGCGCAGTTCGTCAGTGCCGGGCCGCCCGCCGACATCATCGCCATGCCCAACCAGCCGCCCCCCGCCACCGATCGCCGCGACATCCGTCGTTCGATCCGCGAGGCGCGACGCAGCGGCGACATATCGCGCGCTGAAGCCCGATCCTTCAAAAAGGAGGATGCCGCGATCGGTGCGCTGGGGGAGCGCTTCGGGCAGGACGGACTGTCACCATCCGAACAGCGCGAGTTGCAGGTCCGCACCGAAGCGCTGCGCGGCATGGTCAATGCGCGCCGCGTGCGTGGCGGTCGCCCCTAAACCAAGAAAAAGGGCGGCCACCCGGTAAGGTGACCGCCCCATGATCCGGTATCTCGGCCGAATTACTTCGGCATCACCACCGTCGGCCCGATCGTCGAGACGATCGCGCGGGCGTCGAAGGCGCGGAGATTGTCGCGCGGGATCGGCCCCTTGCGCATCACGACCTCGGCGGTCGCTTCGTAGCGGTCGATGGTGTTGATATCCATGTTGTTGCCGAAGAATGGATCACCCCAGAACGGGTCCCAGCTGCGCCAACCAAAGCCGCGACCATAATAGCGCCACGACGGACCCCACCAGCCGCCGCCCCAGCCACCGAAGCCCGGCCCGAAGGCACCCGGCGTCGAGTAGGTGCGCGAGCGCAGCTGCGTGTCGCGGTCGGCCATCACGAAATAGTCATAGCCATTGGCCAGCGTCAGCTCGGCCGCGCGGAACAGCAGGTAGCGTTCCACGGTGTCGCGCGAGGTAACGGTGTTGCCCGCGAAGCTGACGATGAAGCGGCCCGGCTCCAACTGCTGGTCGGAATAGCCGGTGCGGTAAAAG
Organism: Sphingomonas sanguinis; assembly: GCF_019297835.1. Lineage (NCBI taxonomy): Bacteria > Pseudomonadati > Pseudomonadota > Alphaproteobacteria > Sphingomonadales > Sphingomonadaceae > Sphingomonas > Sphingomonas sanguinis. The sequence continues at coordinate 873,227 of NZ_CP079203.1, read as the reverse complement.
CCCGAGCCTGTGGCGGGGCGATAGGTGGTTTCGGTCGCGCATCCCGCGACCATCAAGGTGCTGGCGCCGACCAGCGCGAGCGCGATCTTACGACCGAATTGCATGGACTCTTCTTCCTTTCCTGCCGTCCGGCCGAGCCGGTCGACACCAGTCCTGTAGCGTATGCCACCAGAACGGTCGATGAACGGTTTGGCTCCCGCGATGAATTGCGTGTCAGACGCCCGCCATATGCAGCGCGATCTGCCGCCTATGCGGCGCGCGGCGATGCTCGAACAGATAGATGCCCTGCCACGTCCCCAGCGCCAGCCGACCGCCGATCAACGGCACCGACAGGTTCACCCCGGTCAGGATGGCCCGAAGATGCGCGGGCATGTCGTCGGGCCCCTCATCGTCATGGGCGTAGGCGCGCGTATCCTCGGGCGCGATCCGCGCGAAATAGTCGAGGATGTCGGTCCTCACTTCCGGCGCGGCATTTTCCTGGATGATGAGCGAGGCCGAGGTGTGGCGACAGAAGAGAGTCAACAGCCCTTCGTCCATGCCCTGCTCGCGGACCCAGGCGGCGACCGGCCGGGTGATCTCGGTCAGGCCCTGACCATGGGTGTCGAAGGTTAACATCGTGGTGGCTTGGCGCATGGGGCTTCAATGCCCGACGCGGCCTCCGGGTGCCAGTCGCGTTGGAATTGAACAGCTTTGCACGATGCGCGTTGTGCCCGCTTGAGGAAAAGGAGACCTGCCGTGAAAGCTCTGCTCGCCGCTCTGGCCGTCGTTACCGTCGCCACCCCGATCGCCGCGACGCCCGCCGTCGCCCAGGACCGTGACTATCGCTGGCATGGCGACCGTAACGACTGGGATGCCTCGCGCGATTATCGCCGTGGCAATTACCGCGAGCGTCGCCTGAACCGCGACGATCAGGTCTTCCGTGGCCGTGATGGCCGTACCTATTGCAAGCGCAATGACGGCACCACCGGCCTGGTCGTCGGCGCGCTCGGCGGCGGCGTGCTGGGCAATGTGATCGGCGGCGGCACGCTGGGCACCCTGCTGGGTGCCGGTGGCGGTGCGCTGCTGGGCCGCTCGATCGATCGCGGCAAGGTCCGCTGCCGCTAAGGTCGGGAAAAGATGGGGTGCCGGTGGAGAGTTCACCGGCCCCTTTTCATTTCTCTGGCCAGAAAGGCTGCTCCTGCACCATGATGCGCGCGGGAGGGACGAGATGGCATTTGACCTGAAATGGACGACCGCGATGGCGGCGGCGCTGCTGGCAAGCGGCTGTAATCGCGCCAAAGCGGACGACAATTGGACGGCCGATCGCGACACGGCGATCTGCACCGATGCGCAAGGCGTGCGCCTGCCCGACGATCGCTGTCGGCAACATCGCGCAGGGATTGGCGGCGCGGCCTTCTGGTATTTTCTGGGGCGCGGCCGTGCCATTCCCTATTTCGGCGAACGCGCGACCGGCGGCAGCTTCCGTGCTGCACCGGGCGCCCGCTATGGCTTTGCACCGTCGGGCAGCGCGATGACCCGCGCCGCCGCTGTCAGCCGGGGCGGCTTCGGCGCATCGGCAAGCCGATTCGGCAGTATCCACGCATGATCCGCCAGACCCTGACCCCAAGACTGGGCTGGCAGGCGAAGGTCGAGGCGCTGGGCCTGATCTGGCATGAGGGGCGCGAGCGACCCTATTGGGACGAAAGCGCCTGCTATCGCTTCACCCGCGCGCAGATCGACACGATCGAGGCTGCAACGACCGAGTTGTATCGGCTGTTCCTGGCGGCCGGGGAGGCGGTAGTGAGCGACCCTGCGCTTCTGCACCGCTTCGCCATCCCGCCCGCCTTTCACGATCCGATCCGCGAAGCCTGGGAGGCCGAGCCGCCCGCATTGAATTTCGGGCGTTTTGATCTGGGCTATGACGGTACGGACGCGCCCAAGCTGTTCGAGTTCAACTGCGACACGCCCACCTCCCTGTTGGAAGCGGCCGTGGTGCAATGGGCGTGGAAGGAGGAGGTTTTCCCCGCGCTCGACCAGTTCAACAGCCTGCACGAGGCGCTGGTGGCCCGCTGGGCCGAGATTGCGCCCGCTCTGCCCGCGACGCTCCATGTCGCGCATGTCGAGGATCTGGCGGGCGAGGATGCCGTCACCGCCGCCTATCTGCGCGACACCGCCGAGGCGGCGGGCATTTCCACCATCCCCATATTGATGGAGCAGATCGGATGGAACCACGACACGCATTGCTTCGTCGACGAGGCGGACATGCGGATCGAGGCGATGTTCAAGCTCTATCCGTGGGAATGGCTGGTCCATGAGGAGTTCGCTGCGCCCCTGCTCGACAATCTGGAGCGGGGCGACCTGACCTGGATCGAGCCGGTCTGGAAGATGATCTGGTCGAACAAGGCGATCCTGCCGGTGCTGTGGGATTTGTTTCCCGGCCATCCGAACCTGCTTCCCGCCAGCTTTTCGGTGCCGAGCGGCGATGCGGTGGCCAAGCCGCTGCTGTCGCGCGAGGGCGCGAACGTTTCGATCCGCAAGGCTGGCAGCATCGTGGCGGAGACGGCCGGAGATTATGGCAAGGAGGGTTATATTTATCAGTCGCTCTACCGGCTGCCGGAGGCGGCACCGGGCTGTTTTCCGGTGCTGGGAAGCTGGGTGGTGGACGGCGCGCCGGTGGGGATGGGCATCCGTGAGGACGGGCTGATCACCTCGAACACCGCACGGTTCGTACCGCATGTGATCGACGGCTAATCCGTCCTGGCTAGCGCTGTCTGGGGAAGACAGCGCCGGTGGCTCCCTGAGTAGGATTCGAACCTACGGCCGCTCGATTAACAGTCGAGAGCTCTACCGCTGAGCTATCAGGGAATGTTCCGGCGCTGTGGAGGGGTCCTATAAAGGGCACGAAAAAAGCCGCAACCCCTTTTTTGACGGTTTTGCGTAAGTCTTGCCGCCAAATCTGTGGATAAATGCGGGTCGGGCCTTCGTTGGCTTCCATTCCTCCCCTGCAAGGGGAGGTGGCAGGCCGAGGGCCTGACGGAGGGGTGTCCCGCTCTCGATAGGGGTGACACCCCTCCACCATCCTCCGGATGGTCCCCCTCCCTTTGCAGGGAAGGAATAAGAGGTTATGCGGTGGCCTCCGTCAGGAGACGAACTGCTCCATGGTGATGCGGTCGTCGAGCGCGTGTTCGGGGTCGAACATCAGCGTCAGCTCGCGGGATCGGTCCATGCAGATATCGACCTGCGCCACGTCGCGGACTTCGCGCTGGTCGGCCACGGCCGAGACGGGGCGCTTGCCGGGATCGAGGACCTTGATCGATATGCGCGCCTTGTCGGGCAGGATCGCACCGCGCCAGCGCCGGGGGCGGAAGGGGCTGATCGGGGTCAGTGCGATCAGCGCCGAGCCGAGCGGCAGGATCGGGCCCTGGGCCGAGAAATTATAGGCGGTCGATCCCGCCGGGGTCGCGGCGAGGATGCCGTCGCACGCCAGTTCGGGCAGGACGATGCGCTCGTTGACCATCACCTCCAGCTTGGCGGTCTGGCGGGTTTCGCGCAGCAGAGAGATTTCGTTGATCGCGGGCAGCGTATGCACCCGCCCGTCGATACCGGTGGCGGTCATCTTAAGCGGGGTGACGCGGAACGGCTTGGCGCGGGCCAGCCGGTCCTCCAGCCCATAGCTGCGCCACTCGTTCATCAGGAAGCCGACCGTGCCCAGGTTCATGCCGAACACCGGCACGGGGCCGCGCCGCCGCTCCAGCATCCGGTGCAGCGTCTGGAGCATGAAGCCGTCCCCGCCGAGCGCGATGACGTAATCGGCCTCGTCGAAATCGACCCAGTCGGCGCTTTGCAGCAGATCGGCGGCTGCCGTCTGGGCGGGCGCGGTGGGCGAGGCGACGAGCGCCCGCCGGACGGGAAGGGTCATCCGCCGGTCACGCTCATATGGCGCGACACCGCCGGGGCCGATCCCGCCTCGATACGGAAATCATGCCGGGCAGGCTTGGACGCCAGCCCCAGATCGATCGCCGTGTCGAGCGCCTCGATCCCTCCGTTCCGCAGCGCGGCCTTCAAATCCACCTGATCCTCATGACCCAGACACATATACAGCTTGCCCTCGGTCGTCAGCCTCACGCGGTTGCAGCCGTCGCAAAAATTCGCGGTGAGGGGGGAGATCAGGCCCAGCCGGGTCTCGCTGCCCTCCACCTGCCAGTAGCGGGCGGGGCCGCCGGTGCGGTGCCCGGCGCGGGTGAGGGGGAACTCGGCCGACAGTCGGTCGAACACGGTGGTCAGCGGCAGGAAGCGGTCCACCCGGTCCTCGTCGATCGCACCCAGCGGCATCGTCTCGATGAGCGAAAGGTCCAATTGCTCCGAAACGCACCAGGACAGCATCGAAGCGATCTCGTCCTCGTTCATCCCCTTGAGCGCGACCATGTTGATCTTGATCGCAAGCCCGGCGTCGCGCGCGGAGAGGATGCCATGGATCACCTGACCGACATCGCCGTGACGGGTGATGTAGCGAAAGCGTTCGGGATCGCGGCTGTCCAGGCTGACATTGATCCGCCGTACGCCCGCATCGACCAGCGCACCCGCATGATCGGCCAGCCGCGTGCCGTTGGTCGTCATGGTCAGCTCGTCTAGGCCCCGTCCGACATGCCCGCCCAGCCGTTTGACCAGATCGACCACGTCGCGCCGGACCAGCGGCTCGCCCCCGGACAGGCGGATGCGGGTCACGCCGCGCGCGATGAAGCGCTCGGCGATGATCGCGATCTCGTCCAGGCTGAGCAGCTTGGCGCGGGGCAAGAAGGTCATCTGCTCGGCCATGCAATATCGACAGCGCAGGTCGCAGCGATCGGTGACGGAGATGCGCAGATAGCGGATCGTGCGGCCATGACGGTCGATCAGCGACCCGTCCGCCGGGCGCCGGTCCGTCGAACAGACGTCATCCGCTATATCGGACGAGATATTGGCACGCCCCATCGTCACGACGGTAGCCCCAAGGCGGGACGCGAACAAGATCGATTGCCGTTGGTGATCCCAGTGGCGGTGGATAGGGTGCGCCTATGACGCAGGATGAATTCGGTTTTAACGCCCACCGCAGGGGAACGGCGATCTTTGCGCTTTCGTTCCGTCATCCTGCGATGCTGGACGAAGCGATCATCCGTGGCGGCTGGGCGATCTGGTCGATGGCACCGCGCGACGGGGAAAATCCGGCGGGCGACGTGCTGGTCGGTGCGTTCCTGGCCAGCGAGGCGCGGGTCGCCCTGATCGATGCGCGTGGGGCGGGCGATGCCGGGTTGCGGGCGGCGCAGGCGTTGGGCGCGGTGATCGCGGCGACCGGCGCGGCGATGCTGGTCGCGGTACCCGATGCGGAAGCTGAGACGCTTGATGCCTTCCTGACCGCCGGGGCGACGCACATCCTGGCGCCGGATGCGGGGGAGGCGATGGTGCACGCCGCGCTGAAGCTCGCCGAGCGCCATGCCCGCCGGACGCTCGACGTGCGGCGGCGGCGGACCCATGCCGATGGCGAGGTGGGCGAAATCCATCGCTGGGTCGCCGATATTCTCGAACAGAACGAGCCTTGTGTCGCGATCGTCGTATCGCTGTCACGGCTGGACCTCATCAACGCCGCACATGGGCGACCGGCGGGCAACATGTTGTTGCGCGGCGTCGAGGCGCGGATGCAGGCGGTCGCGGCCGAAGCGTTTGGCGACCGGGCAATCGTGGCGCGTTCGGGGGGCGCGGAGTTCGTCATGGCGGGCGTTGCCGATGGCCGACAGGCGCGCGCCATCGCCGAGACGCTGGAGACGCTGCTGGCTCAGCCGTTCCAGGCGGGGGCGACGCCGATCCGGCTGGGTGTCCGGCTGGGCCTGTCGGTCGCGCGGCCGCAGGAAGACCCGGCCAGCCTGCTGGCGCGGGCGGGCGAGGCCCTGACCCAGGCGCAGGCGAGCGACGGCACGATGCTGCGCTTCGCCCATCCCGGTGATGTCGCGCCGCTCGACGTACTGGCCGCCGACCTTCACCATGCGATCGAACGCGGCGAGATCGACATCGTCTTCCAGCCGCAGGTCGCCATCGCAACCGGGCGAATTACCGGCGTGGAGGCGCTGGCCCGCTGGCGGCATCCGACGCTGGGGCCGCTGGGGGCAGATCCGCTTTTTGCCGCCGCCGAACGCGCCGATCTGGGGCTGGCGCTGTCCGATCACATCCAGCAGGTCGCGCTGCAACGCGCCGCGCGCTGGCCGGGGACCCTGTCGCATCTGCGCCTGTCGATCAACGTCACCGCCGCCGATGTCGCGCGTGTGGGGTTCGGCCGCATCTTTCTCGACCGGGTGGCCGCCAGCGGCTTTCCGATCGAGCGGCTGACCGTCGAGATCACCGAGACCGGCCTGATCCGCGAGCTGGACCGCGCGGCGCAGGTACTCGACACGTTGCGCTTGGCGGGTGTCCGGGTGGCGATCGACGATTTCGGCACGGGCTATTCCAGCCTCGCCTACCTCACCAGCCTGCCGATCGACTATCTGAAGATCGACCGCGCGCTCGTCACCGAGGTGGACGGATCGCGCCGTGACCGGGTGGTCGTGCGCGGCATCATCCGCATCGCGGCGCAGCTCGGCATGGGCCTCATCGCCGAGGGGGTAGAGACGCAAGGACAGGCGGAATTGCTCGGGCGGCTGGGTTGCGAGACCTATCAAGGCTTTCTCTGCGCCGCGCCGCTCGATGAGAATGCACTGCGGGCAATGGTCGAGGGAGAGTTGGAATGCGCAGCCTGACGTTCGCGGCGGCCCTGGCGCTGTCGCCGATGGCGGTCCATGCCGCCGCACCCGTCGCCGACCCGGCGGAAGCCGAGATCCGCGCGGTGATGCTGGACAGCGCGGCAGGGTGGGATGCGGGCGATCTGGACCGCTTCATGGCGATCTATGCGCCCGACGCGGTGTTCGTCACCGGCAAGGGGCTGGTCAAGGGAAAGCCCGCTATTGCCGATAATTATCGCAAGAGCTTCACCGATGGTGCGAACAGCCGTGGAAAGCTGCGCTTCGACTTTCTCGACCTGAAGCGTATCGGCGACCGCCGCATCCTGTTCGCGCGGTGGAACCTGTCGGGCGGCGCGAAGACCGAGAGCGGGATGACCACCCTGGTCTTCGAGCGCCGCGCCGATGGCTGGAAGATTGTCGCCGATCACAGCAGCTGACACCTATTCCTCCCCATCGGAGATGGGGAGAATTTTTGATCATCCCGCCGCTTTGGCCAATCCCTTCGACAATTGCAGCGCACCGTGCAGCCGCGCCTTGGCATCCGGCCAGGCGCGATTGAGGACCAGCTTGCCGTCGGGGCGTAGCTTGGCCAGTTCGCCCAGCCGCTCGACATAAGCGAACAGGCCGTCGACATTGGGCGGGCGATTGTCGTGGAACGCGACCAGCACGCCGCGCGGCCCGACATCCATCTTGGCGATGCACGCCGTCTTGGCGTTCAGCTTGATCTTGATGACCTGGATGAGGTTGTCGGTCGCCTCGGGCAGCGGGCCGAAGCGGTCGATCATCTCGGCGGCGAATTCCTCGACTTCCTGGTGCTTTTCCAGATCGTTGAGGCGACGATACAGCCCCATGCGCAGGTCGAGATCGGGGACGTAATCGTCCGGGATCAGGATCGGTGCGTCGACGGTGATCTGGGGCGAGAAGTCACGCTCCTTCTCGAACGCGCCGCCCGCCTTGGCCTCCAGGATCGCCTCTTCCAGCATCGACTGGTAGAGTTCGTAGCCGACCTCCTTGATATGCCCCGACTGTTCGTCGCCGAGTAGATTGCCCGCGCCGCGAATATCCAAGTCATGGCTGGCCAACTGGAAGCCCGCGCCCAGCGAGTCCAGGTCGGACAGCACCTTCAGCCGTTTCTCCGCCGCCTCGGTCATCATCCGCTCCGGCGGCGTGACCATATAGGCATAGGCGCGTGTCTTCGACCGGCCGACACGCCCGCGCAACTGATAGAGCTGGGCCAGGCCGAAGCGGTCGGCGCGGTTGACGATCATCGTGTTGGCGGAGGGAATGTCGATGCCGCTTTCGATGATGGTGGTCGACACCAGCACCTCGAACTTGCGGTCGTAGAAGGCGGACATGCGCTCCTCGACCTCGGTCGCCGACATTTGGCCGTGGGCGACGACATAGCGGACCTCCGGCAGCTCCTTGCGCAGATACTCCTCGATGTCGGGCAGGTCGGCGACGCGCGGGGTGACGAGGAAGCTCTGCCCGCCGCGATAATGTTCGCGCAGCAAGGCCTCGCGCAGCACCACGGGGTCCCAGGGCATGACATAGGTGCGCACCGCGAGGCGATCGACCGGCGGCGTCTGGATGACCGACAGTTCGCGCAGGCCCGACATCGCCATTTGCAGCGTGCGCGGGATCGGGGTGGCGGTCAGCGTCAGCATATGGACGTCGGCCTTCAGCGCCTTCAGCCGTTCCTTGTGGGTGACGCCAAACCGTTGTTCCTCGTCGACGATGACGAGGCCCAGCCGCTTGAACTCGACATTCTTGGCGAGCAGCGCATGGGTGCCGACGACGATATCGATATCGCCGCTCGCCGCGCCATCCTTGGTCCGCTTGGCCTCGGTCGCGGTGACGAGGCGGGAGAGGCGGCCGATCTTGATCGGGAAGCCCTCGAACCGCGCGACGAAATTATTGTAGTGCTGGCGCGCGAGCAGCGTGGTGGGGCAGACGACCGCCACCTGCATCCCCGCCATCGCCGCGACGAAGGCGGCACGCAGCGCGACCTCGGTCTTGCCAAAGCCGACATCGCCGACGATCAGCCGGTCCATCGGCTTGCCCGCGGTCAGGTCGCCCAGCACATCGTCGATGGCGCGGTCCTGATCGTCGGTTTCTTCGTACGGGAAACGGTCGACGAACGCCGGATAGCCCGCGCTGTCGGGCTCCGCCACCTCGCCGGGGCGCAGCGCGCGCTCGGCGGCCACCGCGATCAGCTCACCCGCGATCTCGCGGATGCGCTCCTTCATCTTGGACTTGCGCCGCTGCCACGCTTCGCCGCCCAGCCGGTCGAGGCTCGCCCCGTCCTCGCCCGAGCCGTAGCGGGTCAGGACTTCGAGATTCTCGACCGGCACGTACAGCTTATCGCCGCCCGCATAGGAGAGCGCGACGCAGTCATGCGGGCTCTTGCCGACCGGGATCGAGGTCAGCCCCTCATAACGGCCGATGCCGTGGTCGGAGTGCACCACCAGATCGCCAGGCGACAGCGTCGCCAGCTCGGCCAAGAAGGCGTCGGCCGACTTGCGCCGCTTCTGCCGCCGGATCAGCCGGTCGCCCAGCATGTCCTGTTCGGTGAGCACCGCGATGCCCGGTGCGGTGAAACCATGGTCGAGCGGCAGGACGACCAAAGCGACGCCGAAGCTCTTGGAGGTATCGGCGATGCCCAGCGCTTCCTGCCAGGTCTCGGCGGCCTTGGCGCCCTTCAGCCCGTGATCCTTCAGCAGGCTGCCGAGCCGCTCGCGCGCGCCGATTGAATAGCTGGCGAGGACGGGCTTGCGGCCTTCCTTGCGCAGTGCTTCGACATGATCGACCACCGCCTCGTAGATATTGGCGTGGGCGGCGCGTTCGGGCGCGAAATCGCGGGCGCCGTCCACCTCGAAGTCGAGGACGGTCGCGCTTTCGGGCTCATGGAAGGGCGAGACGAGGTGCGCGGTCGCGGTCTCCAGCCCTTCGTCCCATTCCTTGGGCGCGAGGTACAGTGCCTTGGCGGGGAGCGGGCGGAAACTGCCCGGCTGTGCGGCTTCGGCGCGTTTGCGGTTCTCGTAATAGTCGGCCACCGCCTCGAACCGCGCGGTCGCCGCCGCCGTCACGCCGCTGTCGCGCACCACCACCGCAGCGTCGCCGAGATGGTCGAACAGCGTCGACAGCTTTTCCTCGAACAGCGGCAGCCAATGCTCCATGCCCGCCATGCGCCGCCCCTCGGACACCGCCTGATAGAGCGGATCGCCGGTCGCGGTCGCGCCGAAGGTTTCGCGGTAGCGAGTGCGGAAACGCTTGATCGACTCCTCGTCGAGCAGCGCCTCGGAGGCCGGGAGCAGCGTGAAGCCCTCGACCCGGCCCGTCGTCCGCTGGTCGGCGGGATCGAAGGTGCGGACGCTCTCGATCTCGTCGCCGAAGAAGTCGAGCCGCAGCGCCTGTTCCTCGCCGCTGGGGAACAGGTCGACCAGGCCGCCGCGCACCGCAAACTCGCCTTGGTCGTGCACCGTCTCGGTGCGGACATAGCCGTTCGCCTGGAGCAGCGCGGACAGCTTTTCCAGCCCGATCCGCTCGCCCGGCGCAAGGCGGGCGACCAGCTGGCGGATGCGGAACGGCGTCAGCACCCGCTGGGTCGCGGCATTGGCGGTGGTCAGGACCAGCTGCGGCGTCTTGGGCTTGGCCTGGAGCCGGTGCAGCCCCGCGATCCGCTCCGCCATGACGCGCAAGGTCGGCGAGGCACGGTCATAGGGCAGGCAGTCCCAAGCCGGGATCTGCAACACCTCCAACTCGGGCGCGAAATAGGTCGCGGTCGAGGCCAGTTCGCGCATCTGTGCTTCGTCGGCGGAGATGAACACCGCGCGCGTGGTCGCTGCTCGCGCCAGATCGGCGAGCAGCACCGGCAGGAACCCCGCCGGAACGCCCGACAGGGTCAGCGGGCTTTTGGCGGACAGGATCGTCTTGATATCGGGCATGAGGTTCCGAAGCTGGGGTCGTCGGGCAGGTGAACGGCTGAACTTGAATAAGTTACCGGGCGATCGGCACGAAATTCAGCGCGCGCATCCGCTGCATCACCGGGCCGTCCCATTGCGGCGGACAGGGCTGTGTCCCGATCGCCCAGGCCATGATGTCGACATCCTGCTCCTCCAGCAGCGCCTCGAACCAGTCGAGTTCCTCAATGCTCAACGTCCCGTGATGCGCGTCGAAAAAGCCGCCGATCATCAGGTCGGCTTCCTTGGTGCCGCGATGCCATGCGCGGAAGCGGAGGCGTTTGATACGGGTTTCGTGGTCCATGAGGCTCCGATCGAACGAGAATAGGCTTCGCATGCTCTGGCGGCGTGCGAAGCAGAGGCTATACAGACCCATCTAGTCATGCGTCCCGATATCCTCAATCCGCTGTTCGCCGAGGTCACGTCGCTGAAAGGCGTCGGGCCCGGTCTCGCCAAGCCTTTGGAGCGCCTGCGCATCGCGCGCGTGGTCGATGTCGCCTTTCATCTGCCGACCGGCCATATCGACCGCTTTCCGCGTGACGAACTGATGGTGTCGGATGCGGGGAGGGTCATCGCCATTCCGCTCACCGTGAAGGAGCATCGCACCTCGTCCTCTCCGCGCGGGCCGACGCGGGTGCGGGCCGAGGATGCGGCGGGCAACAGCGTCGCGCTGGTCTATTTCGGCGGCAATTCGGGCTGGGTGAAGAAGCTGCTGCCGATCGGCGAGACGAAGGTCGTGTCGGGGCGCCTGGACCTCTATGGCCAGGATCTGCAAATCGTCCATCCCGATCTGGGCGACAGCGCGGAAGGCTTCCGCGAGCGCGAGGCCATCTATCCGCTGTCGGAAGGGATCACCTCACGGCGGCTGGGGGCGCTGGCGGCGCAGGCGGTGGAACGGTCGCCCGAACTTCCGGAATGGATCGAGTCGGGGCTGAAGGCGCAGCGCGGCTGGCCCGATTGGAAGGACGCGCTGGCGCGTATCCATGCCGATCCGGCAGACGTGAAAGCCCGCGAGCGGCTGGGTTATGATGAGGTGTTCGCCAACCAGCTGGCGATGACGCTGGTCCGTGCCGATACCCGCAAGCGGCGGGGGCGGGCGTTGAACGGCGACGGGCGCTTGAGGGACATGCTCAAGCTGCCCTATACGCTGACCGGCGCGCAGAGCCGGACGGTGCGCGAGATCGAGGGCGATCTGGCGCAGGACGCGCCGATGCTGCGCTTGCTCCAGGGCGACGTCGGCGCGGGCAAGACCTTGGTCGCGGCGATGGCGATGCTGATCGCGGTCGAGGCGGGTGCGCAGGCGGCGATGCTAGCCCCGACCGAAATCCTCGCGCGTCAGCATTATGAGACGCTCCGCAAGACGCTGGCCGGGTTGCCGCTCGAGATCGCCGTGCTGACCGGCCGTGACAAGGGCAAGGCGCGGGAGGCCACGCTGATGGCGCTGGCGGCGGGGGAGATCGACATATTGGTCGGCACCCATGCGATCTTCCAGGACACCGTGACGTACCGCGACCTGGCGTTGGTCGTGGTGGACGAACAGCATCGCTTCGGCGTGGCGCAGCGGATGATGCTGTCCGCCAAGGGGAAGGCCCCGCCGCACCTTTTGGCGATGACCGCGACGCCGATCCCGCGCACGCTGACGCTCGCCAATTACGGCGAGATGGATGTCAGCCGGTTGGACGAGATGCCGCCGGGCCGCCAGCCGATCGAGACGCGGGTGGTGTCGGAGGACCGGCTGGACGAAGTGGTCAACGCGCTGGGTCGGCATCTGTCGGACGGGGGGCAGGCTTACTGGGTCTGTCCGCTGGTCGAGGAGAGCGAGAAGTCCGACCTCGCCGCCGCCGAGATGCGCGCTGAGACCCTGCGCGCGCGGTTCGGCGAGCGGGTGGGCCTGGTTCATGGCAAGATGAAGCCTGCCGAGAAGGACGCCGTGATGGAGGCGTTCGCGGGCGGACGGCTGGGCGTGCTGGTCGCGACGACGGTGATCGAGGTGGGGGTCGACGTGCCCAATGCCACGCTGATCGTGATCGAGCATGCCGACCGCTTCGGCCTGGCACAGCTCCACCAGTTGCGCGGGCGCGTCGGGCGGGGCGGGGGGCTGTCGCGCTGTTTGTTGCTGCGGGGCTCGCATCTGTCGGAAACGTCGCGGGCGCGGCTTGCCCTGATGCGCGAGACCAATGACGGCTTCCGCATCGCCGAAGAGGATCTGCGGTTGCGCGGTGCTGGCGAACTGCTCGGCACGCGGCAATCGGGGGAGATGGCGTTCCGGCTCGCCACGCCCGAAAACATGGCCGACCTGATGCAGTGCGCCCAGGACGATGCGCGGCTGCTGATCGACCGCGACGGCGGGCTGGAAGCACCGCGCGGGCAGGCGGCGCGGACGGCACTCTATCTGTTCGAGCGGGATGCAGGCGTCGCGCTTTTGCGTTCGGGCTGAACGAAGCGGCGTTCGTGGCGTTGGGCGCGGATGGCTGCTGTCTTTCCGCTCATCCTCGTCCTGATCGCCGGTCTCGGTCTGGCGATCCAGCCGCCGACCAATGCGGCACTCGCCAAGGCGTCGGGATCGGTGGTCTTGGCGGCGCTGACCTCGTTCCTGATCGGGACGGTGGTGCTCGCCATCGTCTGGGCGGCGATCGACCGGACTAGCCCGACGGCGCTCAAGGGCGCGCCGGGTTGGGCGTGGTTGGGCGGCTTTTACGGAGCCGGATTCGTGGCCGTGCTGGCCTATGCCGCGCCGCGGCTGGGCATTTCGGTGGCGCTGACGGCGGCGATCGCCAGCCAGTTGGTGGCGGCGCTGATCGTCGACCATTTCGGGCTGTTCGGGGTGCGGGTCGAGCCGGTGACGTTGGGGAAGGTCGTGGGGGTGGCGCTGGTCATTGCGGGCGCGGTGGTGGTGAAGCGGGGGTGAGGCCCGGCTCGTACCCCGGCGGAGGCCGGGGTCCAGTTGCCTTGCGGTTTGTTGGGCGAAGAAAGTGCCCCCCACGCACCGCCATCCCGCTTCGTTGACTTGGCAGAAACTGGACCCCGGCCTTCGCCGGGGTACAGCCCTTGTGGAAAGGGATTGGTCCAAACCCCCGCTCAGCCTGAGCGAAGTCGAAGGCCACGGGACTTACCCCGCCGTCAGCAATCCGTGATTCTTCTTGCCCGACGAAACCTTCACCGGCTCCCCGCCAACGGCGATGACGGCATTCTCGTCCGAAACCTTCTCGCCATCCACCCGCGCGCCGCCGCCTGCGATCAGGCGCCGTGCCTCGCCCTTGGACTTGGCAAAGCCCAGCCCGATCAGCGCGTCGACGATGGAAACCGAACCACCCTCGACCGCAAAGCTCGGCAGCGCCGCACCCGCCGCACCTTCCTCGAAGGTCCGCCGCGCCGTCTCCGCCGCTTCGTCCGCCGCCGCGCGGCCACGGCACATGGCGGTGGCTTCGTTGGCGAGGATCTTCTTGGCCTCGTTGATCTCTGCGCCTTCCAGCGCCTCCAGCCGCGCGATTTCGTCCAGTGGCAGGTCGGTGAACAGGCGCAGGAAGCGGCCGACGTCACGGTCGTCAGTGTTGCGCCAGAATTGCCAGTAATCGAAATGCGGCAGTTGGTCCTCGTGCAGCCAGACGGCACCCGCCATGGTCTTGCCCATCTTGCCGCCGTCCGCCGTGGTGATGAGCGGGGTGGTCACGCCGAACACCTCCGTCCCGTCCATGCGGCGGGCCAGTTCGATGCCGTTGACGATATTGCCCCACTGGTCCGACCCGCCCATCTGCAAGCGGCAGCCATGACGCTGCGCCAGCTCGCGGAAGTCGTACGCCTGGAGGATCATGTAGTTGAATTCCAGGAAGCTGAGCGACTGTTCGCGGTCGAGGCGCAGCTTCACCGAGTCGAAGGACAGCATCCGGTTGACCGAGAAATGCTGACCCACTTCGCGCAGGAAGGGGATGTATTCCAGCTTGTCGAGCCAGTCGGCATTGTCGACCATCACCGCGTCGGTCGGGCCGTCACCGAAGGTGAGGAAGCGTTCGAAGATGCGCTTGATCGAGGCGACATTGGCCTTGATCCCGTCCTCGCCGAGCAGCTTGCGCGCCTCGTCCTTGAAGCTGGGGTCGCCGATCTTGCCGGTGCCGCCGCCCATCAGGACGATCGGCTTGTGGCCCGTCTGCTGCATCCGGCGAAGGAGCATGATCTGCACCAGGCTGCCGACGTGCAGCGACGGCGCGGTCGGGTCGAAGCCGATATAACCCGGCACCACGCCGCCTTCGGCCAGACGGTCCAGCGCGGCGCCGTCGGTCATCTGGTGGACGTAACCCCGTTCATCCAGGGTGCGAAGCAGATCGGAAGTGTATGCCATGATGACTGGCCGTTACACCGCCGATCCGCTTTCGTCACCCCAAAGGCATCGGGGGGTCAGCGACAGACGGTCCGTCCGTTACGCTCGACATAGTTGCAGGGGCGATAACCCGAGCCCCGGCCGGTATAGTTGGTATAGTCGCCCTGCGAGCGCGGATCGACATAGCCGGGGGTGCGGCGCGCCCGGTCATATTCGCGTGCGACCCGTGCCTCGCGGCGACCGCGCCAATCGTTACCGCGCCAGCCGCGATCATCGCGCCACCCACGCCGTTCGCCCCGCCAGTCGCGACGATCCCCGCGCCAGTCGCGACGGTCATCGCGACGGTCGCGATCATAACGCGGACCGTCCCCGCGCCAGGATTGCGCCTCGGCGCTCGACACCGGCAGCGCCGTCGTTGCCGCGACGCCCGTCACGGACAGGCCGATCGCGGCCAGAACATGGAACATCTTCTTCATACGCCAACTCCCAGGGGCAACGGCCCCGTGTTCGTTTTCAACCTATGACAGGTCGTGGCGTTCCGAATCCTGAACCGACCGTTAGGCAGCGTTCATGAAGGTGCGTTCCCTAGGGCCGATCCACACTCATAACGCATCTCCTTTCCCTCTCCCCTGGACAGGGGAGAGGGTTAGCGGAGCTTGCCAGCGTGCTGGCTAGCGCAGCTTGGGTGAGGGGTTGAGCGAGCCCTGCGGGCTCGCGCGCTCGGTCCCCGAGCGCTTCGCCCCTCACCCAGCTCCGACTAAGCCTTTGCTTTCGCAAAGACCAAGTCTGCGCAACCCTCTCCCCTCTGAGAGGGGCGAGGGAGGAATAGGCAGGGCTGAATGTCGATTTGGCCTAGGGCTTGGGCAACTGGCTGAGCGGATCGACGGGGGTGCGGCCCCGGCGCAGCTCGAAATGCAGCTCGGGCCGGTCGGCAAAGCCGGTCTGGCCCGACAGCGCCAGCGTCTGGCCGCGCTTCACGCTCTGGCCGCGCTGGACCATCAGCTTGGAGGCATGGCCATAGACGCTGGTCCAGCCGTCACCGTGCTTGACGATCACCAGCCCGCCCAGCGCCGCGATGCCGTCGCCGACATAGGCGACCACGCCGTCCGCCGTCGCCTTGATCGGCGTACCGACCGGCACCGCTATCTTGATGCCGTCGTTGCGCTCGCCGCTGGAGCCCGCGCCGAACCGCTTCACGACGCGGCCATCGACCGGCCAGGCAAAGCCCGAGCGCAGCCGGGCGGGGGCCGCGACCACGGCGGTCGGCGGCAGGACGCGGCGTGGCGTCGCGCTGGGCTTGGCGGGTTCCTGGTTGCTGGCCAGCGCGGGCTCGCCTCCGGTCAGGATGTCGTCGACGTCGAGCTTGAAGGCGGCGGCGCGCTCGGCGGCGCTGCTGAGCGGCGTGGCGCCGGGAGCCGTGCCGGGGATCAGGATCCGCTGCCCGGCGCGCAGGACATAGGGTTCGCTCAGCGCATTGGCGTCGACGATCCGCGACCATGAGACGCCGTAAGCGCGCGCGATCGCAATGCCGCTCTCACCCGAGCGGACCAGATGATAGCGGCCGCCGGGGATGGTCAGGCGCTGGCCCGTCCGGATCATGAAGGGGGGGGGCAGCGCGTTGGCACGTGCGATGACTTCAGACCCGGCACCCGTGCGATCCGCCACGGCGCGCAGCGTGTCGCCGGGCTTCACGACATAGACGCTGTCCGCGATCTCGCGCGCATCGGGCGTGACCGGGCGCAGCTCCCAGGAGGGGCGCGGTGCGGGCAGCGAGGAAACGGGCGCGGTCGGCGTCGCGACGGGGGCGGGCCGCTGGCTGACGGGCGGGGCCATCGGCACGCGCTGCGTCGTGCGAGGCGCAGCGGCGGGCACCGATCGACGGATGGCGGGGCGCGATCCATTCGGCCGGGGAGCCGGCGACACGGGGACAGGCCGCGTCACCGGGGCGGCCTGAGGCGGCACGGTGGCGACTTGGGCGGGCGGCGGCGCGACGGGCTCGGCGGCGCGCATCGGCGGCTCCATGTTCGGAATGCAGCCCGATACCAGCAGCCCCAGCCCCAAGATCCGCCCGATGGCGCCCGTTGTCCGATCCAACCCCACGTCCCCCCAAGAACCCGTTCAGCGATAGGCTTTGTTAAGCATAACGAAGGACGGGTCATGCGTCAGGTCGAGTTGCAAAGGCGTTACCGCGATATAATCCTCAGCCACGGCGTCGAGATCGCTGTCCTGACCCGGCTGATGCGGCAGGCGGCCAAGCGCCAGCCAGTAATAGTCGTAACCGCGCGGGTCGGCACGCTTCTCGAACCGCGCCCGGCCATAGTCGCGCAGGCCCTGTCGCGCGACGCGGATACCCTTTACCACGTCCGGCGCGACCGGCGGGAAGTTGACGTTGACCAGCGTGCGGGGCGCGAAGTCCATGTCGAGCAGCGGACGCAATACCCGCTCGCCCCAGGCTTCGGCCGTGGCGAAGGAGACCTGGTCGCCGACCCCTTGCGTCGGATAGCGCTGGCTGAGCGCGACCGAGCGGATGCCCGCCAGCGCGCCCTCCATCGCGGCCGACACCGTGCCGGAATAAAAGACGTCCTCGCCCAGATTGGCACCGCGATTGACGCCCGACAGGATCAGGTCGGGTTTGTTGTCCGCCATCACCTCGCCCAGCGCCATCAGCACCGAGTCGGTCGGCGTGCCCGTCACCGCAAAGCGCCGCTCACCAAATTGCCGCAGCCGCATCGGCCGGGTCAGGGTCAGCGAGCGGCTGGTCCCCGACTGGTCCTCGGCGGGCGCAACGATCCAGACATCGTCCGACAGCGTCGCCGCGATCCGCTCCAGTGCGACCAGCCCCGGTGCGTGATAGCCGTCGTCATTGGTGAGCAGGATGCGCATCAGCGCGGCTCCAGCACCGCCTGCCCGCCGAGATAGGGACGGATGACCTCGGGAACGACGACCGAGCCATCGGCCTGCTGGTAATTCTCAATGACGGCGACCAGCGTACGGCCGACCGCCAGCCCCGAGCCGTTAAGCGTATGGACGAAGCGCGTGCCCTTGCCCTCGGCGGGGCGATAGCGCGTCATCATCCGCCGCGCCTGGAAATCGGTGCAGGTCGAGCAGGACGAAATCTCGCGATAGCGTGCCTGTCCGGGCAGCCAGACCTCCAGGTCATAGGTGCGCGCCGCCGAGAAGCCCATGTCGCCGGTGCACAACAGCATCCGGCGATAGGGAAGGCCCAGTGCCTCCAGCACGCCCTCGGCACAGGCGGTCATCCGCTCATGCTCGGCATCCGACTGGTCGGGGGTGGTGATCGACACCATCTCGACCTTGTCGAACTGGTGCTGGCGGATCAGACCGCGCGTGTCGCGCCCGGCCGCGCCCGCTTCCGAACGGAAACAGGGGGTCAGCGCCGTGAAGCGCAGCGGCAACTCCGCTTCGCTCAGAATCGCCTCACGCACGATGTTGGTCAGCGAGACCTCCGCCGTCGGGATCAGCCAGCGGCCATCGGTGGTGCGAAACAGATCCTCGGCGAATTTGGGCAACTGGCCGGTGCCGAAGGCGGCTTCGTCGCGGACCAGAAGCGGCGGCTGGACCAGCTCGAAACCGTTTTCCTCGGTCATGCGGTCGAGCATGAACTGGCCGAGCGCGCGCGACAGCCGCGCCATGGGGCCGCGCAACAGGGTGAAGCGCGCGCCCGACAGTGCGACGCCGGTCTCGAAATCCATGCCCAGCGCGGGCGCGATCGCGTCATGCTCGCGCGCCTCGAACGCGAAGGTCGCGGGGCTCCCCTTCTGGTGGACCAGCGCATTGTCATTCTCGTCCGCGCCCTGCGGCACATCGGCGGCGGGCAGGTTGGGAATGGCGGCGAGTGCGGTGTTCAGCTCGGCCTCGACGCCACGCTCCTGCTCCTCCAGTTCCGGGAGCTTGGCCTTCAGCGCGGCGACCTCGTCCATCAAGGCCTGGGCGCGTGCCTCGTCCTTGGCCGCCTTGGCCTGGCCGATCTGCTTGGACAGGTCGTTGCGGCGGGTCTGCGCGTCTTGCGCGTCGGCGATGATCGCGCGGCGGCGCTCGTCGATCGCGATCAGCGTGTCAGCCTGGGGTTCGGCGCCCCGCTTGGCGAGGGCGGCGTCGAAGGCGGCGGGGTCGTCCCGGATCAGGCGAATGTCGTGCATGGGGGCGAGGCTATGGCCTTCGCTCCGCCGTCACGCAACCCGTGGCGAAGCGACCGCGTTATCCCAGTCCATAGAAGGAGAAACGCGATGCAGGTGCCGCATAACAGCTTCGTGCTGGTCGTCGATGGCCGCAAGAGCCTGTTCTTTCGGAACGAAGGCAATGCCGAATATCCCAATCTGATCGTCGAACAGGCGGTGGAACAGAATAATCCCGCCGATCGCGACCAGAAGACCGATCAGGCCGGTCAGGCCTCTTCGACCACCGGCGGCACGATGGGCGAGGTCGACTTCCATCAGCAGGAGGAAGATCGCTTCGCGGCCGAAACCGCCGAGATGCTCAAGCGCCGTGCGCTGGCCAACGAGTTCGAGGCGCTGATCGTCGTCGCCCCGCCCAAGACTCTGGGCGAGCTGCGTAAACATTATCACAAGGCGGTCGAGGACCGACTGGTCGGCGAACTGGCCAAGGACCTGACCGGGCATCCGGTCCCGGAGATCGAGGCCGCGCTGCAAAAGGCGTAATCGCCACCGGGCGGCGGCGGGTCAGGCCGTTCTCGGCTTGGCCAGTCGCCGCCGGATGACCAGCGCCGCCGCCGCGCTGCCGAACAGCAGGACCATCGGCGGGGCGGGCACCGGGGTCGGCGGCGGCGTGTCGCCGCCCGACGAGGATGCGCTGCTCGCCGAGGAGGCGGACGATGCGCTCGACGCCGAGGATGCGCTGGAGGCGGAAGAGCCGTTGGACGACCACCCGCTGCTGCTCGACGCATAGCCGCTGGACGACGCAGAGGAGGCGGACGACGCGGAAGAGGCACTCGACGAACTCGACGAACTGACATCGCCCGACGACGCGCTTGTCGAGGAAACATTGCCCGACGAGGTGGACGATCCGCCAGTCGAGGACGTGCTCGACACGTTGCCGCTCGACGAGGTGCTGCTGACTCCGCCGGTCGAGGTGGACGATCCGCCCGCCCCCCCGGATGCGGAGGAGGTCGACGACCCGCCGGACCCGCCCGAAGCCGAAGAGGTGGAGGTCGACCCGCCGCTGCTGGTCGAGGAAATGACGATGTTGCCGTTCGATCCGCCGCCGCCGAAACCGAAGCCGCCCCCGAAACCACCGCCCCAGCCTCCGCCGAAGCCGCCGCCCCAGCCGCCGATCACCGCGGGGACATAGCCGCCACCCGTCGCGAACGAGGGGGCGGGGGGCAGGGGGATGGGAACCGGCGGGTCCTGAGTCGTGACGGTGACGATGGTGGGAGGCGGCGTAGTGGTGATGGTCGTGGTCCGCTTGACGATCCGCCGCTTTGGCGGGGGACGGCGGTGGACGATCCGCTTCTTGACCTTGGTCTGCTTGACCAGGGCAGGGCGCTCGGGACGGTCGACCATATGCACGGCCCCGCCACCGATCACGGCACCCCCAGCGGCACATGCCGTCAGCTTTGCCAAGGCCATTCGCACAGACATCGTCACATCCTCTAACGGTTCCGGCCCCAGAACGATACGGGGTCCGAACCAAGGCTCGAACCGGGCGATGGTTCCGGTCCCGTGATGGTCCCGGCTGCGCCCGTCTGCCCATTATCGGCAGTTTTCAGGTTTCTGTCATCACAGTGACCAACAAAGCCTTAAGGTCAAACCGAATATTCCCCTCCCGCGTCTAGCTTTGGGATTCGGGCCGCGGACAGGAGCGGGTTCTCTAAAAAACGGGCGGGTCGCGGCAGGGAGATTCGACGATTGGGTGTGGAAATACACCATAAAGGCACCATTTCGTCCATATCGGGTTAACATCGCAACTTTATTATAGAAATTGGCAATACGATGAAACGCCGGTCGCTTGCGGCAGACGGTGGCACCGATTATAGGCCCTCTCGACCATCAGGGGGCGGCCCCGAGGACACGGTGCCGAACGTCGCACCGACGGGCCCTTTGGGAGAGTGGTATGGCGACGGTGATTAATCGCGTGACGGAATCCACCGGGCCGGATGCGGCCAATGATCTCGACGAAAATTATCGTCCCTCGGCGGACGAGCCTTTCATGAACCTGAAGCAGCAGGCCTATTTCCGCCGCAAGCTGATCGCATGGAAGGAAGCCATTCAGCGCGAGGCGCAGGGAACCCTGTCCCAGCTGCAGATCGACTCGCTGCGCGAACCCGATCTGACCGATCGCGCGTCGAGCGAGACCGACTGGTCGATCGAGCTTCGCACCCGCGACCGCCAGCGCAAGCTGATCTCCAAGATCGACGCCGCGCTGCGCCGGATCGAGGAAGGCGAATATGGTTATTGCGAAGTGACCGGCGAGCCGATCAGCCTGGGTCGGCTGGAGGCGCGGCCGATCGCGACGATGACGGTCGAGGCGCAGGAGCGTCACGAGCGCAACGAAAAGGTCTCGCGCGACGATTGATCGACAGGGTGGGGCATCGGGGCGGTATAAGTCGGCCCGGCCCCCGCCCTGGTTTCGCCCGGCAGGAAAGCGGGGCGAACGCGAAGGACTTGCCCCATTTGCTGACAGATGGTTGGAGCCCGTTGCCAATAATGGATTGGCAACGCGGCGGCAGCTGTCGCATGATCGCGCAAGGCAATAACGGGTACGTAGGACGATCGGGATGGAAGCGACGAGCCGCGCACCCGCAAGTGGATCTGGAATGGCCGAAGACGAAGTGGAACGCAGCGACCGGGCTGGACGGCGCGACAGCCTGTTGCTCATGGCGCAGATGACGTTGGACGACGAGGCGACGCCGCGCGACGTGCGCGTCCGTAATATCTCCGAGGGCGGGTTGATGGCCGAGCTGGCCGTCTCCGTGGAAATAGGAACGCCGGTCTCGCTGGATCTGCGCGGGATCGGCCTGGTGTCGGGGCGGATCGCCTGGTGCACACAGGGCCGGGTGGGCGTCGCCTTCGATCGGCCGATTGATCCGACGCTCGTGCGCAAGCCGGTCGGCGGGGGGACGTCAACGCCGGACTATGCCAAGCCGTTCACGGGCTTGAAGACCAAGCCCTTCCATCACTGATCCGACGATGGTTGTGGGGGCGTAGCACCATTCCTTATCCAGGAAGGCCCCGATCTGCGACGTAGTCCGTCGGTGACAAGGGTCCGTCGGCGACAAGGGCCGCAGCGGGCCGAATGACCCGCGCGGCCGCGTCAAGGCTATAGGCCTTGCATCTCTTCCTTCAGCCTGAGCTTTTGCTTCTTCAAATCCGCAAGGATCAGCGCGTCTGGCACGGGACGCTGTGATTCGGCGCTGATTCGCCGATCCAACGTCGCGTGCTTGGTCTCCAGGGCCGTTTGATGCGCCGTGTGCATGGGCTTCAACCTCCTGTCGTTGCTTGGGGGAGTGATTAAAACACCAAAAGCCGCATCTGTCCCCATCCATTTTCGTCAGAATCGACCGGATGAGGCATTTGACGCGACGACGTGTTGCCGCCTCTCGCGCCGCGCACGCGGGCTTGCTAGAGGGGCTGAACCGGCGTCGGACTTCCTCCGCGTCGGTCGCCAAGGGGGAGCAGGATGGACGTCACGCTGGCACGCGCGCGGATCGACATGTTGCGAACCGAGCACCGCGATCTGGACGATGCCATTGCCGCGCTGCTGCAGTCCTCCACGCCCGACCAGTTGCAGATCGCGCGGCTGAAGAAGCGCAAACTGCGCCTGCGCGACGAGCTTGCCGAACTGGAAGACCGGCTGATTCCCGACATCATCGCCTGACCGGTTCGTATCGGGACAGGCCGCCCCCAAGCGCCGTCTTGTCCCTGAAAGCCATGTCATGCGAGCCATGGGCCATGCCCGACATGCCGTCCGAATCCCCGTTTCACGCGAAGCTGATCGAAAGCCTTTATGGCGAGGCCATGGCGCTGGCCGAGGCGGCGCGCGGCTATTTCGACGGCATCGGACGTGACGAGCGCGATGCGCTGGACCCGGTGGTACGGGTCGCCTTTTCTTGCGAGTCGCTGAAGGTCACGACGCGGCTGATGCATGTCATCGCCTGGGTCCTGACCCAGCGCGCGGTCGAGGCCGGGGAGATGGACTGGACCGAAGCGCGCCAGCCGGTGCGGCGGCTGGGCGCATCGCCGGACAGCGACGCAGCGCAACTCGCCGTCTTGCCCCGCCAGGCGCAGCGGCTCACCCAGGCGAGCCTCGACCTGCATCGCCGGGTCGAGAGGCTCGATGCGCTCGCTGACGTGACCCCGCCCGTAATGAGTCCGGTTCAGGCATTGCAGGCGCGGTTGGGGCGGGCGTTCTAAATACTCCGACGGGCGACGGCTATCGGGCCAGCGACAGACTTTCCCGCGCCGCCTCATATTGCTCCCGCAACGCTGCGATGCGTTCGGCGGCGGGGGCGATGCGGTCGACCGCGCCGATGCCTTGCCCTGCGCCCCATATGTCGCGCCATGCCTTGGCGGCTTGACCACCGCCGAAGTTCATCGTCGCCACGTCGCCGTCCGGCAGGTTGTCGGGGTCCAGCCCGGCCGCCACGATCGACGCGCGCAGATAATTGCCGTGGACGCCGGTAAACAGGCTGGAATAGACGATGTCGCTCGCGCGGCCCTCGACCACCGCCTGCTTATACGCTTCGGCGGCATTGGCCTCGGTCGTGGCGATGAAGGGCGAGCCGATATAGGCGAAGTCCGCCCCCATGGCCTGCGCCGCGAGGATCGCATCGCCCGTCGCGATCGCCCCCGCCAGCGCCAGCGGCCCGTCGAACCAGCTGCGGATTTCCTGCACCAGCGCGAAGGGAGAGAGCCGCCCGGCATGGCCGCCCGCGCCCGTCGCCACCGCGATCAGCCCGTCCGCGCCCTTTTCCACGGCTTTGCGTGCGAAACGGTCGTCGATCACGTCATGCAGTGTGATCCCGCCCCAGCTATGGACGCCCGCATTCACATCCTCCCGCGCGCCGAGCGAGGTGATGACGATCGGCACCTTCCACTTGGCGCACACCGCCAGGTCGGCCTCCAGTCGGTCGTTGGAGCGATGAACGATCTGATTGACCGCGAACGGCGCGGCGGGGCGATCGGGATGCGCCCGGTCATGCGCCGCCAGTTCTTCTGTGATCCGGTGGAGCCATTCGTCGAGCAGGCTGGCAGGCCGCGCGTTCAGCGCCGGGAAGGAGCCGACGATCCCCGCCTTACACTGGGCGATGACCAGGTCCGGGTTGGAGATGATGAACAGCGGCGACCCGATGACAGGCAGGGACAGGCGACTCAGGGCGGGGGGCAGGCTCATGGCTTTACGATAACGTAAAGGTAAAGCGTGTCCAGCGCCGCTTGGTCGCGTGCAACATTATTACATGACCGTCATTTGCTTTGAGCCGAACAGGGCGTAGAGATTTGCGCATTCCAAAGTGAAAGGCCCTGATTGCGATGAAGTCCGCCCTATCGGTCCTGCTGGCCCTGACCGTTTCCACCCCGGCGCTGGCGGCGGGCCAGTTGCCCCAGACCGTCGCGCCGGTTCTGTACGACATCACCGTGCGGCCGGATGCGAAGGCGCTGACCTTCGCCGGCGAGGAAACGGTCGATGTCGATGTGAAAGAGGCGACCGCGACGATCGTGCTGAACGCCGCCGAGCTGACCGTGACGCGCGCGACCTTCGACGGAAAGCCGGTGCCTTTCGTCGCTGACAAGACGGCGCAGACCCTGACGCTGACCCTGCCGCAGGCGGCGAGCGTAGGGCGGCACAAGGTCGGTTTCGCCTGGACCGGCACGATCAACCGCTCGGCCAACGGCCTGTTCGCGATCGACTATACCAATGCCGACGGCTCGGCCGACCGGATGCTGGCGACCCAGTTCGAGGCGCCCGACGCGCGCCGCTTCGCGCCGATGTGGGACGAGCCTGCCTTCAAGGCCAAGTTCCGCCTGACCGCTACCGCGCCCAAGGGCCAGCGCGCGATCAGCAACATGCCCGCAGAATCCGTCACCGCCCAAGCAGACGGCAGCCAGCTCTACCGCTTCGGCGAGACGCCGGTGATGTCCAGCTATCTGCTCTTCTTCGGCTCGGGCAATCTCGATCGTAAGACGGTGGACGCGAACGGTGTCCAGATCGGCGTGGTCAGCCGCAAGGGTGTGGTGGATCAGGGCGATTATTCGCTGAGCTCGGCCACCAAGCTGCTGTCCTATTACAACGACTATTTCGGCACGCCCTATCCGCTGCCCAAGATGGACATGATCGCAGGCCCCGGCTCCAGCCAGTTCTTCGGCGCGATGGAGAATTGGGGGGCGATCTTCTATTTCGAGAATGAGTTACTCTTCGACCCGAAGGTGATGAGCGAGAGCAACCGCCAGCGCATCCACACCGTCGTCGCGCATGAAATGGCGCACCAGTGGTTCGGCGATCTCGTTACCCCGCGCTGGTGGGACGACCTCTGGCTGAACGAGGGCTTCGCCTCGTGGATGGAGGGCAAGGCCAGCAACGACCTGAACCCCAGCTGGGAAGCGGCGGCGGCCAGCGTCGCGGGCGAGCGCGAGTCGGCGATGGGGATCGACGCGACCAGCGCCACCCACCCGATCATCCGCAAGGTCGAGACGGTCGACCAGATCGGCGAAGCGTTCGACAGCATCACCTACCTGAAGGGGCAGGCGGTGATCGGGATGCTGGAATCGACGCTGGGCGCGGACACGTTTCGCAAGGGCATCCGCGCCTATATGGCGAAGTACAAGTATCGGAATACGGTGACCGACCAGCTCTGGGAAGAGCTGTCCAAGGCGTCCGGCACTAACGTCGCGACCATCGCGCACGACTTCACCCTGCAGGGCGGCGTGCCGCTCATCACGATGACCGGCGCACGCTGCGAGGGCGGCAAGACCGTCGCGACGCTGACGCAAGGGCGGTTCGGGCTGGATGAGTCGTCGAAAGCACCCCAGACCTGGCATGTGCCGATCCGCGTGGCGACGATCGGCGGGGCCGAGACGACCGCGATCGTGACCGGCGCTGCGCCTGTGCCGGTGACGGTCGGCGGCTGCGGCACGCTGGTCCTGAACCAGGGCAAGGGGTCCTATACGCGCGTCATGTATGACGATGCGGGCCATGCCGCGATCGTGCGCGACTATGTCAAGCTGGCGCTGAACGATCGTCTGGGTACGCTGGGCGACGATTATGCGCTGGCGGCGGGTGGTTATCAGGATCTGAGCCGCTGGTTCGAGCTGATGGCAAAGGTGCAGCCCGAGGCCGATCCGCTGGAATGGGAGACGGTCGCCGGCGAACTGGCGCGTCTGAACGGCCTGTATGAGGGCACGCCGCTCGAAAAGCCGCTGCGAGCGCGGACGGCGGCGATCCTGTCGCCGGTGCTGGCGCGGATCGGGTTCGAGCCGAAGCCGGAGGACGGCGCGCTCGTCTCCAACCTGCGCGAGACGCTGATCGGGCAGCTCGGCACGAGCGGCGACGCGATGGTCGCGGCGCGCGCGCGTGGCTATGTGACGGCGCTGGGCAAGAACCCGAACGCCATTCCGGGCGCCATCCGCCAGCCGATCCTGGCGACCTACGCCAAGCAGGCGACGCCCGCTGAGTGGGACCGCCTGTACGAATTGGCCAAGGCCGAGCGCAACCCGGTGGTCAAGAACCGCTATGTCTCGCTGCTGGGCTTTGCCGAGGACGAGGCGGCGGCGCGTCGGGCGCTGAGCGTGTTGAAGGACAACACCTTCACCCCGCCGCAGCGCGCCGCGCTGCTCCGCTCGATCGCGGGGGCGCATCCTGACATGGCGTTCGACTGGGCGGTCGCGAACAAGCCGCTGGTCGACAGCTTCCTGGAGGAGAGCAATCGCTCGACCTTCATCGTCGGGCTGGGCGCAGGATCGAACGATCCCGCCATGCCTGGCAAGATCGAAGCCTGGGCCGCCGCCAATCTGCCCGAAGGCTCGCGCGGCGGGGCCAAGCGGTCGATCTCGCAGATCGCGGTGCGCAAGGCGGTAGCCGATCGCCTGAAGCCCGCCGTCCAGACCTGGCTGTCGCGGTGATGTGAGAGGCTGGCGGGGACACGATCCCGCCAGCCTTTGACCGATCCACCCCTCCGTTCAGCCTGAGCAAAGCCGGAGGCCAAGGGAAACCTCTCCCTTTCCGTTCCCCGGCGAAGGCCGGGGCCCAGTTCCGGCGAAGCCGAAAGGGAATGGCAACGGCGAGTGGGAGGCCAATGGCCCGGTGGACATAGTCTCCCACGCAAATTTATCGGGCCATCGCATCCGAACAGAAACTGGACCCCGGCCTTCGCCGGGGAACGGCCTGAATTGAGGCTATACCCGTGGCCTTACCCGTACCCTTCGACATCGCTCAGGCTGAACGAAGCAAAGGATAATCGCCCCACGCCCCCGCAACCTCTTGCCTCGAATGCCGAAACGCGGGAACCATGACGCTTCCGTCATCCAACCCGTGAGCCATTCGTGATCCGCAACAGCCTTGCTCTCCTCTTCGCTGCCACCGCCATGACCGCGCCGCTCGCCGCACAGGAGGAAGGGGAGAGAAAGGCCGCGCACCATGAAGCCGCCAAGGCCGAGGCGGAAGCCGCCTGGGCGCGGGCGCCACTGGAGGAAAC
Organism: Sphingomonas sanguinis; assembly: GCF_019297835.1. NCBI lineage: Bacteria > Pseudomonadati > Pseudomonadota > Alphaproteobacteria > Sphingomonadales > Sphingomonadaceae > Sphingomonas > Sphingomonas sanguinis. The sequence goes on along the minus strand of NZ_CP079203.1, from coordinate 845,564 downwards.
CGAGGTTCGCCACCGCGACAGCGTGACGATCAATGGCCGCGCCTATCCCTATATCGCCTCGGCCGGTACGCTGACCGTGCGCGATATCGAGGGCAAGCCGACCGCCTCGATGTTCTACACCGCCTATACGCTCGACGGCACCAAGCCCGGCACCAAGCGGCCTGTGACCTTCCTGTATAATGGCGGGCCGGGATCGCCGTCCTTCTGGCTGCGCATGGGTTCGTTCGCGCCGATCCGCATCCGCACTACCAGCCCGGAGTTCGTGCGGCCCGCACCCTATGATGTCGGGCCGAACCCGGATTCGCTGCTCGACAAGACCGACCTCGTGTTCCTCGACGCAATCGGTACCGGCTATTCGCGGCCGCTGGGCGATATGAAGCCCGCGCAATTCTATGGCGTCGACGAGGATGTCGATGTCTTTGCGGGCGCGATCCAGCGTTACGTCACCAAATATGGCCGCTGGATGAGCCCGAAATTCCTGCTGGGCGAGAGCTATGGCACGCTGCGCTCGGGGGCGCTGGCCTATCAGTTGCAGGAAAAGGGCGTGGCGCTGAACGGCGTCGTGCTGCTCAGCTCGATCATGAATTACGGCTATCGGCAGCCTGGGCTGGATCAGGTCTATCTCAATTACCTGCCCAGCTATGCTGCGACCGCCTGGTATCACAACCGCCTGGCCGATCGCCCAGCCGATGTCGCGACCGTGGTGGCGCAAGCCCGTGCCTTCGCGGTCGGCCCGTATATGTCGGCGCTGGCCAAGGGGCAGAGCATCTCGCCGCAGGAGCGCGACCAGATCGCCGAGCAGATGAGCCGCCTGATCGGCATCTCGCCCGACTATATCAAGCGCGCGAACCTGCGCATCGACCTGCCGCGTTTCCAGAAGGAATTGCTGCGCGGGTCGGCGCGCACGGTGGGGCGGTTCGATTCGCGTTATCTCGGCATCGATACCGACGCGGCGGGCGAGGCACCGGAGACGGATGCTTCTTCCGACGCTATTTCAGGGGCTTATATCGCGTCCTTCCAGGACTATCTGCAGTCCACGCTCGGCTACAAGACCGAACTTCCCTATCGCCTGTCGGCGCGCGAGGCGGCGGGCTGGACCTGGAACTGGAAGCACAAGTCGCCCGACGGCGGGCAGAACAATCCGAATACCGCGATCGACCTGGGCGCTGCGATGCGCGCGAACCCGTATCTCAAGGTGCTGTCGATGAACGGCTATTACGACATGGCGACCCCATTCTTCGGCACCGAGAACGACTTGGGCCATATGATGCTGGAGCCCGCGCAGCAGGCCAATCTGCGCTTCACCTATTATCCGGCTGGGCACATGACCTACCTCAACCCCGATGCGCTACGCCGCATGAAGGCCGATCTATCGCGCTGGTATGACGAGGCGGTGAGCGATGCGAAGTCGTCCACCCCGCCGGTGCCGCCTTCGGGGCAGGGGGCCTCTAGGCCTAATAATTCGGGCCAGTGATCGACCTGTAGCTTTTAATGGTCATGTGCGGGAGATGTTATGCCGATCATGGAAGCGATTGCTGCCGTCGGGCAGGCTCTTGATGTAGCCAAAGGGCTTCGAGCCGTAGAGAAGGGCTGGGACGCTGCGGCCTATAAGGTCCAGATTGCCGAGCTCATGACCGCGCTAAGCGATGCTCGCCTCGAGTTAGTGGCGGCGCGAGAGGCGGCATTAGAAAAAGATGCTGAGTTTGAACGGTTGAAGGCAACGCTTGCAGGTCAAGCGTTGCTTGTCATGGGGCGCGGCGGCTTCAAGTATAAGGCTGATAATAGCGGCCAGCCTACGGGCCTGCCGGTCTGCCCTACATGCGAATTAAGAGATGGACGCCTGACATTTACCGTCAAAGACAACTCGCCGCGTAAGGTTAGATGCCCCGTTTGTAACGAGCGTTTTGATGGCGTCGCAATCTACGCGATCGAGCCTGTAAACGAGCCAATGACGTTGGAAGACGATCAACATCGACGATCTGCCGAAGGTATGGCTCGCTTCACCGAGCGTTTAAATCGTGGAGTTTACTGACTTCGCGAAATCGCTCTTTCGCACTTTTTTGATTGAATGGTGGACGCACTTGGGCTCGAACCAAGGACCCGCTGATTAAGAGTCAGCTGCTCTACCAACTGAGCTATGCGTCCGATGCCGGTCTGCGGCACGGCGGGGAGCGTGTCCCCGTCTGGTGGGGCGGCTATTAGCCGGGCATGTCCGACCTGCCAAGGGGGTTTTTGACATTTTTTTGGCAGTCGGGGCCGCGTGTGCAGCCCCGACTGTGTAAGTTCCTCAATAACCGACCGTAAAGCGCTGGCGGATGTGGCGGGGCTGCTCGATTTCGTCGGCCAGCGCGATGGCATAGTCCTCGAACGAGATGCTGCTGCCCTGCTCGTTGGACAGTAGCGTGTCGGTACCGAGCCGGAATTGCCCCGTCCGCTCGCCGGGGACGAACATCGCCGAGGGCGAAAGGAAGGTCCACTCCAGATCCTCCACACCGCGCAGCAGGTCGAGGAAGTCAGCACCCGCGCTCGCCTCCGCCTTATACGCCTCCGGAAAGTTCGGTTGGTCGATCAGGCGCTGGCCGGGCGCGACTTCCAGGCTGCCTGCGCCGCCGACGACCAGATAGCGCTTCACGCCCGAGGCGCGGACGGTGTCGATCAGGGCCTGGGCATCGGTGACGAGGAAATGCACCGCGCTGATCACCGCATCATGCCCGCGCAGCGTCTCGGCCAGCGCGGCCGTGTCGCTCAGGTCGCCTGCGACGGGGGTGACGCCGGGCAGCGCCGCGATCCGCTCGGGCGTGCGGGCGATGGCGGTCACGGCGTGGCCGCGATCCGACAATTCCTGCAGGATCCGCGAGCCCGCATTGCCCGAGGCTCCGATCAGCGCGATCTTCATGCTCTTTCCTTTCGATGGTCTGGATTGTAGACCATGAATATGCACAGTCATCCCGCGCCACAAGACGTCATTGTCCAAGGACCAGGTCACATGGACGTGACCGCCCCACCGACCGGAGAGGGCGGGTGCCCGATCCGCGATGTGCTGGACCGGATCGGCGATCAGTGGAGCCTGCTCATCCTCGCCGCGCTGGAGCCGGAAACGTTGCGCTTCAACGTCCTGCTGCGGCGGATCGGCGATGTGTCCAAACAGATGCTGTCGCGCACGCTGCGGCGGCTGGAGGAGGATGGTTTCGTCGAGCGGACCGTCTATGCGGAGGTGCCGCCACGGGTGGAGTATAGCCTGACCGATCTGGGCCGGTCGTTCCTGGGGCCGATGCGGGCGCTGATCCGCTGGGCGGATACGCATCAGCCCGAAGTGGAGGCGGCCCGCGCGGCCTATCGCGCGCGAGCCTGACCCCAATCTTCCTATCAGGCGATGTGAACCGCCTTGGTAATCATATGGTTGGCGATGCCCTCTGGCCCGTCTTCCGAACCATAGCCGCTTTCCTTGACCCCGCCGAAAGGCGCATCGCCCCAGCTGAGCCGAACGGTGTTGATCGCGACCATGCCCGCCTCGATCTCGTCGGCGAGCTGATTCTGGCGGCGGCCATTCTCGGTGAAGCAATAGGCGCCCAGGCCGAAGGGCAGGCGGTTGGCTTCCGCGATGGCGTCCTCGGTGGTGGCAAAGGGGCGGATCAGCGCGATCGGGCCGAACGGCTCCTCGTTCATCGCCTTGGCGTCGAGCGACACATCGGCCAGCACGGTGGGCGAGAAGAAGAAGCCGTTACCGGCCTGGGCTTCGCCGCCGGTCAGCTTGCGTGCGCCATTCTTCACCGCATCCTCGATCATCGCGCCGATCGCCTCGGGGCGGCGCGGATTGGCCATCGGGCCCATCTGGGTATCGTTCGACAGGCCATCGCCAATCTTCAGTGCGGCGGCGCGCTCGGCAAAGCCCTTGGCGAAGCGCTCGTAAATCCCCTCCTGCACATGGAAGCGGGTGGGCGCGACGCAGACCTGGCCCGCATTGCGGAACTTGTGGGTGACGAGCAGGTCGAGCGTCTTGTCGAGATCGCAATCGTCGAAGACCAGCACCGGGCCATGGCCGCCCAGCTCCATGGTCGACTTCATCACCGTATCAGCGGCGAGCTTCAGCAGGTGCTTGCCGACCGGGACCGACCCGGTGAAGCTGAGCTTGCGGGTGACCGGGGAGGCGAGCAGGTGGCGCGACACCGCATCGGGCACGCCGAAGACCAGCTGTGCGACATCGCCGGGCAGGCCCGCATCCTGGAAGCAGCGCATGATCGCGATGGCGCTGGCGGGGGTTTCCTCGCTGGGCTTCAGGATGACCGAGCAACCCGCCGCAATGGCGGGCGAAATCTTGCGCACCGGGTTCATGACGGGGAAGTTCCAGGCGCAAAAGGCCGCGACCGGGCCGACCGGCTGGTGCAGCACCAGCGAGCGGGTGCCGGTGGGACGCGGCAGGACGCGCCCATAGATGCGGACCGCTTCGCCTGCATGGAAATCGAGCAGCGCGGCGGTCGCGGCGACCTCGCCGCGCGCCTCGACGATGGGCTTGCCTTCCTCCAGCGTCGCGAGTCGGGCCAGTTCCTCGGCACGCTCGCGGACCAGCGCGGCGGTGCGGTGCAGGACGGCGGCGCGCTCCTGCGGCGCGACTTTACGCCACTGCTCGAACCCGCGCGCGGCGGCCTCCAGCGCACGGTCCATGTCGGCGGCGGTCGCCAGCGGCAGCTCACCCAGCGACTGGCCGGTCGCCGGGTTCAGCACCGCCTGGGTATCGCGCCCCTCCGGCCCCAGCCACTCTCCGCCGATATAAAGGCCGGTTTTTACATCAAGTTGCTGGGCGGTCATGTAGGTCCTTTCGAAAAGGCTAGGGGGTCGAATGCGGGCCGGAGATCGGCCTTGTGCGCCGTCGATACAAGGCCGGGCAGGGCCGGAACGGGCTTCTGTCAGGATCGAGGGAGCAAAAGCAGGGCTTTGTGCGTCCCAAGCTTTACGGCATTTCCTATCAGGGGGATCGAGATAGGTTACGCGCCGAAACGAAAGGGACGGATCCAGATGCGAGCACCATTTCCGGCCATGTTGGCCGCATTGATGATCGGTACGGTCGGTCTGTCCGGCTGTTCGGGCGGCGGCAACGGCAAGGGCACGGTCGAGCTGCTGAACGTCAGCTATGATCCGACGCGCGAGCTGTACAAGGATGTCAACGCCGCCTTCGCCAAGGATTATCAGGCCAAGACCGGCAAGACCGTGTCGTTCCGCATGAGTCATGGCGGATCGGGCAAGCAGTCGCGCTCGGTGATCGACGGGCTGTCCGCCGATGTGGTGACGCTGGCGCTGGCCTATGACATCGACGCGATCGCCGAGCGGGCCAAGCTGCTGCCCGCCAACTGGCAGACCCGCCTGCCGGACAATAGCGCGCCCTATACCTCGACGATTGTGTTCCTGGTCCGCAAAGGCAACCCGAAGGGCATTCGCGACTGGGCCGATCTGGTGAAGCCGGGCGTGCAGGTCATCACGCCGAGCCCGAAGACGAGCGGCGGCGCGCGTTGGAACTTCCTGGCGGCCTGGGCCTATGGCAAGAAGGCTGGCGGTTCGGATGCGGCGGCGCAGAAATATGTCGCCGACCTCTATAGCCATGTGCCCGTGCTGGACTCGGGCGCGCGCGGGGCGACGACGACCTTTGTCGAGCGGGGGCTGGGCGATGTGCTGATCGCCTGGGAGAATGAGGCGCTGCTCTCGGAGAAGGAACTGGGCGCGGGCAAGTTCGACATCGTGGCGCCGTCCATCTCGATCCTGGCCGAACCGCCGGTTGCAGTGGTCGATGCCAATGCCAAGGCGCATGGGACCGAACAGGTCGCGACCGAATATCTGAAGTTCCTCTATACGCCGGAAGGCCAGGAGATCGCCGCGCGCAACTTCTATCGCCCGCGCGACCAGGCGGTGCTGGCCAAGCATGCCGCGACCTTCCCGAAGCTGGACATGGTGACGATCCAGGATTTCGGCGGCTGGGCGGCGGCGCAGAAGCGGTTCTTCGCGGATGGCGGGGTGTTCGACGCCATTTATGGCAGCCAGGCCAAGCGGCGCTGATCACGGTGTTGCGGAGGAAGCGCCGCTCGGCGCTGCCGGGCTTCGGCCTGACCATGGGCATGACCATTTTCTGGCTCGGGCTGGTGGTGCTGGTCCCGTTGTCGGCGCTCGTCATCCGGGCGGCGGGCATGGGCTGGGACGGCTTTGCCGAAGTCGGGCTGTCACCGCGCGCGCTGGCCGCTTATCGCCTGAGTTTCGGCGCGGCACTGGCGGCGGCGGCGATCAATGCGGTGTTCGGGCTGCTCATCGCCTGGATCCTCGTCCGCTATGAGTTTCCGGGCAAGAAGCTGATCGACGCGGCGGTGGACCTGCCCTTCGCGTTGCCGACGGCGGTGGCGGGCATCGCGCTCGTGTCGCTCTATTCGGAAAATGGCTGGGTCGGGTCGCTGCTGACGCCGCTCGGGATCAAGGTCGCCTATACGCCTCTGGGTGTAACAATTGCCCTTGTTTTCATTGGTTTGCCGTTCATTGTTCGCTCGGTTCAACCAGTTCTCGCCGATCTGGGTCGCGATGTGGAGGAGGCCGCCGCGACGCTTGGCGCCTCCCGTTTGCAGACCTTTGGCCGGGTGATCCTGCCCGCCATTGCCCCGGCTTTGCTGACCGGCTTCGCACTCGCCTTTGCGCGGGGGGTGGGAGAATATGGCTCGATCATCTTCATCGCGGGCAACATGCCCTTCAAGTCGGAGATCGCGCCGCTGCTGATCATTACTCAGTTGGAGCAGTTCGACTATAATGGTGCGACCGCCATCGCCTGTGTGATGCTGGTCCTGTCCTTCGCGATGCTGTTGTTCGTCAATCTGCTCCAGGCGTGGCGCGCCAAGCGGGGAACGCGATGAGCAATTCCAACCCTACGACCATCGAAAGCCCCTGGGCGCGGCGGGCGCTGATCGGTGTCGGTTTTCTGTTTCTAGCATTGTTCCTGTTCCTGCCCTTGGTCATGGTCTTCGCGGGCGCTCTTGCGAAGGGATGGAGGGTCTTCTTCGACGCGCTGGTCGACCCGGATGCGCTGGCGGCGATCCGCCTGACCCTGCTGGTGGCCGCCATCTCGGTGCCGATCAACGCGGTGTTCGGGGTGGCGGCGTCCTGGGCGATCGCGAAGTTCGACTTTCGTGGAAAAAGCCTGCTCATCTCACTGATAGAACTGCCTTTTTCGGTGTCGCCGGTGGTGTCCGGCCTGATCTTCGTGCTGCTTTTCGGGGCGCAAGGATGGCTGGGGCCGTGGCTGACCGAGCATGGGGTGCGGATCATCTTCGCGGTGCCAGGCATCGTGCTGGCGACGGTGTTCGTGACCTTCCCCTTCGTGGCGCGCGAACTGATCCCGCTGATGGCCGAGCAGGGCCGCGACGATGAGGAAGCGGCGCGCTCGCTGGGTGCGAATGGGTGGCAGATTTTCTGGCATGTCACGCTTCCCAATATCCGCTGGGGCCTGCTTTACGGGGTGCTGCTCTGCAACGCCCGCGCGATGGGCGAGTTCGGCGCGGTGTCGGTGGTGTCGGGGCATATCCGGGGGTTGACCAACACCATGCCGCTGCACGTCGAAATCCTGTACAATGAATATGACTTTGTCGGCGCGTTCGCGGTGGCGTCCCTGCTCGCCTCGCTTGCGCTGGTGACCTTGGGAGTGAAGACCGTGCTGGAATGGCGTTTCGGCATCCATCGGGCGGGAGCCGCGCATTGAGCATCGTCGTCGACAATATCTCCCGCCGGTTCGGCGGTTTCACCGCGCTGGACCGCGTGACGCTGGAGACTAAACCGGGCGAGTTCCTGGCGTTGCTGGGTCCGTCGGGTTCGGGCAAGACCACGCTGCTCAGGACCATAGCGGGGCTGGACTTCGCTGATGAGGGGCATGTCCTGTTCGACGGGCAGGACATGACCGGCACCCCGGCCGCCGAGCGGCGGATCGGTTTCGTGTTTCAGAATTATGCGCTGTTCCGCCACATGACGGTCGCCGACAACATCGCCTTCGGCCTGACGGTGCGCAAGCGGCGCGACCGGCCCGCCAAGGCCGCGATCGCCAATAAGGTCGCAGAGCTGCTGGAATTGATCCAATTGCCGCAATTGGGCGATCGTTACCCCGCGCAGCTGTCGGGCGGCCAGCGTCAGCGTGTGGCGCTGGCCCGCGCGCTTGCCATCGAGCCGCGCCTGTTGCTGCTCGACGAGCCGTTCGGCGCGCTCGACGCGCAGGTGCGCAAGGACTTGCGCGGCTGGCTGCGGCGCATCCATGACGAGACCGGGCTGACCTCGATATTCGTGACGCATGACCAGGAAGAGGCGCTGGAGATTGCCGACCGCATCGTCGTGATGCGTGGCGGCGTGATCGAGCAGATCGGCACCCCCGCCGAGGTGCAGAGCGCGCCCGCCACCGCCTTCGTGTCATCGTTCATCGGCGAGACCAATCGACTGCCCGTCACGCGGCGGGATGGCGCGGCGGTTATCGGCGACGGGCTGGCGACCGTGCCCGACGAAGCGCGCGGGCAGGGCGGGGGCGAAATTCATATCCGCCCGCACGATGTCGAGCTGGCCGAGCCGGGCGCCGCCGACGCACTGCCCGTCACCATATTGGCGAGCCGCCCCATTGGTCGGTCCCGCCGGATCACGGCCGAGCTTGCTGGGATCGCCGAGCCCTTGACCTTCGACTTGCCCGTCGCGGAGGAGGCAACTGCCGGACAATCGCTGTCGATCCGCCCGGTCCGCTACCGCATTTTCTGATCCCTTTTCGCGTTTGATCCCCTGACCTTTTGCGGGAATTGGCCGTTTCGGCATTTGCCAGGGCCGGGTCGTCGGGGCATGACGCGGACGTCAACAGGGGAGATCGTCGTTGAAGGTCGGACAGGAATGCTGGCGGATCGAGCAGGCCGATCGCATGGCAGTCATCGTCGATGCGGAGGAATATTTCCGGATGGCCCGCCGCGCGATGCTGAATGCGCGGCGGCAGATCCTGCTGATCGGCTGGGACTTCGACGCGCGCATCGTCTTGGATCATGACGAGGCACCCGGCGAGACGGTCGGCGACTTCATCTACTCGCTCGTCCAGCGCCAGCCCGAGCTGGAGATTTTCCTGCTCCGCTGGGACACCGGCGCGATCAAGTCGCTGTTCCGGGGGCGGACCTTCTTCACCGTCCTGAAGTGGATGGCGCACAAGCGCATCCATACCAAGCTGGACGGCCATCACCCGATCGCCGCCTCGCATCACCAGAAGATCGTCATCATCGACGACCAGCTCGCCTTTTGCGGCGGCATCGACATGACCAGCGAGCGCTGGGATACGCGCGAGCATCGCGATGACGATCCCGGTCGCAAGCGGCCCGGCGGCCAGCCCTACAAGCCCTGGCACGACGCGATCAGCGCGGTGGAAGGCCCGGTGACGCACGCGCTGGGCGAGCTGTTCCGCGAGCGCTGGCATGCGGCAGGCGGCAAGCCGATGGGGGCTGCCGTGCCGGGGGCAAGCTGCTGGCCGGAAGGGTTGGAGCCCGACTTCACCAACCAGCCGGTGGCCATCGCCCGCACCATGCCGGAAATGGACGATCAAACCCCGGTCCATGAGAATGAGGCGTTGTTCCTCGCCCAGATCGCACGGGCCGAGCGCTACGTGTATATCGAGAGCCAGTATTTCGCCTCGCGCCGGGTGGCCGAGGCGATCGCCCGGCGGCTGGACGAAGAGGATGGCCCGGAATTCGTCATCATCAACCCGTTGACCGCGCAAGGCTGGCTGGAGCCCATCGCGATGGACACCGCCCGCGCCCGGCTGGTCGAGGCGTTGCGGCGGCGCGACCGGCATGGGCGGCTGCGGCTTTATCATCCCTTCACCGCCGGGGGCGAGGCGATCTATTGCCATGCCAAGATCCTGATCTCCGACGACCAGGTCTTCCGGCTGGGCTCGTCCAACCTGAACAATCGATCCATGCGGCTGGATACCGAATGCGACCTGGCGATCGCGGTCGAAGCGGACAGCCCCGCCGGGCGGCGGATCGCGGCGATCCGGGACGATCTGCTGGGCGAGCATCTGGGCATCGCGCCCAGGCTGGTCGGCGATGCCGTCGCCCGCACCGGCTCCCTGATCGCCGCGGTCGAGGCGCTGCGCGGGAAGGCAGGGCGGAGCCTGCGCCCCTATGAGGTGCCGGACCTGTCTAGCGTCGAGGAATGGCTGGCGGACAATGAAGTGCTTGACCCCGAAGGCCCGGACGAGATGTTTGAGGCGTTCAGCCAGCGAAAGGGGCTGTTCCGGCGGCTGCGGCGGCACTGATGGGGGAGGTCGTGAACTTCCGTCAGGCGCGCAAGGGCTTGGCTCGCAAGGCCGCCGAACAGCAGGCGGCGGAGAACCGCGTGCGGTTCGGACGGACTAAGGCCGAAAAGTGGCGGGATGCGGTGGAGCAGGAGCGGGTTCGCAAAGAGCTGGACGGCGCCAAGCGGGAGGATTGATCTGCCGAACACCCTCACCCTTCCGGCGCTTCGCGCCTCCCTCCCTCTCCCATCGGGAGAGGGAAGGGGCCCGCCCGCCTAAGCGGGTGGGAAGGGTGAGGGCGGCGTTGCGATCTCAGCGCGGCGTCGCGAACCAGATGGTGTGGGTCGCGCCCTTGCCGTTCTCGCGGGCGCGGACCTTGACCTCGTCGACCAGGAATCCCGCACGCGACAGCCGCCGGGTAAAGACCGGGTCGGGCGCGGCCGACCAGATGGCCAGCACGCCGCCGGGACGCAGCGCGACCCGTGCCTCGTCCAGCCCCCGGTTCGAATAGAGCCCGTCATTGGCCGGGCGGGTCAGCCCGTCGGGGCCATTATCGACGTCTAGCAGGATCGCGTCATATTGCCCGCGCCCCGCATAGATCGCATTGCCGACATCGCCCATCGCCAGCGTCACGCGCGGATCGTCCAGGCACCCGGCGGTCAGCTCGACCATCGGCCCGCGTGCCCATTCGATGATGCCGGGGACCAGCTCGGCCACCGTCACCCGCGCATCGCGGCCCAGCCGGGCCAGTACGGCGCGCAAGGTAAAGCCCATGCCATAGCCGCCGATCAGCAGATGCGGCGCGCTGCGCCCACCCAGCCGATCGCAGGTCATCGTGCCCAGCGCCACTTCCGAGCCGCTCATGCGCGTGCTCATCAGTTCATTGCGATCGAGCACGATCATGAAGTCTTTGCCCCGGCGGAACAGCCGCAGGGGCTCGCCACCCGGCACCTCGGCGATGCCCAGCAGCTCGCGCGGGGTCACTTGCCCTGACGCGCCTTGCGAGCGGCGTAGCGGGCGTCGCGCGCGGCCTTCAGCTCGGCGGCGGTGGGGACCACCGGCGGGCGTGCAGCGGCGGCAGCGGCCTCTGCGGCAGCCTCGGCCTCGGCCTTCGCCTTGGCGCGGGCTTCCTCACGGGCGGCCTTTTCCTGCTCGATCGCGGCCTTGTGCGCGGCGCGGCGCTCGGCCTCGGCGGCTTCCTTGGCCGCGCGGGCGGCGGCGCGGGCTGCGACGACCTCGGGGTCGGGCGCGGCCTTGTTGCGCAGCTTTTCCAGCGCGGCGGCCTTTGCGTCGCGCGAAGCCGATGCGCGATCGGCGAAACCGGGAACTTTATATCCTGCCATCAATCCTTCATCCCGCTGGAGGGCCATGGGAGCCCAATGCACAACGGCCCCGCATCGCTGCAGGGCCGTTGGAGAAACTGGTGGACGCACTTGGGCTCGAACCAAGGACCCGCTGATTAAGAGTCAGCTGCTCTACCAACTGAGCTATGCGTCCGTTCGTCACGCTCGTCAGGCCGTCCGGCGGCCCGCCTCGTGATCGGGAGGCGCGCCTTTAGCAGGCCTCCGCCGCTTTGCAAATGCTTTTTGCCGAATTTTTGCCTTACCAACGTGCGGGGCGGCGATTTTCGCGGTCGATCGCCATCAGGATGCCCAGGCACAACAGCACCGTCATCTGCGACGATCCGCCATAGCTGACCAGGGGCAGGGGGATTCCGACCACGGGCGCCAGGCCCATGACCATCATCAGATTGACCATGACATAGATGAAGATGGTGGTCGACAACCCCGCCGCCGTCAGCCGGGCAAAGCGCGTCTGCGCCGCCTGCGCGACGTTCAGGCCCCAGCGGATGACGAGGATGAAGGCCAGGATCAGGAAGCAGCCGCCGACCAGCCCCCATTCCTCGGCCATGGTGGCGAAGACGAAGTCGGTATGTCCCTCGGGCAGATAGTCGAGATGGCTCTGGGTGCCGTTCAGGAAGCCCTTGCCCCAGATGCCACCCGATCCGATCGCGATCTTGGACTGGCTGATATGATAGCCGGTGCCCAGCGGATCGCTTTCCGGGTTCATGAAGATCAGCACGCGGTTGCGCTGATAATCGTGCAGCACGAAGTTGACCGCCAGCGGCGCCGCCACCGCCAGCGCCATTGCCCCGCCGATGAACAGGCGAAGCGGCACGCCCGCCAGGAACATGACCGTCGCTCCGCCCGCACAGATCATCAGTGCGGTGCCGAGGTCGGGCTGCTTCATGACGAGCGCGGCGGGCACCGCGATCATCGCCGCGACGGGCCATATGCCGGAGAAACGCCGTGTCTCGGCCGGCGGCATCAGTTCGTAGAAGCGTGCGGCGCCCAGCACGATGAACAGCTTCATCAGTTCGGACGGCTGGAGGCGGATGAAGCCGACGTCCAGCCATCGCTGGCTGCCCCCGCGCACGGCGCCGAGCAACTCGACCAGTACCAGGGCGACGACCAGCACCAGATAGCCCGGCATGGCGATCCGTCGCCAAAGGTCGAGCGGCAGGCGCGACAGCACTAGCGATCCGGCCAGCAGGACGAAGAAGCGCACGCCCTGCGGCTTGGCCCAGGGGGTCAGCGAGCCGCCCGCTGCCGAATAGAGGACGACCAGCCCGAAACAGCCGATGGCGGTGACCAGTAGGATGACCCGCCAGGGCAGCTGCGCGATCGGTTCGGGGATGATGCGGGGGCCGCTCATGGATTGGGGTCGCCTGCGTCTTCAGGATCGGTTTCGCGCGTCGCCATCGCCTCGGCCTGCGCGTCGGAGACGTTGGTCGCGGCCTCGACGGCGGGGGCGTCGGTCGCGGCGCCCGCATCGGTCTTGGTCGCGGCGGCAGCGGGCTGAGGGGCATGCGCCGCGCGGTAGGCGGCTTCCTCGGCGCGCATCCGGGTGGCGATGTCGCCGCCCCAGGTCGGTTCGCCTTCCGCCAGCGAGGCCAATGCCCGGTCGCGGTCGAACAGATAGGTCATGATGTCGCGCCCGATCAGCGGCGCGTCGAGATTGCGCACGGTATGGCCGTTATGCTCCAGCACGACGGCGGCGGCGTAGCGGGGATTGTCGGCGGGCGCGAAACAGACGAGCAGCGCGTGATCGCGCAGCTTGAAGGGCAGTTGTCCGTTCTTCAGCACTCCCATGCGCCGCTCGGCCATGGTGATCCGGCGGACCTGCGCGGTGCCGGTCTTGGCCGCCAGGCTGACGCCGGGCACCAGCATCCGCGCCGCACCGCCGGTGCCGCCCTGGTTGACCACGCCGAACATGGCATCGCGCACCACCGCCAGATGCTCGGAGGCAACGGGCAGGGCGGGGGCATCGAGATGAACCTGATGCGCGAGCATGCTGGGCTGAAGATGCCGCCCGGACGCGAGCCGCGCCGCCATTACCGCCAGCTGCAGCGGATTGGCCAGCACATAGCCCTGACCGATCGAGGCGTTCAGGCCATCGGCGACGGTCCATTTCGTCTTGTATTTCTTCAGCTTCCACGCCGCATCTGGCACGGTGCCGTAACGCTGGGTGCTCAGCGGCAGGTCGAATTTCTGGCCCAGCCCGACCATCCGCGCGATCGGCGCGATCCGGTCATAACCCATGCGCCGGATCATCTCGTAGAAATAGATGTCGCAGCTCTGCTCGATCGCGCCCTTCAAGTTGAGCGCGCCGTGCCCGCCCTTTTTGTGGCAGTGGAAAACACCGGTCCCGACCCGCATCGCGCCGGTGCAGAGCACCCGATCGTTCGCCCCGACGCCCGCCTCCAGCAGCGCCAGACCGTTCATCGGCTTGACGGTCGAGCCGGGCGGATACAGCCCCTGCGTGACCTTGTTCATCAAGGGCACGTGATCGTTTTCCGACAGCATCGACCATTCGAGATGGCTGATCCCATCGGAGAAGCTGTTGGGGTCATAGGCGGGCATCGACACCATCGCCAGCGTCTCGCCGGTGCGGCAGTCGAGCACCACCGCCGACCCCGAATTGGTGCCCAGGCGGCGCGCGGCATATTCCTGCAGCCCCGCATCTATGGTCAGGCGGATATTCTTGCCGGGTGTGTCGGGGCGGGTGGCCAACTCGGCCACGACCTTTCCCCGCGCGGTCACTTCGACGCGCTTGGCACCGGGCTTGCCGCGCAAATACGGCTCCAGCATCTTTTCCAGCCCGTCCTTGCCCAGCTTGAAGCCGGGGGTGACGAGCAACTGGTCATGCGTCGCCTTGAACTGCTCGGCGGTGGGCGTGCCGACATAGCCGGTCAGGTGCGCAACGGCGGGACCTGCGGGGTAGAAGCGGGCAAAGCCGCGCGTAGGCTGGACGCCCGGCAACTCGGGCAGGCGGACGCTAACCGCCGCGAAGCGTTCCCAGTCGAGCCGCTCGGCGACCTGCACCGGCTGGAAACCCGCGGCATGTTCCAGGTCGAGGCGGATGCGGTTCATCGCCTCGTCGTCCAGTTTCAGGATCCGGCGGAGCAGTTCCAGCACCCGGTCCTTGTCCTCCAGCCGGTCGGGGATGATGTCGACGCGGAAGTCCGTCCGGTTGTTGGCGATGGGCATGCCATGCCGGTCGATCAGCCAGCCGCGTCGCGGCGGGATCATCGTCGTGTTGACGCGGTTGCTCTCGGAGAGAAGGTTGTACTTTTCGTTCTGCGCGATCGACAGCCACGCCATCCGCCCGGCGAGCATCAGGCCGACACCCGCCTGGGCCGCGCCCAGCACGAAGGCACGGCGCGAAAAGCTATAGGCCTGCGCGGCCTCGGTCATGATCCGGCCGGGGCGATCCATGCTCAGGCCCCTACCTCATTCCGGCCGCGTTTGCGATCGATCCACGCGACCAGCCGCGTCGCCATCGGGAAAAGCAGGATGGTGATCGCGATCTGGATGACCAGCGGTGCGTCGACCTGCGCGCCGACCGGCACCGCCAGGAAGCGCCCCGCGATCAGGCAGAAGGCGATGGCGCCGCTGGCGATCAGCCAATCCTGCCAGAAATCGCGGAACACCAGCCGGTGCTCGAACAGATCGATCGCCAGCGACGTCAGCGACCAGAGCAGAACGGCGGAGCCGAGCGGCTGCCCCGATACCAGGTCGTCGAACAGCCCGAGCGGGGCGGCCGCCCACAGGCGCAGCGCAAAACGCGCGACCAGCCGCCAGGCGAGCAGCATCAGCAAGCCCATCGGCGGCTGCAACGGTACGATCGCGACCACCGGCACGATGGCGGTCAGCGATCCGGCCATCACGGTCAACCACGGCAGCGCACGGGCGCGGGCGGGGGGCAGTCCGGGGTCGAAGGGATTATAGGCGTCTAGGGTCACGGCCGGGGTGCCGGCGCTGATGGCGGCATCGGCATGAAGGCGCGCTGAACGATCGCGAAATCCAGCGTGTCGGGATGGATGAAGGGTCGCGCCACCGCCACGTCGCCGCCATCGGTCTGGATGCGCGCAACGGGGATATTGGGCGCGTACAGCCCGCCGGTGCCCGAGGTGACGAACAGGTCGCCCTTGCCCAGCCGGACGTTGGTGTTGACCGAGCGCACGTCGAGCGTCCCGTCGCCGCGGCCCACCGCGATGGCGGGCATGCCGTCACGGGTGCGCCGCACCGGCACGATGCTCTCCGGATCGGTCAGCAGCAGGACGCGCGCGGCGGCGGGGCCCGCCTCCGTCACGCGACCGATCAGCCCCTCGGGCCCGCGCACCGCCATGCCGGGGGTCACACCCTGCCAGCGTCCCGCGTTGAGAAGCGCGAAGCGACGGCCGCTCGATCCCGTCGAACTGACCAGCCGCGCGGTCGCCACCGTATCGGGCGTCCGGTCGCGCACCGCCAGCAAGCGGCGCAGGCGGCGATTGTCATAGGCGATGGTTCGCGCGGTGAGCAGGACCTTGCGTGACTGATCCAGCTCGGCGCGCAGACGTTCGTTTTCGGAATGGACGAAGAAATAATGGCCGATCGTGTCGGGCACGCCGCTGACCGCGTCCCCGACGGCGACGAACGCGCCGGAAACGGGCGCGGCCACGCTGCCCAGCGTCATGCGCAGGGCGGCAAAGGCGGGCGGGTTGAACGTCGATGCGACAAGCAGCACCACGCCCACCACCGCACCCGCCACCGCGAGCACATAGGCCAGGAAAGCTCCATATTGCCGCCGTCGCGAAAACCCTGTGCGACGGTCGCGGGCGGGCGCCATGCGCCGGTCCCCTTATGCTGGAGGTTAGCCGTTCAGCAGGACGCCGCGATACATCGGGTCTTCCAGCGCGCGGCCGGTGCCCAGCGCGACGCAGGTCAGCGGATCCTCCGCCACCGTCACCGGCAGGCCGGTTTCGTCGCGCAGCACCTCGTCCAACCCTTCGAGCAGCGCGCCGCCGCCGGTCAGGACGATGCCCTGGTCGACGATATCGGCGGCCAGTTCGGGCGCGGTGTTTTCCAGGGCAACACGAACGCCCTCGACGATGGTCGCCACCGGCTCGGACAGCGCCTCGGCGATCTGGCCCTGGTTGATCTGGATTTCCTTGGGCACCCCGTTGACGAGGTCGCGGCCCTTGATCTGGATCGTCACGCCGATGCCGTCCGCCGGGGGACGCGCGATGCCGACTTCCTGCTTGATCCGCTCGGCGGTGGCTTCGCCGATCAGCAGATTGTGGTTGCGGCGGACATAGGAGACGATCGACTCGTCCATCTTGTCGCCGCCGACGCGGACCGACGTGGTGTAGGCCAGGCCGCGCAAGCTCAGGACCGCGACTTCGGTCGTGCCGCCGCCGATGTCCACGACCATCGAACCGATCGGCTCGGTGACCGGCATGTCGGCGCCGATCGCGGCAGCCATCGGCTCCTCGATCAGGAAGACCTGGCTCGCCCCGGCGTTGGAGGCGGCGTCGCGGATCGCGCGGCGTTCCACCTTGGTCGAACCCGAGGGCACGCAGATCACGATCTCTGGCCAGCGCGCGAACTTGCGCGGGCCATGCACCTTCAGGATGAAGTGCTTGATCATCTGTTCGGCGACGTCGATGTCCGCGATCACGCCATCGCGGAGCGGGCGGATCGCCTCGATATTGCCGGGGGTCTTGCCCATCATCAGCTTGGCGTCGTCGCCGACCGCCTTCACGCGCTTGATACCGTTGATCGTCTCGACCGCGACGACGGACGGCTCGTTGAGCACGATGCCGCGTCCGCGGACATAGACCACGGTGTTCGCGGTGCCGAGGTCGATCGCCATGTCTTGCGACATGAATTTCAGGAAGCGGGGAAGGGGCATCGAGGCTTTCGTTCCGTCTGGTGGACCGGGTGGGCGCGTTTCATATCCCGAACCGCCGCCAAGAGCCGTCACAGGCACCTGCACCGTCATTTGCGGGGTCGCGGGATGCCGTCGCTTGGGCTAGGGTTTGCCGCATGTCAATACGGCGTCTGCCTCCCCATCTCGTCAATCGTATCGCGGCCGGTGAAGTGGTGGAAAGGCCCGCCAGTGCGTTGAAGGAACTGGTCGAAAACTCGATCGATGCGGGCGCGACCCGGATCGCGGTTTCGATCGGGCAGGGCGGGATCGGCCGGATCGAGGTGGCGGATGACGGATGCGGCATGTCGGCCGACGACATGGCGCTGGCGCTGGAGCGGCACTGCACCTCTAAATTGCCGGACGAGGCGATCGAATCGGTCGTAACCCTCGGATTTCGCGGCGAAGCTCTGCCCTCGATCGCCAGCGTCGCGCGGGTGACGATCGAGAGCCGGCCGGCGGGCCGCGACGGATGGAGCCGCGTCGTCGACAATGGCGAGGTGCTGCGCGATGGGCCCGCCGCCGTGCCGCCGGGCACCCGGATCGTGGTCGAGAACCTGTTCGCGCGCGTGCCTGCGCGGCGCAAGTTCCTGCGCTCGCCGCGTTCGGAATATGCCGCCTGCCTCGACATGGTCCGCCGCCTGGCGATGGCGCGGCCGGACATCGCCTTCACGCTGGAGCATGACGGGCGGCGGGTGCTGACCGTGCCGGGCGGCGAGGAGCGGCCGGGGCGGGTCGCTGGCCTGACCGACCGGGCGCTGGCCGAGAATTCGGTGGCGATCGACTGGGTTCGCGACACGGTGTCGCTGGGGGGCGTGGCGGGGTTGCCCACCTTCAACCGGGGCATCGCCGACCACCAATATCTGTTCGTCAACGGTCGGCCCGTCCGCGATCGGTTGCTTATGGGCGCGATCAGAGGCGCTTATGCCGAGATGTTGCCACGCGATCGTCATGCGGTCGTGGCGCTGTTCCTCGACATGCCGCCGTCGGAAGTCGATGTGAACGTCCATCCGGCCAAAACCGAGGTCCGCTTTCGCGACCCCGCGCTGATCCGGGGCATGATCGTGTCCGGCCTGCGCCGCGCGCTCGACGAAGCGGGGCATCGCAGCGTGCAACGGCCGCCCGACTCGGCGCTCGCCATGTGGCAGGCCGAGACGGTTGCGTCGCCTCTGCCGCCCGCTGCGCCCGCCGACGACTGGGGTCATGCCATGCCCGAAACCCGGGTGATGGAGCGCCAGTCGCTATTCGCCCCGCGCCCCGGTTTCGCCGCCCCGCCGCCGCTTGCCCGCGCCGAGACCGCCTTCGCGCCGCCGCCGGAGGTCCGCCAATTCCCGATGGGCGTCGCGCGAGGTCAGGTCGCCAAGACCTATATCGTCGCCGAGGCCGAGGACGGGCTGGTGCTGGTCGACCAGCACGCCGCGCATGAACGGCTGGTGCTGGAGCGGATGCGCGCCGCCCTGACCGGCGGCCGCGTCGCGTCGCAGGCGATGCTGATCCCGGAGGTCGTGGAACTGGACGAACCGGCCTGCGACCGTCTGGAGGCGCGTGCCGAGGAATTGGTGGAGTTCGGCCTCGATCTCGAACGTTTTGGCCCGACCGCGATGCTGGTCCGGGCGACGCCCGCGTTGCTGGGTCAGAGCGATCCCAAGGGCCTGGTCGCCGACCTAGCCGACGAACTTGCCGCCTTCGACCAGGCGCTGTCGCTGCGCGAACGGCTGGACCATGTCGCCGCCACTATGGCCTGTCACGGTTCGGTGCGCGCAGGCCGCATCCTGTCGGTCGCCGAGATGAATGCGCTCCTTCGCGAGATGGAGGTCACGCCCCATTCCGGCCAGTGCAACCATGGCCGCCCGACCTGGGTGAAGTTGCAGCACGGGGATATCGAGAAGCTGTTCGGGCGAAAGTGAGAGGCGAGCGGACGGAGCTGATCGCAACGTCCCTCACGCCTCGTCCTGACCTAACGGCGGCAATCGCGGCGCCACAGCGCGTTCGAGCAATGCCTGATGTTGAAGGGGGAGCGCTGTGGCTCGCAGACTACCTGCCCCGCCCACCATCGGACCAGAACGATAAAAGTCACCGGTTAGGCCAAATTCTACTTAACCTACGATAGCCACTGCTCTTGCGCGTACGGTGAACCGCTCCCATAGAGCGATGAGTTGAGAATTTTTGCGTTTCGGCGTTCACCGTAACGAAACTTTTGCACTTGGCCGTGTATTAACCGGTCATTGGACAGGTAGGCAGTCAGATCATGAAGCACGTCATGGCCATTATCTTCGCCCTCATCCCGCTGGCCGCCGTGGTCAGCGCGTGCGTTACCTGTCCCTGAGATAATCGGCGCCCCTTGGGGTGCCTGTACGTTGCGCTCTCCCAAGACGCAAAAAAGGGCCGCCCGGTCATGCCGGACGGCCCTTTCTTTTTGGCGGCAAGCCGAAGCGGGGGATTAACCCTGCGCTTCTTCCTGCTCCGGCTGAACCTCGGCGGTGGCGCCGGGCTCTGCGTTGGGATCGTAATCCTCGGTGAAGCCGGCTTCGTCACGCTCGAACATCGAGGCCATGACGTCGACGCCCTGCGCCTGCATCTCGGCTTCTTCCGGCGAGCGGGCGACGTTGACCTTGACGGTCACGGCCACTTCCGGGTGAAGCGCGACGCGCACGTCGTACAGGCCGATCGCCTTGATCGGACGGTCGAGCACGATCTGGCTCTTGTTCACCTTGTGGCCGTCGGCGACCAGCGCCTCGACCAGGTCACGCACCGCGACCGAGCCGTACAGCTGGCCGACGTTCGACGCCTGACGGATCAGGGTGACGGTGGCGTTCTCGAAGGTCTTCGACTCGACCTCGGCCTCGGCGCGACGGTTCGCGTTCTCGGCTTCGATGCGGGCGCGATTGGCCTCGAACACCTTCTTGTTGGCTTCGTTGGCGCGCAGCGCCTTCTTGCGCGGCAGCAGGAAGTTACGGGCATAGCCGTCCTTCACCGAAACCACGTCGCCGATGGCGCCGAGCTTTTCGACGCGCTCAAGCAGAATAACGTTCATCTGTAAGACCCCTTACTTCACGACGTAGGGCAGGAGGCCCAGATGACGCGCGCGCTTGATCGCCTGGGCGAGTTCGCGCTGCTTCTTGGCCGACACGCTGGTGATGCGCGAAGGCACGATCTTGCCGCGCTCGGACACGAAGCCCTGAAGCAGACGGACGTCCTTATAGTCGATCCGGGGCGCGTCCTTCGCGGAGAAGGGGCAGCTCTTGCGGCGACGGAAAAACGGGCGGGCCATTATGCGGCTTCCTCTTCACGATCACGACGGGGGCGGTCAGCGCGGTCGGGGCGTTCGCCACGATCGGCACGACGCTCGCGGTCACGCTCCTGCTTGCGCATCATCACCGACGGACCTTCTTCATGGCCGTCAACCTTGACGGTCATGTAGCGGATCACGTCTTCGTTGATCTGGGTCTGGCGCTCCAGCTCGGCGACGACACCCGCGGGGGCGTCGATTTCGAGCATGACGTAATGCGCCTTGCGGTTCTTGGCGATCTTGTACGCCAGCGAACGCAGGCCCCAGGTCTCGGTCTTCACGACCTTGCCCTGATTGTCCTCGACGATCTTCGTGGCGGCTTCCGCCAGCGCGTCCACCTGCGCCTGTGCCAGATCCTGGCGCGCAAGGAACACGTGCTCGTAAAGAGCCATGCAGCTTACCTTATGTTGGCCGATCGCTGACGCCCACCCCATGTGGTGCGCCCCTCCGGCTGTCTTCCATACTTCAATACCGTCACGCCAAAAGGCATGAGGGCGGGTGAAGCAGGTGCTTCCCGCCCAATGGTGCGCTGGCTCATAGCGAATTGCGGGTAAAAGGCAAGCGGGGAAGGGGCGTGCCCTTGCCAGCGGCGGGCGACCTTTCTACCGCGCGGGCCATCCTATTACGCTTTGATGGCAGATACGAACATGCGTGCATTCATCTTTCCAGGCCAGGGCAGCCAGGCCGTCGGCATGGGCAAGGCGCTGGCCGAGGCGAGCCCCGTCGCCCGCGAGGTCTTCCAGGAGGTCGACGAGGCACTGGGCCAGCACCTCTATCGCCTGATGACCGAGGGACCCGCCGACGAGCTGACCCTGACCGAGAATGCGCAACCCGCGATCATGGCGAACGCCATCGCGACCCTGCGCGTGCTGGAGAAGGAGGGCGGCGTCCGCTTGTCGGAAAAGGCCGATTTCGTTGCGGGCCACTCGCTGGGCGAATATACGGCGCTGTGTGCGGCCGATGCGATCGACCTGCCGACGACGGCGCGCCTGCTGAAGCTGCGCGGCCGGGCGATGCAGGCGGCGGTGCCGGTGGGCGAGGGCGCGATGGCGGCGCTGCTCGGGGCGGATCTGGAAAAGGCCAAGACGATCGCGGGCGCGGCGGTCGATGCGATCCTGGCGGAGGGCGGTGAGGAACTGGTCTGCACGGTCGCCAATGACAACGACCCGAGCCAGGTCGTGATCTCCGGCCACCGCGCGGCGATCGAAAAGGCGGTGGCGCTGGCCAAGGATCTGGGTGCCAAGCGCGCGGTCCTGCTGCCGGTGTCGGCGCCGTTCCACTGCCCGCTGATGCAGCCCGCCGCCGATGCGATGGACGCCGCGCTGGCCGAGGCGACGATCCGCGCGCCGCTGGTGCCGGTCTATGCCAATGTCGAAGCCGCGCCGGTCGCCGATCCGGGTGCGATCCGCGCGCTGCTGGTGGCGCAGGTGACGGGCATGGTCCGCTGGCGCGAATCGGTGCTGGCGATGGCGGCGGCGGGTGTGACGCAGTTCGTAGAGTTCGGCGGCAAGGTGCTCGGCCCCATGGTCAAGCGCATCGCGCCGGATGCGGATGCGGTCAGTGTCGTGACAATGGACGATATCGAGGGGCTTCTGGCCAAGCTCTGATTTGGTTCACGCGAAGGCGCGAGGACGCGAAGATGGCGGACATCGAAACGATAGCGTTTGATGTAATTGACCTTTCCTTGCGCCTTCATCGTGAGTTGGGGCCTGGGCTGCTGGAAAGCGTTTATGAGACGATCCTAGCGGCCAAGCTCGGCAGCATGGGTTATCAGGTCGAGCGACAGCGCGCCGTCGATTTCAGCTTTGACGGGCTGCAATTTGATGGAGCATTTCGCATTGATCTGCTCATTGAGCAAAGCCTCCTGGTCGAAATCAAATCCGTTGAGCGGCTGAATGCCGCTCATGCAAAACAATTGCTGACCTATCTACGCCTGACCAAGCAGCCCTTGGGGCTGCTTATCAATTTCGGCGGTGCTACCTTGAAGGAAGGGCTCCGCCGCGTCGTCAACGACTACACGCCCATCGCGTCTTCGCGGCTTCGCGTGAACAAGAAAATCGGAGAATAAGCATGTTCGACCTGACAGGAATGACCGCCCTCGTGACCGGCGCATCGGGCGGTCTCGGTTCGGCGGTGGCCAGGGCGTTGGCGGCGCAGGGGGCGAAGCTGGCGCTGTCCGGTTCCAATATCGATAAGCTGGAGGCGTTTCGCGCCGAGCTGGGCGGCGATCATGTCGCGGTGCCGTGCAACCTGTCCGACCCCGCCGCGGTCGATGCGCTGATCCCGCAGGCGGTCGAGGCGCTGGGCGGCAAGCTCGACATCCTGGTCAACAATGCGGGCGTCACCCGCGACAACTTGACCATGCGGATGAAGGACGAGGAGTGGGATCAGGTCATCAGCGTGAATCTGGAGGCGACCTTCCGCCTGATCCGCGCCGCCGCCAAGCCGATGATGAAGGCGCGCTTCGGCCGCATCATCTCGATCACCTCGATCGTCGGCGCGACCGGCAATCCCGGCCAGGCCAATTATGCGGCGTCCAAGGCGGGCATCGTCGGCATGTCGAAGGCGGTGGCGCAGGAACTGGCCAGCCGCAACGTCACCGTCAACTGCGTCGCCCCCGGCTTCATGCGCTCGGCGATGACCGACGTACTGCCCGAGGCGCAGAAGGCCGCGCTGCTCGGCAAGATCCCGGCGGGCGATCTGGGCAAGGGCGAGGATATCGGTGCCGCCGTCGTCTATCTGGCGTCGAAGGAAGCGGGCTATGTCACCGGCCAGACGCTGCACGTGAACGGCGGCATGGCGATGCTGTAAAAGGCATATTTGCCACGAATGACCTTATCCTGGCCCAAGTCCGTCGCTGGACGGGCTTGCCAGACTAGGGCGCGCGTTCTACGTGCGTTCAGGAAGTATCAACCCCCGATGAATTACGAGAAGGGATTACCATGAGCGAGACCGCCGACCGCGTGAAGAAGATCGTCGTCGAGCATCTCGGCGTCGAAGCCGACAAGGTGACCGAGGACGCGAGCTTCATCGACGACCTCGGTGCCGACAGCCTCGACATCGTCGAGCTCGTCATGGCGTTCGAGGAAGAGTTCGGTGTCGAAATCCCGGACGATGCCGCCGAGAAGATCACGACCGTCAAGGACGCGATCACCTATATCGACGAGAACAAGGCCTAATTCCGGGGCCTCGGCCCGCAGGTGATGCGGGCCGAACGGGCCGCCAAGGCCAGGATTCAAGCGGCTCCCCGACCCCGACATAGCGGGCGGGGAGCCGTTTTCGTTTGGGAATGGAGTGGAATATGCGGCGCGTCGTCGTCACCGGTCTGGGTCTTGTCACGCCACTGGGCGCGGACGTCGAAACCGCCTGGGCCAATCTGATTGCTGGCAAGTCGGGCGCGGGGACGATCACCCGCTTCGACACGACGGGGCAGAAATGCACCATCGCGTGCGAGGTGAAGCCCAAGGATCATGAATATGGCTTCGACCCCGACAAGCGCGTCGACCATAAGGTCCAGCGTCAGGTCGATCCCTTCATCGTTTACGGCATCGACGCCGCCGGACAGGCGCTGGAAGACGCCGGTCTCACCGAGATGGACGAGGCTACGAAGCTGCGCGCGGGCGTGTCGATCGGCTCGGGCATCGGCGGTCTGCCGGGCATCGAGATCGAATCGGTCAACCTGCATGAGCGCGGCCCCGGCCGGGTCAGCCCGCACTTCGTCCATGGCCGCTTGATCAACCTGATCTCGGGGCAGGTCAGCATCAAATACGGCCTGATGGGCCCGAACCACGCGGTCGTCACCGCCTGCTCGACCGGCGCGCACTCGATCGGTGACGCGGCGCGCATGATCCGCGACGACGATGCCGACATCATGCTGGCAGGTGGTGCGGAAAGCACAATCAACCCGCTCGGCGTGGCGGGCTTCGCCCAGGCACGCGCACTCAACATGAGCATGAACGACCGTCCCACCGAGGCGAGCCGTCCTTATGACAAGGGCCGCGACGGCTTCGTGATGGGCGAGGGCGCGGGCGTCGTCGTGCTCGAGGAATATGAGCACGCCAAGGCGCGCGGCGCGAAGATTTATGCCGAGGTCGTCGGCTATGGTCTGTCGGGCGATGCCTATCACGTCACCGCGCCGCATCCCGAGGGCAAGGGCGCCGAGAACGCGATGCGCATGGCGCTGCGCAAGGCGGGCATGGAGCCGTCGGACATCGATTATATCAACGCCCATGGCACCTCAACCATGGCGGACACGATCGAACTGGCCGCTGCCAAGCGCGTGTTCGGCGACGACCTGTCGGGTGCGTCCATGTCGAGCACCAAGTCGGCGATCGGCCATCTGCTGGGCGGCGCGGGTGCGGTCGAGAGCATCTTCTGCATCCTGGCGCTGCGCGACCAGATCGTGCCGCCGACGCTGAACCTCGACAATCCTGATGAGGGCACCGAGGGCGTCGATCTGGTGCCGCACAAGGCCAAGAAGCGTGAGGTGAAGGCGGTGCTGAACAACTCGTTCGGCTTTGGTGGCACCAATGCTTCGCTGGTGATGAAGGCGATCTAACTCGCCTGCACAACCTCCGTTCAGCCTGAGCGAAGTCGAAGGCTACGGGACTCCGGCTGAGGTCGGAACGTGCACTTCGACTTCGCTCAGTGCGAACGGAGGGTGGGCTTATCCAAAGAAAACCCCGGCAACCGCCGGGTCCGCTTGCAAAACGCTCAAGCCCGCGCCATCGGGCGGCCAGCAAAGCGGACCCGGATCGGTGCCGGGGTTGTTCTATGTCCGGGCGTCAGCGCCCTAGTCAAAACCGGGTGAGATATGCGCAAGGTCGGCTGTATCGGGTTGCTGCTGGGGCTGATCGGCATCGCCGTCTTCGCCTGGGTCGCGCATGACTGGGCGGGCAGCGGCCCGGCGGACCGGCCGCTCGCGGTCGTGGTGCCCGAAGGCGCGAGCCTCGCCCGTGCCGCCAACGAACTGCAAAAAGCGGGTGCGATCCGTTCGGCCAGCCGTTTTCGCCTTTATGCGCGGTTGTTCGGGGATGGTGGGGCGATCAAGGCGGGTGAATATGCCATCCCCGAACATGCCAGCGCGCATGACGTGCTGACCCTGTTGCAGGAGGGCAAGGTCCGCCAGCGGCTGGTGCCGGTGCCCGAGGGTTATCCCTCGGTGCTGGTCCATGACGCCCTGATTCGCGCCGATGGCCTGATCGGCGATGTGCCGGTTCCGGCCGAAGGATCGGTCCTGCCCGACAGCTATGCCTATCAGAAGGGCGACACCTGCGCCTCGGTCGTCGCGCGCATGCAGAAGGCGATGAAGGATTATCTCGCCCAGGCCTGGGCCAACCGCAAGCCGGGCATCGCGGTCAAGTCGCCGCAGGAGGCGATCATCCTCGCCTCGATCGTCGAGAAGGAAACCGGCAAGCCGTCCGAACGGCGGACGGTCGCGGCGGTCTATGGCAACCGTCTTCGTATCGGAATGCCGCTCCAGGCGGACCCGACCGTCATCTATCCGATCACCAAAGGCCGTCCGCTCGGTCGCCGTATCCTGCGCTCCGAGTTGCACGCAAAGAACGGTTACAACACCTATGCCAGCCCCGGCCTGCCGGTCGGGCCGATCGCCAATCCCGGCCGCGCCTCGATCGACGCGGTGCTGGACCCGGCGGACAGCAAGGCGCTCTATTTCGTCGCGGACGGATCAGGCGGCCATGTCTTTGCCGACACGCTGGCGCAGCATAATGCCAATGTGCAGAAATGGTACGCGATCCGTCGTCAGCGCGGCGAGATGTGACGATCAGCGCGCCTCTTCCCGGAGGCGTTGCGTGACTTTCCGCTGCGACGCCGCCTCATAGGCGCGGCAGGCGCCTGGCGTCGTCAGGAACCGACTGGTCGCGCCGTCCTGATCGGCATGGGCGGTAATCAGAATGTCGCAGGGCAGGGCGCGCATCGCCGCTTGGCCGCGTGCGAAGGCTGCCACCACCGCGTTGTTCGCGGGCGCGGAGAAGCGATAATCGTCGGTTGAGACCGGGTTGAGGCTGGAGGCGAAGACGATCGCCTTGCACCGTTGGCCTTCGCAGGCGCGCCAACTCCAGCTCATGCTGCCCATGGTATGCCCCGGCGTAGCGCGGGCGGTGACGACGGTGCTGCCCAGCGCCAGCCGCTCGCCGTCCTGAATGACCTGCACCGTGCGGACGGGCGGGAAGCGGCTGTCATAACCGCGCTGCGGATCATCCGCCGCCAGCCGCCCGGTGCGCAGCCCCTCGGCTCCGCGGGGGCTGGCGACCACTGTCGCGCCGGTGTCGCGGGCCAGCGCGGCAAGACCGCCCGCATGGTCGAAATGCGGTTCGGTGCTGAGAATATATTTGATGTCACGCGGCGCGAAGCCGAGCTTTGCGACATTGGCGAGGATGGCGGGCGCGGCCTGGGGCAAGGCGCCGTCGATCAGGATTAGGCCCTTGCCCGTATCGATCAGCGCGACGTTCAGCCCGCCGAAGCCGACCAGATAGGTGTTGCCATAAACCTTCACCGGCAGACGCGGCGCGAGCCATTCCGCTGTATGCTCGGTCACGATCGGCCGGGTCAGCGGGTCGGGCGTCCGGGACAGCGACGGCGCGGCGACGATGGCGATCAGCGAGAGCAGGGTCGGTCTGGCAAGCATGATGGGTCTCCTTGGCCGGCATGATGGATCGCATCACCCGACGCCACAAAGCATCTTCCCTCGACAGAGGCATGAGAGAAATTCATGGTGGGCCATGGACCGCGCCCAACTCCCGCTCAACGCCCTGCGTGCCTTCGAGGCGGCGGCGCGCCATCTGAGCTTCACCCGCGCGGCGATCGAGCTCTGCGTCAGCCAGGGCGCGGTCAGCCATCAGGTCGCGGCGCTGGA
Source organism: Sphingomonas sanguinis (assembly GCF_019297835.1). Classification (NCBI taxonomy): domain Bacteria; kingdom Pseudomonadati; phylum Pseudomonadota; class Alphaproteobacteria; order Sphingomonadales; family Sphingomonadaceae; genus Sphingomonas; species Sphingomonas sanguinis. Next base: position 817,880 of record NZ_CP079203.1, on the reverse strand, counting down.
AAAGCGGCTGGGCGCTCGGCTGTTCCATCGTTTGCCGCGCGGGCTGGCACTGACCGATGACGGTCATGCGCTGGTCCCGGTACTCGCCGAGACGTTCGACCGGATCGGCGCGACGCTGGACCGGTTCGCGGATGGGCGGTTCCAATATGCGTTAGGATTGGGCGTGGTGGGGACTTTCGCGACCGGATGGCTGCTCGAGCGGCTGGACGATTTCGCCGCGACCCATCCGCACATCGACGTGCGTGTGTCGATCAACAACAACCGGGTCGATCTGGCCGGAGAGGGGCTGGATTACGCGATCCGTTTTGGTGACGGGGCGTGGCATGGCACCCATGCCGAGCCGTTGCAGGCGGCGCCGCTAACGCCCTTATGCTCGCCCCGGATCGCCGAGCGGCTGCGGCGGCCCGAGGATCTAACACGCGAAAGGCTGCTGCGCTCCTATCGGGTCAGCGAATGGGAGCGGTGGTTCGGGGCGGCGGGCGTTCCCACTCCGGCCCTGCGCGGGCCGATGTTCGACAGCTCGGCACTGATGGCGGGGGCGGCGATGGCCGGGCTCGGCGTGGCTCTGGCCCCGCGCGCGATGTTCCTGCGCGAACTGGCGGCGGAGCAACTGATCCAGCCCTTTGCGCTGGAGATCGATGCGGGGCGCTACTGGCTGACGCGGTTGCTGTCGCGCAAGGAAGGGCTGGCGATGCGGGCGTTTCGGCAGTGGTTGTTGGAGGCGCAAACATTTCCTCCCCTGTAAGGGGAGGTGGCGCGCGGCGCGCGTCGGAGGGGTGTCACCCTATCGAGAGCGGGACACCCCTCCACCATGCTGAGCATGGTCCCCCTCCCCTTACAGGGGAGGAAAAAGCATTACCCGCGCAGCGCCGCTGCCGCGCGCGCCTTGGCCTCCACATCGGCCATCGATCCGCCCGTCACCCAGCTGCCGCCGACGCACAGGACGCGGTCGAAGGCCAGCCAGTCGGGGGCGCTCGCTTCGGTGATGCCGCCGGTCGGGCAGAAGCGCGCCTGGTAGAAGGGCGCGGCCAGCGCCTTCAGTGCCTTCAACCCGCCGCTGGTCTCGGCCGGGAAGAACTTGAAATGGGTCAGGCCCAGATCCAGTCCGCGCATGATGTCGCCCGCATTGGCGATACCGGGCAAATAGGGAATACCGCTGTCGATCACCGCCGCGCCTAGGCGATCGGTCAGGCCTGGCGAGACGATGAACTCGGCGCCCGCATCGGCCACGTCGCGCAGCTGCTGCTCGTTGACGACGGTGCCAGCGCCGACGATCGCGCCGGGGACCTTCTTCATCTCGGCCATGGCTTCCAGCGCGGCGGGGGTGCGCAGCGTCACCTCCAGCACCTTCAGTCCGCCCGCGACCAGCGCCTCGGCCAGCGGCTTGGCGGTGGCGGCGTCGTCGATGACCAGCACGGGGATGACCGCGCTGGTGCGCATGATGGTGGCGATGTCGGTCATGAATGCTCCTGGGCAAAGGCCGCGGCTGCACCGAACAGGCCGGGCTGGGGATGGGTGATGAGCTTGACGGGGATGCGCGCCATCAGCGACTGGAACCGGCCCTTGGCGACGAAGCGCTGGTCGAAGCCCGAACGCAGCAGCTTGTCCTTGATCCGGTAGCCGAGGCCGCCCGCGATCACGACGGTCTTGGCACCCTGCGCCAGCGCGAAGTCGCCCGCCACCGCGCCGAGCGCCAGACAGAAGCGGTCAAGCGCAGCGAGCGCGATCGAATCAGTGCCGTCCAGCGCCTCGGTCCAGATTTCGCGGTCGTCGCGGCTGGGCACCGCACGGCCTTCCAGCGAGGCCAGCGTCTCATAGATAGCGACGATGCCAGGGCCGGAGCAGATGCGCTCGCACGACACGCGGGTATAGGTCCGGCGCAGGCGCTTCAGGATCGCATCCTCGATCCCGTCAAGCGGGGCATAGTCCATATGCCCGCCCTCGGTCTCGATGACGTGATAGCGGTTGGGCGTCATCAGAACCTGTGCGACGCCCAGGCCCGTGCCGGGGCCGCAGACGGTGACGACGCCGTGTTCGGGCATCGGCTCGTCGGGGCCGCAGATATGGAGGAAGTCCTCCTGCGGCACCTGCGCGACGGCGTGGCCGACCGCGCCGAAATCGTTGATGACCGTATAGACGTCCGCGCCCAGCCGCTCGGGGATCAGCGAGGGGCGGATGACCCAGGGGTTGTTGGTCATGCGGATCACGTCGCCGGTGATGGGCGAGGCGATGGCGAGCGAGGCCGCCTTGGGCAGCGGGCGGCCCAGATGCGCCTCGAACGCCTGCCACGCGGTCTGGAGCGAGGCGTGCTCGGCGGTCTTCTGCGTGCAGGGCTCGCCCAGCTTTACCACGCGGCCATTCTCGACCTCGGCGATCGCGAAGCGCGCATGCGTGCCCCCGATGTCGACGGCTACGATTTCCATGATCCTCTCCCCCTTTATTCTTTTACAGACCGGCGCCTGCGAGAATGGGCGATGCGCCCTTCTCGGCTTCGTCGGCGGCCTGGCGGAACAGCGCGAACAACTCGCGGCCCATGCCCTGCGCGGGGGCGGGCGTCGCCGCCTGCTCGCGCGCGGCCCATTCCACCGGATCGACCAGCGCGTTCAGCTTGCCCTCGACTGCGTCCAGACGGACGATGTCGCCGTCGCGGATCAGACCGATCGCGCCGCCGCCGATCGCCTCGGGGCTGAGATGGATGGCGCAGGGCACCTTGCCGCTGGCGCCCGACATGCGGCCATCGGTGACGAGTGCCACCTTGAAGCCCCGGTTCTGGAGCACGCCCAGCGGCGGGGTCAGCTTGTGCAGTTCGGGCATGCCGTTGGCCTTGGGCCCCTGGAAGCGGACCACGACCACCACGTCGCGCTCCAACTCGCCTGCCTTGAACGCGGCTTGGACTTCGGACTGGTCGGAAAAGACGCGGGCCGGCGCCTCGATGATCCAGCGTTCGCGTTCGACCGCCGACACCTTGATGCAGGCGCGACCGAGATTGCCCGACAGGATGCGCATCCCGCCATCGGCCGAGAAGGGCGCGGCGGCCGGGCGCAGGATCGTCTCGTCGCCGCTGTCGCCGACCGGGGTCCAGGCGAGCTTGTCGTCCGCGATCACCGCCGTCTGGCCGTAATCGGACAGGTCCTTGCCCGCGACCGTCATGATGTCACGGTGGAGCAGCCCGGCCGAGAGCAACTCGCGGATGACATAGGGCATGCCGCCCGCCGCCTCGAACCCGTTCACATCGGCCGAACCGTTGGGATAGACGCGCGCGATCAGCGGTACGGCGGCCGACAGGCGATCCATATCCTCCCAGTCGATGATGATCCCCGCCGCGCGCGCGATGGCGGGCAGGTGGATCAGATGGTTAGTCGAGCCGCCGGTCGCGAGCAGGCCGACCGCCGCGTTGACGATCGCCTTTTCATCGACGCAACGCCCCAGCGGGCGATAATCGTCGCCGCGCTGGCCGATCGCGGCCAGCCGGTGAACGGCGGCGCGGCTAAGTTCCTGGCGTAGCTTGGTGCCCGGATTGACGAAGGCGGCACCCGGCATGTGCAGGCCCATCACCTCCATCATCATCTGGTTGGTGTTGGCGGTGCCGTAAAAGGTGCAGGTGCCCTTCGAATGATAGGCCGCGATCTCGGCGTCGAGAAGTTCGTCGCGGCCCGCCTTGCCCTCGGCAAAGGCTTCGCGGACGGCGGCCTTCTGCTTGTTGGGCAGGCCGGTGGGCATCGGGCCGCCGGGGACCAGGATCATCGGCAGATGGCCAAAGCGCAGCGCGCCCATCAACAGGCCGGGCACGATCTTGTCGCAGATACCGAGCAGCGCGGCCCCCTCGAAGGTGCCGTGGCTCAGCGCGACCGCCGTCGACAGCGCGATGGTGTCACGGCTGAACAGCGACAGCTCCATGCCCGCATAGCCCTGCGTCACGCCGTCGCACATGGCGGGCACGCCACCCGCCACCTGCGCCGTCGCGCCGACCTCGCGCGCCCAGACCTTCATCAGTTCGGGATAGCGATAATAGACGGCATGGGCCGACAACATGTCGTTATAGGCCGACACGATGCCGATATTCATGCCGCGATCCGCCTTCATGGCGTCGCGATCTTCCTCGGTCCCGGCATAGGCGTGGGCGAGGTTGGCGCAGCCCAGATTGGGGCGGCGTACCGCCGTCTCGGCCTCGTGTGCGATCAGGTCGAGATAGGCCTGGCGGCCCGGACGCGAGCGTTCGATGACCCGGTCGGTGACGGCAGAGACGGCGGCGTTGAGGCTCATTGCTCGCTCCAGTGGATGTCGATCGGCAGCTCGACCTCGGCCAGCACGCGGCCGACCGGATAGGGCGAGGATGCGCCTTCCTTGATCGCGTCTTCGAGCACCTTCTTCTTGGCAGGGCCCGAGATGGCGAACATGATCGAGCGGGCCGAGACGATGCCCGCCCGGCTGAGCGTCACGCGGGCGACAGGCGCCTCGGGCGGCAGGGGATCGGGCATCAGGCCCAGCGCGCGGCGCTCCTTCGGGCCGTTGAGCGCTTCGTCATAGTCTGGGCCGGGGAAGATCGAGGCGGTGTGCCCGTCCGCGCCCATGCCCAGCAGCACCAAGTCGAGCGGCCAGTGCAATTCCTGCATCAGCGCATCGGCCGAGCGCCCTGCGGCTTTATAGTCCGAGGTCGCCTGCGGCACGATCGGCATGACGCGCGCGCCCTTGGGCAGGAAGATCTTGCCGATCATCGTCACGTTGGACAGCGGATCGCCCAGCGGCACGATACGCTCGTCGGCGGGGACGATGGTCACGCGCTTCCAGTCGAGCTTGGCCTGGGCCAGCTTTTCATAGACCGGGATCGGCGTCTTGCCACCCGACAACGCGATCACCGCCGCGCCGCGTGCTTCGATCGCGCTTTCGATGATGAACTGGATGTCGCCCGCCAGCGCGTTCGCCATTTCGGTGGTGTCTTCGTAATCCCACCATTCGATTTCGTCGGTCATGTCATCCTGTCCTAGATATTCGGGGCGCAAGGTAGGACCCGCCGCGCGGGCGGGCCATATCGCGCCAAAGTCTTCGCCCTCCCGATCGGGGCGGCGGTCAGTCGTCCTGCCAGTGTACCCCGTCGCGCTCGGTCAGCGCGATCGCGGAGGACGGGCCCCAGCTGCCGCTCGGATAGGTCTTGGGCTTGACGTCATTGGCGTCCCAACCGGCGCGGATCGCGTCGATCCAGGTCCACTGCGCCTCCACCTCGTCGCGACGGACGAACAGCGTCTGGTCGCCCTCAATCAGGTCGAGCAGCAGCCGCTCATAGGCGATGCGGCGGCGGGTCCCTGCGAACTCGGCGTCGAGCGACAGGTTCAGCGGGACCTCGCGCAGGCGGATGCCGTCGCGGTCGAGGCCCGGCTCCTTCGCCATCACCAGCAGCTGGATATATTCCTCAGGCTGCAGGCGGATGACCAGCGTGTTGGGCTGGAGCAGGCCACCGCGCCCGGCGAACATCGAGTGCGGCACCGGCTTGAACTGGATAGCAATCTCGGAACGGCGCGCGGCCATGCGCTTGCCGGTGCGCAGATAGAAGGGCACGCCCTGCCAGCGCCAATTGTCGACATGCGCCTTGATCGCGACGAAGGTTTCGGTCTTGGACGGCTTGCCCAACTCGTCCGCATAGGAACCGACGATCTTCCCGCCGACCGCGCCGTCCGAATACTGTCCGGTGACGGTGTTGTTCGGCACTTCCTCGGGCGTCATCAGACGCAGCGAGCGGAAGACCTTGGCCTTTTCGTCGCGGATCGAATTGCCGTCATAACGGGCGGGCGGCTCCATCGCGACGAGCGCGAGCAGTTGCAGGATATGGTTCTGCACCATGTCGCGCAGCGCGCCTGCGCCTTCATAATAGCCCGCGCGATCCTCCAGCCCGACCGTCTCGGCGATGGTGATCTGCACATTGTCGATGCCGTGCGCGTTCCAGATCGGCTCGAAGAAGAAATTGCCGAAGCGCAGCGCCAGGATGTTCTGGACGGTCTCCTTGCCCAGATAATGGTCGATGCGGAAGGTCCGCTCCTCGGGGAAGCCGAAGGCGACCGCGTCGTTGATCTCCTTGGACGAGGCGAGGTCGTAGCCGAGCGGCTTTTCCAGGCCGATCCGCACCGTCTCGCCTGCAAGGCCGACCGATTCGAGGCCCTTGATGGTCGACTCGAACAGGCTGGGCGCGGTCGACAGATAAATGGCGAGGCCGTTCGACACGTCGCCGACCTTCTCCGCCAGCGCCGGGAAGCCGTCCATCGAGGAGGCGTCGAGCGACTGATACTGCACCCGCTCCAGGAAGCTGGCGATCTTGTCGGTATCCTTGCGGTCGTCGGGCAGGAAGGTGTCGAGCGCCTTGGCGGCGAACTCGCGGAAGCTGGCATCGTCATGATCTGACCGCGCCGTGCCGGTGATGGTCAGCCCATCGGGCAGCAGCCCGTCCGAATGGAGGTTGAACAGCGAGGGCAGCAGCATCCGCTGCGCCAGATCGCCGGTCGCGCCGAACAGCAGCAGCTTGCCAACGGGATTGCGCGTCATGACGTCTCCTTAGAGCACGAGGCCAGCGGTCGGATCGAGCCCGGCCATGATGTTCAGGTTCTGGACCGCCGCACCCCCGGCACCCTTGCCCAGATTGTCGAGCGTGGCGATCAGTCGCGCTTGTCCCGTGGCCGCATTGCCGCAGACGCGCAAGGTCATCCGGTCGGTTCCGGCATTTTCCTCGATATTCACCGCCGCTACGGCATCCGCCGAAAAACGTACGATGCGGCTGTCGGCATAGGCCTCGGCCAGCGCCTGCGTCACGCGGTCGAGCGAGGGCGCGCCCGGCAGGGCGTAGAGGGCCAGGGGCACCTCGACGACCATGCCGCGATAGGTGTCGACCACGGACGGCGCGAAGATCGGCGCGTGGGTCAGGCCCGAATGACGCTGCATCTCCGGCGCGTGCTTGTGGGCGAGGCTTAGGCCATAGGGGCGAAAGGCGCGCTCGGTGGCGGTCTCATATTCGGCGATCATCGCCTTGCCGCCGCCCGAATAGCCCGAGGCGGCGTTGACCGTCACCGGGAAGTCGGCGGGAACGATCCCGGCGCGCACCAGCGGGCGGACGAGAGCGAGGAAGCCGGTCGGATAGCAGCCGGGATTGGACACGAACCGCGCCGAGGCGATCCTGTCCCGCTGCTCCGGCTCCAGCTCGGCGAAACCATAGACCCAGCCCGAGGCGGTCCGGTGCGCGGTCGAGGCATCGACCACGCGGGTCCGATCATTGGCGATCAGCGACACGGCCTCGCGCGCGGCATCGTCAGGCAAGCAGAGGATGACGAAATCGGCCTCGTTGATCGCCTCGCGGCGCGCCTCGGCATCCTTGCGGCGGTCATCGGGCAGGGTCAGGATCGACAGGTCCGGGCGACCCGCCAGCCGATCGGCGATTTCCAGCCCCGTCGTGCCCGCGCCGCCATCGATGAAGACCGTCTTCGTCACTGCACCCGCTCCAACAGCCCAGCATCGCAATAGCCGACCAGCCCGAGATGGGCAGCGATACCCCACGCGTTGCCGCCCGCCAGCTCCAGCACCTCGAACGTTTCGCCCGACCGCAGCTCGGCCAGGACGGCACTGTTCAGGGCGCGCCCCTCGCGAAGCGTCACCGGCGCGTTGGTCCTGTAGGGCAAAGGCGCGGCATAATGCGGCGCGAATACGTATTCAGCAAGCCGGACATCGGCTAGATCGGGTCGGACCGCATGGGTGCGCGGGTCAAGGTCGACGGTACGCCCCTGCAGGGCGAAGCTCTTACGCGCTGGCCCGCTGGAGAGCTGGGGCGTCGCCGGCGCCGATGAAATGTCCGAATTCTTCAAGAAAGTCCGCCCCTTCAGGTGTCCTGGCGACAAAGATGTTACGCTTGTCGCTATCATCGCGTTGGCGGCGCAGATAGCCCAGCGTTCCCAGTCTATTCAAGGCGCGGGTAACGACAGGTTTCGAGACGTTCAAGGCGCGCGCCAAACCGCGCACCGTATGCGGGCCGGGACGCAGATATACGACGAGCAGCAAAGCCATTTGTCGGTTGGTCAGATCGGGTTCCCCCGACCGGACATAATCGACAAGGGCGCTCATCCAGGCGAACAGCGACTGCGGGTCGTGCGGATTGGACACGATGGCGATTCCAATGGCTGTGCCGGGCTTTGCCGGGCGTTGTTTCGAAGTCATAACGCCCTTTATCCGTGGTGGTTTCACTCCTGTTCCGATGAGGTGAACAACTTGCGTCAGTGATTTTCCGGAACCTTTTCAGGGGATGGATGGCAGGGCCTGGAGGCGCTGGCTCGCCATGAGGTTGATCCTGCCACGCACGTCGCCTATGTGCGCGGTTTCGCACACCCCTTGTTCGGGATCATACGCGCCTCATGTTCGCATTTCTGCTCGTCATCCACGCCATCATCGCCGCGACCCTGGTCACGGTGATCCTCATGCAGCGGTCGGAAGGCGGCGGTCTGGGCATGGGGGGCAGCCCGTCGGGGCTGATGTCGGCGCGCGGCGCGGCGGACTTCCTCAGCCGCGCGACGGCGGTGCTGGCGACGGCGTTCGTCGGCTTCTCGATCCTGCTGGCGGTTCTGGCCGCGACGCGCGGCGCGCCCGCCATCGATACCTCGCTGGCCCGCACGCCCGCGACTCAGGCTCCGATCACCCAGCCCGCGCCCGCCCCGGTCCCGACCGGTGCGGCTCCCGCCCAGGCACCGGCGGACAATTCGGCGGTTCCGCTCGCCCGCTAAACCTCGTTTCCATCGCAGCATAGGCCAACGCGCCGCCGATAAATTCCGGCGGCGCGCATCTTTGCTGTTGTCGTATCCACCCCATCCAAGCTAGGCGATTCTTCCCATGGCGCGGTATATCTTCATCACCGGCGGCGTGGTTTCGTCGCTCGGCAAAGGCCTCATGGCGGCCTCTCTTGCGGCTCTCTTGCAGGCGCGCGGCTATAGCGTGCGCATCCGCAAGTTCGATCCCTATCTCAACGTCGATCCGGGCACGATGAGCCCGTATCAGCACGGCGAAGTCTATGTGACCGACGACGGGGCCGAGACCGATCTCGACCTGGGTCACTATGAACGGTTCACCGGCGTATCCTCGCGCCAGTCGGACAACGTCACCTCGGGCCGTATCTACAAGACGATCATCGAGCGCGAGCGGCGCGGCGACTATCTGGGCGCGACCGTCCAGGTGATCCCGCACGTCACCGACGCGATCAAGGCGTTCGCCAAGGCCGACACGCTCGACGAGAACGGCAAGGAAATCGACTTCATCCTGTGCGAGATCGGCGGGACGGTCGGCGACATCGAATCGCTGCCCTTCATCGAGGCGATCCGCCAGCTCAAGAACGAACTGGGTCGCGGCAAATCGATCAGCATCCACGTCACGCTGGTCCCGTACATCGCGGCGGCGGGCGAGTTGAAGACCAAGCCGACCCAGCATTCGGTGCGCGAGATCGCGGCACTGGGCGTGGCACCCGACGTTCTGGTCTGTCGCTGCGAGCATCCGCTGCCCGCCTCGGACCGCGCCAAGATCGGCCTGTTCTGCAACGTGCCGCCCTCGGCCGTCATCCCGGCGCTGGACGCCAAGAGCATCTATGCGGTGCCGCTCCAGTATCATGCCGAGGGTCTCGATTCGGAAGTGTTGCGCGCATTCGGCATCGAGCCTGAAGGCGCGCCCGACTTGTCGCGTTGGACCGAGATCGTCGACCGTCTGGTCAATCCGGAAGGCGAAGTGACGATCGGCGTGGTCGGCAAATATGTCGGCCTGCAGGACGCCTACAAGTCGCTCAACGAAGCGCTCGTGCATGGCGGCATCGCCAACAAGGTGAAGGTCCATATCCGCTGGATCGACGCCGAACTGTTCGAGGGCGACGAGAGCGAGATCGCGCAGCAGCTGGAACCCTGCCACGCCATTCTCGTCCCCGGCGCATTCGGCGAGCGCGGTGCGCAGGGCAAGATCGAGGCGGTCCGCTTCGCCCGCGAACGTCGCGTGCCCTATTTCGGCATCTGCTTCGGCATGCAGATGGCCTGCGTCGAAGGCGCGCGTAACCTGGCAGGCATCGCGGACGCCTCCTCGACCGAGTTCGGTCCGACCTCCGAGCCGATCGTCGGCCTCATCACCGAGTGGATGGGCCGCGACGGTCTGGAGAAGCGCGAGGCGAGCGGCGACATGGGCGGCACGATGCGGCTGGGGGCCTATGACGCCAAGCTGGCGGGCAACAGCGTCGTCGCGTCCATCTATGGCGGCGAAGACATCTCCGAGCGGCACCGTCACCGTTACGAGGTGAATACCGGGTATAAGGAAGCGCTGGAAAAGGGCGGCCTGGTGTTCAGCGGCATGTCGCCCGACGGCACGCTGCCCGAAATCGTCGAGCGGCCGGACCATCCCTGGTTCGTCGGCGTGCAGTTCCACCCCGAACTGAAGTCCAAGCCCTTCGACCCACACCCGCTCTTCGCCAGCTTCATCGAAGCGGCGGTGAAGCAGAGCCGGTTGGTGTGATTGAAACCCCGCCCCCAGTCGATGGAGGCGGGGTTTTCTTTTTGGGTGATCCCGGCCTCCGTTCAGCCTGAGCGCAGTCGAAGGCCAGGGGAAAACCTGTCCATTTGGCGGGCGGCAAAGCGTAGGCTTCGACTTCGCTCAGCCTGAACGGACCTTGGGATGGGCAGACAAAAGGCGCCCGGACCCGTCGGTCCGGACGCCCCGCGACGTCTTCAGGGAGAGAAAGACGTCGAGTGGTTTACGCCGCCTTGACCTCGTTAGCCTGATCGGCGTGATGTTCCACCGCGGCGAGCGGCTGGCCCGTCTTGATCGCGATCGTCTTGGGCTTCATCGCCTCGGGCACCTCGCGGACGAGGTCGATGACGAGCAGGCCATCGTTCAGGCGCGCATCCTCGACGAACACGAAGTCCGCCAGTTCGAAGCGCCGCTCGAACGAGCGATTGGCGATACCGACATGCAGGAAGTTGGGCGAACCCGCCTTGTCATCCTTCTTGCCGGTGACGAGCAGCATGTTCTGCTGCGCGGTGATCTCGATCTCGTCGCGGCTGAAGCCCGCCACCGCCAAGGTGATGCGGTAACGGTCGTCGGCCAGACGCTCGAGATTGAAAGGAGGATAATTCTCCGCCGAATTGGCCCGCGAATTGGCCTCCAGCAGATCGAACAGCCGGTCGAAGCCGATGGTCGAGCGGCGGTACGGGGTCAGATCGATACGCATGTCAAAACCTCCATCAGAAGCGAATTGAAACGGGATTGGCCGATTCACCCCGGCGCGGGGCGGTTCGACCCATCCGTGCGGCCCGATATCGGCACCGCACGCGAACCCATATGGTTCGTAAGAAAATCGCTTCAAGGGCGTTTGAGGATCGAAAAGCAAATCTTCGCTCAACCCAAGCCATGGCAGGCTTGAATGCCTACTAAAACGATGTGTGAATAGGAGATGAAATCAAAAGGGGAGCTTCCATGTCCTTGACCCTGGCCTTGATCCTGGCGGCGCAGACGACCGTCGCTGCCAATCCGCAAGCCGATCCGAATGCCGAACAGCAGACCCACCAGACCCGTCGCGACGAAGGACGGCTAGGCACGGCGCAGCAGGGCGGGGGTGATGTCGTCGTCACTGCGCGCCGCCGGGCCGAGACGATCCAGTCGGTGCCCATCGCCATGTCGGTGATCGGCGGCACTGCGTTGGCCGAGACTGGGACGTACAATGTCAATCGCCTGACCCAGATCCAGCCGACGCTGCAATTCTACTCGACCAACCCGCGCAATTCCGCCGCCAATATCCGCGGGCTAGGCGCGCCGTTCGGGCTGACCAATGACGGGATCGAGCAGGGCGTCGGCATTTATGTCGATCAGGTCTATTACAGCCGCATCGCCTCGGCGACGTTCGACTTCACCGACACCGAGCGGATCGAGGTGCTGCGGGGCCCGCAGGGCACGCTCTATGGCAAGAACACCACGGCGGGCGCGATCAACATCATCACCCGTCCGCCGAGCTTCACGCCCGAGGCGCGGGTCGAATTAAGCGCGGGCAATTACGACTTCTTTCAGGGCAAGGCGTCGGTGTCCGGCCCGCTGGTCGACGACAAGGTGGCGGTCCGCCTGTCGACCTCGATCACCACGCGGCGCGGCACCATCTACAATACGCGTCAGCAGGAATGGCAGAACAGCCAGGACAATCTGTCGCTGCGCAGCCAGTTTCTCTGGCACGCGACACCGACGCTCGACCTGACCCTGTCGGGCGATTATGCGCGGCAGAACCCCAATTGCTGCGTCCAATATTATGCGCGGGTGGGGGCGACGCAGCGCCCGCTCAACCGGCAATATGCCGCACTGGCGGCGGCGCAGGGCTATAGCGTGCCCTCGACCAACGCCTTCGACAGGCTGACCGATGTGGATACCGATCTGCGTGCCAAGCAGGAGCTGGGCGGGCTGTCGCTGGTCGCGAACTGGGACGTAGGGGAGGCGACGCTGACCAGCGTGTCGGCCTGGCGCTTCTGGCATTGGGACCCGTCGAACGACCGCGACTTCATTGGCTTGCCGATCACCACCGTCTCGGCCAATCCGTCGCAGCAGAGCCAGGTGACGCAGGAGTTCCGTATCGCCTCCAACGGCAAGCGGACGCTCGATTATGTGCTGGGCGCCTTTTATTTCTGGCAGTCGATCGACACGCAGGGGCTTCAGGTCCAGGGACCGGCGGCGAGCGCCTTCCTGCTCAACCCGACCAGTACGGGCGGTCGCAATCCGGCGACGCTGAACGGCCAGACCTCGCGCAATACGATCGGCTTTACCAACACCTCGGCGGCGCTGTTTGGCAAGCTCACTTGGCATGTCGACGACCGTCTGTCGGTTTCGCCGGGGCTGCGGCTCAACTACGACCGCAAGGACGGTTCCTATGTTTCGGTCGTGACCAACGGGGCGGGCTCCACGACGCTGACCAGCGATCAGCGCGGGGTTCTCGCGCCGCAGAATTATACGCCGTCCTTCACCAACTGGAACCTGTCGGGCGACCTGACCGTCGCCTATGAGTTCAACCCCAACGTCCATTATTATGCGACCTATGCGCGCAGCTATAAGTCGGGCGGCATCAACCTGTCCGGACTGCCGCTCGATGCACAGAACAACCCGATCCTGGCGACGCAGACGGTGCGGCCCGAAAAGGTCAATCATTTCGAGCTGGGACTGAAGACCCAGTTCGCCGACCGCCGCGCGACCGTGAACATCGCGGGCTTCTGGACCGAGATCGGTAATTATCAGGCGACGGTGAACAACCTTCAGGTCAACGTCCTGCGCGGCTATCTGGCCAATGCGGGCCGCGTGCGGACGCGCGGCGTGGAGATCGACTCGGCCTTCCGCCCGACCAGCCGGTTCAACGTCTATGCCAATGCGGCCTTTACAGACGCGCGCTATACCCGCTTCACCAACGCGCCTTGCCCGCCCGAGCTGTCGGGCGGAACCGCACTGCCGGTGGTCAACGGCCAGATCGTCGGCACGCCCGCCGCGGCGGGGACACCGGGCGCTTCGCTGCCCTACTGCAACATCTCGGGCCAGTGGCTGCTGGGCGTGTCGCGCTGGGCCTTCTCCTACGGAGCGGAGTATGATTTGCCCGCGACCGTGGCGGGGACCGAGGGGCAATTCTATCTGGGTTATGACGGCAGCTACCGTTCCAAATTCTCGTCCAACCCGTCGCGCTCGGCCTATACCGACATCAACGGGTACAGCCTGTCGAACGTGCGTGCGGGTTTCAAGGCGCCGGGCAGCTGGAACGCCTTTGTCTGGGTGCGCAACCTGTTCGATCACGACTATTACGAGTTGCTCGCGACCCAGTCGGGGTCGACCGGGCTGATCGTCGGTCAGCCGGGCGATCCGCGCACCTACGGGTTCACGATTTCCAAGTCGTTCTAATCCATTCCTCCCCAAGCACGCTTGGGGAGGAATGAACTGGACGAATCACAGGATTCGTCCACATTCGGTTCATCTTGATCTGGTATAGCAGCAGTCCCGTGAACGGGCGCCGGGCCGGCATCTGGAAACGGAGTTTGGAAGCTCCCCGTTTCTCAGCCGGTTCCGGCGGCTTTTCGGGTGGAGCGATGCGCGACAAGGCCCAGAATGACAAACGCCCGGACCGTTTCCGATCCGGGCGCCTGCGTGACGATCGCTCGTCAGCCCCCTTTTCCCGCTCCCGCATCAACCTCGTTGGGTGAGCGTTGGAGCAATCCCCGAACCACGGCCGTTGCTGCCTGTGTCTCAGTAAGATTGTGGTACGTTACGGCAGGGCCGCTTGTCATCCCTCTTGCGGCATTCGCGCTACGATTGACTCGGATGTGTGGCGTGCGCGCAACAATGGGCAGGGTGGGCCGTTTCGCTACCCGAACCGGGCGCGGCATTGCCAGCACCGGAAGCCGCCCGTACAGCCCTTGGGCTAGTCAGTTTCTCCATGGATCGATCGGACATCAATGATCCTGTCACGCTATGAACGGATGATCGCCCGGCGCTATCTGCTGCCGGGCAAAGGAGAGGCCTTCATCTTCTTGGTCGCCTCGATCAGCCTCGTCGCGGTCATGCTGGGCGTCGCCGCTTTGGTCATCGTCATGAGCGTGATGAACGGCTTTCGCGCCGAGCTGTTCGACAAGATCGTGGGTCTCAACGGCCATGCGGTGGTGCAGGGGGTGGGCGGGCGCCTGCCCGACTGGCGCGACATCGTACGCGAGGCCAAGGCGACGCCGGGCGTGACCAGCGCGGTTCCGATGATCGAACAGCCTTTGATGTCCAGCTATAACGGCCGGGTCGAGGCGGTGCTGGTGCGCGGCATGCGCGTGCAGGACATACGGGGCAACTCGGCGATCCGCTCCAAGATCATCATGGGTAATCTGAACAGCATCACGCCGGGGAGCGGCCGCATCGCGATCGGCAGCCGCCTGGCCGAGGCGCTGGGCGCGCAGGTCGGCTCGGAGATTTCGCTCATCAGCCCGCAAGGGCAGACCACGCCGTTCGGCACGGTGCCGCGCATCGTCAGCTATACGGTCGGCGCCATCTTCGAGATCGGCGTGTACGACTATGACAAGGCCTATGTCATCATGCCGATCGAGGATGCGCAGACGCTGCTCCTGATGGGCGATACGGTCGGCATGGTCGAGATCCAAACGGTCGATGCCGACCGGGTCGGCCAGATCCTCGCCCCGCTGGCGGACAAGCTGGGCGGCCGTGCGGTCATCGCCGACTGGCGGACGATGAACGCGCAGCTGTTCGAGGCGCTGGCGGTCGAGCGGGTCGCGATGTTCACCGTGCTGTCGATCATCATCCTGGTCGCGGTGTTCAACATCCTGTCCTCGCTGATCATGCTGGTCCGCGCCAAGACGCGCGACATCGCGATCCTGCGGACGATGGGTGCGACGCGGGGTGGCCTGATGCGCATCTTCATGACGGTGGGCACCACCATCGGCGCGCTGGGGACCGTCGCCGGGCTGGGACTGGGCGCGGTGTTCCTGTTCTATCGCCAGGGCGTGGTGAACTTCGTCCAGTTCGTGACGGGGCAGAATCTCTGGGACCCGTCGATCCGCTACCTCACTGAACTGCCGTCCAAGACCGATCCGGTCGAGATCGTCGTGATCGCGTCGATGGCGCTCGTCTTCTCTTTCCTCGCCACGCTCTACCCCGCCTGGAAGGCGGCGAGCACGGACCCGGTTCAGGTGCTGCGCTATGAATGATCCGATCATCCGTATGGGAACGATGGCCCAGCCCCACGCCGCCGAGCCGGTGCTCGCGACCCGAGGATTGTCGCGCAGCTTCACGCAGGGCGGCCAGACGATCGAGGTACTGCGCGGCGTCGACCTGGCCATCGCGCCGGGCGAGATCGTGGCGCTGCTCGGGCCGTCGGGTTCGGGCAAGTCGACCCTGCTTCAGGCGGTTGGCCTGTTGGAGGGCGGCTTCTCCGGTTCGATCCGGATCGCGGGCGAGGAGGTGTCGAAGCTCGACTCGCACGGGCGGACCATCGCGCGGCGCGACCATCTGGGCTTCGTCTATCAGTTCCACCATTTGCTGCCCGATTTCAACGCGATCGAGAATGTCGTCCTGCCGCAACTCGTGCAGGGCAAACTGCCCGCCGAGGCCGAGGCGCGCGCCAAGGGACTGCTGACCGCGCTGGGACTGGGCCACCGGCTGACCCACCGGCCGAGCCAGCTGTCGGGCGGCGAGCAGCAGCGTGTCGCCGTCGCCCGCGCGCTCGCCAACCAGCCGCCTCTGGTGCTGGCCGACGAGCCGACTGGCAATCTGGACGAGCATACCTCCGAAATCGTGCTCGCCGAGTTCCTGCGGCTGGTGCGCGGCGAGGGCTCGGCGGCGCTGGTCGCGACGCATAACGAGCGGCTGGCGCTCAAGATGGACCGGGTGGTTCGCCTGCACGAAGGCCGCCTGCAATGAGCGTCTGGACCGAGACGCCGACGCTGACCGGCCGACATGCGACGTTGCGCCCCTTTGTCGAGGCGGACCTGCCTGCGCTGGTCGAAGCGGCGCGCGAGGGCGATCTCTGGAACATATTCTACGCCAATGTTTCGATGATGAAGGCTCCCGAGCGCTGGCTGGCGGCGGCGTTGAAGGAGCGAGATGTGGGCCGCGCGCTGCTCTTCACGGTCGAGACGCCGGATGGTGAGGTGGTCGGCACGACGCGCTACATGCGTATCGCGCCGCAGCATCGGCGGCTGGAGATCGGCGGCACCTTCTACGCCACCCGGGTCCAGCGGACCGGCGTCAATACCGAGGCGAAGCGGATGCTGCTGGCCCATGCCTTCGAGGTGATGGAGTGCCAGGCGATCCAGATCCGCACCGATGCGCTCAACAAGCGCAGCCAGACGGCAATCGAGCGGCTTGGCGCGAAGAAGGACGGTGTGCTGCGTGGGCATCAGGTGATGGCCGACGGGCGCATCCGCGACAGCGTGGTCTATTCGATCATCGACCGCGAATGGCCGGGCGTCCGCGCCAATCTCGACTATCTGCTGGGGAAGCACGCATGAGCGGTATCGCGGATTTCACCGTCAAGGCGGCGGATGGCTCGCCGGTCGACTTGGCGGCTTTTTCGGGACGCGTGCTGCTGATCGTCAACACCGCGTCCAAATGCGGCTTCACCCCGCAATATGAGGGGCTGGAGGCGCTGTACCGCCGTTTTGAAGGGCAGGGGCTGACCGTGCTGGGCTTTCCGTGCAACCAGTTCGGCGCGCAGGAGCCGGGCGATGCGGCGGAGATCGCGAACTTTTGTTCGCTGACCTATGATGTCAGCTTCCCCGTCATGGCAAAGATCGACGTCAATGGCGAAGACGCCGATCCGCTGTTCCAGTGGCTCAAGTCGGAAGCGCCGGGCGTGCTGGGGACGAAGGCTATCAAGTGGAACTTCACCAAGTTTCTGGTCGGTCGGAATGGGCAGGTGGTCGGTCGCTATGCGCCGACGACCAAGCCCGAGGATATAGTGAAGGATATCGAGGGGTTGCTTCGATAGGTCGAAGCATGCGCTTCGGCCTTACTCGGTATGAACGGAGCGAGGTATCAGGCCTAACCTCCGTTCAGCCTGAGCGAAGTCGAAGGCCAAGGGCAGCGGTGCCCTATTGGCGGATGTCGGGGCGTGGGCTTCGACTACGCTCAGCCTGAACGGGACTTTGCTCCCTTCTCAAACCGAAAACGCACTCGCCCCCTTCTTGTGGTCCAGCGCCGAGGCGATGGCGGTGATCCCGCCGAACAGGAAGCTCAGTCCCAGGATGAAGCCCGGCAGCGTCATCGCGCTCCACGGCAGGGTCGCGAGCACGAACAGCGCCAGAATGATGTTCAGCACACCCAGCGCGATCATCAGTCCGCGCCGCCGCCGCATCCGCGCACCCAGCCCGATCTCCAGCGCGCCGCGAAGCCCCAGCCACACCGCGACCAGCAGCGTGATCGAAATGGCCCCCGTCGCAGGCTCGAACGCCATGACGAGGCCGATAATGAGCGACACCAGCCCGAACCCGATCGCATAGCCACGGCCTTCATGCCCCTTGCCGAAAATGCCTGCGCCGATCGAGACGATGCCCGACGCGATGAAGAAGGCCCCGATCACCAGGGTCGCGGCCAAGGTGGCGGGTACGGGAAACAGGAAGGCCGCCAGCCCCAGCAGCGCCGACAAAATGCCATAGGCGAGGATCCATCCCCAGCCCGCGCCGGGACGGAGAGAGGTGGCAAAGGAACGGTCGGTGTCGGTCATCGTCGTTCGCCCTGATCTCGATTGGTCCTTCTGTTGGCGTAACGACTAGCTTTTGACCGGGTTCCGAGGCGGGCTTCCGCACTGGTCGAATCACGCACGGTCGGGTAGGGATGGGTGATGCATTCCGGATATGTGCCGCTTCGCATCTTTTCCTCCTTCACGATGCTCGACGGCGCGATCGATCCCAAGGCGATTGCGGCGCAGGCCAAGGCGAATGCCTTTCCCGCCGCCGGGTTGACCGATCGCAACGGTCTTTATGCTGCGATGGCCTTTTCGGACGCCGCGAAGAAGGCGGGCGTGCAGCCGGTCATCGGCACGATGCTGGGCATCGCGCGTCCCGACATGCCTGATAATGTCGGCGCGGTGGTCGACTGGATCGCGCTCTATGCGCAGGACGTGACCGGTTATGACAATCTGTGCGCGCTGGTGTCGGCGGCGCATCTGGATCGCCCGATCGAACTCGCCGCGCATGTCGGCTTCGACACGCTGGAGACGTTCAGCAAGGGCCTGATCGCGCTGACCGCCGGTGGCGAGGGCGGCATCGCCCGCCTGTTCGCCGAGGGGCAGCCGGATCGGGCAAAGGCCTATGCCGACCGGCTTCAGGCGATTTTCGGCGACCGGCTCTATGTCGAACTCGCCCGTCGCGACGATCCCATCGAGATGGCGGCCGAACAGGACCTGATCGACCTGGCCTATGATCGCGACCTGCCCCTGGTCGCGACCAACCCCTGCTGTTTCACCGATAGCGGTTTCCGCGACGCGCATGACGCCATGCTGTGCATCGCCAATTCGACCTATGTAGAAATGGACGATCGCCCCAAAAGCTGTCCCGAGGCATGGCTCAAGCCCGCCGAGATGATGAAGCAGCTGTTCGCCGATCTGCCCGAAGCGATCGAGAACACGTTGGTCGTCGCCCAGCGCTGCGCGGTGATGGCGCCGTGGCGCAAGCCCATCCTCCCCAGTCTTGCGGGCGACCGCGAGGGCGAGGCGGCAATGCTCCGCCGCGACGCGACCGCAGGGCTGAACGCCCGGCTCGACCGCATCGCCGAGCTGGAAGGGGAGGGCGAACCCGGCTGGCGCGAGGCCTATCACGAACGCCTGACGTTCGAGGTCGACATCATCATCCAGATGGGCTTCCCCGGCTACTTCCTGATCGTCGCCGACTTCATCAAATGGGCCAAGGATCACGACATTCCCGTCGGTCCGGGGCGTGGTTCGGGTGCAGGCTCGGTCGTCGCCTGGGCGCTGACCATTACCGATCTCGATCCCCTGAAGCTGGGCCTGCTGTTCGAGCGCTTCCTCAATCCGGAACGCGTGTCGATGCCCGACTTCGACATCGACTTTTGCGAAACCCGGCGTGGCGAGGTCATCCGCTACGTCCAGGAGAAGTACGGCCGCGATCAGGTCGCGCAGATCATCACCTTCGGTAAGCTGAAGGCGCGCGCCGTGCTCAAGGACACCGGCCGCGTGCTCCAGATGAGCTATGGCCAGGTCGACCGCCTTGCCAAGCTGGTGCCCAACCACCCGACCGACCCCTGGGACCTGAAGCGTGCGCTGAACGGCGTGCCGGAGTTGGCAAAGGAGTACGCCAACGACAACCAGGTCCGCCGCCTGCTCGACCTCGCCACCAAGCTGGAGGGCCTGCCGCGCCACAGCTCGACCCACGCCGCCGGTGTGGTGATCGGCGACCGGCCGCTGGCGCAGCTGGTGCCGCTCTATCGCGATCCGCGCTCGGACATGCCGGTCACGCAGTTCGACATGAAGTTCGTCGAAGGCGCGGGGCTGGTGAAGTTCGACTTCCTTGGCCTGAAGACGCTGTCCGTCCTGCAAAAGGCGGTGCAGCTGCTCGCTAAGCGCGGGGTCGAGGTCGATCTGGGCGCGCTCGCCTGGGACGATGAAGCGACCTATGCGCTGCTCCAGAAGGGTGACACGGTCGGCGTGTTCCAGCTGGAATCCGAAGGCATGCGGCGCACCCTATCGGCCGTGCGGCCGTCGAACTTCGGCGACATCATCGCGCTCGTGTCGCTGTACCGACCGGGTCCGATGGACAATATCCCCAGCTTCGGCCGCCGCAAGCAGGGCACCGAGGAGATCATCTACCCGCATCCCCTGCTCGAACAGATCCTGTCCGAAACCTACGGCATCTTTGTCTATCAGGAACAGGTGATGCAGGCCGCCCAGATATTGGCGGGCTATTCGCTGGGCGGCGCCGATCTTCTTCGCCGCGCGATGGGCAAGAAGGTCAAGGCGGAGATGGACGCGCAGCGCGCCATCTTCGTGAAGGGATGCCAGGAGGTGAACGGCATCCCCGCGCAAAAGGCTAATGAGCTATTCGACTTGATCGACAAGTTCGCAGGCTATGGCTTCAACAAGAGCCACGCGGCCGCCTATGCGCTGCTCGCCTATCAGACCGCATGGCTGAAGGCGCATCACCCGCATGAATTCTACGCCGCGTCGATGTGCTACGACATGGCGCTGACCGACAAGCTGGCCATCTTCGTCGACGACGCGCGGCGTCTGAGCGTGACGATGCTGCCGCCCTGCATCAACGCCAGCCAGGCCGAATTCGATGTCGAGGCGCATGAGGATGGCCTGGCTGTCCGCTACGCGCTGGGCGCGCTGAAGTCGGTGGGCGAAGGCGCGATGGAGAAGCTGGTCGTCGAGCGACAGGCGGGCGGTGCCTTCGCCTCGCTCGATGCGCTGGCCAAGCGGGTTGATCCGCGATTAATGAACAAGCGGCAGTTGGAGACGCTGGCCTCGGCGGGCGCTTTCGACGGCATCGAGCCCAACCGGGCGGGTGTCCATGCGGTGGCCGAAACCGTGCTCGCCATCGCCGCGCGCACCCATGAGGGGCGGACGAGCGGGCAGGGCGGCCTGTTCGGCGAGACCGAGGTGGCGGGCGACGCGATCAAGATGCCGACCGGCACCCGCTGGACCCTGTCGCAGCGAATGGAGCAGGAGAAGGAGGCGTTCGGCTTCTATTTCTCGGCGCACCCGGTCGATCGCCACGCGCATATCGCTAAGATGCACGGCGCGCGCACCTATACCTCGCTGACCGAGCTGATCATCCCCGATGACGGGGCGCGGATTGGCGCGACCATGGCGGCGCTGGTCGAGGATGCGCGCTGGCGGACCTCGGCACGCGGCAAGCGCTACATGATGGCGCAGCTATCGGATGCGACCGGGCAGTTTCTGGCAACCTGTTTCGACGATTCGGTGGCGGCCGATCTGGAAAAGGCGGCCAAGGAGGGGCATTGCGCGCTCATCACCGTCGAGCTGGATCGCCGACCGGGCGAGGAAGCGCCGCGCGTCAGCATCAAGCGCGTCCAGCTGTTCGACGGCCTGGCCAGCACCGCCAAGTTCGTGGTGGAAGTGACGGTGACCGACAAGGTGGCGTTCAAGGCGTTGCATGCGATGCTGGACCCGCTGCGCAACGGCCGGGGCGAAGTACGCGCGCGGATCGAGGGGCAGGACGGCGAGACCTTGCTGACGCTCGGCCGTAACTTCCTGTTCGACGCCGAACTGGCCAGCCATATCGAGGATCTGCCCGGCGTGAAGGCGGTAGCGATGAAGTCGTCCGAGGCGCGGTTGGCCTTGGTGGGGTAAAGAGGCGGAGGTTCCGCAAGCCCGTTACAGCAAAACCTTGACTCCATTCCTGCGAAGGCCGGGATGGAGTTGGGGCAGGTGTCGCCAAACAATTCCAGCCGCGTCGCAACTGGACCCCGGCCTTCGCCGGGGTGGTATGGATGGGGGAGCCGACTTTTGCGATTACGCGATCCGTGTGCGGCGATAATGTCAGCCGCCGACTTCGCGGCGATCCTGTTCCTCTTCGCCGGCCTCACCGTGGTTGCCGTAGCCGCCGCCGGAGGTGTCGGCCTCGTCCTCATTGGGCAGGTTTTCCGAGTTGGTCTGTTCGGGATCGGTCATCATGGCATCTCTCCTTCCATCGCATAACGCCTTGGATAGGCTGGGCGATCCTCAGAATAGCTCACCCTGCGGGCCTCTGGGCGGACGGAACAGGCTTGTATCGAGCCGGGGCCGATCCAAGTTCAGCCCATGCAGCCGACAGGCGCGGTGAAAGCGGACCCGAAGCAACTCCGCCCATGGCCCTTGCCCCTTCATGCGGGTGAAGAAATCGGGATCATTGTCCCGCCCGCCCCGCAAGGACCGGATGATCGCCATCACCTTGCCCGCCCGCTCGGGATAGTGGGTGTCGAGCCAGGCGCGGAACAGCGGGGCGACCTCGTGCGGCAGGCGTATGGGGATGAAGAAGGCGTGCCGGGCACCCGCCTGCGCCGCGCGGGCGACCAGATGTTCGATCTCATGATCGGTGATCGCGGGAATGACGGGCGCGATCGAGACATAGGTGGGGATACCCGCCGCCGCCAGCGTCGCCACGGCCGCCAGCCGCCGCTCGGGCGTGGGCGCACGCGGTTCCATCGTCCGCGCGACCTTGGCGTCGAGCGAGGTGACCGAGACGCAGACGGTTGCCAACCCCTTCGCCGCCATCTGCCCCAGGATATCGATATCGCGCACTACCCGGTCCGATTTGGTCGTGATCGCCACCGGATGATCCGTCTCCGCAAGTACCTCCAAGATCGAGCGGGTGATCCGCCACTCACCCTCAATCGGCTGATAGGGGTCGGTGTTGGTGCCCAGCGCGATTGGCGCGACCCGATAGCCGGGCTTGGCCAACTCGGCGCGAAGCAAGGCGGCGGCATCGGGCTTGGCAAATAACCGGCTCTCGAAATCCAGTCCCGGCGACAGGTCGTGATAGGCATGGGTCGGCCGGGCAAAGCAGTAGATACAGCCATGCTCACACCCGGCGTAAGCGTTGATCGACTGGCTGAACGGCACGTCGGGCGAGGTGTTGCGGGTCAGGATCGTTCGTGGCGTCAAGACGGCCACGCTGGTTCGCAGCGGCGGCGGCGCGCCGTCGACCAGCGACTGGGCGTCGAGCCAGTCGCCGTCCATCTCGCGCTCCGGCAGGGCGAAGCGTCGGCTCGTCGCGTTATGGGTGGCTCCTCGGGACGCGATCTTCGACATGGCTGGAATGGAACATAAATGGAACAAATAGGCAAGCAGAGGACGCTTGCTACGCCGCAGCCATTCGATCATTATCGGAACGTATTAAGAACGGAGGGTCGAATGGCGCGTCTGGAATATCTCGAATTGCCGGTCGGCGATCGGGCGGCGGCGAAGCATTTTTATGCAGAGGCGTTTGGCTGGACCTTCACCGACTTCGGGCCGGATTATGCCGCGACGATGAGCGGTGATACTGATGTCGGACTCGATGCCGCATCGGACAAGGTGAAGGCCCCGCTGCCGGTCATCCGTGTCGACGATCTTGAGGCGACGCTTTCCGCCGTGGAGGCGGCGGGCGGGTCGATCGTGGTGCCGATTTTTGCTTTTCCCGGTGGGCGGCGCTTTCACTTCCGCGATGTCGACGGGCATGAACTGGCGGCGATGCAGGCGGACTGATCAGCGCTCCAGCAGGCGGGGCATCAGCTCGACGAAGTTGCAGGGGCGGTGGCGGTTGTCGAGCTGGTCGCGCAAGATGCCGTTCCAGGCGTCCTTGACCGCGCCGGTCGAGCCCGGCAGCGCGAAGATATAGGTGCCGCGTGCGACGCAGGCGCAGGCGCGCGACTGGATGGTCGAGGTGCCGATCGTCTGGAAGCTCAGCCAGCGGAACAGTTCGCCAAAGCCGGGGATCATCTTGGTCGCGACCCGCTCGACCGCCTCGGGGGTGACGTCGCGACCGGTCACGCCGGTGCCGCCGGTGGTCAGAATGCAGTCGATGCTGGCGTCGTCGATCCAGCGGTTGAGTTGGGCGACGATCTCGTCCGCGTCGTCGCGCAGGATGGTGCGGTCGGCCAGTTCATGACCCGCCTCGGTGAGCAGGCCGACCAGCGTGTCGCCGGACCGGTCCTCGGCCAGCGAGCGCGTGTCGGAGACGGTCAGCACGGCGATGCGGACGGGAGTGAAGCTGCGGGTCGTGTCGATGGGCATGGTTGGTGGAACGTCCGATCGCGGGTTTCGGGGGCGGCTTGGCCGGTGGTGGGGCGTGGCCTTCGACTTCGCTCAGGCGGAACGGGGCAGGGAGTTGTTATGCGGCCGGGCGCGTCTCGCATTCAACTGCCGCTGGGGCGTGCGCTTCGACTTCGCTCAGCGTGAACGGAGGTTGCGGTACGGCCAAATCTCCATCCGCCGTTCAGCCTGAGCGAAGTCGAAGGCCAAGGGAATGCCCTGGCTTCGATCAGTTCGCCTGAGGCATCGTCGTATTCGACTGCGGGCTGACCGTCGCATTCAGAGCGATGGTGGTCTTGGGCGTCACGCTCACCTGTGCGACGTTCGGCCGTTGCAGGCGGATCGCGGAAGCACCCGGCAGGCCCGGGAAGCGCGGCCACAGCCCTTGCGCCAATGCCGCGCGGCTGGGCGACTTCGGCTTGCCGGTCTGGCTCTCGTACATCCAATAGTTGCGCAGGACCATGGTGACGTAACCGCGCGTCTCCCAATAGGGAATGCTTTCGATATAGAGCAGCGGATCGCCATTGTCGCGGACCAGGCTGTTCCATTCGCCGACCGGCTTCGGCCCGGCATTATAGGCCGCGATCACCTTGGGCAGCAGGCCGCCGGTCACGCCGGTCATGTCGCGCAGGCGCTCCAGATGGCGCTGGCCGATGTCCATATTGGTCGACGGCTTGGTCAGCGCGCTGCGATCGATCGACACGCCACGCTCGCGCGCGAAATCGGTCGCGGCGGCGGGCATGATCTGCATCAGGCCATAGGCGCCCGCCGGGCTGACCACCTTGTTGCGGAAGCCGCTTTCCTGAAGCGTATGGGCATAGACCAGTGCCTTTTCGACGCGCCAGCCGCTGTCGGGCGCCCAGTTTGGCGTCGGATAGCGTGCCTCGGCGGTGGCGGTCACGCCTGCCGGGCAATTGTGCGCCAGCCAGACCGTGGTCGCGGGCAGGTCCAGCGATTCGGCGAGGCGGACGAGGCTACGGAACTCGGTCGGCTGGCCGATCCGCGCCTGTTGGCGGATGACCTGATCGGCGAGGTCGGTCTCGCCGACTTCGACCAGCGCGGCGGCGACCAGGATATTGGGGCGGCGATCCAGCGCGGCCCAATCGGTGGCGACCAGCTGTCCCTTGGGCTCGCGATCGCCGCGCATCCCCAGCGCCTGGCGGGCGAGCTGGCCATAAAAGCTCTCGCGGAATTGCGAGGCGGAGCGCAGGCGGCCCTCGATCTTGTCGGGACGGCCGCAGACCATGTCGGCGCGCGCGGCCCAATAGAGCGCGGCGGCGCGCAGATCGACATCGGTGGCGCGCGCCGCCGTGCCCTCGAAAGCGGTCGCGGCGGCCTGGCAGTCATTCTGTCGCCATGCGGACAGGGCGACGGTCCAACGACCTTGTACGGCCCAGTCGCCCGATCCTTCGGCGGCCTGCGCCGCCAGCATGCGGGCATTGGCGTCGTCGCCGCTGAGGAAATAGATCCAGGCGACCTTCTGCTGCCACTCGGTCAGCGCCTCGGGCGACAGACCTTGCGTCGATTCGAGCAGCGCGCGCGCGGAGGGGCCGTCATCCGCTTTGACGAAGGGCTGCATCTTGGCGGCCAGATCGGCGGCGATCTGGTCGCTGCGCACACTCTTGGCGCGGGTGCGGCGGGGGGCGCCATCCTGCCAGATCAGCGTGTGCGCCTCGGGCAGCGGCGGCAGGTCATGCGCGCCGCGCGAGCGGGCGAGGCGGGCCAGCTGCTCGGCCTGGGGCAATTCGGGCGCTTCGTTCAGCAGGGCGACCAGCCGCTCGACCTCCACCTTGGGCGAACCCTTGGCGGTGTAGAGTTCGGCGCGCGCGATGGCGTGGAGCGGACCGGGCTTGAGCGCGTCGAGTTCGAGTTGCGCGTCGGTCCAACGGCTATCCCGGATCGCCGCGAAGACGCGCATATAGCCCGCTTTCTGATCGGCATCGAGCAGTGCGGGGATGGCGGGTGGAGCCTTGAGCGCGGCGGGGCTGCGGACGTCGGCGTTTGGGACGGGCTCGGCGGCAAGGGCTGCACCGCTAACGACCGTCAACAAAGCCCCGATGGTAGTGCCCTTCGCGATCGTCCGGCCCAGCTTCATGCGCGCAAATCCCCCATGACCCTTTGCAAGTCTTTCCAGCTTTCCGCCTTCGCCATCGGCTTCTCGATCAGGAAGCGCGGGTGGAACGTGGCGACGACGTTCGTTTTTCCGCTTTTATGGTCAATGACATGTGAATGTCCGCGCGCGTCGGTCAATTCGGTCCCGAGCACGGCACGGCTCGCCGCATTGCCGAGCAGCAACAGGCCGCGCGGGGCGACCAGACCCACATGGTGCAGCGCGATCTCGGCCAGCCGCGTCTCCACCCCGGCGGGCGTTCTTCCCGCGATCGGCCGCCGCGCGCAGACCGAGGCGACATGGACGGTCTCGCGCGACAGGCCCATGGCGGCCAGCATCCGGTCGAACAGCCGCCCCGGCGCACCCGACAGAATCTGACCGGCATCGCCGTCATCGCGGTCGGGACAGTCGACCAGCACCATCAGCGCGGCATCGGCGGGCCCGGTCGCGGTGAGCGAAATGCCGTCCCATGTTGCCTCCGGCGCGGCATCGGACAGCCGCCAGGCCAGGAACGCCTCCAGCGTGTCGGGCAGCGATGTTGCCGGAGCCGGGATGGGCAGGGCGGCGGCGGGCGCCTGGCCAGGCATGACGAGCGGCGCGCGCACCGGCTCCGGCGCCATCCAGTCGCGGGGGTCGTCCTCGACCAGCACGTCGACGCCCGCATCATGCCACCAGTCCAGGGCACTGGCGGCCAGGGCACCGTTGAGCGGTACTGTGTCGAACGTTGAGAGAGCCCCCATATGGGGTAAGCCCATGCTGCAAGGTTGACGTGCGCGTCAATCTGTCGGATCGACGGTCGGGACAAGATGTTTCCCGTCCGCGCCCGGACGAACCCGCCAGGCGGGACGCTACGGCAGCGGCGCGGTCAAAAAGCGAGGGTGCCATGAGCGAACGCGAATCGATGCCTTATGACGTGGTGATCGTCGGCGCGGGTCCGGCGGGCCTGTCGGCGGCGATCCGCCTGAAACAGCTTGCGGTCGAGCAGGGCGGCGAACTGGCCGTCTGTGTCCTCGAAAAGGGATCGGAGGTCGGCGCGCATATCCTGTCGGGCGCGGTGATCGATCCGATCGCGCTCGATGAGTTGCTGCCCGACTGGCGCGAGGATGGCTGTCCGCTGGCCGAGGTGCCGGTGACGGAGAATCTCCACTGGATTCTGAGCGCCACCAAGCAGCGCAATCTGCCGCACGCTCTGACCCCGCCCTTCATGCACAACAAGGGCACCTATACCGGAAGCCTCGGCAATCTGTGTCGCTGGCTGGCGGGAAAGGCCGAGGAGCTGGGCGTCGAAATTTTCCCCGGCTTCGCCGCCGCCGAGATCCTGTTTCATGAGGATGGTCGGGTAAAGGGCGTCGCGACCGGCGACATGGGCGTAGCGCGCGACGGCACGCACAAGCCCGATTACCAGCCGGGCCTGGAGCTGCACGCCAAATACACCTTCTTCGCCGAAGGTGTTCGCGGGCATCTGTCCAAGGAAATCATCCGCCAGTTCGATCTGGCCCGCGACAGCGATCCGCAGGTCTATGGTCTCGGCATCAAGGAGCTGTGGGACATCGATCCCGCCAAGCATGTGCCGGGCCGCGTGATCCATACCCAGGGCTGGCCGCTGGGGCATGACGCCAATGGCGGCGGCTTCATCTATCACCAGGCGGGGGGCCAAGTCGCGCTCGGCTTCGTGACGTGGCTCAACTACACCAACCCCTATATCTCCCCGTTCCAGGAGATGCAGAAGTGGAAGACCCACCCGGTCATCGCCGAGTTGCTCAAGGGCGGCAAGCGCGTCTCCTATGGCGCACGCGCGATCAATGACGGCGGGCTTCAGGCGATCCCGAAGCTCACCTTCCCGGGCGGCGTGCTGGTCGGCTGTTCAGCTGGCTTCCTGAATGTGCCGCGAATCAAGGGCACGCACGGCGCAATGAAGTCAGCAATGCTGGCGGCCGAGGCGGCCTTCGCCGCCGTGCAGGCCGGGCGGGAGGGTGACGAACTGACCGATTATCCGGAGGCGTTCCGTGCGTCCTGGCTTCACAAGGAGCTGTCGACCGTCCGCAACGTCGTGCCGCTGGTCAAGAAATATGGCGACACGCTGGGCTCGGGTCTGGCGGGCGCGACCATGTGGGCCGAGCATTTCGGCCTGAAGATGCCCTTCACCATGAAGCACAAGCCCGATCACGAAAGCCTGTGGCGCAAGGATCAGGTGAAGAAGCCGGACTATCCCAAGCCCGACGGCGTGCTGACCTTCGACCGCCTGTCCTCGGTGTTCCTGTCGAACACCAATCACGAGGAGGACCAGCCGGTCCATCTGACGCTGAAGAACGCGGATGTGCCGATCGCGCACAACCTGCCCTTGTTCGACGAGCCCGCGCAACGCTACTGTCCCGCCGGTGTTTACGAGGTGGTGGGCGTGGAAGAGGGCGATCCGAAATTCGTGATCAACGCCCAGAACTGCGTCCACTGCAAGACGTGCGACATCAAGGACCCGACCCAGAACATCAACTGGGTGGTGCCGGAAGGTGGCGGAGGACCCAATTATCCCAATATGTAAGCGTCCGTTTTCCCGTGCCCTGACCGGAGTGATGCTGGTCGGGGCCTGCTGGTCCGCGCCTGCGCTGGCGGCAGTCGAGATACCCCGCTCGCCGCTCTCGGCCTATCTGGCGGCGCGGGTCGCAGCGTCGGAGGGGCGATCGGCGGCGGCCAGTGACGATTATGCCGTTGCGCTGGCCGGATGGCCCGACGACCCCGCCGTCGCGGTGCGCGCCTATCGCGAGGCGATGATCAGCGGCGACGTGCCGCTGGCGCTGAAAGCCGCGCGCGTCATGGAAGCGGAGAATGTCGCGCCGATCGACGTGGCGCTGCTCGATCTGGCGATCGCGGCGCGTAAGGGCGATCGGGCGGGCTATGACGCCGCGCTGAAGCGGATCGACGGCGGCGCTTTGCGCATCCTGTCGCCGACCTTGCGTGCCTGGGCGGCCTGGGACCGCAAGCAGCCGGTCGAACCGGGCCTGGAGAGTGCGGGCAAGGAACCGGTGGCCAAGCGGCTGGCCGACGAGCATCGCATCCTGCTGGCGCTCGCGAGCAAGCGGATCGATCCAGCCTCGGCCCGCGTCCTGCTCGAGACGATGCGCGCTGCCCCCGATACCCGGATCGCGGCGGCGGAGATGATCGCCGGGCGTGGCGACGAGGCCAATGCCCGCGCGCTGCTCAGTGATCCGCTGGTGTCGTCCGACCGCAAGGCGCTGGGGGCCAAGCCCGATCTCGGTTTCGGGGTGTCGCAACTGCTGGTGCGGATCGGCGGCGAGCTGGCGAGCGAGGGGCCGCGCCCGCTGGTCATCGCGCTGACCCGAACCGCGCTGATCGCCGACCCGGACAATGACCGCGCGCGGCTCATTATGGCCGAGGCCCTGTCGAAGGACGAGGCCTGGGACGCTGCGATCGCCGCCATCAAGGACGTGCGTCCGCGCGGCGCCTTTGCGCACCGCGCCGCGATCGTTCGCATCGGTCTGCTCGCCGCAGCCGATCGCAGCGGAGAAGCGCTGATGCTGGCGCAGGGTCTGGCGACCGCGAAGGACTCCGGCATCGACGATTGGCAGGTCTATGCCGACCAGTTGATCGCCGCCAAGCGTCCGGCCGACGCCGTGCCCTGGTATGAACGCGTCACCCGCGCCGACCCGGCGCTGCCCCGGGGGGCATGGCTGCAATATGGCGGGGCGCTGGATCAGGCGGGCCGCAAGGACGAGGCCGACGTGGCGCTGGCCAAGGCGGTCGAACTCGGTCCCGACGAACCGCTGGCGCTCAACTATCTGGGCTATGCGCGGATCGAGCGGGGCAAGGACGTTCCCGGCTCGCTCGCGCTCCTCGAAAAGGCGAGCAAGCTGGCGCCCGACGATGCCTCGATCACCGATTCGCTGGGTTGGGCCTATTTCAAGGCCGGGCAGACCAAGCGCGGCCTGCCGCTGGTCGAGCGCGCCGCCATGGCCGAACCCGCCAACGCTGAGATCAATGATCATCTTGGTGACATCTATTCGGCCCTCGGGCGGCATTACGAGGCGCGCTATGCCTGGCGGGCGGCGGCGCTGACGGCGGACGATAGCGAACAGGCGAGGTTGGCGGCGAAGATTGCGGGCTGACCCGCCTTGCCGTGTCGGGCGGCGCGACGCATGGGATGGGCATGACCGTTATCGTCGAAACCGCCCCGGCCAAGATCAACCTGGCGCTCCATGTCCGCCGCCGTCGCGATGACGGCTATCACGAGCTGGAGACGCTGTTCGCCTTTTGCCGCGATGGCGATGTCGTGACGGTGGAGCGGGCGGACAAACCCAGCCTCACGCTGACCGGCCCGTTCGCCAGCGTGCTGGCGGGCGAGTCGCAGGACGATAATCTCGTCATGCGCGCGGCGCGTGGTTTTGGCGCTCGGTTCGGGGTGAGCGCTGCCCATGCGATCACTCTCGACAAGCATCTGCCGGTCGCTTCGGGCATCGGCGGCGGATCGGCGGATGCGGCGGCGACGTTGCGGGCGTTGGCGCGCTTGCACGGCGTTGCGACCGACGATCCCGCATTGTTCAGGCTGGCGGCCGAACTGGGCGCGGATGTTCCGGCCTGCCTGCTCGGCCGGACCGCTCGCGGCGAAGGAAAAGGCGATGCGCTTCAGCCGCTCGAGCCGCTGGGGGAGAAACCCGTCTTGCTGGTCAATCCAGGGGTTGGCGTTTCGACGGCGGCGGTGTTCGGGCGGTGGGACGGTGTCGACTGGGGCGCGCTGGAGCAGGGTGACGCGATGGCGGTCGCGGCGGCGGGGCGCAACGACCTGGAGCCGCCCGCGCGCGCCATCGCGCCGCAGATCGATGCGGTGCTCGCGTTGCTTGCGCAGGCGCCGGGCGTGGAACTGGCGCGGATGTCGGGATCGGGGGCGACCTGCTTTGCGATTTTCGGCGATACCGGGACGCGCGATGCGGCGGCGCAAGCGGCGAGAGAACAGGGCTGGTGGGCGCTGCCGACTTTTTTGCGATAGGCTTTGTTCGCATCTTGTTCTCATAGAACAAAACACATACATTGCAGATGCGTTGAATGGACCACAAGGTTGGTCTAGCGAGGGAAGCATCTGATGGCCGCCAATCTGAAAGTGATCGAAACAGGCATGGCAACCGCAAACGCAGACCGGCAAAAGGCGCTGGACGCCGCACTCGCCCAGATCGACCGGGCATTCGGCAAGGGCTCGGCGATGAAGCTGGGCCAGAAGGAAGCGATGCAGGTCGAGGCGATCTCGACCGGCTCGCTCGGCCTCGACATCGCGCTCGGTGTCGGCGGCCTGCCGCGCGGCCGCGTGATCGAGGTCTATGGCCCTGAATCCTCGGGCAAGACCACGCTGGCGCTGCACGTCATCGCCGAGGCGCAGAAGATGGGCGGCACCGCTGCCTTTGTCGACGCCGAACACGCGCTCGACCCCGTCTATGCCAAGAAGCTGGGCGTCAATATCGACGAACTGATCGTGTCGCAGCCGGATACCGGCGAGCAGGCGCTGGAGATCACCGATACGCTGGTCCGTTCGAATGCGATCGACGTGCTGGTGGTCGACTCGGTGGCCGCCCTTGTACCGCGCGCGGAAATCGAGGGCGAGATGGGCGACAGCCATGTCGGCCTTCAGGCCCGTCTGATGTCGCAGTCGCTTCGCAAGCTGACCGGCTCCATCAGCCGTTCGCGCTGCATGGTGATCTTCATCAACCAGCTGCGCATGAAGATCGGCGTGATGTACGGCAACCCGGAGACGACGACGGGCGGCAACGCGCTGAAATTCTATGCCTCGGTCCGGCTCGACATCCGTCGCACCGGCGCGATCAAGGATCGCGAGGAAGTGACCGGCAACGCGACCCGTGTGAAGGTCGTGAAGAACAAGGTTGCACCGCCGTTCAAGCAGGTCGAATTCGACATCATGTACGGCGAAGGCATTTCCAAGATCGGCGAAATCCTCGACCTGGGCGTCAAGGCGGGTCTGGTCGAGAAGTCGGGCAGCTGGTTCTCCTACGACTCGGTCCGCATCGGGCAGGGGCGTGAGAATGCCAAGAATTACCTGCGCGACAATCCCGACATGGCCGATCGTCTGGAACGGGCGATCCGCCAGCGGACCGAAAAGGTCGCCGAGGAAATGATGACCGGCCCGGATGCCGAGGACGACATCTGACGACACACGGCCCGTCAGCAATGGCGGGCCGTTTTGTATCAAGGTGGCGTGATTGGACGAGGCGGGCAATGACGTGCGGAATGGATTGGCGCGGCCGCGTCGGAGATGTCTGGGCGGCGGAATGGCGTCGCACCGATCGCAGTCTGGCGGATATTTCTCGGCACCTCGATGCGGCGATCACCTCGGTCGCGCCGGAAACGGGCCATGCGCTGGACATCGGTAGCGGCGCGGGTGCGACGAGCCTGGCGTTACGGGCGGTCCGGCCGGGGCTGCGTGTGACGGGTGTCGACCTGTCGTCGGAGCTGGTGGCGGTGGCGCAACGGCGGGCAGTCGAGGATGCGGGTGATGCTCTGCGCTTCCGATGCGGCGATGCGCTGGCCGTGGCGGCTGACGAAGGACCACTCGATCTGTTGTGCTCGCGTCACGGCGTGATGTTCTTTCCCGATCCGGTGGTGGCTCTGGCCAGCTTGCGGCGGGCCGTGCGTGATGGGGCGCGGCTGGTCTTCTCCTGTTTTGCGGAGCGAGCCGCCAATGGTTTCGCGACGCTGGCCGACTCGGCGATCGGCCTCGCGCCGCCGCAGGACGAGGGCTATGCACCCGGTCCCTTCGCCTTTGCCGATATGGACCAGGTCGGGGCGTGGCTTACGGAAAGCGGATGGCACCCCGACAACGTCGCGCGCGTGCCCTTCGACTATATGGTGGGAGAAGGGGACAACCCGGTCGAGGACGCATTGTCCTTTCTGTCGCAAATCGGCCCCGCCGCGCGCGCGATGGCGCAGGCCGCCCCGCCGGAGCGCCAGCGCATCGAAGACGCCCTACGCATGGCTCTGGAGAAATACCGTGCGGGGAACCGGATCGCACTTCCCGCAACAGCATGGATTTGGCGGGCGACGACTTAGCGCCATCGACGTTCAGCCGTTCCTTTCCTCTGGGGTTTGATCCAGCCATGCTGAAGCACCACCCCGGCGGAAGCCGGGGTCCAGTTGTCAAGGCTTTATCATTGGAGCACGTTGGATCATCACGACCGTACCCCCAACTGGACCCCCGCCTCCACCGGGGTGGTAGGACATTAGTTCAGGTCAGGTGGATCAAACTCTAGGGGCTTCGTGTGCGAAACTCCCCTTTACCATCCCGGCGAAGGCCGGGATCCAGTTGCGGGGCCATCGTAAGTTACTCTAATCGCTTTCCAGCAGGATCCGGCCTCCGCCGGGGTGATGCATGGTCTCAGGCGACTTGCTAAGTTTCGCAGAGCAGGCCTTACAGGGATGTAACAGGCCCGATGGGGGCGTATCAAAAGATCGAACTGGCTAAATGATCGTCGGTTCAGAGCCTCTCCGGCCATGACGAGAGTATCGCTTCAGCGCTATCCAGTCCCCTGATCTCTCACAGTAAAACACGCTGCCCCCACACACGGACGGCAGCCACGCTGCACCCCGACCCGCGCCTGACGCGTTGTCGCGCCCGAATATGGGGAACAGCCATGACGATCATCGTCCATCATCTCGAAAACAGCCGGTCACAGCGCATTCTATGGATGCTTGAGGAACTCGGCCTGCCCTATGAGGTCAAGCGCTACAAACGCGACCCGAAGACCATGCTCGCTCCGCGCGAGCTGCGTGCCGTGCATCCGCTCGGCAAGTCGCCGGTGATCGAGGATGACGGGCTGGTGATCGCAGAGACGGGTGCGATCATCGAATATCTGGTCGGCAAGGGCGATGGCCGTCTTGGCCCGCCCGCGCACCGGGAGGCGATGCAGCGCTGGCGCTTCTGGCTGCATTATGCCGAAGGCTCGCTGATGCCGCCGCTGTTCGTCACGTTGGTGCTCAGTCGTATTCCGGTCATGGGCAAGGTGGCGATGAAGCGCTTCCAGCCGATGGTCGACCGGCATCTCGATTATGTCGAAAGCGAACTGGCGCGCTCGCCCTGGTTCGCGGGCGAGCAGATGACGGCGGCCGACATCATCATGAGCTTCCCGCTGGAGGCCGCGCGGTCCCGCGCCGGTCTGGACGAGCGCCGCCCCGCCACCATCGCCTGGTTGGAGCGTATCCATGCCCGCCCGGCCTATCAGGCGGCGCTCGCCAAGGGCGGACCCTATGCCTATGCGTGAGGCATAGGGTCCGACGGTCAATGCCCCCCGATCTGGCGGAAGCTGTCGGGGGCATCCTTCGGAGGCGTGCCCGAGGGAGCGTGGAGCGACGCCACATCCACCGGCTCGGGCGGATCGAGCGGACCTTCCCACTTGGCAATGACCGCACTCGCCACCGCATTGCCGATCACGTTGGTCGCCGAACGCCCCATGTCGAGGAAATGGTCGACCGCCAGGATGAGGAGCAACCCGGCCTCGGGAATGTTGAACATCGGCATGGTCGCCGCGATCACCACCAGCGAGGCGCGGGGCACGCCCGCAATCCCCTTCGACGTGACCATCAGGACCAGCAGCATCGTGATCTGCTGCCCGATCGATAGATCGATGCCGTACGCCTGCGCGATGAACAGCGACGCGAAGGTCATGTACATCATCGAGCCGTCGAGGTTGAACGAATAGCCCAGCGGCAGCACGAAGCTGGCGATGCGCGGCGGCACGCCGAACCGGTCCAGCCCCTCCAGAATGCGGGGATAGGCGGCCTCCGACGAAGCGGTCGAGAAGGCGAGGATCAGCGGCGCGCGGATATGCGCGATCAGGTCGCGAACGCGCGGGCCGATGAACAGCGCGGCGATGCCGAGCAGCACGCACCACAGCAGGATCAGGCCGAGATAGAAGCTGCCCAT
This sequence comes from Sphingomonas sanguinis, assembly GCF_019297835.1. NCBI lineage: Bacteria > Pseudomonadati > Pseudomonadota > Alphaproteobacteria > Sphingomonadales > Sphingomonadaceae > Sphingomonas > Sphingomonas sanguinis. Next base: position 782,585 of record NZ_CP079203.1, on the reverse strand, counting down.
GAAGATGGCGAGCTTGCCGATCACCGACGGCCCCTGCTCGGTCAGCGTGCCCGCGACCGCGGCAAACACCGCGATCGGGGCGACGCGCATCACATAGTCCGTCACCTGCAACATCACCGCGACCAGCGCATCGACCGCGCGGACCAGCGGCGCGGCACGCTCGCCGACCGCGGTAATCGCGACGCCCAGGAACAGCGATCCGATGACGATCTGGAGCACTTCGTTGGTCGCCATCGCCTCGATCAGCGAGGCGGGGACGAGATGGGTGACGAACTTCTGCAGATCGAACCCGGCCTTCACCACCCCGCTATCGGCGGTGACGGCGGGCAGCGGCAGGTTCAGGCCGACGCCGGGCTGGAGCAGGTTGACAAGCAACATGCCCAGGCTGAGCGAGACGAGGCTGGCCGAGATGAACCAGGCGAGCGAGCGCACCCCGATCCGCCCCAGCGCCCTGGTATCGCCCATCTGTGCGATTCCCGACACCAGGGTCGCGAAGACCAACGGCGCGATGATCATCTTGATCAGGCGCAGGAACAGGCCGGTGACGATCGCGAAATAACTTGCGATCGTCTTGAGTTGCGCGGTCGCTTCCGCGCTGCCGTCATTCAGCGAGAGGTTGAGCGAGAGGCCCACGATCAGCCCCAGGACGAGGCCGATGAAGATGTACAAGGTCAGCCGCTTGGCCATGCATACCCCAAATTAAAATCCTCGGGCGAGCCAAGGGCATTGCGGCGCTCAGGTCAAGAATTCTATCGTACCCGTCATGCAGACCCTGTTGTCCCGCCGCGCGATGATCGCGGCCGCCGCCCTGCCGTTTCTCGTCCGGCCGGGCCTGCTGCGCGCGGCGGAACCGGACCTGTCGGCGCTGTCCGACATCACCGGCGGGGCGGTGCCGATCGGCCCGGAGGAACGCGCGCGGCGGCTTGCACGGGCGCAGGCTTTGATGAAGGCGAACGGGATCGGCGCGATCCTGATCGAGCCCGGCTCGACCATGGTCTATTTCACTGGTGTCCAATGGTGGCGCAGCGAGCGGCTGACCGCCGTGGTCATCCCGGTTGAGGGCCAGCCGTGCATCGTCACGCCGTTTTTCGAGGAGCCTTCGGTCCGTGAGACGCTGGCCGTGCCCGCCGAGGTGCGGGTGTGGCAGGAGGACGAGAACCCGCTGGCCGTCGTCGCGGGGTTCGTGCGCGACCGCAAACTGGCGAACCGCGCCGTCGGGGTCGAGGAGACGGCGCGCTTCTTCGCATTCGACGGCATGCGAAAGCTGTTGCCCGACATGCGACTGGTGTCGGCCAATCCGGTGGTGCGCGGATGCCGGATGGAGAAGAGCCCGGCCGAGATCGCGCTGATGCAATTGGCGACCGACGTAACTCTGGCGGCCTATCGCTGGGTCTACCCCCGCGTCGAGGCGGGCATGACCGGCGCGGAGGTCGGCGCGCTGATGAGCGCCGCAACCCGCAAACTCGGCGGCGCGCCGGAGTTCAGCATGGCGCTGATCGGCGAAGCCTCGGCCTATCCGCATGGCAGCAAGCAGGTGCACCGGGTTGCGGAAGGCCAGGTGGTGCTGATGGATTGCGGCTGCACGGTGCAGGGCTATCAGTCGGACGTATCGCGAAGCTGGGTGCACGGCCAGGCGAGCGCGGAGCAGCGCAAGGTCTGGGACACGGTGGCGAAGGGGCAGCAGGTCGCGCGCTCGGCAGCGCGGATCGGCGCGCCCGCGGGCAGCATCGACGATGCCGTGCGGCGTTTCTACGAAGGCCAGGGCTATGGTCCCGGCTATCGCTTGCCCGGCCTGTCGCATCGGACCGGGCACGGCATCGGCATGGATGGGCATGAGCCGGTCAATCTCGTGCATGGCGAAGCGACGCCGCTGGCCGCCGGCATGTGTTTCTCCAACGAGCCCGGGCTGTATCTGCCGGGCAAGTTCGGCATCCGGATCGAGGATTGTTTCCACATGACCGATAGCGGTCCGCTCTGGTTCTCGACGCCACCCAAGGGGATCGAGGCGCCGATCGGATGATCGCCGAGCTGGACTCGCGCGGCTATGCCCTGTGGCCCTCGCGGCTGGACGACGGAGGGTTGGTCGAGCTGGCGGCGCTGTTCGGCGACTGGCCCGACGGTCGTCCGGGATGGCGGATCGATCCGGCCCGCGCCGCCAGATTGTCCGCCGTGGACCGGCTCTGCACCGCGATGAAGCCGGTCGTCGGCGAAGGCGTGCGGCCGGTCCGCGCGATCCTGTTCGACAAGCAGGACGATGCGAACTGGGCATTGGGGTGGCATTAGGACCGAACCATCGAGGTGGTCGAGCGACGCGAGGTTGCAGGGTTCGGACCATGGACCGTTAAGCAGGGGCGCGTCCACGTCGCGCCGCCGGTGTCGGCGCTGGAGCGCATGGTCACGGTCCGCCTCCTTCTCGATCCCGTCGATGCGGACAATGCGCCGCTGTTGGTCGCACCGGGATCGCCCCGGCTGGGCCTGATCGCCGAGGATGCGATTGAGGGCGTCGTCGGTCAGCTGGGCGAGGCGGTTTGCCTGGCCGAGGCGGGCGAGGTTCGGCTGTACCGCACGCTGATCCTTCACGCCTCGGCCCGCGCCGGACCGGGGCGGCACCGGCGGGTCTTGCAGATCGATCTCTCGGCGGATGACTTACCGGGTGGTTTGCGCTGGGGCACGGACGGGCAGGGGAGACTATCATGACCATCGATCTCGTGATTGAACTGCTGGTTGGCTTTGCCAACGGCCTGCTGAATGCCGTCATCATCTGTGGGCTGGCCTATTGGCTCCTTGGCCGTGTTTTCGGCGTGACCGAGCCGCGATTGCCCGCCATTCTGTTCGCCCTGGGCCTGACGCTGGGGCGGTTCGAACATGCCGCCGACATGGTCGGGCATCCCGTCGGCCGGTTGGTTGGCGATGGCCTGGGGTTCGTCCTGATCCGGTATCTCTGGTGGCGTCGTCCCGCTGCTCACGACGATGCGACGGAACGAGCCGAACGCGCGGGCGCTTGAGCGCGCGCGAAACCTCGCCTAAGCCCGCGCTTATGACCTCGACCAACGACATCCGCCGCGGCTTTCTCGACTATTTCGGAAGCGAAGGGCACCAGATCGTGCCCTCCGCGCCGCTCGTGCCGCAGAACGACCCGACGCTGATGTTCGTGAATGCGGGCATGGTGCCGTTCAAGAACGTGTTCACCGGCCTGGAATCGCGCCCCTATTCCACCGCGACCAGCTCGCAGAAGTGCGTACGCGCGGGCGGCAAGCATAACGATCTCGACAATGTCGGCTATACCGCGCGCCACCATACCTTCTTTGAAATGCTCGGCAATTTCTCGTTCGGCGACTATTTTAAGGAACAGGCGATCACCCATGCCTGGACCCTGCTGACCAAGATCTGGGGCATCAATCCGGAGAAGCTGACCGCCACCGTCTATCACACCGATGACGAGGCGTTCGACCTGTGGAAGAAGATCGCAGGCCTGCCCGAGCACAAGATCATCCGCATCCCGACCAAGGACAATTTCTGGGCGATGGGCGAGAATGGGCCGTGCGGTCCGTGCTCCGAAATCTTCTACGATCACGGCGACCATATCTATGGCGGTCCTCCCGGCAGCCCGGAGGAGGATGGCGACCGATTCGTCGAGATCTGGAACCTGGTCTTCATGCAGTTCGAGCAGGAAGCCAATGAGATCGTCGGCGAACTGCCCAAGAAGTCGATCGACACGGGCATGGGGCTGGAGCGGATCGCCGCCGTCCTTCAGGGCGTGCACGACAATTACGACACCGACACCTTCAAGGCGCTGATCGCCGCCTCGTGCGAACTGACCCATACCAAGGCGGAGGACGGCCAGAAGGCGTCGCACCGGGTCATCGCCGACCATCTGCGCTCGGCCGGGTTCCTGGTCGCGGACGGGGTGCTGCCTGCCAATGAGGGGCGCGGCTATGTGCTTCGTCGCATCATGCGCCGCGCGATGCGGCATGCGCATCTGCTGGGCGCCAAGGAGCCGTTGATGCACCGGCTGGTCCCGGCGCTGGTCGCCGAGATGGGTGCGGCCTATCCCGAGCTGGTCCGTGCGCAGCCGCTGATCGAAGCGACCCTCCGCCAAGAAGAAACCCGCTTCCGCCAGACGCTCGACAAGGGCCTGAAGCTGCTCGATGAGGCGACGGCGGGCATGGCACCCGGCGCGACGCTGGCAGGTGAGACGGCGTTCAAGCTCTATGACACCTATGGCTTCCCCTATGACCTGACCGAAGACGCGCTGCGCGCGCAGAACCTGTCGGTCGACCGCGCAGGCTTCGACGCCGCCATGGCCGAGCAGAAGCGCGCTGCACGCGCCGCCTGGAAGGGCTCGGGCGCGAAGGCGTCGGACGATGTGTGGTTCGACATCGCGGAAGAGACGGGCTCGACCGAATTCCTCGGCTATGCCTCCGACACCGGCGAGGGCGAAGTGCTCGCGCTGGTCAAGGACGGGGCGCGGGTCGACAGCGCTGCCGCTGGCGATACGGTATCGGTCATCGTCAACCAGACGCCCTTTTATGGCGAGAGCGGCGGCCAGGTCGGCGACAGCGGCACCATCTCCAGCGATACGGGTCTGAAGGCGGTCGTCACCGACACCTCCAAGCAGCTCGGCCGCGTGTTCGTGCACAATGCCGAGATCCAGGAAGGCGGCATCAAGGTCGGCGACAGCGTCAAGCTGGCCATCGACACCGCGCGCCGCGCCGCGATCCGCGCCAACCATTCGGCGACGCACCTGTTGCATGAGGCGCTGCGTCAGCGGCTGGGCACCCATGTCGCGCAGAAGGGGTCGATGGTCGCCCCCGAACGCCTGCGCTTCGACTTCTCGCAGCCGGTCGGCATGACTGCCGACGACATTGCCGAGGTCGAGACGAAGGTGAACGAGCAGGTGCGCGGCAACGGCTCGGTCGTCACTCGTCTGATGACGCCGGACGAAGCGATCGAAATGGGCGCGATGGCGCTGTTCGGCGAGAAATATGGCGACGAGGTGCGCGTCGTGTCGATGGGTGAGGATGCCGACGGCACCTACTCCCTCGAACTCTGCGGCGGCACCCATGTGAATGCGCTGGGCGAGATCGGCGTGTTCAAGATCGTGTCGGAAGGCGCGGTGTCGAGCGGCGTGCGCCGTGTCGAGGCGCTGACCGGTGAGGGCGCACGCGCCTATCTGTCGCACCGTGACGACATGCTGAAGGCCGCCGCCGCGACGCTCAAGACTACCCCCGACGAAGTGCCCGCGCGCATCGCCGCGCTGGTCGAGGATCGTCGCCGTCTGGAGCGCGAACTGGCCGAGGCGAAGAAGGCGCTCGCCATGGGCGGCGGGGCCGGTGGTGCGGCGGCCGGGCCGGAGCAGATCGGCGACGTGGCGTTCATCGGCCAGGTGCTCGACGGCTTCGAGGCCAAGGGGCTGCGCGGCGCGGTGGACGATGCCAAGCAGCGTCTGGGCGGATCGGGCGTGGCGGTGATGGTCGCGGTCAATGACGGCCGCGCCTCGGTCGCGGTCGGCGTCACGGACGATCTGACGGCCAAGCACAATGCGGTCGAACTGCTGCGCAAGGCGGTGGCGGCGCTGGGCGGGCAGGGCGGCGGTGGTCGTCCCGACATGGCTCAGGGCGGCGGCCCCGACGGCACCAAGGGCGCCGAAGCGCTCCAGGCGGTACGGGACGCGCTGGCGGGCTGATCTTATCGACGAAAAAGGGGGCGAGCGATGCGAGGAACGGTTGTTACGGCTTTGGCATTGCTCGCGTCTTTCGGCGTCGGTCAGGCCGCGTCGGCGCAGGCGGGGGCCTCTTCTCCGTCCGACCCGATCGTGGTCACGGCGCGCCCGCTGCCCCCCAAGCGGGAGACGCTTCGCTGGTTCCGCGGAATCTCCGGCTATCCCGATGGCAACGAGCCGCTCTCCCGCATGACACAGCCGCTTTGCATCGGCGGTGTCGGCCTGCCCCGTGACACGATTCTCGGGATCGCCGACCGGATCATGGGCAATGCGGTCCGCCTGGGGATCAGCCTCGGCGGTGAGAAATGCCGCCCCAATGTGCTGGTCCTGTTCGTCGACAACGGGGCCGATCAGGTGAAGTGGCTGGCAGATCATCGACCCGGCATTTTCGGTCGCCTGCAATCCGCCGACGTCACTGCGATGATCCGCGACAAGGGACCGGTCCATGTCTGGCACATGACCGCCATCACCAGCCGGGACGGCGATCAGATCATGCAGTTCGGCAACGAGCTGCCGACGCTCACCATCCCCAGCGCCAGCCGCATCAACCTGCCGATCAAGTCGCAGATCGCCGCCGCCGTCCTGCTGATCGATCGCAACGCGGTGTTGGGCAAGTCGATCAACCAGATCGGCGACTATGCCTCGATGCGCCTGCTGGCCGAGGTCCGCCCAAGGAAGAACGAGGCCGTGTCGAGCATCCTGTCGCTGTTCGATCCGGAGGGCGGTGCGCCCGAGGCTTTGACGCCGTTCGACTGGGGCTATCTGCGTGGGCTGTACGCCGGGCAGGGTAACAAGCCGCCCGCATTTCAATTTGCGGACATGGCGAAGTTCGCCGACGAGGAGATCATGAGCAAGGCGGCCAAGCCATGAAGGCTCCAAATGGCCGTCGTGATCTCACTGCCGGTCCGATCGGAAAGACGCTGTTGCTGTTCGCGCTGCCGACCCTGGGGTCGAGCGTGCTGCAATCGCTTAACGGGTCGATCAACGCGATCTGGATCGGCCAGTTTCTGGGCGAGCGGGCGCTGGCGGCGACGACCAACGCCAATATCATCATGTTCCTGCTGGTTGCCGCGACCTTCGGCTTTGGCATGGCGGCGACCATTCTGATCGGTCAGGCGATGGGACGGCGCGACGTGGAGGCGGTGCGCCGGGTTCTGGGATCGGCACTGGGGCTGTTCGCGGTGATTTCGACCGCGACCGTCGGCGTCGGCTGGCTGGCGGCGCCCGCGATCCTGCGCGCGCTGGCGACCCCGGCCGAGGTGTTTCCGCTTGCGCTGGCCTATCTGCGGGTGATCTTCGCCGCGATGCCGCCGGGATTTGTCTCAGTGCTGCTGACCATGGCGCTGCGCGGGGTGGGCGACTCGATCACGCCGTTGAAGTTCATGGCGTTGGGTTCGGTCCTCGACGTAGCGTTGAACCCGCTCTTCATCCTAGGGCTGGGACCTGTCCCTGCGCTGGGGATCGAGGGGTCGGCGATCGCGACGCTGATTGCCAATACCGGCTCGCTGCTGGCGCTTGTCACCTATCTCTATGCCAAGGATCTGGTCATCCGGCTGCGGGGGGCGGAGTGGCGCTATCTGTTCCCCACTGCCGAGTTGCTCAAGACCATCGTGGTGAAGGGCTTTCCGATGGGCCTCCAGATGCTGGTCGTCTCCACCTCGGCGCTGGCGATGATGGGGCTGGTCAACCGGCACGGTACCTCGACCACGGCGGCGTACGGCGCGGCGAACCAGCTTTGGACCTATATCCAGATGCCCGCCATGGCGGTCGGCGCGGCGGTCAGCGCGATGGCGGCGCAGAATATCGGTGCCGGACAGTGGGACCGGGTCGACCGGATCACCCGTGCCGGTCTGCGCATGAACCTGTTGCTGACCGGCGTGCTGGTGCTGGCGGTGACGCTGCTCGACCGGCATGTGCTGTGGCTGTTCCTGGGGAACGAAGCGGGGGCGATCGACATTGCGGCCAAGATCAACCTGATCGGCGGGTGGAGCTTCATGCTGTTCGGCGTGTCGATGGTGTTGGCGGCGACGGTACGTGCGAACGGCGCGGTGGTGGGGCCGCTGGTGATCCTAGCGATCTCGATGTTTCCGGTGCGCTTCGGCCTCGCCAATCTCTTGGAGCCGAGCCTGGGCGCGGATGCCATCTGGTGGAGCTTTCCGGCGGGATCGCTCGCCTCGATGCTGATGACGATCGGCTATTACCGGCATGGCGGCTGGCGCAAGGGGCGGATGGCCCCGGCGGCGGGTAAGGAGGAATGCGAGGAACAGGCGCTGGCCGAGGGGCAGCCGACGAACAAGGCGATGCCGGTCGGGTAGGTGCGGTTGAGCGTGGCCGAGCCGCCCGACGCCTGACTACCCTCACCCTTCCGGCACTGTGCGCCTCCCTCCCTCTCCCGGTGGGAGAGGGAAGGGGCCCGCCCGCTGCAAGCGGGTGGGAAGGGTGAGGGCGGTCTAGGCGGGCGCGATGACCTCAATGATCCCCGGTGCAATTCGCGCGGTTACCGGCGTCCGCGCCAAAACCTCGCCGTCGATCGAGATGGGCAGCGGCGGAATGGTGGTCAGCTTGATCTCGCGCCCCCGGAAGTCACGGACCTTTTCCTTGCGATAGTCGCTGCGCAGGATGCTGGCCGCCCAGTTGACGATCAGGCGGCGCTTCACATGGCCACACACCGCTTGGACGACGATCTCACCGGAGTCGACCGCGGCTGCGTCCACCAGCTCGGTGCCGCCATGATAGGGGCCGTTGGAGATGCGGACTTCTACCACGCGCAGCCGTTCGCGCTTGCCGTCCTGCTCGACGATCAGCGTGAAGGGGCGGAAGCGCAGGAACTGATAGGCAGCCCAGGCCAGATAGCCCAGCCGTCCGCCCACGCGCTTCAGCCCGTGCGGGACCGTCTCGGCGATCTTGGGGCTGATCCCCATCGCGGCGCAATTGGCGTAATAGTCCTTGTCGATCATACCCAGGTCGATGCGGCGCGGACGACCGTTGCGGATGACGTCCACCGCCCCCTCGACGGTCAGCGGGATGCCGAGAGATCGGGCAAAGCTGTTCGCGGTGCCGAGCGGCAGGACGCCCAGCATTACGTCATGCCCGACCATCAGATCGACCAGCCCGCTGATCGTGCCGTCGCCGCCGCCCAGGATCAACAGGTCGGGCTTGGCCGCCAGCAGCTCGCGGACGGTCGGCTCCAGATCCTTCGGGTCCTCCACTGCGCGGGCGTCGACCGGAAAGGGAAGGTCGGACATCGCCGCACAGGCCTGCTGAAACAAAGCCTGTCCGCGCCGCGATTTGGCGTTCACCACCATCGCTGCCGATCGAATTACTCGCACCCGTTAATTCCTTTCGCCCCCGGAACGCTTTGCACGCAACGCTTGGCAAGCGCGGTACGATCCCGCAAAAGCCCTTTTGATGACCGCATCTTATCCAGCACTTCGCCTTCGTCGTACTCGCGCCTCGCAGTGGAGCCGTCGACTCCATGCCGAAACGGTGCTGACCCCGGCCGATTTGATCTGGCCGCTGTTCGTGACCGAGGGGCAGGGTGTAGAGGAACCGATCGCCAGCCTGCCCGGCGTGTCGCGCTGGTCGCTGGACGGCATCGTTGCGCGCGCCAAGGAAGCCGCCGATCTGGGTATTCCCTGTCTGGCGCTGTTCCCCAACACGCCCTCGCACCTGCGCACCGATGACGGGCGCGAGGCGATGAACCCCGACAATCTGATGTGCCGGGCGATCCGCGCGATCAAGGATGCGGTGCCGGACATCGGCGTGCTGACCGATGTGGCGCTCGATCCCTATACGACGCACGGCCATGACGGGCTGGTCGATGCGGCGGGTTATGTCGTGAACGACGACACCGCTGATGCACTGGTCGAGCAGGCGCTGACCCAGGCGCGAGCCGGGTCGGACGTGATCGCACCGTCGGACATGATGGACGGCCGTATCGGCATGATCCGCGCCGCGCTGGAGGCCGAGGGGTTCGTCAACGTCCAGATCATGGCCTATGCCGCCAAGTACGCCAGCGCCTTCTACGGGCCGTTCCGCGACGCGGTGAACACGCGCGGGCTGCTGAAGGGCGACAAGCGCACCTATCAGATGGACCACGCCAATGCCGAGGAGGCGCTGCGCGAGGTCGCGCTCGACCTTGCCGAGGGCGCGGACAGCGTGATGGTGAAGCCGGGCCTGCCCTATCTCGATATCATCCGCCGGGTGAAGGACGAGTTCCGCGTGCCGACCTTCGCCTATCAGGTGTCGGGGGAGTATGCGATGATCGAGACGGCGGTCGCGGCGGGCGCGGCGGACCGCGACGCGATGGTGCTGGAGACGCTGATGGCGTTCAAGCGCGCCGGATGCTCGGGCGTGCTGACCTATCATGCTGCCCATGCCGCGCGATTGCTGAACGCCTGACCTCCATTCCCGTGACACGCCGTATCCCCGACCTGGCGGCGCGCGCGCTGTTCGTGGCGACGATCCTGACCGGATCGTTCCTGCTGTTCCTGGTCCAGCCGCTGGTCGCGCGTATGGCGCTTCCCCGGCTGGGTGGCGCGCCCGCCGTCTGGAACTCGGCGATGTTCGTCTATCAGGCGCTGCTGCTGGGCGGCTATGCCTATGCCCATGCGCTCGGGCGGTGGCGGCCCAAAGTGCAGGCGGGGGTGCATATCCTGGTGCTGGCGGCGGCGGCGCTGTGGCTGCCGATCGGGTTGATGGCGGTGGATCTGCCGCCCGATGCCGAACCGGCGCTGTGGGTGCCATGGCTCCTCGGCCTGTCCATCGGACCGCTCTTCTTCGCGGTGTCCGCGCAGGCGCCGCTGATCCAGCGCTGGTTCGCGCTCGCCCAGCCGGGGCGTAACCCTTACGCCCTTTATGCGGCGTCCAACCTAGGCAGTTTTGCCGGGCTGATCGCCTATCCGCTGCTGGTCGAACCGGCGATGACGCTTCACGGTCAGAGCCGGTTGTGGAGCCTGGGCTATGGCCTGCTCGGGCTGCTGGTCGTGGGGTGTGCGACGCGGCTACCGGCGTCGAGCGATCCCACAGCCGATCCTGCACCCAGTTCGGCCGCGCCGGGCTGGCGGCGGATCGGCTATTGGGTGGCGCTGGCGGCGGTGCCCTCGGGGCTGGTGCTGGCGACTTCGACCTACATCACGACCGACATCGTCGCGATGCCGCTGCTCTGGGTGTTGCCGCTGGGGCTGTATCTGGCGAGCTTCATCATCGCCTTCGCCACCCGGCGGGGTGCGGCAGATACGCTGACCCGGATCGCGCCGGTGACACTGCTGCTGTTCGGCGGGGTCATCATGGGCGGCTATCCGGAGCGGCCCTATTCCAACGTCGCCGTCGCGCTGCTGCTGTTGTTCATGGTGTCGGTGGCGCTGCACACCGCCATGTACCGCGCGCGGCCTGCGGTGGATCGGCTGACCGGCTTTTATTTGTGGATGGCGGTCGGCGGCGCGCTGGGTGGGGTGTTCGCAGGTATACTGGCGCCGGTGCTGTTCGACTGGACGTACGAGTATCCGCTGCTGATCCTGGCGGCGGGCATGCTGATCCCTCAGCAATTCATCCTGCCGGTGATCCGCGACCTGTGGTGGCGGCATCCCCGCGCGATGCTGGTCGCGCTGGCGGTGGTGATCGGGCTGCTCCTCGACCTGCGGCTGGTCGGGCCTGCGGCGTGGTTCGGCGAGGAGCGGCAGGGGACAGTGTTCTTGGTCATCGCCGCGCTGGGTTTCCTGACCATCGGGGCGCGAGCCGGTTTCGTGCTGCTGCTGGCGGGTGCGCTCGTGCTGTTCGGCGGCTATCGTGCGCTGTCGCTGTCGATGGAGCGTGACGCGCGGATGCGCAGTTATTTCGGTGTCTACACGGTTCGCGACGGCGCGGGTTATCGCGAACTGGACCATGGCTCGACGGTCCACGGCATCCAGCTTCGCGGTTCGGCGGCGCGCGAGCGGACGCCGACCACCTATTACGCGCCCTATTCCGGCGTCGGCCGGGCGATGCGCGCCGCGCCGATGCTGTACGGACCATCCGCGCGGATCGGTGTGGTCGGGCTGGGGACGGGGACGCTCGCCTGCTACGCACAGCCGGGCCAAAGCTGGCGCTTCTACGAGATCGATCCGGTCATCGTCCGCATTGCGCGCGATACCGGCCAGTTCAGCTATCTGCGCCGCTGCCAGCCTGATCCGCTCATTCGCATCGGCGACGCGCGCATCCGCCTCGCCGCCGAAGCCCCCGCCAGTCTCGACCTGCTGGCGCTTGATGCCTTTTCGTCGGACGCGGTTCCGGCGCATCTGCTGACCCGCGAGGCGTTCGCGACCTATGCCCGTGTCCTGTCCCCGCGCGGGTTGCTGTTGGTCCATATCTCCAACCGCTTCGTCGATTTGGAGCCGCTGGTCGCCGCCGCCGCGCGCGAAGGGGGCTGGGCGATTTCGCGGATGAGCTATGTGCCGACCGATCGGGATCGCGAGGCGCAGGCCTCCGCCTCGGTCTGGCTGGCGCTGTCGCGGGACGCGCGTGTGCTCAAGACACTGGAGGCGCAGGGCGGTGACTGGACCCCGGCGGTGGCGCCGCCGGGTCTCGCCGCCTGGACCGATGATTATTCCAGCATCCTGCCCTTTATCCGCCAATTCTGAGCATCAGGCGGCGGGCAGGCTGTCGTTGATCGCCTTGATCTGCGCCGCCTGCCGCGCGACTGCTGCCGACGCCCGCTCACGCAAGCCGGTCAGCGTCGGATAGTCCGGCTCCAGCGCGGTGGCCCGCTGGATCGCGCGATCATCCGCTTCGGTCAGCAAGGACGATGTCCGTGCGCGGATTTCGTCCAGCGTCGCCAGTTCGGTCTGCGCGGTCAGCCATGCCTCGCTGCCGACCGCCGCCCCGCGCGCCTTGGCGGCGTCGGTGCGGGCCTGGTCATGCGCCTTGGTGAATTCCTGCTCGATCCCCGTCAGGCGGCGGGTCAGGTCGGCGATCTGCGCATCGAGCGTGGGGTCGGGACGCAGCACGACCGGCTTGGCGGCGGGTTCGGCAAAGCCCTGCTTCTCGACCGGCCGGACCGCCAGCGACGGGTAAGGTGTCGTATCGCGATCCCGCGCACAGCCCGCCAGGCTCAGCCCGACAAGCAGGACACAGGCGCGCACGATATGGGCAGGCCGGGCGAACGGGGCGGGGCGATAGGATGTCATCGCGATCTTCCTAGCCGTAACAGGGGGCCTGCACCAAATACCGCAAACCACCCTCCGGGTCCGACCTGACAAAAAATGTGGATAACCTTTGCAAAGGGGTTGCCAAGATTCGGAAGCGCTTCTATCAGCCCACCTCCACAGCGCGCCCGTAGCTCAGCTGGATAGAGCATCAGACTACGAATCTGAGGGTCGGACGTTCGAATCGTTCCGGGCGCGCCAGTGGATCAAAATCAGGTCTCGATAAGAGGCCCTGTGCGCGCCCGTAGCTCAGCTGGATAGAGCATCAGACTACGAATCTGAGGGTCGGACGTTCGAATCGTTCCGGGCGCGCCATTTCTTCCACATCACCGGCAGCATGGGCTTCGGCCCCGACCATGGCCGGGGCCTGTCCCGTCGTCAGCGCCAGCCGAGCGTGGGCGCGATGTGGCGCATGATGTTTTCGATGACATGCGCATTGTAATCGACGCCCAGCTGATTGGGCACGGTCAGCAGCAGCGTGTCGGCCGCCGCGATCGCTTCGTCGGCGCGCAGCTGTTCGATCAGCTTTTCCGGCTCGGCGGCATAGGAGCGGCCGAAGACGGCGCGCATATTGTCGATGATCCCGACCTGATCCTGACTGTCGTCGCGGCCAAAATAGGCGCGGTCCTGATCGGTGGTCAGCGCGAAGATCGAGCGTGAGACGGAGACGCGCGGTGCACGGTCATGCCCCGCCGCCGCCCATGCCTCGCGATAGGCGCGAATCTGCTTGGCCTGCTGGACATGGAAAGGTTCGCCGCTCTCGTCGGCCTTCAGGGTCGAGCTTTGCAGGTTCATGCCCTGCTTGGCGGCCCAGATCGCCGTGGCGTCGGAGGCGGATCCCCACCAGATACGCTCGCGCAGCCCCGCCGAATGCGGCTCCAGCCGGAGCAGGCCCGGCGGGTTGGGGAACATCGGGCGGGGATTGGGCTTGGCGAAGCCCTGGCCCTTCAGCAGGTGCAGGAACACTTCGGCATGGCGGCGGCCCATATCGGCGTCCGTCTCCCCCTGTGCGGGGCCATAGCCGAAATGGCGCCAGCCATCGATCACCTGTTCGGGCGAGCCCCGGCTGATTCCGAGTTGCAGGCGCCCGCCGCTGATCAGGTCGGCCGATCCGGCATCTTCGACCATGTAGAACGGATTTTCGTAGCGCATGTCGATCACGCCGGTCCCGATCTCGATCCGGCTGGTCCGCGCTCCGACGGCGGCGAGGAGCGGAAAGGGCGAAGCAAGCTGCTGCGCGAAGTGATGGACCCGGTAATAGGCCCCGTCCGCGCCCAGCTCTTCGGCGGCGACGGCAAGGTCGATCGACTGGAGCAGCACGTCCTGCGCCGAGCGCGTGGCGGACTGGGGCGAGGGCGACCAATGGCCGAAGGAGAGGAAACCGATCTTTTTCATGAGGACAAGATAGGGCGGTTGCGCGTTCGGTCCACCGGGCGTGATGGAAACGATCGCTTTCCGAAATCACCGGTCAGCGCGTGCGCCAGTGACCCGCAATCGCTTTTTTCTCGCCTGCCGCATCCAGCGGCATGTCCGCCATCATGTCCTGCGCCGCCGCCATCAGTTCGGCATCCGACGATCCCGCCTGGACATAGCCGCCGCCTGCATCGGGCGCGCTGCCCGGCATGGTCCGGCGCAGCGACCAGCCCTTCGGATCGCGGCAGGCGATGCCGTCCGCCTCCGCCGACTGAAAGACACGACAAAAGCCGTTGTCCTGCGCGCGGAAGCTGACCGCGATGCGTACCGGCCCCTTCGCGCCACTCGCCTGATCGTCGAGCGCCCTGGCGAGCGAACCGGCGGCGTAAAGGCCGTGGTCGGTGGCTGTGACAGGTCCTTCCTGCTGTACGCCGCGCCCGACCAGAACGCCGACGACAAGACACGCGGCCATCGCCGCCGCCGAACGCCAGGCGGCCGAGACTCGAGGCGCGCGGGGCAGGCGCTTCGGCATCTGCACCACATTGCTGGTCAGCATCGCGGCGAGCCGGTCGGGCACGGGATCGGCGGCGATCGGCGCATAGGCGGCGGCCAGCTTCGCCTTCAGGTGACGATGACGCGCGACCTGTTCGGCCAGGGCGGGATCGGCGGCGATGGCGCGCTCGACGCGCTTGGTCGTCAGCGGATCGAGTGCGCCATCGGCATAGGCCATCAGCATTTCGGGTTCGATCGTCATGCCGCTTCTCCCAGCCGCGCCATCAGCGCCTGTCGCCCACGCACTAGGCGCGAGGTCAGGGTGCCCATCGGAATATCCAGTATCTCGGCGGCTTCCTTATAGGCGAGGCCCTCCACCAGCACGAGCGCCACCGCCTCGCGCTGTTCGTCGGGCAGAGTGCGCATGGCGGCGTCCACCTCGTTCAGGGCCACCCGCGCCTCGGCATTGCCCGCGCCGCCGACACCCAGCCCCGCCTCTTCGGCGACGAAGGTCTCCGCCGCGCGCGACCGGGCGCGGGCGGTGTCGATCCAGGCATTGCGCATGATCCGGTACATCCAGCTATCCAATCGTGTCCCTGCCTGCCACGAGCCGCGCGCCAACAGCGCTTTCTCGATCGTGACCTGGCACAGATCGTCCGCATCCGCCCCGTCATGGGTGAGCGATCGCGCGAACCGCCGCAGTCGCGGAAGCAGCGCCAACAACTCGTTCTCGAAAGCGGCCAAACCTATTTCCTTGTTGCAGGGATGAAACGGATGAGGTTCATCGTTTAATCCATGTCAGCATGAATTTTGACAATGGATGAACGGCGATGAAGCGGACGACCCGCTATCTGGCAGTATCGATGGCGGCGGCGGGGCTCGCGCTTGGCGTGACGGCGGGGCGGGCGCAACTCGTGCCCTCGCTGCCCGGAATGCCTTCGCTTCCCGGCGGGTTTCCCTCGGTCGGGCGAGGGATTTCGTCGCTCGCCGACCCTGTCATCGACCGGGTGGACGCCGCGTCGCGCGCGACCGTGCAGCAGCTGGAACAGGTCCGCCGCGCGACCTTCGCGCAACTGGTCCGCGATCACCCGGACGCCATCGCGCTGGACCCGATGGGATTTCCGGCGCGCGCGGGCGAGGTGGTGGTTGATGCCCCCAGCGATGCGTTGTTGGCGACGGTCGGGCGGCTGGGCTTTACGGTGATCGAGCGCGACGATGTGCTGGGCGTCGGCTTCGTCCGGCTGCGCGTGCCGCCGGGCCAGTCGTTGAAGACCGCACTGGGCATTCTTCAGAAGCTGGGCGGAGAGGTGAGCGCGGATCAGCTTCACCTGCCGAGTGGCGCGGGGACACCGGCCGTCCCGACGGCGGCGCAAGGCGGCACGGCACGCGGCACCATGGTCGGCGTGATCGACGGCGGTGCCGAGGGCGCGGCGGTGACCAAGGGGTTCGCCACGGGGGCCCCGCGCGCCAATGACCATGGCACGGCGGTCGCCTCGCTGATTGCGGGGGGCAACGATATCCGGGGCTCGCTGCCCGGTGCGCGGATCGCCTCGGCCGATGTTTATGGCAGCGATCCGGCGGGCGGCAACGCGACCGCCATCGCCAAGGCGCTGGGCTGGCTGGTCGAACAGCGCGTGTCGGTGGCGACGATCAGCCTGGTCGGCCCCGCCAACCCGCTGCTCGCGCGTGTCGTCGCGGCGGCGCAGAAGCGGGGCCTCATCATCGTCGCGGCGGTCGGCAATAACGGCCCTGCCGCGCCGCCTGCCTATCCCGCCTCCTATCCCGGCGTCATCGCCGTGACTGGCGTCGACGGACGCGGGCGTCCGCTGATCGAGGCGGGGCGGGCGAGCCATGTCGATTATGCCGCACCGGGCGCGGACATGCTCGCCACCGGGGTCGGGGGGCGGCGTTTCAAGGTACGCGGAACGTCCTTCGCCGCGCCTTTTGTCGCCGGTCGGGTGGCGGCCGCCTATCCCTCGCTCGATCCCGCTCGCATCCGGGCCGCACTGGCCGAAGTCGATGCCGAAGCGAAAAAAATTGGGCGTAAGGGCGAAGAAAAATTCATCGGCCGTGGAATGGTTTGCGCTGATTGCCGTACCCCGGTGCAGTAAATCGCGAATTTTTTCGGGATTAAATTGCGGGGGTACTTCGTTGTCTCTCCAGAAGTTAAGGAGAACGATGATGAAGAACCTTCTTTCCGGCACCGCGATCCTTGCTGCGGCGCTTGTTGCGATGCCTGCTTCGGCCCAGCTGCTTGGTGGCGGTGGTGGCCTGGTCGGTGGCGGCGGGCTGGGCGGTCAGCTCGGCGGCGTCACCGGTGGTCTGACCGGCGGTGCGAACGGTACGTTGAGCGGCGCGAGCCAGACCGGTCGTACCGCCACCGAGGCGGCGACCCGGACGCGCGGTTCGGTCCGTGGCGATCGTGCTGTAGACCTGCGCCGTGGCCGCGTGGCGGCTTCGGGTGAAGCGACCGGCGGCTCGACGCTGGACAGCGCGACGCGGGTCGGCAACCAGTCGGGCGGGGCCAATGGCTCGGCCTCGGGTACGGTCGGCGGCGGTGTGGATGCCCAGCTGGTCGGCACCGATGCGGTGCGCGATGTCGCGGGGCGCGGCGTGAATACCGTCGGCAACGTCGCCGGGCGGGCGCGTGACACCGCCGGAGCGGTCGGCAACCGGGCGCGGGGCACCGTCTCCAACCTGATTAATCGCGCCGCCAATGCGGGTGGCAGCGTGGCAGGCTCGGGTTCGGGCGCCGCATCGGCCTCGGGTGGCAACGGTTCGCTGGCGGGCAATCTGGCGCTGGCCGGTAGCGGCGCGGCGCGGGGCGGGGCCTTCCCAGTCAACACCGGCATGGTCGTCAACGATGCGCAGGGCCGGGCGATCGGCGCGGTGCAGTCGGTCCGCTCCAATGCGCAGGGCGCGGTCGAGCGGGTGCTGGTGAAGGTGGGTGCCAAGGTCGCCAACCTGCCCGCCGCCAACTTTTCCGGCTCGGGCAATGTCTTGGTCTCGGCCATGGGCCAGGGCGATGTGAGCAACGCGGCCAAGTAACGGCTGACCGAGGAATGCGCCCGACCTGCCATGGTCGGGCGCATTTTCGCGTTTAACGGGCGGCGAAATAGCGTTCCAGTCGCATGGCTTCGGCCGGGCTGATCGCGATAACCGCGCCGTGCTTGGGCTTGGTGAAGTTGGTCGCCTTCATCGGCGATCCGGGCTCGTTGAAGCGGCCGATATTCCGATAGGTTACGAAGTCGGTCGTTTCGGAAAAGCCCATATTGTTCGGCTTGATACCGAACACATCGTACATCAGCACATAGGTATTGGTGCCGCTCCGCCGCCACAGGGTCGGCGCCTCCGACGCGGCGGTTTCGGGATCGACCTTGCGCAGGTCCTTGGTCCAGCCGCTGTTGATCCGGGACGATTCCGAGTGGCGGATATTGCCTGGCGCCTGATGCGCGACATAGAACATGTGATATTTGCCGCCGACCTTGGTGATGTCGGCATCGATCACGTTCACCTTGGGATCGGGATAGTCGAACAGCTTCTTCGGCTCTTCGGTCAGCGTGGTGAAATCCTTGTCCGCATAGGAATAGACCAGATAATTTGGTCCGTTGCCATCGCGGGTGGTGAAGTAGACCATCAGCGCCTTTCGCTGCGGATCATAGATCGTCTCGGGCGCCCACATATTGCCCGCGTCGCGATAGCGCGGGAACAGTGCCGACGGCGTGACCCGCGACTGGGTCCAGTGGATCAGGTCATAGGACTTCATGAAGATCATGTTGCGGTTGTTGCCCCAGCCATATTGGGGATCGGGCCGCTCCCACTCGGTATCGCGCAGCCCCTCGCGCTTGGCGAAAATATGGAGGTCGGTCATCGACATGTAGAAGCCGCCATCCGGTCCACGCATGATATGCGGATCGCGAATGCCCTTCTGCTCGGCCACGTCCCGCCCGAGCATGACCGGCTGCCCGCCATTGACGTCGGTAAAGCTGTAGCCGTCGCGTGAGGTCGCGAAGTGCAGCGAATGATCCTCGTCAGTGAAGAAGGTCATCAGATAGGCCGTCCGCGCATCACGCGGCGCGGGCGGCTTGGGCAGGCTGCCCTTCGCGACAATCTCCAGATGGCGAGGCGCGTTGGCGGGGGCCTGCCCGCTGGCGTGGATGGCGGTGGTAGCCAGAAGCGCGCCGATAACGGCGCAGGTATGGATCAACGTCTTCACGAAACCTCTCCCTTTTTCGGGAGAGGTTAGGTCAACTGTCCGACAAATACCAGGAGGTCAGGCCGGAACACCCTGAGCCGACGGCAGCTCTACGATGTCGGAGGATTCGGCCCAGAGGTTGATGCCGCCATCCTCCGCCGCCTGATCGATCGCGGCCAGTTCTTGCGGGGTGAAGTCCAACCGCGCAACGGCATCCAGCGAATCGTCCAACTGTTCGACCGTCCGCGCGCCGATCAGCGCCGAGGTGACACGCGGATCGCGCAAGACCCAGGCGATGGCCATCTGCGCCAACGTCTGCCCGCGTGCCTGTGCGATGTCGTTGAGCGTCCGGATCGCGGCCAGGTTCTGCTCGGTCAGCAGCGACTGCGACAGCGACCCGCCCCGGCTGGCGCGCGCGTCCTGCGGCACGCCGTCCAGATATTTGCCGGTCAGCATCCCCTGCGCCAGCGGCGAAAAGGCGATGCAGCCCGTGCCCAGTTCCTCCAGCGTCGCGAGCAGGTCGCGTTCGATCCAGCGGTTCAGGATCGAATAGCTCGGCTGGTGGATGAACAGCGGCACCTTCTCCTCCGCCAGGATCTCCGCCGCGCGCCGCGTCAGCCCCGCGTCATAGGAGGAGATGCCGACATAGAGCGCCTTGCCCTGCCGATGGAGCTGAACCAGTGCGCCCATCGTTTCTTCCAGCGGCGTCGTGGGATCGACACGGTGCGAATAGAAGATGTCGACATAATCGACGCCCATCCGCTTCAGGCTCTGGTCGCAACTGGCGATCAGGTACTTCCTCGACGAACCGATGTCGCCGTAAGGCCCCGGCCACATGTCCCAGCCCGCCTTGGTCGACAGGATCAGTTCGTCGCGGTGGCCGGCAAAGTCGCTCGCCATCACCCGCCCGAAATTCTCCTCGGCCGAGCCGTAAGGCGGCCCGTAATTGTTCGCTAGGTCGAAATGGGTGACGCCCCGGTCAAATGCCCGGCGCAGGATCGCGCGACCCGTCTCGAACACGTCGGTCCCGCCGAAATTCTGCCACAGCCCCAGGCTGATCGCGGGCAGCTTGAGCCCGCTGCGTCCGGTCCGGCGATAGGGCATCCGGCCGTCATAGCGCGCAGGGTCGGCGGTATAGGGATCGGGGAAAGCCATGACGAATATCCTCTCTGTTCGGTGCGGGGCTCTACGCCGCGCAAGCGCTGCCGCCAATCGCCTGGGTCAAGCCAGCAGGTCGCCCAGCCGCGCGAGCCGCTCGGCGGGATTGTCGAGGCGCTCCTTCAGCAAATAGCGGCCGTCTTTTTCCTCCAGCCCATCGATTTGGCCAAGGTCGGTGTCGCGGCCATGCGGGGTGAGCGCGATAGCGGCAGGCCCGGCGTCGATCCGCGCGATGCCCATCGCCCGCATCCGTTCGCGCAGCCGGGCGAGGATCAGCAGCGTGGTGGCATCCTCGGGCAGTTCGCCGAACCGGTCCTCCAGTTCCGCCTCGAACGCATCGAGCGCGGCATCGTCGCGCAGTCGCCCCAGCCGGGCATAGAGCGAGATGCGCAAATCCTCATCGGGTATCCAGGCCTCGGGCAAGCGACCTTCGACCCCGATGCGCAGTTCGGGCGTCCAGCGCTCGACCGTTTCGCCGCGTGCGGTGCGGAGTGCGTCCTCCAGTAGCTGCTGGTAAAGCTCGACACCGATCAGTCGCATATGGCCGGCTTGGGTATCGCCCAGCAAATCGCCCGCGCCGCGCATATCGAGATCGCGGGCGCTGATCGCGAACCCTGCGCCCAGCCTGTCGAATGCCTCCAGCGTACGCAGCCGCTTCAGGGTGCGCGGTGCGATGGCGTCCTCTCCCTTGGCGAAGAGCAGCACTTGTCCCCGTCGATGCCCGCGCCCGACGCGGCCGCGCAACTGGTGCAGCTGCGCCAGACCGAAACGGTCAGCATGGACGATCGCCATGGTGTTGGCGCGCGGCACATCCAGCCCCGCCTCGATGATGTTGGTCGCCAGCAGGACATCGCCTTCGCCTCGGCCGAAACGGACCATGACGTCGTCGATTTCAGCGGCGGGCAGCTTGCCATGCGCCTGCATCACCTCCAGCTCCGGCACGATGCGGGCGAGTTTCTCAGCGAGCGGCGCCATGTCGGCGATGCGCGGCACCACAACGAAGCTTTGCCCGCCTCGCGACCGCTCGCGCAGCAGGGCGGCGCGCAGCGTTTCGGGCGAGAAGGTGGAGACGGCGGTACGGATCGGTTGCCGCCGGGCGGGCGGGGTGGCG
The DNA here is from genome assembly GCF_019297835.1 of Sphingomonas sanguinis. Taxonomy (NCBI): domain Bacteria; kingdom Pseudomonadati; phylum Pseudomonadota; class Alphaproteobacteria; order Sphingomonadales; family Sphingomonadaceae; genus Sphingomonas; species Sphingomonas sanguinis. The sequence goes on along the minus strand of NZ_CP079203.1, from coordinate 761,313 downwards.
ATCATCGACAGCTGGCGTAAGCCCACCAGCGCGGCCTGGAGCGTGCGCGGGATCGGAGTGGCGGACAGGGTCAGGACATGGCCGGACGACAGCGCCTGGAGCCGGGCCTTGTCGGCGGCACCGAAACGCTGTTCCTCGTCGACGATGACCAGCGCCAAATCCTTATAGGTCACGCCCTTGGCCGCCACCGCGCCGGTGCCGATGACGATGCGGATGCTGCCATCCGCCAGACCCGCCTTGACCTTGCGCTTTTCCGCGGCCGTGGACAGGCGGGATAGACCGGCAACCACGATGCCCGCTTCCTCGAAACGCGCGGCGAAGCTGTCGAGATGCTGGCGGGCCAACACGGTGGTCGGCGCGGCGACCACCACCTGTTTCCCGGCAAGTGCGGCGATGGCGGCGGCGCGCAGGGCGACCTCGGTCTTGCCGAAGCCGACATCGCCGACGACCAACCGATCCATCGGCCGCCCCGAGGCGAGATCGGCGCGCACCGCCTCGATGGCGGCCAACTGATCCGGCGTCTCGCTATACGGGAACCCCGCCGCGAAGCGCTCATAATCCGCGACGGGAGGGTCGAGCACGGGAGCATGGCGCTCGGCACGCTCCGCGGCCATATCGGTCAGCTGACGCGCGGTGGTCGCGATCGCCTCGTCGATGCCGCGCCGCCGTTCGTGCCAGCTCTTGCCGTCGAGTGTGTCGAGGCGAACCGCGTCATCCTCTCCGCCGTAGCGCCACAGCCGGTCGGCCTCGGCCACCGGGACGAGCCGGGTCGCATCGCGTGCATATTCCAGCTTGACCGCATCGCCCGACACGCCGTCTTGGCCGTCGATCGTCTCCAGCCCGATGACGGTGGCGATGCCGTGATCTTCGTGGATGACGGTGTCGCCGACCCGGATTTCGGCGGTCTGCATCAGCGACAGGTCGACATGTGGGGCGGCCCCGTCCTCGCGCTCGGCCCGGCTGCCCAGCAGATCGGCGGCGCTGACCGCGAGGATAGCGTCGCGCGCGAAGCCGCGTTCGGCGGGTGCCACAAGCGTCAGGAGTGCTCCTGCCTTGGCCTTCGATATAGCCTGCCAGCTTTCGGCCCGCTTTGCGGTCTTGCTCAGGACATTGTCGACCCGCTTGCCCAGGAAGCGCAGGTCGCGTTCGCTACCGATCAGGACGACGCGCGTGCCTTCCTTCATCGCGGCGCGCGCGGTGACGGCGAAATCGCGCAGAGGCGAACGGCTCTCCACGAAGCGCGGCGGGGGCTCGGCGATGCGGGCGATCTCGGCGGTTTGGCGCTGATCGAGCGCCTTCTTCCAGTGACGCTCGGCGATCATGTCGCGGGCGGCGCGCTTCGATCCGCGCTTGGCGACATCGGCGCTCAGCAGCAACAGGCGACGGCGACGCTCATCGGCGGCGGGCTCGATGATGATACAGGCGCCGGGGAGGTGATCGAGCAGGCTGGTCTGCGTCTGCCCGAGCGGTGGTTCGGCCACACGGCCCAGTTCGCGGCGTTCGATCTCGCCGGTGCTCCGCTGGTCGGCGGGGTCGTAGGATCGGATCGCGATGATCCGGCCGTCCGCGACCTCAATGCGCAAGGGCTGTTCGGCGTCGGCGGGAAACACGTCCAGCACATGGCCACGCAACGCGACTTCGCCGGGCTCGTCCACCCGTTCGTCGGCGATATATCCCAGGTCGAGCAGCATCGCGTGGAGATCCGCCAGATCGCACGCGTCGTTGATCGCGACGCAGGGCGGTTCGGTGGCGAAGGTTTCGGGCGGCGGCAGCGCGCGGGCCAGCGCTTCGCCGGAGGTGACGAGGGCGATTCGACCCCGGTCCTTCGCCGCCAATGTCATCTGCGCGCGATGCAGCGCCGACACGCGCTGCCCCACATTGGCTGGTGAGGCGGGGGCGTCGTCCCCCGGCAGCGCGTCCGAACCGGGGCAGAACAGGATGGTCGCGTCGGGGGCCATCGCCTCCAGCATCCGCGTCACGCCCAGCGCGCGCGTCTCATCGGTGACGGCCAGGATGATGTCGGATCGCTCGAGGATTTCCGCCGCACCCGCCGCCAGTTCGGCAATGCCCGGCAACGGTAGGGGGCCGTCTCCGGTGGGAGGCATGGTGGCGATCTCGGCTTCGGACAACATGCGCAACGACCGGCACTCCAGCAAAGATGGCGGGGCTTTTCGAACGGGTGGGGGCGTAACGCGTTCCGCTGGAGATCAAAGACTTATCGGCGCCAATTGGCGGAACCCTATCGGGCCTCGGCACTTCATGGCCGGGACGGTTGATCCATATCGATGATCGACATCAGCACGCGCCGCCGGCCGTACTATCCAAAGGAGAATGACGATGGATCTGGGTATCAAGGGGCGCATCGCGCTCATCAGCGGCGCGGACTCCGGCATGGGCAAGGAAACCGCTCGCCTGCTGCTGGAGGCGGGCGTCCGCGTCGCGCTGACCGACAAGCCGGACGGTACGTTGGAGGAGGCGGTCGAGGAATTGTCGCCGCTGGGCGAGGTGATCGCGGTCACGGGCGACGTCACCCAGGCTGAGGCGGTGCGAGCCATCTGGGCCGAAGTCCGCGAGCGGCTGGGCGACCCCGATATCTATGTCAACGCAGCGGGCGTGACCGGGGCGACGGGCGATTTCCTGGAGATCGACGACAAGGGCTGGCAGGAGACCATCGATATCGACCTGATGGGCGCGGTGCGCATGTGTCGAGAGGCGATCCCGGGGATGCGCAGCAAAGGCTGGGGCCGGATCGTGCTGTTCGCCTCCGAGGATGCGGTGCAGCCCTATATCGACGAACTGCCCTATTGCGCGGCGAAGGCGGGTATCCTCAGCCTCGCCAAGGGGCTGTCCAAGGCGTACGGCCCCGACAATGTGCTGGTGAACACCGTCTCGCCGGCCTTTATCGCGACGCCGATGACCGACAAGATGATGGAGAAGCGCGCCGAGGAAAAGGGCGTCAGCTTCGACGAGGCGATCGAGACGTTCCTCGACGAGGAACGCCCCGGCATGGCGCTGAAGCGGCGTGGTCGCCCCGAAGAGGTCGCCGCCGCCGTCGCCTTCCTGGTGTCGGAACGGGCGAGCTTCATCAACGGGGCTGGCATCAGGGTGGACTCGGGTTCGGTCTTCACCATCGCGGGCTGATCCGGCGCGACTTGGCGTCGGCTCGCCGATCGGCTTATACCTCTCAAAAGCTGAGAGGGGATGGCAATGAAAAGAAGGACTTGGTGGCTGGCAGGCGTCACTTTGCTGGCCACCGGGGCTTCCGCCCAACAGGTCGAGGCCCCGTCGCTCGGTGCGACCAACTATGCCTATGACGGCGCCATGGCGGCCCCCGCCACGCGGCCGAGTTTCGGCGACGAGTTCAACGGGGCGATCGACCAGCGGCGCTGGCGCTGGGACACGGGCCAAAACAAGACCGGTTGGCCCAATCACGAACTGCAATATTATGCCGGTCCCGACCGGACCAACGCCCGCATCGAGAAAGGCGCGTTGGTCATCGAGGCGCGGGCGGAGGCGCTGCGCAACGAGCCGGATTGGGGTGGCCAGCGCTATAGCTCGGCCAAGTTGGTGACGCAGAAGCCGCTCGGTTACGGCTTTTACGAGGTGCGCGCGCAGCTGCCCTGCGGTCGGGGCATGTGGCCCGCTATCTGGCTGCTGCCGATGGACGGCTCGCGCTGGCCCGATGGCGGCGAGATCGACATCATGGAGATGGTCGGCTTCAACCCAGACGTGATTCACGCGACTGTTCATTCCGCCGCCTTTAATCACCGGCTCAAGACCCAGCGTGGCGCCGAGGTGCGCGTAGGCGGGGCGTGTACCGACTATCACCGCTATCAGCTGGAATGGACGCCGGAGACAATCACGATTGGCGTCGACGGGCGAGCCTATATGCGCGTGAAGAACGACCAACCGGGCGGCGCGGCGGCGTGGCCGTTCACGCGGCCCTATTCGCTGATCCTGAACCTGGCGGTCGGGGGCGACTGGGGCGGGCAGAAAGGCGTGGACGATGCCGCGCTGCCGCAGGCGATGAAGGTCGATTATGTGCGCTATTGGAAGCGGTAAGCCCATTCCTCCCCTGTAAGGGGAGGGGGACCAGCGAAGCTGGTGGAGGGGTGTCGACCTATCGAAAGCGGGACACCCCTCCGTCAGGCCTGACGGCCTGCCACCTACCCTGCAAGGGGAGGAATTAGAGGAGTGTCCCCGACAGGATGGCCAGCGCGATACTGAAATAGATCACCAGCCCGGTCACATCGACCAAGGTCGCGACGAAGGGCGCAGAGGCGCTGGCCGGGTCGAAGCCCATGCGTTGCAGCAGGAAGGGCAGCATAGACCCGGCCAGCGAGCCGAAGGTCACGATGCCGACCAGCCCGGTGCCGACCGTGGTCGCCACAAGCACCCAGTGCGGGCCGTAATCGTAGAAGCCGAGCGTCTGCCATATCGCGATCCGCGCCATGCCGAGCAGTCCCAGGATCGCCCCCAGCGTCATCCCCGCCGGAAGCTCGCGCAAAGCGACTCGCCACCAGTCGCGCAGGCGGACCTGCCCCAGCGCCAGTGCGCGGATGATGAGCGAGGTCGCCTGGCTGCCGCTATTGCCGCCCGAGCTCATGATCAGCGGGATGAACAGGGTCAGCACGACCGCACGCTCCAGCTCGGATTCGAAATGCTGCATCGCGCTGGCGGTCAGCATTTCCGAAAAGAACAGGATGCTGAGCCACCCGGCGCGCTTGCGGATCATCGCGAGGAAGCCGGTTTCCAGATAGGGGCCGTCCAGCGCCTCGACGCCGCCGAACTTCTGCGTGTCCTCGGTATGTGCAGCGACCAGCGCGTCGAGCACGTCGTCGACCGTGACGATGCCCATCGGGCGGCCCTGTTCGTCGACGACGGGCAGCGCCAGCAGGTCGTGGCGGCGGATCAGATGCGCGACCTCTTCGCGATCGGTGCTCGGCGCGACGGTGATGGGGTCGTGCCCGCGCGCCAGATCGATCGCGCGCGATGTCGGCTCGGCGGCGATCAACTGGCGCAGCGAGACGGTGGCGACCAGGCGCCCCTGCGGCTCCAGCAGGAAGACGGAATAGACCGTTTCGCGGCTCCGCTCGACGGTGCGGATATGCGCCAGCACCTCGGCGACGGTCGCGTCGGCGGCCGAGGCGACATATTCGGTCGTCATCATCCCGCCCGCGCTGTCGGGCGGCCAGCGGAGCAGCGTATCGATCGACGCGACGACGGGGGCGGGCAGCTCGGCACGGATCGCGAGGGCGTCATCCTCGTCCATGTCGGTCAGCACGTCGGCGGCGCGGTCCTCGGCCATCTGCGACAGCAGGGCGGCGGCGCGCGCCGGGGTCAGGTGCGCAAGGATATCGGCGGCCGAGCGCAGTTCGGGACTGTCGAGCACGGCGACGGCGCGCGCGTCGGGCATTTGCGTCAGGGCGTCGGCCGCTTCCTCGACGGAGAGCGACTGCAGCGTATCGACGAGATCGGCGATGGACAGGCCGCGCCGGGAGGAACGGAAACCGGCGGCGACACCGGCAATCAGATCGTTGACCATTTCAAACCTTTCGTCCGCACGACCCGGGGCGGACGAAAGCCAGTTGCGAAACTAGCGGACGACCCCGAGGCGTGCGGCGCTACTGGAACTGTCGCTGGACATGTTCTCGCTTTCTGGAACGACGCGGGGGCTCCCGCGCCTGAGCCGCCCTCTGATCCTCAAGGCTGCAATCGTCAACACCTGCGAGCTGCGTGACGAAATTTTAATCCGGGCACCAAGGGATCGGCCGGGCGGCTCCGTCTGGAGGGGCAAAGGCACATAAAGGGGACCTTATTCGTGCATCGCCTGCTCTTCGCCTCAACCGCCACGCTCGCGCTGGCGGCAGGGACGGCCGCCTCGGCCCAGACCGTGATCGATACCAAGCGGACCACGCCCGTCCGTACCGCCACCGTTAACAACGGGGCCGCCGCTGACATCAGCATCGTCGCGGCGGGCAGCGTGGTGACGACAGGCAGCGGCACCGCCGTCACGCTCGACAGCAACAACAAGCTGAGCAACGCCGGGACGATCCAGACGACCGACGCCAATGACACGGTCGGCATCGGCGCGGCGGCAGGTGTGACGGGTGAGATCACGAACACCGGCAAGATCGTCATCGACGAGACCTATACCCCGGTCGATATCGACAAAGACGGCGATTTGGACGGCCCCTTCGCGCAAGGGGCGCGGCGGACCGGCATCCGCACCGCCGGCGCCTTTACCGGCAATATCACCAATGGCGGTGAGATCACCATCGAGGGGAACGACTCGGCGGCGATCTTCCTGAACGGCCCGCTGACCGGCAATCTGGTCCAGTCGGGCAAGGTCAATGTGCTGGGCGACCGCTCGGTCGGCGTCCGCACGGGGGCCGTGTCGGGCAATGTCACCATCGGCGGATCGATCGTCGCGGTCGGCGAAGGCGCGGTCGGCGCGCGGATCGATGGGGATATCGGCGGCGCGCTGACTATCGAGGGCGGGATCGGCTCGACCGGCTATCGCTACACCACGCCGCCCGCCGACGTGTCGAAGCTCGACCCCGACGACCTGCTCCAGGGCGGATCGGCGCTGGTCGTGGGCGGCAATGTCGCGGGCGGCATCACGCTGGGCAATGCGACGGGCAAGGCGGCGGACCTCATCACCAACGGCGCCGCACCGACGATGCAGATCGGATCGGCGACCCGCGCGGTCGTGATCGGCGCGACCGGCGGCGCGACGCCCGCGCCAGGGTTGGTCGTCAATGGCCGCATCACCTCGGCCGGAGTCTATAGCGGCGTGCGCTCGACGGCACTGGCGATCGGCGGACTGGGCGGCAACGTCCAGATCGCGCAAGGCGTCGCTATCGGCGGCACGGTGCAGGCGACCGCCAATGGTGCGGAAGCGACCGCGATCCGCTTCGGCACGGGAGCCTCGACGCCCGAGTTGCGCAATGGCGGCACCATATCGGCGACCGGCGGCGGTGCGCCGGGGGTACTGACCACTGCCGTTCTGATCGAGGCGGGGGCTTCACTGCCGACGATCCGGAATACCGGGTCGATCCGGGCGGCGTCTACCTCTGCCAATGCGACCGCGATCCTTGACCGCACCGGCGGCCTGACGCTGGTCGAGAATTCGGGCATCATCACGGGCGCAGGGGCGGACAGCTCGCGCAGTGTCGCCATCGACCTGTCGGCCAACACCAGCGGCGCGGTCGTGCGCCAGATCGCGCCCGCCACGGGGGCCGCCGCGCCCAGCATCACCGGCGCGATCCGTTTCGGCAGCGGCGATGACCGGCTTCAGATCGGCGCGGGATCGGTCAGCGGCGATGTCAGCTTCGGCATCGGCAACAATCGGCTGGAGATGAGCGGCACCGGCACCTATGCGGGCACCGCGACCTTCGGCACCGGCGCGGACACGCTGACCATCGGCGACACTGCGCGTTTCGACGGCGTGGCGGACTTTGCCGGGCGGGGGCAGGATCTGCTGGCGATCACCGGCAAGGGCATCTTCGCCGGGCGGCTGGCCAACGCGTCGCATGTGGCGGTCACCGTCGCGAATGGCGGCGGCACCTTTGCGGCGAACGGCGTGACCAACATCGCCTCGCTCAGCCTGGGCGACCAGTCGATCCTCAGCGTCGCGCTCGACAAGGCGAACCCGACCGGTAACCTGATCCAGGTCGGCGGCGCGACGACGATCGGGGCGAACAGCCAGCTTGCCTTGCGCGTGTCGGGCGGGACTGACGTGACCGGCCGCTATGTCGTGTTGCGCTCCGGCACGTTGACCGGCGCGAACAACCTGACGCTCGCCCCCTCGGCCATGCCCTTCCTCTACAAGGGCGCGATCGTCGCGGCCCAGCCCAACGAGATCGCGGTCGATGTCAGCCGCAAGGCCAAGACCGAACTGGGCCTCAGCAACGCGGGCGTCAGCGCCTTTGACGCGATCGACGCCGCGATCGGCAGCGACGCCAAGCTGTCCGACTCGATCCGGGGCATCTATGACGGTGCGGCTTTCCGGGGCGCGGTCGAACAGATGCTGCCCAATTACACCGGCAGCGTGTTCGAGGGCGTGACCCTCGCCTCGCGCGCGGCGGCAGCGCAGCTTCGCGAACCGGCGGGCGAGTTCAGCGAGGAAGGCAAATGGGGCTATTGGCTGACCCCGCTAGGGTGGGACGCATCCAAGGGCACGCGTTCGACCCGCAGCTATGACGTGCGCGGCTGGGGCATCAGCGGCGGTATCGAGCACAAGACCGATGCGGGCAATTTCGGCGCCTCGCTCTCCTATATGAGCGGTCGCGACAACGAGGGTTCGGCGGTCAACCGCGTCAACCACAGCCAATATGAGCTGGCCGGTTTCTGGCGCGCCCGCTGGGGCGCCCTGGCGGCGCAGGCGCGTGGCTCGGCGGCCTTCCTGTCCTTCGATTCGCAGCGCCAGTTTGATGGCGTGATCGGTACCGAGGCCGTGCAACGTCGCGCGACCGGCGACTGGAAGGGCATGCTCTATTCCGGCTCCGGCTCGGTGTCGTGGGAGCATTGGGTCGGCCAGTTCAACGTGAGGCCGATCCTGGCGGTCGACTATTACCGGTTGAACGAGGATGCCTATCGCGAGACGGGCGGCGGCACCGGCTATGACCTGACGGTGCGCAAGCGGACCAGCGACGAACTGGCGCTGACCGCCAGTGTCGCGGCGGGCATCAATTTCGGTGGCAATGACCGCTATTCGCAGTGGAGCCGCTTGGAGGTCGAGGGCGGTCGGCGTGAGCGGATCGCCGGGACCTTGGGCCGCACGGTCGCCAGCTTCGGCGACGGCACGCCCTTCATCCTCGATCCCGAGGCCCGTGACGGCGGCTGGGTCGGGCGGGTTCGTGCGATCACCGGAACCAGCGAAATCCGCCTGAGCGGCGAAGTGAATGCCGAACAGCGGCTGGGCAATGTCGCGCTGTCGGCGCGCGCCGCCCTGCAATTCGCCTTCTGACGGGGTTCGTCCGCGTGCATCCCCCCTGTAGCGTGCGCGGGCGACGGGAGCCCCACCTTGCGTCCCGGTGGGGCTCCTTTTCACGGGAGCCTGCTTCGTCTAAACGACGGCACTCCCACTTGATTTTGCCGGTTTCCACCATGCCGCCCACCGGGCTTGAGGCCGTTTTCCTTGCCAATCGCGACAAGCTCGTCCGTTTCCTGACGGCGCGCGGGGCGGGCGATGCGGCGGAGGATCTGGTACAGGATTTGTGGGTGAAGGTCGCGGTCCGGATGGACGGGCCGATCGCCAATCCGCTGGCCTATCTCTACCGCGCGGCCGACATGCTGATGATCGATCGTTATCGGTCACGGCGACAGGCCGCGTTGCGCGAACAGGATTGGGTGGAGGGCGAAGGCCCGGAGTCGCCCCCCGGCGCCGAACGCGCAGTGGTTGCGCGCCAGACCGCCGAACAGGTCGCCGCCACGCTGGCGGGCCTGGGGGAGCGACCCGCGACCGTCTTTCGCCGCGTTCGGGTCGACGGTATTCCCCAGCGTCAGGTGGCGGCCGAACTGGGTGTCAGTATCAGCACCGTCGAAAGCGATCTCCGTATGGCGGCCCATGCGCTGGCCGCGCTGAAGGAACGGATCGAATGAGCCAGGACCGTCTTTCCCCCGCGCACGGCGTCGATACGGTCGCGCTCGACTGGGCGCTGCGCATGGCCGATCCGGCGCGCGCCGACTGGGACGCCTTTACCGACTGGCTGGAGGCGGACCCCGGCCATGCCGAGCGCTACGACCGGGCGGCCGCGACCCTGCTGGACGCTGAGGAGGCGCTGTCGGTGCAGCCCGAGGTCGCGGCGCCCGTCGCGATCGCGCCGGAGCCGGAGCTCGTGCAACGGCATCCGCTGCGCTGGATCGGCGGGGCCATGGCGGCGGCGCTGATCGGTGCGATCGGCGTGAGCGCCTGGCAGGATCGGCCCCAACCCTATGCGGTCGAGACGGCCGCCGGGGAGACCCGCCGCATCCCGCTATCGGATGGCAGCAGCGTCACCCTGGCGGGGCTGAGCCGGGTCGAGTTGGACCACGCCGAACCGCGTCGGGCGGTGCTGGCTCGCGGCGAGGCGCTGTTCCAGGTGCGGCATGATGCGCAGCACCCCTTTGCGGTTCAGGCCGGGACGCTGGCCCTGATCGATCTGGGCACGGTATTCGACGTGCGAATGGGCGGGCAAACTCGTGTCGCCGTGGCCGAGGGTGCGGTGATGATCGACCCCAAGGGGGCCGCGCTCCGCCTCGACGCCGGGCAGGCGGTGACGGTCGATGGCAGCCAACTGACCCGATCGGCCGTGGAGCCCGAAGAGGTCGGCGGCTGGCGCGAGGGCAGGCTGGCCTTTGACGGCACACCGCTGGGCATGGTGGCGGAAGATGTGTCGCGCTTCCTGGCCCGGCCGGTGACGGTCGCGCCCGCCATCGCCGCGCGGCCTTTCCGGGGGACGATCGACCTGGAAGCGGTCCGGCGCGATCCGGCGGTGCTGGGGCCGCTGATGGATGTGAGGGTGCGACAAGCTGCGACCGGCTGGATGCTGGAACCGCGCGAGTGAGATCCATCGGGGGCGGGATCGGATGTCTGGTGGCGGTGGTGGCGGCGATGCCCGCGACCGCCGCCGATCGCGTTTCGCTCGACCTGCCCGCCGGAACCGTGGGGGCCCAGGTGATGGCGCTGGGTCGCGTGGCGCGCGTCAATATCGTGGTCCCTGATGCCGGGCTATGGCGCCGCCCGGTGCCCGCCTTACGCGGGGCCTTGTCGGTCGAACAGGCGCTGGTCGCCATCGCGCGCGGCAGCGGCGCGCGGGTCGAAGCGCTAGGACCCGGAAGCTGGCGATTGACCCCGCGCCTCCGCTCGCCCGCGCCGAAGCCGAAACCGCGCCCCCGGCCGCCAGCGGACGTACAAGGCGAGGATGTCGTCGTCACCGCCAGCAAGCGCGACACGACCCGCGACCACTTTGCAGGGCAGGTGGTGCAGGTGGCGGGGGCCGATCTGGAGCTGGGCGGGGCGGGCGGCACGTCGAAGCTGGCTGACCGGATGACCGCTATCGCCTCCACCTATCTGGGTGCAGGGCGGAACAAGCTGTTTATCCGGGGCATTGCCGATTCCAGCTTCACCGGCCCTACCCAGGCGACCGTGGGCCAGTATTTCGGCGATCTGCGCCTCAGCTACAATGCGCCCGATCCCGATCTGCGGCTCGCGGATCTCGCGGCGGTCGAGGTGCTGGAGGGGCCGCAGGGCACCCTGTATGGCGCGGGATCGCTGGGCGGTTTGATCCGGCTGGTGCCCCATGCGCCTGACCCGACGCGCTTCGGAGGTTCGGCGATGCTGGGCGGTTCGGCCACCACCAACGGCGCGCCGGGCGCGGATGCGCAGGCGGTGCTGAACGTGCCCGTCATCGCCGACCGGCTGGCGATCCGGCTGGTCGCCGACAGCGCGAGCGAGGGCGGCTATATCAACAAGCCGCTGCTCGGCCGTACCGACGTCAACCGCACCCGGATCGCAGGCGGTCGCGCGGCGGTGAAGGCCGATCTGGGCGGCGGCTGGAGCATCGAGGCGGTCGGCATCGGGCAGCGTATTCGCGGCGCCGACAGCCAATATGCCGATCGTGAAGGCCCGCCGCTGACCCGCTCGGCACCCGTCACCGAAGGTTTCTCCGCCGATTTCGGGCAGGCGCAGCTGATCCTGTCCGGCCGGATCGGGCAGGTGCGTTTCCGCACCAGCAGCGGCATCACGGCGCACGACCTGATGGAGCGTTATGACGCGACCCCGCCGGGTGGTCCGGTCCAGCTGTTCGCTCAGGCCAATGCCACCCGGATGCAGGCCAACGAAACCCGCGCCTGGCACTCCGCGCCCGACGGATCGGGTTGGCTCGCGGGGGTCAGCTATGTCCACAACCGCACCCGCCTGACCCGGCTGTTCGGCGAGCCGGGCGACTTGCTGCCGCGCACCGGCGTCGTCAACACGGTGGAGGAGGCCACGCTCTATGGCGAGGCCAGCTTGCGGTTGCTTCCGGGTCTCCTCACCACCGGTGGCCTGCGCGTCACCCGGTCGGTGCTGGACGGGGCGGGCGAGGATTTGCCGCTCGCCTTGTCGTTCCAGGCGCTGGCCAGGCTGCGTGAAGTAACCGCGCGGCGGGCGCAGACGATCCTGCTTCCCTCCGCTTCGGCGCTGATCGACCTGACGCCCGGCGCACAGCTGTTCCTGCGCTATCAGCAGGGGTTTCGTCCCGGCGGGTTGACGATCGAGGGGCCGCTGGTCCGCCGGTTCCGCAACGACCGGGTCGCGACGATCGAGGCGGGCTTGCGAACGGGACAGCCGGTGCGGGACCGCTTCGACGGATCGCTGACCCTGGCGCACACCTCATGGCGCGACATCCAGGCCGACTTCATCGACGCGACCGGCTTGCCGAGCACCGCCAACATCGGCGACGGCCAGCTCTGGACCCTCGAGGCGCTGGCGGGCTTCCGTATCGCCGAGGGGCTGAGGGTGGAGGGCGCGGTGTCCTATAACGACAGCCGCATCGACGAGCCGTCGAGCGCGCAGGCCTTTGCCCTGATGGACGGACTGAGCGCCGACCGGGCGACGATCCTCGCGAGGCTCAGCCAGATCCCCAATATCGCGCGCTTTACCGGCCGGGCGGGGGCAGTCTATCGCCGGATGCTGGCGGGCGGGCGTGACCTGCGGATCGACGGCTGGCTCCGTTATGTCGGATCGTCGCGGCTTGGCGTCGGGCCGATCCTGGGCGAGCGGCAGGGCAGCTATCTCGACAGCGGCGTCACCGCCCGACTGGGGCTGGGCCGCTACGGGTTGACCGCCGGTATCACCAACTTGGCCGATGTGCGCGGCAATCGCTTCGCCTTGGGCACGCCCTTTACGACGGGGCGCGATCAGGTGACGCCGCTGCGGCCCCGCACGCTCCGGATCGGGCTGGACGCCGCCTTCTGATCAACGGCGGGTGAACAGCGACAGCGGAATGGCGTCCGCCATGGCGCGATAGCCCGCCATGCTGGGGTGCAGGTGATCGCCGGTGTCATAGGCGGGGAGCAGCCGGTCGGGCTTGGCCGGATCGCGCACCACCCGGTCGAAATCGACCACGCCGTCGAAAATGCCCGCCGTGCGGATGAAGCGGTTGATCGCCTGCCGATCGGCCTCGCTCTCCGGGCCGGGATGGTAATAGTCGTTGCCCTGGAACGGCGTGATCGTGCCGACGATCAGCTTGATGCCATGGGCATGTGCGCGCTCGGCCAATTGGCGATAGGCCTGGGTGATCCGCTTCACCATCGCCTGGTGCGTGGCGGCGTCGACCGGCTGCTCGCGGGTCATGACGCCCAGATCGTTGACGCCCTCCAGCAGGATCGCATGGGTCACGCCCGGCCGCGCGATCACGTCGCGGTCGAAGCGGGCCATGAGATTGGGGCCAAGCCGGTCGAGCAGCACCCGGTTGCCGCCGATCCCGGCATTGACGACGGAAAAGCTCCGCGTGGCAGGCGAGGCGGCCAGCCGTCGCGCCAGATCGTCGGGCCAGCGAGTATTGCTGTCGTCGGTGATGCCGTAGCCGTCGGTGATCGAGTCGCCGATCGTCACGACCGTCTGCTTCTGGACGGCGTCGCGGACTTCGATATCCGACAATGCCCACCATCCGCCGATGACCTGCGCATCGGGCAGGGCGGTTCGTGCGGTGGCATCGCCCGCGATCAGGAAGGTCTTCGAGCGCGCGCCCGAATGGCCGGTCGGGGTGGTGACGGCTTCGGGGAAATAGAGGCTGACCGCCACGTCGCGCCCCGTCTCGACCGGCAGCGTGACGGGGTCGGAATAGAGTTCGGCCCCCGGCGGCACGATCATGTCCGTGGCACCGTCGAACCGCACCGGTAGGATCGTGGACACGTCCGAGCGGCCCGGTGTCGCCAGCCCGATGGTCGCCGCCCCGATCTTGAGCGGTGTCGCGCCTGCGATGTTGGACAGGCGCAGGCGGAGAGTCTTGCCGCTGGCGGTCAGGTGGACGATCTGGCGGATGGTGGCGGGGCCTGCCTTGGCCAGCTTGTCGGCGTTCGGCCCGTCGATCCGCATCTGAGACGATCCCCAGGCCGGGGTCCAGCGCTTACCCTGCATCGGCGCGGCGGCGGTCATCGCCGTGGCGATCGCGATCAGCCCTGCGGCCCGGTAAAACTGGCTGAACGGCGTCATGCGCATCCTCTCTCTCAACGATCCGCGCTTGCGGCTTTGCTGGATGGTAGCGATAACGGGCAGGAAATCCAATGAAGAACGCCCCGCTTATCAAGGACGGGGCGAGGAGAGAGATGATGCGCCATTTGTTCCTGTCCGCCGCGCTGACGGCGCTGATCCCCGGTGCCGCCTGGGCCGCGCCGGATTGTAGCGGCGCGGTCGCGGCTTGCGAGCGTGCGACGCCGGGAGCGTTGTCGCTGCTGGCACCGGGGCGGGTGGCGACGGTCGTCGTCGATGCGGGCGACGAGCCGGGCGTGGCGCGGGCCGCCAGCGATCTGGTCGCCGATCTGAAAGCGGTCGGCGGCGGTGAGGTCAGGTTTGCCCGCGACGTTTCGAGCGGGGCGACGGTGATCGCGGGGACGCTGGGCCATAGTGCGGTGATCGATGCGCTGGTGAAGGCGGGCAAGCTCGATGTCGCGGGTCTGGCGGGCCAATGGGAAGGTTATGTCGAGCAGGTGGTCGACAATCCTGCGCCCGGTGTCGCGCGTGCGCTCGTCATCGCCGGGTCGGATCGGCGTGGCACGATCTTCGGCCTGTACGACATCAGCGCAAAGGCGGGCGTCAGCCCCTGGACCTGGTGGGCGGACGTGCCCGCGCAGGCGCATCCAACCCTCTATCTGACGGCGGGGCGCGTCGCGGATCATCCGGCGGTCAAGTATCGCGGCATCTTCATCAACGACGAGGAACCGGGCTTCGGCAACTGGGCGCGGACCAAGTTCGGCGGCGTCAATCACCTGGCCTATGAGAAGGTGTTCAACCTGCTGCTGCGGTCCAAGGCCAATTTCATCTGGCCCGCCATGTGGGGCAAGTCGCTATGGGAGGACGATCCCGCCTCTGCTCCGCTGGCGCAGGAGATGGGGGTGCTGCTCGGCACGTCGCATCACGAACCGATGCAGCGGGCGCAGGCCGACTGGAAGCGTGAGGGCACCGGGCCTTGGGATTACACGAAGAACGCCCCTGCGCTTCGGTCCTTCTGGCGGAAAGGCATCGAGCGGCGCGGCAAGGCCGAGGACCCCATAACCATCGGCATGCGCGGCGACGGCGACGAGCCGATGACCGAGGGCACGGCGACCGACCTGTTAGAGCGGATCGTCCGCGACCAGCGCCAGATCATCGCCGACGTGACCAAGCGCCCGGCGGCAGAGACGCCGCAGGTCTGGGCGCTCTACAAGGAGGTGCAGGATTATTACGACAAGGGGATGCGCGTCCCCGACGACGTGACCCTGCTGTTCGCCGACGACAATTGGGGGAATATCCGCCGCCTGCCCCCGATCGGCGAGCGCCGTGCGGGTGGGGCGGGCGTCTATTACCACTTCGATTATGTCGGCGGGCCGCGCAACTATAAGTGGCTCGACACCAACGCCATCCCCCGCGTCTGGCAGCAGATGCGGATGGCGGACAACTATGGCGCGGATCGGCTCTGGATCGTCAATGTCGGCGACCTGAAGCCGATGGAATATCCGACCAGCTTCTTCCTCGACATGGCCTGGAACCCCAGGCGGATGGATCTGGCCGCGATGCAGGCCTATCCCGCGAAATGGGCGGCCGCGCAGTTCGGTGCGGCGCATGGGGGCGAGATCGGTGCGCTCCTGACCCGCTATGGCCAACTGGCCAGCCGTCGCAAGCCCGAGCTGATCGATGCGACGACCTATGGCTATGCCGACGGCGAATGGAAGCGGGTGCTGGGCGAGTGGAACGTCTTGGATGCGCAAGCGCGCCGGGTCGGGACGATGCTGCCCGCCAATTTGCGCGACGCCTATTATGAGCTGGTCCTCCACCGGGTCGAGGCGATGACCAACCTCCACCGACTGTACGAGGCGGTGGCCGCTAACCGCGCGGCGGCGCAGGCGGGGGATGCGGCCAAGGCGAAGCGCTTCGCGGACGCCGCGCGCGGTTATTTCGCGCAGGATGCGGCGATCCGCCGCCGCTACGAGGTGGATACGGCGGGCGGCAAATGGACCAGCATGATGGCCCAGACCCATATCGGCTATACCGGCTGGCAGCAGCCCGATGCCGATGTGATGCCCGCGCTGGCGACGGTCGAAAAGCCTTTGCCGCTGCCGCCGGTCACGCCGAAACCGCTAGTCCGGATCGCCGCCGATGCCGGTCGCGCGGTCGACGGGCGGGGTATTCGGTGGCAGCGTGTCGCGGGCTTCACCGCCGAAGGCGCCGCCATGGTCGCGACGCCGACCACCGCGACCGTGATCGAACGGCCGGGCGGCGACAGCCCGCATATCGTCTATGACGTGAACTGGGCCAAAGCCGGACTGGTGACGCTGGGCGTGCTCGCGGCACCGGGCCTCGACGTGCGGGGTGGGGGCAAGCACCGGATCGCGGTGTCGGTCGATGACGGTGCGCCGGTCGTCCTGAACCTGATGGCGGGCGAGACGGAAGAGACGTGGGGCCGTTCCGTGATCGAGAATCGGCGTGTCGCCTCGACCGTGCTGCCTGCCTTGTCGCCGGGCAAGCACCGCGTCACCCTCTGGCTGGTCGATCCCGAAGTCGTGGTTCAGGGGGTGACGTTCAGCCCGCGCTAACCCCCGCGCAGCATCCGCATCGCGTGCGCCCGGCCCATCTTGGCATGGTCCGGGCCGTCGCTCAGAACGCCGTGTCGCTCCTCGGGCAGATGGGCGAGCGGGTGGCCATCGGGGCGGAAGACATAATGATCGAACCACGCCCGCCACGCGGCCCGTTCGGCGGGCGGGCGGCCCGCGATTGCGCTCATCGCGAGCAGCATCGTGGGGAAGGGCTGGTCCGGGCCGACCGGAAAGGCGTCCCACCAGTAATTGACCAGGATGTTGAACGCACCCGTCGCCTCGACCCGATGCCACCAAAGCTTGGGCATGTAGAGCGCATCGCCCGGCCCCAGCTCGACGGTGATCGCCCGGTCGCGCGCCCGCTCGAAACGGGGATAGCGCGGGTCGCCGGGTTCGGCTCCGGCGGCGAGGGCGACCGGCTGGCCTGCCATCGTGTGATCGATCGGCCCGACATACAGGTCGCCGATCGCGTCGGGGGGATACAGGATGAAGGTCCGCCGTCCCGCCACCACGCAGGCGATATTATCCATCATGTCGTAATGACACGGGACGGTCGACGCATGGCCGATCCAGATCAGCGGCGACACGCCCGGCGGCGCGAAGGGCAGGCGATTGGCCTCGGCCAGGCCGGGCAGGGCATTGGCGATCGGCAAGGAGCCGACATAAAGCGTCTCCCTGTCGCTTCCAGCGGCAATGCGCCGCACCGCTTCGCCCAGCGCCATCGCCTGTCGTCGGAAGTTGAAACCCGACAAATCGTCGTTGTAATCGTAGCGGCCACTGATCGCCGCATCGCCGACGAACGCCTCGACCTGTCGCCCCGCATCGAAGCGCGCGAGATAGGCGGTAAGGTCGTCGCCATCGATCTTCGCGGCCTCTGCCAGCGGCCAATCCGACGCCGCGCCGCGAATGACGACCGGGCGGCAGGGCTCGACCACCAGCCGCCGAAAGGCGTCATGCCCGTCCAGCGCCGCGCGGTCGATCTCGGCCGCCGCCTGGGTCATCGGGTGAGGCCGCTCAGCCGCTCGTTGCGCCGGCGCGCCAGCGTCGGGATATGCCGGACCGATCCGGTAATCGCATAGATGAGTTGCAGGTCGCCCGAGCGGAACAGCGCCAGCGCCACGTCGTCGGGAAGCGCGTGCACTGCATCCAGGCTGATCGTGTAGAGCGAGTCGAGCCGCAGGCTTTCACCATTGTCGAATTCGAAGCTCAGGTCGATCGGCTCGACCAGCCTGTTCTTCTCCAGCCGTCGCAGGAACTTCTCGGTCTCCGGCAGGCCGACATGCAGCCGCCGCAGCGCCGCCTGGACCCGACGAAGCGCAGGGGCGGGGCCGCCATCCGTGTCGAACACGGCCGTGCCGTCCATCTGGGTCAGCGCGGGATGATGCGCGTCGATCGCGATATTCTCGCCCGAGACATAGAAGCCCTGTCGCTCCAGATCGGCAGGGCGATAATCGGCCAGCGCGCCGTTTGCCGAGAGACAGAGATTTTCATCCGGCACCAGTCCCATCAGCGCGCCGGGATACAGGTCGCCGGTTTCAGGATGGCGGGCCATCAGGATCGGATAATGGAGCGCGGCGGGCAGGAACTCGTCGGCCACAAGCTGGACGAAGTGGCGCCCCGCATCGGGGGCGGCGGAAACGCGCAGGGCCGCATGACGCGCGCTGTCGAGCAATTCCATTTCAGCCATGCCGGTCGGTCCCTTCATCCCCTCGGTCCCGTCGCATTCCATGCGAAGCGGGGCGGTCAGGCCGGGACTGTGTCCGTCCCATGCGTCTGCCGTCAAGCCACGCGATAGCCGGTCCTATCCGCTCTGACAAATGGCTTGTGATGCATCTATTATAACGCTAACATCGAGTCATCAAATGGGTGGTACGGCGCAAGAACGTCGATCGCGCATGAATATGATAAACGTAGGAGAGGGGAAGATGGTGGCTCGCACTGCTTTTGTGGCTGCATTCGTTTCGCGCCGGACCTTGATGGCGGGCGTCTCGCCGCTCATGGCCCTCGCCATGGTGTCGCCGGGAACGGCCTTCGCCCAGACCAGCGGCGCGGTCCGCCCGGATGTGCCGGTCCAGGCCAACGCCACCACCGCCCAACAGGCCGGAACCCCGCAGGATCAGTCCACCGCCCCCAGCGAAGCCGATAACAGCCCGTCGCCCACGGGCGATGCGACCACCGCCGACATCATCGTCACCGGCCTGCGTAGCTCCTTGCAGCGTAACCTCGACATCAAGCGGACCGCGACCGGCGTGGTTGACGCGATCTCGGCCGAAGACATTGGCAAATTTCCGGATTCCAACGTTGCGGCCTCGCTCCAGCGTCTGCCCGGCGTTTCGATCCAGCGGTCCGGTGCCCGTGGCGAGCCGACCGGTATCACCGTTCGCGGCTTTGGCGGCGACTTCAACACCACGCTGTATGACGGCCGCCGCATCTCGACCGCGACCGGCGGTCGCCAGATCGACTTCAGCACCGTCGGCTCGGATTTTATCGGCGGCATCAGCGTTCTGAAGACGCCGGACGTGTCGCTGGCGTCCAGCTCGATCGGCGCTACCGTCGACATCCAGTTTCCCAAGCCGTTCGACCACCCCGGCTTCCGCGCCGCTGTCAGCGCTTCCGGGTCGCTTCAGGACCGCGCGGGCCATGTCGTGCCGACGCTCGGCGCGCTGGTCAGCGACACCTTTGCCGACGATACGCTCGGCATCCTGTCAAGCTTCATCTATACTCGCCGTGATACCGATACCAACCGCGTCTTCGTGTCGGGTTGGCCGGGCGGCAACTTCGCGCCTTGCCAGCTGACCGGCAGCACGGCCGCGACCTGCAACCCGACCACCAGCGCCACCGCCGCCGCCAGCGATCGCCGCACCCTGACAGGCTGGTTCCCGCAGCAATATGGCGCCGAACAGCAGCGGACCCAGGACGAGCGCGTCGATGGTCGCGTCGCCCTGCAATGGCACCCCAGCAACGACCTGATGGTCACGCTGGACAACAATTTTTCGCGCCAGACCATCTCGACGGACGTTTACGGCTTCGGCGTGTGGTTCAGTCAGGATGCGCTGCGCAACGTCAAGCAGGACGCAAACGGCACGGCGGTCAGCTTTACCCAGGCTGGTTCTCCGACCGACTTCACCGCAGCGATGAACAAGCAGATCCTTCAGACCAACCAGACGGGTCTGAACGTCAAGTGGGACGTCAGCGATAAGCTGACCGTCGAGGCGGACGGCGCCTATGCCAAGAGCTGGCTGAACCCCGGTAACACTATCGGCAGCAGCAACGGCGACATCGGCTATGGTGGTGCACTGGGCACCAATCTAGGCTTCAACATCACCGCCGACAGTAACAAGGCGTTCCCGTCGATCAGCAATTTCGGCCCCGCCGGTAACGGTGGCCGTTGGGCCGATCCGACGGTGATCGGGTCGCACGTCACCGTCCTGCAAACCCAGAAGAATACCGACGAGCTGAAACAATTCCGTGGCGTCGTGACGTGGAAGGCCGCCGACGACATCACGCTGAAGGCAGGTGGTCAGTACACCGACGACACCTTCAACCTGCTGAACCGCAGCACCTTCACCAACAATTTCTGGCAGGCTTATGCCGGCTATGGTACACCGTCGGGCCAGGGGTCGGGCGTCTCGCCGCTGCCGTCGAGCCTGTATCAGGGGTCGATCAGCCTCAACAACTTCATCCCTGGCTTTGGCGGCACGCTACCACCGTCGGTCCTGGTCTATAGCCCGCAGGCCTATCAGAACTATCTGACCAGCTTGGGCAACCCGCAGGCGCAGAACGTCCTTGGCTTCAACTATAATGGTGGCGTGAACGGCTTCACCGGCCAGTTCACCGAAGCGGTCGATCCGGGCAGCATCCTGTCGGTCAACGAAAAGACCCTGTCGCTGTTCTTCAGCGGCAAGATGGAAGGTCAGATCGGCAGCATGCCGCTGCACGCCGCCTTTGGCGTGCGGACCGAGAACACCCGCCTCCGCTCGATCGGTCAGGGTCGTGCGCCCACGGCCATCACGCGCAGTGCCGCCGATCCGACGCTGCTATCGATCGCTTTCACCGACGTTCAGCCGATTTCGAACCGCAGCAGCTATACCTATGTTCTGCCTTCGGTCGATCTGCGACTGGAAGTGACCGATAATCTGCAGCTGCGCTTCGATGCGTCGCGCACGCTGACCCGTCCGGCCCTCAACCTGCTGAACCCCGTCGTCGGCATCGGCAACGGCCAGCGTGTCGGCGCCTTGTCGGGCAGCGGTGGCAATCCGAACCTGAAGCCGTATCTCGCCAGCAATTTCGACGTTGCGGCGGAATGGTATTATCAGCGCAATTCGTACATCGCGGTCGACCTGTTCCTGAAGAACGTCAGCAACTTCATCGTCGGCGGCGTAACCAACCAGACGGTGGGCGGCGTGATCGACCCGACGACGGGCAACCCTGCGGTCTTCGCCATTACGGCGCAGGTCAACGGTCCCGACGCAACGGTCCGTGGTGTCGAAATCGCGTGGCAGCAGGTGTTCGGCGACAGCGGCTTCGGCTTCCAGGCCAACGGCACCTTCGTCAACACCAACAAGCCCTATGACCCGAAGATCGTCGGGCAGAGCGGCTTTGCGGTGACCGGTCTGGCGAATTCCGCGAATTTCGTCGGCTTCTATGACAAGAACGGCTTCCAGTTCCGGACCGCGCTGAACTGGCGTGACGAATATCTGGCGGGCTTTGGCCAGAACCAGAATACCGGGTCGTACGGTGCCGAGCCGACCTTCGTGAACCAGAGCTTTCAGGTCGACCTGACCAGCAGCTATGACGTCACGAAGAACTTTTCGATCTTCGGTGAAGCGCTCAATATCAACAAGAACAAGCAGAGCACGCATGGCCGGTTCAAGAACCAGCTGCTCGACGTGTTCGATTATGGCCGTCGCTTCACGCTCGGCGCGCGCTATCGCTTCTGATGATGGCCGGTGGCGGGGATGGCGGGCTTCGGCTTGACATCCCCGCCGCTTCTCGGACCTACTGACCCATGGTTCAGCCCGTTCACAATATCGTGATTGTCGGCGGCGGTACGGCCGGTTGGCTGACCGCCGGTGTCATCGCCGCCCGGCATCAGGGGCGGCGGCCGCATGGCTTTACCGTCACCTTGGTCGAGTCCCCCAACGTGCCCATCATCGGGGTAGGCGAGGGGACCTGGCCGACGCTGCGCACCACGCTGCGCAAGATGGGTGTGTCGGAGACGGCGTTCTTCCGCGAATGCGATGCTTCTTTCAAACAGGGCGCGCGGTTCAATCGCTGGACCACGGGCGCGGCGGACGATGGATATTACCATCCGCTGATGCTGCCGCAGAGCTTTGCGCAGGTGAACCTGGCACCGCACTGGCTGACGGCGGAGGAGGAGGAGGTCAGTTTCTGCGACGCAGTGACGCCGCAGGGCCGGATATGCGACGCGGGGCTGGCACCCAAGACAATCGCGACGCCAGAATATGAAGCGATCGCCAATTACGCCTATCACCTTGATGCGGGCAAGTTCGCCGACTTCCTGCGCCGCCATTGCTGCGAGCAGCTGGGCGTGCGGCATGTGCTGGCCGATGTCGAAGAGGTGCTGCTGACCGAGAGCGGCGACATACGTGCGGTGCGGACGGCGCAGGCTGGCGAAGTGACCGGCGATTTGTTCGTCGACTGCACCGGCTTTCGCTCGCTGCTGCTCGGCGAGGCGATGGGGGTGCCGTTCAAGCCGCTGAATGACGTGCTGTTCTGCGACACGGCGCTCGCCATCCAGGTGCCCTATGACGACCCCGAGGCGCCGATCGCGTCGCATACCATTTCCACGGCGCAGTCCTCGGGCTGGATCTGGGATATCGGCCTGCCGACGCGGCGCGGGGTGGGGCATGTCTTTTCGAGCAGCCATATCGATCGTGACGAGGCCGAGCGCGAGCTGCGGGCCTATCTGGGCGAGGCGGGGCGTGACCTGCCGGTGCGCGAACTGAAGATCCGCGCGGGGCATCGCGCCCGCTTCTGGAAGCGCAACTGTGTCGGCGTCGGGCTGGCGGCGGGGTTCCTGGAGCCGCTGGAGGCGTCGGCCATCGTGCTGATCGAGCTTTCGGCCAAGCTGATCGCCGAGCAGATGCCCGCCTGTCGCGAAGTGATGGACACCGTCGCCAAGCGGTTCAACGACACGACGCTCTACCGCTGGGGCCGGATCGTCGATTTCCTGAAGCTGCATTATTCGCTGACACAGCGGACCGACAGCGACTTCTGGCGGGACAATTGCCGCACCGACACGATGCCGGATCGCTTGCAGGAACTGATGGAACTGTGGCGCTATCAGGCGCCGTGGATGCATGACGAGTTCGACCGGGTAGAGGAGGTCTTCCCTTCGGCCAGCTACCAATATGTCCTGTACGGCATGGGCCAGCGCACCGACATCGCGCCGGGCAGCCTGATCGCCGAAACGGTCGCCGCCGAGCGTGCGCGACGGGAGAATGATGTGCAGACCGGGCGGTTGCTGGCGGGGTTGCCCAAGCACCGCGATTTGATCCGTAAGATCGTGGAGCGGGGCTTGCCAACGATCTGAGGGGAAGGGCGTAGCCTTCGACTTCGCTCAGGCTGAACGGATGGTGGGATATGTGGCCTTCGACCCCTCGCTCCGTTCAGCCTGAGCGAAGTCGAAGGCCACGGGACTACCTTCCCGACAACGTGAAGCTGTCCACGTCCATCCATCCGCCCTTGGCACCGGGATTGTAGCAGAACAGCGCATATTGCTGCCCCTGAAACGTCCCCGTCCGCCAGTCGAAGGCGAGTGGAAATTCCCCGCCCAGCGCCTGCCAGTCCCGTCCGTCCACACTATAGGCGATGCTGGCTCGGTCGGTCTTGAAGTCCATGTCCGTGCGCAAGAACAGCCGCTTCGCCGACACGCGCCTGGCATCGACCCGCATATCGGTCTTCTGCGTCGTGCCCTTGTCGGCCGCGACGTCCTCGATCACCCGCATGGTCAGGGTCAGCCGCCCGTCGCTGCCCCGGCCGACCGCGATATGACCGCTGAACTTGCCGAAGGTCCCGAAGCCGCACTGGTCACCGCTGCGGATGTGCGTCGTATCGATCGCTACCGTGCCCCGGCTGAACGGCCCTTGCCCCTTTTGCAGCAGCGTGTTGCGGGCGCTCCACAAGGCCGGAGCCTGACCCGCGCGCAGGCGCATCCAGCCCGGCCGCTCGGTCAGCGACCAGCCGCTGGCGACGGGATTATGGTTCCATTGCCATTGCAGACCCAGCGTGCGCGCGGAAAAATCGTCCGAGGCGGGGAGGACGCCGACCGGCTGACCTTGGATCGGCTTGGTCGCGGTGGCGGGTACCCGGCCGGGGGCTTGCGGCGTACCCCAGACCGGCCAGCCGTCCTTCCAGAAGACCGGGCTGATATTGGTCATCCGGCCGACCGCGCCCGCATCGACCATGACGAAGCCATAGTCGGTGCCGTCGGGCAGATCGACGATCGCACCCTGATGGCCGCCGGTCTTGTCGTCGATCTGGTCGTGCGTCTCCCACGGCCCGAACAGGCTCTTTGCGCGCGACACCGTCATGCCCAGCCGCCGGGGGATGGCGTTGAACATGTAATAATAGTCGCCGCGCTTGACGAGCTTCGACCCCTCCGCGCCCTTGTTGTAATAGACGACGCGCTTGTCGGTCACGGTGCGCAGGTCGCGGTCCAGGCTGAGCAGCGTGTTGGTGCCGTCCGACCCGACCGAGGTCATGATATAGGCGCTGCCGTCGGTGTCAAAGAACAGGCCCGGGTCGAACGCGGCCTCGCTGATCCGGTTCATGTCCCACGGACCGCGAATGTCCTTGGAGCGATAGATGCGCGTCTTCTCGCCCACCGGCGTCACCGCGATATAGAAGACGCCGTCGCGGTAGCGCAGGCTGGGCGCGAAAATGCCCTTCCGATACGCGCCGCCGTCCTTCAGATCATATTGCGGCAGCCCCTCCAGCCGGTCGATGACATGGCCGACGAACCGCCAGTTCACCAGATCGCGCGAGGTCATGATGGTCAGGCCGGGCACGTTCGCGAAGGTCGTGGTGATGAAGTAGAAATCCTGGCCGACCCGGATGATGTCAGGATCGGGATAATCGGCGTAAAGCGGCGGATTGGCATAGGTGCCGTCACCACGATCAGACTGCCAGACCTGCGCTCCGGCCAAGGCGGGCAGCGCCGCGAGTAGCGCGAGGGGAAGCCACCTCATCGCGGCGTATACACATAGGGGCCGACTACCGTGCCGACGAACCCGCCCGCGCGCGCGGTGCTGAGGAAACGGGCGTCGAGATCGCTCTTCAACGTCACGCGTTTGCCACCACTCTCATAGTCGAAACCCATCGTCCCGCCCTTGGAATGAAGGGTCAGGGTCACCGGCCCCTTGGGCGTGAAGGGGGCGGAGGCGATCAGCGTCTCCGCCGCCGTCTCGTCGCGGGTATTCTTGCCCTCCCGCTTGTAGAGCGCGATGCGCGGCTGGCCGTCGATCCGGGCCAGGCCGAAGAACAAATAGGCATAGTCGTTCTGCATCGCGACCAGCCCGGCGCGGGCGCCGTCCTTGGTCGGGGTGAAGCGCAGCGTGGTCGAGACATCCGCGATCGCATGTTGCTGACGCCGCCCGACAAAGCCCGGCACGCCCTGCCGGTCACCCAGCGCATCGCCGCCCTTCATCGTCAGCGCGCCGTTCGCGACCGAATAGAATGGCGTCTTGGGCGTCCGCACCCCGATCCATTGCATCGCCAGCCGGTTGCCGTCGAACTCGTCGGTATAGCCGAAATCGCCGCTCGTCGGCAGCTTGGGGGCGGGCGAGGCGGGCAGGTTCGGGACTTTATGGGTCCAGGGCACGGTCTTGCCGTGTTCGAGAATGACCGGCCAGCCATCCTTCCACGTCACGGGGAGCAGGAAGGTCTCGCGCCCGATATTGTAGAAATCATCGGCATAGGGCCGCGTCGCCAGGAAGGTTGCCCACCAGTCGCCATTCTGCGTCTGGACCAGCTCGGCATGGCCCGCCGCGCTGATCGGGTGCGGGCGTTTCGGATCGAGATCGCGCTGGGTCAGGATCGGGTTGTTCGCGAACGGAACATAGGGGCCGCGAAGCTCCTTCGAGCGCAATACGACCTGCGAATGGTTGACGCTGGTGCCGCCTTCGGCGGCGGTCAGATAATACCAGCCGTCCTTCTTGAAGATATGCGGCCCCTCGATCCAGACGGGCTTCTTCGACAGGTCGACGCCGCCATTGACCAGCTGCGTGCTCTCACCGACCATCTTGCCCGCGCGCCAGTCATATTCCTGGATCCAGATGGCGCGGTGGCCGTCATAGCGCGGCGTCTCATCGGGGGCACGGTTGTTGACGATATAGGCGCGGTCGCCCTCCCAGTAGATGGACGGGTCGATCCCCTCGAAGGGCAGCCAGATCGGGTCGGACCAGGGCCCGGCCGGGTTCTTGGCGATAATGACGAAATTGCCCCGGCACTGGACGCAGGTGTTGACGATATAGAAGGTGCCGTCGTGATAGCTGATGTCGGGTGCGAATACCGCCTCCGACACCGAGCGTCCGGTGAAGTCCAACTGGCCCGGCCGGTCGATCGCATTGCCGATCTGGGTCCAGTGGACGAGGTCGGTCGAATGGAAGATCGGCAGTCCGGGGAAGTGCGCGAAGGACGAATTGACGAGATAATAATCCTTGCCCACGCGCGTCACCGACGGGTCGGGATAATAGCCCGATATGATCGGGTTCAAATACTCGCCCGCCTTGGGCTTCACCTGCTCGATCGAGCGCCCCTGATAGGTGAAGCGGTCGAAGGTCGCGGTCTGGGCCGACGCCGTGCCCGCCATGAGCAGCGACAGCGCCAAGGCGGCGAGGGGCAGGCGGGTCATGCGATGGACTTTCGGACGGGGGCGGCACGCAGCGCGTCGGCGATGGCGGCGCGCATCGGCTTGGGTTTCAGCGCATCGTCATAGGGCAGGGGCCGCTGCGGCAGGCCGTCGGCGCGGGGGGCGAAGCCGTTGAGCCAGCTATGCTTGTCCCACAGGCCCCAGCACAGCAGCTGGTCGAGCTGCGGATAGGACAGCATCATGTCGAGATAGCTCTTGGCGACCGAGGCGACCTGGGCATCGCGCTGGGTGATATCCTTCGCCATCTCGCGGTCGTTGATGTCGAATTCGGTGATGAGCAGGCGATAGCCCATCGCCGTGACGCTATCGAGGAAGCGCTTCCACTC
The DNA here is from genome assembly GCF_019297835.1 of Sphingomonas sanguinis. Taxonomy (NCBI): domain Bacteria; kingdom Pseudomonadati; phylum Pseudomonadota; class Alphaproteobacteria; order Sphingomonadales; family Sphingomonadaceae; genus Sphingomonas; species Sphingomonas sanguinis. Next base: position 734,334 of record NZ_CP079203.1, on the reverse strand, counting down.
GGCGCGCTGGACCTTCGAATGGCTGCCGTCATTGCCCAGATGGCTCTGGATGCCGAGCGCGTCGACGGGGACATTCTCCTTGCGGAACCGCTCCAGCAGACGGAGCACGCCCGCGCGGTGCGTCTCGTTGCCGACTTCCCAGGACATATAGTCGTTATAGACGCGCTGGGCATGGGGCGCGTGTTCGCGTGCGGCTTCATAGGCAATCTTGAAAACGTCGAAGCCCAGCGCCTTGTCGAACACCGTGCCCCGGACCTCGCCGGTCTTGGGGTCGATCGTTTCGTTGACCACGTCCCAGCTGTAAATCTGGTCGCCGAAATGCCCGGCAACTGCGGCGATATAGCTGCGCAGCCACTTCTCCGCGCCGGTCTTCGTCACCGTCTCGGCCAGCGCGGGCGATATGTATTTCTCGTAATTCCACAGCAGCGTGTGACCACGCAGCTTCATGCGGTTGTCGCGGGCGAAGCCGGCGATCCGGTCGGCGGGACCGAAGTTCAGATGCGCAGGGTCGTTGCCCAGCACATAGACCTTCATCTCGTTCTCAGGGACGAGCACGGCGCATTCGCGCGCGACGATCGCGCCGTAACCCGGATCGTTGATCGGCGAGCCTCGGCCCGCATTGATCGCGGTCCCGAACAATACGCCCTTCTGTGCCGCCAGATTGCGCAGCGATGCGTTGTCCTCCGCTGCCCAGAGCGCTTTAGGGAGCGCTCCCATCGTCAGACCGCCCGCGATCCCGACCAGTTGCTGACGACGGGTCAGCAACGGCCCTTGTCCTTTGGGTTTCATCACCCTCTCCTCATGCTTTGGCGGAACATTTGCATGGCTGCCGTCAAACGGCAAGGCCATGAAACTCCACCCGAATAGCCGTCAGCCGGTCAGCCGCGCGTCCGCCCAGACGACGGGCAGCGCCGCGTCGGGAGCGCTATCGGCGCGGGCGACCAGTTCGATCAGCTTGCGACCGCGTACATCCGCCTCGACCGCGACGGGGGCTTCGTTCAGCGCCACCGCGCGCGAGCGGGTGAGCAGCTTGCCGTCGCCGTAAACCTCGAACACCACGCGTCGTCCGCGCGCGGTGGCGGAGTCGTCGATGCCGACCATGGCGTTGAAGCGCGCCTGGCCGCGATTGCGCACCTCCAGCCGCGAATTGGCAAGCACGCCGATGCCGGTGTCATAGACCTTGCCGCTCAGCCGCAACGGTCGCCCGAACGGGGTGCGATCGGCCTGCGCGCCACCCCATCCGGCATATTGCGGGAAGTCGCCCGGCCCCTTGCTGCCGCCCCAGGGGCTGAGTTCGTGATGGATGGTCGGATCGCCCTCCGGCGTGGCGATGCCGTCCTCGGCCGGGTTCACGTCGCTGGGGGCCTCGGACAGATAATGGCCATCCGCCAGACGGTGCGTGCCGGTCACGCGATAGATCAGTGTCTGGTGCGGCGCGAGGGTCAGCTTGGTTTCGCCAGAGAAGCGGCTCGTCGCGCCCGTCCACAGGTCGGTCATGGCGACATCGCCGCGCAGCTTCAGGTGATCGGCGGTCAGGACCGGCTGCACCGGGGCGGCGGTGCGGTTGAGGATCGCCACCGCCTTGTCGCCGTTCGCGAGGCTCTTCACGAAAATCTGAACGTCGTTCGACAGATAGGCGGGGACCGCCTGGTTCGCGCCCGCATCCTGATTGAGCGCGATGATCGCGCGGTTGCCCAGCAGCGCCAATTGCTCCGCATTGGCCTTGCGCAGGTCGAAGCCGATCAGCAGCGGCGCGTTCATCATCGCCCACATCGCGAAGTGCGATCGCGCTTCGGTCATGTGGTTGGCGTCGAATTCGCCCGAGCCGATGAACAGCATGTCCGGGTCGTTCCACGTATGCGGATGGGCATAGAGCGCGCGGGTTGCGCTGGTATCGAGGTTGGTCAGCATCCGCGACCAGTGGGCGGTGATGTCGTCGCTGGTCCGCGAGACATTGCCGACCTGCTTGCCCCAGCTGCGCACATCCGCCGAACCCCATAGGCAGAGCGAGAAGAGATAGTTGCCGTCCGGATTTTCGCGCTTCAAGGCGGTGGCGACATGATCGTAGAGCGCCCGCACCGCCGGGATGTTCGTGCGCGCGAGAGAGTTCATGTCGATCAGCGGGGTCAGCTCGCGATAATCGCCCTTGCGGACATGGTCGCTCTCCTTGCCCAGCCCGCGAATGCCGCAGCCATCGACCTTGATATAATCGAAACCCCATTCGCGGAAATAAAGGCCGATATCCTGATCGATATGGCCGTACAGCCCGACCTCGCGTTCGGCGACCGTGCCCTCAGGCTGGTTGGCGAAATTGGGGGTGTAGACCTGGCCGCAGCTATTGCGTCCGATGTCCGAATAGATGCCCGCCTTGAAACCCATGGCATGAAGCCGATCGGTCAGCGGGCGGAAGCTGGTCTGTTGGTTGGGCCCGGCGGCGGCGGAGGGAAATTTGTCGGCGCGGATGACCATCCGACCATCGGGCTGGCGACGGCGCAGCCACCAGCCGTCATCGATGTTGATATAGCGATAGCCCGCCTCACGCAGGCCCTTGTCGACGATCAACTGCGCCGAGGCCATGACCTTTTCCTCGTCGACATCGCTGTTGAACGCGTTCCAGCTGTTCCACCCCATCGGGGGGAGTGCGGCTTGCCCGTCCTGATTGGCGCTCCACCGGCCGGTCGGAGCCAGCGGGTCGACCTTGTCTGCGGCCAAGGCGGGACTGGAGGCCATCCAGGCAATGGCGATAGCGCTCGCGAAAACCCTGGCGATGATGGGCCGCATGATGATCCTCCCCGGGATGGTGTTTGGGTGATCTTGTCGGACTAAAGTGGCGCTGTCCACCGCCGGGCCGTGGAATATCGCTGCAAAATCGAATGCTGGACGGTGGCGGATTTCGTGATACCGTTACCAAAAATATGGTTTCAGGGGAGTGGTTTGGCATGAAGGCATGGCGTGCGACGATCCTGTCGGCTCTGGCGATGTCGACCTCCGGCATGGTGCTGGCGCAGCAGCAGCAGCAGCAGCAGGCGGCCGGCCCCGAACAGGCCGAGGCGCTGGCGTCGCGGCTGGTCGGCCGGATGACGACCGATGAAAAGCTCGGCCAGTTGCTCAACACCGCACCCGCGATTCCCCGGTTGGAGGTGCCTGCCTATAACTGGTGGACGGAGTCGCTCCACGGCGCGCTGGGGCCTGTGCCGACGACGAATTTCCCCGAGCCGGTGGGGCTGGCCGCGACCTTCGACGACGCGCTGGTCGGCCGCGCGGCGGAGGCGATCAGCGCGGAGGTACGCGGACTCCATGCGCTCGCGCGGACAACCGGGCTGATGGGACGGATCGGCACGGGGCTGGACACCTGGTCGCCCAACATCAACATCTTCCGCGATCCACGCTGGGGGCGGGGGCAGGAGACGTACGGCGAAGATCCGTTCCTGACCGCCAAGATGGGCGTCGCCTTCGTTCGCGGGATGCAGGGCACCGATCCGAGCCGGATCGACGTGGTCGCCACGCCCAAACATTATGCGGTGCATAGCGGCCCGGAATCGACCCGGCACGAAGCCAATGTCTATGTTTCGCACCATGATCTGGCCGATACCTATCTGCCCGCCTTTCGCGCCGCGATCGTCGAGGGCGGGGCGGGTTCGATCATGTGCGCCTATAACCGAATCGACGGCCAGCCCGCCTGCGCCAGCGACCTGCTGCTGAAGGATACTCTGCGCGGGCGCTGGGGTTTTCGCGGTTATGTCGTGTCCGATTGCGACGCGGTGAAGGACATCGCCGCCAACCATCACTATGCCCCCGATGCGGCGAGCGCGGTGGCGGCGGCGATGCGGGCGGGCGTCGACAACGAGTGCAACAATGCGACGCTGACCGACACGGACGGGCTGACCAACCCATATCGCGAGGCGCTGTCGCGCGGGCTGATCTCGGTCGCCGACATCGACCGTTCGCTAACCCGATTGTTCGCCGCCCGCTATCGCACCGGCGACCTGCCGGGCCTGCGTCCGCTGTCGACCCAGACCAGTTCGCCCAGCGACATCGATACGCCCGCCCATCGCGCGCTGGCGCTGGAGGTCGCGGAGAAGAGCCTCGTCCTCCTCAAGAACAAGGGCATCCTGCCCCTCAAAGCCCATGCAAGGATCGCGGTGATCGGCCCGCTGGGCGACGCGACGCGGGTGCTGCGCGGAAATTACTCGTCCTCGCTTTCGGGGCCGCAGATCTCGGTGGTCGAGGGGCTTCGTCAGGCCATGCCAGGGGCGCAGGTGCGCTACGTACCCTTCGCCGAGACCTATACAGACGGCGATCCGATCCCGACGACCGCGCTCCAGACCGAGAGCGGCCAGCCGGGACTGACGGCACGCTACTATAATATCGTGGGGCGCATTCCCGACCGCTTCGCCCCCGGTGCCCTGAACGAATGGCTCAAGACCGCCAAATTCGAGGATCGTCCCGTCGTCACCCGCGTCGAGGCCAATGCCGCGTCGCGCAGCCTGGACCTGTCCTCGGTCCGCGACGTGCACCGGGCGGTGTGGACCGGCAACCTCGTCCCGCCGGAGACGGGGCGCTACCGGCTGGGCATCGCGGGCTTCAACGGCGCGATGCGTTTTGACGGGCAGCCCTTCGTCGATCTGACCAAGGCGTCGTGGAACAGCCTGCCGACGATGAAGACCGTTACGCTGGAAAAGGGGCGCCGTTACCCGATCACCGTGACGACCGAGGCGCGCATCCTGACCGGGATCAACCTGGTCTGGAAGCGCGTGTCCGACGAGCCAGCGGCTGAGCTTCGCGCGGTGGCCAGGGTAAGCGACGCGCTGGTCGCGGTCGTCGGCCTGACCTCCGATCTGGAGGCAGAGGAGGCGCCGATCTCGGTCCCCGGCTTCAAGGGCGGCGACAAGACGACGCTCGACCTGCCCGCCGACCAGCAGGCGCTGCTCGAACAGGCCAAGGCGACCGGCCGTCCGCTGATCGTCGTGTTGATGAACGGCAGCCCGGTGAACCTCGCCTGGGCCAAGGCCAATGCCGATGCCATCGTCGAGGCCTGGTATCCAGGGCAGGCAGGCGGGCTGGCGGTCGGCAACGTTCTGTCGGGCAAGACCAACCCGGCGGGGCGACTGCCGCTGACCTTTTACCGCTCGGTCGAGGATCTGCCGCCATTCGGCGACTATGCGATGAAAGGGCGGACCTATCGCTACTTCACCGGCACGCCGGTCTACCCGTTCGGCTATGGGCTGAGCTATACTACCTTTGCCTATGCGCCACTGTCGGTGAAGCCCGGTGCGGATGGAAGCATGACCGTCACGACCGAGGTGCGCAATACCGGCCGCCGCGAGGGTGACGAGGTGGCACAACTTTACCTGAACTTCCCCAAGGTGGAGGGCGCGCCGCGTGTCGCGCTGCGCGGGTTCCAGCGGATGCATCTGGCTCCCGGTGAGCGGCGCAGCCTGACCTTTACGCTCAGCCCGCGTGACCTGAGTGCGGTCGATGCCGATGGCCAGCGGCTGGTGATGAAGGGCGACTATCGCGCGTCGGTCGGCTCGGGCCAGCCCGATACCGGCGAGCCGGTGCGCAGTGCGCCGTTCAGGATCGATACGGCCATGCCCATAGCCGATTGAGCGGTAATCTTTTCCTCCCCTGGAAGGGGAGGGGGACCATGCGAAGCATGGTGGAGGGGTGTCCCACTCTCGATAGGGTAACACCCCTCCGTCAGGGCTGCGCCCTGCCACCTCCCTTACAGGGGAGGAATGAGTTTACTTCGTTACCAGCGCCCGCCCGAAAAACGGGAGCACCCGCTCCTGAAAGCGCACCCCGATCCGGTTCACATGGTCACCGTCGTAAATCTCGAACTGGTGCGCGATGCCATAACTGTCGAGCGCCTCGTGCAGTTTCTGCGCATCCGCCTTCAGTCCGTCCTGCGACCCGACATCCAGCCCGATCGCGCGGTAGCTGCGCAAGGGCGTGACATATTGGTCGACGAAGGCCAGCGGCGTGTTGGCCAGCCACTTGGCGACGATATCGTCCCGCACCTTGCCGTCCTTGATCGGCAGGTCGAGATAGAGCGGCGGGTTCTTCGGATTGGGTGACCAGGCGGCGGAGGCGGCAAGCATCGCGCGCTGTCCCCAAATGAGCTTGGCGGACTCGCTGGGCGAGGCGAGGCCGGTCAGCAGTTTCTCGTCCGTGCCCTCGGGCCGGGCCATCGCACGCGGCGACAGGCAGCACGGGCTCATCATGTAGATCGCCCCATACATATCGGCATGCTTCATGCCGATGCGGGCGGTGCCATAGCCGCCCATCGAATGACCGGCGAGGCCGCGCGCCTCCCGGCGGGGGATGGTGCGATAGCGCGCGTCGATCGCGGCGATCAGATCGTGGCTGATGAACCGCTCGAAATCGCCGACCGTCTGCGACGAGGAATACATGGACCCGTTGTGCATCGTCTTGCTGTCGGGAAAGACCAGGATCATTGGCGGAACGCCGCGCGCGAAAGCCCCCTCGACGGAGGCGGGGACGTGGATTTCCTTCGTCCACTGGTCCGCGCCGATCGAATAGCCGTGCAGTGCATAGACCACCGGATAGCGGCGCGTGCGGTTCTTGGCATAGTCGGGGGGCAGGACCACGATGACGTCGCGGTCGGCGCTGTTCCCCTCCAGATTGCCTTCGATCGCGGCGGAATGGACCTTGATCCGTTCGACTGTGACCGGCTTGGCGCCCGGCACGACGGTCGGGGACTGGGTGGCCATCTGGGCGGGCGCCGCCGTGATCGGCAGCAGCACGACTCCGGCGGCGAGCAGCCAGCGGGCGGGCGAAAAGCGAAGGGCCATGCGGGTCATCCTCTGTCCTGGAAATGCGCCGACATAGGGGTGTCGGTCTTTGAAGGGGGGCGACCCGCGAGGGAGGGGCAGGGCCGGATATCGGTACCAACAATTTGGGGTTTATATTGTCAAGCGCCGGGATTGGAGCGGGATTCCCATGGCCTTCGACTTCGCTCAGGCTGAACGGGGTAAGGGAATATGCCCAGGCCACCAAACTCCGTTCAGCCTGAGCGAAGTCGAAGGCCATGCCCCCACCTGTCCCATCGCAAAACGCCGAACCGGCCTTGCATCCCGCGTCCTGATAGCGCTATCGTACTTTCAAAGCTCCAAAGATGGAGCGCTTGGAGAGGAAAAGCGATGAAGCGCTTGATGATGGCCAGCCTCGTGCTGGGGCTCGGCACGGCGGCCTGCGGGACGGCGCAAAAGGCCGACAATGCCGTGGGCGAAAACACGACGGCAACGGCGTCGAACGATGCCAATCCGACCTCGCCCGATGGTCGTCATTACCTGTCGCAGCCGCTGGTGCGCGAGATCTTCACCGCCGATCCGTCCGCGCATGTTTGGAGCGACGGCAAGCTCTATATCTACCCCAGCCACGACGTGCCGACCGACACGCCGAACGACGATCTGGGCAATCAATATGCGATGCGCGACTATCGCGTGCTGCGCATGGACGAGCCGGGCGGCAAGGTCACGGTCGGCCCCGTCGCGCTTGACGTGAAGGACGTGCCCTGGGCCTCGCAGCAGATGTGGGCACCCGACGCCGCCTATAAGGACGGCACCTATTATCTCTATTTCCCGGCGCGCGATAAGACCAAGGATCGCAACGGCCTGGGCGCGTTCCGCATCGGCGTCGCGACCTCGAAGAACCCGATGGGTCCGTTCAAGGCCGAGCCGGATGCGATCCCCGGCAGCTTCTCGATGGACCCCGCCGTGTTCCAGGATGCGGACGGCACGGCGTATATGTATTTCGGCGGTATCTGGGGCGGTCAGCTTCAGCGCTGGAAGGACGGCAAGTACGATCCGAACGGCAGCGATACCGACCTGAAGCAGGACGACCAGCCCGCCATCTCGGGCAAGATCGCTAAGATGAACCCCGACATGAAGACCTTCGCGGAGACGCCGCGCGACGTCGTGATCCTCGATGAAAAGGGCAAGCCGGTGCTGGGCGGCGACCACGACAAGCGCTTCTTCGAGGCGTCCTGGGTCTTCAAGCGCGACGGAAAATATTATTACACCTATTCGACCGGCGATACGCATTTCCTGAACTATGCGATCGGCACCAGCCCCTATGGCCCGTTCACCTATAAGGGCCACATCCTGAAGCCGGTGCAGGGCTGGACCACCCATCACTCGATCGTCGAGTGGAAGGGCAAGTGGTGGCTTTTCTACGCCGACACGCAATTGTCGGATAAGAACCACCTGCGTAACGTCAAGATGACCGAGTTGAAGTTCAACCCGGACGGGACGATCCCGACCATCGACCCGTTCGTGAAGTAAGGGCGCGGGATGTTCCTTGGCATCGATATCGGCACGTCGGGCGTAAAGGCCGTCGTGCTGGACGAACATGGCGCTGTGGTGGGGCAGGGGACGGCGGCGCTGACCGTGCAGCGTCCGCACCCGCTCTGGTCCGAACAGGACCCGGAGGCCTGGTGGCAGGCGACGACCTCAGCCGTCCGCGCGATCGATCCGGCGGTCCGCCGGGCGGTGCGCGGCATCGGCCTGGCCGGGCAGATGCACGGCGCGACCCTGCTGGGCGCGGACGATCAGGTGCTGCGCCCCGGCATCCTGTGGAATGACGGGCGCAGCCATGCCGAATGTGCGGAGCTGGAGGCCAAGGCCCCCGATCTGCACCGGATCGCGGGCAACCTCGCCATGCCGGGCTTTACCGCGCCCAAGCTGCTATGGGTGCAGCATCACGAGCCGGAAACCTTCGCGAAGATCCGCACCGTGCTGCTGCCCAAGGATTATGTCCGGCTGCGCATGACCGGCGAGAAGGCGTCGGACGTGTCGGATGCGGCGGGTACGCTCTGGCTGGATGTCGAACGCCGCGAATGGAGCGACGATATCCTCGCCGCGACCGGCCTGACCCGCGATCAGATGCCGCAGGCGGTCGAGGGCACGGCACAGACCGGCAAGCTGCGCGCCGATGTGGCCGAGGCCTGGGGCATCGACCAGGTGCCGGTCGCGGGCGGTGGTGGTGACAATGCCGCCGGGGCTGCTGGCGTGGGCGTGGTCAAGGACGGTGACGCCCTGCTGTCGCTGGGCACGTCGGGCGTGATATTCGCCGCGACCAGGGAATTCCGGCCCAATCCGGCGGGTGCCGTCCATGCCTTCTGCCACTGTCTGCCCGATGTCTGGCACCAGATGTCGGTGCATCTGTCGGCGGCCGCCTGCATCGACTGGGTCGCACGGCTGACCGGCACGCCGGGTGCCGCCGAGCTGTTCGCCCGCGCGGAAAGCGTCGGTCCGGCGAGCGGCCCCGAAATCTTCCTGCCCTATCTGTCCGGCGAGCGGACGCCGCATAACGATGCCGAGGTGCGCGGCGCGTTCCTGGGCCTCGACCACGACACCACGCCGGAACGTCTGGCACAGGCGGTGCTGGAGGGCGTGGCCTTTGCTTTGGCCGACGGTCTCTCGGTACTCCGCGATGCCGGCACCGAACTGTCGCAGCTGTCGGTCATCGGCGGCGGCGCACGCTCTTCCTATTGGGGCCAGACGCTGGCCGCCGCGCTGAACGTCGAACTCGTCTATCTGAAGGGGGGCGAGGTCGGCCCGGCGCTGGGTGCCGCACGTCTCGCCCAGCTGGCGGTCGATGGCGGCTCGCCCGAAGAGGTCTGTGCGCCGCCGCCCGTGTCCCACACCATCGCTCCGGACGCTGCGCTCGCCGAGCGTTTCGCCCCCAAGATCGCGCGCTTCCGCGACAGCTATTCCCGCATCACTCCGAGGAATTCGTAACATGGCTACCGACTTTTTCGCCGACATCCCGACGATCCGTTACGAGGGGCCGGACAGCGAGAATGAACTCGCCTACCGCTTCTACGACAAGAACCGCGTCGTGCTGGGCAAGACGATGGAGGAGCATCTCCGCTTCGCCGCCTGCTTCTGGCACACCTTCTGCTGGCCGGGTTCGGACGTGTTCGGCGGCGGCACCTTCAACCGCCCCTGGCATGCGGGCGCCAACGACAGCGCGGCTGCCGCGCAGAAGCGTGAGGTGGCATTCGACTTCTTCTCGAAGCTCGACGTGCCCTATTACTGCTTCCACGACGTCGACGTGATGGCCGATGCGCAGGGCGTCGCCGAGCATCGCCGTTACTTCGCCGAAGCCGTCGATCACCTCGAAAAGCTGCAGGCCTCGTCGGGCCGCAAGCTGCTCTGGGGCACCGCCAACCTGTTCAGCCACCCGCGCTTCGCCGCCGGTGGCGCGACCAACCCGGACCCCGAAGTCTATGCCTTCGGTGCGATGCAGGTCCGCGACGCGCTGGAAGCCACGCACCGTCTGGGCGGCGCCAACTATGTGCTGTGGGGCGGTCGCGAAGGTTACGAGACGCTGCTCAACACCAATATGAAGCGCGAACTGGACAATCTGGGCCGCTTCCTGAGCCTCGTCGTCGAACACAAGCACAAGATCGGCTTCACCGGCACCATTCTGATCGAGCCGAAACCGCACGAGCCGACCAAGCATCAGTATGACTTCGATACGGCCACCGTGTACGGCTTCCTCAAGGCTTACGGCCTGGAGAACGAAGTGAAGGTCAATATCGAGGCGAACCACGCCACGCTGGCGGGCCACACCTTCGAGCACGAGATCGCGACTGCCGGTGCGCTGGGCATCTTCGGGTCGATCGACGCCAATCGCGGCGACCACCAGAATGGCTGGGATACCGACCAGTTCCCGAACTCGGTCGAGGAACTGACGCTGGCCATGCTGGAGATCATCCGGGCGGGCGGCTTCACGACCGGCGGCTTCAACTTCGACGCCAAGGTGCGTCGCCAGTCGATGGATGCGGTCGACCTGTTCCACGGCCATGTCGGCGGCATCGACGTGGTGGCCAAGGGCCTGCTCAACGCCGCCGCGCTGATCGAGGACGGTCGTCTGGATGCCATCAAGTCCGAGCGTTACGCCGGTTGGGATGGTGATTTCGGTCAGCAGGTCGGTGGCCTCGACCTGGCCGGGATCGCGGACCTCGCGGTCGAGAAGGCGATCGATCCGAAGCCTCGTTCGGGCCGTCAGGAGCGGATCGAAAACCTCGTCAACCGTATCGTCCACTCGGGCAAGTAAGACGGGGCGGGCCGGGGGTTCTCGGCCCGTTTCCCTCATGGAAAGGGGCGCCTCCGGCCATTCGGAAGCGCCCCTTTCTTGTTGGTCGGGTGGCGTGGCCTTCGACTTCGCTCAGGCTGAACGGAGGTTTGGAGTAGGGGTCTTCCTCTACCGCTCCGTTCAGCCTGAGTGAAGTCGAAGGCCAAGGGCATCCCGCCGCCCCAAACGAACGGCGGGAGTGCCCGGATCACGCCACCCCGTTCGCCACCATATCCCGCAGCGCCTCATGGAAGGTCGCGACCGCCGCCATATTGAACCCGGCAATGTTGATCCGCCCCGACCCGGCCATATAGATCGCATGACGATCGCGCAGCCATTCCACCTGCGTCGGCGAGAGGGGCAGGGTCGCGAACATGCCCTTGCCATGCGCCACTGCCGCCAGATCGATCGCCCCGATACGCCCCCCGGCAGCCAGCGCCGCGCGCAGGCTTGCGAGCCGCTGGCGCATCGCCTCCAGCTCGTCGCGCCACTGCGCGGTCAGGGCTTCGTCTTCCAGGATGATGCGGACGATCGCCGCGCCATGATCCGGCGGCATCGACCAGTTGGCGCGCGCCAGCGAAAGCAGGTTGGAAAAGACGGTGATCCCGCTGTCCCGGTCCGGCGTGATGGCGACCAGCGCGCCGGTGCGCTCGCGATACAGCCCGAAATTCTTGTCGCAGGAATAGGCGAGCAGCGCCTCCGGCACCGCCGCCAGGATGGTGCGGGCTCCCTCGGCATCCACGTCGAAGCCGTCGCCCAGCCCCTGATAGGCGAGGTCGACGACCGGCAGAAGGCCGCGCTCGGCGACAAGCGACGCAATGGCGTTCCAGCCCGCGGCATCGGGATCGATCCCGATCGGGTTGTGGCAACATCCGTGCAACAGCACCGCATCGCCTGCCCCCGCTCCGTCCAGACCATTCAGGAAACCGTCCAAATCGAAGGTCTGGCGGTTCAGATCGTAACAGGGGATCATCGCCGGTTCGACCCCGGCCTGACGGAATAGCGGTGCGTGGTTGGCCCAGCTCGGGCTGCCGATCCAGATGCGCGCGACGCCCGCCCGCGCCAGCAGTTCGGCGGAGAGGCGTAACGCCCCGGTGCCGCCCGGCGTCTGGAGTCCGACAACCCGATCGGCGGCGACCGTATCACCCAGGACCAGCGAGGCCAGCGCACGGACGAAGCCGATATCGCCCTCCGGCCCGAGATAGGATTTGCTCTGCTGTTCGGCCAGCAGCCGCGCTTCGGCTGCCTTCACCGCCGTCATGACGGGTGTGCGCCCCTCTTCGTCGCGGAATACGCCGACGCCCAGGTCGATCTTGTTCCGGCGCGGATCGGCGGCATGTTGGCCGATGATCCGCAGCAAGGGGTCGTCGGGCTGGCGGGTGAGAGTGGCGAAACGCATGGCAAAGCCTCTTGAACAGAAAGGCGCGCACCATAGGGTCTGACGACCAAAAGGGAATGACGGATGGCCCATGTCGGCCCGACCGACGCAAGGTGCTCGGCTGGACGCCAAAAAGACTCTGAACGGCGATACAAATGGGTGGTGGCGTATCGCCTATTTCCCACGCCTTGCCCCGTTTTATCGCTTAACGCACGAAAAACGCCGGATATTGATATGCATTATGGAGCGGGGCGGACGGTTGTTCGTAGACCTCGTACGCGGAAAACGTAACGGCTCCTTTTAGCCGGTTCGGCGCCGTAGAACTCCATTTTGCTTACCCCGGTGACGTCCGTCGCGTCATCGCTCTCGCCGCGCGACCAATTCCGGCCGGTGGCAGGATGAGGAGAGTTGCGATGAATGTGTCCCGATTCCCATTGCGCCCCGTGCTTCAGGCCCGTCGCCCGGTGAGTGAACAGCCTCACCGTGTATCGGCGGAGGGCAAACCATGAGTATGCCACTGACCCGCAGCGTCCGGCCGATCGCCCCTGCGCTGCACCGCCTGTCTCGCCTCGCGACCCTCGACAATGCGTCGATCACTGCACTAGCCGACGCGGTCGCGCGACCCCAGCAGTTCCGGCCCCGGCGCGACCTGATGGTCGAGGGACGCGACATTACCAGCCCACATGTGATCCTGTCGGGCTGGGCCGCGCGGGTCCGCACCCTGTTGGATGGGCGTCGGCAGTTTCTGAATTTCCTGCTGCCGGGCGATATCGTCGGCCTCTATCACCACCGGCGTCCCGTTGCCCCCACCAGCATCATCACCCTGACCGAGGTGACGACCTGCGTGCCCCCCGAACTCGGCACGCTGCCCGCGCTCGACGAAGCCTATGCGATCGCTCATGCGATGGACGAGGCCTATTTGCTGGCGCAGATCGCGCGGCTGGGCCGGATGAACGCGATGGAGCGGATCGGCGACCTGATGCTGGAACTGCACGAGCGCCTGGAGTTGAGCGAACTGACCCATGGGCGCAGCTTCGACCTGCCGATCACGCAGGAAACGCTGGCCGATGCGCTGGGGCTGACGGCGGTGCATGTGAACCGCATGTTGCAGGCGGCGCGGCGGGCGGGCGACCTGATCTGGTCGTCGCGGTCGATGACGATTCCCGACCCTAAGGCGCTCGCCCGCAAGGTCGGCCGTGCGCAAATCAAGGTGACGGCAGGCTGACCAAACGGATCGGCTGATATGCATCAAGATATTGGAAAAACCTGATAAAATAAGGAACATCGCGCCTCACCCAACGCTGTCCGGGCAAGGAATGAGGAGAGAGGCTTATGCCGGACATCGCCGACAGACCCTATGACGACGCCCCCGTGTCGACGTCCAAGGACCAAGACGCCGCCGTCAGGATCGCGACCGCAGAGGGGGTCGAGGATCGCGGAAACAGCTTTGCCGGATGGGCGGTGACGATCAACCGCCCATCCGCCGAACTCTATGCCTGGTGGCGCGACTTTGCCAATCTCGCCAGCGTGATGGAGAATGTCGAGCGCGTCGATGTGCTCGACGACAAGCGCTCGCATTGGGTGGTCAAGGCGCCCGGTGGCACCACGGTCGAATGGGACGCGATCGTCACCGAAGAGCGGGAGGGCGAGCTGATCGCCTGGGCCTCGGCGGAAGGGGCGGACGTCGCCAATTCGGGTCGCGTCACCTTTCGCGACGCAGGGGCGCGTGGGACCGTCGTTACCGCAACCATCCTCTACGATCCGCCCGCAGGCGTCATCGGCAAGCTGGTCGCCAAGCTGTTCCAGCGCGAGCCCAATATCCAGGTTCGCCGCGACCTCGCGCGCTTCAAGCAGCTGATGGAGACCGGCGAGGTCGCGACCAACGCGATGAACCCCAAACAGCGTGAGGAGCAGGCCGCATGAAGGCGCTGACCTGGCATGGCAAGCATGACGTCCGCATCGACAATGTCGACGACCCGGAAATCGTCAATCCCCGCGACGCGATCATCAAGGTGACGGCGACCGCCATCTGCGGCTCCGACCTTCACCTCTATGACGGCTATATCCCGACGATGCAGTCGGGCGACATCCTGGGCCATGAGTTCATGGGCGAGGTGGTCGAGACGGGATCCGGCTCGACCTTGAAGAAGGGCCAGAAGGTCGTGGTGCCGTTCACCATCGCCTGCGGCTCCTGCTATCATTGCGGCAAGCATCAATATTCGGGCTGCGAGAACGGCAATCCTGCCGACAATCAGGATATCGCACGTGAGCTGTACGGGCATCCGATGGCCGCATTGTTCGGCTATAGCCATATGACCGGCGGCTATGCGGGCGGTCAGGCGGAATATGTCCGTGTGCCGTTCAGCGATACCGGCCCGATCGTCATCCCGGACGGGGTAGAAGACGAGAAGGTGCTGTTCCTCTCGGACATCCTGCCCACCGGCTGGATGGCGGCGGAGAATGCCGAGATCGAGTCGGGTGACACGGTTGCGGTCTGGGGCTGCGGTCCGGTCGGGCTGTTCGCGGTTCAGTCTGCTTTCCTGATGGGCGCCGAGCGGGTGATCGCCATCGACCACTTCCCGCACCGGCTGGAGCTGGCACGCAATTTCGGGGCGGAGACGATCAACTACGAGCAGACCGCGACCTATGACGCGCTGATGCAGATGACCGGCGGGATCGGTCCCGATGCGGTGATCGACTCGGTCGGGCTGGAGGCGCACGGCCTGTTCGTCGACAACGCCATCGACCAGATCAAGGCGTCGACCTTTCTAGGCACCGATCGCATCCACGCCATCCGACAGGCGATCATCGCCTGTCGCAAGGGCGGGCGGGTGTCGATGCCCGCCGTCTATGGCGGCTTCGTCGACAAGTTCCCGCTGGGCGCTGTGATGCAGAAGGGGCTGACGCTCAAGACCGGGCAGACCCATGTCCAGCATTACCTGCCCGGCCTGCTCGACGCGATCATGGAGGGCAAGATCGATACGACCTTCCTGATCTCGCACCGCCTGCCGCTGGAGCAGGCGCCCGAGGGATATCGCATGTTCCACGACAAGCAGAACGAAGTGACCAAGATCGTGCTGAAGCCCGGTCAATAAGGAGCCACGCCATGGCCAATAAATTCGCAATCGTGACGGGTGCCTCGACCGGCATCGGCTATCACCTGGCGGCCTGTGCGGCGCGCGAGGGATATGATCTGCTGATCGTCGCCGACGAACCGGCCATCCACACCGCCGCCAGCAAATTGTCGGCCGAGGGTGCGCAGGTCCAGCCGGTCGAGGCCGATCTGTCGACGCTGGAGGGCGTGGACCTGCTGCTTGCCGCCGCCGATGGCCGGACCATCGACGTGCTGTGCGCCAATGCGGGCAACAGCAAGGGCGGGGCGTTCCTCGACCAGTCGGTCAGGGACTGGCGGCGTTCGGTCGACACCAATGTCACCGGCACCGTCTATCTGCTCCAGCGCGTGCTGTCCGCCATGGTCCGACGCGGTGAGGGCAAGGTGCTGGTGACGGGATCGATCGTCGGCTTCATCCCCGGCCCGTTCAACGCCATCTACAACGCGACCAAGGCGTTCATCGACAATTTCACCGAGGCGCTGCGCAACGAGCTGAAGGACGAGAAGGGCGTGACCCTGACCACCCTGATGCCGGGGCCGACCGAAACCGAGTTCTTCGCCCGCGCCGACATGCTCGATACCAATGTCGGCCAGAGCAAGAAGGACGATCCTGCCGAGGTCGCCCAAAAAGGCTGGGACGCGATGAAGGCGGGCGAGGGACACATCACCACCGGCCTGAAGAACAAGCTACAAGTCGCGGGCTCGGGCGTCGTGCCCCAATCGGTGCTGGCCGAGGCGCATCGCAAGATCGCCGAGCCCGGCTCGGCCGACCGCTGAACCCACCTAATCAGGAGACGGATCATGGGACTGTTTTCCAAGGATATCGCGACGCTGAACGACCTGTTCGTCCATCAACTTCAGGACATCTACTACGCCGAGCATCAGATCACCAAGGCGTTGCCCAAGATGATCGACAAGGCCACCGACCCACAGCTCAAGGCCGGGTTCGAGCAGCACTTGCGCGAAACCGAAGGACAGATCCGGCGGCTGGAACAGGTGTTCGAGATGCACGGGGAAACGCCCAAGGCGGTCACCTGCCCGGCTATCGACGGCATTATCAAGGAGGCTAATGAGGTCGCCGGCGAAGTCGCGGACAAGCGGGTGCTCGACGCCGCGCTGATCGCGGCGGCGCAGGCAGTCGAGCATTATGAGATCGCGCGCTACGGCACGCTCGTCGCCTGGGCGCGGCAGCTGGGGCGCAGCGACTGCGCGGCGATCCTGGACGAGACGTTGGCCGAGGAAAAGGCGACCGACGAAAAGCTCACCGGCATGGCCGAGGGCGGGGCGAATGCGGCGGCGGAGGCCGCCCAGCCCGCTTGAGGTCGAGGGTACCGTCGTCGGCTACCCTTCCCGGCGACGGTACTCGAAATAGGGCGTCAGTGCGCGATGTGCGTCACGCCCAGCATCAGCGCAATGCCCGCCAGCGTCGCCAGACTGGTCCGCAGTCGCGGATCGAGCGATTGGCTGCGCGGGACCAGCTCGCAGGCGCCGATATACAGGAATATCCCGGCGAACAGCGCCATCAGCGGCGCCAGCATCCCCGACGGGATCGACAGGCCCAGCCCGATCAGCACGCCCAGCATCGGCGCGATGCCGTTCAGCACCAGCCAGCGCCGCGCCGCTGCTTCTGACCGAGCGGCGAGGCTCAGGCTGACGGTATTGACGCCGTCCGCCACGTCATGGGTCAGGACGGCGAGCGCGATCATCCACCCCGCCGCCGTATCGATCTGAAACGCGATCCCGATGCCCAGCCCGTCCATCAAGCTGTGCAGACAGAGCATGGCAGGTCCCAGATCGCCGCGCCACGACGCGGCTGCCGCGCGGGGTATCCGGGCGAGCAGGCGATCGAGCAGCATATAGCCGCCAAGCCCCATCGCGCTGAACGCCATCATCGCGCGGATCGTCCAGCGATCACCCGCCATCTCGAGCGCTTCCGGCACCAGATCGAACAGCGCCACGCCCACCACGATCCCGGCCGTGACCCCCAGCACCAGCCCGATGCGATGACGCAGGCGCAACGCGAGCAGCCCGCCTGCCAATGTGGCGAGCATCGCGGCAAAGCCGAAGGCGAGGGGAACCAGGGTCATGGAAACGTCCGCACGACAAGAGCGACGGAGGGAAGGTGCGGCATCGTCGACCCATGAACCAAGCCATGAGACGTTACAAGGTCACATTTATGCAACCTGGATATAGCTGAACTTCATCCCCGCGCGATCGCTTCCAGCACGGTGGCCGCCACTTCCTGCCGACAGATTAAGAGGTCGGGGAGCAGCGGGTTCTGGCAGTTATAGACCAGCGGGCTGCCATCGATGCGCGAGGCGTGAAGCCCGGCCGCCAACGCAACGGCGGCGGGGGCGCAATTGTCCCACTCATATTGCCCGCCATCATGCAGATACACATCGGCGCGGCCCTCGACCACGGCCATCGCCTTGGCCCCCGCCGAGCCCATCGGGATCATGATCGCGCCCAGCCGGTCGCCGACGCAGCGGGCGATGTC
Source organism: Sphingomonas sanguinis (assembly GCF_019297835.1). Classification (NCBI taxonomy): domain Bacteria; kingdom Pseudomonadati; phylum Pseudomonadota; class Alphaproteobacteria; order Sphingomonadales; family Sphingomonadaceae; genus Sphingomonas; species Sphingomonas sanguinis. Next base: position 716,241 of record NZ_CP079203.1, on the reverse strand, counting down.
GGGCGCACGGCTGCGGCTGACGACGACGCGCAGGCCCGCCGGGCAGGGGGGATGTTTGGGGGGCAGGTCATCGGTCGCGAAGACCTGATCGCGATCGGGCACCGATACCGCGCCCAGCGCCGGGCGACCGTCTATCGCAAGGCCAATATGCACCGCCCATTCGCTCGACCCGCTGGCATATTCGCGCGTGCCGTCGAGCGGATCGACGATCCACACGCGGCTGGCGGCACAGCGCGCCCGGTCGTCGGCCGACTCCTCGGACAGGATGAAATCATTGGGTCGGGCGGCGCGAAGACGGTGGAGGATCAGCGTGTTGGCGTCCCGATCGCCCAGCGCGCCCAGCGCCTTGCCCTCCAGCCCGCTCGATGCGCGAAGCGTCTTGAGCAATGCGCCCGCTTCCACAGCGACCGAGCGCGCGAGTTCGGCGTCGGTCACAGGTCGTAACTCCACACACCCAGCACATGCTCGACAATCCGGGAAGCGGCTTGTTCCGCCGTCTCCTTCGTCGTGTCGATGCGGATCTCGGGCCGTTCCGGCGCCTCATAGGGGCTGGAAATGCCGGTGAACTCGGCGATTTCGCCGGCCCTCGCCTTGGCGTACAGGCCCTTCACATCGCGATCCTCTGCTACGGCCAGCGGCGTGTCGATGAAAACCTCGACAAACTCGCCCTTGGGTAGCAGCGCGCGCACCATGTCCCGCTCGGCCCTGAAGGGCGAGATGAACGCGGTGAGCACGATCAGGCCGGCATCGGCCATCAGCTTGGCCACCTCGCCCACGCGGCGGATATTCTCGATCCGCCCCGCATCCGAAAAGTCGAGATCGCGGTTTAGGCCATGGCGGATATTGTCGCCATCGAGCAGGAAGCTGTGGCGGCCCATGGCATGCAGTTTCTGCTCGACCATATTGGCGATGGTCGACTTGCCCGAGCCCGAAAGGCCGGTGAACCACAGCACCTTGGGGGCCTGCCCCTTTTGCAGGGCATGGGCCTCGCGCGTGATGATCGTAGACTGCCAATGGACGTTCTGGGCGCGACGCAGCACATGGTCGATCATGCCCGCCGCGACCGTCGCATTGGTCGCGCGGTCGATCAGGATGAAGCCGCCGAGCGCGCTTCCCTTTTCATAGGGCTCGAACACGATCGGTCGGTCGGCATAGACCTCTGCCAGCCCGATGTCGTTGAGCGCCAGCGTGTCGGCTGGGCGTTCTTCCTGGCTGTTGACGTCGACGACATGACGCGGCGGCCGTACGGTTGCGCCGACCAGTTGCGTGCCGAGCTTGAGCGAATAGCTGCGCCCCGGCACCAGCGGCGCATCGGCCATCCAGACGATCTTGGCGACGAACTGGTCCGCGATCTCGGGCGGGTTCTCTGCCGCCGCGATCACGTCGCCGCGCGAGCAGTCGACCTCCTCCGCCAGCACCAAGGTCACGGCCTCGCCCGCGATCGCCTGTTCGCGGTCGTCGTCATAGGTGACGATCCGCGCGATGCTGGTCGTCTTGCCCGAGGGTGCGATACGCACCCTGTCGCCGACCGACACCCGGCCGCTGGCGATCAGACCTGCAAAGCCGCGAAAGTCGAGGTCGGGCCGGTTGACCCATTGCACCGGCATCCGGAACGATGCGGCCGCCGCGCGGTCTCCGTCGATCGCCACCGTCTCCAGATGCGGGAGCAAGGCGGGTCCCTCATACCAGGGCATGTCGGGCGATGGCGTGGTGACGTTCGCGCCGGTCAGGCCCGACAGCGGGATCGCCGTGAAGCGCTCGATACCGATGGTCTTCGCGAAAGCCGCATAGTCGGCGACGATGGCGTCGAAGACCGAATGGTCATGGCCGACCAGGTCCATCTTGTTGACCGCCAGCACGATCTCCTTGATGCCGACCAGATGCGCCAAATAGCTGTGCCGCCGCGTCTGGGTCAGCACGCCCTTGCGCGCGTCGATCAGGATCACCGCCAGGTCGGCGGTCGAGGCGCCCGTCACCATGTTGCGGGTATATTGCTCGTGGCCGGGCGTATCCGCGACGATGAACTTGCGTTTTTCGGTCGCGAAAAAGCGGTAAGCCACGTCGATCGTGATGCCCTGCTCGCGCTCGGCGGCGAGGCCGTCGACCAGCAGCGCGAAGTCGATATTGGCCCCTTGAGTGCCGACGCGGCGGCTGTCCGCCTCCAGCTGGCTTAGCTGGTCTTCGAAGATGGTCTTCGAGTCGTAGAGTAGCCGTCCGATCAGCGTCGACTTGCCGTCATCGACTGAGCCGCAGGTGATGAAGCGCAGCATCGACTTGGCGGCATGGGTTGCGAGATAGGCGTCGATATCGGCGGCGATCAGCGCATCGGGTTGATAGGCGGTCATCTCAGAAATACCCCTCGCGCTTCTTCTTCTCCATGCTGGCCGCCTGATCGTGATCGATCGCGCGACCCTGCCGTTCGGAGGTGGTGGTCAGCAGCATTTCCTGGATGACTTGCGGCAAGGTCGCTGCCTCGCTCTCGACCGCGCCGGTCAGCGGATAGCAGCCGAGCGTGCGGAAGCGGATCGAGCGGTCGACCGGCACCTCGCCGGGGCGGAATTGGAAACGGTCGTCATCGACCATCAACAGCATCCCGTCGCGCTCCACCGTAGGGCGGGGCGCGGCGAAATAGAGGGGCACGATCTCGATGCCCTCTTGCAGGATATACTGCCAGATATCCAGCTCGGTCCAATTCGATATGGGGAAGACGCGGATGCTTTCGCCCTTGTGGATGCGGCTGTTGTAGAGGTTCCACAGCTCGGGTCGCTGCGCCTTGGGGTCCCAGCCATGCGCGGCGGAGCGGAAGGAGAAGACACGCTCCTTGGCGCGGCTCTTTTCCTCGTCGCGCCGAGCGCCGCCGAACGCCGCGTCGTATCCGCCCGCGGTCAGCGCCTGTTTAAGCCCCTCGGTCTTCCACATGTCGGTATGGCGGCTGCCATGGTCGAACGGGTTGATGCCCAGTGCCTCGGCCTCCGGGTTGCGGTGGACGATCAACTCCATGCCCGCCGCCTCGGCCGCCCGGTCGCGCAGCTCGTACATCGCGCGGAATTTCCAGGTCGTGTCGACATGGAGCAACGGGAAGGGCGGGCGCGCCGGGAAGAACGCCTTCTTGGCCAGATGCAGCATCACGGCCGAATCCTTGCCGACCGAATAGAGCATCACCGGACGCTCGGTCTCGGCGACGACTTCGCGAAGGATATGGATGCTCTCGGCTTCGAGGCGTTGCAGGTGGGTAAGGCCAGTCATCGGATTGTCAGATAATGTCGCCAGCGAACCGCGCGACCAACTTATCCTGTCAATCGCGATAGTCCCGCTCCAGCGAGTCCAATATGCGCGCACCCGCCATGAACACCGCGATGGGGCAGGCGGCGAACAGGATCTTGCCCGGAAGTCCCGGATAAGCGGTCAGATAGTGCATGCCGCGCTCGACCGCGCCGAGGCCCAGGCCATAGATGACCAGAAAAGCCTCGAACTTCGACTTGATCGTGAACAGGGCGACCAGGCGGGACCACATGGCGTGGTTACACCACCGGATCGCCTCGCTGCCAAGCGTCAAACGCTTGCCAGATTGAGACAGTCCAGCTCGGTCAACAGGGCGGCTCGCGCCGCCTCAATCCTTGCGATCAGGGCCGGATCGCCGATCTCGATAGGGTCGATCGCCTCGGGCCAATGCGCCTCGATCACCGCGGCTATTCGGTCCAGCCGGGCATGGTCGACCAAAAAACGTGGGTCGATGGTCGCGGGATCGGCGACGACGCGCAGGCGCAGACAGGCGGGGCCGCCGCCATTGGCCATGGATTCGCGGACGTTCACGACCTCCAGCCGCCGGATGGGGCCATTGCCCGCGACATGATCCTGAAGCCAGGACCAGACGGGTGCATTGTCGCGCGCTTCCTGCGGCAGGATCAGCGTCGGCTCGCCGCCGGGCGGGGTCACCAACTGCGCGTTGAACAGATAGGAGGCGATCGCATCCTCCAGGCTGACCCGGTCGGCGGGCACCTCGACGATCTCCACATCGGGCATCACGCTGCGCAGCTCGGCATAAAACTGCTCGCGGTCGGCAAAGGCCTGTTCGTGCGCGAACAGCACGCGCTCGTTGGCGACGGCGACCACGTCGTTGTGGAAAGCCCCGGCCGCGATCGCCGCATCCGACTGACGGGCGAAAAGCACGCGGTCGGGCGACAGGCGGTGGCTGCGCGCGACCGTCTCGCACGCCTCGCGATGCTGGCGCGCGGGGAAGGGGCCGCCGCCTTCGCCATAGACGAAAACCTCGACGCCCGGATGGTCATGGCCGCTGCACAGGCGCATATGGTTGGCCGCGCCTTCGTCGCTGAACGGAGCGGGGACCGGCGGATGGACGACAAAGGCCGGATCGGCGAAGATCGTCCGCAACTGCGCCAGGGTCGCTGGCCATTCATGGCTGCGATGCGGCATGGTCAACAGATTGGCGACGGTCAGGTGGCAGCGCCCGTCACGCGCATCGGGGGCGGGCGAGACGGTCGCGGCATTGGCGGCCCACATCGCCGAGGCCGACAGGCTCTGTGCCATCAGGACCGGAGAGGCGCTTTGATAATCCGTCGCCAGCCGCGTCAGCCAGGAATGGTCCGGCCGGGGATGCGGAAGCAATATTCCCTGCACCAGCCCCAGGTCGATGTTCGCGCGCATCTTCGCGATACCCTGAAGCGCGGCGGCACGGGGGTGCGAGGTCTTGCCAGCGTTACGCGTGGCCGCGAGATTGCCGTGGCTGAGGCCCGCATAATTGTGGCTCGGCCCGATGATGCCGTCGAAGTTGATCTCTCTCAGCATGACGCTCACCGATCGATGTGGAGGACGGTATCGCCAACCGTCAGGTCGAGCGTGCGGGCGGTATCCTCGGACAGGATGATGCCGCCGTCACCGTCGCGTATCTCGGCCAGCGCGCAGCGAAAGTCGGTCAGACGCCCCGCCGCGACCAGCGCCTCACGCCCCGGCAGCGCGTCGATCGCGACGACTTGGCTCTCTCGCGCGTCACGGATCGTGCGCACCTGATCGGTCCGCGCCGTCATGGTCGGGCCGCCGTCGAAGATGTCGATATAATGCTCGAACGCAAAACCCTCATTCTCCAGCATCCGCATCGCGGCGCGGCCCGAGGGATGGGGCAGGCCGATGGCGGCGCGCGCGGTTTCCGTCAGCATCGCGGTATAGATCGGGTGCTTGGGCATCAGGTCGGCGATGAACTGGTGCCCGTGGATCGCATTGAACTCGTCGGCCTGTTGGAAATTCATCCCGAAGAAGCGCCCGGCCAAGCCGTCCCAGAAGGGCGATCCCCCCGCCTCGTCGATCACCCCGCGCAGTTCGGCCAGCACCCGGTCGGCGAAGCGTGGGCGGTTGGCGCGCATAAACAGATAGCGACTGCGGGCGAGCAGCAGCCCTAGGCCGCCTGCGCGCTCGCCGGGATGTAGGAACAGACCGCCCACCTCGCTCGCGCCTTCCAGATCGGTGGTTAGCGACAGCATCTCGGCACGGAAGGTGCGGTCCAACTCGCGGCTATGCTGGGTCAGCGTGCCGATCCGATAGCTGTAGAAGGGGTGCTTTTGGCCGACATGGGTGAAGATCTGGCAAGTGCCGCGTACTTCGCCAGTCGCGCGGTCCTCCAGCATCAGGACGAACAGCTCGTCCCTCACCTTGCCGTCGCCGTCGCCCGCAAAGGCGTCATGGCTGCGCGCCAGCTTGGCGGTCAGGGCGCGGCGATCGGGGGGCAGGTTGGTGAAGCCGCCGCCGGTCAGCTTGGCCATTTCATAGAGGTGACGAAGGTCGCTATCGACCGCGGGGCGGATGCAAAAGCTGCTCATGCGGCACCGATGATGCGCAGGATGGTCAGCGCCGACAAGCCCGCGCGTTCGGCCAGGCTGTCGATCAGCATATATTCGTCCGAAGAGTGGATTGCGCCGCCGCGCACGCCCATGGTGTCGACCACGGGGACACCCGCCGCCGCGATATTGTTGCCGTCGCACACGCCGCCGGTCGCGCGCCAGCCGATGGTCAGGCCCAGATCAGCACCTGCGCTACGTACCGTCTCGAACAGCGCGGCCGCGCCGTCGTCGATGGGTTTGGGGGGGCGGTTGAAGCTGCCATGGACCTCGACCCGCACGTCAAGCTCGGCGGCGATCCGCTCGGCCAGGGCCTTCATCGCCGCGCCGGTCCGCTCGATCGCGGCCAGCGCGCGGGGGCGGAAGTTGACGTGCAGCATGGCCAGATCGGGCACGACATTGTTCGGACCGCCACCGTCGATCCGCGCCGGGTTGACGGTGATGTCATCGGCGGCAAGCTGCGACAGCTCCAGCGTGATCCGGGCGGCGGCGACGATGGCGTTGCGGCCTTCCTCCGGGTTGCGTCCCGCATGCGCACTGCGTCCGCGTACGACGATAGTGAAATTGCCAGTGCCGCCCCGCGCACCCGCCAGCGTGCCATCGGGCAAAGCGGGTTCATAGGTCAGCGCCGCGACCTTGCCGCTGGCGCATTTGGCGATCAGCGCGGCGGAGGAGGCGGAGCCCGTTTCCTCGTCCGAATTGATGAGCACGTCATAGCCGAACCGCTCGGCGAGGGGGCTTGCCTCGACAGCTTTGAGCGCGGCGAGCAGCACCGCCAGTCCGCCCTTCATGTCCGCCACCCCTGGTCCGCCGAGTCGGTTGTCGTCGATCCGCGTCACCGACTGAAACGGATGATCGACCGGATAGACGGTATCCATATGGCCGGTGAACAGCATTCGCCGCTGCGCGTTCGGACGGACGCAGAGCAGCAGATGGCGGCCATGCGCCAGCGGGGCAGGCTGGCCGTCGCTGCCGATCCGTTCCACCGGCTCGGGCTCGATCATGGTCAGGTCACCGGGCAGCGTCCCGAAATGCTCGGCCAGCCGGTCGGCCATCGTCGCCAGCCCGGCCATGTTGCGCGTCCCGCTATTGATCGCTGCCCAGTCCTCGACCAGCGGCAGCATCGGATAAGCGGCGGCGGACGCTACCGCGTCCCGCTCGATCATGTTCAGTCTCTCCATGGCCGACAACCTAGGCCAAGGACCCGGCAAAGGTGAACCCCGCCGCCGAAATTAGAAGCTGTACACCACCGAGGCGCGCGTGATCGTGTCGGTCGTCCGGCGGCCGATCGGCGGCTCGCTTTCATATTGGACATTGTACGACAGCGCGGCCGAGAGCGGGCCGAACAGCTTGGCGTTCAGCGCCGAGTTGGTGCTGACCGTGCTGTTGAACTTCTGGACATAGGCCGAGGCGTTCTGGTTGAACGACATGGCCGGGGTCAGCTTCCACACGAAGTTCAGATTGCCGCGCGCGGCGAGTGCGCTTTCGATGCGGCCGTCGGTGAATTCGGTGTGCCGGAAAGCCGGGCCGAGTTCGACGTCCAGCGTCATGCGGGGCTTGCGGATCGCGCTGTAACCCGCACCGCTCGAGGCGGAGAAACGGTTGAAATAGCCCAGGAAGCGGTCGCTCTCATATTGCGCCGCGCCGTAGACGTAATTGTTGGCGTTCAGTTTGAAATTGGGTTCGTAAGACGCGACATAATGTTCGCGGCTGACGATGCTCGCGCTTTCCTGATAGTCGCCCTGGAGGTGAACTTTATGCCGCCATTGCAGCCCTTCGCGGGTCAGGTCGACGATGCCGGTCAGGCCGATATTCTGGCTGTTGCCCGTCGTCGCAAAGCCGCCCAGCTCGACCCGGCCGTGCCACAGGTCGAAAAAGGTCGCCTCGCGCAGGGTGCGGCTGCGGCTGGCGGTCTTTTCGTCGCGCCAGACATCGGCCATGGCGTCGATGGCGTCGGCAGCCTCGGGCACGGCATTGCGGGCATAGCGGACGACGGTGGTGATGTCGTTCTCGTTGCCGCTTGCGATCGCGGCCTCCAGCATCGAACGGATCTGGGGCGGGATCAGCGCCGGGTCCGGGTCCTTGGGATCGGCATTGGCGAGCAGGCCCAGCGCCATCGGGATCAGGAGCAGCCGCGTCTTCATGGTAGGTGCCTTAGCCCTTCGCCCCGTCGGCCGAAACCGCCGCGTCGCCATGGGGTGCGGTGAAATGCCTTGCGAAGACGACCAGCAGTTCCTCGTACAGCGCCTTTTTGAACGGCACGATCATGGCGGGCAGCGTATTCGGCTCGGCCCAGCGCCAGGCGCGGAATTCGGGATGGTCGGTGTCGATATGGATGTCGCTGTCCTCGCCCAGGAAGCGATAGAGGAACCAGATCTGCCGCTGGCCGCGCCACTTGCCCTTCCATGCCTTGCCGATCATGTCCTCGGGCAGGTCGTAGGTGAGTTCATGGGGCGCACGGGCGATCAGCTCGACCTTGTCGGCGGTGACGCCGGTTTCCTCGAACAGCTCGCGAAGCCCCGCCGCATCGGCCTCCTCGCCCGGGTCGATGCCGCCCTGCGGAAGCTGCCACGCCTCCAGCGTCGAATCGATCCGCTGGCCGACAAAGACGCGGCCGTCGCGGTTCATCAGGATGACGCCCGCGCAGGGGCGATAAGGAAGGTCGGTCATCATCATTGTCCCATCTGGCCGATGCCCTCCGCCTCGACGATCACGGCCTTCAACGCAAGCAGGAAAGCGGTGAGATCGCCGACGCCGGAGGGGATCGCCTTGCGCAGTGTCGCAAAGCCATGGATCGTGCCGCGTGCTTCGCGGAACGTCACAGGCACGCCGGCCTTCGCCAAGGCGGCGGCATAGGCGCGGCCCTGATCGCGGATCGGATCACATTCGGCGGTCATGACGACGGCGGGCGGCATCCCGGCGAGTTCGCCCCGCATCGGCGCGGCACGTACATCGCTGAGGTCGGCGGCGTAGCAGGCGACGAACCAGTCGAGCATTGCGCGGGTCAGGAAATACCCCTCGGCAAAATCCCGCAGCGAGGGATGCGCGCGGGCCATGTCGGTGGCGGGATAGAGCAACCCCTGCGCGACGACCGGCACGGCGGCGGGCCGGTCGCGCAAAGTCATGGCGGTGACGGTGGCGAGCGTGCCGCCCGCGCTGTCGCCCGCGACGATCAGCCCGGTCGTGTCGGGCTGTCCCGCCAGCCAGCGCGCTGCCGTCTCGCAGTCATCGGGCGCGGCAGGCCAGGGATGCTCGGGCGCGAGACGGTAGCCGACCGATACGACCGGCAGGTCGAGCACCCGCGCCATCTCGGCCGCGAGCGGCGCATGGGTATCGATGTCACCGATCACGAAGCCGCCGCCATGGAAGAACAGCAGGACCGGCCCCGCCTCGCGCTGCTCGCGCGGGTCGAAGCGCCGCGCCGGGATTGGTCCGCCCAGCCCCTCGATCGTGAACGTCTCATCGATGCCGAGCGCGCCGATCGGCGGATCGGTCAGGTCGCGCGCGGCGCGCATCATGGCCCGCGCGGCCTCGGGACCCAGTTCCTGCTGGGGTGGGCCGGGGAGGCGGTTGTAATAGCCGAGGAAGCGCGCGACGTCAGCGCGCAGTTCGGGCAGCGGGGCCGTGGCCCTCCTATCGCGGGTCATGGCTTCCTACCTAGGGGCGATGATCCATGTCGTCCATCACCCCGCCTATGTCACCGAGGCACCGGCGCGTTCCACCTATCGCTGGGGCAAGAACGGGGCGATCCGCGATCTGCTGCGGGCAAAGGGCGATGCGGTGGCATGGACCGAGCCGGAACTGATCCCGCCGATCTGGCTGGAGGCGGTGCACGACCCCGATTATGTCGCCGAGGTGCTGGAGGTCCGCGTGCCGCCCGACAAGACGCGGCGGATCGGCTTTCCGATCACCGAGCAGGTCGCGCACCGGGCCCGCGCGGTGCCGGGCGGGACATGGACCGCCGCGCTGCTGGCGCTGGAGCATGGTTTCGCCGCCAATACCGCCGGGGGCAGCCATCATGCGCTGGCCAATACGGGGGCGGGATATTGCGTATTCAACGATCTGGCGGTGGCGGCGGTGCGGCTTGTCGAGCAGGGTGTCGTCGGCCGGGTGGCGATCGTCGATTGCGACGTGCATCAAGGCGACGGCACCGCCGCGCTGACCGCCGGGCGGCCGGATATCGTGACCTATTCGATCCATGCCGAGAAGAATTTCCCGGCACGCAAGGCCCGCTCGACACTGGATGTCGGATTGCCCGACGGCGTGGATGATGACGGCTATCTGGCCGAACTGGCCGCGACCCTGACGCCGTTCCTCGACGAGCATCGGCCCGACATCATCCTGTATCAGGCCGGGGTCGATCCGTTCGTAGAGGATCGGCTGGGACGTCTGTCCTTGACGCGGGAGGGGCTGATCGCCCGCGAAAAGCTGATCGCCGATCTGGCATTGGCCCGCAGGCTTCCCGTCGCCAGCACGGTCGGCGGCGGCTATGGCGATGACGTCATGGCGATCGCGGAACGGCACGTCACGGCGATCCAGACTCTGGGCGAAAGACTGTCCCATCGGAACCCGGCGGAGGCCGAAGCGTAGCGGCTGGATGACAGCTTCCCCCACGATCCTGTGGTTTCGCCAGGATCTTCGCCTTCACGATCAACCGGCTCTCCTGGCGGCGGCAGAGGCGGGGCCGGTCATCCCGGTCTATATCCTCGACGACGAAACGCCGGGCGACTGGCGGATGGGCGCGGCGCAGCGCTGGTGGCTGCATCACAGCCTGAATTCGCTCGCGAAGGATCTCAAAGAGCTGGGCAGCCGCCTGATCCTGCGGCGGGGCAAGCCCGTCGAAACCCTGCGCGCCTTAATGGAGGAGACAGGCGCGACCGAAATCCATGCCATCCGTCATTACGAACCCTGGTGGCGCAAGGCCGAGGAGGTGCTGGACGATTGTCTGACGGTCCATGACGGCAATCATCTGGCACGGCCGGAACTGGTGACGACGGGCAGCGGCAAGCCGTTCCGGATCTACTCGGCCTTTTGGAAGGGATTGCAGGGCCATTTGCCGCCCGAACATCCACGCGACCGCCCCGAGACGCTGGAGGCGCCCGGGCACTGGCCGAAAAGCGAGGACCTGGCCGACTGGTCGCTGCTCCCCACCAAGCCCGACTGGTCGACCGGCTTCGATGAGGACTGGATACCCGGCGAGGCGACGGCGCGCGAGCGGATGGCGGACTTCGGCGAGAAGGCGGTCGCCTATGACACCGCGCGCAACATGCCCTCCGAAGAGGGCAGCTCACGCCTGTCGCCGCACCTGCATTTCGGGGAGGTCTCGGTGCGCGCCGTGTGGCATTCGCTCGCCCGGCGCGGGGATACCGAGACGTTTCGCAAGGAACTGGCCTGGCGGGACTTTACCGATGGCGTGGTCATGGCGTTGCCCGACTATGCCGATCGCAACGGCCGCGACGCGTTCGACACGATGCCATGGCGGAGCGGTGCGGAGGCCGCCAAGGACCTGAAGGCATGGCAGACCGGTCGTACCGGCTATCCGATCGTGGACGCGGGCATGCGTCAGCTCTGGACGACAGGCTGGATGCACAACCGGGTGCGGATGATCACCGCCTCCTTCCTAATCAAGCATCTGCTGATCGACTGGCGCGAGGGGGAGCGCTGGTTCTGGGACTGTCTGGTCGATGCCGATTACGGGAACAATGCCGTGAACTGGCAGTGGGTCGCGGGGACGGGGATCGATTCGAACATGTTCGGTCGGATCATGGCGCCGCTTAGCCAGTCGGAGAAGTTCGATGCCGGGGACTATATCCGGCAATGGGTGCCGGAGTTGAGGGACGTCGGCGACGCCGCGATCCATGATCCGGAGGAGGCCGGGTGTCGGCCGAAGGATTATCCGGCCAAGATCATCGGGCACCGCGAGGGGCGGGAGCGGGCCTTGGCGGCGGCGAAGAAGATGCGGGGGTAGGGTGGGGCGTGCGCTTGGACTTCGCTCAGCGTGAACGGGGTTCGGTACAAGCTCCGTTCAGCCTGAGCGAAGTCGAAGGCCAAGGGAAAACATCTCGACGTCGCTCGATGCGAACGGCGAGGGAGTTACCGCTTCTTCCGGCACGCATCCGAACAATACACTACCTGATCCCAATCCCGCGCCCATTTCTTGCGCCACGTGAAGGGCCGCCCGCACGCCGGGCAGGTCTTGCTCGGCAGGTTTTGCTTGGCGACGCCGTTGGGCATCAGCGCGGCTCGGAATCGAGGAAGGCGGCCACGTCCGTCAGATCGACTGTCTTGTCGAGATAGGTCTGCCCGATCCCGCGCGCGAGCAGGAAGGGCAGGGTGCCCGCCGCCATTTTCTTGTCGTGCTTCATATGCTCGATCAATGTCGCGGAGGGCGCATCGATCCCGGCGGCAGCCAAGCCGTCGGGCAGGCCGATCGTGCGGAGATGCGCCGCGACCCGTTCGGCATCCTGCCGCTCGCAAAGGCCCTTGCGGACCGAATAGCGGAAGGCGAGCGCACAGCCCGCCGCGACGCCCTCACCATGGAGCAACCGGTCGGAGAAGCCCGCCTCCGCTTCCAGCGCATGGCCGAAAGTATGGCCGAGGTTCAGGAGCGCGCGGATGCCGTTCGTCTCATGCTCGTCCGCCGCCACGATCCGCGCCTTCGCCGCGACCGAATGCGCGATGGCGTATACCCGCGCATCGGCATCCCCCGCCAGCAATGCAGGCGCATTGGCCTCGCACCATTCGAAAAAGGCGAAGTCGTCGATCAGGCCATATTTGACGACCTCGGCATAACCCGCCCGCACTTGGCGCGCGGGCAGCGTGTCGAGCACGTCCGGGTCGATCAGCACCATCGCGGGCTGGTGGAAGGCGCCGATCAGGTTCTTGCCCGCCGAGGTGTTGATCGCAGTCTTGCCGCCGACCGACGAGTCGACCTGCGACAGCAAGGTCGTCGGGATCTGTACGAAGCGGCAGCCGCGCTTGACGATCGAACAGGCGAAGCCGACCAGATCGCCGATCACCCCGCCGCCCAGTGCGATGACATGATCCGCCCGCTCGATGCCGAGTTCGAGCAGCCGGTCGCAGACTTGGCTTAGCATCGCCCAGCTCTTGGTCTTCTCGCCGGATGGCAGGATGATCGCCTCGCTCGCGACGCCCGCTGCCTCCAGGGATGCCTGGAGCACCGTCAGATGCGGCCGGACATTCTCATCGGTCACGATCGCCATGCGACGCCCGCGCGACAGGGGCGCAAGATACTCGGCGGCGCGGGGCAGCAGCCCGGCTTCGATATGGATGGGATAGCTGCGGTCGCCGAGCGACACGGTGACGGTCTTCATCGTCCGATGGCTTTCAGGATGGCGTTGACGGTGGCCTCGTGCGGCCCCCGCTTGCTGGAGACATGGATGGGGGCGAGCGCGTAGATCGGGTTGCGGACGGCCGACAGTTCGCGCAGCACCTTCAGCGGGTCCTTGCCGCGCAGCAGCGGCCGCGTGTCGCGTCGCTTGACCCGCTCGGCCAGAACCTCGGGACTGGCGTTCAGCCAGATGGCGGTGGCCTGTTCCAGGATCAGCGCGCGCGTCTCGTCATTGATGAACGCGCCGCCGCCGGTCGCGATCACCTTGGGTCGGCCATCGACGAGCCGGGCGATCACGCGGCGCTCGCCGTCGCGGAAATAGGGTTCGCCGTAATGCTCGAAGATTTCGGGGATGCTCATGCCGGCGGCTTGCTCGATCGCGGTGTCGGCATCGACGAAGGGCACGCGCAACCGATTCGCCAGACGGCGGCCCACGGTCGACTTGCCCACGCCCATCAGACCGACGAGCACGATGGGCGACCCGTTCCAGCTTGCATCTACAGGGTTGTGGCTTTGCAACATTGCACTCTGCGCTATACAGCGTGCGGGCGCCCGGCAACACCGGCCGGGCTTTCACGGGTCCATTATAAGGTTTTGCGTTTCATGTCCCGTATGGTCGTTTCGCTCATCGTCCTTCTCGTCATCGTCGTCGGCGGGCTGTTCCTGCTCTCGGGCCGGGCGACCGAACGGCCGACCACCCAGGTCGAAAAGGCGGTCTCGCTTGGCAACCTGCAGTAAGCGGGGGGGCGTTTTTCGCCACCTGCCCAGGGCGATCGCCCTGTTGATGGTCGGGGCCGCAGCCATCGCGGCGGCCCAGGACCGTCCCGAATCACTGCTGCCCCCCGGCTTCGGCCAGCCCGCCGCGCCGCCGACCCCTCGGTCGACGCCGCGCCCGGCGGCAGGAGCGGCGCCCGGCGCCATGCCCACCGTCACGCCGACGCCCGCGCCGACCCCCGCCGATGCCGTGGGCGCGCTGCTGGATTCGCTGGCAACCCCGGTTCCGACCCCGACTCCGTCGCCGACACCCACCATGGATGCCGCGACGCTCGCCGAATATGAACTGCCGGCCTCCGCCCTGCGCTCGCTGGCGGTGGTCGGCCCTGCGGGTCCGCGCGAAGGCGCGCTAGACCAGACCATCTTTGCCGGTGCCGATGGCCGCGTGGCCGAGATACTGATGCGGCGGCTGTCGGCGCCGCTACCGTCGCGCTGGACCTCGATCCTGCTGCGCCGCGCGCTGGCCACGCATATGGTGACGCCGCGCGGGGTGAACGGCGCGGACTTCGCCGCCGAACGCGCCTGGTTGTTGCTGCGCATGGGCGAGGCCGAGGTCGCGCGCGCGGTCGTCCAGTCGGTCGATCCGGCCAATTATACGCCCAAGCTCTATCAGGTCGCGATGAACGCACTTCTTGCGTCCAGCGACCCGGCGGGGCTTTGCCCGCTGGCCGATCGCGGCAGCGCGGTGACGGGGTTGAACGGCTATCGGCTGGCCCAGGGCTGGTGCGCGGCGCTGACCGGCGATGGCGCCCGTGCCACCGCGACCGTCCGTCAGATGCGCCGTCAGGGGGGCGTCGAGGATTTCGACCTGAAGCTCGCCGAAAAGCTGATGGGCGCAGGCTCCGCGCGCAAGGCCGCGAGTGTCGATTGGGGCGGCGCCGACCGGCTGACCGTCTGGCGCTTCGGCCTCTCCACCGCGACGGGCGTTGCGGTGCCGCCCGAATATCTTTCCTATGTCGGGCCGCAGGTGCGCGGCTGGCTGGCGACGTCGGCCTCGGTGCCTGCGACCGAGCGGGCCGGGGTGATCGATCAGGCCGCGAGCATGGGCGTGATCTCCAACGCGGCGCTGGTCGACTTCTATTCCGGCCTGGCCGACGACGATCAGGCCAGCCGCGCGCAGTCCGCTATCGGCAACGACCTGCGCAACGCCTATGCCGCTGCGGACGAAGGACAGCGCCTCTCGGCGATCCGTTCGCTCTGGGGCGACGAGGCACGTACGCCCTATGGGCGGCTGATCCTCACCGCCCGTGCCGCCGCACGGCTGCCGGTGATGAGCGACGGGCGTGACGCCGATGGACTGATCGCGTCCATGTTGTCCGCCGGACTGGACCGCAGCGCCGCGCGCTGGCGCGAGGCGGTGAAGCAGGACAGCGATGCCTGGGCGATGATCGTGCTGAGCGATCCCGACCGGCAGGACCAGATCGCCTACGATCAGGTCACCGGCTACAGCGCCGATGCCTTGAAGCAGCGCATGTTCTTCGCCGGACTGGCGGGGCTGGGGCGGCTGTCGCGTGTGGACATCGAGAAGGGCGCCGAGGCGCTCGACGTGCGGGTCGGCCAGCGCAATGCCTGGACCGAGGCACTCGATCAGGCCGTCGCGGACGAGCAGACCGGCATGGTCGTCCTGCTCTGTGCCGTAGGAATGCAGACCGGCGATTGGCGCGGAGTGCCGCCGCAGGCGCTCTATCGTATCGTCGAGGCGCTGCGCTCGGTCGGGCTGGATACCGAGGCGCGGATGATCGCGGCGGAGGCGATCGCCCGGACATGAATATGCGCGACGCCGCGCTGGTCGACCGCTTTCTGGAGATGATGGCGGCGGAGGCGGGCGCGGCGGGGAATACGCTGGCCGCCTATCGCTCCGACCTGCGGCTCGCCGCCGAGGCGATGGAGGGTTTGAGCGAAGCCGATGCGTCCGCGCTCCAGCGGTTGGCGGAGGGCTGGGCGTCGCTGGCGAACGCCACCGTCGCGCGCAAGGCGGCGGCGCTGCGACGCTTCTATGCCTTCCTGCATGAGGAGGGGCTGCGCGACGACGATCCCTCGTCGGTGCTCCCACGTCCGGGTCAGCGGCGCGCGCTGCCCAAGATACTCAGCCATGCCGATATAGACCAGCTGTTCTCCGCCATCGCCGAGCGGACGGGGGCGGCGCACCCCAGTGCGAATGATCTGCGGCTCGCGGCGCTGGTCGAACTGCTCTATGGTTCGGGTCTGCGCGCCAGCGAGCTGGTCGCCCTGCCGCGCAATGCCGTTCACCCGGACCGCCCCTTCCTGATCCTGAAGGGCAAGGGCGGCGCCGAGCGGATGGTCCCGATCTCCGACCGGGCGCGGGCGGCGGTGGCGGCGTGGCGCGTGCATGTCCCGGCCGACAAGCTCTGGCTTTTCCCCGGCGGAAAGCGGCACCTGACCCGCATCCGCCTCTATCAGCTCATCAAGGCGCTCGCGGCGGAAGCGGGCATTCCGCCCGAGCGGGTCAGCCCGCATGTGCTGCGCCATGCCTTTGCCACGCATCTGCTCGGCGGCGGGGCCGATCTGCGTGCGGTGCAGGCGATGCTGGGCCATGCGGACATCGCCACGACCGAGATCTATACGCATGTCGAGGCGAGCCGGTTGGTCGAACTCGTCAATGCCAAGCACCCGCTCGTTGATTTTCGGGACAAGCGCCCTTAGGCGATAGCGCCATGTCAACGACCTTCCTCGATTTCGAGAAACCGATCGCCGAGCTTCAGAGCCGGATCGACGAGCTGCGCGATACGACCGCCGAAGGGACGGTCGATATCGGCGCGGAGATCGCCAAGCTCCAGGCCAAGTCCGACAAGCTGCTGCGCGATACCTTCGCCAAGCTGACCCCGTGGCAGAAGACGCAGGTCGCTCGTCACCCGCAGCGTCCGCACTTCAAGCATTATGTCGCCGGGTTGTTCGACGAGTTCGTGCCGCTGGCGGGCGACCGCGCCTTCGGCGACGATCAGGCGATCATGGGCGGCTTTGCGCAGTTTCGCGGCCAGCGCGTCATGGTGCTGGGCCATGAAAAGGGTGAGGATACCGCCAGCCGCCTGCGCCACAATTTCGGCATGGGCAAGCCGGAGGGCTATCGCAAGGCGATTCGCCTGGTCGAACTGGCCGATCGCTTCGGTCTGCCGATCGTGACGCTGGTCGATACCTCGGGTGCGTTCCCCGGCATCCAGGCCGAAGAGCGCGGCCAGGCGGAAGCCATTGCGCGGTCGACCGAGGCCTGTCTGGCGGCAGGTGTGCCGGTCGTCTCGGCGATCGTCGGCGAAGGCGGCTCGGGCGGCGCGGTTGCGCTGGCGGCGGGCAACCGGGTGCTGATGTTCGAGCACGCGGTCTATTCGGTCATCAGCCCCGAGGGTTGCGCCTCGATCCTGTGGCGGACCGCCGACAAGGCATCGGACGCGGCCGAGGCGATGCGCGTCACCGCGCAGGACCTGAAGCATTTCGGCGTGATCGACACCATCGTGCCCGAGCCGGTGGGCGGCGCGCATCGCGATCATGCGGGCGCGATCGCCAATCTGGGTGATGCGGTCGAAAAGGCGCTGGGCGAGCTGGGCGGCCTGGGCCGTGACGAGCTGAAGCGCGGGCGTGCCGCCAAGTTCCTGGCGATGGGGCGGCTTTAATAGTCGCACAAAGAAGGGGGCGAGTCGAACGTATCGACTCGCCCCCTCAATACTAGAAATCCTTGAGGGGCGGCGATCGAACGCCGCCCGGTATCGGATTTACTTAGCGGCCGACGGGTTTGCGACCTTGGTCGAGATGTTGGTGAAGGTCCCGCTCAGCGAGGTGCCAAGGGTCTTCATGGCGCCGATGGCAGCAACAGCGATCAGGGCAGCGATCAGGCCATATTCGATGGCCGTTGCGCCCTTGCTGTTCTTGATCATCTTGCGGATGGTGGTCATTCCGGTCTCCGTTGCGTCTTGTTACAGTCTATCACCCGGCTGCCCCGGAGCGCCGGTTCAGCTTGCGGCGGTTTAGCCTTGCAGTGGTTGAGGAAGCCTTAAGGCGGGCGGTTGGGAAGAAATTCTAACGGCTTGTCAGGCTGAGCTGATCGGCGATTAGATAGGCGAGCTTCTGCAGGCTGAAACCCATCTGGGACAGGCTTGCGAATACGGCCAGCATGACGGTGGCGACGATCAGGCCATATTCCACCGCCGACGAACCGCGCGTGTCGGCTATCAGGCGTCGCAGGTCGTACAGGATCATCCGCGCTTTCATGATCCGCCGGGATAACCGAGTAAGGTTAAGAAATGATCGATAGGCCGAATATGCTCACTGTCCTTTTTCCCGTCGTCGCTGCGGCGCTTGTGGACGAACATGGCCGTGTGCTTTTGCAGCAACGCCCGGCGGGCAAGGCGCTGGCGGGCTTGTGGGAGTTTCCCGGCGGCAAGCTGGAACCCGGTGAGACGCCCGAGGCGGCGCTGGTTCGCGAACTTCACGAGGAACTGGCGATCACGGTCGCCCCCGGAATGCTGGAACCGGCGGGCTTCGCGACCGAGCCGTTGCCCGGTCGCCATCTCCTGCTGCTGCTTTATGTCATCCGTTCCTGGTCGGGCACGCCGGTCGCGCTGGAAGCGGACGGGCTGACCTGGTGCCAGCCCGCCGACATGCATGCCTGGCCCATGCCGCCCGCCGATGGGCCGCTCGTCCGCCAGCTCGCCGCCTATCTGGCGGACAAGACCAGTTTGGAGGCCGTGCCCGACAGCGGCACGGTGTAACCGCCACGCTCGAACGTCCCGCGATCGGGGCGATAGGGGCGGCCGCCGGGCGTCGTCGTCTCGACGAACAGACGCGCGGCGGGTGTGTCGCCCGTGGCCGGGTCGAGGGTCAGGCGGACCGCGCCGCTCGCCGGATCATAATCCACCGCCTTGATCTTGCCCGCCTCCAGCGTCAGCCAAAGTCCGACCGGCGCAACGAAGACCCGCGCTCGCGCCCCGTCATGCGGCTCGACATGCACACGCCCGCCGTTCTGCGACAGGTTTCCGCCATAGGAGAGCCAGCCCAGCGTCGGATCGTTCACCACATAGGTCGCGGCGGCATAGGCATGACCGAAAAAACCCATTCCATAATCGCCGCTATACGGGTCCCATTCCATCCGGTCGGGCCAGCTGTGGAAGGCGGCCGAGGATGCACCACTCTGGTCGATATTGGTGATGCCGCCCATCAACCCGCCATAGGCGACGCGCAGCAGATGCATGTCGGCGGGATTGCGGCGGAACGAATCGAACAGCGGAATGGCGTTCAGCGTCGACCCGTAATGATGGATCTGCCGCTCCAGTCGCGGATATTTGCCGCCGTAGAGGAAGTCCCAATAACGCCGCGCATTGCCGTTATAGCCCCAGTGCGGGATCGACGGGTCATAGCCCAGAATGACCTCACGCGTGACATCGGCCTGGGGACCGTAACCGAAATAGCGCATCCAGGCATAGACCTCGGCTTGGCCGGTGGAGTCCCAGGCCATCTCGCTGCCGAACGGATATTGCAGGGTGCGCCAGTGGTCCGCGCGTCCCTTCATCAGGCGTTCGACCTCGGCGGCCTTGTCGGTCCAGCCTTCGCGCTTCAGGTCGGTCAGGATGTCGACGAAGACATCGCCCTCCATCAGTCCGAACTGCGCATAATGCGGCGCGTCGCGCATCATCGCGACGATCGTCTGATAGGCATGGTCGAGATACCATGGCCAGTCATGCACCCGCGTCAGCCCGGCATGGTTGCGCGCGATCCGGTACAGCGCCCAATGGCCCGCCGCGACATGCGGGTAGTTATAGGCGCGGCCCAGATCGTCGGCCTGATCCTTCTTCCACGAGGTCCAGCTCTGCCAGTCTTTGGCCGGTTGGTAGAGGTTCGGAAAGGCGGCCGGATCATAATAGAACAGGCTCTTCTTGACGCCGCCCGCATGAGTACCATCGGCGACCTGCAGCCGCCCGACCACCGTCTTGTCGACCAGCTCCTCAATGCGCGCGATTTCCGCTGCGTTGGGGTTGTCGAGTTGCTTCATCACTGCCGCGACCCAGCTGCCCGCGCCGCCCTCGTCGCTCATGCCCGAAATCCAGACGCGCGGGTCGGCGGTGACGATGCTATCGGCCTCACGGTCATAGGTCAGGATGGCGGGCGAGCGGCCAAAGGGATCGCCCTTGCCCTCGAACCACTGTTTGGTGGTCGAGAAGCGGCCTAGATCGGCCATCGTCTGTTCGAGCGGCTTGGTGACGAAATACTGGACCGTCTGGACCTGACCATCGGCATAGGTGAGAGTCAGGCGCGCCCGGCCCCATTGCCGCCCGCGTACCGACAGGCGCGTCCAGCCCGGCTTGCCTGGTGCCTTGGTCACGTCCAGCGCCCCCGCCGGATAGCTGGCGATGCCGGTGATCGCGGATGGCGAGCGCACGAACAGCGATGCCTCCAGATCGGTCGGCACGACATAGCCGGGCACGCCGACCACGACGGGACATCCCTGCGCCGTCAGCGTCGGCTCGATCGCGCGGATGCTGGGCGCGGTGACGAGGCGCAGGCCGATCGTGCGGCTCTGGCCGGGTGCGAGCGAGAAGCTGGTCGCTTCGTTCCAGGGTGTACCCCTCTTCCAATCAGTCTGGGCATAGGCGGCGCTGGCGATGGTCCAGTCGTAAAAGCCTTCCGAAGTCTGCGCGCGGGGGCTCGCCTCCGAAATGACCGCCTTGCCACCGGTCTCGCGCACCGTGGGGATCGGTACATAGGCTTCCAGCGGCGTCCCGCGTTCCGGAATGACGAGCAGCGCCGGGCCTGCGCCATTCAGCCGCGTGACCTGCACATAGCCAGCGTCCCGCCCGATATAGGGGTCGGCGAAGCTCGCCTGCGCATGGGCCTGTTCCAGAGTCCGGTCGGTGATGATGTTGTCGAACACCATCGGCAGGCCGAGGCCCCCGATCTCGACCGGCGTGGCGGAGGTGTTGGTCAGGGTGAACCGCAGGGTAGGAGTGCCCTTGTCGTTCACCCACTCTCGCACGATGCGCAGCGGCAGGCCGGTCCCCGTCGACGCGCTGATGTCCGCCTTCGCCAGCACCGCCCCGCGAGCAGGCAGCGCCCGCACCGGCCGCCGTTCATGCGAGGACGAATAATCCTGCCACGCGCCGCCCCCCTGGCGCAGCCGCAGATGGATGTCGCCCAGATGGTTGTAACCATTGCCCGCGCGCTCCTTGGCACGGCCGATCGGCAGAAAGTCGAAGCCCGGCGTCGCAATCGGCGAAAGGCCGCGCGCCGTCTGGCTGGCGGGGTCGAGGATCAGTTGGAACGCCCCGACCCGAAAGCGCGAAGTCGCGGCTTCTTGCGAATCATTGGCAGTTTCCTGCTGCGTTTGGACGCCTGCGTCATGGGCGCTGGCGACGACCGAAAGGGTGGCCAGCGTGACTGGCAAAAGGCGGATAAGGCTTTGGCGCATGACGATAAAATCCCTGACCTCGGGAAGCTCCTCTGCGGGACCATCGCAATTGACCCCCCTCCCGTTCTGGCTATATTGGTATACAGTATTACCGGGAGAGCAAGATGCTGCGGTCGAGCAGGCGGGAATGGATGCAGGGGGCGGCGGGCGTCGCGTTGATGGGAATAGCGACGCGGGCGGTGGGGGCCGCGCCGTCGATCCTCCCGGCCAAGGCGGAGCCGCTGCCACTGTCGGCGGTGCGACTGCGCCCGTCCGTCTATGCGACCGCCGTCGAGACCAACCGCCGTTATCTCTACCGCCTCAGTCCCGATCGGCTGCTGTACAATTTCCGCAAATATGCAGGACTGGAACCCAAGGCGCCGATCTATGGCGGGTGGGAGAGCGACACGATCGCGGGCCATACGCTCGGCCATTACATGTCGGCGCTGGTGCTGACCTGGCAGCAGACCGGCGATACCGAGATGCGCCGCCGTGCCGACTATATCGTGGCCGAACTGGCCGAGGCGCAAGCCAAGCGCGGGACCGGCTATGTCGGCGCGCTCGGCCGCAAGCGCGCGGACGGCACGGTGGTCGATGGCGAGGAGATTTTCCCCGAAATCATGGCGGGCAAGATCAAGTCAGGTGGATTCGACCTCAACGGGTCGTGGTCGCCGCTCTATACGGTGCACAAGCTGTTTGCCGGGCTGCTCGACATTCATGGCGGCTGGGGCAATGCGCAGGCGCTCGACGTCGCGGTCAAGCTGGGCGGCTATTTCGCACGCGTCTTCGCCGCGCTTGACGACGAACAGATGCAGAAGGTGCTGGGCTGTGAATATGGCGGGCTGAACGAAAGCTATGCCGAACTCTATCAGCGGACCAACGACCGCCAGTGGCTGGCGCTCGCCGAGCGCATCTATGACCGCAAGGTGCTCGACCCGCTGGTGGCGGGCGAGGACAAGCTCGCCAATTTCCACGCCAATACCCAGGTGCCCAAGCTGATCGGCCTGGCGCGCATCCACGAGATCACCGGCAAGGCCGAACCCGCCAAGGGCGCGAGCTTCTTCTGGGAAACGGTGACGGGGCATCACAGCTATGTCATCGGCGGCAATGCGGACCGGGAGTATTTCTCCGAACCCGATACGATCGCCCGGCACATCACCGACCAGACGTGCGAGCATTGCAACACCTACAACATGATGAAGCTGACCCGGCATCTCTATGGCTGGCAGCCGGATGGGCGCTATTTCGACTATTATGAGCGCGCGCACCTGAACCACGCCATGGCCGCGCAAAATCCGCAAACTGGCGGCTTCACCTATATGACGCCGCTGATGAGCGGCGTGGTGCGCGAGTTTTCGACTAACAAGGACGATGCCTTCTGGTGCTGCGTTGGCTCGGGGATGGAGGCTCACGCAAAGCATGGCGAGTCCATCTTCTGGCAGGGCGGCGACACCTTCTTCGTCAATCTCTACATCCCGGCAGAGGCCCGGTGGGAGAAGCGCGGCGCGATCGTGACGCTCGACACCGCCTATCCGATGGAAGGGCAGGCGAGGTTGAGCTTCACGCGGCTCGACCGGGCGGGTCGCTTCCCGCTGGCGCTGCGTGTGCCGGGCTGGGCGAACGGCCAGGCGCAGGTCGAGGTCAACGGCCACGCCGTATCCCCGCGCTTCGAGCGGGGCTATGCTGTGGTCGATCGTCGGTGGAAGGCCGGGGACACGGTTTCCATCCGCCTGCCGCTCGACCTTCGGGTCGAAACGACGCCCGGCGACGATAGCGTCGTGGCGGTCCTGCGCGGACCGATGGTGATGGCGGCCGATCTGGGCGGGCGCGAGGACAAGTGGGACTCGCCCGACCCGGTGCTGGTCGGCGCCAATCCGCTGGCGGGCTTCACCGCCGCCGATCCGGCGACCGCGCGATACAGGACGGCGGGGATCTTCCGTCCGGCGGACCTGAGCTTCGTACCCTTCTTCAGCCAGTATGACCGGCGCAGCGCGGTCTATTTCAAGCGCTTCACCGATGCCGGGTGGAAAGCGCAGGAGGCGGCCTTCCTGGCCGATCAGGCGAAGGCCCGCGACATTGCGGCCCGCTCGGTCGACGTCATGCATCTCGGCGAGATGCAACCCGAGCGCGACCATGGGCTGACCTCGGACATTTCCTACCCCGTCTCCTATCGCGGGCGGCAGGGGCGCGATGCGCGGTCGGGCGGCTATTTCGAGTTCACCATGGCGGTGCGCCCCGGCCCGATGATCCTGCAGGGTACCTATTGGGGCGAAGAGCGCGCGCGGGACTTCGACATATTGGTCGACAATGTGAAGGTCGCGACCCAGCATCTGGAGAACGACAAGCCGGGCGCTTTCTTCGACGTCGAATATCCGTTGCCGCCTGCGCTGACGGCGGGCAAGAAGAGCGTGCGGGTGCGCATCGTGCCGCATGATCGCAGCTCGGCGGGGCCGATCTTCGGCATGCGGCTGTTCGCGGCCAAGCCGGGGGCGACGGCGTGACCTGCGTGCGGATGACGCTGGACGAATTGCGGGCGCTGGCGCGGGCCAAGCTGCTGGGTGCGGGACTGGCCCCTGCCCATGCCGAGGCGGTCGCCGAGACGATGGTAGCGGGCGAGCGCGACGGATGCGCCTCGCACGGTATCTACCGCCTGCTGGTCGCGGTCTCCAGTATCGAGAAGGGCGTGGTCGTCCCCGATGCCGAGCCGGTGCTGTCGCATCCCGCCCGCGCGCTGGTCCGTGTCGATGGCGGCGGCGGCTTTGCACAACTCGCCTTTCAGACCGGCAAGCCCGCCCTGATCGAGAAGGCCAGGGGGAACGGCATCGCTGCGCTGGCCCTCAACAATGTCGTCCATTTTGCCGCGCTCTGGCCCGAAGTGGAGGAACTGGCGGAGGAGGGACTGGTCGCGCTCGCCTTCACGCCCAGCCATGCCTGGGTCGCGCCGTCGGGCGGGGCGGAGCCGGTGTTCGGCACAAATCCCATCGCCTTCGGCTGGCCACGCCCGGACGGGCCGCCCTTCGTCTTCGACTTCGCCACTTCCATGGTCGCGCGCGGCGAAATCGAACTCCATCGCCGGGCGGGCAAGAGCGTGCCCGACGACTGGGGCGTCGATAGCGAGGGTAAGCCGACCAGCGACCCGGCCGCGATCCTGTCCGGCGCGATGCGGACATTCGGCGGGCACAAGGGATCGGCGCTGGCGGCGATGGTCGAACTGCTCGCCGGTCCTCTGATCGGCGATATGACGAGCCGGGAGTCGATCGAATGGGACGGCGGGCGTGGCGGTTCGCCGTTGGGTGGCGAGTTGATTATTGCGATCGATCCCAATGGGTTCCTCGGTGATCTTCTACCCGAGCATCAGGATCGGGCCGAGGCGATGTTCGGGGCGATCACGGGGCAGGGGGCACGGCTGCCTTCCGCCCGCCGCTACACGGCGCGTCAGGTTTCGCTGGTCGAGGGGGTCGAGATTTCGGCCGATCTCTACCGGGACGTGACGGCGCTGAAGGGTTGAGCAAAGGGGGTATAAGCATGACGAACCGGATCGGATGGCTGCTGGCAGGAGCGGCTCTGGCGGCTATGTCGCCGGGCGCGGCGCAGGCCAAGGGTCGCTCCCAGGCCACCCGCAAGGTCGCGGCCACGCCGGACGCCCGCTTTCGCGCGCTGTCGGATGCCGAATATCAGTGGCGGATCAGCCAGGCCGCCGCCGATGAGGACAGCGGCAGCGCGGGTTCGCGGCAATTGCCCGATGTCGGCCCCGCCGCGCAAGCCGCGCGACTGGCGAGATGGGAGGCGACCGCCAAGGCGCTCGACGCGATCGATCCGGCAAAACTCTCCCCCGACGTGCGCACCGACTATGTGGTCTATCGCGGCCAGATCGACGCGCTGCTCGCCGCACAGCGGTTCCGCGAATATGAAAAGCCGCTCAATTCGGACACCAGCTTCTGGGGCAATCTGGCCAGTTGGGCGCGAGGCAGCTTCACCAAGGAGAGCCAGTATCGCGATTACATCGCCATGCTGCACCAGATGCCGCGCTATTACGACCAGCAGATCGCGAACATGCGCGCCGGTCTTGCGCGCGGCTTTACGGTGCCGCGCATCACGCTGACGGGTCGCGACATCGGCGTGGCGCAGGTGGTGGACGCCGGGGTCGGCGACGCGCAGCCCTTTTACGAGCCGTTCAAGACCATGCCCGCCACCATGACGCCGGCGACCGCCGCCGCGCTGCGAGCCGAGGCGAAAGCGGCGATCCGCGACGACGTCCTGCCCGCGCATCAGCGGCTGCTGACCTTCCTGCGCAACGACTATATCCCGCGCGCGCAGGTCAGCACGGCGGCCTATGATCTGCCCGACGGCAAGGCCTATTACCGGTCCAAGATCCGCGAATATGTCACCGCCGACCTGACGCCCGAACAGGTCCATGCGATTGGCCTGTCGGAGATGCAGCGTATCCGTGCGCGGATGGACGGCGTGATGAAGGAGGTGAAGTTCAAGGGCGACTTTCCTGCCTTCCTGACCTTCCTGCGTACCGATCCGCAATTCTATCCCAAGACGCCGCAAGAGTTGCTCGACAAGGCGGCGTGGCTGGCCAAGAGCTTCGACGGGATCGCCTCCGACTGGTTCGGTCGCCTGCCGCGCAGCCGGTTCGCGATCAAGCCGGTACCCGCCGATATCGCGCCCTTCTACACCGCCGGGCGCGGCGGGACCGGCGTCTATCTGGTCAACACCTACAATCTGCCGTCGCGTTCGCTATACGCTATGCCCGCCCTGACGCTGCACGAAAGCGCGCCGGGCCATGCGTTCCAGATGCCGCTGGCGGCGGAGAATAAGAGCCTGCCCGCGTTCCGGCGCGACAGCTATCTTTCGGCCTATGGAGAGGGCTGGGCGCTGTATTGCGAGGCGCTGGGTGAGGATATGGGTTTCTACAAGACGCCCTATGACCGCTTCGGGATGCTGTCCTATCAGGCGTGGCGCGCGGCGCGGTTGGTCGTCGATACCGGCATCCACGCCATGGGGTGGAGCCGGGAGAAGGCGCAGGCTTATCTCCACGACAATACCGCTTTGTCGGATCACGAGATCGAGACCGAAGTCGACCGCTATATCGCATGGCCGGGGCAGGCGCTGTCCTATTATATGGGCCAGCTCGCCTTCCAGAAGGCACGGGCCAAGGCCGAAAAGGCGCTGGGGCCGAAGTTCAACATCCGCGCCTGGCATGATGCGATGCTGCAACTCGGCTATGTACCGCTGCCCGTGATCGAGCAACGCACCGATCGTTTCATCGCAGAAGGTGGAAAAGGCCCCTATCCGGATGAGGAATGACATTGACCCCATCCGATTTGCCCGTTAGAAACAGTATACGATATCTAAAACAGTAGCAGGAAGACAGATTGTGAGCATCGGCTGGCGCGGCGTATTCCCCGCAGTGACGACCCAGGTCCGGGAAGATCTTTCGATCGACCTCGCCGATACGCAGCGTGTCGTCGACGATCTGGTCAATGATGGCGTTACCGGCGTGATCGCGCTCGGCACGGTCGGCGAGAACAACTCGCTCGACTATGACGAGAAGGTGACGGTGCTGACCGCCATCGTCGAGGCGGTGGCGGGCCGCGTGCCGGTCATCACCGGCGTTTCGGAATATGACACGCGCCGCGCCGTGCGTTACGCGCAGGCCGCCGAAAAGGCCGGGGCCGACGGCCTGATGCTGCTGCCGCCGATGGTTTATGTGCCCAAGGCGCATGAGTTGGTGAACCACTTCAAGGGCGTGGCCGACCAGACCGGCCTGCCGATCATGCTCTACAACAACCCGCCCGCGTACCGCACGGTTATCGACCAGACGGTTCTCGAGGCGCTGGTCGACGTGAAGAACATCGTTGCGGTCAAGGAGTCGGCCCCCGACACGCGTCGCTTCACCGATTTCCGCAATGCGTTCGGCGATCGCTACACCCTGTTCGCCGGTCTCGACGACGTGGCGCTCGAGGGTCTGTATCTCGGCGCGCAGGGCTGGGTTTCGGGCCTGACCAACGCCTTCCCGAAGGAGTCGGTTGAGCTGGTAGCGGCGTTCGATCGCGGCGATCATGCCAAGGCGATGGAAATCTATCGCTGGTTCATGCCGCTCCTCCACCTCGATGCCGAGCATGATCTGGTCCAGTCGATCAAGCTGGCCGAGCAGGTCATGGGTCGCGGTTCGGAGCGCGTCCTGCCGCCGCGTTATGTGCTCGAAGGCGAGCGCCGCGCCGAGGTGATCGCGATGGTCGAAAAGGCCGCCGCGACCCGCCCGACGCTGGGCCAGGCCAAGGCCGCCTGATGGCGACGATGCCCTTGCAACCGGACTACGCCCTGGATGACGGGCGTCATCGGGGCGAGGGCGTCATCGTCGTGCAGACGCTGGCGGATCGCATCTTCGCGATCGTGCGCGAACGGATCATCGCGGGGGTCATCCCCGCCGATCGACCGATCCGCCAGGATGCGCTGGCCGCCGAACTCGGCGTCAGCAAGATACCGCTGCGCGAGGCGATGGCCCGACTGGAGCAGGAGGGGCTGCTCCACGGCGTCGCCAATCGCGGCTATATGATCGGCGCGCTTTCCGCTGCGCAGGCCGAGGACATCTACGGCCTGCGCCTGAAGCTGGAACCGGCGGCGGCGGCGCGGGCGGCGCTCGTCGCCGATGACGAGGATCGCGCGGCACTCGTCGCCGCGTTCGAGTCGCTGGACCAGGCGGCGGCCAGCGATCTGGCGCGCGTCGCCATCTGCAACCGGAAATTCCACATGGCGATGGTCCGCCCGACACGGCAGGCCCTGACGATCCAGTTGATCCGTCAACTCGCGCTGCTCGCCGAGCGTTATGTCGTCGCGCATCTGCAGCCCGCCGGGCGCGACGCACGGGCGCATCTGGAGCATCGCGAACAGCTCGACGCCTTTCTGGCGCGCGACGCCGACCGGGTTAAGGCATTGCTTGATACGCATATCCGGTCCACGCTGATGGACCTGAAAGGCGGGTTCGCGCCCGTCGACTGACAATGACAAGCCAAGAGGGCGGGGGATTTTTCGACGATGTTCGGACCAAGAAAGTCGCTGGGTAGCGTCACCCAGCACGCGGAGGGGCAGGCGCTGGCCAAGACGCTCAGCTGGCCGCACCTGATCGCTCTGGGAGTCGGCGCGATCGTCGGCACCGGCATCTATACGCTGACCGGCGTGGGAGCCGAGCGGGCTGGCCCCGCTGTCATTCTGGCCTTTGCCATTGCGGGTGCCGTCTGCGCCTGTGCCGCGCTCGCCTATGCCGAGCTGGCGACGCTGATCCCGGCGGCGGGCAGCGCTTATACCTTTAGCTACACCGCGCTGGGCGAAACGCTCGCCTGGGTCGTGGGGTGGAGCCTGATCCTCGAATATTCGCTGGCCTGTTCGACCGTCGCGGTCGGCTGGTCGGGCTATCTGGTCGGCTGGATCCAGGCGGCGGGGGTGCATCTGCCGCCCGAGCTGCTCTCCGGGCCGCATGGCGGCGGCATCATCAACCTGCCCGCCGTGCTGGTCGCGCTGTCGGTGATGGGGATGCTGGTCGCCGGCACGCGGGAGAGCGCCACGCTGAATATCATTCTGGTCGTCGTGAAGCTGGTCGCCCTGGGCGTGTTCGTCGCCTTCGCGCTGCCCGCGTTCAACAATGCCAATCTTCATCCCTTCATGCCCTATGGCTTCGGTGCGACCGAGGTCGACGGGGCCAAGCGCGGCGTCATGGCGGCGGCGGCGATCGTGTTCTTCGCTTTTTACGGCTTCGATGCGGTGGCGACCTCGGCCGAGGAGGCCAAGAACCCCGGCCGCGACCTGACCATAGGCATCGTCGGATCGATGCTGGTCTGCACACTGATCTATATGGCGGTCGCAGTGACCGCGGTGGGCGCGCTGCCCTTCCAGCAGCTCGCCAATTCGCCCGAGCCTCTGGCGCTCGTCCTGCGCTCGCTGGGCCAGCCGACCGCCGCGCATCTGATCGCGCTGGCGGCGGTCATCGCGCTGCCCTCGGTCATCCTGGTGATGATGTACGGCCAGAGCCGCATCTTCTTCACCATGGCACGTGACGGCCTGCTGCCACAGGCACTGGCCGTGGTCAGCAAGCGCAGCGGTGCGCCGACCCGCATCACGCTGGTCACGGGCGTATCGATCGCGATCGTCGCAGGCATCTTCCGGCTCGACGAGATTGCCGAGCTGGCCAATGCGGGCACGTTGCTCGCCTTCATTGCGGTTGGCGCCTGCCTGATGGTCCTGCGACGCCGGGCACCGGAGGCCAAGCGGCTGTTCCGTTGTCCGCAGCCCTATCTGGTCGGTACGCTCGCCATTCTGGGCTGCATCTACCTGCTGTTCAGCCTGCCCAGCGCGACCATCGTCCGCTTTATCATCTGGAACCTGGCGGGCCTGGCCTTCTATTTCGCCTATGGGCGTCAGCGTAGCGCTCTGGCCAAGGGCTGAGCCCCGACCAAAGGTTGGGCGGGGCGGCCGAACAGATAACCCTGGGCCTGGGGGCATCCTTCCTCCAGCACCATGCGATGCTGTTCGGCCGTCTCGACCCCTTCGGCGACGACGGGCAGGTTCAGGCTCTGCCCCAGCCCGACGATCGCCCGGATGATCGAGCGTGCGGCGGCATCGGTGGTCACGCCTGAAATGAAGCTCTTGTCGATCTTGATCTTGTCGAACGGGAAGCATCGCAGATTGCTGAGCGAGCTGTAGCCCGTTCCGAAATCGTCCATGACGATGCCCACGCCCATCGCCTTCAGCTGGTGCAGGGTCTTAAGGGTCGACGCGCGGTCGTGGAGCAGGACGTTCTCGGTAATCTCCAGCTCCAGCCGATGCGCCGGAAAGCCGCTGTCGTTCAGCGCGCGCGCAACGATCTCGGCTAGGTTGGGGAGCTGGAACTGGATCGGCGAGACGTTGACCGCCAGCGTCATCGGCGCGGGCCAGGAGGCGGCGGTGCGGCATGCCGTCGCCAGCACCCATTCGCCCAGTTGCAGGATGATGCCCGTTTCCTCCGCCAGCGGCACGAACTCGAGCGGCTCGACCGAGCCGCGTTCGGGATGTTCCCAGCGTAGCAACGCCTCATGGCCGATGATCTCGGCGCTGTCGGTCGATACCAGCGGCTGATAGACCAGTCTCATCTGGTTGCGCAGCAGGGCGTGGCGCAGGTCGTGCTCCAGGGCCAGCCGCTTGCGCATCGTGCGGTCCATGTCCTGATCAAAGAAGGACGCGGTGCCCCGGCCGCTGGTCTTGGCACGGTAGAGCGCGACATCGGCATTCTGGCGCAGCGTCTGGGCATCGGTCGCATCCTGGGGAAAGAGCGAGACGCCGATGCTGACCCCCACCGCCATGGGGTCCCGGCTGAGGTCCATTTCGGCTGCGAACGACTCCAGGATCGTCTCGGTCAGCCTGCGGACGCATTCGGGGTCTTCCAGCCCGCGCTGCAGGATCAGGAACTCATCGCCGCCCACGCGCGCCACCACGCCCGCTTCGTCGATGACCTTGGTCAGTATGGCCGCGACCCGGCAGAGTATGGCATCGCCCGCAGCGTGGCCGAAAAGGTCGTTCACAGCCTTGAACCGATCGAGGTCGAGCGCGAGCAGCGCGAACGGCCCTTTCTGATCGGCCTGCGCGATCGCGCTTTCGAGCGCCTGAGTAAAATAGGCACGATTGGGGAGTTCGGTTAGCGAGTCGTGGACTGCCATGAACTCGATCTGGCGCTGGGCCCGGCGCTGTTCGGTCAGGTCGCGCACGGCCATCACGGTTGCGCGACGGCCGCGATACTCGATCTCATGGGCCGCGACTTCCAGGCAGCGGTCGGACGATCCCGCACCGCGCGGGCGGGTTTCGACTGATACGCCCTCTGCCATCGAGGTCAGGTCGGTGCCGTCGATGGCTTCGAGCCAGTCATTGGGTCGGGAACGGGGCAAACGGCTCGCCTCGACATTCAGCATCGTTGCCAGCCGTGCATTGGCCTCCACGATCCGCCCATGATGCAGGATCGCGATCCCCTCGCGGGTGGCTTGGGTCAGGCCACGCAGGTCGGTCAGCAGGCGGTCGACCAGCGCGGCGGCGACCACGGCCGCCACCATCGTCGCGGTCACGAAGCCGACGAGGCGTGCGAGGATGCGGGGCTGGATGGTCTGGAGACCGGGATCGACCACGACGCCGCCGGGGATCAGCGTGGTGGCGGTCATCGCCCCGAAATGCAGCACGCCGATACCGAGCGCCGCAGCCACGACGGACAGGATCAGGCGGCTGGGGCCGCGCAACTCGGCATGAATGTAGAAGGCGGCGGACAGGAATAGCATCGCGCCGATCAGCGCAGCGATCAGATCCACCAGCTCGTAATGGATTTGCGCGGGCACGATCAGTGCGGCCATGCCGAGCAGGTGCATGGTGCCGACGCCGACGGTAATCAGGCTGCCGACCACCAGACTGCCCGACAAGTCCTTCCTGCGCCGGATATAGGCGAGTGCGGCCCAGATGGTCAGGCACGGCGCGGCGATCGAGACCAGGGTCAGCGGCAGGTCGAACCCCAGCGGCAGCGGCCCGTGATAGGCCAGCATCGCCAGGAAGTGCGTGCACCAGATACTGACGCCGCCGGTTATCGCCGCCAGCGCGACCCAGTTGCGTCGCCGAATTTCGACGCATTCCTCGGAACGATTATGGAGCAGGAACAACGCCACCAGCCCGAGGACGCAGACGCCGAACGCCGGCAATATGAGCCAGGGATCATGCTGGCCGATGATGCAACCCACGATGTTGAGCATGGTAAATGCTGTACCCCCGATTACAGAAATGGCACGCGGGCGTTGCGAAACGTTTAATATAGGTTTCAAAATGGGTGCGACCGGTCGAGCGCGGGGCTTTCCAAACCCATCGCAAAATTCTATACCGACCGTTATGGAAAATGCTTTGCCCGCGTGTAAGGGCCGCCCGCGCGAATTCTGCACCGATCAGGCGCTGGCCTCCGCGCTCCGGGTTTTCTGGAGCAAGGGCTATGAAGGCGCCTCAATGGCCGACCTGACCGAGGCGATGGGCATCACCAAGCCCAGCCTCTACGCCGCCTTCGGCAACAAGGAGGCGCTGTTCCACAAGGCGCTCGACCTTTACGAGGCGGAGAAGCTCGCTTACATCCGCGAAGCCCTGAATCAGCCTACGGCACGCGGTGTGGCCGAGCATCTGCTGCGCGGCGCATTGATGGCGATGACCTGCCAATGGGAACCGAAGGGCTGTCTGGGTGTCATCCACTCTGTCGCTTGCGGTTCGGAAGCCGAGTCGATCAAGGCGATGGTGGTGGCGCGGCGGGCGTCGTCGCAGGCCGCGATCGTCGCACGGTTCCAGCGGGCCGTGGACGAGGGCGATCTGCCGCCGAATGTCGATCCGTCGGGCTTGGCCAGTCTGATCTTCGCGGTGCTACAGGGCATGGGCGTTCAGGCAGGCTCCGGCGTGCCTTCGGAACAGTTGCAATCGATGGTCGATGCAGCCTTGGCGCTATGGCCTTCGCATTGAGCGAAAATTTTTAATACCGGTTGGTATGAAAATCGTTGACGGCTGTACGGCAGATTAATATACCGGCCGGTATGGAAGGTGATCCTCACCTTCGCGTTTGAACATGGCGAGACAGCAGGATGGGCGGCCCGGTGCCGCTTCCTCGGGTGGGCGTGATGCTGGCCGGGGCAGGGTGTCTTGCGCCGTAAAAAGGGGTTTGCATCATGGCCTATGTCGCTTTTCAGGAAATCGGCGCCGCACGGATCGCGGTCGATGCCGCCATCGCGCAGCAGGGCGCGGCCGCCATCCGCCCGGACGCCCGTCTGTCCGCGTTGGAATGGCAGGTCGTGGCGCTCGCCCGCCGCGATCGCCTGTCCAGCCTGCGCGAGCCGACCAAGCTGATCCGTGCGGTCGGCAGCATCTTCGGCGACACGCGCAATCCGCGCCTGGCGGACCCCTCGCTGGAGGCGCTGCGCCGGATGGCGGTGCTCAGCTGGCACCATGGCTACAGCGTGCCTTCGCACGAGGTCCGCGCCTTCCTGGCCGCCGGCTATACGCCCGACCAGTATGAGCTGATGGTCGACAGCATCGCCACCGCGCTCAGCGATTCGCGCAAGCTGGCCCGCCCCATCACGGCCCAGTAAGCCTTCCGATCAAGGCAGGGTGAGGCGGGCACGCGTCCGTGCCCTCTTGCCCTTCCCCGAAACTGACGTACCTTGATGGGGTCAGTGACGGAGAAGACCATGGCGGCCGGACTGCGTCTGAACGATCCATTCTCGATCATCACCCTGCCGATGGCGGGCCACCCCGGCCGCGAACGCGAGATGCCCTGGGAAAGCCTGTTCGCATGGCCCCGTCAGGGCGACCTTCAGCTTCCATTCGACGGCGCGTCCCGCGAGGCGCGCGATATCTGGGCGACCCGGCTGGATCATGCGGTCGCTCATGCCGACAAGGCTGTGCTGCTCGTTGCCGAGGGCGCCGCTTGCCTGGCCAGCATCTGGTGGGCGCGGCTGTCGCCCAGCCATTATGTCTCACGGGTCGCGGGTGCGCTGTTCTTCCAGCCCCCATCCGCCGATGCGCTGGACCGGCAAGGCGGTCAGCTTTTCGCCTCGCCGGAAGCCGCCTTGCCCTTTCCATCTTTGGTCGTTGACGGTGCCATGCACGGCTCCACGCTGGCGACGATCTGTGGTGGCCGTCTCCTGTCCCCGCCGCGTGCGGCGCCCGCGCCCACGGGTATGTGGCGTCAGGCGCAGCGCCTGATCGAGCGCTTCTCGGCCGGGGTGGTCGAACAGGATATGCGCGTCCTGCGCACGCTGGGCATTCCCGAACGCTGACAAAAACGGCCCGGCGGTCTTTTCGACCACCGGGCCAGTGAATCGCCACAGGGAGCTTCCTTTGGCGAGGCAGGAGCGGTGAGCAGGCCCGGACGGGCCCGCGCCACCGAAGGAAAGTCTAGCTGGCGTTCGCACCGCCCGGCGCCACCTCATTGTCGAGCAGCGCATCGTTCCCGAAGGTCGCGTTGGCGTCGACAGCCCCCTCGTCATTGGCCAGAACCTCGTCATTCACCACGCCGCCATTGTCGATGCCGGCGGTGTCGGCAGGCTCCGACTTGGAGCAGGCGGCCAGCGGCAGGGCGGAGGCGATCAGAAGCAGCGGAAGGGCATGGCGTCGCAACATCAATTCGGTCCCCTTGATGGTTTATCCCGTGTATCGCCGCTCATCGGCTCCTCATGAGTAATACATACCAATTCGATGGGATATAACCAGCGCAAATCTTTTTGGCGGGATAGATGGGCTTTCCTGCTCGTGCTCGTGCTCGTTGCCATGTGCCTGTTGTCACCCAACCCCGCAGTCGCGCAGGGCAGGCTGCCGCTGGATGGTCGAGCAGCGCTCGAACTGGATGCAGCGGAATATGCCGCGCTGTCCGGACAGACGCAGACGGCGGCCGCGCGGGAACTGGCGGTGCAGGAGGCGTCGGTGCCGCTGACCGATGCGCTGAAGGCCGAGTTCGCCGATCGCCTTGCCGGATTGTCGGTCGGTCACGCGCCGTTTCATATCGACCTGTTGCTGATTGGGGACGAGCCCGTTGCCGACCGGGTGGCGCAGGTGGCAGGCAGCCCGGTTATGGTCCGCTTTCGCACCGGCGCCTATGCGACCCATAGCCAGCTGATCGTCGCCCTGGCGCTCCACCAGACGGAGATACGCGCGAGCCTAACCCAGCCGCCAGGCATCGGTGTCGATCCCCGGATCGGAGCGCTGGTCGTGATGGTCTCGCGCGCGGATGCCGAAGCGGAGCCGGGCGATGCCTTGCGCGACCGGATCGCCCGGATCGCAGGCGTGCCGGTGCGGATCGCGACGCTAGATGCGCCAGACAGCGATCTGGCCGACCTTCAAGGTGGCGCGCGGCTGACCGGTATCGATCCCGGCAATGGTCGACGCTATGCCTGCACCAGCGGCTTCGTCGTTCGGCGTGGGCGTGACAGCGCGGTCGTCACCGCCGCCCATTGCCCCGACAATCTGGTCTGGACCGATGCCGAGCGCCGCGAGCATCCGCTGCCCTTTCTGGGGCAATGGGGATGGGGCTATCAGGATGTGCAGGTGAATGGCAGCCCCGTGCCACTGCTTCCCGCCTTCTGGAGCGACACGGCCAAGACGGTCAGCCGCAGCGTGACCGGGCAGCGATCCCGCGACCAGACCCGCGCGGGCGACATCGTCTGCCACCGCGGCGAGCGGACCGGCTATAGCTGTGCCGAAGTCTGGATACCTGATTTCGCCCCGGCCGGAGACCTGTGCGGCGGTGGCTGCACGCCGACCTGGGTAGCAGTGCGCGGACCGACCTGTCGTAGCGGCGATAGCGGCGGACCGGTGTTTCTGGGCGGCATCGCTTACGGCATCGTTAAGGGCGGCAGCTATCGCGGTGGCGACGGCAGCTGCGCCTTTTATTATTATATGTCAGTCGATTTCCTGCCCGACGGGTGGTTGCTGGCGACCGGCTGAGGGATCGCATCGCGCAGGCGCCGCGTTGGTTTTTCATAGGCAGACAGCGATGAAGGCAATGGCATGAAGGCGATGATCCTCGACGCACCGGGCGGACTGGAGCGTCTGCGACCGGTCGACCGACCCGACCCCGGTGCGCCGGGGCCGGGCATGATCCGAGTCCGGTTGCACGCCACATCGCTCAACTATCATGACTATGGGATCGTGTCGGGCCGGATGCCGACCGGGGATGGGCGCATCCCGATGGCGGACGGCGCGGGCGTCGTCGAGGCGGTCGGCGAGGGCGTGACCGACTTCGTTGCGGGCGATGCCGTCGTCTCCTGCTTCTTCCCCGACTGGCAGGAAGGGCCGCCCCGGATCGGCGATTTCTCGCGGGTGCCGGGTGACGGGATCGACGGCTATGCCTGCGAGCTGGTGGTCGTCCCGGCCACCGCCTTCACCCGCGCACCCAGGGGTTATGACCATGCGGAAGCCGCAACCATCACGACCGCCGGATTGACCGCATGGCGCAGTCTGGTCGTCGATGGCGGGTTGAAAGCGGGTGACCGGGTGCTGGTGCTCGGGACAGGGGGCGTGTCGATCTGGGCGCTTCAGATCGCCCGGATGATGGGGGCGCAGGTCGTCGTCACCTCGTCCTCCGACGAGAAGCTGGAGCGGGCGTGTTCGTTGGGGGCCGCGCATACGATCAACTATCGAACCCACCCCGAATGGGGAAAGCTCGCCCATGAATGGGCGGGCGAGGGTGTCGACCATGTGGTCGAGGTCGGCGGGCCGGGAACGCTGGCCCAGTCGATCGACGCGGTTCGGATCGGCGGGCATCTCCACCTGATCGGCGTGCTGACCGGCATAGCGGGCGACGTGCCGACCGCGACCCTTATGAGCAAGCAGGCACGGCTCCAGGGCCTGATCGTCGGCAGCCGCCGGATGCAGATGGAGTTCGTCCGCGCGCTCGAC
The DNA here is from genome assembly GCF_019297835.1 of Sphingomonas sanguinis. Lineage (NCBI taxonomy): Bacteria > Pseudomonadati > Pseudomonadota > Alphaproteobacteria > Sphingomonadales > Sphingomonadaceae > Sphingomonas > Sphingomonas sanguinis. Next base: position 679,442 of record NZ_CP079203.1, on the reverse strand, counting down.
GATGCGGCGTTCCGACCCGTGATTGACCGCCGCTTTGGGCTGGGCGACCTTGGCGAGGCCTTCCGCCTGCAGGAGAGCGGAGGGCATTTCGGCAAGATCGCCGTGACGTTCTGAACCTGATGACGGAGGCGCAGATATGACAGCGACGGGCGTCGATCCCAATTGGCCGCATGTGGTGATCGTCGGGGCGGGCTTTGCCGGGCTGGCGACGGCACAGCGTCTGGCCCGCGCGCCGGTGCGCGTGACCGTCGTCGATCGCAACAATTATCATCTGTTCGTGCCGCTCCTGTATCAGGTGGCCACCGCCGCACTGTCCCCCGCCGATGTCGCCGAGCCGATCCGGCATGTGCTCGGCCGCTATCCCAATATCCGGGTGGTGCTGGGCGAGGTCGCGCAGGTCGATACCGATGCGCGACAGGTGGCACTCGCGACCGGCGAGACGCTCCGTTACGATCGGCTGGTCGTCGCGACCGGATCGACCAGCAGCTATTTCGGCCATGACGAATGGCGTCGCTATGCCCCCGCCTGCAAGTCGATCGAGGAGGCGCGGGTCATCCGGTCGCGCGTTCTGGGCGCGTTCGAGGAAGCGGAGCGTGACGGCGCTGCGGATCGCGAGGCCCTGATGACGTTCGTCATCGTGGGTGGCGGCCCGACCGGCGTGGAACTGGCCGGGTCTGTCGCCGAACTCGCCCGCTATGCCCTGACCTCCGACTTCCGCAGGATTCGGCCGGAAACGGCGAAGATCATCCTGATCGAGGGCGGCTCGCGTATCCTGTCGGCCTTTCCCGACTCGCTCGCCACCTATGCCGAACGCGCACTCGCGCGGCTGGGCGTCCAGGTGATGACGGACATGCCGGTCGAGGCGATTACCGCCGAAGGGCTGACCGCCGGCGGCCGGTTCATCCCCGCGCGTACCGTCCTTTGGGGGGCGGGCGTCGCGCCGACGGGGGCCGCCTCCCTCCTCGGCGTGGTGCCGGGACCGGACGGACGCGTGGCGGTGCGCCCCGATTTGAGCGTCGAGGGGCTGGAGAATGTCTATGCGCTGGGCGATGTCGCGGCCTGTCTGAACGAAGACGGCAAGCCCTTGCCCGGTCTGGCGCAGGTCGCGCAGCAGCAGGGCGATTATCTGGGCAAGGCGCTAAGGGCGGAACTGACCGGCGGAGCGGCGCCGAAGCCCTTCCGCTTCCACAATCGCGGCAATGCGGCGATCATCGGGCGGCATGCCGCGATCTTCGATTTCGGTCGTTTCCGGATGAAGGGCTATCCGGCCTGGATGCTCTGGGCGATCGTCCATGTCGTGCTGCTGGTCAATTTCGCGCAGCGTATCCGAGTCAGCCTGCAATGGCTGTGGCGCTATCTGACCTATCGGCGCGGTGCCCGTATCATCACCACGCCCTACAGCCCCCCGCCCGGATGACGGGGATCAGCGGATAAGCTGGGCGCGCAGGTCGACCAGGGTCGCACCGATATGCTCGGTCAGAAAGGCCGCCACCCGTGCCTCGTCCCGTGCCAGCCAGGCGTCGAGCAGTGCATGATGCTCCTCATGCGCGCGGTCTTCACGACCGGCGGGCTTCAGGTGCTGGACGACATAGCGTTCGGCGAGCACTTGTAACCGTTCGATCAACTGAAAGGTCAACGCGGCACCGAGCGGGCGGACGAGTGCCAGGTGAAAGGCGCGGTTCCGGTGCGCAACCTCATGCAATGCGTCGCGGGCCGCGACATCCAATGCGGTCAGCGCCTCGCGTGCAATGGCCTGGTCGTCCGCTGTCGCCACGCGTGAGGCCCGCGCCGCCGCGTCGGGTTCCAGGGCGAGGCGGAGTTCGTAAATCTCCTCCGCTTCGCCCGCGCCCAGCGAGCGGACGAAAAAGCCGCGATTGGCCTGGCTGGTCAGCAGCCCTTCCTGCTCCAGCCGGGCGAGCGCCTCGCGCAGCGGAATCTTGCTGACCCCCAACTCATTGGCCAGCGCGTCCTGCCGGATCGGCTGATCCTCTGGCAGGTTGCCGCTGATGATCCGCTCGCGAATGATCGTGAAGATCTGCTCCGACAGGGTGCGAACGACAAGGCTCATGGATTCTCTCGTGCCGACAGGCCGGGAGGAGCCTGTAATTAACGGTAAATGTGACGGTTTAGTGTGTCAGCATAGACCCGATCGTCATGAACTGCCAAGTGTGTATTACGTATGCGGAACAGCTTGGTTAAGTTCCTGTAACCATACGGAAGCCGTCCCATCCGATGGCGCGCGCCAGTCACCGCGCGGCGACAGGGCGCCGCCGGGCGAAACCTTGGGCCCGTTGGGCAGGGCCGATCGCTTGAACTGGCTGGTCTGGAAGAAACGGGTCAGGAACCGCTCCAGCCAATGCCGGATCGTCGGCAGGTCATAGGCGACGCGCGCGTCCTGCGGCAGGTCCTCGGGCCAGCCGCCTGCCTCTGCATCATGCCAGGCGTGCCAAGCGAGGAAGGCGATCTTCGATGGATTCAGGCCATAGCGGATGACGTAATGCGCGAAGAAGTCGTTCAGCGCATAGGGGCCGATCATCGCCTCGGTCGACTGCATCGCGCCGCTGGCGTCCGCTGGAACCAGCTCGGGCGAAATTTCCTGGGCCAGGATCGCGGCCAGCACCTGATTGGTGGCGTCGTCATATTGGCCGGTACGGATGCACCAGCGGATCAGGAATTGGATCAGCGTCTTGGGCACGCCCGCGTTGACCGCATAATGACTCATCTGGTCGCCGACGCCATAGGTGCACCAGCCCAGCGCCAGCTCGGATAGATCGCCCGTGCCCAGCACGATGCCGCCACGCTGGTTGGCGAGACGGAAGAGATAATCGGTTCGTAGGCCCGCCTGCACATTCTCGAACGTCACGTCATGGACCGGCTCGCCCTGCGCGAAGGGGTGCCTCATGTCCTCCAGGAGCTGATGGGCGGCGGGGCGGATGTCGATTTCCTCCGCCGTGACGCCCAGCGCGCGCATCAGCGACCAGGCATGCGCCTTCGTGCCTTCGCCGGTCGCAAAGCCCGGCATGGTGAAGGCCAGGATGCGATCGCGCGACCAGCCCAGCCGGTCGGTCGCCTTCGCCGCGACGATCAGCGCATGGGTGGAGTCCAATCCGCCGGAAACGCCGATGACGAGCGTCTGGGCTCGGCTGGCGTCCAGCCGCTTCGCCAGCGCCTCGACCTGGATGTTATAGGCTTCGTAACAGTCCGCGTCGCGCCGGGCGGGATCGTCGGGCACGAAGGGGAAGCGGTGGACGGCGCGGCGAAGGCCCCGATCGCTGACCTCGGCTCCGTGCACGAAACCGATCCGGCGGAAGCGCTGCTCGGGGTGGCCTGCGAACGCGGCGGCATCGTTGAACGTGCCGAAGCGAAGCCGCTCCTGCACGATCCGTTCGACATCGATATCGGCGGTGGTGAGGGCGGGTTCGCGCAGAAAACGCTCGGACTCGGCGATGGTCTCGCCCAGCTCGTGGATCAGGCCCTGACCGTCCCAGGACAGATCGGTCGTGCTCTCGCCGATCCCTGCCGCCGAGTAGACATACGCGCAAGCCGCGCGGGCGGACTGGGCGGCGGCGAGCATCGCCCGGTCGCGCGCTTTGCCGATCACGATGTTGGACGCCGACAGATTGCAACAGATCGTCGCTCCGGCCAGCGCCCCCAGCGTCGAGGGCGGGGTAGGCGCCCAATAATCCTCGCAAATCTCGGCATGGACGACGAAGCCGGGAGCATCCTCCGCCGCGAAGATCAGGTCGGTGCCGAAGGGCACGCTCTGGCCGTCCAACTCGATCGTCAGCCCGGTTAGTCCCGCGCCGCTGGCGAACCAGCGTTTCTCGTAATATTCCCGGTAATTGGGCAGGAAGGTCTTCGGCACGACGCCCAGAATGCGCCCACGCGCGATGACGACCGCGCAATTATAGAGCCGCCCGTTGCGGGGCAGCGCCGCGCCCACCAGCATGACCGGCGACAGCGCGGCGCTGGCATCCACCATCTCGCCCAGCGCCGCCAGCGTGGCCGCGTGCATCGCGCCCTGCAAATGCAGGTCGTCGATCGCGTAGGAGGTCAGCGACAATTCGGGGAAGACGATCAGGTCGACCCCGTCCTCATCCGCTTTGCGTGCCAGATCGAGCATGGCCCGCGCATTGGCGGCGGCATCCCCGACCGAGGCGGCGGGCGTCGCGGCGGCGACGCGGATCAGGCCATGGGTGTGAAGCGCGTAGAAGGGGTGGTCCTGCATGACGACGGGATAGCGGCGCGGGGAGGGGGGCGCCAGCCTGCGCGAATTGCTGCGGGTTAGAATGCGAGGGATTTCCCTTGGCCTTCGGCTTCGCTCAGGCTGAACGGAGTGGGGGGGCAAGGCCGCACATCCCAACAGCCGTTCAGCCTGAGCGAAGTCGAAGGCTACGCTTCCCCTGTCCTGCTGCCTTTGGCTAAAACGCGCCGGACTTCCTGAACTCGAGGCAATATGACCATCACCCTCTACGGCATCCCCAATTGCGACACGATGAAGAAGGCCCGCGTCTGGCTCGACCAGCACGGCGTCACCTACCGCTTCCACAACTACAAGACGGAGGGCATCGACGAAGCCACGCTGGGCCGCTGGGTCGATCAGGTCGGCTGGGAAAAGCTGCTCAACCGCGCGGGCACGACCTTCCGCAAGCTGGACGAGGCCGACCGGCAGGACATCGATGCCGACAAGGCGATCCGGCTGATGCAGGCCCAGCCCTCGCTCATAAAGCGGCCGGTGCTCGATCGTGAAGGCACCCTGACGGTCGGCTTCAAACCCGAGGTCTACGCCGAAATCTTCTGACGGACCAAGGGGGTGGAGCGCACGGCGCACACGGGGTAGAGGCCTTGGCATGTCCACGACCTACACGCTCGACACCGCGACCAGCCGCGCCACCCCCACGCCCGCGCCGATGAAGCGGCTAACCGTGCCCGCCATCCGCCGCGCCAAGGGGCAGACGCCGCTGGTCATGCTGACCGCCTATACGGTGCGCTCGGCGCAGCTGCTCGATCCGCATTGCGACATGCTGCTGGTCGGCGACAGCCTGGGGCAGGTGATCTACGGCCTGCCCTCGACCGTGCCGGTCACGCTCCAGATGATGGCGGCGCATGGTGCGGCGGTCGTGCGGGGCAGCTATCACGCAGTCGTCGTCATCGACCTGCCGTTCGGCAGCTATGAGGCCAGCCCGGAAAAGGCGTTCGAGAATGCCGCGTGGCTGCTCAAGGAAACGGGCGCGGCGGCGGTCAAGCTGGAGGGCGGCGTCGCGATGGCCCCGACCGTCCGCTTCCTGGTCGAGCGGGGCATCCCGGTGATGGGCCATGTCGGCCTGACCCCGCAGGCGGTCAACGTCCTGGGCGGGTATGGCGCGCGCGGCCGTACGCCCGAGGAGGCCGAGAAGATCATCGCCGACGCGGTGGCCGTGGCGGAGGCGGGTGCCTTCTCGGTGGTGATCGAAGGCGTGGTCGAGCCGATCGCGATCGAGATCACCAAGCGCGTCGCCTGCCCCACCATCGGTATCGGCGCGTCGGCCGAGTGCGACGGGCAGGTGCTGGTGGGGGAAGACATGCTGGGTCTGTTCGACCGCACCGCCCGCTTCGTGCGCCGTTACGAGACGATGGGCGAGCGGATCGGCGAGGCGGCGCGCGCCTATGCCGAGGATGTCCGCGCCAGGCGCTTTCCGGGGCCGGAGCAGATCTATGCGCCTCGCGATGGGGGATAAGCCAAGCCCGCTTCCCACGGGGGCCGCTCCTCGCTAAAGGTCGCGGCTTCCATATTGCCTTGATCCAGAATAGCGGAGCCCGTCTTGGCCCTAACGCCCCAATCCAGCCAGGCCTTCATGAGCGAGGTCGACGACGAACTGCGTCGCGAAAGGCTGACGACCTTCTGGACCCGGTGGGGCCTTATCGTCGGCGCGGCGATCGTCGTCGCGCTCGCGGCGTTCGGCGGCTATCTTTACTGGCAGCATCGCCAACATGAGGCAGCGGGCGTCGATGGCGAGCAGTTGCAGGCGGCCTATGACGCGCTGGGTCAGAACGACACCAAGACGGCGGGCGAGAAGCTGAAGGCACTGTCGAACACCAATGTCGACGCCTATCGCGCGCTTGCCGAGTTCACCCAGGCGGACATCCTGCTTCAGCGCGACGACATGAAGGGCGCCGCGGCCCGTTTCGCCGCGATCGCCAAGGACACCTCGCTGGCCCAGCCGTTCCGCGATTTGGCGGTGATCCGCCAAACCATGGCCGAATATGACACGATGAAGCCCGAGGCGGTCGTCGCCCGACTGGGCGGCATGGCGGTTCCCGGCAACGCCTATTTCGGCAGCGCGGGCGAGATGGTCGCGGTGGCCTATCTGCGCATGAACAAGCGCGATCAGGCGGGCCGTTTGTTCGGCCAGATTGCCAGCGACAAGGATGTGCCCGATACGTTGCGGCAACGTGCGGTTCAGATGGCCGGCGTATTGGGGGTCGACGCGGTCGGCCAGAGTGAGGACACCAAGACCCAATGACGAAGCATTTCCGCACCTCGGCAGCGCTCGCCGCGCTGATGGCGCTGGGCGCCTGCGGGGTATTCAAGAGCGCGCCCAAGAAGACGCCGACCATCGGCAACCGTGTGCCGATCCTGGTTTCGGAAACGGGGGTCGAGGCGGATAAGACGATCGCCGACGTGCAGGTGCTGCTGCCCGCGCCCGAGGCGAACCCCGAATGGTCGCAGCCCGGCGGCAACGCTTCCAAGTCGATGGGGCAGCTCGCGCTGGCGGAGCAACCCCAGCGTCTGTGGACCGCGACGATCAACGGCGGTTCGGCGCGCGATCCGCTGGGCGCCGCCCCGGTCGTGGCCGAGGGCAAGCTGTTCGTCGTCGATGTCGAGGGCAATCTGGTTGCGATGAACGCCGACACCGGCGCGCGGCTGTGGTCGACCGGCATCACCGAGGGGGACGAGAATCGTCTGGCCCGCTTCGGCGGCGGTGCCAGCTATGACAGCGGCACGGTCTTCGCCTCCGATGGTCTGGGCGACGTGATCGCGGCCAGCGCGGCCGACGGCAAGGTGCTGTGGCGCGCCAAGCCCAGCGGCCCGCTGCGCGGTTCACCGACGATCGCCAACGGCAATGTCTATGTCCTGACCCAGGACAATCAGCTTTATGCGATCAACCAGGCGGACGGTAAGATCGTCTGGGCCGGGCAGGGCACGCTGGAGACGCAGGGCGTGTACGGCGTCGCTGCTCCGTCGGCCAGCCAGGGTACCGTCGTTGCCGGTTTCTCCAGCGGTGAGCTGAACGCCTATCGCTACGAAAACGGACGTCTGTTGTGGCAGGATGCGCTGTCGCGGACCAGCATCTCGACCTCGGTCTCGACGCTGTCGGACATCGACGCCGCGCCGGTGATCGATCAGGGCCGCGTCTATGCGCTGGGTCAGGGCGGCCGTATGGTCGCGCTGGAACTGTCAACCGGCCAGCGTCTGTGGGAACAGAATTTCGCCGGGCTTTCGACCCCGTGGATCGCGGGCGAGTGGATCTTCCTCGTCACCGACGATGCCCGTCTGGTCGCGCTGGCCCGGTCGAGCGGTAAGGCTCGCTGGATCGCGCAGCTTCAGCGTTTCCACAAGGAAAAGAAGAAGACCGGCGCAATCACCTGGTTCGGTCCGGTGCTGGCGGGCAACCGCCTGATCCTGACCAATTCGGAAGGGCAGATCGTCTACGCCAATCCGGGGGACGGATCGATCCAGGCGACGGTCGACACCAAGACGCCGTTCGCGCTGCCGCCTATCGTCGCCAACAATGTGCTCTATGTTCTCGACCAGAAGGGTCGGGTTACAGCCTTCAAGTGATGCGATATTGCCCCGTGGGACATTTGTTCCACGGGGCGGCGCATTTGTATCGCTATACGCGTGACGAAAGGCTTGCCTTTCGCTAACGGACGGCGATGGCTAATCTCCCTATCGTCGCGATCGTCGGCCGTCCCAATGTCGGCAAGTCGACGCTGTTCAACCGTCTGGTCGGAAAGAAGCTGGCGCTGGTCGACGACCGGCCCGGCGTGACGCGTGACCGACGCGAAGGCGACGCACATCTGCTCGGCCTGGATTTCCGTATCATCGACACGGCGGGCTACGAAGACGAAGACCCCGACACGCTGCCCGGCCGGATGCGCCGCCAGACCGAGGCGGCGGTCGGCGAGGCCGATGTCGCGTTGTTCCTGGTCGACGCGCGCGCGGGCATCATGCCGCTGGACGAGGAAATTGCCCGCTGGCTGCGCAGCTCCGACACCCCGATCGTGCTCGCCGCCAACAAGGCGGAGGGCCGTGCGGCCGAACAAGGCATCCTGGAGGCGCTGGCACTGGGCTTCGGCGATCCGGTTCAGCTGTCGGCCGAACATGGCGAAGGCGTGGGAGATCTGTTCGAGGCGCTGCTTCCCTTTATCGACCGTGAAGTCGAGGAAGAGGAGGAAGTCGATCTCGAAAACCCCTTCGCTCCGCTGAAGTTGGCGATCGTCGGACGTCCCAATGCGGGCAAGTCGACGCTTATCAATCGATTCTTGGGTCAGGATCGCCTGATTACCGGTCCCGAAGCCGGGATCACGCGCGACTCCATCGCGATCGACTGGGAATGGCACGACCGCAACGGTGAGACGCGGCAGGTCCGGCTGATCGACACCGCCGGTATGCGCAAAAAGGCGAAGGTACAGGACAAGCTGGAAAAGCTGTCCGTTGCCGACGCCCTGCGCGCGGTCGACTTTGCCGAGGTCGTCGTGCTGCTGCTCGACGCGACGCTTGGCCTGGAATCCCAGGATCTGCGCATCGCCGACCGGGTACTGGAAGAAGGGCGCGCCCTTCTAATCGCGCTCAACAAATGGGACGTGGCGGAAAATCCGTCATCGCTGTTCAACGGCGTCCGCAAGGCGCTGGAAGACGGGCTCAGCCAGGTCAAGGGCGTGCCGCTGCTCGCGGTGTCGGCCGCGACCGGCAAGGGGTTGGATACGCTGATCGAGGCGGCGTTCGAGACGCGCGCCGCTTGGTCGAAGCGTGTGCCGACGGGCGAACTGAACCGCTGGTTTGAAAAGGCCGTGGACGCCAATCCGCCGCCAGCGCCGGGCGGCAAGCGGATCAAGCTGCGTTACGTCACGCAGATCAAGTCGCGTCCGCCGAGCTTCGTTATCTTCGGGACGCGCGTGGACCAGTTGCCCGCCAGCTATGAGCGCTATCTGGTCAATTCGATGCGGCGGGAGCTTGGCTTCGGCGCGGTGCCGGTCCGGCTGACGCTGCGGGCACCGAAGAACCCGTTCGACAAGAAGGACTGAGAGTAGGCGACCCTACTCCCACGCTGCGTTCAGCCTGAGCGAAGTAGAAGGCAAAGGGGCGGCATCCGCCCAGAGGCGCAACCCAGCGTTTTTCCGTGGCCTTCGACTTCGCTCAGGCTGAACGGGGGGATCGTAGGTTAAAATAGGGCGGGCCATCAGACCCGCCCCGCAAACCTCACCCCTGCAGGTGCGGCGCCGCGCCCGACTTGGGCGTGTCGTTTTCTGCCATGGCGTTCAGCTGGATATAGTTCTGGATGCCCATGCGCGCGATCATCTCGAACTGGCGCTCCAGCGTGTCGACATGCTCTTCCTCGCTCGCCAGAATGCGCTGGAACAGGTCGCGGCTGACATAGTCGCGGACTTCCTCGCAATAGGCGATGGCTTCCTTGAGCTGCGCAACGGCCTCGACCTCGATGGCCAGATCGCCCTTGAGCACTTCCTCGACCGTCTCGCCGATACGCAGGCGGCCCAGCAGCTGAAAATTGGGAAGCCCGTCCAGAAACAGGATGCGCTCGGCCAGCCAGTCGGCATGGCGCATCTCGTCGATCGATTCGTGATATTCGAACTGGGCGAGCTTGTAGACGCCCCAATGGTCGAGCAGCCGGTAGTGCAGGAAATACTGGTTGATCGCGGTCAGCTCGTTCTTGAGCGCCTCGTTCAGAAATTCGATGACCTTCGGGTCGCCCTTAACCGCCATAATTCTGGTCCTTCATCAGTAGCTTTGGGGGACACCTTAGAAGAGCAGATACAGGCCCGGCAAGGCTGATTTCATAAGTAAAAATGCGATGCACTTTCATTCGGCGCATTACATGCTATCGACAACATAAGTTAGAACGAGATGGGGTTTGCCAGTGTCGGTAAATGCGGCGGAGCAGCTGACGCTGGTGATGGAACATGTCCGTCATGGTATCGTGATCTATGATCGGGACGAAAAAATTGTCCTGATTAACCAATATGTCAGTCGCATGTTTGGGCTGGCGGACAACGTCGTGACGGCAGGCTCTTCGTTAAAGGACTATCTCGACCGTATCGGAACCGCGGTCGGATGGTGTCGGGATCGCAAAGCGACGGTTCTGAACAATCACCGGGAATGGGCGCGGGAAAGCGCGCGCCGCCAGTTCGACCATCACTTCGACGACGGCAAAGTGCTCGAGGTCACCTATCACCCGCAGTCCGATGGCGGCGCGGTGCTTACCTTTGTCGATGTGACCCACGAGCGCAATCTGAAGCGGGTCAACGAACAGCGCGAAGAGCTGACGCGGCAGACGGCGGCCATGCTGGAGCGGGTCGGGCGCATATCGGCCAACACACGGATGGTGGCGCTGAATGCCAGCATCGAGGCGGCGAGGCTGGGAAACGAGGGGCGTGGGTTTGCGGTAGTGGCGGAGGAGGTTCGCGATCTCTCGGTCGAGACGTCCGACGTGTTGGTCGAGATCAGCCGGATCAACCAGGCTTCGTTGCATATCGCCTGATCGGGTCAGGAAATTGGTGGGCCCGGCAGGACTCGAACCCGCAACCTAGCCGTTATGAGCGGCCAGCTCTAACCGTTGAGCTACAGGCCCCACCGAAGATGTCGTTAGCGTGATGCGGGCGAACTTCGCAAGCGTTGCGCGACATCTTTTGCACAGGAAATCGGGCAAAGAAAAAGGGCGCTTCCGCGAAGGGAAGCGCCCTTTTCCGACATAGCAGTCGGCGCTTCGGACCCGAAGGTCCGAGGCGACTATTACTGCATGTTGTCCGCCTTGGCGTCGGCAGCGTCACGGACGTTGTCGGCAGCGGCGTTCATGTTGTCAGCGGCGTTCTCGAGCGAGGCAGCGGCAGCACCGTTCGAGGTGTTGTCGGCAACCGCTTCCATGTTGTCGGCCTGCATTTCCATGTTGTCGGCCAGCATGTCTGCGTTGTTCTCAACGGCAGCGGCTTCAGGCGACTTGTTGCAGGCAGCGACGGACATCAGGCCGGCGGCAGCGAGAACGAAAGCGATCTTCTTCATTCGAATGCTCCCAAGCAAAGCAAAAATCGCGGCCGGCCCGAATGCCGTCGCGAAGCGGCTCAAATAACGTGCGGTTCATCGCGGTCAATCCGCAAAATTCATCGGATCGCAAGGTTCGCGACGAACCGATGGCACGGATCAGGCTTTTTCAAGGCGTTGGCGTTACCAAATCGTTACCGGAAAACCGACGGATCAGCGCGGCGTGACCGGCCCGATGGCCTCCGGTGCGTTCGCGACGACCGCCAGCATGGTGGTCCAGGCGGCGACATTCTGGCGAAGCGAGGCCGGATCGACGCGATCCAATACGTCGTCGGGCGTGTGATGGGTATCGAAATAATCCCACCCCGACTGGTTCAGATCGATCGCGGCGGTGCCGAGCTTCAGCGTGGGGCCGACGTCGGTGCCGTCGCCGCCCAACCCGCTGCCCCGCGTGATGCCCAGCGGCGCGAGCGCTGTCTGGAGCCGGTCGGCGACGTGCTCGGCGCTGGCGGGCAAATTGACCTCGAACCGCCAGACCCGGTCCGCGCCGAAGTCGCTTTCCGATGCCGTGGCGTGACGCTCGCCCGCATGGGCCTTGGCATAGGCATCTCCGCCCATGCCCCCGACTTCCTCGGCGCCGAACCAGACGACGCGGATGGTGCGACGCGGCTGGCCTGCGTCCATGATTCGCTTGGCTGCGGCTGCGGTGATGGCAATGCCGCTGGCATCGTCGATCGCGCCGGTGCCAAGGTCCCAGCTGTCGAGATGTCCGCCGACCAGCACGATGCCCGCCGACGGATCGCTGCCAGGCACCTCGGCGATGACATTGCCCGATTCGCGGGTGCCGACCATGCGCGGGGTCAGGACGAGCTTCATGCGAACCGGCTGGCCACGGCTGGCGATCCGCTCCAGCTGCTCGGCATCGGGGACGGACAGGGCGGCGGCCGGGATGGGCTTTAACGCGTCGGGGAAATTGGTCGTGCCGGTATGCGGAAAGCGGTGATGGTCGGTGCCGATCGAGCGGATGACGATCGCGACCGCACCGCGCTTCGCCGCCAGCGCCGGTCCGGTAAAGCGCGCGGTGCCATAGGCGCCGTAGCCCGAACCGTCCTGCGTCCGGGGCATGGCATTGCCAATATAGACGATCTTGCCCCGGATCGCGTCATCGGGGGCCGACTGGAACGCCGCCATGCTGGGAAAGACCGCGACCTCGCCGGTCAGCCCCGCCGCCGGCGTCGCACCCGAATTGCCCAGCGCGGCCAGCGTCAACTTCTGCGGGAAGGGGGCGATGATCTCGGCGCTCTCGGCCCCGCGCTCCCAGACCGGCATCCGGTACGGCTCGATCCGCACATTCTTGAAGCCCAGCGCAGTCAGCTTGGCGACCGACCAGGCCCGTGCGCGGGCTTCGGCCTCGGTCCCCGCCAGCCGCTGGCCGACCTCGGTGGTCAGCCCCTCGACGATGTCCCAGGCCACGGTGTCGGTCAGCGCCGCGTCGCGAAGGCGATCGACTTCGGGCGAAACCGTGGCGGGCGGGGGCGGCGGGGTCCGCTGCGCGAGGGTGGGCGAGGATAGGGCGGAGGCGGTCAAGGCCGCGAGAAGAAAGCGCTTCATGGGCCAGAGTGTTGCGCAGCCGGTCCCGTTTGCCAACCGCCCGCGCACCCACTACATGGGCGGGTAAATATCCCACAGTCGCAAAAAGCACGGAGCCCCGCGCCGCCATGGCCGTCCAATATACCTATGTGATGAAGGGTCTGACCAAGACCTTCCCCGGCGCCAACAAGCCTGTCCTCAACAACATCCACCTCCAGTTCCTGCCGAGCGCGAAGATCGCGATCATCGGCCCGAACGGCGCGGGCAAGTCCACGCTGATGAAGGTGATGGCGGGCATGGACACCGACTTCACCGGTGAGGCCTGGGCCGCCGACGGCGTGCGCGTCGGCTATCTGGCGCAGGAGCCGCAGCTCGATCCGTCGAAGGACGTGATGGGCAACGTCAAGGACGGCGTGCGCCCGATCGCTGACCTGGTCGATCGCTTCAACGCCATCTCTGCCGAGATGGGTGACCCGAAGGACGACACCGACTTCGACGCCCTGATGGAAGAGATGGGCGAGCTTCAGGCCAAGATCGATGCGGTCGATGGCTGGTCGCTCGACAGCCAGCTGGAACAGGCGATGGAAGCGCTGCGCTGCCCGCCGGGTGACGCGGACGTGTCGCGCCTGTCGGGTGGTGAAAAGCGCCGCGTGGCGCTCTGCAAGCTGCTGCTCGAAAAGCCCGACGTGCTGCTGCTCGACGAACCGACCAACCACCTCGATGCCGAAAGCGTGTCGTGGCTGGAAAATTACCTGAAGGAATATGCGGGTAACGTCATCCTCGTCACCCACGATCGCTACTTCCTCGACAACGTCGTGAACTGGGTGCTCGAACTCGATCGCGGCCGCTACTACACCTACGAGTCCAACTATTCCGGCTATCTGGAAAAGAAGGCCAAGCGCCTGGAGCAGGAAGAGCGCGACGAGGCGGGCAAGCAGAAGGCGATCGCCGACGAGCTGGCCTGGATGCGTCAGACCCCCAAGGCTCGTCAGACCAAGTCGAAGGCGCGTATCCGCGCGTTCGAGGAACTGATGGAGAAGCAGGAAAACCGCGTCGCGGGCAAGGCGCAGATCCTGATCCAGATCCCAGAGCGTCTGGGCGGCAAGGTGATCGAGGCCAAGGGTCTGACCAAGTCCTATGGCGACAAGCTCTTGTTCGAGAACCTCGACTTCATGCTGCCGCCGGGCGGTATCGTCGGCGTGATCGGGCCGAACGGCGCTGGCAAGTCGACGCTGTTCAAGCTGATCACCGGCCAGGAACAGCCCGATGCGGGCACGATCGAGATCGGCTCGACCGTCAAGCTGGGCTATGTCGACCAGAGCCGCGACGACCTCGACCCCAACAAGAATGTCTGGCAGGAAATCTCCGACGAGCTCGAGGTCTTCCGCTTCGGCAAGCAGGAACTGGGCACGCGCGCCTATGTCGGGGCTTTCAACTTCCGTGGGCCTGACCAGCAGAAGAAGGTTGGCCAGCTGTCGGGCGGTGAGCGCAACCGCGTCCACATGGCCAAGATGCTGAAGGAGGGCGGCAACGTCCTGCTGCTCGACGAACCGACCAACGACCTGGACGTGGAAACGCTGCGCGCGCTCGAAGAGGCGCTGGAGACCTTCGCGGGCTGCGCGGTGGTCATCAGCCACGATCGCTTCTTCCTCGACCGCCTCTGCACGCACATCCTGGCGTTCGAGGGCGACAGCCATGTCGAATGGTTCGAGGGCAACTACGAGTCGTACGAGGAGGACAAGCGTCGCCGCATGGGCGATGCCGCCGACCGTCCGACGCGTTTGGCCTATAAGAAACTGACCCGCTGATCTGAGCGGTTTGCGTTTCGGTGTGACGCCCTTCCCGAGCGATCGGGGAGGGCGTTGTCGCATGGGGACCGCGCCGACGGGTTTAAAGCGATGCGGCCAATCCCCATTTCGTCCGTTATAACGATAGGGTAACAAAGGGCGCGGTTGGGAATGGCGGTAGTGGAGCAGGCGCAAGGCGAGGATCGTGCGATCGCCAGCGCAGGGCAGTTGGAATATCGGCTCCGCCAGCAATCGGTCCTCGCCGCCTTCGGGATAGAGGCGTTGCGCGCCCGAGATCTCGACCCGATGTTGCAGCGCGCGACCGAGCTTTGTGCAGAAGGGATGCGATCTTCATTCTGCAAGTTTCTGGAATATAAGGCGGATTGCGATACGCTGCTCGTTCGCGCCGGGGTGGGCTGGGGGCCGGGTGTCGTCGGCTCGACCGAGATGCGAACCGACCTGGGCTCGCCCGCGGGCTTCGCGCTCCAGACCGGGCAGGGGGTCATTTCCAACCATCTCGACCAGGAAGAGCGGTTTCGCACGCCGCAATTCATGGCCGATCACAAGATTCGCCGCGCGATCAACGTGCTGGTTGAGGCGTCCGGCCAGCGTTACGGCGTGCTGGAGGTGGACAGCCCCGACGAAGGCCGGTTCGAGGAGGCCGATCTGGCCTTCATGCAGGGTTTCGCGAACCTGATCGGTGTCGCGATCGAACGGCAGGAAGCGGAGCGCCGCCTGGCCGAAGCGGTCGAGCATCAGCAGCTTCTGACCCGCGAAGCCAGCCACCGCGTCAAGAACAGCTTGGCCCTCGTGTCGGCGATGCTGAATCTCCAGAAGCAGGAGGATGACGACCCCCGCGTCCTGCGGATGCTGAACGACGCGCAAGCGCGTATCGCCGCGATCGCCCAGACCCATGATCGGCTCTGGCGCAGCGAGCGGGTGGGCATGGTGTCGCTCGACGATCTGGCCTGCGGCATTGCCGACCAGCTGGCGCAGCAGGCCAAGGATCATGAGGTGCACTGCGATATCGAGGCGATTGAGATGAACGCCGATATCGCGATCCCGATCGGCCTGATGCTGACCGAATTGCTGACCAACGCGATCAAATATGCTTATGGCGAGGAAGGCGGCGTGATCGATGTGGGCCTACATGCCCGCGAAGGCCAGATCGTCCTGTCGGTACGCGACAAGGGCCAGGGCCTGCCCGCCGATTTCGATATGAAGGTGGCCTCACGCCACAGCCTGGGGATGCGGATGATTACCAGCCTGGCGCGACAACTACGCGGCGAGGTGCGCTTCGAGGATGCCGCGCCGGGTACGTGCGCGACCCTGACGATGCCTGACCCGAGGGACTAGGCCCTAGCGAACCCGTTTGACGAAGGTCCGGCCATCCTCGCGTCGCTCAGTCTGGAAATTGGGCACCGCCTCGATCAGGTCGGACAGGCGCTTGAAGCCAAAATTGCGCGTGTCGAAGCTTGACCGGTTGCCCGCTAGCTGGCCCATCGCCGATAGGCTGGCAAAACCACGTTCGTCGCGTTTCACCGAGTTATAGGCGTCGACCAGCAGCTTGAGCAGTTCCTCGTCGATCGGGCGCGGGGTACCAGCCGTCCGTTTGGACTGCTCAATCGACGGGGGTAGCGAGTCGGCGAGTGGGACATCGGCGGGCGTCGGCTTGGCGCTGGCGGGGCGGGCCGCTTCGCCGATCAACGCGCCGACATCGATGAAGCGGCTGCACGCTTGCTTGAAAGCCTCGGGCGTGCGGCTGTTGCCGAAGCCATAGACTGGAAAGCCGTCCTGCCGGATGCGGGTAGCCAGCGGCATGAAGTCGCTGTCCGACGACATGATGCCGAACCCGTCGATCCGACCCCGAAACAGCAGGTCCATCGCATCGATGGTCATCTTCATGTCGGTGGCGTTCTTGCCCTTGGTCAGGTCGAACTGCTGCTGCGGCTCGATCCCGTGCTTGACCATGACATCGCGCCAGCCCTTCAGGCCGGGCTTCGACCAATTGCCATAGGCGCGGCGGACATTGACTGTGCCCAGCTCGGCAAGCACGGTCAGGACGGGGTCGATGGCCGCCGACTGGGCATTGTCGGCATCGATGAGCAGCGCGATGTTGCGGGTCAGGGCGTTCATGGCGCCCTGATTATCAGAGCAACGGATCAGCCGCCACGCCGCATCGCATCGATGCCGATCGAACCGCCGCCTGCCGCCGCGAGGTAGAGGAAGGCGAAGCAATAAAGGATCGCCGCTTCACCGCCATTGGCCAGCGGCAGGAAGCCCTGCGGCGCATGGGCCATGAAATAGGCGACGGCCATCTGACCTGAAAGCAGGAAAGCCACCGGACGGGTGAACAGGCCGATCAGCAGCAGGGCACCCCCGACCAGCTCCAGCACGCCCGCCGCCGTCAGCAAGGGGTTAAGCGGCATGGGAAAGGGCGGAAGGCCAAAGAATTTCGACACGCCGTGCGACAGGAAGAGCAGTCCGAACACGGCCCGGAACAGCGACAGAAGCGGTGCGGACCAGCGGGCGGGAATGGGCATGGTCGATCAACTTTCGCAAACACGGCCGCGCCGATCGCGGCCTCATGCGACGATCATCACCGATACTTGACCCAAGGCAAGGATCGGACGCGAAACGAATTGTTGCCTGTGTTGCTACGCATCGGGATAGGAGATCGCGATCACCTCATATTCCCGCTCTCCCGCAGGCAGCGTCACGCGCCGCAGATCGCCGATGGCCGCGCCACGCAGCGCCCGAACCAGCGGGGCGTTCCAACCGACACGACCCTGACCCGCATCGGCCTCGTCATCGCCGACCAGCGTCAGGACGCGCTCATTGTCATCCTCGTCCGCGATGGTGACGGTCGCGCCGAACCATACCTTGCTGCGATCTTCCTGCCGGGCAGGATCGATCACCTTGGCTGCCTTCATTCGCTTGGACAGCCAACCCAGCCGCCGGTCGATCTCACGTAGCCGCTTGCGACCATAGATATAGTCGCCATTCTCGGAGCGATCGCCATTGCCCGCCGCCCAGGCAATCGTGTCGACCAGCTTGGGCCGCTCGACCGCGAACAGCGCCTCATATTCCTGACGCAGCGCGGCATAGCCCGCCGGGGTGATATAGTTGGGACGATCCATCGCCCCCCTCTATTGCCTATGTGCCCGCGATCAACCCGGCCGCGACGACTTGCCCAGATACCAGCTGAGCGGCGTAGGCCCCCGACTGGTCGCTCGGGCGGGGTTCATCAGGTCATAGACGACCGCATTTTCCAGCACCCGCTGCACGTAATTTCGAGTCTCGGAATAGGGGATCGCCTCGATCCAGTCGACGATGTCGACGGTGCCGGTGCGTGGATCGCCGTTGGCGCGCAGCCACTTGTTCACATTGCCGCCGCCCGCGTTATAGGCGGCAATCGCAAGCGGATAGCTGCCATAGTTATTCCGGATTCTCTCAAAATAACTGGCGCCCAGCTGGATCGACAGGTTTGGATCGGTGGTCAGCGCGGCGGGCGAGTAGGACAGGCCGATCTTGCCCGACTGCTCGGCGGCGGTGGCGGGCATCAGCTGCATCAGGCCGCGCGCGCCCGCATGGCTGACGGCGGCGCGGTCGAACTGGCTTTCCTGGCGCGCGATGGCGTGGATGATCGTCCAGCTCTGCTCATAGCCGGTCGGCACCGGAATGGTCGGGAATCCAGCGGCCGAATAATCGGTCAGCCCGTTCTGCATCGCGCTGCGTCCGACCATGACCGCGAGATCGGGCCGGTTGATGCTGCGCGACAGGTCGGCCGCGAGCAGGTGATCGTTCTCGTCCTCGGCGTCGGCCGCGATCTGGCGAACGAAGGCGGTCTGGTCCTGCCACTGGCCGATCTGGCCCAGGAACTTGGCCGCACGCACCGTTTCGCGTGCATCGAAGGCGGCGCGTACCGCAGGAGCCACGTTGGTCGCGGCGATCGCGGGCGGAGCGACGAGCGGACGGCCGGTGCGCTCAAGTGCCAACTGGCCGTAGAACTGGTCGCGATATTGCGCCGCACGGCTGTAGAAAGCCGAGGCATCGCTTGATCGCCCGGCAGCCTCGGCCGCGCGGCCCGCCCAGTAAAAGCCCTTCGCCCGCGTCTGCGGGGACTGACTGCCTCGGCCATAGCGGTCGAACAGCGTCATCGCATCGGCGGGGCGGGCCAGCTTCATCGCGGTCTGCCCGGCCAGCCAGACCAGGCTCGTATAGTCGTCGCGTTCGCCGTAAGGCTTGGTCGAAACGTCGGTGCCCGCCGGATAGGCGTCGTCCACCTGCCGCGCGATGTCATAGGCGGTCTGAAGCTGGTTGTCCGCCGCCGCCGCCCGCGCATTGACGAGCAGCGCCTCGTAGAATTTCTCGACATTGCCCGGCCGGGTGGCCAGCTGTCGCGAACGCGCAAGCCAGGAGCGCGCGGTCAGGCTGTCGCCCGTATCGCGCAGCCAGCTGGCGCGGTCGGCGACATAGCCCGCATCGTTTGCGTAAAGCTCGGCGGTCGAGGCCGACAGGCTGGGCGCGTCCGCCGATTTGGTGCGGAAGGCCAGCCGTGCCGCAAAGATCGGCCGCCGCGCGGCGCTGGTATAGTTGAGCTGGCGGGCGGCCGCGCTCGTCTGCCCCGACCAGAGCAGCGCATCCATGCGCGCATCCTGATCCTCGGGCGTCAGGGCCGACGCGAAGGTCGACATGACCAGCGCTTCGTCGTTCGGCGACAGCGCACCGCGTCGCCAGGCGGTTCGTGCTGCCTGCGCCGCTTCGCCAGGGGCGCCGGTCGCGAGCAGGGCGCGGGCATAGGCGACACCGCCCGCCGCCGATTGGGGCGGGAAGCGCCGGAAATAGGCGACGATGCTTGACGGCGCGGCGGTGAAGTTCGCCGCCTGCTTCTCGGCCGCGCGGCGGTTGCCCGCTTCGCCGGGCCAGCCGGGATGCGCCATCAAGAACCCGGCATAGCTGTCGAAGGGCAGCGAATCGGTTTGTTGCAGCGCGCGCCACTGGGCCAGCGCCGCCGCGATTGCCCCGTCGGCGGGGGCGGGCATCCCCTGCGTCGCCTGGTTGGGGCTCATATTCGCCATTTGCGTGCGATACCGGTCGAGCTGGTCCTGCCCGCCCGGCGTGATCATCGAGCCTGCCAATGTCGCGAGGAGCGCCCCCGCCTTCGTCAATGCCATCATGGTGGACAGAATAGGGACTCTACCCGTACATGTCCTGAACAAATTGTCCCACTCGGCGCAGCAGGAGCGCATTTCCTCTCATGTTTTCAGGGTCCATTCCGGCGCTTGTGACGCCGTTCGACGATCAGGGCGGTCATGTCGGCGGAGCGTTCGACGAGGCGAAATTCCGGGATTTCGTCGAATGGCAGATTTCCGAGGGCTCGACGGCGCTGGTCGCCTGCGGCACGACGGGCGAAGCGGCGACGATGCCCAAGGACGAGCATTTCCATGTGGTGCGCGTGTGCGTCGATCAGGCGCGCGGCCGGGTGCCGGTGATCGCGGGGGCAGGCTCGAACGACACGATCGTCGCGATCGAAAATCTGAAGGCCGCGCAGGAAGCGGGTGCCGACGCCGCGCTGATGGTGCCGCCTTATTATAACCGGCCGAGCCAGGAGGGTATCGCGCTTCACTTCGCCGAACTGGCGAAGAATGCGCCGCTGCCCATCGTCCTCTATAACGTACCCGGCCGCACCGTCACCGACATCCAGCCCGCGACGCTGATCCGCGTCGTCAACGCGGCGCCGCAAGTCTTCGTCGGTGTGAAGGACGCCAGCGGGGCGCTTGCGCGCGTTTCGCATCATCGCGGGGCGCTGGGGGCGGATTTCTGTCAGCTGTCGGGCAATGACGACCTAGCGCTCGCCTTCAACGCGATGGGCGGGATGGGCTGCATCTCGGTGACGGCCAATGTCGCCCCGCGCCTGTGCGCCGACTTCCAGGCGGCTTGCGCGGCCGGGGACATGGCGCGGGCGCTGGAGCTGCACGACCGGCTGTTCCCGCTGCACGAGGCGATGTTCACCGACGCCTCGCCGGGCCCGGTCAAATACGCGCTCAGCCGCATCATGCCGCACTTCCCGCAAGGCGTACGCCTGCCCATGACCTGGCCTTCCGAGGCTTCGCGCGCGCAGGTCGATGCGGCGCTGACCCATGCCGGATTGATCTGACCCCAACGTTCTTTTCCGGGCCTTCCTTCGGCCGCAATCCCGGCCGACCATCGGTGTGATCGATGGGCGGCATGGGGAGAGTCGGCCGATGTGGACGCTGGTGATGATCGCTTTGCAGGCGGGTGCCGTGGCCGGGCCCGTTCTGCCTGCGCCGCGCAAGCCGACGACGGCGCGGCGTTGTCCGCCCGGCGATACGGGCGAAGATGTGGTGGTCTGCGGCCGGTCGTCCGACGCGGACCGGATCGGCACCATTCCCGATTATTCTAAACCCATGACCCTGCCCAAGGCGCGCAAGGAAATAGCGGGCGTCGGCACGGTTTCCGCGGAGGCCGAGCAGGTGGATGTCGGTGGCATGCCGAGCAAACGGGCCATGATCCGGTTGACCATCCCGCTGGGCGGCCGCCACAAGCCCTGAACGCCCCGTTCCAGAAACGGGATGATGCCGTCATCAGCGGCTTTTCATGACGGCATTCAACGCCTACATCGGCCCGTCCATGCGCCCGAAACCCCAAACGTTCGACAAGAAGAAGATCGTCGCCGAGAACCGGCGCGCCCGCTTCGATTATGCCATCGAGACGACCTATGAGGCCGGTATCGCCCTGACCGGGACCGAGGTGAAGTCGCTTCGCTTCGGCGAGGGCTCGATCGCGGAATCCTATGCCGAGGTGCGCGGAGAAGAGGTGTGGCTGGTCAATTCCAACGTCCCCGAATTCAGCCATGGCAACCGCTTCAATCACGAAGCCAAGCGCCCTCGTAAATTGCTCCTTCATGAGCGCGAAATAAACAAGCTCCACGGTGCGGTGGCGCGCGAGGGCATGACCCTGGTGCCACTGATGATCTATTTCAACTCGCGCGGCCGCGCGAAGGTGGAGCTGGCATTGGCGAAGGGCAAGAAGGCGCACGACAAGCGCGATTCGATCAAGGAACGCGATTGGAAGCGTGAGCAGGGCCGTATCCTGCGCGATCGCGGCTGATGGCCTCGGCCGTGCCCACCTTGTGGGGCCGTTCCCTGGCTTGGGTCCGGCGCAACATGCCGACCCGCGATTCGATGGAGAACAACCGGCTGCTCCGGCCGGTCGCCCACCGTGTGCTGGCGCCCGAGCTGTGGCGCTTCACGCGGCGGTCGGTGCCGCGCGGCGTCGCGCTGGGCGTGGTCGCGGGGTTCCTGTTCCCGGTCGCGCAGATCGCGATCGCGGCGGTCTTCGCGCTGCCCTTCCGCGCCAATGTGCCGGTCGCGGCGCTGACGACCTTCATCACCAATCCGCTGACCACGCCGATCATCTGGGTCATTGCCTATCGCATCGGCACCTTCCTGTTGCGCAGCGAAACGCCGATCAATACCCAGCCGGTGGCGGAAGCCGCGACCGGTTGGCTGCAATGGGCGTTGAGCGCGTTTCACTGGCTGTGGGAGCAGGGGCCTGCCTTCGGCCTGGGCCTGTGCGTGCTGACCGGCGGGTGCGCGGTGATCGGCTATGCCGCCTCGGCGCTCGGTTGGCGCGTTTGGATCGCGCGCAAATGGCGCAACCGACGGAAAAGCGTGGCAATCTGATAGCGGTATCGCGGTTTGGCGTGACTTTCTAACGGTTTGACTGAGCGTATCGGCTCGCTACAACAGCGCTATCCATCTCCTTTTCGGGAATTCAGATGCGCTCTCTGCTGATCGCCGCTCTTCTTACGACCGCCATTTCCCCCGTCATGGCCCAGACGGCGAACCCCGTCGACAAGGCCGCCGTGGGCCCGGTGAAGCCCAATGCCAAGAACGGTCCCGAGATCGGCGATTTCGGTTTCGACATGGCGGGCCGCGATACGGCGGTAAAGCCGGGCGACGACTTTTTCGATTACTCGAACGGCACCTGGTACAAGGGCACGACGATCCCCGCCGATCGCTCGTCCTACGGCATGTTCCACGTCCTGCAGGACCGCTCGCTGGAGCAGACGCGCACCATTCTGGACGAGGCGACCAGGCAGCCGGGCAACAAGGCGGGCGACTTCTACGCCAGCTTCATGGACGAGGCCGCCGTCAATGCGAAGGGTGCGACCCCGGTCAAGCCGTGGCTGAGCGCCATCAAGGCGACCAAGAGCCGTGATGCGCTGGCCGTCGAGATGGCCAAGCTCCAGCGTCAGGGCGTCGGTGCGCCCTTCGGCGTCTATATCGGCCAAGACGACAAGGCGCCCGACACCTATATCCCGAACTTCGGCCAGAGCGGCCTGGGCCTGCCCGACCGCGACTATTATCTGAAGGACGACGCCAAGCTGGCGACGATCCGGACCGCCTATCAGGCTTATCTCGCCAAGATGCTGACGCTGGCGGGCGAGCCCAATGCCGAGGCGCGCGCGGCGGCCGTGTTCAACTTCGAAAAGGGGTTGGCGGGCGTTCACTGGACCCGCATCGAGAGCCGTGACGCGGACAAGACCTACAACAAGTGGATGGCGGCGGATTTCGCCACCAAGGCGCCGGGCTTCCCCTGGGCGCAATATATGCAGACGCTGGGCGTCTCGGGCCGTCCCGCCTATCTGGTCGCGCAGCCCAGTGCGATCACCGGCGAGGCCAAGCTGTACAGCGAAGCACCGCTGAACGTCCTTCAGGACTATGCGATGCTGAAGGTCCTGCGCAGCTATGCCGGTTATCTGTCGAGCAATTTCGACAAGACCAACTTCGCCTTCTACGGCACCACCCTATCGGGCACGCCCGAGCAGCAGGCACGCTGGAAGCGCGGCGTCGGCCTCGTCTCCAACGGCCTGGGCGAGGAAGTCGGCAAGCAGTATGTTGCCAAGTATTTCCCGCCGGAATCGAAGGCCGCCGCCGATGCGCTGGTCAAGAACCTGATCTCGGCGATGGGCGACCGGCTGCGCAATCTGGAATGGATGGCGCCCGAGACCAAGCAGAAGGCGCTGGCCAAGCTCGCCGCCTTCACGCCCAAGATCGGCTATCCCGACAAGTGGAAGGATTATTCCGCGCTGCAGGTCCAGCGCGGCGATCTGGTCGGCAATGTCGCGCGCGCCAATGCCTTCGAGTTCCAGCGTGACCTCAACAAGCTGGGCCAGCCGATCGATCGCGGCGAATGGTTCATGACGCCGATGACGATCAACGCCTATGCCAACCCGCCGATGAACGAGATCGTGTTCCCGGCGGCGATCCTGCAGCCGCCCTTCTTCGATCCGAAGGCCGATCCGGCGGTGAACTATGGCGGCATCGGCGCGGTGATCGGGCATGAGATCAGCCACCACTTCGACGACCAGGGCCGCAAGTATGACGCCACCGGCAAGCTGACCGACTGGTGGACGCCGCAGGACGTGGCGCGGTTCAAGACCTTCACCGACGCGCTCGTGAAGCAGTACGATGCCTATGAGCCGCTGCCGGGCCAGCACATCCAGGGCGGTCTGACGCTGGGTGAGAATATCGCCGATCTCGCGGGTCTGACCGTCGCGCTC
The DNA here is from genome assembly GCF_019297835.1 of Sphingomonas sanguinis. Classification (NCBI taxonomy): domain Bacteria; kingdom Pseudomonadati; phylum Pseudomonadota; class Alphaproteobacteria; order Sphingomonadales; family Sphingomonadaceae; genus Sphingomonas; species Sphingomonas sanguinis. Next base: position 655,216 of record NZ_CP079203.1, on the reverse strand, counting down.
GACGCCTATCATAAGTCGCTGGGCGGCAAGCCTGCGCCCGTGATCGACGGGACGACCGGCGACCAGCGTTTCTATTATGGCTGGGCGCAGGTGTGGCGGACCAAGTGGCGCGAACCGGCACTGCGCCAAGCGCTGCTGTCCGATCCGCATTCGCCGGGTCATGAGCGCGTGCTGACCGTGCGCAACCTCGATCCCTGGTATGCGGCGTTCGGCGTCAAGCCGACCGACAAGATGGCGCTGACCCCGCAGCAGCGCGTCCGCATCTGGTAAGCGATTGAATGACAGGCCCTCCGGCACCGACCGGAGGGCCATTTTTGTTTCGGAGAGAATGATGAAGAGTTTGGCCATCGCCGCGCTGCTCGGCGCGACCGCGATCACGGGTGCCGTGGCGCTGAATGCGCAAGATCGTCCCGCTGCCGCTAGCGGCCCGACCTATGGGCGTTTCGGCTTCGACGAGAAGGGCATGGACAAGTCGGTTCGGCCCGGCGACGACTTCTATGCCTTCGCCAATGGCGAATGGGCCAGGACGACCGCCATTCCGGCCGACAAGTCCAGCTATGGCGCGTTCGACAAGCTGGCCGACCTGTCGCGGGAGCGGACCCACGCCATTCTGGAACAGGCCAAGGGCCAGCGGAACCAGATCGGCACGGCCTACGCCACCTATCTCGACAGCGCCGCGATCGAGGCCAAGGGACTTGCACCGATCCAGCCCTGGCTGAACCGGATCAAGGGGCTGAACGACAAGTCGGGCTATGCCGCCTTGCTGGCCGAGGCGGATCGCAACGGCGTCGGCATTCCCTTCGGCTCGGGCGTCGGGCAGGATGCGCGCCAGCCCAATCTCTACACGGTCGGCCTGCGCCAGGCAGGGCTGGGGATGCCGGACCGCGACTATTATCTGAGTGACGACCCCAAGCTTGCCGCCGCACGTGCCGCCTATCAAGCGCATCTCGCCAAGATGCTCGCCATGGCGGGCGAAGCGGATGCCGAGGCGCGCGCCCAGGCGATCGTCGCCTTCGAGACGGAGATCGCCAAGGTCCACTGGACCCGGATCGACAGCCGCGACCGGACCAAGACCTATAACAAGATGACCGTCGCCGACCTGGCGAAGACCGCGCCGGGCTTCGACTTCGCGACCTATCTGAAGGGCGTCGGCACGCCGGTCGACACGCTGGTCGTGGCGCAACCGACGGCGGTCACGGGGATCGCCGCATTGATCCAGTCGACGCCGGTCGCGGTGCTCAAGGACCAGTTGCTGGCGCGTTCGCTCGACGAGTTCGCGGATGTCCTGCCCGCCAAATTCGATCAGGAGCAGTTCGCCTTTTACGGCACCGTCCTGTCGGGCACCCCGCAGCAGCAGGAGCGCTGGAAGCGTGCGGTCGACTTCACCAGCCGCGCGCTCGCCGACGAGGTGAGCAAGGTCTATGTCGCGCGCTATTTTCCGCCCGCGACCAAGCTGGCGGCCGATGCGCTGGTGAAGAACGTGCTGGCTGCGATGGGCAAGCGGATCGACAAGCTCGACTGGATGGCGCCGGAAACCAAGGCAAAGGCCCATGCCAAGCTGGCCGCCTTCACCCCCAAGATCGGCTATCCCGATCGCTGGAAGGATTATTCGGGCCTGAATATCGTCAGCGGCGACGCCTTCGGCAACGCACTACGCGCGGCCCAGTGGCGGCATGAAGACAATATCGGCCATCTCGGCAAGCCGATCCAGCGTTGGGAATGGGGTATGACCCCGATGACGGTGAACGCCTATGCCAATTTCGGCATGGTCGAGATCGTCTTCCCCGCCGCGATCCTGCAACCGCCCTTCTTCGATCCGAAGGCCGACCCGGCGGTCAATTACGGCGGCATCGGCGCGGTGATCGGCCATGAGCTGAGCCATCATTTCGACGATCAGGGATCGAAGTTCGATGCCAGGGGCCAGCTGACCGATTGGTGGACGGACGGCGACGTCAAGGCGTTCAAGGAACGGACGGCGGCGCTGGTGAAGCAATATGATGCCTATGAGCCGCTGCCCGGCCTGCATGTGAAGGGTGCGCTGACCCTGGGCGAGAATGTCGCCGATCTGGCGGGTCTGTCGGTCGCTTATGACGCCTATCACGCGTCGCTGAAGGGCAAGGCGGCACCGGTGATCGACGGCTTTACCGGCGACCAGCGCTTTTATCTGGGCTGGGCGCAGGTGTGGCGGCGCAATTATCGCGAGGCGAACCTGCGCAATCGCCTGCTGACCGATCCGCATTCCCCGTCGCAGCAGCGCGCCTGGGTCGTGCGCAATCTCGATCCCTGGTATGCGGCCTACAGCCCCAAGCCGAACGAGAAGCTGTATCTGACGCCGGAACAGCGTGTCCGAATCTGGTAAACGGCATCCGCTTCCCGGCATGGGCCGTCCGTCCGAGGGATCGGGCTTGACCATGCCGGGTTGCCGGATGATGGGTTAGCGATGGCGATCGCGTCCCTCGAAAGATTTCACCCCACCCGCGTTGCGGCCGCCGTATCGGTCGCGAGCGGAGCGGGCGCGGCCGCCCTGTTGTTCGTGGCGATCCGCAGCTGGGTCGTCGCGGCGGGGTTTCTGGCGGCGGCCTTGCTGGCCTTCGGGGTGATCCTGATCTGGCGGATTTTGACGCCCAAGACCGAGCAGACGCGGCGCAGCGTCGACTGGGATTTTGCGCGGGTCGTCGCGGATGCCAGCCTGGACGCGATCGCGGTGACCGACCGGGCGGGGCGGCTGGTCTGCGCCAATGACGCTTATGCCTCGCTTTTCCCGATGATGCCGACCCCGCCGGGCGTGCCGCTGGACGCCGCTTCGGTCGAGGCATTGGCGCAGGCCGGGCGAACCGCTTGGCGTGACGGGCTGGGTCGCGCGGACCGGATCGCGGTGATGGGCACCGAATTGTCGGTGCTGGTGACGCGGGCGGGCGACGAGGCGGACCTGCTCGTCTGGCGCTTCGCCATTGCCGAGGAACAGGATCTAGCCGAGACGGTCGAGCGGTTGATCGGCGGCATTCACGGCGACCGGCTGGGGGCGGCGGGGGTCATGGCCGCACTGATCGCTCCCGATGGGCGGGTACGTGCCGCCAATCGGGTGCTGTGCGCTCGGGCGATGGGCGGCGAGATGATCTCGATCGTCGGACGCGACTTCGCGACCTTCCTGGCGCATGATCCGGGCGGGCAGGTCCGCTTCGCCGCCGAACAGGCCAATGGCGACGGCAAGCCGTTGCGCATCCTGCAAATCCCCTTCGTCGAGGGGGAGGGGACGCCGATGCTGGTGATCCTGCTCGACGAAGAGGAGCAACTGGTCGCACCGGCGGGCGCGAGCGGGGGCAGCCATGTCCGGGGCCTCGTCTCGCTGATGCCCTTTGGTATTGCGCTGGTCGATCGCGACGGACGCTTCATCCAGATGAACTCTGCCTTCATGCGCGCAGCCGGGGTCAGCGGCACCGCGCCGCCGCTCTATCCGGGCGATCTGGTGGTGCGTGAGGACAAGGCGGCGGTCGCCGACGCGATCCGGCGTTTCGCCAGCGGGGCCACCCATTCGGCGGACATGGCGGTGCGGTTGAAGGACCACCCTGAGGAACCCGTCGCGCTGACCATCGCGGGCGCGCGGGGGCTGGGCGAGGCGGCGGTGCTGCTCAGCCTGAAGGACAATTCGGAGGAAAGCCGCTTGAAGCGCGAGGTCGCACAGGCGACCAAGATGCAGGCGGTCGGGCAGCTCGCGGGTGGTGTCGCGCACGACTTTAACAACATCCTGACCGCTATCATCGGCCATTGCGACCTGATGCTGATGCGCCACTCGCCCGGCGACAGCGACTATGACGACATCCAGCAAATCCGCACCAACTCCAACCGCGCCGCCAGCCTGACGCGCCAGCTGCTCGCCTTCTCGCGCCAGCAGACGCTGCGCCCGCAGATCCTGCAACTCCCCGATGTTGTGTCGGAAGTGTCGAACCTGCTCAAGCGGTTGCTGGGCGAGCGGGTGCGGCTGGATGTCAGCCATGGCCGCAATCTGGGACCGGTCCGCGCCGATCCGGGGCAGCTCGAGCAGGTGGTCGTCAATCTCGCCGTGAACGCGCGTGACGCGATCCTGGAGAATGAACCGGCGGGCGGCGGCATCCTGACCATTCAGACGCGGGCGGTATCGATGGCCGATGCCCGCGCGCTCAATAACGATATCCTGCCCGCCGCCGATTACACCGCACTCGTCATCAGCGACAATGGCACCGGCATCCCGCCCGAAATCCTCGGCAAGATCTTCGAGCCCTTCTTCACCACCAAGGAATTGGGTAAGGGCACCGGCCTTGGCCTGTCGACCGTCTATGGCATCATCAAGCAATCGGGCGGCTATATCTTCGCCGATTCACCGCCGGGCGGCGGGGCGAAATTCTCCATCTACCTGCCGGTCCATGCCGCCCCCGCCGTCTCGCCCACCAAGGCGAGCCCCGCCAAGCCTCCGGCCAAGGTGGCTACTCCCTGGGGCTCCGGCACGATCCTGCTGGTCGAGGATGAGGATATGGTCCGCGCGGTCGCCGAGCGTGCGCTGTCGCGGCAGGGCTACACCGTGCTGGCCGCCGAGAATGGCGAGGCCGCGCTGGAGATGCTCGACAAGCATGGCAAGCCCGATCTCCTGATCTCCGACGTGGTGATGCCGACGATGGACGGGCCGACGATGGTCGGGCTGGTCCGCAAGCGCTATCCCGACCTCGCCGTGCTGTTCATGTCGGGCTATGCCGAGGAGCAGCTGCGCAAGTCGATCACGCTGCCTAATGTCGGTTTCCTGCCCAAGCCCTTTTCCGTCCAACAACTTGCTGAGGCGACCCAATTCGCGCTGACGCAAGCAAACGGGCAGGGGCCGGATCGCAACTAGCGGCTGGCGCAGGGCGCAAAGCATGTTATGGCGATAAGGATGACAGAGCCCGTGCAGATCCTCATCGTCGAGGACGAACCCCTGATCGCCATGATGCTCGAGGATTTCCTGGATGTCCTCGACAAACAGGTCGCGGGCACCGTCGACAGTGTCGACGACGCGCTGGCTCGGGTGGCCGAGGGCGGTATCGACGCCGCCATTCTCGACGTCAACCTGCGTGGCGGCCAGAAGAGCACCCCCGTCGCCGAAGCGTTGGCCGAGCGCGGCGTGCCCTTCGTCTTCGCCACGGGCGGCGCGGACGATGCGGTGGACGAGCGGTTCCGTGATCGCCCCCGTCTGCAAAAGCCGTTCACGATGGACGGCGTGGCCAAGGCTCTGGGTTCGCTCTGACACTCTAGGGGCGTGGATTTTCGGCCTGTCGCGAAATTTGCTTGCGTACGGGGGCGGTCTGGCGACATAGGCCTGCGCCATGACACGCCAATTCGACAAATCCCGCTTGCCGTCCCGCCATGTCTCCGTCGGGCCCGAGCGCGCGCCGCATCGTAGCTATTACTACGCCATGGGTATCCAGGAAGAGGATATCGCCAAGCCCTTCGTCGCGTTGGCGAGCGCTGGCAACAATTCCGCTCCCTGCAATACCACGCTCGACGCGCAGGCCGACGCCGCGCAGGCGGGCGTTATTCGCGGCGGCGGGATGCCGCGCCGTTTCAACACCATCACCGTGACCGACGGCATCGCCATGGGCCATCAGGGGATGAAATCCTCGCTGGTCAGCCGCGAGGTCATCGCCGATTCGGTCGAGCTCTCGGTGCGCGGCCACTGCTATGACGCGCTGGTCGGCTTTGCGGGGTGCGACAAGTCGCTGCCCGGCATGATGATGTCGATGCTGCGCCTGAACGTGCCGTCGATCTTCGTCTATGGCGGCTCGATCCTGCCCGGCCGTCATCACGACCGCGACGTGACCGTGGTCGACGTGTTCGAGGCGGTGGGCCAGCATGCGGCGGGCAATTGCCCGCTCCACGACCTGATCGCGCTGGAAAAGGTCGCCTGCCCCGGCCATGGCGCATGTGGCGGCCAGTTCACCGCCAACACCATGGCGTGCGTCGGCGAGGCGATCGGTCTGTCGCTGCCCAACAGCAACATGATGCCTGCGCCCTTTCTCGACCGCCACGGCATCGCCGAGGCGGCTGGCGAGCAGGTGATGGAGCTGATCGCGCGCAACATTCGCCCGCGCGACATCTGCACCCGTGAAGCCTTCGAGAATGCCGCCCGCGTGGTCGCGGCAACCGGCGGCTCGACCAATGCCGGGCTTCACCTGCCTGCCATGGCGAACGAGGCTGGGATCGACTTCGACCTGTTCGACGTGGCCGAAATCTTCAAGACGACCCCCTATATCGCCGACCTCAAGCCGGGCGGCCGCTATGTCGCCAAGGACATGTATGAGGCGGGCGGCGTCTATATGCTGATGAAGACGCTGCTGGCGGGTGGCTTCCTGCACGGCGACTGCATCACCGTGACCGGCAAGACGCTGGCCGAGAATATCGACGAGATCACCTGGAACCCCGACCAGAAGGTCATCTACGACGTGAAAACGCCGCTCAGCCCGACGGGCGGCGTGGTCGGCTTGCGCGGTTCGCTGGCGCCCGAGGGGGCGATCGTGAAGGTGGCGGGCATGAAGCGCCTCCAGTTCGAGGGCATTGCGAAGGTCTTCGATTGCGAGGAAGAGGCCTTCGCCGCCGTCGAGGCGCGCGCCATCACCGAGGGCACCGTCGTCGTCATCCGCTATGAAGGGCCGAAGGGCGGTCCGGGCATGCGCGAGATGCTGTCGACCACGGCGGCGCTCTACGGTCAGGGGCTGGGCGAGAAGGTCGCCCTCATCACCGACGGGCGTTTCTCGGGCGGCACCCGCGGCTTCTGCATCGGCCATGTCGGTCCCGAAGCGGCGGACTGCGGCCCGATCGCGCTGGTCGAGAATGGCGACACCATCCGCATCGATGCCGAGGCGGGCACGATCGACCTGCTAGTCGAACCCGCCGTGCTGGACGAGCGCCGCGCGCGCTGGACCCCCCGCGTGAACGATTATCAGGCCGGTGTGTTGTGGCGCTATGCCCAGAATGTCGGCCCCGCGCATCAGGGCGCGGTCACGCACCCAGGCGCCAAGTCCGAGCGCCATGTCTATGCGGATATCTGATCCGCGGTGGCTGGCTGGCGCCTTGGCGCTGGCCGGGTGCTCGGGCAGTGAAGCGGATCGGCAGGTGGCGGCGCAGAACAGCCCCACCGCCGAGCAAAAGCCGGGGCTGGCGATCGACTGCGCGCTGGCCGGAGCCGGGGCCTTCACCCGCGATTGCACGGTGGAGCAGTCCGGGGCTGGCGATGCGGTGATCCTGACCGTGCGCCACCCCGATGGCGGCTTCCGGCGGCTTCAGGTGACGCAGGATGGTCACGGTGTCGCGGCCGCTGACGGAGCGCAATCCGCATCGGTATCGATCGCCGGAGACCGGCAGATCGAGGTGGCGGTCGGTGGCGACCGCTACCGCCTGCCCGCCACGGTGGGAACGCCGTGACCCCCCTCGACGGACTTGGCGTACTGACCGCTGCCGAGATGCGTTCGGCGGAACAGGCCGCGATGATCGGGGACGTGACTGAGGCGAGCCTGATGGATCGCGCGGGTGCTGCAATAGCGCAAGCGGTGGCACGGCTTGCTGCGGGGCGTGAGGTATTGGTCCTGTGCGGGCCGGGCAACAATGGCGGCGACGGCTATATCGCCGCAGCGGAACTCAAGCGGCGGGGCCTGGCGGTACGCGTCGCCGCCAGCGAAGCCCCCCGCAGCGACGGCGCCCGCCGGGTCGCCGCATTTTGGCCGGATGCGGTCGAAGCGCTCGAACGGGCCGAACCTGCGCCGGTTCTCGTCGATGCGATTTTCGGCACGGGGCTGTCCCGATCGCCGTCCGCGGTGGTGGAGCACGCACTGGCCCGACTGACTGACGCGGCCTGGCTGCGCATCGCAGTCGATCTACCAACCGGCATTGCGACGGATACCGGCAAGGTGCTGGGAAAGACCCCGCGCTTCGACGTCACGCTGGCGCTGGGGGCGGTGAAGCCGTCACACCTCCTGCAACCGGCGGCCAGCCTGATGGGGCAGGTCCGCCTGCTGGACATTGGCGTGCCGACCAAGTCGTCGGCTCGCATCCTGGCGCGGCCGATATTGCCCCAGCCGGATGCGACCTCGCACAAATATAATCGCGGCATGGTCGCCATCGTAGCGGGAAGTATGTCGGGCGCCTCCGAACTCGCGGCGCTTGCGGCCTTGCGGGCAGGCGCGGGTTATGTGCTGCATCTTGCTTCGGGCGACGTGCACGCCTCGGCCGCGCCCCATGCGATCGTCCGCCGGAATTATACGGCCGACGCGCTGAACGAGGATCGCATCGGCGCAGTTGTGATCGGTCCTGGCTTGGGGCGGGATCGCGACGCCTCCGACCGGCTCGAAGCCGCGCTCGCCAGCGGACGGGCGCTGGTCATCGACGGCGACGCCCTTCGCCTGGTTGCGGTCGAGACGCTGGCGATGCATGACGGCCCCAAGATCCTCACCCCGCATGGTGGGGAGTTCACCCATCTGTTCGGCGAGGTGACTGACGACAAGCTCTCGGCCACCCGCCGCGCCGCCCGGCAAAGCGGGGTGGTCGTCGTCCACAAGGGCGCCGATACGGTCATCGCCGCGCCCGACGGCCGCGCGATCCTGTGCCCTGAGGCCAGCCCCTGGCTGTCCACTGCGGGCACCGGTGATGTGCTGGCCGGAGCGATTGGTGCGATGCTCGCGGCGGGGCTGGAACCGCTGGCCGCTGCGGAGGCGGGCGTCTGGCTTCACGCCGAGGCAGCGCGGGCCTGTGGCAAGGCTTTCATCGCGGACGACTTGGCAGACGCGCTTTCCGCCGTCAGAGGCTGATCGTATGAGCGATACCATCATCCGCGTTGCCGCCCGGGGCGACGGCGTGACCGCGACCGGCCGCCACGCCGCCTTTGCCGCCCCCGGCGACACCCTGTCGGCCGACGGCAGCGTCGTGCCCGGCCCGCACCACCAGCCCCCTCCCTGCGGCCATTTCCCGCGCTGCGGCGGGTGCCAGCTCCAGCATCTGGACGATGAAAGCTATGCGGGCTTCGTCACCGACCGCATCGCCTCGGCCCTCGACGCGCAAGGCTTAACCGCGCCGTTGCGTGCCCCGCATCTCTCGCCCTCGCACAGCCGCCGCCGCGCGACGCTGCATGCCGAGGCGAAGGGCGGGCGCGTGCTAATCGGTTTCTCTGAGGAAAAGAGCCACGCCATCGTCGACATGGCCGAGTGCCATATCCTTCACCCCACGCTGTTCGCGCTGGTCGCCCCGCTTCGCGCGCTGCTCCAGCGGCTGGGGTTCAAGCGGCGCGGCGACGTGCATCTGGCGCTGGCCGATCAGGGGGCCGACATCCTCGTCACCAGCTTCTCGCCCGATGGACTCGAAGCGGCCGAGACGATCATCGCCTTCTGCCAACGACACGGCGTTGCACGTTTCTCGGTCGATGACGGGCTGGGCGCGGAAACCCGCTGGGAGCCCGAGCCCGTGACGATCACCTTGGGCGGTGTCGGCGTTCCCCTGCCGCCCGGCGCCTTTCTACAGGCCACCGCCGATGGCGAGGCGGCTCTGGTCGCCGCCGTGCGCGAGGCGGTGGGCAATCCCCGCACCACTGCCGACCTGTTCGCTGGCCTCGGCACCTTCGCGCTGGCGCTGCCGGGCAAGGTCTATGCCGCCGAGGGCGCGCGCGATGCGATCCTGTCGCTGAAGGGCGCGGCGAATGGCGCCGGGAAGATGGTCTTTGCCGAGCATCGCGACCTGTACCGTCGTCCGCTAACCAAGGCGGAGCTGGACCGGTTCGACGCCATCGTCCTTGATCCGCCGCGCGCGGGTGCTCGGGATCAGGCGGATGCCTTGGCGAGCACCGAGGTAAGCGCAGTGGCCTATGTGTCGTGCAACCCGTCCAGCTTCGCACGCGACGCCAAGGCGATGATCGATCAGGGGTGGCAGCTCGACTGGGTGCAGCCGGTGGGGCAGTTCCGCTGGTCGACCCATGTCGAGCTGGCCGCGCGCTTCTCGCGTCAGCCTTCGTCCGGGTAATCCGCCGCCACGAAGAACAGCCCATCCGACGGCGCGTTCAGCCCCAGCTGCGCGCGGTCGCGAGCGTTGAGCGCCGCCTCCACATCGTCGGGCGACCAGCGGCCCATGCCAACCAGCGCCAGGCATCCGACCATCGAGCGCACCTGATGATGCAGGAACGAACGCGCGGCGGCCCGGATGAACAACCGATCCCCGTTCCGCTCGACCGAAAGAAGGTCGAGCGTCCGCACCGGGCTGTCCGCCTGGCAATGAACCGAGCGGAAGGTCGTGAAGTCATGCCGCCCGACCAGCCGCGCGGCGGCGTCCGCCATGGCGGCTTCGTCGAGCGGCTGCGGCACCTGCCACGCCAATCCGGCTTCATGGGTCAGCGGCGCGCGGCGATTGACGATGCGATATTCATAGGATCGCCGGATGCACGAAAAGCGCGCGTGCCAGTCGTCCGGCACCGTCACGCAATTCAGCACCGCGACCGGGTTCGGCCTGATCCGCGCGTTGATCGCCTCCATCAGGCGGAAGGGGGCGATATCCCTGGCGATGTCCACATGCGCGCGCATCGCCAGACCGTGCACGCCCGCATCGGTCCGTCCTGCGGCGTGAACCGCGGTGCGCTCGCCGGTGACGGCATGGACGGCATCCTCCAGCGCCTGTTGAACGCTGGGGCCATGCGACTGGCGCTGCCAGCCCATGAAGGGCCGCCCGTCAAACTCGACCGTCAGCGCAAATCGCGTCAAAGCCGCGTCCCCGCCGGGATGGCAAAGCCGCGCAGCAGATCGTCGGCGGTGGATACGCCGCGCCCGGCACGCTGCACCGTGACGGGCCGTAGCGCCCCTTCGCCACAGGCGATGGTCAGATGGTCGTCCAGCACCTCGCCCGGTGCGCCCTGGCCGTCGGTCAGCGTGGCGGAGAGCAGCTTGATACGCTCGCCCTGATATTCGAACCAGGCACCGGGCGCGGGGTGAAAGGCACGGACCTGTCGCTCCAGTTCGATCGCACTTTTGGCGAAGTCGAGCCGCGTCTCGGCCTTGTCGATCTTGGCGGCATAGGTGACGCCCTCGACCGGCTGAGGGCGGGGCGGATAGCGTTCCGGGTCGGCCAGCACCTTGACCATCAGCTCGGCCCCCATGATCGCCAGTTCGTCGGTCAGTTCGCCCGTCGTCTTGCGACCGACCGGCGTCGAGCCCTCCAGTCGAACCGGCCCGGTGTCCAGCCCGGCCTCCATCTGCATGATGCCGACTCCCGTCACGACGTCGCCCGCCAGGATCGCACGCTGGACCGGTGCCGCCCCCCGCCAGCGTGGGAGCAGCGAACCATGTACATTCAGGCAGCCGAGGCGCGGCGCGTCCAGGATCACCTGGGGCAGGATCAGGCCATAGGCGGCGACCACCGCGACATCGGCGTCCAGCTCGGCAAAGCGTGCCTGCTCCTCGGCAGAGCGCAGCGACACGGGCGTCATCACCGTGATGCCCAATTCTTCCGCCCTCTGCTGCGCAGGCGAGGGCACCAGCTGCCGTCCGCGCCGCCCGCCCGGACGCGGCGGCTGGCTATAGCTGGCGACGACCTGATGCCCGGCCTCGACCAGCGCTTGCAGAACCGGGACGGCAAAGCCCGGCGTACCCATGAAGATGATCCGCATGGCAACGCCTCTCTGCGCTGGCGGGACGGCGCGCAACCCCCTATCTGTTCACACATGGCATCCCCCGAGATCGAGGCGCTCACCCAGGCGCTGGCGCGTATTCCTGGCCTTGGCCCCCGATCGGCGCGTCGCGCGGTCCTGCACCTGCTCAAGAAGCGGGAAGCGGCGCTGGTGCCACTGCTGACCGCGCTGGGGGCGGTCGAGGAGCGGCTGGAGACCTGCTCGACCTGCGGCAATATCGACACTGCCAATCCGTGCGCGATCTGTGTCGACCCCAGGCGCGATGCGGGCGCGCTGTGCGTGGTGGAGGAGGTCGCCGACCTCTGGGCGCTGGAGCGGTCGCGGCTGTTTCCGGGGCGTTTCCATGTGCTGGGCGGGCGGCTCTCGGCGCTGGAGGGCGTGCGACCCGAGGACCTGACGATCGACGCGCTGGTCCGCCGGATCGAGGGTGGCGGCGTCGACGAGGTCGTGCTCGCGATGAACGCCACTTTGGAGGGACAGACGACTGCCCACTATATCGCCGAGCGGATCGAGCGTTTCCCGGTGCGTGTGACCCAGCTGGCCCATGGCCTGCCGGTCGGTGGCGAACTGGACTATCTGGATGAAGGCACGCTGGCCCAGGCGTTGCGGGCCCGGCGGCCGGTGGTCTGATCCGCTGGCTTGACGGTTCCGGTCGCTGACCGTAGCGAAATCGTCATGGCCATTCTTCCGATCGTCGAAATTCCCGACCCCCGCCTGCGTCTTGTCTCCAAGCCCGTCGAGACGGTGGATGATGGCGTCCGCCAGCTCGTCTCCGACATGATCGAGACCATGTACGACGCGCACGGCATCGGGCTGGCCGCGATCCAGATCGGCGTCGACCAGCGCATCCTCGTCATCGACCTTCAGGAGGAAGAGGATGAAGAGGGCAAGCCGGTCAAGAACCCCAAGGCCTATATCAACCCCGAAATCCTGTCGGTCAGCGAAGAGCTGTCGACCTATAATGAGGGTTGCCTGTCGATCCCCGAGCAATATGCCGAGGTGAAGCGCCCCGCATCCTGCCGCGTGAAGTGGCTGAACGAAAAGGGAGAAGCGCATGAGGCGGAGCTCGACGGGCTGCTTGCCACTTGCATGCAGCATGAGATCGATCATCTGAACGGCGTGCTGTTCATCGATCATGTCAGCCGGTTGAAGCGCGACATGCTGATGCGCAAGCTGAACAAGATGCGCAAGGGCTGACCTTTCCCGGCGCGGCCGGTCGAATGACCCTGTTCGACCGGCTTCGTTCGTTCTATGTTCCGACCTGTCCCTTAGTTTGACAGGTTGTCGAAATGCCCGAATTGATCGCCGTTGCCATACTCGCCCTGTTGCTGGGGGGCGTGGTCGGCTGGCTGGCCGCGCGGCGAAAGGCCGATGGCCTGGCCGCCGAACTGGCGACCGCCAGGACCCGTGCGGGGGAAGTGGAGCCGCTGCGCGCCGCCCGCGACGCCGCCGAGCGCGATCGGAGCGAGGCGCTTCAGGCGCTGGCCGAACTACGCGGCCGCGCCGCCGATCTCGATGTCATCCGGGCGGCACGCGACGCCGTCGAGGCCGAGCGCAACGCCGCGCATCGCGAGCTGGCCGAATTGCGGGCTCGCGCGCAGGAGCGCGAAACGGCCCATGCCCAGACGCTGGAGGCGCTGGGGCAGGCACGCGAACAGATCAACGCCCAGTTCGGGGAAGCCGCCGCCCGCGCACTGGAAGTCGCCCAGCGCCAGTTTCTGGAACGCGCCGAGGCGCGCTTCCGCCAGTCGGAGGAGGCCTCCGGCCAGACGCTCAAGGCGCTGCTCGATCCCGTTCACCAGCGGCTCCAGCGCTACGAGGAAGGCGTGCGCAAGGTCGAGGACGAACGCCGCGACGCGTTCGGCGAGTTGAAGGGCCAGATCGAGGCGATGCGGATCGGCCAGGAACGCGTCTCGGGCGAGGCAGCCAAGCTGGTCAATGCGCTGCGCAACGCTCCCAAGGCGCGGGGGCGCTGGGGCGAGCAGCAGCTTCGCAACGTGCTGGAGAGCTGCGGTCTGTCCGAACACGCCGATTTCCAGACCGAGGTCAGCGTCGATGACGGCGAGGGCGGCCGCCTGCGCCCCGATGCGATCGTGCGCGTCCCCGGTGGTAAGGCGCTGGTGATCGATGCCAAGGTGTCGCTCAACGATTATCAGGATGCCTTTGGCGCGGTCGATGAGCCCGAGCGGCAGTTGGGGCTGGCACGCCATGCCGCCGCGATGCGCGCGCACGTCAACGGCTTGGGCAACAAGAGCTACTGGAACCAGTTCGAGGACGCGCCGGACTATGTGATCATGTTCGTCCCCGGCGAGCATTTCCTGTCGGCGGCGCTGGAGAATGATCCTACGCTTTGGGATTTCGCGTTCGAAAAGCGGGTGCTGCTGGCGACCCCGACCAATCTGATCGCCATCGCGCGTACGGTCGCGTCGGTCTGGCGGCAGGAGAAGCTGGCGCAGGAAGCGCGGCAGATCGGGATGCTGGGCAAGGAACTCTATGCACGCCTCGCCGTCATGGGTGGTCATGTGTCGAAGCTGGGCAAGAACCTCGATACCGCGATGACCGCCTACAATGCCTTTGTCGGCAGTCTGGAAAGTCAGGTGCTGACCAGCGCCCGGCGCTTCGAGACGTTGAATATCGACACCGGCGGTAAGAGTATCGATTCGCCCCCTATTGGCGAACAGGCGATACGGCCGCTGACCAAGTTGATGCCGGTTGCGGGTGTGGTCGATGTAGAGACGGAATAGGTAGGGCTCAGGTGTCGCTCGGCGCGAGCCAGGTTTTTATTCCTCCCCTGCAAGGGGAGGGGGACCATGCGTAGCATGGTGGAGGGGTGTCACCCTATCGAGAGCGGGACACCCCTCCGTCAGGCCTGACGGCCTGCCACCTCCCCTGCAAGGGGAGGAGTGAGGTTTGACGCATCGGGAGGCGTTCGCTTGAAACGCCTCCCCCGTCGTCAGGCCGCGACCGTGACCTTCGGCGCCGCAGCGCGGACGCCTTCGTCGACATGGTCGGCGAATTGCTGGAAGTTCTCGTTGAACAGGCCGACCAGCTTGGCCGCCGTCGCGTCATAGGCGGCCTTGTCGGCCCAGGTGTCGCGCGGGTTGAGGATGGCCGCATCGACGCCGGGGACCGAGACCGGAACCTGGAAGCCGAAATTCGGATCGGTGCGGAATTCGACCTGGTTCAGGCTGCCGTCGAGCGCGGCGTTGAGCAGCGCGCGGGTCGCCTTGATCGGCATACGGTTGCCGACACCGTACTTGCCGCCGGTCCAGCCGGTGTTGACCAGCCAGCAGTCGACCCCACCCTTGGCGATCCGCTCCTTCAGGAGGTTGCCATAGACCGAAGGATGGCGCGGCATGAAGGGCGCGCCGAAGCAGGTCGAGAAGGTTGCGTCCGGCTCGGTCACGCCGATCTCGGTCCCCGCGACGCGGGCGGTGTAGCCCGAGAGGAAGTGATACATCGCCTGTTCGGGCGTCAGCTTGGCGATCGGCGGTAGGATGCCGTACGCGTCAGCCGTCAGCATCACGATGTTGCGCGGCACGCCGCCCATATTGTCCTTCGACGCATTGGGGATGAAGTCTATGGGATAGGCGCCCCGGCTGTTCTCGGCCAGGCTGTTGTCGTTCAGGTCGAGCTGGCGCGTGACCGGATCCATGACGACGTTTTCCAGCACCGTGCCGAAGCGCTTGGTCGTGGCGAAGATTTCCGGCTCGGCCTCGGGCGACAGGCGGATCATCTTGGCATAGCAACCGCCTTCGAAATTGAAGACCGCCGTGTCCGACCAGCCATGCTCGTCATCGCCGATCAGCGTCCGGCTGGCATCGGCCGACAGGGTCGTCTTGCCGGTGCCCGACAGGCCGAAGAACACGGCCGTCGAGCCGTCCGCGCCCATATTGGCCGAACAGTGCATCGGCATCACGCCCGTCGTCGGCAGCAGATAGTTGAGCAGCCCGAAGACCGACTTCTTCATCTCGCCCGCATAGCGCGTGCCGCCGATCAGGATCAGCTTTTCGGTCATGTTGACCGCGATCACCGTCGACGAGCGGCAGCCATGACGCGCGGGGTCGGCGCGGAAGCTGGGCAGGTCGATGATGGTGTATTCGGCAGCGAACTTGCGCAGCTCATGCTCTTCGGGACGAACGAGCATCGTGCGGATGAACAGATTGTGCCAGGCGAGCTCGGTCACGACGCGCACGCGGACGCGGTGCTCGGGCTGCGATCCGCCATACAGGTCCTGGACGAACAGGTCTTCCTTCTGGCCGAGCGCGGCGAAGAAATCGGCCTTCAGCGCGGCGAAATCGTCCGGGCTCATCGGCTTGTTGGTCTTGCCCCACCAGACGGTGTCACGGGTGGTGTCGTCGCGGACCATGAACTTGTCCTGCGCCGAACGGCCGGTGTGCTCGCCCGTCTCGACGACCAGCGGGCCATCGGCCGATAACTTGCCCTCACCGCGAGCGACGGCGGTTTCGATCAGCCGTGCGGTGACGAGGTTCCAATGCAGGGTGGCGCGGGTCTCGATCCCCTGGGCCTGCAGACCGATCTCCGGAATCCGTTCGTTCATAAGAGCTTCCTCGTTCCCCAAGGCGGCGGGTCCTGACGGCCCGGCGCTGTTTCACCGCACGCGAATACGTATGCGTTGGATCGTCCCATACGCCATTTGTTTAACACGTCAAACACGCTGTATGGCGAAGATGGTTGAGCCGTGTCTCACTTTGGCCTAACCGAGGGCCATGGCGGTCTTTTCGCATGACTCGGGTCCGGAGGCGGTCGCATGACGGCCACCATTGCGCTGGTCGACGACGACCGGAACATCCTGACCTCGGTATCGATCGCGCTACAGGCCGAGGGTTTTGTGACGCGCGTCTACGCGGACGGCGAGGCGGCGCTGAAGGCGCTGATCGACAACCCGCCAGACCTGGCGATCTTCGACATCAAGATGCCGCGCATGGACGGGCTGGAGCTGCTCCGCCGCCTGCGTGAGAAAAGCCAGATTCCCGTCATCTTCCTGACCAGCAAGGACGATGAGCTGGATGAGGCGCTGGGTCTGGCGATGGGTGCGGACGACTATATCGCCAAGCCCTTTTCGCAGCGGCTGCTGATCGCCCGCATCCGGGCGATCCTGCGCCGGTCCGAATATGTCGGTGCGCCGCAGGGCACGCCCGCCGCCGATGTGCAAGGGCCGCTGACGCGCGGGCAGCTCGCCATGGACCCAGCGCGGCATCGCGTGACGTGGAAGGGCGAGCCGGTCACGCTGACCGTCACCGAGTTCCTGATCCTGGAGACACTGGCGCAGCGCCCCGGCATCGTGCGCACCCGCAACCAGTTGATGGATGCCGCCTATCAGGACGACATCTATGTCGACGACCGCACGATCGACAGCCATATCAAGCGCCTGCGCCGCAAATTCCGTCAGGTAGACCCCGAATTCGACGCCATCGAGACGCTCTATGGCGCCGGCTACCGATTCTCCGAGGAGTGAAGCCCCCGACCTCGCGTTGCGCTGGTCGGGCCAGATTTCGCTGACCCAGCGGATTCTGGCGCTCAACATCTTTGCGCTGCTGCTACTGGCGGGTGGGTTTTTCTATCTGGATTCCTATCGCGCCCGGCTGCTCGACAACCGCGAGGCCCAGTCGCTGCGCGAAGTGCGGCTGATGGGTGAGGCGCTGACCTCGGTGCGGAGCGAGGAGCGCGACCTGCTGGTGGTACGGCTTGCCCGCGATACGGGTGGCCGTATTCGGCTGTTCGATGCCGAAGGCCGGCTGGTCGCCGACAGCCGCGACCTTGGCGTGCGCAACGTCGTGCTTCGCGATCCGGACAAGCAGGATTGGGGGCAGGCGGTCGCGCGTTTCCTGGACGCCGGGATCGACACCGTCGTCGGCGCGGCGCGCCCGCCGCTCTATCGCGAGCGCCGGGGGGGTGCCGAGTGGCCCGATGTTCGCGCGGCGCGCGATGGGCAGGTTTCCGCCTCGGTCTGGCGCGCGCCTGACCGCACGCCGGTCATCACCGCTGCGGCGCCGCTGCCCAGCGGCGGAGCAATCATGGCGACCGAGAACGCCCGGTTCATCACCGAGACGGTGCGCATCGAGCGGTTCCGGTTGAGCGTTCTGCTCGCGCTGGTGGCGCTTATCTCGGTCCTGCTGTCGCTCTTCCTGGCACGCACCATCGTTCGCCCGCTGCGACGATTGGCGCGCGCGGCGGTGCGGGTCCGGCTGGGGCGCGCGCGTGAGGTGGTGGTGCCGCGCTTGCCCGATCGGCGCGACGAGCTGGGGATGCTGGCCCGTGCGCTGTCGGACATGAGCCTGGCGCTGCGCGCGCGGATCGACGCGACGGAGGCGTTCGCGGCCGACGTCACGCACGAGTTGAAGAACCCGCTCGCCTCGCTTCGCTCCGCCGTTGACACGCTGGAGACGGTCCATGATCCCGCGCTCCAGGCACAGTTGCTGGCGATCGTGCGGGATGATGTGCGGCGGCTCGACCGGCTCATCACCGATATTTCGGATGCATCGCGGCTCGACGCGCAGCTCAGCCGCGCGAAGTTCGACCCCGTCAATCTGAACGCCCTCCTCGCCGGACTGATCGCGCAGCGTGAGGCGCGCGGGGTCGAGCGGAGTATCCGCCTGCGTTTCGATTCGACCGAGCCGGGCCCGGCGATGGTATCTGGCGAAGGTGCGCGGCTGGAGCGAGTGTTCGAGAACCTGATCGACAATGCCCTATCCTTTTCCCCCGACGAGGCGGTGGTCGCGATCAGCCTTGCGCGTGAGCCGGACGATTGGGTCGTGCGCGTGGAGGATGAAGGGCCGGGCGTGCCCGAGGAAGCGCGCGAGGCGATCTTCCGCCGTTTCCACTCGATCCGCCCGAGCTCGGAGAATTTCGGACGCCATTCGGGGCTGGGCCTCGCCATCGCCCGGACCATCGTCGAGGCGCATCAGGGGCGCATCCATGTCGAGTCGCGTGAGGACCGGATGAGCGGAGCGCGCTTCGTCGTCCGGCTGCCGCTGTCGGTGATCATATGAGCGGCCAGCTGATCCATGCTACCTGTGTCCTGATCGGTGAGGTCGGCGTGATGCTGCGGGGGCCTTCCGGGGCGGGCAAATCCGATCTGGCGCTTCGGTTGATCGATCGGGGGGCGACACTGGTCGGTGACGATTATGTCGAAGCGCTGGCGGCGGATCGTGCTCTGCACGTCACCGTGCCCGAACGCATCGCCGGACTGCTGGAGGTTCGGGGCGTCGGCATCCTGCCTTTCCCGCACCAACCAAGCGCGACGATCCACCTCGTTATCGACCTCGCCGCCGATCCGGATGCCGAAGAACGCCTGCCGGAGCCGTGTCAGACCATGATCTTGGACGTCACACTGCCTATATACAGGCTCAATCCCCGTCCGGCATCGGCCCCGATCAAGGTCGAACTGCTGGCTGCGCGCCTTGAGGAATATCCCTGATGGACCGAAAACGTATCCTGCTGGTGACCGGCATGTCCGGGGCAGGGACATCGACCACGCTCAAGACGCTGGAGGATCTGGGCTGGGAAGTCGTCGACAACCTACCGCTGTTCCTGCTCAACGGCCTGTTGGAGGCCGCCCCGCCCACGGGTATGGAGGGCAAGAATCGGCCGCTGGCGATCAGCATCGGCGTGCGGACACGCGATTTTGCGCCGGACCAGATCACGCAGAGCATCCGGCGGCTGAACGAGCGCCCCAATCTCGCCATCGAGACGCTATTCCTGAATTGCGGCGGGGCAGAGCTGAAGCGCCGTTATGCCGAGACGCGGCATCGCCATCCGCTGGCGATGGACCGGGCCGCCGATGACGGTATCGCGCATGAGCGGACATTGCTGGCGCCGCTTCGCGACATGGCCGACCGGCTGCTCGACACGACCAACATGACCAGCAACGATCTGGGCCAGTGGCTGCGCGCCAATTACGCGGTCGACGGGCTCAGCGAGCCGGTGCTGACCGTCATGTCGTTCGGCTTTTCCAAGGGGTTGCCCCGCAACGCCGACCTCGTCTTCGACATGCGGTTCCTGCGCAATCCACACTGGTCGGCGGAGCTGCGTCCCGGCACTGGGCTGGACCAGGGTGTCATCGACTATATCCGTCACGACCCGGCTTACGAAACGGCGGTGGGGCAGATCGAGGTGCTGCTCGACACCTTGGTCCCACGCTATATCGCGTCGGGCAAATCCTATATTACCGTGGCCATCGGCTGTACCGGAGGGAGACATAGGTCGGTCCATGTCGCCGAACGGATCGCGGGACGGTTGCGCCAGAACGGTTTTTCCCCCACGGTGGTGCATCGTGATTTGGGTGCCGTGCCGAAAGACTCACTTGAAGCCAAGCCGGCCAAACAATGATGGATATGCGTGTCTGACATGATCGGTCTGGTTCTGGTGACGCACGGGCGGCTCGCCGATGAGTTCGTGACCGCGATGATACATGTGGTCGGCCCGCAGGAGCGGATCGCGACCATCGCGATCGGGCCTGAGGATGACATGGAGGAGCGGCGCACCGACATTGCGGCGGCGATCGCCACGGTCGATGCCGGGCGCGGCGTGATCGTGTTGACCGATCTGTTCGGCGGCACGCCCTCCAACCTCGCCATTTCGCTGATGGAACGCGGCCGGGTCGAGGTGATTGCGGGGATGAACCTGCCGATGCTCATCCGCCTGGGTTCGGCGCGCAAGTCGATGCAGGTCGTCGATGCCGTTGCCGCGGCGCGCGAGGCGGGGCGGAAATATATCTCGGTTGCGTCGGAAGTGCTGGGCGAGGCCGCCGCATGACGGAGCAGACGCGCACCGTCCTCATCACCAACCGCCGTGGCCTCCACGCGCGCGCCAGCGCCAAGTTCGTGACGCTGGCCTCGACCCAGCCCTGCGAGGTTCGGGTCGCCAAGGACGGCAGCACGGTCACGGGCACCTCGATCATGGGCCTGATGATGCTGGGCGCCGCGATGGGCGACACCATCACAATCAGCGCGGCCGGCGACGGCGCGGGCGAGACGGTCGAGGCGCTGGTCGCGCTGGTGGAAGCGAAGTTCGGCGAAGACTGATGCCCCGTGAAATTACCGCTTATTCCAACCCGCTGATCAAGTGGGCCCGCGACCTGCGCGACAAGCGCCATCGCAAGCAATCCCGCCAATTCCTCGCCGAGGGGCTGCGCATCCTGACCGAAGCGCGCGAAACCGGGCGACTGCCGACCCTGTTATTCTACGCCAAGCCGTCGGCGGGCCACCCGCTGGTCCGCGACCTGATCGCGGCGGTCGAGGCGTCGGAGGGCGAGGCGATCGAGACGACGCCGGACATCCTGTCGAAACTGTCGGGCAAGGACAATCCGCAGGCGGTCGTCGGCGTGTTCGAGGAATTGGGCGTCACGCTCGATGAGCTGGACCGTAGCACATCCGGCATCTGGCTGGTCGCCGAGCGTCTACGTGATCCGGGCAATTTGGGGACCATCCTGCGTACCGGCGATGCGGTCGGGGCAGGGGGGCTGATCCTAGTCGGCGAATGCGTCGATCCCTTTTCGGTCGAGGCGGTTCGCGCCAGCATGGGCGCGCTGTTCACCGTGCCGATCGTCAAGACCGAGTGGCAGCCTTTCCTAGACTGGCTGCGGAAGGGGCCGGGGCAGCTGGTGGGGCTGAGCCTCGACACCGATACCGATTATCGCTCCGCGCACTATGCCGCGCCGACCTTCCTGCTGACCGGCAATGAGGCGCAGGGGATGCCGCCCGAATATGCCGAGGCGTGCGATACGCTGGTTAAGATCCCGATGCTGGGTAAGGCCGACAGCCTGAACGCCGCGGTGGCGACCGCCGTCATGGCCTATGAGGTGTTGGCGCAACAGCGCGGCTAAACGGCTGCGTTCGTCTCGATTGGTTCGACGAGAAGCATCCCGCCATCGACATGCGCAACGCGCAGGCGGGTTCCGCTGACCGCATCCGGTCCACGCACCGGCCATTCGCCATCGCCCAGCCGGGCGCGACCCTCACCACCCACGATCGGCGTGGTAACGGTCACGATCTGCCCGCGCAGCCGCCGGGCGGGTTCGTTGAGGACGGGCGCGTCGCTCTCGACGGGAAAGTCGCGATACCAGCGCCGCCCGATCATGACGCATACGACGCTCCAGACCGCAAAGTCGGCGAGCTGCAGCCCGACCGGCAAGTCCGGCATTGCCCAAGTGGTGACGGCGGTCACACCCGCCGCAATGGCCAGGAAAATCAGGAAGACGCCCGGCACGAGCAGCTCGGCGATCCCGAGCGCCAATGCCCCCGCCAGCCACAGCGCGGCGGGGTCGAGTTCGCCGATCGTCACGACTGGGACTGGTCGAACGGCCCCGGCTTGGTGGTGACACGCGGGGTGGCGGGCTGGGCGGGCGTTCCCTTTTGCGGCGCCAGCGCCTCCTTGGCCAGCTCGCCGATGCCGCCCAGCGTCCCGATCAGCTGAGTCGCCTCGACCGGGAACAGGATGGTCTTGGCATTGGGGCTGGTCGCGAACTTGCCGACCGCCTCGACATATTTCTGGGCGATGAAATAGTTGATCGCCTGCGTGCCGCCCGACTCGATCGCCTCGGAGACGACGCGGGTCGCCTTGGCCTCCGCTTCGGCCGCGCGCTCGCGGGCCTCCGAGTCGCGATAGGCTGACTCGCGGCGGCCTTCGGCCTCCAGAATACGCGCCTGCTTCTGCCCTTCGGCGCGCAGGATTTCCGAGGCGCGCGAGCCCTCCGCCTCGAGGATATTGGCGCGCTTCTCACGTTCGGCCTTCATCTGGCGAGCCATGGCGTTGACGATGTCGACCGGCGGCCGGATGTCCTTGATCTCGACGCGCGTGATCTTCACGCCCCAGGGCGTCGTCGCATGGTCGACCACATTGAGCAGTCGCGCATTGATCTCGTCGCGCTTGGACAAGGTTTCGTCCAGATCCATCGAGCCCATGACGGTGCGCAAATTGGTCGTCACGAGGTTCAATAGCGCGACATAGAGATCAGACACCTCATAGGCCGCCTTGGGCGCGTCCAGCACCTGAAAGAAGACGACCCCGTCGGTCGAGATCATCGCATTGTCCTTGGTGATGATCTCCTGCCCCGGAATGTCGATCACCTGCTCCATCATGTTCACCTTGCGGCCGACACGATAGAAAAAGGCGGGGTAGAAGTTGAAACCGGGGATGGCCGTGCCGGTATAGCGGCCGAAATGCTCGATCGTATATTGATAGCCCTGGCGGACGATCTTGATCGACATCATCAGATACATCAGCACCAGCAGGACGGCGAGTGCGGCGATGATCAGGCCCATGGACGGCTCCCCCATATCTGTCTGAAGCAGGTTCTAGCACGGCGTTGCAGCAAGGGCCTAGCGGGAACGGCTTGCTTTGGTTACATGGCCCGCCACTTGTTCCCTCCGCAGGATTTGGCAGCCCCATGGATATCCGCCTCGGCCTCACCTTCGACGACGTGCTCCTCGTGCCCCAGGAGTCCGACGTTCTGCCGAGCACCGCAGACACGCGGACGCAACTGACCCGCTCGATCGCGCTCAACATTCCCGTCCTGTCGGCGGCGATGGACACCGTGACCGAGGCCGACATGGCGATCGTCATGGCGCAGCTGGGTGGCATGGGCGTGCTCCACCGCAACCTGACCGTGGATCAGCAGGTCGCCGCCGTGCGCCAGGTCAAGCGGTTCGAAAGCGGTATGGTCGTCAACCCGATCACCATCTCGCCGACCGCGACGCTCGCCGAAGCGCAGGCGCTGATGGCCCGCCACCGGATCAGCGGCATTCCCGTCGTCGAGTTCGACGGCCGCCTGGTCGGCATCCTGACCAACCGCGACGTGCGCTTCGCCGAGAATCCGCAGCAGCCCGTCTCCGAGCTGATGACCCATGAGGATCTGGCGACCGTAAAGGTCGGCGTCGGCCAGGACGAGGCGCGCCGCCTGCTCCATGCGCGCCGGATCGAGAAGCTGCTGGTCGTGGACGACAGCTATCGCTGCGTCGGCCTCATCACGGTCAAGGATATCGAAAAGGCTGTCACCTATCCCTCGGCCACCAAGGATGCCGCGGGTCGCCTGCGCGTCGCCGCCGCCTCGACGGTCGGCGAAAAGGGCTTCGAGCGCACCCGTGCTCTGATCGAGGCCGAGGTCGACTGCGTCATCATCGATACCGCACACGGTCATAATCGCGACGTCGCGCGGGCGGTCGAGGCGGCCAAGAAGCTGTCCGACACGGTACAGGTGATCGCGGGCAACGTCGCAACCGCAGCCGCCACCCGTGCGCTCATTGATGCGGGCGCGGATGCGGTGAAGGTCGGGATCGGGCCGGGTTCGATCTGCACCACCCGCGTCGTTGCGGGCGTCGGCGTGCCACAGTTGACCGCCGTGATGGACTGCGCCGAGGAAGGCTGGAAATCGGGGGTGCCGGTGATCGCCGATGGCGGTCTGCGCACGTCGGGCGACCTCGCCAAGGCGCTGGCGGCGGGCGCGGGCGCCTGCATGGTCGGCTCGCTGTTGGCGGGCACCGAAGAGGCGCCGGGCGAAACCTTCCTGTACCAGGGCCGTGCCTATAAGTCCTATCGTGGCATGGGCTCGGTCGGGGCGATGGGCCGTGGTTCGGCGGATCGCTATTTCCAGGGCGACATCAAGGATCAGATGAAGCTGGTGCCCGAAGGCATCGAGGGTCAGGTCGCCTATAAGGGCCCGGCGCGCGACGTCATCCACCAGCTGGTCGGCGGCATCAAGGCGGCGATGGGCTATACCGGCTCGGCGACGCTGGAGGCTCTGCGCGAGCGGGCGCAGTTCGTCCAGATCACGGGCGCGGGCCTGAAGGAAAGCCACGTCCACGACGTGACGATCACGCGGGAAGCCCCCAATTATCCGACCCGCTAAGCTGACGGAGCGCTTCGCATGACCCCCGCCGCAAGAACCCAGGCGGCGATCGAGTTGCTCGACGAGATCGTCGCCGCGGCCGCCAGCGGCGGTGCGGCGGCGGACACGCTGATCGCCCGCTATTTCGCCACGCGCCGCTATGCCGGATCCAAGGACCGGCGCGCGGTGCGCGAGCTGGTCTATGCCGCCATTCGGCAGGCGGGGCCGGTGCCGTCCTCCGGGCGCGCGGCGATGCTGGCGGTGGCGGATCGTGATCCGGCGATCGCGGCGACCTTCGACGGGACCGGGCATGGCCCCGCGCCGATGACCAGCGACGAACCGCGTGCCGCGGCGGGCGTCGCTCCGTCCTGGTTGGTCGAGGCGCTGAAGGCCTCCGGGCTGGATGCCACCCAACAGGCGGCCCTGGTCGAGCGCGCGCCGCTCGATATTCGGGTCAACAGCCTTGCAACGACGCGGGCGGCGGTGCTGGAGCAATGGCCAGACGCGGTTCCCACGCCGCACGCGCCGATGGGCCTGCGCCTGCCCAACGGAACGCCGATCGAACAGTCCGATCCGTACCGCGCCGGGCTCGTCGAAGTGCAGGACGAAGGCAGCCAGCTGGTGGGCGCGGCCCTGGCGGCGAAGCCCGGCGAATGGATCGTGGACCTGTGCGCCGGGGCAGGGGGCAAGACGCTTCAGCTTGCGGCGGCGATGAACAATCAGGGCGCGCTGCTCGCCTGCGATATCGATCGGGCGCGGCTGCAACGGCTTGCGCCTCGCGCCGAGCGGGCCGGGGCGACGATCATCGAAAGCCGGTTGCTCAACCCTGGCTGCGAGGTCGAGATGCTGTCCGACTGGTCGGGCAAGGCGGATGGCGTCCTGATCGATGCGCCCTGTTCCGGCACCGGCACATGGCGGCGCAATCCCGAAGCGCGCTGGCGCCTGACGCCGGAACGGTTGGCGCGGCTGGGCATGATGCAGACCGAGGTGCTGGAAATCGGCGCCGGGCTGGTCAAGCCGGGCGGGCGGCTGGTCTATATCGTCTGTTCGCTGCTCGATGCCGAGGGCACCGACCAAGTGGCTGCCTTCCTCTCACGCCATTCGGGCTGGTCGGCCGAGCCGGTCGACCCCGCCATCGGTGTGCCGCATGGCTTCGGCCAGCGACTCGACCCGGCGACCCATGGCACGGACGGCTTTTTTGTCGCCTGCCTCCGGGCGCCATGCTAGCATTCGGTTCAGTGCCACGTCCGGAGTTCCTCATGCGTTTGTCGTCCCTGGCCGCCGCCGCCGCTTTGGCGGTGGTTTCGCTTTCCACCTCGCTCAGCGGCCAGCGCCCGGACAGCCAGATCGACGCCCGCTCGATGCAGTTGCTTGAACAGGCGCGGGGGTTGAAGGCGGCAGGCAATCTCGACGGCGCGACGGATATGCTGGAGACGGCGGTGGCGGTCGATCCGCGCAACCGGGCCGCGTTCATCCTGCTCGGCGAGGTGGCGGACGCGCGCGGCCTGCCGGGCAAGGCGATCCGCCTGTACCGTGAGGCGCTGTTGCTCGACCCCAACGACACCCGCGCGCTGCGTGGTCAAGGGGAGGCATTGGTGCAGCGCGGAGCGGTGGCGCGTGCCAAGGACAACCTCGCCAAGATCAAGACGCTCTGCAAAAGCGATTGCGCCGATGCGACGGCGCTTGCGGCGCAGATCGCCAAGGGACCGCCCGCGACCGTGACGACGGCACAGATCGACAGCAAGACACCGCCTAAACCGTAAGACGGGGCAGGGTAACTGGCAGCGGGCTAAGCCGCCTGCTCCCAGCGGCCCTGGTCATTCTGTTTCCAGTAACGCCGCTCGACGCCCTCATGGTCGGCCAGCGCGCGCCAAGCGGTACGCGCCTCGCCGATGCGATCGCCGTCGAAGAAGTGAAAGGCTCGGTCGAAGTTCAGCGCTTTGTCACGCCAGATGCCATCCGCCAGCGCGATATGACGCGCGCCATTGGTCGGCTGAACCTCACCTGCGATGAGCACCGGCTGGGCGGTATCGTCTCCCTCGCCCGCCTGGGCATGGGGCAGGAAGCCGTCCGCCGGGATCATCCATAATTGCCGGTCCAGCGCGGCGCGCTGGTCGGCGTCGCCGCTGACGATCAGCAACCGTCCGCCTCCCGTCATTACCCGCTCGGCGATGACGGGCAGCAGCCGGTCGAGCGGCGCGATCGTCAGATGATAGAAATCGACCTGCATCGCGCCGCTCCTTACCCACTTACGCCTCGAACCGGTCCGCGACGAACTGGTCGAGCAGACGCACGCCGTAACCGGTCGCGCCCTTGTCGTGGTTGACGCCCGGCTTGTCCGACCAGACCATGCCCGCAATGTCGAGATGCGCCCAGGCCACGCCCTCGTTGATGTAGCGCTTCAGGAACTGCGCAGCGGTGATCGAACCGGCCCCGCGCGGGCCGACATTCTTCATGTCCGCGATCTGGCTGTCGATCAGCTTGTCGTACGCCTCGGCCAGCGGGAAGCGCCACAGCTTCTCGCCGGTCGCGGTGCCCGCCGCGAGCAGCGACTCGGCCAGCGTGTCGTCATTGGCGAACAGACCGCCATGCTCGCTGCCCAGGCTGATGATCATCGCGCCGGTCAGCGTGGCGAGGTCTACGATGGTCGAGGGCGAATGCGTCTTCTGGACCCAGGTCAGTGCGTCGCACAGGACGAGGCGGCCTTCCGCGTCGGTGTTGATGACCTCGATCGTCTGGCCCGACATGGAGGTGACGACGTCACCGGGACGCTGCGCATTGCCGTCGGGCATATTCTCGACCAGGCCCATAACGCCGACGACATTGGCCTTAGCCTTGCGCGCCGCGATCGCCTTCATCGCGCCCGCGACCGCGCCAGCGCCGCCCATGTCCCACTTCATGTCTTCCATGCCAGCGGCGGGCTTGATCGAGATGCCGCCGGTGTCGAAGGTCACGCCCTTGCCGACCAGCGCCAGCGTTTCCGCATCGGCCGCGCGCCCGTTCCACTTCAGGACCAACAGGCGCCCTTCACGCACCGAACCCTGGCTGACGCCTAGCAGCGCACCCATGCCCAAGTCGCGCATCTGCGCCTCGTCCAGCACGGTGACTTCAAGGCCCAGGCCCTCGACGTCCTTCAGGACGCGCTCGACGAAGGTTTCCGGGTACAGCTTGTTCGGCGGCTCGGATACGAGCGTTCGGGTCAACTCCAGCCCGCCATTGACCGCATGGACGCGCGCAAAGGCGGCTTCCGCATCGGCCCTGGCATCGACGATCGCGATACGAGTCAAGGTCGGCTTCGAGGTTTCCGGCAGCTTGGTACGATATACGTCGTGACGCCAGCCGCGCTGGACCGCCGCCCCGGCAAAGCTCGCCACCGCATCGGCCGCAGGCTTGGCCGACAGGCCGCTCAGATCGACCGACGCCGACGAGGCATTGGTCAGCAGCTTGGCGGTCAACGCGCCGCCTGCCTTTCGCCAATCGACTTCCTTGCCTTCGCCGATACCGAGCAGCAGCACGCGGCGTGCGGCGTCGCCGACGGTGGCAAACAGCTCGACGATCGTGCCCGCTTCTCCCTTGAAGCGCGCAGCGTCGACCGCCGCCTTGGCGAGCGCTGCCGCACCATCCCCTTCGATCCTGCCGGTATCGACGGCATCCTTCATGAAGGGAAGGACGAGCACGTCACCGGCTTCGACGGTGGAGGTAAAGGCGATCTGCATGGAAACCCTCTGCTGAACTGGTAGCAGTTGCTATCATCTAGGCTCTTGGATCGTCGTGGCAAGCGCGCGATTGCAGCAAGCCGCCGGTGATGCGATAGGCAGGCCTTTCAAGGCGTCGCCCTGCCGGGGGAGGCTTCATCATCGTGTCGGCAAGGACGGACCAGATATCATCGTGCGCAGAATGACGCTTCTGACCGGCAGCGCCCTGCCATTCGCGCTTGGGATCGCGACTGTGATGGCGAGTCCCGCCGTCGCCGCGCAGGACCTTCAGGATCGCCCCGTGGCGCCGCCGCCCAGCGAAGGCCCGGCCCCGACCAACGCCGATCAGGTGCGCTTCAGCGCCGACCAGCTGGAATATGACATCAATGCCGATGTCGTGACCGCGACCGGCGAAGTGCGGATGCTGCGCGAGGGCGAACGGCTGCGCGCCGACAAGGTCACCTGGAACCGCAAGACGGGCAAGGTGCTGGCGACCGGCAATATCGCCGTCACCAACCCACAGGGCGACATCGCCTATGGCGACCAGATCGAGCTGACCGATTCGCTGAAGGACGGCGTGGTCGACAATATGCTGGTGGTGCTGGAGCAGGGCGGCCGCCTCGCCGCCGTTCGTGGTACGCGCCAGCAGGACGGCACGGTCAATCTGGAGCGCGCCGCCTATACGCCCTGCGCGGTCGAGACGTCGGAGGGCTGCCCCAAGGAGCCGTCCTGGAAGATCACCGCCGTCCGCGTCACCTATCGCCCGGACCGCGAGCGCGTCTATTTCACCGGCGCCAAGCTCAACCTGTTCGGGCTGCCGACGATCCCGCTGCCGCGCCTGTCCGCGCCCGTCGGTCCAGGCGGCGACAGCGGCTTCCTGACGCCCGATATCCGGCTGGACCGGGTGAACGGGGTCGAGGTGGCCGTGCCCTATTACTGGCGTCTCGCCCCCAACAAGGGCCTGACCGTCACGCCGCACGTCTTTACCGCCGTGCTGCCGATGATGGAGGCACAGTATGAGGAGCTGAACACGCTCGGCGCGTTCCGTATCACGGGCTATGGCACCGCCAGCCGCCGTAGCGACGACCTCAACACGCTGAACCCGACCGACACGACCCAGGCGTTTCGTGGCTATCTGGATGCGGTCGGCCGCTATCAGCTGTCGCCCGAATGGAGCCTGTCCGGCTCGATGCGGATCACCACCGACCGCACCTTCCTGCGCCGCTACGACATTTCGCGCGACGACCGGCTGCGCACCACCGCCAGCCTGGAGCATATCGACGCCGACAGCTATTTCTCGCTGACCGGCTGGTATGTCGAAACGCTGCGCGTCAACGATCCGCAGGGGCAACAGCCGATCGCGCTGCCCGAGCTCGACTATCGCCGCCGGTTCGACGACGGGCTGCTGGGCGGCAAGTTCGAGATGCAGCTGAACACGCTGGCGATCAGCCGCACCGCCGGGCAAGACACGCAGCGCGCATTCGCCAGCCTGCGCTGGGATCTGCGCCGCCTGACCAACTGGGGTCAGGAAGTGACCTTCACCGCCTATGGCCGTGCCGACGCCTATAACGCCAACAACATCGCCACCACTCCGCTGGTCTATCAGGGGTTGGCCGGGTTCCAGGGGCGCGGCATCGGCGCGCTGGCGGTCGACGTGAAATGGCCGTTCGTCGGCGAACTCTGGGGCGGCAGCCAGCGCTTCACCCCGCGCGTCCAGATCGTCGCCAGCCCCAAAATCCGCAATATCGAGATCCCCAATGAGGACGCACGGTCGGTCGATCTGGAGGACTCCAACCTCTTCGCGCTGAACCGCTTCCCCGGTTACGACCGATTCGAGGATTCGACGCGCATCACCTATGGTGCGCAATGGGCGTTGACCTTGCCGGGCTTCACCTTCGACACGCTTGTCGGGCAAAGCTTCCGCCTGAACGATCGGCCGACGATCCTCTACCCCGGCACCGGCCTGTCGGATCGCTGGTCGGACATTGTCGGGCGGACGGAGCTGCGCTTCCGCGACTTCGTCTCGCTGACCCATCGCTTCCGGCTCGACAAGGACAGCTTCGCGGTGCGCCGGAACGAGATCGACGCGACGGTCGGATCGCGCACCACCTATGCGCAGATCGGCTATCTTCGCCTGAAGCGTAACATCTTCACTTCGATCGAGGATTTGCAGGATCGCGAGGAGGTCCGGCTGGCGGGTCGGGTCCAGTTCGCCCGCTTCTGGTCGGCGTTCGGATCGACCGTCATCGACCTGACCGACCGGTCGGAGGATGCGCTGTCGCTGTCGAACGGCTTCGATCCGATTCGGCACCGGCTGGGCGTGCAATATGAGGACGACTGCCTGCGGCTCGGCTTCACCTGGCGGCGCGACTATGTGCAGACGGGCGACGCGCGCGCAGGCAACAGCTTCCTGTTGACTCTGGCGTTCACCAATCTCGGTCGCTAAGCCAGTATTCAGCATGGTCGACCCATATCGCGACGGTTACGCGCCCCATCAGGCGCGATGAGGATCACAGACACGGTGAAGCACGACATTCGTACCAAGGGCCGCGGCATCCGCGCGGGCGCAACGCTGATGCTGGTCGCACTGGCGACGGGCGCGCTGGCGCAGACCGTTCCGGATCAGGCCGTGCCGGACACGGGCGGGCTGAACATCCCGTCGAACCTGCAACTGTTCGGCAAGCTGGACCCCAATGTCCGCAAGCCGACCGCCATCGTCAACGACACCGTGCTGACCCAGACCGACATCGACCAGCGCATGGCACTGGCCATGGCGCTGAACAATGTGACCAACCTGTCGGCCGAGGACCGCGATCGCCTGCGCATGCAGATCCTGCGCCAGCTGATCGACGAAACGCTGCAGATCCAGGAAGCCAAGACCGCCGAGGTCACCGTCACCGCGGACGAGATCAACCAGGCCTATGCCCGTTTCTCCAAGCAGTTCGGCAAGACGCCGGCCGAGATGAACACCTTCCTGCGGCAGGTTGGTTCCTCCGAGAAATCGATGCGCCGCCAGATCGAGGGCGAGCTGGCCTGGAGCCGCTATCTGCGCAAGCGGGTCGAGCCCTTCGTCAATGTCGGCGACGAGGAAGTGAACGCGATCCGCGCCCGCCTGGAAGCCGCCAAGGGCACCGAGGAATATAATCTCAAGGAGATTTTCCTCTCCGCCAACGAGGCGACCGGGCAGCAGGTGTTCAACAATGCCCGCCAGATCATCGGCGAGATCCAGAAGGGCCAGCAGCCTTTCGAATATTTCGCCCGCAGCTTTTCCGAGGCTTCGACCCGCGCCGTGAACGGCGATCTCGGCTGGGTGCGCGCGGCGCAGCTGCCGCCCGAGCTCCAGGCCGCCGTGGGGCAGATGCAGGTCGGGCAGGTTGCCGGACCGATCCAGATTCCGGGTGGCTTCTCGATCCTGTACCTGACCGACAAGCGTCAGGTGCTGACCGCCGATCCGCGCGATTCGCGCCTGTCGCTCAAGCAGCTGACGGTCAAGTTCCCGGCGGGCACCACCCAGGCCCAGGCCAGCGCCCGTGCGGCCGACTTCGCCAAGGAAATCCAGACCATTCGCGGCTGCGGCGACGTGCAGCGTGTCGCGACCGCGTTGAAGGCCGAGGTTGTCGACAACGATCAGGTGACGATCCGCCAGCTTCCTGCACCGCTGCAGGAAATCCTGCTGAAACTGCAGATCGGTCAGGCGACCCCGCCCTTCGGTTCGCCGGAACAGGGTGTACGCTCGCTGGTCCTCTGTGACCGTGAAGAGCCGCGCTCGGGCAACCTGCCGACCAACGACCAGATCCAGAATCAGGTCGAACAGCAGCGGGTCAATCTGCGCGCCAACCAGAAGATGCGCGACCTTCGTCGTGACGCGGTGATCGAATATCGCTGAGATGATCCGGCCGCTTGCGATCTCGATGGGCGACCCGGCCGGGATCGGGCCGGAGATCATCGCCAAGGCCTGGGCGGCGCGCCGTGAGGCGGGGCTGCCGCCCTTCCTTGCGGTGGGCGATTCGCGTGCCATCGCGCGGGTCTGGGACGGTCCGACGGTGCGCGTTTCGGACATGGCGGCGGCTGTCGCGGCGTTCGACGAGGCGCTGCCGATATTGTCCGTAGACGATGCGGGCGAAATCCGTCCCGGCCAACCCGATGTCGAGGGCGCGCGGTGCGCGCTCCACGCGCTGGAGCTGGCGGTCGGACTGGTCCGCTCCGATGCGGCGAGTGCGCTCGTCACGGGACCGGTCAGCAAGGCGCAGCTCTACGATATCGGCTTCACCCATCCCGGCCAGACCGAATTCGTCGCTGAACGCTGCGGTGTGGCGGGAGAGAATGCGGTGATGATGCTCGCCGGTCCGTCCTTGCGGGTCGTGCCGATCACCACCCATGTCCCGCTGGCGGCGGTGTCCAGCCTTTTGTCGGTCGAACTGATCGTCGCCAAGGGCCGGGCGACCGCGCGCGGGCTTTGCAAGAATTTCGGCATTCGCGAGCCTCGGCTCGTCTTCGCTGGCCTGAACCCCCATGCAGGGGAAAGCGGTGCGATCGGCCGCGAGGAAATCGACTTCATCGAGCCTGCCATCGCGCAGCTTCGCGCGGAAGGCATCGACGCGACCGGGCCGTTCGCGGCCGACACGCTGTTCCATCCGCGTGCGCGCGCCCGCTACG
This sequence comes from Sphingomonas sanguinis, assembly GCF_019297835.1. Taxonomy (NCBI): domain Bacteria; kingdom Pseudomonadati; phylum Pseudomonadota; class Alphaproteobacteria; order Sphingomonadales; family Sphingomonadaceae; genus Sphingomonas; species Sphingomonas sanguinis. The sequence goes on along the minus strand of NZ_CP079203.1, from coordinate 622,359 downwards.
ACGCGGCGCTTTGTTGCTATCACGATCAGGCGCTGGTGCCGATCAAGACGCTGCATTTCGACGAGGGCGTGAACATCACGCTAGGCCTGCCCATCGTGCGGACCTCACCCGACCACGGCACCGCCTTTGGCCTGGCGGGACAGGACAGCGCGCATCCGGGGGCGATGATCGCCGCCATCGCGATGGCGGGCGATGCCGCACGTCGGCGGGCCGAAGCCGCCGCCTGACATGGAACCCGTTACGCCGCTTCCGCCCTTGCGTGAGGTCATCGCGCGCCATGGCCTGTCCGCGGCCAAGTCGCTCGGCCAGAATTTCCTGTTCGACGGACAGTTGCTGGCGCGTATCGCCGCCATCCCCGGCGACTTGACCGACCAGGAGGTGCTGGAGATCGGCCCCGGCCCCGGCGGCCTGACCCGTGCCCTGCTGATGGCCGGTGGCCGCGTGACCGCGATCGAGCGCGACCGGCGCTGCATCCCGGCGCTTGTCGAACTGGCCGACGCCTTCCCCGGCCGGTTGAAGCTGATTGAGGGGGATGCGCTGCGCATCAACGCGCCCGAATTGTTCGAGCGGCAGCCGCACATCGTCTCCAACCTGCCCTATAATGTCGGCACGCCGCTTCTGGTCGGCTGGCTGTCGGGGGCGTGGCTGCCCTGGTGGAAGTCGTGCACGCTGATGTTCCAGAAGGAAGTGGCGGAGCGGATCGTCGCCGCGCCCGACCAGTCTTCCTATGGCCGCCTGGCCGTGCTGACTCAGTGGCGTAGCGAATCGCGGATCGCGATGCCGGTCCATCGCTCGGCCTTCACCCCGCCGCCCAAGGTCATGTCGGCGGTGGTTCACATCACGCCCAAGCCCGCCCCCGAAGGCGTCAGCTTCCGTACGTTGGAACGCCTGACGGCCGCGGCTTTCGGGCAGCGCCGCAAGATGCTGCGCCAGAGCTTGAAGCCCGTTTCCGGCGCGGTGGAGGCGATGGAGTCGATCGGACTGGATCCCGCCCGCCGTGCTGAGACGCTGTCGGTCGCGGAGTTCATAGCCCTGGCGCGGGCGTTGGGGTGAGATTGCGCTCGGCAGCCATCGCTTCGCAGGGTTGAACAGGTTTCGGACGAACCGTCCTACCATAAGACATTGCATTGACGTGCCGCCCCGACTAGGGCGGCGCCACTTCCAGCCAACTCACTTATTCAGGAGCTGCGTGACCATCATGGCCGCGAACCGTACCTTTTCGATCATCAAGCCCGACGCGACCCGCCGCAACCTGACCGGCGCCGTCACCAAGATGCTGGAGGAAGCCGGCCTGCGCGTCGTCGCCTCGAAGCGCATCCAGATGACCCGCGAGCAGGCCGAGGGCTTCTACGCGGTCCATAAGGAGCGCCCCTTCTTCAACGATCTGGTCGAGTTCATGATCTCGGGTCCGGTCGTCGTGCAGGTTCTCGAGGGTGAGAACGCCATGCAGCGCAACCGCGACATCATGGGTGCGACCAACCCTGCGAACGCCGAGCCGGGCACGATCCGCAAAGAACTGGCCGAGTCGATCGAAGCCAACACCGTCCATGGTTCGGACTCGGACGAGAATGCCGCGATCGAGATCGCGTATTTCTTCAAGCCGGAAGAAATCGTCGGCTGATGGAATGGCGGCTGCGACGGGCAGGGCCGGGCGATGCGCCTGCGCTGTCGCTCGTCGCGGCCGCCACCTTCCTCGAGACGTTTGCAGGGACCATCGCCGGTCCCGACATGGTGCGCCACTGCACCCTGAACAGCTCGCCCGGCAAGTTCGACGGCTGGATCGCCGATCCGGCCTGCGTGGCGACACTGGCGGAGCATCCCGACGGCGCGGCGCCGGTCGGCTATACGCTGCTAACCCCGCCCGATCTGCCGGTTCAGACGGATGTGTGGGATATCGAGCTTCGCCGCATTTATACCCTGTCCCTGACGAGCGGCACCGGCCTGGGCCACAGGCTGATGGCGATGGCGATCGATGAGGCGCGTGCGATGGGGCGCCGCCGTATGCTGTTGGGCGTACTCGGCATCAACGAACGCGCCCGCGCTTTTTATGAGCGCGAGGGCTTCACACTTGCCGGGGCGCGCCAGTTCAAGGTCGGCGACACCATCTTTGACGACGTCATTTATGCGCGGGGCGTCTGAAAGCGAACCGACCCTCTATCATTCTTCCCCTATAGGGGCAGGAATGTTGCCTCTTTAATTCCGTCGAGCCGTCCAGGCGGCTTCGAGCTTGGCGGTCGTGCCGCTTCGATCGCGCAGCCGCAAGCCTTCCAGTCGCAGCGTCCGTCCGCGCAGAAGGCGGCCATGGGTGCTCCAGATGATGTCGTAGAGGCCGGTGACAGTCCGCGAGGTGTCGCCGTCCCAGTACCGCACGGTGATAAGCGTGGGCAACCGCCCCTCGCGGGTGTCGGCCTTGCCGTCAGTCAGTGTCAGGATCGGCCCGGCGATCGGCTCGGCTTCGATGGCGGGATCGCCGACCGGGGCCTGGCGTCCGATGCCGGATGCCTTGGGAAAGTCTATCGAGACATCCTGAAGATCATGGTTCGGATCGCGCAGCAGCAGGCGACGGCCGTTAGCCTCGACCGTCGCGGTCAGATCGAGCCGAGCGCGCTCCTGCCGCTGGGCGCTGGCGGTGGCGGCCTTGTCCTCGGCGTCGCTGCGCCGCTGCGACCAGTTCAGGTACAGGGTCAGCGCGGCCACCATCAGCCCCGCGACCGCGACGAACTCCGCCAGCGTCAGCAGACGCCGCCGCGACTTGGCCCGCTCGGCGGCCTCTGCGCCCGCCGGTTCGCTCATCGTCCGCCCGCCTCCAGCAGCTCGGTCGGCGCGACCAATTCCCAGCTGCGTGCGATCCGGTCCTCGACCAGCGTCCAGTCGCTGTCGGTCTGGAGCGCCACATCGCTCCAATGCGGTTCCTGTCCTTCATCGGCGACGCACAGATGGATGGCCGACGAAGTGCCGCTCACCCGGAGGAAGGGCGCACCCTCGACCAGAAAGCGGGTTTCGCCGTCGCCAGCCTGCTCGGTCGTGCCGGGCAGCAAGAGGGCGATGTCGCGGATGCGGGACAGGAAATCGGTCATCGACGCACGAACTCCGTGAGTATTTGCGGGTACAATCGATGCTCCTCAACGAGCACGCGCGCCGCAAGTGCCGCTGCGTCGTCGCCGGACAGGATCGGAACCTCCGCCTGGCCCAGCACTTCGCCGTCATCCAGTTCCTCGGTCACGACATGGACCGAGCATCCCGCCTTGGCATCGCCCGCAGCGATGGCGCGCTCATGCGTGTCGAGGCCCTTGTAGAGCGGCAGCAGCGAAGGATGGATGTTCAGGATGCGATCCCGCCAGCGCGAGACGAAATCGCCGGACAGCAGCCGCATATAGCCCGCCAGTGCGATGACCTCGACACCCGCATTGCGCAGGGCCTGGTCGATCGCCGCCTCATAGGCGGGCTTGCCGATCCCCTTGGGCGACAGGGCAAAGGTGGCGATCCCCTGTTCTTGCGCCCAGGCCAGTCCGGCCGCCTCCGGCTTGTCGGAGGCAACCAGGGCGACGGTATAGGCGGCGTCCGCGGCCTGGGATGCGGCCACCAGCGACTGCATGTTGGAGCCGCGGCCGGAAATCAGGATGCCGACCTTGACCGGCACCTTAGCCGACATGGTTCGCGGTCCAGTCCGCCTTGGCGCTCCAAGTCCCGGCCGAACCCTTGACGGTGCAGCCGCGCTCGCCCGCTTCGACACGGCCGATGGTGACGACCGTCTCGCCCTCTGCGCGCAGGGCTTCGGCCAGCGCTTCCGCCTGATCGGCCTCGACGATCACCGCCATGCCGATGCCGCAGTTGAAGGTGCGCGCCATTTCCTCCGGCTCGATGCCGCCCTGCGCCTGCAGGAAGGCCATCAGGCGCGGCTGTTCCCAGCCATCCGCATCGACCACCGCATGCGCGCCCTTGGGCAGCACGCGCGGAATGTTTTCGAGCAGGCCGCCGCCGGTGATATGCGCGAGTCCCTTGATCGCACCCGCCTTGATTGAGGGGAGGAGCGAGCGGACATAGATCCGAGTCGGGGCCATCAGCGCCTCGATCAACAATACGTCCTGATCGAACAGCGCCGGGCGGTCGAGCTTCCAGCCCTTGTCCGCCGCCAGACGGCGAACCAGCGAGAAGCCGTTGGAGTGCACGCCCGAGGAGGCGAGGCCCAGGATCACGTCACCGTCGCCGATGGTCGCGCCGGTCAGCACTTGGTTGCGTTCGACTGCGCCGACGCAGAAACCCGCCAGGTCGTAATCGCCCGGCGCATACATGCCCGGCATCTCGGCCGTCTCGCCGCCGATCAGGGCGCATCCGGCGATGCGGCAGCCTTCGGCGATCGAGGCGATCACGCGCTCCGGCACATCGCCTTCCAGCTTGGCGGTGGCGTAATAGTCGAGGAAAAACAGCGGCTCGGCGCCCTGCACGACGAGGTCGTTGGCGCACATGGCGACGAGATCGATGCCGACCCCGTCATGGCGGTCATGCTCGATCGCGAGCTTCAGCTTGGTGCCGACGCCGTCATTGGCCGCGACCAGCAGGGGATCGGTGAAACCGGCGGCCTTCAGATCGAAGAACCCGCCAAATCCGCCCAGGTCGGCGTCCGCGCCCGGCCGCCGCGTCGCCTTGGCGAGCGGGCCGATCGCGCGGACCAGCGCGTTACCGGCGGCGATCGAAACGCCAGCATCGGCATAGGTGTAGGAGGCACCCTTTTCGGCGGGCGAAGGGCTGGCGGACGGCGTGCTGTTGTCGGTCATGTTTGCCCGTTAGCTATATCGCGCTTGGATTTCCACGTCTGCTTCGCCAAAAGGCCGCGATGCGTTTGCGATTGCCCTCCATCATGGCCGGTCTGGCCGCCCTTGCCGGGCTAGGCATAGGGGGCGGCGCGGTGCTGGCCCAGATCGAAGGGCAGACGCGCGGCGTCGCGCCGGTCGACAATGGCGGCTCCTATGAGGTGACCGGCGTCGCGGTCGACGTCTCGGGCAAGACGGCGGAGGCCGCACGGCTCGGTGGCTGGCGGATTGCGCAGCGCAAGGCTTGGGCAATCCTGGCGCAGCGGCTGGGACGCAGCGGCACGGGCGCGTCGGACGGGCTGCTCGATTCGCTGGTCAGCGGCATCGTGGTCGAGAACGAACAGATCGGTCCGACCCGCTATGTCGCCAAGCTGGGGGTGCTGTTCGACCGGGTTCGCGCGGCATCGGTGCTGGGCGTTTCTGCCTATGCCGATCGCTCGCCGCCAATGCTCGTCATGCCGCTCCAGATTTCGGGCGGCGTGTCGCAGATGTTCGAGGCGCGCACCCCCTGGCAACAGGCCTGGGCGCGCTTCCGCACCGGGAACAGCACGATCGACTATATCCGCCCCTCGGGCACCGGTGCGGAGCCGCTGCTGATGAATGCGGGGCAGATCGGGCGGCGGTCGCGCGGTTGGTGGCGGGCGATTCTCGATCAATATGGCGCGTCGGATATCCTGATCCCGGTCGTACATCTTTATCGCCAATGGCCGGGCGGGCCGGTGATCGGCGTGTTCGAGGCAAGACATGGGCCGGACAATGCGCTGCTCGGCACGATCACCTTGCGAGTCGGCAGCACCGACGGACTAACGCAACTGCTCGACACCGGCGTCGCGCGGCTCGACGGGCTGTATCAGAAGGCGCTGGCGAGCGGCGCGCTGCATCCCGACAGCTCGCTCCGTCCACCGCCCAAGGCGGAAGCGCCCGTCATCGACGATACCGCGCCGGGTGAGGAACCTATTTCGGGCCTGGATGCCGCCATCGCCTCGTCGGGAGCGGGCATCGCCGTCACGCTGCAATATGATGCACCGACTGCCAGCGCGGTCGCCAATGCCGAAAGTCTGATCCGAGGCATCCCCGGCGTGGTCCGGGCGGCCACGACCAGCCTGGCACTGGGTGGCGTATCGATCATGGCCGTCACCTATGATGGCGACCCCGATCAGCTTCGCCGCGCCCTTGAGCAGCGCGGTCTTCAGGTGTCCGGCTCTGGCACCACCCTTCGCATCCGGCGCGTAACCCAAGTGCCCGCGCCGGTGCCTCCATCGAATAGCGTGATTACCGGATGAACCAGATGGCGCTGCCGCTGCAATGGCCGGCGGACCCCCGATCCGATGCGTTCCTGCTGACCGACTCCAACCGGATGGCGGCGCGGATGCTGGAACAATGGGAGGCGTGGCCGACCATGGCCGCGATCCTTACCGGCCCGCGCAAGTCCGGGCGATCGCTGTTGGCCCGTATCTTCGCAGCCAAGAGCGGCGGCACGATCATCGACGATGCCGAGCGTGTGCCCGAGGTACAGATTTTCCACGCCTGGAACCGCGCGCAGGCTGATCGACTGCCGCTGTTGATCGTTGCCGATTCGCCGCCGCCGCGCTGGCAGGTGAAGCTCCCGGACCTTCGCTCCCGGCTGGCGAACAGCAGCCTGGCCGAAATTGGTGCGCCCGACGACGAACTGGTCGCGGGTCTGTTCGAGCATCTGTTCGAGCGGCGCGGCCTGGATGCGCGGCCCGACCTGATCGAGTGGCTGACGCTGCGGATCGAGCGTAGTCACCTTTCTGTCATCCGCGCGGTGGATATGCTCGATCAGGGGGCGATGGAACGGCGCGCGCGCTTGTCCATTCCCCTTGCACGATCCACTCTGATCGCGGCCGGTCTGATCGCCGAGCCGTAAGCCCTAAGCGAGACATGATGACCCGTCCTGCCCATATCGCGCAAATGTCCGAGCCGGACGACGACCATTTCGCAACGGAGCCGAACGGACGGTATTTCAATCGCGAACTCTCCTGGCTGGCGTTCAACCGCCGCGTGCTGGAGGAGGCATGTAATTCGGCGCATCCGCTGCTGGAGCGGCTGCGCTTCCTGTCGATCTCGGGATCGAACCTGGACGAATTCTTCATGGTCCGTGTGGCGGGCCTGAAGGGGCAGCAGGCGCAGGATGTCGAACAGCGATCGGTCGACGGCCTGACGCCCGGCCAGCAGCTGAGCGGCATCGTCGCCGAGGCGGATCGCCTGATGGCGAGCCAGCAGGAGGTCTGGGGCGACCTGCGCAACCTGCTGGACGAGGCGGGTGTCTTCGTCCTGCGGCGCGACGCGATCGACCAGGAGGCGAGCGCCTGGCTGGAAACGCATGTCCGTGAACAGATCTTCCCGATCCTGACCCCGCAGGCGCTCGACCCGGCCCATCCGTTCCCGTTCATTCCGAACAAGGGGCTGTCGATGATCTTCGACCTGACCCGCGTATCGGACAAGGCGCCGATCCGCGAGCTGGTGATGATCCCCGCGACCATGCCGCGCTTCGTCCGCTTGCCGGGCGAGGGTGCCCGTTATGTGTCGATCGAGACGATCCTCCGCCGCTTCTCGGGGCTGTTGTTCCCCGGCTATGTCGTCAATGGCGCCGCGACCTTCCGCGTGCTGCGCGACAGCGATATCGAGATCGAGGAAGAGGCGGAGGATCTGGTCCGCTATTTCGCCAATGCGATCAAGCGGCGGCGGCGTGGGCGGGTGATCCGGCTGGAGTTGGAAACGGGCATGCCCGACGAACTCGCCGACGTGCTGCGCGACGAGCTGGGCGGGGCCGATGCGATCATTACGGAAAGCGGCAATCTGCTAGGAATCGGCGACCTCACTATGTTGGTCGACGAGGATCGGCCCGACCTGAAATTTCCGCCTTATTCCCCGCGTTTCCCCGAGCGTATCCGCGAGTTCGCGGGCGACTGTTTTGCCGCGATCAAGGCCAAGGACATCGTCGTCCACCACCCTTACGAAACGTTCGAGGTGGTGATCGCCTTCCTGAAGCAGGCGGCGGCGGACCCCGATGTGGTGGCCATCAAGCAGACGCTCTACCGTGCGGGCAAACAGTCGGCGATCATCAACGCGCTGATTGCGGCCGCCGAGGCGGGCAAGTCCGTAACCGCGATCGTCGAGTTGAAGGCGCGGTTCGACGAGGAACAGAACCTCTATTGGGCGTCCGCGCTGGAGCGCGCGGGCGTTCAGGTCGTCTATGGCTTCATCGACTGGAAGACCCATGCCAAGGTGTCGATGGTCGTCCGGCGTGAAGGCAGCGATTTTCGCACCTACTGCCATTTTGGCACCGGAAATTATCATCCGATCACCGCGCGCATCTATACCGATCTCAGTTTCTTCACCGCCGATCCGCTGCTCGGGCGCGATGCGGCGCAGATGTTCAACTATATCACCGGCTATGTCGAACCGGTGGCGATGAACCGCGTCAGCCTTTCGCCCCGCGACCTGCGCCACAATCTGATGGCGCTGATCGACGCCGAGATCGCCCATGCGCGTGCCGGGCGGACCGGCAGCCTGTGGGCCAAGGTCAACTCGCTGGTCGATCCGCTAGTGATCGAGAAGCTCTACGAGGCGAGCGGTGCCGGGGTTGAGATCGACCTGATCGTGCGCGGTATCTGTTGCCTGCGGCCGGGGGTCGAGGGGCTGTCGGACAATATCCGGGTCAAGTCGGTCGTCGGTCGTTTCCTGGAGCATAGCCGCATCTGGGCCTTCGGCGACGGCAAGGCTCTGCCCCATGACGCGGCCAAGGTCTTCATCTCCTCGGCCGACTGGATGCCGCGCAACTTCGATCGGCGGGTCGAATATATGCTGCCGATCCTCAATCCCACCGTTCACGACCAGATCCTCGATCAGGTGATGGTCGCCAATCTGCTCGACAATGAACAGAGCTGGGAATTGGAGCCGGACGGCAGCTATGTCCGCGACACGCCGGGCGACCAGCGTCCCTTCAACCTGCATCGGTATTTCATGACCAATCCCTCGCTTTCGGGGCGCGGCGCCGCGCTCGACACCAGCAAGGCGGTGCCGACCCTCTCGCTCCGGCGGCAGCGTTGACGGGCGCGCGATAAGAGATGGCAGGCTCCCGCGCGCCGCGCACGGCGATCATCGATATCGGCTCCAACTCGGTCCGGCTGGTCGTCTATCAGGGCCCACCGCGCCTTCCCGCGATACTGTTCAATGAGAAGGTGATGGCGGGGTTGGGGCGCGGACTGGCCGCGACCGGGGCGATTGATCCGGCGTCGCTTGGCAAGGCTCAGGTCGCGCTGGCTCGTTTCGCCAGTCTTGCCCGCGAAATGGGGGTGACCACGCTCCGTACCGTCGCGACGGCGGCGGTGCGCGATGCGGCCAATGGCGGCGAGCTGATCGCCTGCGCCGAGTCGCTCGGGCTGGAGGTCGAACTCCTGTCCGGCGAACAGGAGGCCAAGGCGGCGGGGGAGGGGGTTCTCTCCGCCATTCCCGACGCCGACGGGATCGTCGGCGATCTGGGCGGGGGCAGCCTGGAACTGGTTCGTGTCCGGGACGGGGGCGTCGAGGACCGCGTCTCCTTCCCGCTTGGCGTATTGCGTATCCCCGCGCTGCGGGAAAAGGGCGGCAAAGCGTTCGAGCGACACATCGCTCGCCTGATCGAAGAGGCGGGCTGGGAAGGACGGGGAAGGGGGCTTCCCTTTTACATGGTCGGCGGGTCGTGGCGCGCATTGGCGCGCCTCGACATGACGTTGGCCAATTACCCCTTGCCGATCATCCATCATTACGAACTGACGCCGCTCGACATCCTGCGCCTGTCACGGACCATTCCCCATCTCAGCAAGGCCCGCCTCCGTGAGGTGAAGGGTCTGTCGTCCAGCCGGGCGGCGACGCTGACCGATGCGACCGCGCTGCTTAGCGTGCTGCTCAAGCATCTCGGCAGCAGCACGACCGTCGTATCCGCCTTTGGCCTGCGAGAAGGGCTTCTCTATGGCGGGCTGGACGCCAGGACCCGCGCGCTCGATCCGCTGATCGTTGCCGCGCGCGAGGAAGGGCGGCTGCTCGGGCGTTTCCCCGAACATGGCGATTTGCTGGAAAATTGGATCGCGCCACTGTTCGCAGGCGAAGCGGCGGCGGAAGCGCGGTTGCGCCATGCCGCTTGTCTTCTGGCCGATGTAGGTTGGCGGGCGAACCCGGAATTCCGCGCCGAGCGCGGGGTCGAGATCGCGCTTCACGGCAACTGGGTCGGCATCGATGCAGAGGCGCGGGCGATGCTGGCGCAGGCACTCCACACCAGCCTTGGCGGCGGCCTGGACGTGCCGTCGCCGCTCGCCGAACTGGCCAGCCCTGCACAGTTGAAGCTGGCGACCAGCTGGGGCCTGGCGATCCGGCTGGGCCAGCGGCTCAGCGGCGGGCTGGCCGGACCGCTGGAGCGGACGGGGCTCGTGCTGGACGACACCCGTCTCGGCCTGGAGATGCTGGAAGCAGACCGGGGCTTTTATGGCGAAGCGGTGGAGCGTCGCCATGCAACGCTCGCCACTGCCCTGGGCAAGACGCCGGTACGGCTTACCCGCACTTGAGCCGGACGACCTTGCCCTCGGCATCGGTTTCGATGTTGAGCCGGTCGGGTCGATAATCCATCGTCACGGCATCGCCCGGCGCGATGACCCGGAGGTCCTGCGCACCGGTGCGCTTCTGCGTCGGCGCGCGGAGCGCCTCGGTCCAGCGCTTGCCGATCAGGTCGGCCGCCTTGGCGTCACCGCATTCCGACCCATCGGTGAGTCCCTCGGCTTTCGGGGTCGTCATGCAGGCGGCGAGCGGCAGTAGGGTGAGGAGGACGGCCGGGCGGATCATGCCGCGTCCTCGGCGGTGCGGACCATCTTCAGCTTGCCGCCCTTGACGACGAAACCGGTGCGTCCCTCGACCAGATCGAGCGCATCGCGGCCGAATTGCTCGAAGCGCCAGCCGTCGAGCACCGACAGGCCCGAGCGGACACCCGCCGCCAGCATTTCCAGATCGTCGGCCCGCGCCAACAGGCGCGGCGCCACGTCGATGTCGCGGGCCCGGATCTTCAGCAGCAGCTTGAGCAGGTCGGCGACCAGCGCACCCTCGCGACCCAGACCCGGCTTGCGATCGTCGCGCGCGGGCAGTTCGTCGGCGCTCAGCGGCTCGGCGCCGTCGAGCGCATCCATCAGGCGCGCGCCGATATCGTTGCCCGCCCAGGTTGCCGACAATCCGCGTACCTTGGCGAGATCGGCCTGTTTGCGCGGCGGATGCCCGGCGAGGTCGGCCAGCGTCTCGTCCTTGACGATACGGCCGCGCGGCAGATCCTTGGCCTGCGCCTCCAACTCGCGCCAGCGGGCCAGCGCCTTCAACCGGCCGAGCATATCGGGCTTGCGGCCCGAGACGCGCACCCGCTTCCACGCCACGTCGGGGTCGTTGGCATAGTGGGCCGGATCGGCCAGCCGCTCCATCTCCTGATCCAGCCATGCGCCGCGTCCGGTCTTGCGCAACCGCTCAAGCATCTTGGGGAAGATCGCGGCCAGATGAGTGACATCGCCGATCGCATAATCGACCTGCCGCTGATCGAGCGGACGGCGCGACCAGTCGGTGAAACGCGCGCCCTTGTCGACCGTAATCCCCAGCCAGCTGTCGACGAGGTTGGAATAGCCGATCTGTTCGCCCTGGCCCAGCGCCATTGCCGCGATCTGCGTATCGAACAGCGGATGCGGGGTCTTGCCGGTCAGGTTATAGATGATCTCGATATCCTGCCCACCGGCGTGGAAGACCTTGAGCACCTGATCGTTGTTGACCAGCAGGTCGAGCAGCGGGGTCATGTCCAGCCCCGGCGCCTTGGGATCGATCGCGGCGGCCTCTTCGGTATCGGCGATCTGGATCAGGCAAAGCTCGGGCCAATAGGTGCTTTCCCGCATGAACTCGGTATCGACCATCACATAGTCGGCCTGCGAGAGACGGGCGCAGAGATTGGCGAGCGTGGCGCTGTCGGTAATCAACGGATGAACGTGCATCGTCTGCACATAGCTCGACGTACGCAGGTTGACAAAGAGGAACGCACGGGAGACCCGTTCGGGCACATTGGAGTTGACAAAAAGGGGGCGGGCGGGGAAGCGGCAGCACTTTCCCCAGACGTACAGAGAATGTCCGCCATGCACGCCTATCGTACCCACACCTGCGCCGCGTTGACTGCTGAGGCGGTCGGCGAGACGGTCCGCCTGTCCGGCTGGGTCCATCGCAAGCGCGATCATGGCGGCGTGCTGTTCGTCGATCTTCGCGACCATTACGGCATCACGCAGATCGTCGCCGACAGCGACACCCCCGCGCTCGCCATCCTGGAGAGCGTGCGGGTCGAATCGGTCGTGACGATCGACGGCGTGGTCAAGGCGCGCTCGGCGGGCACCGTCAACGCCAATCTGGCGACCGGCGAGATCGAGGTGTTCGCGCGCGGCGCGACCGTGTTGTCGGCGGCCGAGGAACTGCCGATGCCGGTGGCGGGCGAGCAGGAATATCCGGAGGATATCCGCCTGCGCTACCGCTTCCTCGACCTGCGTCGTGAGACGCTGCACGCCAATATCGTGCGCCGTACGCAAGTGATCTCCGACATGCGGCGTCGCATGGAAGCGGGCGGCTTCACCGAATATTCGACCCCGATCCTGACCGCGTCGTCGCCCGAGGGCGCGCGCGACTTCCTGGTGCCCAGCCGCATTCATCCGGGCAAGTTCTACGCGCTGCCCCAGGCGCCGCAGCAATATAAGCAGCTGCTGATGGTCGCTGGCTTCGACCGCTATTTCCAGATCGCACCCTGCTTCCGCGACGAGGATCCGCGCGCCGACCGCCTACCGGGCGAATTCTACCAGCTCGACCTGGAGATGAGCTTCGTCACCCAGGAAGAGGTGTGGGAGACGATGGAGCCGGTGATCGGCGGCATCTTCGAGAAGTTCGCCGATGGCCGCACCGTCACGCCGGTGGGTGAGTTCCCGCGCATTCCGTACTCTGAGTCGATGCTGAAGTACGGCAACGACAAGCCCGATCTGCGCAACCCGCTGATCATCACCGATGTCTCGGAACATTTCACGAGTTCGGGCTTCGGCCTGTTCGAGAAGATCGTCGGCTCGGGCGGCGTTGTCCGCGCCATCCCGGCGCCCAAGACCGCCGAGAAGAGCCGCAAGTTCTTCGACGAGATGAACGAATGGGCGCGCGCCGAGGGTCATGCGGGTCTGGGCTATGTCACCCGCAAGGGCGGCGAGTTCGGCGGCCCGATCGCCAAGAACCATGGCACCAAGGGCATGGAAGCGCTCTACGCCGCGCTGGGCCTCGGCTCGGATGACGGCCTGTTCTTCGCGGCGGGCAAGGCCGAGGCGGCCGCCAAGCTGGCAGGGCTCGCGCGCACCCGCGTCGCCGAGCAGCTCGGCCTGATCGAGGAGGGCGCGTTCCGCCTCTGCTGGATCGTCGACTTCCCCTTCTACGAATGGGACGAGGACGAGAAGAAGGTCGAGTTCGCGCACAACCCCTTCTCGATGCCGCAGGGTGGCATGGAAGCGCTGAACTCCGCCGATCCGCTGTCGCTCAAGGCCTATCAATATGATCTGGTCTGCAACGGCTTCGAGATCGCGTCGGGTTCGATCCGCAACCAGTCGCCGGAGCTGATGGTCGCCGCTTTCGAAAAGGTCGGGCTGTCCAAGGCGGATGTCGAGGAGCGGTTCGGCGGCCTCTATCGCGCCTTCCAGTATGGCGCGCCGCCGCACGGTGGCATGGCTGCGGGTGTCGACCGTATCGTCATGCTGATCTGCGGTGCCCAGAACCTGCGCGAAATCTCGCTGTTCCCGATGAACCAGCGCGCCGAGGATCTGTTGATGGGCGCGCCCAGCCTGCCCAGCAACAAGCAGATGCGCGAATTGTCGCTGCGTTCGACGGCGGAAGCCAAGAAGGATTTGGATCAGGTCGTCGCTTCGTCGGCGGGCTGATCCGCCGATCACAGGCCATGAAAAAAGGGCGGGCACCGGATACGGCGTCCGCCCTTTTCGTGTCTTGTCCGGGCCTGGGACCCGGACCGACTTCCTTACGCCGCGACCAAGGCCGAAGCGGCAGGCTTGAACTCGCCGCTCTCGTCCATCAGGTGCAGCACGCCATCGGCGATCGCAAAATAGGCGCCGCGCAGCGTCAGCTTGCCCGCTTCCTCCCGCTTGGTGACGAACGGGAAGGTGCGCAGGTTGGCAATCGAGGTGCGAACCGACTCAAGTTCCATCTCGCGCAACGCGTCGGGGCCATCGCCATGCTTGGCCACGACCTTCTCGCGCGCCTCGTCGAGCAGGCTCACCCAATCGGACACGAAGCCGCCTTCACCTTGGGGCGCATGGGCGAACCCCTGCGTCAGCGCCGCCTTGCAACCGCCGCATGCGCCGTGGCCCATGACCACGACATCGGTCACTTCCAGCTGCGTCACCGCGAATTCCAGCGCGGCCGACACGCCGTGATGACCGCCGCCCGTCTCGAACGGAGGGACCAGATTGGCGACGTTGCGCACGACGAAGATTTCGCCGGGCAGCGTGTCGAAAATTTGTGCCGGATCGACGCGGCTGTCCGAGCAGGCGATGACCATCACCTTGGGGCTCTGGCCTTCCTTCAACTCGGCCCAGCGGTCGCGCTGGCGACGCCAATCGGAGGTCCGAAAGCGCTGATAGCCATCCACGAGGTCGTTAAAGTCGGTCATTGCTCTCTCTTATCCACTTCAGGAAACCGTGCTGTAGCAGCGAACCCGAGCAGGGCCGTTTCGGTTCCATATCAAAGTATGTCTAACATCGCCATGTCACACATATAATGCCCTGCCTGCGAGGCATTGTGTCCGGCCCTGACCATCGCTATTTCGCGACCCATGAACGAGTTGACACCGTTGGCCGCGCCGGTGCGCGCGCGCAAGCCGGACTGGATCCGCGTCAAGGCCCCGACGAGCGCCGGTTTCGCCGCCACCCGCGAGCTGATGCGTGCCAAGAGCCTGACGACCGTTTGCGAAGAGGCGGCCTGCCCGAACATCGGGGAATGCTGGTCGAAGAAGCATGCGACCGTCATGATCCTGGGAGACACTTGCACTCGCGCCTGCGCCTTCTGCAACGTCAAGACCGGTATGCCGCGCAAGGTCGACGCGATGGAGCCGCAGAATGTCGCCGATGCCGCCGCCCAGATGGGGTTGAAGCATATCGTCGTCACCTCGGTCGATCGCGACGACTTGCCCGATGGCGGCGCGTCGCAGTTCGTGAAGGTGATCCAGGCGCTGCGCCGCACGACGCCGGACACGACCATCGAAATCCTGACGCCCGACTTCCGCAACAAGGCGCAGGCCGCGATCGAGTCGATCGTCGAAGCGCGCCCGGACGTCTATAATCACAATCTGGAGACGGTCCCCCGGCTCTATCCGACGATCCGGCCGGGCGCGCGCTATTATGCGTCGCTGCGCCTGCTGGAGAGCGTCAAGCGCCACGATCCGTCGATCTTCACCAAGTCGGGCGTCATGCTGGGCTTGGGCGAGGAGCGACTGGAGGTCCATCAGGTGATGGACGACATGCGATCGGCCGATATCGATTTCCTGACCATGGGCCAGTATCTCCAGCCAACCCCGCGCCATGCCAAGGTCGCCGAGTTCGTGACGCCCAAGGCGTTCGACGCCTATGCCGCCATTGCGCGTGCCAAGGGGTTCCTGCTGGTCGCCAGCTCGCCGCTGACCCGCTCCAGCTATCATGCGGGTGACGATTTCGAGCGGTTGCGGTCGGCGCGCGAGGCGAAGCTCGCAAGCGTTCGCTGATGCCCAAGCATAGCGAGACGCGGCATCTGCCCTATACGCCGGAGCAGATGTTCGATCTGGTCGCCGATGTCGCCCGCTACCCGGAGTTCCTGCCCTGGGTATCGGCGATGCGCGTCCGCTCGGACACGCCGACCGAGACGGTCGCCGACATGATCGTCGGTTTCAAGGGGCTGCGCGAGACCTTCACCAGCCGCGTCACCAAGGACCGGCCGGGATCGATCGATGTCGAATATCTCGATGGCCCGCTGAAGTATCTGCGCAACAACTGGCGTTTCCGCCCCGAGGAACAGGGATGCGCGGTCGACTTCACCGTCGACTTCGCGTTCAAGAACCGGGTGTTCGAGATGCTGGCGGGGCAGGTGTTCGGCACCGCGCTCCGCCGCATGATCGGCGCGTTCGAGGATCGCGCGGCCAAACTCTATGGCAGCAACAGCTCCAGCGCCAACAGCGCCGCCTGAAGCCGGATACCGCCGCGGCCGATATCGCCGAATTCATGGCGTTCGGCCTTCACATCCTCAGGGTCGCCGCCGCGTAGCGCCTGGGCGAAGACGACGGTCCCGACCGGCTTCTTCGCAGTGCCGCCACCCGGGCCCGCGACGCCGGTGATCGCGACCGCCACGTCCGCCTCGCTGGCCGCCAGCGCACCCTGCGCCATGCCCCAGGCCGTGGCGGTCGAGACGGCGCCGAACGTGTCGATCACCTCGGGGTTGACCTTTAGCAGGTTGATCTTGGCCTGATTGGAATAGGTCACGAACCCCGCCTCGACCACATCGGACGAACCGGGGATTTCGGTCAGCGCCGCCGCAACGAGGCCGCCGGTGCAACTTTCGGCCAGCGCCACGCGACGACCCGCCGCGCGGTTGGCGACGACGACGCGCTCGGCCAGATCGATCAGCTCGCGGGGAAGAAGAACGTCCATATCAGTTTCCGTTGGTGCAGAGCGGCAGGTCGGGCACGGCCACCTGCCGTCCGCGTGCCTTTTCGGTCTTGAGATATTGCAGCGCGGTCACGACCACGCCCGCCATGTTGCGCGGGGGCAGGGGGGCGAGCTGCGTCACGAGCCGGTCGATCGTCCCGCAATCCTCCAGACCGATGCGCCCGACGATGAATGGCACGAGGAGCGAAGTGAGCAACGGCCGGGCATAATCCGATTGCAGCAACGTATCGATCGCCGGATCGGACAGCTTGACGATCGCGGCCTTGGCGGCGGGCCACGCCTGATCGGCAGCACTTTCATATTTCGAGATCAGCGAGCCGCCGCCCCGGATCAGGCTGGTCGCGGGCAGGCGTGCGCCGCAGACCCGGCCCGTCTCGCGCAGAATGTCGGGCATGGCAACCAGCGTCATTGCCTCCGCCTCGGGCGCGGTGATGCAGGCGCGCTGCGCCGTCGCAACCTCGGGCGCGGCAAGCGCGGCGAGTGCGACGATCAGCCCCAGCCGCTTCATGCCGCCGCCCCGCCGGGCAGGCGAACGGTCGCCACCGCCTGGGTCGCGATCCCCTCGCCACGTCCGGTAAAGCCCAGCCGCTCGGTGGTCGTGGCCTTCAGGCTGACTCGGCTCTGGTCGATGTTCAGCAGCCCGGCGATCCGCTCCACCATGGCGGCGCGGTGCGGGCCGATCTTCGGCGCTTCGCAGATGATGGTCAGGTCGACGAAATCGATCCGGCCGCCCTTGTCGGCGATCAGCTTGGCGGCATGCGCGAGGAACTGGCCCGACTCGGCGCCTTTCCACTGCGGATCGCTGGGCGGGAAATGCGTGCCGATATCGCCCGCCGCGATCGTGCCGAGCAGCGCATCGGTCAGCGCGTGAAGCGCGACGTCCGCATCGCTATGTCCCGACAGACCCTGATGATGGGGGATGAGCACGCCGCCCAGCCACAATTCCTCGCCATCCTCAAGCCGATGGACGTCATAGCCCATCGCAGTCCGGGTTTCCCAGGTCAGACGCATATCGGCTCCGGTCATGTCGTCGGGATAGGTGATTTTCTCAAGCATCGCATCGCCCTGCACCAAAGCGACGCGCCCGCCAAGCCGTCGGACCATCTGTGCGTCGTCCGTAGCTTCCGCTTCGGCAGGCCAGGCGGCGTGCGCGGCGATCACGGCTTGCAAGTGGAAGCCCTGGGGCGTCTGGACGCGGACCACGCCGTCGCGGGGGACGGTCTCGCTCAGGGCATCGTCCAGGGACCGGGCGAGCGTGTCGGCGACGGGGAGGACGGGCATCGCGCCATCCGCTGATGCAAGCCCCGCCAGCACGCGATCGATAACGTCCGCCGACAGGAAAGGACGCGCGGCGTCGTGAATCAGCACCTGCGTCACGCCCTCCAGAGCCAGATGGCGCAAGCCGCGCGCCACCGACTCGCGGCGACTGGCTCCGCCCGCCTCGACCCATGCGTCGGGCAGGACCGAACGGGCGTGATCGATCTTCTCCTCCGCCACCACCGTCAGCACCGTGTCGATCGCCGGATGCGAGGCGAAGGCCGCGTGGCTCCAGCTGAGCATCGGTCGTCCGCCCAGATCGCGAAACTGCTTCGGCACATCGCCACCCATGCGGGAACCCCCGCCCGCCGCGACGATCAGGGCGGCGATCTTTCCATTCTGGCTCATGCGCTTCGCCTAGCGGCTTTTGAGGCTCCTCGCCAATCTTGCCTTTGCGGCGCCATTCCCCTATGGCGATTGCTTAATTTTCAGGCAGTATGATGCGTAATCTCGCCCCCATTCAGGTCGGTCCGGTGACGATCGACAGCCCCGTCGTGCTGGCGCCGATGACCGGCGTCACCGACATGCCGTTCCGCACGCTCGTCCGCCGCTATGGCTCGGGGTTGAACGTCACGGAGATGATCGCCAGCCAGGCCGCGATCCGCGAAACGCGTCAGTCGATCCAGAAGGCCGCCTGGCACCCGCTGGAAGAGCCGGTGTCGATGCAGCTGGTCGGCTGCACCCCCTACGAAATGGGCGAGGCGGCCAAGCTGAATGCCGATCGCGGCGCGGCGATCATCGACATCAACATGGGCTGTCCGGTGCGCAAGGTCGTCAACGGCGATGCGGGCTCGGCGCTGATGCGCGACCTGAAGCTGGCTTCGGCGATCATCGAGGCGACCGTCAAGGCGGTCGATGTGCCGGTCACGCTGAAGATGCGGATGGGCTGGTGCCATGACAGCCTGAACGCTCCCGAACTGGCGCGCATCGCCGAGGATATCGGGGTCAAGATGATCACCGTCCATGGCCGCACCCGCAACCAGATGTACAAGGGCAGCGCCGACTGGGCGTTCATCCGCAACGTCAAGGACGCGGTGTCGATCCCGGTGATCGCCAATGGCGACATCTGCTCGATCGACGATGCCGAGGCTGCGCTCGACCAGTCGGGCGCGGACGGCGTCATGATCGGGCGCGGCGCCTATGGCCGCCCCTGGCTACTGGGGCAGGTGATGCACTGGTTCGCGACCGGCGAGCGTCGCGCAGATCCGGCCCTGGACGAGCAATATCGCGCCGTGACCGAGCATTACGATGCGATGCTAGACCATTATGGCACCGAGACCGGCGTCAACATGGCCCGCAAGCATATCGGCTGGTACACGCGCGGGCTGCATGGCTCGGCCGAGTTCCGCAATACGGTGAACCACGAAGCCAGCGCCGAGCGGGTCAAGGCGATGCTGTACGACTTCTACATGCCGCAGATCGAGCTTGCAGCGGCGGCCTGACACGGGCGGACACGGCAGACCCGGCTTCGGCGCCCTGTTCGCCGCGCTGCCGGTCGCCGTGGTCGTGGTCGATCCCGACGATCGTATTGCTCATGCCAATGGCCTGGCCGAACAGTTGCTCAACCTGTCCGAGCGGTTGATGACCGGACAGCCGCTGGCCGCGATCCTGCCACCCCCGGACGCGCCGCGCAGTCGCGACGGCCATGGTTTCGCCGTGTACGACACGGTGATCGCCACGCCGCACGGCCCGAAGATCCGGGTCGATTTCGTCGAGGCGCAGGTACCCGATCATCCCGGCTGGCGCGCGATCACGCTGCACAGCGCAGGCCCCTCGCGACGGCTGGCCCATGCCTCTGACCGTAGCGCGGGGGCACGGGCGGCTGTGGGGGCGGCGGCGATGCTGGCGCATGAGATCAAGAACCCGCTTTCCGGCATCCGGGGCGCGGCACAGCTGCTGAACGGCGGCGAACTGACCACGCTCATCACCACCGAGGTCGACCGGATCGCCGCGCTGATCGACCGGATGCAGGATTTCAGCGATACCCGGCCGCTGCCGCTGGCGTCGGAGAATATCTATCCGCTGCTCGGGCATGCGCGCGGCGTCGCGCTGGCGGGTTTTGCCCGGGGTATTCCCATCGAGGAGCGGTTCGACCCCTCGCTGCCCCCGGCCCGGATCAATCGCGACGCGCTGCTCCAGATCGTCATCAACCTTCTGAAGAACGCCCGCGAGGCGGTTCGCGCGGTGCGCAGCCCGCACATCATCCTCACCACCGCCTATCGCCATGGCATGTCGGTCAGCGCAGGTGAGGGGCAGCCCCGCCTGCCGCTGCCGATCGAAATCTGCGTGATCGACAATGGCCCCGGCGCACCTTCGGATATTGCCGATCATCTGTTCGATCCGTTCGTGTCGGGCCGCCGCGAGGGGCAGGGGCTTGGCCTGGCGCTCGTCGACAAGCTCGTTCGCGATATGAACGGGATCATCCAATATGCCAGGGAGGGTACGCCGGAAATGACCGTCCTCCGCCTGCTACTGCCGAGAGCCCATCCATGAGCCACGTTCTCGTCGTCGATGACGATGCCGCGATCCGTACTGTCGTAGGCCAGGCCTTGCGCCGGGCCGGGCATGAGGTGACGTCGGTCGAAACGCTGGCGCGGCTGGATCGCATCCTGGCGGGCGGTGCGCCCGACGTGCTGGTCACGGACGTCATTCTGCCCGACGGCGACGGCATCGACCATATCCGCGGAGTCGCCGAACGGTTTCCCGCCCTGCCTATCATCGTTCTCTCGGCGCAAAACACCTTGACCACCGCCGTCCGCGCGGCCGAAGTCGGCGCCTATGAGTATCTCCCCAAGCCCTTCGATCTCGACGCTCTGACTCATGCGGTCGCGGGGGCGCTGGCGCGACGCGGCGTGCTGGTCGAGGACGGACTGGGCGAGGACGACCGCGCGCTGCCGCTGATCGGGCGATCCCAGGCTATGCAGGGCGTATACCGCGTGATCGCCCGCGTGGTCTCGACCGATCTGACCGTTCTCGTCTCTGGCGAATCGGGTACGGGCAAGGAGCTGGTCGCCCGCGCCATCCACGATCTCGGCCCTCGCCGCGCCGCGCCCTTCGTCGCGCTGAACATGGCGGCCATTCCTCGCGAATTGATCGAGGCCGAGCTGTTCGGCCACGAACGCGGCGCCTTTACCGGCGCGGCCCAGCGTAATGCGGGCCGGTTCGAGCAGGCGGCGGGCGGCACATTGTTTCTGGACGAGATCGGCGACATGCCGATGGAGGCGCAGACCCGGCTGCTACGCGTCCTGCAATCGGGCGAGTTCACCACGGTCGGCGGCGCGCGGACGATCCGCACCGATGTCCGCATTGTCGCGGCGACCAACCGCGATCTCAGCCAGCAGGTCGCCTCCGGCCAGTTTCGCGAGGATTTGTTCTACCGCCTGAATGTGGTGCCGATCGCCTTGCCAGCCCTGCGCGAACGGCGGCAGGATATTCCGCTGCTCGCCCGGCATTTCCTGGAGAACGCCGCGCTGCAAGGTCTGCCCAAGCGCCGGATCGACAGCCATGCGCTTGATGTGCTGGTCACGCATGACTGGCCGGGGAACGTCCGAGAGCTGGAAAATATGATGCGTCGTCTTGCCGTGCTGGCGCGCGACGAAATCATCGATGCCCAGGCGGTGCGGACCATGCTGGGCGAGGCGCGATCTTCGCTGCCGCCGATCGGGGCGGCCGCTGCCGATGGCGATTTGTCGGCGGCGGTGCGCGCCTATATCGCGCGGCTCGCCATGGCACATCCGACGGCGTTGGATGACGGCACCCTTTATGATCGGATCATCGGCGAGGTCGAGCGACCGTTGATCGAAGCAATGCTCGCGCGCCATGGCGGCAACCAGCTTCGTGCCGCCCGCGCCATGGGGATCAATCGCAACACGTTGCGCAAGCGGCTCGATACGCTGAACATCCCTGTCAATGGTGATGAAGAGAATGGCGAGGCGTTGACATAATTTTCACGAATTGTGGCTTGCAGGACACGCTTCACGTTGTACGATTGCAACGATGTTGGCGTCCGTGTTGCCCACTAAACCTGCCGAAGGGCCGCGCTCTCGCTTCGCGGTCACTCCGGTTATGGAACTTGCGGTCGTCCTCGGAGCGGCCGCGATCGCGGTCGGCACCTATGTCTATATCGCCAGCCGCCATGATGCGCAGGGGCTGATCGCGCCACCGGTCATGGCGGGGTTGCTGGCGCTCAATCTGGTGCCGGGCGTCCTGTTGCTGATGCTGCTCGGACGGCGGGTGGCGATGCGGCGCGCGGCGAAATCCCCGGTCGGTGGCGGCGGGCGGCTGCATGTCCGGCTGGTCGCGCTGTTCTCGCTGACCGCGAGCGTGCCGATCCTGCTGACGGTCGTCACCGCCTCCGTGCTGTTCCAGTCGTCGGCCGAGTTCTGGATTTCCGACCGCGCGCGCAAGGCGTTCGGCGACGCGATGGACATTGCGCGCCAGTCGCAGCAGCAGATCATCAAGCGCTGGGTCGATACGGGCCGCGCCATGTCGCAGGACCTCGGGCGCAATCTGCCCGCGCTGCGTGAGAACCGGCGGGATTTCCACGATTATCTCGTGCAGCAGACGGTCGTCCGCGACACGGTCGAGTCTGTTCTCTTCTCTTACGACCCCAAGCAAGGGTTCAAGTTCTACGACTTCTTCAACCAGCCATCGGACACGACGTTCCGCGAGTTGGTGACGCCGGAAATGATCCAGCAGGCGAGCAAATTGAGCCGTCCCGAGGTCGGCATCAACGAGCAGCGCGTCTGGGTGGTCACGCCCTTGCCCGAGGGCAACGGCCTGATGCTTTATATCGGTACGCCGGTGAATGCAGAGTTCCTCAGCAAGCAGCATTTCGCGGCCGAAGACGTCTTTGACGACTATCGCGCGTTGCAGGGGCGGGCGCGGTCGCTTCAGTTGAAATTCAATCTCGTCCTGTTCGCGATCGCGCTGTTGATCGTCGGTATCGCGGTCTGGATCGCGCTGGCCGTGGCGGATCGGCTCGTCCGTCCGGTCGGTGAATTGGTCGACGCGGCGCGACGGATCGCGGGCGGCGACCTGACGGCACGCGTGCCCGATCCCAGAACCCGTGACGAGGTCGGCACGCTCGCCAATGCCTTCAACCAGATGACCGGCCAGCTGGAACGGCAGAACACCGAACTGGTCACGGCAAACGCCCAGCTCAACAACCGGCGCGCGCTGATCGAAGCAGTGATGGCGGGCGTCTCCGCCGGTGTCGTGGCCGTCGACCGCGATCGGCAGGTGCGGATCGCCAACAATTCCGCCGATCTTCTTCTTGGGGCCGATCAGGGCGGATTGGTGGGCCGCAAGCTGGGCGAGGTCGCGCCCGAGCTGGACGAACTGCTCGACCAAGGACGGCGCGAAGCCACAGTGCAGGTGGAACTGAATGGCGACATGCGCACGCTGGCGGTACGGATTGCCCAGACCGGCGACGGCCCCATTCTAACCTTCGACGACATCACCCAGCAATTGCTCGACCAGCGACGTGCCGCCTGGTCGGACGTCGCGCGGCGCATCGCGCATGAGATCAAGAACCCGCTGACCCCGATCCAGCTTGCCGCCGAACGGCTCCAGCGTCGTTATGGCAAGGTCATCGGACCGGAGGATCCCACCTTTGGCCGACTGACCGAGACGATCGTACGTCAGGTCGGCGACCTGCGGCGGATGGTCGACGAATTCTCGTCCTTCGCGCGGATGCCCAAGCCCGTGTTTCGCGAAGAGGCGATCGCCGATATCTGCGCCCAGGCAATGTTCCTGCACGAGGTCGCACACCCCGAAATACGCTTCCAGCTCGATCAGGAAGAACCCGCTCCCACGCTGGTCTGCGATCGCCGCCAGATGAGCCAGGCACTGACCAACATCGTCAAGAATGCCGTGGAAGCCATTGAATCCCGGTCCGAAGGCATGGCGGGGGGCGAGGTCGTGATGACGGTCGGCCAGCAGGGTGGCATGGTCACCATTACCGTGACCGACAACGGCATCGGCCTGCCGCCCGAGCGTGACCGTATCATCGAACCCTATATGACGACACGCGCCCGCGGCACCGGCCTGGGCCTCGCCATCGTCAACAAGATCATTGCGGAACATGCCGGCACGATCGGCTTTTCCGACAATCCCACCGGCGGCACTATCGTCTCGATGATGTTCGACGCCGGTGCCCTGGCGGCGCTGGACCATGGGGGCGCCGAACCCGAACTGGCTGGGGAGGGCCAGCTCACCGCTTTGACTCGTACCCGGACGTAAAAAGATCATGGCTTTGGACATCCTCGTCGTCGACGACGAACTCGATATCCGCGAACTCGTCGCGGGCGTGCTGGAGGACGAGGGCTATGACGCCCGCGTCGCGGCCGACAGCGACTCCGCGCTTGAGGCGATGGCGGCGCGTCGGCCGTCGCTTGTCTTGCTCGACGTGTGGCTCCAGGGGTCGAAGCTCGACGGACTGGAATTGCTCGACGAGATCAAGCGGCGCGATCCCTCGATCCCCGTGCTGGTCATATCGGGGCATGGCAATCTGGACACCGCCGTCGCCGCGATCCGCAAGGGTGCGGCCGATTTCATCGAGAAGCCCTTCGAGGCCGAACGCCTGCTGCTGATGGTGGCGCGAGCGACCGAGACCGAGCGACTGCGGCGCGAAAACGCCTCGCTCCGCGCCTCAGCTGGGCGTGAGACGGACCTGACCGGATCATCAAGCGCGATCAACGGCATCCGCGCCACCCTGAAGCGCGTCGCGGCGACCGGCAGTCGCGTTCTTATCATGGGTTCGGCGGGCGTCGGCAAGGAAGTCGCGGCGCGCCTGCTCCACGGCTGGAGCAACCGCGCCGACGCGCCGTTCGTGGTCGTCAGCGCGGCGCGCATGACACCCGAGCGAGTCGAGGAAGAACTGTTCGGCGTGGAGGAGGGGGGGGACCTCGTCCGCACCGGGCTGCTGGAACAGGCGCATGGCGGCACGCTTTTTCTGGACGAAATCGCGGACATGCCTATCGCGACTCAGGCGCGTATCCTGCGCGTCCTGACGGATCAGAGCTTTACCCGCGTCGGGGGCACCCGCGTCGTCAAGGTGGACGTGCGTGTCGTGTCGGCCACCGCGCGCGACCTGACGCAGGAAATCGCGGAAGGGCGGTTCCGCGAAGACCTGTATTACCGCCTGAACGTCGTGCCCGTGACCATCCCCTCGCTGGCGGAACGGCGTGAGGACATTCCGCCGCTGGTCGAGCATTTCATGGCGCACTACGCGACGGAGCGACGCGTCCGCACGCCCGAGATCGCCCCTGACGCCATGGTCGCGATGCAATCCTATGACTGGCCGGGCAATGTCCGCCAGCTGCGCAACGTCGTCGAGCGGACGATCATCCTGGCGCCGGGCGACCGGGTGGGGCGGATCGACCTGGACCTGCTGCCCGCTGAGGTGCTGGGCGAGGGGGCCGATATGGGTGGCGGCGGGGCGACCGCGATCATGGGAGCGCCTTTGCGGGAAGCGCGCGAAAGCTGGGAACGCGAATATTTGCGCGTCCAGATCAGACGTTTTTCCGGCAATATCTCGCGGACCGCGAGCTTCATCGGGATGGAGCGCTCCGCGCTTCATCGTAAGCTTAAGCTGCTCGGCATCAGCGAAACGCGAGAGGATTGATGGACGAACGAGCACGGCCTCTGGACGAACGCCCGTCGAGACCATAGATATCGGACGCGCCCGGCACACGGGCGCAATTCCGACGCCGGGAAACGGCGCTACTCGCGGGCACGGACCCGCCAAGAACAAGGGCTCGACCATGGCCGACAAATCGGGTTCGCTCCAGGACCTGTTTCTGAATGCACTGCGCCGCTCCAAGGCGCCGGTTACCATGTTCCTCGTGAAGGGCGTGAAACTCCAGGGTATCGTCACCTGGTTCGACAATTTCTCGGTATTGCTGCGCCGCGACGGTCAGTCGCAGCTCATCTACAAGCATGCCATCTCCACCATCATGCCCTCGGGTCCGCTGGACGTTGCCGCGATCGTCGAGGGCGTGAACGAACAGCAGCGCAAGAACCCGCTTTTGCAGGAAATCTTTCTGAACGCGGTGCGCAAATCCGAAGACCCCGTCACCATGTTCCTGATCAACGGCGTCATGCTGCAGGGCCAGATTGCGGGCTTCGACCTGTTCTGCATGCTGCTTCAGCGTGAGGGCATGGCCCAGCTCGTCTACAAGCACGCCGTCTCGACCATTCAGCCCGCACGGCCGCTGAACCTGGCCGAAGAGCAGGCGGGATCGGCCGAGGATTGAGCACGGGTTTCGATCGCGATCGCGGTGAATTCACGCGCGGCGCACGCACGGTCATCGTCCTGCCCGACCAGGGCGATGCCGCGCGTGATGCCGAAGCTCGGCTCGAGGAAACCGCCGGGCTTGCCATGGCCATCGGCCTCGATGTGGTCGAGCGCGTCGCTCTGCGGGTTCGTGCGCCCAAGCCCGCCACGCTGATCGGCAGCGGTCAGGTCGAGCAGGTGGCCCAGCAGGTGCGGATGGAAGAGGCCCAACTGGTCGTCTTCGACGCCTCGCTGACCCCGGTGCAGCAGCGCAACCTCGAAACCGCGCTGGAAGCGAAAGTCATCGACCGGACCGGCCTGATCCTCGAAATCTTCGGCGAGCGTGCCGCGACGGCTGAGGGTCGGTTGCAGGTCGAGCTGGCCCATCTCGATTACCAGGCGGGCCGTCTGGTGCGCAGCTGGACCCATTTGGAGCGGCAGCGCGGCGGTTTCGGTTTTCTCGGCGGTCCGGGCGAAACCCAGATTGAGGCCGACCGCCGGATGATCCGCGACCGCATGGCGCGGTTGCGGCGGGAACTGGATCAGGTCAGCCGAACGCGCGGACTTCACCGCGAGCGCCGTCAGCGCGCACCGTGGCCCGTAATCGCGCTGGTGGGTTATACCAATGCCGGAAAGTCGACGCTATTCAATCGGTTGACCGGCGCTCATGTCATGGCGAAAGACCTTCTCTTCGCCACGCTTGATCCGACCCTGCGTCAGATTTCCCTGCCCGGTATCGACAAGGCGATCCTGTCGGATACCGTGGGGTTCGTTTCCGACCTGCCGACGCAGCTGGTCGCGGCGTTCAAGGCGACCCTCGAAGAGGTGGTATCCGCCGATCTGCTGATTCACGTGCGTGATATCGCTCACCCGGACACCGAGGCTCAGCGTGCCGATGTCGAAGCGGTGCTGACCGAGATCGGCGTCGACCCTGAAACCCCGCGGTTCGAGGCATGGAACAAGATCGACCTGACCGAGGGCGATGCGCGTGAAGACGTGCTGGTCGAGGCTGCACGCCGCCCCAACATCGTCGCGGTGTCGGCGATGACGGGGGAGGGCATTGACGACCTGATCGAACAGGTCGCGGCCGCGCTGACCTCGGGCCACCGGCGTTACCGGGTTACGCTGGACGCGGGAGACGGGGCGGGGGCCGCTTGGCTCCATGCTCACGGCGAAGTGCTGGACCAAGTCATCGAAGGCGAGCAGGCGGTCTATGACGTCCGCCTGGCCGAGTCCGATTATGAGCGATTTACCCGTCGCGACGTTTGACGGCCTGCC
This sequence comes from Sphingomonas sanguinis, assembly GCF_019297835.1. Taxonomy (NCBI): domain Bacteria; kingdom Pseudomonadati; phylum Pseudomonadota; class Alphaproteobacteria; order Sphingomonadales; family Sphingomonadaceae; genus Sphingomonas; species Sphingomonas sanguinis. The sequence goes on along the minus strand of NZ_CP079203.1, from coordinate 594,940 downwards.
AAAGGGCTTCCTTGGCTTCCAGTTCGAGCGTGGGGAAGGCGTCGCCGGCCTCCGCTTCCATCGCGCGGAAGCGGCGCTCGAACTTGCCATTGGCATAACGGAGCGCCGCTTCCGCATCGACGCCGCAATGACGCGCCCAGTTGACGACAGAGAATAGCAGATCGCCGAATTCCTCCGCCAGCGTCTCCGGCGGGGCTTCGGTGATCTCCTGAATCTCCTCGTCGACCTTTGCGCGCGATCCCGCCACATCGGGCCAGTCGAAGCCGACCCGGGCGGCACGCTTCTGGAGCTTTTCCGCTCGCATCAGGGCCGGAAGGCCCAGGGCCACACCGTCCAGCGTACCGCTGGCGGCTTTAGCCTGGCGTTCCTCGGCCTTGATCTGTTCCCACAGATGATGTCCTCCTTCGACCCGGTCGCCGAAGATATGCGGATGACGTCGCTCCATCTTGTCGCTGATCGCGGCGACGACATCGGGAAAGGCGAAGTGACCGTGATCCTCGGCAATCTGAGCGTGGAAGACCACTTGCAGGAGTAGATCGCCGAGTTCGTCCTTGAGGTCCGCCATGTCGCCACGCGCGATGGCGTCCGCGACCTCATGTGCTTCCTCAATGGTATAGGGGGCAATGCTTTCGAAGCTCTGCGCCACGTCCCATTCGCATCCAGTCTGCGGGTCGCGCAGGCGCTTCATGATGGTCAACAGGCGATCCATCGCGTCGCTCCTTCAAATCTGATAATATGTATTATGTAAAAAAACATCAAGGTGCTGCGTTGAGTATCAGTACACCCTGCTCCACACGCCATGATCGCAAACGGTTCAGAACGTTCATGCCGATGATGTCTTGCGACCCGAAGCTCGGAGACACGTCCGCGCCGACATTCGTCAGATGGATTGCGCCGATGGACAGTTCGGCGATGGTGGTATGCGACGCCGTGACGCGGCCATTGGCGGTTTCTATCAAGCTGCCGAACGGGCTTTCGTTCAGATCGAGTTTTGCCGCCTCCGCGGTCGCCTCCGATATGGCGGTCGTCGTTGCGCCGCTGTCGATGAGCATGCGCCGCTGCACCCCATTGATGCGGACATTGGCATAGAAATGCCCATCCTCGGCCATCGGTATCCGAATGACTCCGTCGGATACCGCAGCGCGTGGCCTTAAGTTTGCCAAGCGGTCCCGCTGGGCGATCACCAAGAAAGCGGCACTGAAAATACCGACCCAGATCAACGCCATCCTTAGTGTTTGTCCCATCGGAATGCGGCGGGCCATCAATGCGCTGAGCGGCAGCAAAAGGATGAGACCATAATAGACGATGTCCATGGCCCGCTCCGTGCTCACGGGATCAGTTCCATGCCATCATAGGCGGGCTCGACGCCCTCGGGCAGCTCGCCGCACAACGCCTCATAATCCATCGACTGGTCCATATGGATCAGCACGCTATGGCGCGGCTTGAGCCTGTCGATCCAGTGCAGGACCGAAGGCAGATCGGCATGGGCCGGATGCGGATGCCGGCGGAGCGCATCGACGACCCACAGGTCGAGGCCGGAATAAAGCTCGGCCATATCCGGCGTAAGATCATGGAAATCGGTAGCATAGCCGATGCTCTTGCCATTGCATTCAAAGCGCAGACCGGCCGACAGGATGCGGCCATGCGGCTGGTCGACTGTCCGAACACGGATCGGCCCGATGGTGATTTCATCTTCGATCAGAGTCATTGTTGCGGTGGGCGGATAGCCGGTCTTGCCGCGAAAGACATAGCCGAAACGCCCTTCCAGCGATGCGGCGGTGGTCGGCCGAGCATAGCCCGACACCGGCTCGCCCAGTGCATGGAATATCTGTCGGATATCGTCGATGCCGTGGCAGTGATCGGCATGGTCGTGAGTCCAGATCACCGCATCGACCGTGCCGACCCCGGCGGCGAGCAATTGCTCGCGCATGTCGGGGCCGGTGTCGATCAGGATACGGGTGCCGTGATGCTCGATCAGGGCGGAACAGCGCATTCGCCGGTTGCGCGGTTCGGTAGGGTCGCAAGCGCCCCAGTCATTGCCGATCCGGGGAACACCGGAGGATGTGCCGCAACCAAGAATGCGGATTTTCACGCGCGGGTCTTTGCGAACAGCCGGTGGAAGTTTTCGGCGGTGGCCTGGGTCAGTTGCTCGACCGTCTCGCCACGCAGATCGGCGAGGAACTTGGCGGTGTCGGCGACGAAGGACGGTTCCCCCGTCTTCCCCCTGTGCGGAACAGGCGCGAGGAACGGCGCGTCGGTTTCCACTAGCAGCCGATCGAGCGGCAGGCGTGCAGCCGTCTCCTGCAAGTCCTTCGCGCTCTTGAAGGTCACGATACCCGAAATGGATATATAAAAGCCTAACGTCAAGGCCTTATCGGCAAAATCTCCACTCGCCGTGAAGCAGTGGATGACGCCGGGATAGGCCCCCTTCCCCATTTCATCGGCGAGGATCGCTGCGGTATCCTCTTCGGCGTCGCGGGTGTGCACGATGAGCGGCAGGCCCGTTTCGCGGCAGGCGGCTATGTGCGCGCGGAAGCTCGCCTGCTGGCGCGCGCGGTCGCTATGGTCGTAATAATAGTCGAGGCCACTCTCGCCGATGCCGACAACGCGAGGATGGCGCGCCCGCTCGACCAGCTTGGCCGTGTCGATATGGGGGTGCGCGTCCGCCTCATGCGGGTGGATGCCGACCGTCGCCCAGACATCGGGCTCGCGCTCGGCGGTGGCGATCACCGCATCCCACTCGCTCTCGCGAGTCGAGATGTTGAGCATCGCGGTCACGCCCCGATCCCGTGCGCGGGTCAGGATCGCCGCCTGATCCTCGACAAGCCCCTTATAGTTCAGGTGGCAATGGCTGTCGGCCAGCATCAGGCGTCGGCCTCTGCCGGGATTTCCAGACGCGGGAACGCCGGAGTCGGGGCGGCCAGCGGAACGCCGTTACCAGCGCGGCGCGCATACCATCTGTCATCGTCGATGGCGGCGTGATCGCGTTCCTCTGCTCCCAGCGTGTCGAGGACCAGCCCGGCCCCACGCGGCGTCACCGGCAGGATCGCGATCGCCAGCATACGGATGGCGCGGACCAGCGCGCCGAGCACGGCGTGCATCCGCTCTGGATCGGTCTTGCGCAGCGACCAGGGCGCCTGCACGTCGATATACTGGTTGCAGGCATAGACGCCGCGCATCCAAGTCTCGATCCCCTGGCTGAGCATCAGATCGTCGAACGCGGTCTTCAGCCCGGCACAGGCGACGACCACTTCTTCCAGCAGCACGGCATCCGCCGGATCGCTACGTCCCGCCTCGGGCAGTTCGCCGCCCAGATTCTTGGCGATGAAGGACAGGGTCCGCTGTGCGAGATTGCCGAAGCTGTTGGCCAGCTCGGCATTCACACGGGTCACGATCGCTTCGGCCGAGTAGGAACCGTCCTGGCCGAAGCTGACCTCGCGCAGGAAGAAATAGCGCAACGCATCGACGCCGAAGGCATCGGCCAGCCCCATCGGATCGACGACATTGCCAACCGACTTGGACATCTTCTCGCCCCGATGGAGCAGGAAGCCATGGCCAAACACCGACCGAGGTAGAGGCAGGTCGGCGGACATCAGGAAGGCGGGCCAATAGACGGTGTGGAACCGCACGATGTCCTTGCCGATCAGGTGCAGATTGGCAGGCCAGAAGCGCGCCAGATCGTTGTCCTTGTTCGGGTAGCCGGTGCCGGTCAGATAATTGGTCAGCGCATCGACCCAGACATACATCACATGGCCGGGGCTGTCGGGCACGGGCACGCCCCAGTCGAAGCTGGTCCGCGACACTGACAGGTCGGACAGACCGCCCTCGACGAAGCGCATCACCTCGTTGCGGCGGCTTTCCGGGCGGATGAAATCGGGATTGTCGCGGTACAGATCGAGCAAGGGCTGCTGATATTTGGACAAGCGGAAGAACCAGGTCTCCTCGGCGGTCCACTCGACTGGCGTGCCCTGCGGCGACAGCTTGGCGCCGTCTTCAGCGACCGTCAGTTCGCTCTCATCATAAAAGGCTTCGTCGCGGACCGAGTACCAGCCCTCGTAGCGGTCAAGGTACAGGTCGCCCTTGGCCTGCATCGCCTTCCAGATGGCTTGACTGGCGGCATAGTGATCGGCGTCGACGGTGCGGATGAAACGGTCGTAGGAAATATCAAGACGGTCGGCCATCACATGGAAATGGCTGGACATTTCATCCGCGAAGTCGCGCGTCGAGATGCCGCGTGCGCGCGCCGCCTGGGCCATTTTAAGGCCATGCTCGTCGGTGCCGGTCTGAAACAGGACATCGCGGCCCGCCTGACGCTGGAACCGGGCAATGACGTCGGCCGCCACCATCTCATAGGCATGGCCGATATGCGGGCGGCCATTGGGATAGTGGATGGCGGTGGTGATATAGAATGGATCGGCCATGGCCGGTCCCTAGAACATCCCCAGGCGGAGGTGAAGCCCGGCGTGAAGCCTCAGCGCAGCGACCAGGCGAGCCACAGCCAGCCGCCAATCAGGAGCGTACCACCGATCGGGGTGATCGCCCCAAACCAGCGCGGGGCGCCGAAGGCCATGGCGTAGAGCGTCCCGGCAAAGATCGCCGCGCCGATGACGAAGGTCCATGCGACCCCCCTCGCCTCCATACGCAACGCGACGAGCGCGGCGACGGCATGGATCAGCTGATATTGTCCACCGGTGCGCAGCCATTCGACGGCCACGCCTTCGGCCCGGTGTGCGCCGAAGGCTCCGGCTGCGATCGCAATCGCTCCCGAGAGTGCCGCCAGGATTGCCACCAGTCCCATGGGTCAGCCGTTCCTTTCGTCTTGCGTGATGATCCGGTCGCTCGCCGCCCGCAGGTCGCCCGCGGCCGCCTGTGCCGCCAGCCGTTCCTTGTCGCGGGCGCGATACATGGTTTCCACCCGGTCGATCTCGGCATGGTCGATTTTCAGGCTGCCCAATGCCAGGCGGGCCATCTTCACAGCCGACTCGAGCACTTCGCGCACGACATAGGACGCCGGTCCACCTTTCAGCCGAAGGACCGCGCGTCGGTCATAGGCGCGAACGAAGATCGAGGCGTCGGGGAAAGCCGCATGGACGCTTTCCAGCAGCTCCAACGTGATCTGATCGTCATCCAAGCAGAAGAGGATCAGTTCCGCTTCCGCCGCGCCGGCCTGGCGCAGCAGGTCCAGTCGGGTGCCGTCGCCATAATAGACCTTCGCTCCGAAGGATGCGGCGATGTCGATCATCTCTATATCGCGGTCGATCAGGGTCACGGGTACGTCGCTGGCGATCAGCATCTGCGCGACGGTCTGGCCGAAGCGACCATAGCCGACGATCAGCGCATTGGCCCCGTCGGTCACCGGCCCTTCGCGCTGGCCGCCGCGCGTGATGACCGGTTCCTCGCGGATACGGCGGGTTGCGCCCATCAGGAACGGCGTCGTCGCCATCGACAGGGTTATTATCGCCCCGAACAGGCTCGCGGCCTCGGGCGCGATCAGATAGCCTTGCTGAGCCTGGGCGAACAGCACGAAGCCGAACTCGCCGCCCTGGCTCATCAGCAGGCCGAGCGCGAGGGCCGAGCGCCATTTCATCTTGAAGGCCAGCCCGATCAGCGTGATGACCAAAGTCTTGGTGGCGATCAACGCCATCGCCATGATCGCGACGAAGACCGGCCGCTCGGCGATGGCGGGCAGGTCGAGCATCATGCCGACCGCCAGGAAGAAAAGGCCGAGCAGGATCGAGCGGAAAGGCTCGACATCCGCTTCCAGCTCGTGCCGATACGGACTGTCGGCCAGCATGACGCCCGCGATAAAGGCGCCCAGCGCCGTCGACAGGCCGAGCAACTCCATCACCGCCGCGCTGGCGACCACGGTGAACAGCCCGGCAAAGACGAACATCTCCCGCTCGCCCATATTGCCGATCAGGCGGAACAGGGGCCGGAGCAGGAAGCGCCCCGCCAGGATCAGGCCGATGATCGCGCCGACCGTCTCCAGCGCCAGGATCCATCCCGGCGGCCCGGTATGATCGGCCGGGTTACGCGACATGGCCGCGACGATGGTGATGAGCGGGACGATCGACAGGTCCTGGAACAGCAGGATCGAAAAGGCCCGCTCGCCGAAGGGCGTGCGCATCCGCCCCGACGACTGTAGCATCGGCAGCACCTGCGCGGTCGAGGACAGTGCGAGCGGCAGGCCGAGCGCCAGAGCCGCTTCCGGCGAGAAATGCGCGAGGATGACGATGCCGGTGATCGCGAGACCGCAAATCGCGACCTGAAGAAGCCCCAGGCCGAAAATCTCATGCTTCATCCGCCACAGCCGGGCGGGGTTCAGTTCCAGGCCGACGATGAAGAGGAGGAGCGTGATGCCGATCTCGGCGATGCCCAGCTTGGACTCGGCATCCCCGACCAGCCCCAGGACGTGCGGCCCCACGACCGCCCCCGCGACCAGATAACCCAGCGTTGCACCGAGGCCGAGTCGGCGAAAAATCAGGACGAAGGCCAGCCCGAAACCGAACAGGATCGCGCCGTCGCGCAGCAGGGAAACCTCGCCGTGCATCAGACCTTCGCTCCGGCCGCCGCATCCTCGGCCGCCTGCGCCGCCGCCTCGAACGCCAGCCGGATCGAGGGGTGGCGGGCGGTATAGGACAGCGCCGGGCTGAAGATGTCTAGGCCGGGCCATGCGGGGGCATCCCCCTGCCCCGACGCCAGCCACGCGGTGAGTTCGTCGCGCGCAGCGGCCAATTCGACTGCGCTGCGCCCAACGACATGCGCCGACAGCAGCGCCGCCGACGCCTGCCCCAGGGCACAGGCACGGACCAGCATTCCGACCTCAGCCACCCGGCCCGTTTCGTCGAGATTGACGTCCACCGTCACCCGGCTGCCGCAAATGGGCGAGCGGCGCTCGACGCTGGCCATGGGATCGGTCAGGCGCTGATCGTGCGGGATCGCCGTGGTCAGGCGCAAAATCTCTGCATTATAGAGGGGCGCATTCATCACGGGGTCTCGCTGCTATTGGTCGGGCTGGAGGCGGTGGCGGGCGTGGTCGCGCCGAAGACGGGCAGGCCCCGGCGACGGCGATCGACAAAATCGGCGATCCCGGCGCTGGTTGCATTCAGCAGCTTGTAGGTGCGGCTCTTGACCATCCATTCGGGCCGCCGGGCGGGGCCGCCGCTGACCGTATCGACCATCAGGGCGACGACCAGGAAGACGAGGCTGGCGAGGATCAGGCCCTTGAGCGCACCGAAGCCGAAGCCCAGGGCACGGTCGACTGGACCCAGGATGGAGGTGCGTGTCCGCGAACCGATGGCCCGCGCGATCATGCGCCCGCCCAGATAGGTCACGCCGACGATCAGCGCGAAGGCCAGCACGGCCGCGCCCGATACGGTGCCGACCACACCGGTCAGCGCCTGCGCCAAGGTGATATGGAACATCTTCAGCGCAGCGACGATCGCGACCCAGGCGAACAGCGCCAGCACTTCGGTGACGAAGCCCCGCATGAACCCCTGTATCGCCGCGCCGAACACCGCGATCAGGACAAGAATATCTAGGGCCGTCAACGCCTGTTATCCCATATCTCAACCAGCCCATGAGCCACGATCATCGGGGCATGGCGCCATCAGGCCCCTTCGCTACCCGCGCCCCAGCATATGGTCAACGAACTCGGCCAGGGTGCGAAAGCCGGTCATGCGCAGGCCGCCTTCGTCATTGGCCATGGCGCGCGGCACGATTGCCTTTTCGAAACCGAGCTTGCCCGCCTCCTTCAATCGCAGCGGGCCATGCGCGACGGAGCGGATTTCGCCCGACAGCGCGATTTCGCCGAAGACGATGGCGTCGGTCGGCACCGGCCGTTCGGACAGCGCCGAGATCAGCGCCGCCGCCACCGCCAGATCGGCGGCCGGGTCCTGCACCCGGTAGCCGCCCGCGATGTTGAGATAGACCTCGGCCGACGAGAAACTCAGCCCGCACCGCGCCTCCAGCACCGCCAGGATCATCGCCAGGCGTCCGGTATCCCAGCCGACAACCGCGCGTCGTGGCGTGGCCCCCGAAGCCAGCCGCACGGTCAGCGCCTGGATCTCGACCAGCACCGGCCGGGTGCCCTCCAGCGCGGGGAAGACGGTGGCGCCCGTGATCCCTTCCTCGCGATTGGTCAGGAACAACGAGGAAGGATTGCCGACCTCGGTCAGCCCCTCGGTCTGCATGGCGAAGACGCCGATCTCATCGGTGCCGCCGAAGCGGTTCTTGATCGCGCGGAGGATGCGATACTGGTGACTGCGCTCGCCCTCGAAAGCGAGGACGGTGTCGACCATATGTTCCAGCACGCGCGGGCCCGCGATCGAACCGTCCTTGGTGACATGGCCGACCAGCACGACGGCGGTGCCGCGTTCCTTGGCGAAGCGGATCAGTTCCTGTCCCGACGCGCGGACCTGGCTGACGGTGCCCGGGGCACCTTCGATCAGGTCGGAGTGCATGGTCTGGATCGAGTCGATGATAAGCAGCGCGGGCGGCGTTCCGATCGACAGGGTGGTCAGGATGTCGCGAACCGAGGTCGCCGCCGCCAGCCGTACGGGGGCCTGCCCCAGTCCCAGTCGCCGTGCGCGCAGTCGGACCTGATCGGCGGCTTCTTCGCCCGAGACATAGGCGACCGGCTTGCCCGCCATCGCCAGCTTCGCCGCCGCCTGAAGCAGCAGGGTCGACTTGCCGATCCCCGGATCACCGCCGATCAGCGTGGCCGAACCCTCGACGAAACCGCCACCCAGCGCGCGGTCGAGTTCGGCGATGCCGGTCGCCATCCGGTCGGGCAGCGGGATATCGGCATCCAGCCCGACCAGTTGGATCGCCCGTCCCCCGCCTTGCAGGTTATGCTTGGCGGCAAAGGGCGTCAGCTGGACGGGCGCTTCCTCCAGCATGGTGTTCCATTCGGAGCAGTCGGGGCATTGCCCCTGCCAGCGGGAGGACACCGAACCGCAGGATTGGCAGACATAGCGCTTCTGGATCTTGGCCATGCCGATGCTCTAGCCGGAGTGGAACGAAAATGGAACGGATTTGATCGGGCGGCGGGAGTGGTCTTTGGAGGCCCACACGGCTATGGGGCGAACTCCATGATCCCAGAACAATTTCGTGTCGCGCTGTTCAGCGGCAACTATAATTATACGCGCGACGGCGCGAACCAGAGCCTGAACCTGCTGGTCGGCCATCTGCTGGCGCGGGGCGTTGCCGTGCGGGTCTATTCGCCGACCTCCTCCACGCCTGCCTTTCCGCCGGTCGGGGATCTGGTCGATGTTCCCGCCATTCCGATGCCGTTCCGCGCCGATTACAAACTGGCGCGCGGGCTTCCGGCCAAGGTGCGGGCCGATCTGGAGGCGTTTGCGCCCAACATCGTCCATGTCTCGGCACCCGAATTTCTGGGTCACGCCGCCGTGCGCTGGGCACGGGAAAAGGGCGTAGCGTCGATCGCCTCTGTCCATACGAGGTTCGAGACCTATCCGGCCTATTACCACCTAGGTTTCCTGGAGCCGGCGATCATCAAGCTGCTGACCCGCTTCTACAACAAGTTCGACCGGATCGTCGCGCCGAGCCCCAGCATGATCGAGCTGCTGCGCGGATGGGGTGTGACGCCGCCGATGGGCATCTGGTCGCGCGGGATCGACCATGACCGTTTCCGCCCCTCGCGCCGCAGCGTGGAATGGCGACGTTCGCTGGGCATCGCCGACCATGAGGTTGCGATCGGTTTCCTGGGGCGTCTGGTCAAGGAAAAGGGCCTCGACGTCTTCGCCGAGGCGCTGGTGGAGCTTCGGCGGCGCGGCGTGGCGCACAAGGCGCTGGTCGTCGGCAAGGGACCGGCACAGGACTGGTTCGCCAAGGCGACACCCGATGCCATCTTCGCGGGCTATCAGACCGGCGACGATCTGGGCCGTGCGGTTGCGTCGATGGACATCTTCTTCAACCCCAGCGTGACCGAGACGTTCGGCAACGTCACGACCGAGGCGATGGCGGCGGGCGTGCCGGTCGTGGCCGCCAACGCCACCGGCGCGATGGACCTGGTGGCGGATGGAGAGACCGGCTATCTGGTCGGAGCGCGCGATATCGCCGGATATGCCGATGCGCTGGAGCGGATCGCCACCGACCCATCCTTGCGCCACCGGTTCAGCGAAGCGGGACAGGCCCGCGTCGCCGATTACCGGTGGGACAAGGTCAACGACGCAGTGCTCGACGCCTATCGGGCGCTGTTCGCTTAGCCGTCGCGCCAGTCGAAGGTCAGCGGCGCTTCGCGAAAGGCGAAGCGGTCGAGATGGCTGGAGACGACCTCCCGCATCCGCGCCACATCGCCATCCTCCGGCACGGTCAGGATGATGTCGAGCGTCTCGCTGGAGGCGCGCATCTCCAGCCTCGATCCGTTGGGGAACGCGATCGTGCCTTCCTCTGCGGTGAAGGACACCTCCATCTTGTGGCTCCAGTGCTTGGCAAGCTGCTGGAGATAGCGGCTGGCCGACAGGGTCGGCACGCGGGCAACGGAAATGCTCATTTCAGGCGCTCCACTTTCTGCGCGAGTTCGTCGATCATCTCGGCGACCTGATGCACCATGTCCTGCGGGGCATCGCCGCTCGCAAAGCGTTCCATCACTGCCATCTTCAGGCCACCCATGGCGCGCCGGATCGGGGCCGCATCGACCCGCTGGCGGTGTTCGCCCAGCGCGCGCAGCCGTGCCAGCAAAGCCTCGACCTGCTCGGCATTGTGAGCCAAATGGGTGCGACCGGTATCGGTCGCGGCGAAGCGCTTCTTGGCCCCCTCCGAACGTTGCTCCTCGATGAAGCCCATTTCATCGAGCAGCGTGATCGTCGGATAGATCACGCCCGGACTGGGGGCATAGGCACCGCCAGTCATCGCCTCGATCTCGCGGATCAGGTCATAGCCGTGGCGCGGTTCGTCGGCGATTAGCTTCAGAAGGACCAGACGCAGTTCGCTGCCGTCGAACATCCGACCCCTGCGCCCGCCGCCCGGCCCGCGCCGTCCGCCTCGTGGTCCTTCAAAGTCCCATTGGACCTCTAACGGCCCAAAGCTCCACCGGCCATGCCGCTGCCCATGATCGTGACCATGGTCGTGGAAATGTCGCATCTTGCTACTCCAAATTCGTTCTTGATGCGGTCAAGATATATCGTGAATACCGGCCGTCAAGACTGACAAAGATATATCTTTGTTGCAGAAGGTGACGGATGACGCTGGCGCCCCTACATGACCGTCATGGCCGATCTTTTTGCGGGTATGGACCCCGCCCCTGCCCAGCCTTCCCTCTCGGCCGACGCGCCGCTGGCCGATCGTCTGCGCCCGATGAAGCTGGCCGAGGTTGTAGGACAGGATCACCTGACCGGGCCGGAGGGAGCGATCGGGCGGATGGTCGCGGCCGGGCGATTGTCCTCGATGATCCTGTGGGGGCCGCCCGGCACCGGCAAGACGACCATCGCGCGCCTGCTCGCCGCCGAGGTGGGGTTGCGCTATGCTGCGATCTCGGCGGTGTTCTCGGGTGTCGCCGACCTGAAGAAGGTCTTCGCCGAGGCGCGCGACCATGCCCGGCTGGGTCAGCGGACCCTGTTGTTCGTGGACGAGATCCACCGCTTCAACCGCGCCCAGCAGGACGGCTTCCTGCCCTTTGTCGAGGACGGCACGGTGACGCTGGTCGGTGCGACGACCGAGAACCCTTCCTTCGAACTCAACGCCGCTTTGCTAAGCCGCGCGCAGGTGCTGATCCTACACCGGCTGGGCCAGCCCGCGTTGGAGCAATTGCTGGAGCGCGCGGAGGTGCTGATGGAGCGTCCCCTGCCCCTGCACGCCCCCGCCCGTGATGCACTGCTGGCGAGTGCGGACGGTGACGGGCGGTTCCTGCTCAATCAGGCGGAGACGCTGTTCGCCGTCGACCTGCCCGAACCGCTCGACGCCGCTGGGCTGTCGGCGTTCCTGCAACGCCGGGTCGCGGTCTATGACAAGGATCGCGAGGGGCATTACAATCTGATTTCGGCGCTGCATAAGTCGATCCGTGGATCGGACCCGCAGGCCGCGGTCTATTATCTTGCGCGGATGCTGACGGCGGGTGAGGAGCCGCTTTACGTGCTGCGCCGCCTGACCCGGACCGCGATTGAGGATATCGGCCTGGCAGACCCCCAGGCGCTGACGCAGTGCCTTGCGGCCAAGGATGCCTATGAGTTTCTCGGCTCGCCTGAAGGGGAGTTGGCGATCGTGCAGGCGTGCCTGTATCTCGCAACCGCGCCCAAGTCGAACGCGGCCTATAAGGCGCAGAAGCAGGCGTGGCGCACCGCGAAGGAAACCGGATCGCTGATGCCGCCCGCCAACATCCTGAATGCGCCGACGAAGCTGATGAAACAGATCGGTTATGGGGCGGGCTATCAGTACGACCATGACGCCGATGGCGGGTTTTCGGGCGCGAATTACTGGCCGGACGAGCTGCCGCCGCAGAGCTTCTACGAGCCGTCCGGGCGCGGGCTGGAGAAACGGATCGCCGAGCGCATGGCCTGGTGGGACGAGCGCCGCCGCGCCTTGCAGGACGGCAATGATGACCGTCGCGGCTGATCGGTTCTGCGGGTTCGTCGCGATCGACTGGTCCGGCGCGCATGGTACGGCCCACCCCGGCATCCAGGTCGCGCTTTGCTCGACAGGCAACTCCGCCCCCAGGATCGTCGCGCCGCCGGGCAGGGCTTGGTCGCGCGAGGGCGTTGCCGAGTGGCTGCTGGCACGGGCCGACGAGCCGCTGCTGATCGGCTTCGACTTCAGCTTTTCGGCGCCTTTCGTCGCACGGGGCGCGCATTTGCCCGGCGATCCGCCGACCGCCGATGCGCGAGCGCTCTGGGCCTATGTCGATGACAGCAGCGACGATCCCGATCTTGGCGCGCGTAGCTTTCTGGAAGCGCGGCGCGGCAGGCATTTCTATTTCGGGGCGGCGGACGGGCGGAAGGCGGATTTCCTGCACTGGCGGACTTGCGAGATCGCGACTGATGGCGGGAGAAAGCCGTCGACCGTTTATGACGCCATTGGCGCGTCGCAGGTGGCCAAGGCAAGCTTTGCCGGGATGCGCCTGCTCCGGCGTCTGGACGGGCGCATGGCCATCTGGCCGTTCGACCCATCACCACCCTCCGGCGCGCTGGTCGTCGAAATCTACACATCGATTGCCGCCCGGGACGCCGGACGACCGCGCGGACGAAGCAAGATGCGAAGCGCCGAGGCGCTCGACGATGCCCTGACCGCCTTGGGAAGCCAGCCGCACGATCCGCTCAACCGCTATGACGACCACACCACCGACGCGATCCTGACGGCAGCGTGGCTTCGGGCGAGCGTGACGCGTGACGATCTTTGGCATCCGGCGTGCCTCACGCACCACGTCGCGCAAACGGAGGGCTGGACCTTCGGCGTGTCTTGACGCTAGGGGGATCGGCAACGCCGGATTAGCACAGCGGTAGTGCAGCGGTTTTGTAAACCGAAGGTCGGGGGTTCGATCCCCTCATCCGGCACCATTTCCCTCCGTTCGAAATTGGCACCAAAAGCCCGGCACTGCGTTACAGTGGCGGAATGATCAAGGTCGCCAGCTACAATATCCGAAAAGGGATCGGCGCGGACCGGAGGCGCAATCCCGATCGTATCCTGGACGTACTGCGCGAGGTCGATGCCGATGTCATCGCCCTTCAGGAGGCGGATCGTCGCTTCGGCGAACGCGAAGGCGTGATCCCGCTTCACCTGCTCGACGACCACAGCGATTGGAAGCCCATCGTCTATGGCATGAAGGCCCGTTCGATGGGCTGGCACGGCAACACGATCCTGGTGCGCAAGAGCACGCAGGTTCTGGACTTCGAGGCGATCCACCTGCCCTCGCTAGAGCCGCGCGGGGCGGTGATGGCCGATCTGCGGACAAAGGCCGGGGTGATCCGCGTCGTGGGCATGCATCTTGACCTGTCGGGCCTGTGGCGGCGGCGGCAGGCGGCAGCGATTCTTGCGCATCTTTCCAGCTGCGTACACCGGCACCCGACCGTCATGATGGGCGACCTGAACGAATGGACCCGCGCGGCAGGGTGCCTGAAGGACTTTTGCCGCGATTTCGCCGTGGCGGAGACGGGGCCGAGCTTCCACGCAAGACGGCCGATCGGGCGGCTTGACCGGATCATGGTGTCGCCGGAGTTGAAGATCGGGGCCTGCGGTGTGCATGCGACGCCGATGTCGCGGCGAGCCTCCGACCATTTGCCCATATGGGCGACGATCGGTCCGCGCTGATGCGTGAAAAGGAGCTGCGGCTGGCGCTGGTCTGTTATGGCGGGATCAGTCTGGCCGTCTACATGCACGGGATCACCAAGGAAATTTGGCGGGTTGTACGCGCCAGCCGCGCCTCGCATGAGGGCGATCCCCCAGCCTCAGCGGTGGATGCGGTCTATCACGATCTGCTCGACGAGATGGCGGAGCGCGGGGGCGTCCGGGTCCGCATCCTGGCCGACATCATCGCGGGTGCCAGTGCCGGCGGGATCAACGGAATTTTTCTCGGCCACGCCATGTCGACCGGCCAGTCGCTCGACCCGCTGACCGACCTCTGGCTGGAGGCGGCGGATATCGAATCGCTGATCGCCCCCGAAGCCGCGCCAACCTCGCGCTTTTCCAAGATGTGGGCGCTGCCGATCGCCTGGATGGCGGCGGGGCGAAGCGGCGAGAAGGTCGAGGCGCTGGACGAAGACACACGCGATGAGGTCCGTTTCAAGCTCGGCCATTTGATCCGATCACGCTGGTTCGAGCCGCCCTTTTCCGCTGACGATTTCACCGGGCGGTTGCTGGAGGCGTTCGACCGCATGGCGCAGGCCCCGGCGGGCAAGAGGCTGCTGCCGCCCGGCCAGCCCCTCGACCTGTTCGTCACCGTGACCGACTTTACCGGCCAGCCCCAGCGACTGCGGCTTCATTCCCCGAGCGAGGTGGTGGAGACCGAGCATCGCATGGTCGTCGACTTCACCGACAGCGGCGGCGGCACGCTGGCGGCGATCCCCGAACTGGTCTTCGCGGCGCGGGCGACGTCGAGCTTCCCCGGTGCCTTCCCGCCCTTCACCGTGGCCGAACTCGACCGGGTGCTGGCGGCGCGCGAACAGGACTGGCCCGAGCGGGACGACTTCCTGCGCCGCGTGCTGCCCCGCCATCATGCGGCGGGCGCGGCGGACAAGGCGGTGCTGATCGACGGATCGGTGCTGGTAAATGCGCCCTTCCGCCCCGCCATCGACGCCCTTGGCCGCCGCCCGGCGCGGCGTCAGGTCGATCGCCGCTTTGTCTATATCGATCCGTTTCCGGGGATGCATTTCCGCCTTCCCGGCGGCGGCGGCCATCCCGGCTTCTTCCAGACGATCATCGGCGCCATCAGCGAGTTGCCCCGCCAGCAGCCGATCCGCGACAATCTGGAGGCGATCGCCGCCCGCTCGGGCCGGATCGACCGGATGCAGGCGATCCTTGCCGCGATCCGCGAGGAGGTGGAGCAGGAGATCGAGCAGCTGTTTGGCGGCACCTTCTTCCTCGACCGCCCGACCGCTGCGCGCCTTGCCTCATGGCGGGTTCGCGCGCAGGCGGCCGCCGCCGCGAAGGCCGGGTTCAGCTATGCCGCTTATGGCCATCTGAAGCTGGCCAACGTCATCGACGGCATGACGACGATCCTGGCCGAGGCGATGGGCGATGACGGCCAGCCACGACGCCGCCACCTGCGCGCGATGATCGAGCGGACCATCGCCAGCCGCCATGTCGGCGGCGAGGCGATCAACTTCGCTGGCGGATCGAGCAACGGCGCCCGCACCTTCCTTCGCGCGTTCGACCTCGGCTATCGCATCCGGCGGCTTCGACTGCTCGCCCGGCGGCTGACCGAGCTGGAGGCGGAGCATAGCGAGGCGGAACTGGCCCCTGTGCGCGACGCCATCTACGAATCGCTGGCCGAGTTTCTGGAGCGGCAGAGTGGCACGTCGCTGACCGAATGGGCTGAGGATATCCGCGCCATTCGCGATGATGGTGGCCCCATACTTGATCGACTGGAGGCGCGGCTCGATCTGATCCGGCTGGACGGCGAAACCGATGCGCGGCTGGCCGCCGCCTTTGCGGGCCTTCCCCGCACGGCGCGGCGGACGTTGCTACTCACCTATCTGGGTTTTCCGTATTTCGACGTGGCGACACTGCCGCTGCTTCAGGGCGAGGGGCTGGACGAGTTCGACCCGATCAAGGTCGACCGTATCTCGCCCGACGACGCCACCGCCATTCGCGCCGGGGGCGCGGAAGCGACGTTGAAGGGCATCCAGTTCCTGACCTTCGGCGCGTTCTTCAGCCGCAGTTACCGCGAGAACGACTATCTCTGGGGGCGCCTACACGGGGCGGAGCGGATGATCGACATCGCCGTCTCCACCCTTCCCTCGACCATCCGGCTGAAACCGGGCGCGGTGGCGGCCTTCAAGCGCCGGGCTTTCCTCGCCATTCTGGACGAGGAAGAAGAGCGGCTGACCGCCATCGCGCCGCTGATCGCCTCGCTTCGCCGGGAGATCGGCTGAAGGCTGGTCATGCCCGGTCAACGCCGCTAGACCGCATCGCCGAACCGGTGATGCGGAGAAACCCATGCAGTTCCTGAAAATGCTATTCTGGTGCCTGCTGGCCTTTCTGGCCGCAGCCTTCACGCTGGGGAACTGGACGACCGTACCGATCCGGCTGGTCGGCGGGCTGGTCGCGGACGTGAACCTGCCGCTGCTGCTCTTCCTGACCTTCCTGCTGGGCCTGGTACCCACGCTGATCTGGCAACATGCCGCGCGCTGGAAGCTGCGCCAGCGGTTGAGCGCGGCCGAGCGTTCGCTGGCCGCCGTGTCGGCCGAAACCAGTGCCTATGTCGCCCCGGTCGCCCCTGTCACCACCACCCAGCCGACGGTCTGATCCCTTCATGAGCAATCGCATCTACGTCGCCATCGACACGCCCGATCTGGCCCGCGCCCAGACGCTGGCGCAAAAGGTCCGCCATCATGTCGGCGGCTTGAAGCTGGGTCTGGAATTCTTCTGCGCGCACGGCGCGACCGGCGTGCGTGAGATGGCGCATATCGGCCTGCCCATCTTCCTCGATCTGAAGCTGCACGATATTCCCAATACGGTGGCCAAGGCGGTCCAGTCGCTGGGCCCCCTCGCCCCCGCCATCCTGACCGTCCATGCCAGCGGCGGCCGCGCCATGCTGGAGGATGCGAAGGCCGCCGCGCCGATCGGGACCAAGGTGGTCGCCGTCACCATGCTGACCAGCCTCGACGCCAGCGATCTGTCAGACACCGGCGTCACCGGTTCCCCGGCCGACCATGTCCGCCGCCTTGCCGATCTGGCGGCCGAAGCAGGCGTCGACGGCATCGTCTGCTCGGGCGAGGAGGTCGCGGCGGTCAAGAAGGCGTGGCCCAAGGGCTTTTTCGTCGTCCCCGGAGTGCGCCCGGCGGATGGTGTGATCGGCGACCAGAAGCGTGTCGTGACCCCACGCGCGGCGATGGATGCAGGCGCTTCGATCCTGGTGATCGGCCGCCCGATCACCCAGGCCGAGGACCCGGATGCCGCCGCACGCGCGATCGCGGCCACGCTCTAAGCACGTTTTTCGAACCCTCCCATTCGGGAAACGATCATGCCGACTACTGCCAAGATTTGCGGACTGACGACGCCTGCCACGCTCGACGCCGCCCTGGGTGGTGGCGCCAGTCATGTCGGGTTCGTCTTCTTTCCCGCCTCCCCCCGCCACCTGACCTTCGATGCTGCGGCAGGGCTGGCGGGGCGGGTGCCCGATCATGTCCAGCGGGTCGGCGTCTTCGTCGATCCCGACGACCAGCTGCTGGAAGCCGCGGTGCGCGCCGGAATGCTGGATGCGATACAGCTCCACCGCACCGCTCCCGCCCGCGTCGCCGCGATCCGTTCGAAGTTCGACCGCGAGGTCTGGGCGGCGGTCGCGATCAAGCAGCGCGGGGATGTCGAGAAGGCGCGCGACTATGCGGGTGCGGCCAGTCTGATCCTCTATGACGCCAAGACGCCCGACGACGCGTCCCTGCCCGGCGGCATGGGCCTGCGCTTCGACTGGAGCCTGCTCGACGGGGTTCGCCATCCGCTGCGCTGGGCTTTGTCGGGTGGTCTGGATGCCGGTAATGTGGCCGAGGCGATCCGCCGGACGGGCGCGCCACTGGTCGATATATCGTCGGGTGTCGAAAGCGCGCCGGGCGTCAAGGATATGGACAAGATCGCGACGTTCCTTAAAGCCGTTGCGACAAATCAGTGACAGGATCGTTTGCAGGGGTCGCCCCGGCAACGCTCAAGGACAAGATGATGAACGCCCCCAACTCCTTCCGCGCCCAGCCCGACGAGCGTGGCCATTTCGGTGACTATGGCGGCCGCTATGTCGCCGAGACGCTGATGCCGCTGATCCTCGACCTGGAGCGCGAATATCGCGCATCGCAGGTCGATCCGGCCTTCAAGGCCGAGTTCGACAGCCTGATGACGCATTATGTCGGCCGTCCCAGCCCGATGTATTATGCCGAGCGCATGACCGAGTTGCTCCGCGAGCAGGCGCCCGACGAAAAGGGGCCGAAGGTCTATTTCAAGCGCGAAGAGCTGAACCACACCGGCGCGCACAAGATCAACAATTGCATCGGCCAGATCCTGCTCGCCAAGCGGATGGGCAAGACACGCATCATCGCCGAAACCGGCGCGGGCCAGCATGGGGTCGCGACCGCGACCGTGGCGGCGCGCTTCGGCCTGCCCTGCACCATCTTCATGGGCGCGCGCGATATCGAGCGTCAGGCGCCCAACGTCTTTCGCATGAAGCTGCTCGGCGCGGAGGTGCAGTCGGTCACGTCAGGCGCGCAGACGCTGAAGGATGCGATGAACGAGGCGCTGCGTCACTGGGTCGCCAATGTCCACGACACCTTCTACATCATCGGCACGGCGGCAGGCCCGCATCCCTACCCGGAGATGGTTCGCGACTTCCAGTCGGTGATCGGCAGCGAATCGCGCGCCCAGATGCTGGAGGCCGAAGGGCGCCTGCCCGATCTGCTGGTCGCCTCGGTCGGCGGCGGATCGAACGCGATCGGCATGTTCCACCCGTTCCTCGACGATCCCGAGGTCAAGATGCTGGGCATCGAAGCGGCGGGCCATGGCCTGTCGACGACGCAGCACGCCGCCAGCCTGACCGGCGGCAAGCCCGGTATCCTGCACGGCAACAAGACCTATCTGCTGCAGGATGAAGACGGCCAGATCGCCGAGGCGCATTCGATCTCGGCGGGGCTCGACTATCCGGGCATCGGGCCGGAGCATAGCTGGCTGAACGATACCGGTCGTGTCGTCTATGAGGGCATCACCGACACCGAGGCGCTTGAGGCGTTCCAGCTGTGCTGCAAGATCGAGGGGATCATTCCCGCGCTGGAGAGCAGCCATGCGTTGGCGGGGCTCATCAAGCGCGCCCCGACCATGGACCGCGACCAGATCGCGCTCGTCAATATCTCGGGCCGCGGTGACAAGGACATCTTCACCGTCGCCGACGCGATGGGAGTGAAGATGTGAGCCGGATCGCCGACACCTTCGCAGCCTGCGCCGATGCGGGCCGGGCCGCGCTCGTCACCTTCGTGACGGCGGGTGATCCGACGCCGGGCGACACGGCCGCGATCCTGGACGCGCTGGTCGAGGGCGGCGCGGACGTGGTCGAACTGGGGATGCCCTTCACCGATCCGATGGCCGATGGTCCCGCGATCCAGAAGGCCAATATCCGCAGTCTGGGTGCGGGCACCCGCACCGCCGACGTGCTGGCGATCGCCAAGGCGTTCCGCGAACGCCATCCGTCTGTGCCGCTCGTCCTCATGGGCTATGCCAATCCGATGACCGTGCGCGGCCCGGAATGGTTCGCCGATGCTGCGGCCGAGGCGGGGGTCGACGGCGTGATCTGCGTCGACGTGCCCGCCGAGGAAGACGATGCGCTGGGCGTCGCACTGCGAGGCAAGGGCGTCGCCTCCATCCGGCTCGCCACCCCGACCAGCGACGCCGCGCGCCTGCCGACCATTTTGACGGGGGCCGACGGTTTCCTCTATTATGTCTCGGTCGCGGGCATCACCGGGCAGCAACAGGCCGCGCAAGCCTCGATCGAGGATGCGGTTGCGCGGCTGAAACGGGCGACCCATTTGCCGGTCGCGGTCGGCTTCGGCGTGCGTACGCCGGAACAGGCGGCGGCGATCGGTCGCGTGGCGGACGGCGTCGTCGTCGGCTCGGCGATCGTCGACCTGGTGGGCGAACATGGAGCCTCCGCCCCCGCCCCGGTCCGCGCCTATATTCAAACCCTGTCGTCGGCACTGGCCGATGCGCGCAAGGAACTCGCATGAGCTGGCTCAACAGCGTCCGCAACGTCATCCCCTTCGTCGTCAAGAAGGAGACGCCCGACCATCTCTGGCACAAGTGCAAGGGATGCGGGCAGATGGTCTTCACCAAGGAACTGGAAGACAATCTGAACGTCTGCCCGAAATGCGATCATCACGATCGCATCGGGCCCAAGGCGCGTTTTCGGCACCTGCTCGACGAAGGCAGCTGCAATGAGCTGCCCGCGCCCAAGGTGCCCGAGGACCCGCTGAAGTTCCGTGACTCCAAGCGCTACGCCGATCGCCTGAAGGCCGCGCGGACCAGCGCCGCCGAAACCGACGCGCTGGTCAATGCACGCGGCACCATTCTGGGCCACAAGGTCGTGGTCGGCGTGCAGGATTTCGCCTTCATGGGCGGATCGATGGGTCTGGCGGTCGGCGAGGCGTTCGTGCGCGGCGTCGAGGCGGCCATCGCGGACAACTGCCCCTATGTCATCTTCACCGCCTCGGGTGGTGCGCGTATGCAGGAAGGTATTCTCAGCCTGATGCAGATGCCGCGTACGACGGTCGCGATCCAGATGCTGCACGATGCGGGCCTCCCCTATATCGTCGTGCTGACCGACCCGACTTCGGGCGGCGTGATGGCGGCCTATGCGATGCTGGGCGACGTGCAGATCGCCGAGCCGAAGGCGACGCTCGCCTTTACCGGTCGCCGCGTGATCGAGAGCACGATCCGCGAAAAGCTGCCCGACGATTTCCAGACGTCGGAATATTATCTGGACCATGGGATGCTCGACATGGTCGTCCATCGCCGCGATCTGCGCGAGCGCCTGGCGACCGTGATCGGCTATCTGACCGGATCGCGTCAGGCCGCCTGAGGCGTCGCCTTTTCCGACCAATCGCATTAGAGGGGCGGGCCGAGAGGTCCGCCTCTTCTCATATCCGCTTTCCAAGAGACCGGCCGATGCCCGATCATGCCCGTTCCGACCATCCGGCCGTCCAGGCGCAGCTCGATCGGCTGTGGGGCCTGTCACCCGGCGCGGATATATTGGGGCTGGAGCGGATCACGACCCTGCTCGCACGGCTGGGCGATCCGCAGCATCATCTGCCGCCGGTCTTCCACGTCGCGGGGACGAACGGCAAAGGCTCGACCTGCGCCTTTCTTCGCGCCGCGATCGAGGCGTCGGGGCAGAGCGTCCATGTCTATTCCAGCCCACACCTTGTCCGCTTCAACGAGCGCATCCGGCTGAACGGTCGGTTGATCGAGGACGATGCGCTGGCAGCGGTGCTCGACGAGGTGCTGGGCCATGCCGAGGGGATCGGCGCGAGCTTTTTCGAGGTGACGACGGCGGCGGCGTTCCTGTCCTTCGCGCGCAACCCGGCTTCGGCTGCGATCATCGAGGTGGGGCTGGGCGGACGGCTCGATGCGACAAACATCCTGCCCCCGCCCGCCGTCTGCGGTATCGCCGCGCTGGGTATCGACCATGAGGCGTTTCTTGGGCGCCAGCTGACCGGCATCGCGCGCGAGAAGGCGGGAATCGCCAAGCGAGGCACCCCACTCGTTACCATGGACTATGCCCGGCCCTTGCGCGACGCGATCGCGAAAGTTGCATCAGCCGCGGGCGCGCCGGTCTTTGCGCGGGGACAGGCATGGTCGAGCGCCTCCACCCGGACCGGCGTGTCCTATCAAGATCGCCAGGGGTCGATCACCCTGGCCCGGCCGAACCTGCCCGGTAGCCACCAGTCGCGCAATCTGACGTTGGCCGTGGCTATGCTGCGACACCAACAGGCCATAGCCGTGCCGGATGAGTCCCTGCGGCAGGCGGCGACCAACGCACAATGGCCTGCGCGGATGCAGCGGCTCGGCCGGGGGCCTCTAACTGCGACCCTACCCGCTACGACCCGCTGCTGGCTCGACGGCGCGCATAATCCTTCGGCTGCGACGCCGGTCGCACGGGCGATGACGGGCTGGCGTTCCGAGGGGCCAACCGCGCTTGTGCTGGGGATGCTGGCGAACAAGGAGGCGGGGCCGGTTCTGGAGAAGCTGGGTGGTATGGTCGATCTGATCGTCACCGTGCCGGTTCCCGATCACGCCAGCCACGCACCCGGAAGACTTGCCGAAGAGGCCCAGGCGCTTGGCCTGAAGGCGGTCTCGGCGAGCGATCCCGCACGGGCGCTTTGCATGATTGCCGAGCGTCTTCAAAGCCCGGCGCACGTCCTGATTGCGGGGTCGCTCTACCTCGCCGGGCAGGTTCTGGCCGCGAATGACGAGGCGCCGCAATGACGCGACGAGCGGATTGCCATAACCGCCTTATTTGCGATTGACTATCAATAGCGACCGTTTAGCATGGGGTCCGTAAACACGGAGTCCCGCCGATGGCCGAAACCACGACCCTTGCCGCAGCCCTGCCCCACATGCTGCCGGCCTGCCCGCACGCCCGGATCGCACTGTTTGCGATACGTCGGATGGGTGCGCACGGGCTGGCGGATGCGCGCGCGTCGCATACGCTTTTCACCATGTTCGGGCAGGATTTCCGGCGGCCGCTGATCCTGATGCGGACCCTGATGGCCGATCTGGCGGTGCATGCTTCCGGGCAGATCGCTATCGCCCCTTGCTGCTGCGCGCGCATGACGGCGGCTGAGGCGGCGCTGATGACCATATTGTCACAAATGGAAACCGCGCCGCAAAAGGCGCACTTCCTGATGACCGATCTGCTCGGCATCCGGCGGGTCGATAGCGTGCTGGCGAGCGCCGCGGCCGTCTCCGCCGCCTTTGCCGATGAGGGGCGGCCGATCAGCTATTGACCGGCACTTCGCGACGGGCGTCGCCCTCTCCCTCGACGCCCGCGCTGCCGATCGAGCGTTCGACCAAGCCCGATCGTGCCATCCACCAGAAGAGGATGACACCCGGCATCGCGACGACGGTGGTCAGCAGATAGAAGTCGACATAGCCGAACCGCTCGACCAGCGCGCCCGCCGTCGTTCCGCTCAGGATACGCCCGACTACGCTCGCCGCCGCAGAGATCAGCGCATATTGCGCAGCGGTGAAGCGCAGGTCGGTCAGGGCGGAGAAATAGGCGACGACGGTGACGCCGCCGATCCCGCTGGAGAAATTCTCGAACCCGATCGCACCCGCCATGCCCCAATTGGAATGGCCCAGCGCCGCTAGCCCCGCAAAGGACAGGTTCGACACCGCCATCAGGACCAGACTGATGAGCACCGACCGCTTCATCCCCAGCCGGGCATAGAGCACACCGCCGACGAACACGCCGATCAGCAGCGCCCAGAAGCCGACGCCGACATCGTAAAGTGCGATCTCGTCCTTGCTGAACCCCAAGTCGTTGAACAACAGGCGGAAGGTCAGGTTTGCGATCGTGTCGCCAATCTTGTGGACGAGGATGAAGGCGAGGATGACCAGCGCGCCCTGACGGCGGAAGAACTCGGCAAAGGGGCCGACCACGGCCCGTACGATCCCCTCGGTCGGTCGCTTGGCGGTGATCTCGCTGTGGCGGGCAGGCTCGCCCATGAAGAGCGCGGTCAACACGGCAGGCAGCGCAAAGGCGCAGCTGACCATATAGGCGACGCTCCACCCCGCACGGCTCGCGATGACAAGCGACAGCGAGGCGACGAGGGCCGAGCCGATCCGCCAGCCATATTGCCCCATACCCGCGCCGACACCCAGTTGGCGCGGCTCCAGCAGTTCGATGCGGTAAGCGTCGATCACGATGTCGAAGGTGGCTCCGGCGACACCGAGCGCGATCGCCGCCATCGCCGTCTGCG
Organism: Sphingomonas sanguinis; assembly: GCF_019297835.1. Lineage (NCBI taxonomy): Bacteria > Pseudomonadati > Pseudomonadota > Alphaproteobacteria > Sphingomonadales > Sphingomonadaceae > Sphingomonas > Sphingomonas sanguinis. The sequence goes on along the minus strand of NZ_CP079203.1, from coordinate 570,821 downwards.
CCAGCGACACGCGCGGATCAGAAAGCCCCAGTCCGACCGCCGCCGTGCAGACCAGCGCCGCCACGACCAGCAACCACGAGACCCGCTGACCCAGCCGGTGAAGGACGGGAATCTTCACCCCCTCGACGATCCAGGCCCAGAGCCATTTCAGATTATAGGCCAGGATCACAAGGGCGAAGGCGGTGACGCTCTTCTTCTCGATCCCAGCCTCCGCCAACCGGCTGGCCAGCGTGGCGTTGATCATGGTCAGCGGGAAGGCGGAGGATATGCCGAGTGCTAGCGAGGCCAACGGCGCGGGTTCGACGTAGGGCCGCACTCCATCCAACCAACGCGCACCCGCCATAGAAAACCGCCTACCTTACCGGAAAGCGCGGACCCTATAAGGCTTGGCCATCAGGGGCAACGGGGCCCGGCGATCCGGCACGCGCAAACAGGCGCAAGCCCGACGGCAGGCGACTTGGCGACTTGCCCGCGCGGCGCTCCTCGATCGCGTCGATCGCTCCCAGCAATTCGCGCGAGCCATAGGGCTTCATTAATATGCCCTCGGCCAGTTGCTCGACCCCGTCCGGGGGCGTGCCGGTGAGGAACAGGACCGGAATATCGCGAGCATGGGCAGCGCGCGCCACATCGACGCCGCTGCCATCGGCGAGCCGGACATCGGCTAGAACGAGGTCGATGGCCGTGCCGCCATCGATCAAGGTCACGGCCTTGCTGACCCGGTCGACGGTCGCCACCACCTCATAGTCGGCATCGGTCAGGACGTGTTCGGTATCGAACGCGACCAGCGGCTCGTCCTCGACGACGAGCAGCTTGACCAGCTGTCGTTTCTTTCGCCCGAAGAATCTCATCCCTCTATCGGCCTGTCCTGCTGCCCCACTCGCTCGCGTAACGCTTTGTCCGCCGGAAACGACGCAATTAATTTCCTTTGGTCGACACCCTCTGTATCAGCGTCGATCATGACATCAGATCAACGTATAGCCAAACTGCTTGCGCGGGCCGGAGTCGCGTCGCGCCGAGAGGTCGAGCGGATGATTGCCGAGGGCCGGATCGCGCTCAACGGCGTGACCATCGACACCCCCGCGACGCTCCTGTCGACGCTCGACGGCGTGACCGTAGACGGCGATCCCGTTGCCGCGCCCGAACCAACTCGCCTGTTCCTCTATCACAAGCCGACCGGCCTGCTCGTCACTGAGCATGACCCCGCAGGGCGGCCGACCATCTATGACCGCCTGCCCGAGGGGCTGCCGCGCCTGGTGCCGGTGGGGCGGCTCGACCTCAACACCGAGGGTCTGTTGTTGATGACCACCGATGGCGGGTTCAAGCGTCAGCTGGAACTGCCCGCCACCGGCGTCGAGCGTACCTATCGCGCGCGCGCCTATGGCGACATCACCCAGGCGCAGTTGGAGGACCTGATCCACGGCATCGAGATCGACGGCATCCGCTATGGCCAGATCGACGCCAACCTGGAGCGGCGAACCGGCGCGAACGTCTGGATCGAGATGACGCTGCGCGAGGGCAAGAATCGCGAAGTGCGCCGCGTGCTGGAGCATCTAGGATTGCAGGTCAGCCGGTTGATCCGCCTGCGCTATGGCCCGTTCGTGCTCGACGAATTGCCGGTTGGTGAGATCGGCGAGGTCCGGGGGGCCGACATCGTCGAGTTCCGCCGCTCGCTGGAGGGCGGCATCCCGGCGGACGCGATCAAGCCAGCGAAGATCAAGCCCGGCTTCCGCACACCGCCGACGCGGGCGGTGAGCGAGCGTCCGGCTCGCAGCGTTTCCCCCGATGCGCGTGGCGGAACCGGCGACCGGCCCAGGTCGCAGGATCGCAAGGGACCGGGTGAGCAGAGCCGTCGTGACGATGGCCGGCGCTCCTCTCCCTATGGGTCCGGTGACCGCCCCACCCGTGACGGCGTTCGCACCGAGCGGCCGCGTCAGGGCGCCAAGCCCTATGGCCAGTCGGCGACGAACGAGCGTTTCGATTTTGGCGGACAGCGGCCAGCCCGTTTCGAGGACCGGGCCGAACGCCCGGCGCGTGATGGTGGCCGTGCGGATCGCCCGCGTCAGGGTGCCAAGCCCTTCGCCACATCATCCACGGGCAAGCGCGCAGGCTTCGGTGGGCAGCGGCCGTCGCGGTTCGATGACCGTTCCGAGCGGCCCGCCCGCGATGGTGGTCGCTCCGACCGGACGCGTCAGGGCGACAGGCCCTTCGCGAAATCCCCCGCAGGTGATCGTTCCCGTTCGGGCGACCAACGACCTGCTCGTGACGGTGTTCGCTCCGACCGCCCGCATCGGGACGGGAAGCCTTTCGCCAAATCCGCCAAAAGCGAGCGCTTTACCCCTAATGCCGAGCGTCAGCCGCGCTTCGATGATCGCGGTGACCGCCCGGCCCGCCCGTCGCGTGGTCCGCAAGGCTCGTCCGGTCGTTCGGGCGGCCCGTCGCGCCCTGACACACGCGGAGGACACCCCGGTGGTGGCGGCTCGCGTCCCGGTCGGCCCGGAGGGAACCGCTAATGCGTGTGATCGCCGGACAATGGCGCGGGCGTCCTCTCGTCGCGCCCAAGGGTGACGTGACGCGCCCGACCGCCGACCGGACGCGTGAGGCGCTGTTCTCGATGCTGACCGCACGGCTGGGTGATTTCGAAGGGCTAGCGGTCGGTGATTTCTTCGCTGGTTCCGGCGCGCTCGGGATTGAGGCGCTGTCGCGCGGCGCGGCGTCCTGTCTGTTCGTGGAGCAGGATCGCGCCGCCCTTGATGCGCTGCGTGCCAACCTCGCCAAGCTGGAGGCCAAGGGCGATGTCCGGGCCTCGTCGGTGATGGCGCTCGGACCGGCCCGTGCGCCGCTCGATCTGATCCTGATGGACCCGCCTTATGGGACCGGTGCGGGCAGCGTGGCGCTGGACAAGCTGGCCCGGCTCGGCTGGGTTGGTGCGGGAACCTGGGTCAGCATCGAGACGGCCAAGCAGGAGGAGATCGAGCTTGCGGGCTTCACCGTCGATGCCTCCCGCGTCCACGGAAAGGCGCGCCTGACCCTGCTCCGTCAGGCCTGATCGCCACCCCGCCCGCGCATCAGGGCCAGCCCGGCGAGGCTGAGCAGACCGGCGGCGACCAGATAGCCGCCGACGAAGTTCAGCCCGCCGCGCTCGGTCAGCGCCTGCGCGGCAATGGGAGCAAGCGCGCCGCCGATGATCCCGCCCAGATTGAAGGTCATCGATACGCCGGTATAGCGCACGCCCGCCGGAAACAGCGCGGGTAGCCACCCGCCGAGCGGACCATAGGCAAAGCCCATCACGAACAGCGCCAGCGCCAGCCAGACGAAGACGATGGCGAGCGACCCCGACCCCAGCATCGGCCCCATGGCGATCCCGACCAGCACGCATCCCGCAAAGCCCAGCCGCAGCATGAACGGCGCACCATGCCGGTCGGCCATCACGCTGGATACGATGACGCCCAGCGCCAGGAACAGGATCGCGACCAGCTGAATGCCCAGAAACGCCTCGCGCGGATAGCCGAGCACGGTCGTTCCATGCCCCAGCGCAAAGGCGGTCGCGAGGTAGAAGATCGCAAAACAGGCGATCACGCCGCCCGTCCCGGCCAGCAGCGCGCGGCCATGGCCCTGCAACAACGTCGCGATCGGCACGCGCGGCAGCGCCTCGGCCTTCTTCGCCTCGGCAAAGTCGGGCGTCTCGGTCAGGCGCAGGCGCACCCACAGGCCGAGCAGCACCAGCACCGCACTTGCCAGGAACGGCAGGCGCCAGCCCCAGGCGCGGAACTGTTCGTCGGTCAGGATCAGGCCGAGGATCAGGAAAAAGCCATTCGCCAGGATGAAGCCGACCGGCGCACCGAGCGGCGGGAACATGCCCCAGGTGTTGCGCTTGCCCGGCGGGGCGTTCTCGACCGCGAGCAGCGCGGCCCCGCCCCATTCGCCGCCCAGCCCCAGCCCCTGTCCCAGACGCGCGATGCACAGCAGCAGCGGCGCGATCCATCCGGCCTGCGCATAGGTCGGCAGGAACGCGATCGCGACGGTCGAACCGCCCATCAGCATCAGGCTGACCACCAGCGTCGACTTCCGTCCCACCCGGTCGCCGAAATGGCCGAACGCTATGGCGCCCACGGGCCGTGCGATGAAGGCCAGGCCGAAGCTGGCATAGGACAGCAGCAATTGCGCCGTTGCCGACGACGCCGGGAAGAACAAAGGCCCGAACACCAGGGCCGCTGCCGTGGCGTAGATGTAGAAATCGTAGAACTCGACCGCCGTGCCGGTCAGGCTGGCCAGCAGGATATGGCGGTGCGACGGAGGCGAAGCATGGGTCATGCTCCGCTCGTGGAGAAGCAGGAGGGCGTCGTAAAGCCCTATCCGCTTACGCCGCCAGCACCTGCGCCAATTGCAGTAGCAACCAATAGAGTGTGCCCGACAGCAGCATCGCGGCGGGCAGCGTCAGTACCCAGGCGAGCAGCATGTTGCGGATCGTCCGGAACTGAAGCCCCGCGCCATTCGCGACCGATGCACCCGCCACGCCCGAGGTCAGGATATGCGTGGTCGACACCGGGCGGCCAATGAACTCGGCGCCAAAGATCGTCGCGGCCGTCATCAACTCGGCGGCCGCCCCCATGCCATAGGTCAGATGCGTCTTGCCGATCCGCTCGCCCACCGTCACCACGATCCTCCGCCAGCCGACCATGGTGCCCAGGCCCAGCGCCAGCGCGACGGTGACCTTCACCCAGAGCGGGATATAGCGGGTGCCCCGCTCCAGCGCCCCGGCATAGCCGTTGAGCGAGTCGATCTCGGCGGCGGTGAAGCGCTGCTTGGCGGCATCGCTCTTGGTCACCATCCGCGTGGTATCGAGGACCAGATACATGTCGTTGCGCAGATTGGGCACGACGGCGGCGGGCACGCGGCTGAGCGTGCCGTAATTCTCGATCCGCCCGCCGATATCGCGCGATAGAACGGACAGTCCGGCATAGACTTCGGCCGTGTCGATCGCCTTCTTGCGGACGCCATCGACCACCGCTTCGCGCGCCTGATCGACCGTCATCGTGCCGGGAGCGCCATGCGCGGCATAGGCGGTGGCGGCGACCTGAGCACTGCGGACGAAGGCAGGCATCGCGCTTTGGGGGAGCGTACGGTTCAGCGCATAGGCCGTGGGCGCGCAGCCGATGAGGATCAGCATGATGAGGCCCATGCCCTTCTGCCCGTCATTGCCGCCATGCGCGAAGCTGACCGCCGTACAGGTGAAGATCAGGAGCGCGCGGATACCACGCGGCGGCGGCGTATCGCCCTCCGGCTCGCGATAAAGCCGCTTGTCGCGCAGGAAACGCTTCATGACCAGCATCAGCATCAGCGCGCCGACGAAGCCGATCAGCGGGCTGAACAACAGCGCGGACAGCACCTTCTGGACCTGCGCCATATCGACGCCCGAGGTGCCGGCGACGTTCGAGAGTAACTGGTTCGCCAGGCCGACGCCCAGGATCGACCCGATCAGCGCGTGGCTCGACGAATTGGGCAACCCGACCGCCCAGGTGGCGAGGTTCCACAACACCGCCGCCAGCAGCAACGCGAAGATCATCGCGAACCCGCCCGCCGAGCCGACATGCAGCATCAGGTCGATCGGCAATAGCGTGATGATCGAATAAGCGACCGCCCCGGTCGAGGTGACGACCCCCAGAAAATTGAAGAAGCCCGACCAGACGACGGCCAGCGGGGCGGGCATCGAATGGGTGTAGATGACCGTCGCCACCGCATTGGCGGTATCGTGAAAGCCGTTCACGAACTCGAAGCCCAGCGCGATCAGCAGCGCCAGCCCCAGAAAGGCGAAGACACCGATCGCCATCGGCTCACCGACGCGGGCTGTGTCGGTCGCGACGCTGTACCCAGCATAGGCCAAGCCGCCGACCAGCAGGGCGGTGAACGCCCAACGGCCCATGGGGTGTAGCCCCACGTCGAGACGCGGTCCACGAACACGAGATTCGGATTGGCCACCGGCGAGCGCATAGGATGTCATGACCACGGTGCGTTGCGCCTTTCCGGTGACATTTTAATGACGGCGACCGGATGCCGGTCCCGCGATGGAACGCGGCCGGGCGGTCCGTGGACCCGCCCGGCCGAGCGCCGTCCCTGATCTCAGTTCTTGCTGGCGAGCACGACCGGCGCCATCGACAGCGCGGCGATCTTTGGCGCAGCGTCCGCCACCATCTCATGGCGGCAACGCGAAATGTCGGCGTTGCGGCGCAGATCGGTCGTCACCGGCCCGCAGGCGATCGCGGCCGCGCGGCGGATACGGGCATCGAGCTGCGCGCGGTGGTCGGCACGGTGGAGGTCGAGGTCGGCATAGCGAACGGTGGCGGTGACGGGCTCGCGCATTTCGGCGTGAGCCGCGACGGACACGCAAAGAGAGGCCGCAAAGGCGGCTGCCGTGAACATCTTCATCGGGTGGTGCTCCTGCTTCGGGTCGTGCCCGTCACGGCGGCGTCGACGCCGGGTTAAGCGCCTCGCCGCTCGTCGGCACGGCCGGGCCTCTAGGCCGGGGACATGTCGCTTTCGCGTCGGGGAAAAGACGCCGTGATGACGAGTCCCGTGATGAAACAGCGGCAGACGATTACCACGAGTGGTTGCCCCGCTTGCAAACGTTCCCTAACTGTTCGCGATGACCGTCGCTTCCCCCGATCCCGCCGCTTCGCTGACCGATTATCCCTATCTGCGGACGCTGAACCCGGCGCAGAGGGAGGCGGTGCTGACCACCGATGGACCGGTGCTGGTGCTGGCGGGCGCGGGGACGGGCAAGACGGCGGCGCTGACCGCGCGGCTCGCGCACCTCCTCTATACGCGCAAGGCTTGGCCTTCCGAGATCCTGTCGGTGACGTTCACCAACAAGGCCGCGCGCGAGATGCGCGAGCGCGTCGGGCGGCTGGTCGGTGACGCGGTGGAGGGAATGCCGTGGCTCGGCACCTTCCACGCGATCGGCGCGAAGATGCTGCGCCGCCATGCCGAGCTGGTCGGGCTGCAATCTAACTTCACCATCCTCGACACCGACGACCAGTTGCGCCTGCTCAAGCAACTGATCCTGGCGGCCGATATCGACGAGAAGCGCTTTCCGGCGCGTGCCCTCGGCGGCCTGATCGACGAGTGGAAGAACAAGGGTCTGGTCCCCGCCGACATCGATGCGGGTGAGGCGGAGCGTTATGCCAACGGCCAGGGCGCGGAGTTGTACCGCCAATATCAGGAGCGGCTGCGCAGCGTGAACGCCTGCGACTTCGGCGACCTGCTGCTCCACATGCTGACCATCCTGAAGACGCATCGCGACGTGCTGGAGCATTATCAGCAGCGCTTCCGCTACATCATGGTGGACGAGTATCAGGATACGAACAGCGTCCAATATCTGTGGCTGCGTTTGCTGGCGCAGGCACATAAGAACATCGCCTGCGTCGGCGATGACGACCAGTCGATCTATTCGTGGCGCGGCGCACAGGTCGAGAATATCCTGCGGTTCGAGCGCGACTTTCCGGGCGCCAAAGTGATCCGGCTGGAACAGAATTACCGTTCGACTCCGCATATCCTGGGCGCCGCGTCGGGCGTGATCGCCAATAATGGCGGGCGTCTGGGCAAGACGCTGTGGACCGAGCTGGATGTGGGCGAGAAGGTCCGTGTGCTGGGCGTCTGGGACGGCCCGGAGGAAGCACGCCGGGTCGGCGAGGAGATCGAGGCCGCGCGACGCTCGGGGACGTCCTACGACAATATCGCCATTCTCGTCCGCGCCTCGCACCAGACCCGTGAGTTCGAAGATCGCTTCATCGCGATCGGGCTGCCCTATCGGATCGTCGGCGGGTTCCGCTTTTACGAGCGGGCCGAAATCCGCGATGCGCTCGCGTATTTGCGGATCGTCAACCAGCCCTCCGACGATCTGGCGTTCGAGCGGATCGTCAACGTTCCCAAGCGCGGACTGGGCGACAAGGCCTTGGCCAAGATCCATCAGCTCGCACGCGCCGAGGGACTGCCGCTGACCATCGCCTCGGGGCGCATCCTGGACACGGATGAACTGACCGCGCAGGCGCGGCGGAGCCTGGGCAACCTAATCGGCGACATCGCTCGCTGGCGCGATATGGCCCGCGACCTCGCCCATCCAGAGCTGGCGCGGCAGTTGCTGGACGAGAGCGGCTATACCGCCATGTACCAGAACGAAAAGTCGGCGGAAGCGGCCGGGCGACTGGAAAACCTGTCCGAGCTCGTCCGCGCGATGGAGGATTACGAGTCGCTCGGCGCGTTCCTGGAGCATGTGTCGCTGGTCATGGACCGCGACGGCGACCAGCGCGAACCCGAAGTGACGATCATGACGATCCACGCCGCCAAGGGCCTGGAGTTCGACACGGTCTTCCTCGCTGGTTGGGAAGAGGGCCTGTTCCCCTCGCAACGTGCCATCGACGAGGGCGGCACGCGCAGCCTGGAGGAAGAGCGTCGCCTCGCCTATGTCGCGATCACCCGTGCTCGGCGAAAGGCCGTCATCCTGCACGCGGCCAACCGCCGCATCTACGGCCAGTGGACGTCGAGCCTGCCGAGCCGCTTCGTCGGCGAACTGCCGCCCGAGCATATCGAGAGCGAGACGAGCATGACCGGCGGCGAGAGCCTGTGGCGGGCCAACTGGTCCGAACATGCCGATCCCTTCGCCAATGTCGCGCGCGGCACCGGGCGCGGCCCTGGCTGGCAGCGTGCTGCGACGGGACAGGCCGCGGCCCCCGCCCGCCCCGCCCGGATCGTCGAGTCGCGTTCCCCCTCGGTGGGATTGGGCCAAAAGAGCCGCGACGACCTGCGCGTCGGCGAGCGGGTGTTCCACCAGAAATTCGGCTATGGCGAGATTGCGGCGATCGAGGGAAACAAGCTGGAGATCGATTTCGAGCAGGCCGGGCGCAAGCGGGTGATGGACAGCTTCGTTACCAAGGGGTGACGGCGGTGTCGTTCAGGAACCATATTCTTTCGTAACCGTATCGCTCGCCTCCCCGACTGTCGGGGTATGGAGGGATAGGAACGATGCGCTTTCGTCGTCTGACCATCTTGGCGATCACCACCGCCGTCACGGCAACGGCCATTCCGGCGACGGCACAGACCGCCGCGCAGGATGCGCGGTTCCGGGCGGCGCAGGCGCGCTTCGATCGGGAGTATCAGATTTATCGGCAGGAAGTGGACCTGTATCAGTCGGAGCGGAATCGCGGCGGCTATGACGATGAAGGCTACAGCCCTGCCCCGCCGCCGCCCGGCCCCGGCGGCTACCGGGTGGCGCCGCCGATTCCGGCCAATGGTTACGACCGCAATGCCGAGCCTTATTACGATCCGGTCGGCGACTATCGCGACGGCTCGCAATATCGCGAGCGGGTGCTGCAACCGCAGGACCGGGTCTATGCGGGAACCGATGGCCGCTATTATTGCCGCCGCCCCGACGGCACGACCGGCCTGATCATCGGCGGTGCGGCGGGTGGCGTCCTGGGCAATCTGGTCGGTGGCCGCAGCAGCACCATCGCGACGCTGCTCGGGGCCGCTGGCGGCGCGCTGGCCGGTCGTTCGATCGAGCAGAACCAGAACCAGTTCCGCTGCCGCTGACGAAACAGTCGGGCACCGCGTCTCCGACGGGAGCGCGGTGCCTGTCGCTTCAGTGGATCAGCCCGGCTCGACCATCATCAGAGCCGCACCCTGATATTTCTCCGCGTCGCGCTCGAACAGCGCACTGGCCGCGAACCGCCGGGGCGTCAGACGCAGCGCGCCCAGACCGGCGAGCTTGAACGTCCCCATCTTTTCCTCGCGCGGCGGCTTGCCGTCCCGCTCGATCGTCGTCGCATCGACGTATAGCTCGTCGTGCCGGGTGAAGATCACATGGGGCGCCAGCACCACCTCGCCGCGATTGTACAGCGCGGACACCGCCTGCATCTTGACGATCGCTTCGAAGATGATGGCGGGAGCGCCTGCCGCCGGTTCAGCCGGACGGCGCTCGGTCGTCGTCATATCGGTCATCCCCTGCATTTGCCGTCCCTGTCGCAACGCAGCAAGACCCTTATTGCCGCATAGGGCAACAGAAAAAGCCGGGCGCGTGGCACGCCCGGCCCGTTCCGCTATGGCTTGGGCGCGTCCATCAGCTTCTGCGCGAAATAAACCATCTGCTGCGCACTCAGCCGCGCACCTTGCGCAATGTCGGCGTCACCCGAATGACCGCCCGCCGTATCCTCGTAAAAAAGATAGGGAATGCCATATTCCGACAGGCGCGCGGCAAACTTGCGGGCGTGCTGCGGCCCGACCCGGTCGTCCTTGGTCGTGGTCCAGATATAAGGCTCCGGGTAAGCGACGCCCTTGCGGATATTGGCATAGGGCGAAATCTTGCGCAGGAAGGCGGCCTCTTCGGGCACGTCGATCGAGCCATATTCGTCCTTCCACGAATCGCCCGCCGCGATCTTCTGGTAGCGGACCATATCGAGCAGCGGGACCTGGATCGTCACCGCCTTCCACAGCTCGGGATGCTGGGTCAGTTCGACGCCCATCAACAGGCCACCGTTCGAGCCGCCATAGATGCCCAGCTTCTGCGGATTGGTGATCTTCCGCGTGAACAGGTCCTTCGCCACCGAGGCGAAATCATCATAGATGATCTGACGCTTGGTCTTGCGGCCCGCATCATGCCATTTCGGCCCGAACTCGCCGCCGCCCCGGATATTGGCGAGCACGAACGCCCCGCCCCGCTCGGTCCAGATCTTGCCGGTCGAACCGAGATAATAGGGCAGCCGGGCGATCTCGAACCCGCCATAGGCGGTCATCAGCGTCGGCGTCGTCCCGTCGAGCTTCGCGCCCTTGGGCAGCACGACGAAATAGGGGATCTTGGTCCCGTCGGTCGAGGTCGCCTCATATTGATGGACCGTCGTCCCCGCCGCATCGAAGCGGGCGGGCAGCGTCTTCAGCACCTGCGGCGCGCCCGGACGGCTGGCGTCGAAGCGAGACAGGACGGTCGGCGTGGTGAAGCCCGAGGTCGACAGATAGACGATGTCGGAGCGGTCACTGGTGCTGACCACATCGACGGCCATATTGTCCGGCACCTGCACGGGGCTGGCGGACCAGCCATTGCCGGTCGGAGCAAAGACGCTCGCCCGGCCGCGGACATTGTCGATATAGGTGACGACGACGCGGTCCTTGGTAGTCGAAACCCCTTCCACCGCCTGGCGGTCGGTCGGCGTGAACAGCGCGCGCGGCGTGATCTGCCCAGATTCCAGCTCGGACAGCGGCGCCCAGACGACCGAGCCCGCCGGATGCTGGCCCCAGGCGTCGCTGGTCTGGAAGATCACCCTGCCATCGACCAGCACGGCCGGAAAGGCGCGCGCAGGCATGGCAATCGGCTTGGCGCCGCCCTTCGGCGTCCAGAACAGCTTGGTGCCGCCGAAAAAGGTCTGCCGCCGCTCGATCACGACCGCGCGATTGCCCTTCGCGTCGGTCAGCACGCTGGCATAGGTGCCCAGTTCGTCCGTCGGGGCGCCACGGAAAATCTCGGTCGCCTGATCGAGCGGTTGGCCGCGCTTCACCATCTTCACAACGAAGGGATAGCTGGACTTGGTCAGCGTCCCCTGCCCCCAGTCACGGCTGACCAGCAGCGTATCCTTGTCAAGCCAGGATGCGCCCTGCTTGGAGGTGGAGAGACGGAAGCCGTTCGGCACGAACTGCCCGGTCTGCAGATCGAACTCGCGATACTCGATCGCGTCCTCGCCACCCTCCGACAGCGCGATCAGGCAGAGACGATCCTCGGGGCTGAGGCAGGTCAGGCCCTTCCAGACCCACTTCTTGCCCTCCGCCTTGCTAAGCGCGTCGAGGTCAAGCAGCGTCGTCCACTTCGGATTGGCCGAGGCGTAATCGGCCTCGGTCGTCCAGCGCCACAGGCCTTGCGGATGATCGGCATCGCGCCAGAAATTGACGATGCGGCCATAAAGCTGGCCCGGCATCGGAATGCGATCCTTGGCCGACGCGATGGCGAGGGCTTCCGAATAAAAGGCTTGATAGCGCGGATCATTTTGGAGGCGCGGCAGCGTCTTGGCATTCTCCGCCTCGACCCAGGCCAGCGCCTTGGCGCCGTCCTTGTCCTCCAGCCAGATATACGGATCATTCTCGGTCATCGCGCCGGTCTGCGCCATTGCGGCCCCCGTCACAAGCTGTCCGGCCAGCATCGTGCCCGCCAGCAGTCCACGCCATCCCCGCATTCGATTACGCTCCGTCTCAATCGCGAATGACGGGAATGTTACTTCATCACGTCGCCATGGCAATGCGTCGCAACCGCTTTATTGCCGCCACGATCGGCCGCATCGGAAGTCTGTGAAATCACTGGTGTTCGCCGGGCTCGCTGTCGCCGGGACACGGAACGGCCGTCGATGCGGCCCGTTCAACCCCCTGCTTATCTACCTCATGTGCAGGAAAAAACGATGCCTTATCTGAAGACCCGCGACGGCACCGACATTTACGTCAAGGACTGGGGAGAAGGCCGCCCCGTCGTCCTGCTCCATGGTTGGCCGCTGTCCGCCGATATGTGGGACCCGCAGATGATGGCGCTGGCCGAGGCCGGCTTCCGCGCCATCGCCTATGACCGGCGCGGCTTCGGACGGTCGGGGCAACCCTGGTCGGGTTATGACTATGACACGCTGTCCGACGATCTTGCCGATGTGCTGGAAGCGACGGGTGCCGAAGACGCGGCGATCGTCGGCTTCTCGATGGGCGGGGGCGAAGTCGCCCGCTATATGAGCCGCCATGACGGCAAGGGCGTCGTCGCGGCCGGGCTGATCGCCTCGGTCGTGCCGTTCATGCTCAAGACCGAGGATAACCCCCATGGCACCGACCAGTCGGTGTTCGATCAGATCGGCCAGAACCTGCGTGACGACCGCGCCAACTTCTTGCGCCACACTTTCCTGAAGCAGTTCTTCGGCGTCGGCTATCTGACCAGCCCGGTCAGCGATGACATACTCGATTGGGCGACCAGCGTCGCGATGCAGGCGGGGCTGAAGCCGACGCTGGCCTGTGCGGAATCCTTCAGCCAGACGGACTTCCGCCCCGATCTGGCTGCCTTCCGCGTGCCCACGCTGATCGTCCATGGCACCGGCGACCAGACCGTGCCGATCGATGCGGCGGGTCGTGCGGCAGCGGCGGGGATCGCCCATTCGCAGCTTGTCGAATATGACGGCGCACCGCACGGCCTGAACGTCACGCATGGCGATCGCCTGACCAGCGACCTGCTGACCTTCCTCGGTCGATGATACGAAAAGGGCGGCCCCGCAAGGCCGCCCTTTCTCATTTTAGGGGAACGATGACCTCGTCCGGATGGGCGACGTTCAGTTCCTTGCGGACCATCTCGTCGACCATGTCCGGGTTGGCATGATCCGGGTCGAGCAGCGCGACCCGGTTCTTCAGCACCGTCCGCTTCTTGTCGAGCACGGCATAGTCATGCTCACGCTTGACCAGCTGACGCTGATACTCGCCATAAGCGAGCAGGCCGTTGCGCCCCAGCACCGCATAGGCGCCGAAAAACGCAACGATCGTCAGACCAAGGGCGGGCAGCGCGGCCCGCCGCATGGTCCGGATGAAAGGCGACGGTTTCTTTGTCACAGCGGCCATAATCGTACCGACGCCCTTCGATTTCAAGCGCGGATGAGAATATCGCGACCGGCATAGCGTGCCGAGTCACCCAGCTCTTCCTCGATGCGGATCAGCTGGTTGTACTTGGCGAGCCGGTCAGAACGCGCGAGGCTGCCCGTCTTGATCTGGCCGCAGTTGGTGGCGACCGCCAGATCGGCGATCGTCGCGTCCTCGGTCTCGCCCGAACGGTGCGACATGACGGCGGTGTAGCGCGAACGCTGCGCCAGCGACACGGCCTCCAGCGTCTCGGTCAGCGTGCCGATCTGGTTGACCTTGACCAGCAGCGAGTTGGCATAGCCGCCGTCGATGCCCTGCTTCAGACGCTTCGGGTTGGTAACGAACAGATCGTCGCCGACCAGCTGAACCTTGTCGCCGATCATGTCGGTCAGCGCCTTCCAGCCTTCCCAGTCGTCTTCGGCCATGCCGTCCTCGATCGACAGGATCGGATACTGACGGGTCAGGTTCGCCAGATACTCGGCCATCTCGTGGCTCGACAGGATCTTGCCCTCACCCGAGATGTTATACTTGCCGTCCTTGAAGAACTCAGTGGCGGCGCAGTCAAGGGCGATCATCACATCGTCACCCGGCTTGTACCCGGCCTTCTCGACCGAGGCCATGATGAAGTCGAGCGCTTCGGTGGTCGAGGCGATGTTGGGGGCGAAGCCGCCCTCGTCGCCCACGCCGGTCGCCAGACCGTTTTCGTGCAGCGCCTTCTTCAGCGTGTGGAAGATTTCCGAGCCGCAGCGGACCGCTTCCATGATATTCGCCGCACCGACCGGCATGATCATGAATTCCTGGAAATCGATCGGGTTGTCCGCATGTTCGCCGCCGTTGATGATGTTCATCATCGGCACCGGCAGCAGATGCGCCGAAACGCCCCCGACATATTTATAAAGCGGCAGGCCGCGCGCTTCCGAAGCCGCCTTGGCCGCCGCCAGGCTGACGCCCAGGATCGCGTTCGCACCCAGGCGGCCCTTGTTCTCGGTTCCGTCCAGCTCGATCATCGCACGGTCGAGATCGGCCTGATCCTCGGCGTCCATGCCCAAGATGGCGTCGGTGATCTCGTCATTGACCGCCTCCACAGCCGCCTCGACACCCTTGCCCATCCAGCGGCTCTTGTCGCCGTCGCGCTTCTCGACCGCTTCATGCGCGCCGGTCGATGCACCCGAGGGAACGGCGGCGCGGCCGAAGCTGCCGTCTTCGAGCAGCACGTCGACTTCGACGGTGGGATTGCCCCGGCTGTCCAGGATTTGACGCGCGTGGATGTCGATGATTGCGGTCACGTAACGATGCTCCTACATCAGCCTTGAAGGTCTCGGCGCGGCTCTACCGCGTGACCGTGCGAAGGGCAATTGCGCTAAAAGCATGGAACCGTGCTTCCGGTGCCGGGGTTAAGAGGCAAACCGCCCGTTCGCCCGGGCCGAAACGAAAGGGTTTTTCGATGGCTGATACCAACAGCACGTTTCCCGCCGCAGACACCACGACGCCCGGCTTCGGCGCAAATATCGCGGTAGCCCCTGAGGTCGCCGCGCCGAACGCCCCGATCGGTGGCCCGGCCGTGTCTGATGAAGACGCCTCAAAGGCGAAGGCGGGTCTGGCCGATGCCAAGCAGCAGGTGAAGGACGGCGCGTCCAAATTCCAGCAGCAGGCGGTCGACAAAATCCAGTCGCTGGCTGGCGACGGCAAGGCCAAGGCAGGTTCGGCGCTCGATCAGGTCGCGCAGCTGCTGAACGATGCGGCCGGTCAGGTCGATGAGAAGCTGGGCAGCCAGTATGGCCAATATGCCCGCTCGGCCGCCGACACCGTGACCTCCCTGTCCGGTGCGATCAAGGAGAAGGATGTCGAGGAACTGCTCGACGACGCCCGCGCCTTCGTGACGAAGAGCCCGGCGGTGGCGATCGGCGTCGCGGCGGCGGTCGGCTTCGCGCTGGCCCGCGTCATCCAGTCGGGGATCGAAACCCGCCAGTCGGTCGACGCCTCCGCGTGACCCGCGTAGTCGAAACCCTGCGGACGGCGGCATCGCCCGAGCCGGAGACGCTGACCTCGCTGGTGTCGCAACTCGTCGATGATGGGCGCTCGTTCATCACCGCCGAGATCGATCTGGCGAAGGCACGAGCGACCGACAAGATCGGTCGCTATCGCAGCGCGGCTATCTTCTTCGGGGTTGCCGCCGTGCTGGGCCTGTCGGCGCTGATCGCCTTGCTCGTTGGCCTGATCTTCGCGCTGGCGCCCGCGACCGGCCCGTTCGCCGCGACGCTGATCGTCGTCGGCGTGGTCGTCATCGTGGCAGGCATATTGGCGATGATGGGTAAGTCCCGCCTGTCGGGAGGTGCCGCATGACCGTCGCAGAGGCCGAAATCCGGGCTGCCGAAGCACGCGAACGGTTGAACCACACCGCATCGCGCATCCAGGCCAAGCTGGAGCCGCAGGCGCTGGCGGCGCAAGCGCGGGAGGCAGGCGTCACGGCCGCGAAATGCGGTCTAGAATCGGCCAAGAGCAATCCCGGTGCGGTTGCGGGCGGCGTCGCCGTCTTCGGCCTGCTTCTCAATCGTCGGCGGATCGCCCGCCTGTTCAAGCGCAAACGCTGATTTGGATCGCGGGGGCGCCCCCCTAGCGACACTGCCCAGAAGGATGTTCGCAATGACCACCGAAACCCACCAGGATCAGCAAACCGCCCTTCGCGAGAAGATCGACCACACGCGCGAAACCGCGTCGCAGGTCTATCATGACGCAAAGGACAAAGCCGCCTCGGCGCTTCATACGTCGAAGGACAAGGCGGGCGAACTGGCACACAAGACCGCTCGCACCATCGAAACCAATCCGCTCGGCATCCTGGTCGGCGGTCTGGTCGTCGGCGTGATCGCCGGTGCCCTAATTCCCCGTTCGGTCCGTGAGAAGGAATTGCTCACCCCCCTCGGCAAGAAGCTGGGCGAGACGATCCGTCAGGCGACCCAGGCGGCGCGCGAAACCGGCCTACGCGAGCTGGAGGATGCGGGCCTGACCAAGGACGCCGCCAAGGACCGCGCCAAGTCGCTGTTCGATGACGTCGTGAAGGCTGCGAGCAATGCTGGTTCGGCGGCCGCCAAGGCTGCGACGAACAAGACCACCGTCTGATTACGGCCCGTTCGACTGGGCTTGTGGCGCCCCGCGATCCGATGGCGATCGCGGGGCGTTGCTTTTATTTGACGCGCCGCAGCAATGGCTTGCGGGTGGGACGCGGGCTTTCTACCAAGTTCGCCTTATCGCTCTCACCGGGATACCCGCTTGCGCTCTTCCTCCCTCGCCATCGTTCTTGCCGCCCTTGCCCTTGGCGTGCCTACCGTCGCATCGGCTCAGGCCACCCCCATCGCGGCACCCCAGCCTGGCGAAGGCAAGGAAGATGCCCGGCTCAAGAGACTATTCCACGATAGCGACGAAGCGAGCCTTGCGCGCAATCCGATCAGCGGAATTTTTCGCGGCGACATACGCCGGGCCGACCGGATCGGCGATTTTTTCTCAGACGCCTATATCGCGGCCGAGCGCGCAGCGGCCGAGAAGGATCTGGCACAGCTCGGCCAGATCGACCGCGCCAAGCTGACCCCGACCAATCAGGTTGCCTATGACGTCTTCAAGCAGCAGACCGAGACGACGCTGAAGGGCTATGATCCCGCCATCGTCGCACTGACGATCGTCCGCCCGATGGATCATTTCTATGGCATCCAGACCTTCTATCCCGAATTCGCCTCGGGTCAGGGTGCCGCACCGTTCAACACGGTGGCCGATTACGACAACAACCTGAAGCGTAACGTCGAATATGCCCATCTGCTCGACGAAGCGATCACCCGCTTCCGCCAGGGCATGGCAAGCGGCATCGTCCAGCCCAAGCTGGTCGTGCGCAACATGATCGCCCAGTTCGACAATCTGCTTGCGGTGCCGGTCGAAAAATCGACCTTTTACGGTCCGATCCAGAATTTCCCCGCCACCATCCCGGCGGCGGAGCAGGCGCGCCTGAAGGGCGCCTATGCCGCGCAGATCCGCGACGTGATCGTGCCCGCCGAACAGCGGATGCGGACCTTCCTGGCCGATACCTATCTGCCCGCCGCACGCGATACGGTCGGCCTGTCGGGTATGCCGGGCGGCGACAAGCTCTATGCCTATCTGATCGAGCAGAACACCACCCTCCCCCTCAAGGCGGAGGACGTGCACCAGCTCGGCCTGTCCGAGGTCGCGCGCATCCTGAAGGCGATGGAGGTCCAGAAGCAGGCGGTCGGCTTCAAGGGCAGCCTGGCGGAGTTCTTCACCTTCCTGCGCACCGATCCGCGTTTTGCACCCAAGACTGCCGCGCAGCTTCGTGAAGGCTATGAGGCGATCGGTCGCCGCGTCGATGCGCGCATCCGCGAGCAATTCTCGCTGATCCCCAAGACACCGCTCGAAATCCGCCCGGTCCCCGCGTTCAAGGAAAAGACCGATGCCGGTGGCTCCTACCAGGGCGGCACGCCGGACGGGACGCGGCCGGGCGTTTTCTACTACAACACCTACGACCTCCCCTCCCGCTACATGTGGGAGATGGAGACGCTCTACTTGCACGAAGCGGTGCCGGGCCATCATTTCCAGATCAGTCTGGCCCAGGAGAACGCGGCGCTTCCCGCCTTCATGCGCTTCGGCGGCAACACCGCCTATGCCGAAGGCTGGGCGCTCTATGCCGAGACGCTCTGGCCCGAGCTGGGCATGGAAACCGACCCCTATCAGCGTATGGGCGGCCTG
Source organism: Sphingomonas sanguinis (assembly GCF_019297835.1). Classification (NCBI taxonomy): domain Bacteria; kingdom Pseudomonadati; phylum Pseudomonadota; class Alphaproteobacteria; order Sphingomonadales; family Sphingomonadaceae; genus Sphingomonas; species Sphingomonas sanguinis. The sequence continues at coordinate 552,449 of NZ_CP079203.1, read as the reverse complement.
AGCGACGAGATGCTGCGCGCGATGCGTCTGGTCGTCGACACCGGCATCCACGCCAAGGGTTGGACGCGCGATCAGGCGATCGACTATATGCTCGCCAACTCCCCCATGGCGCGCACCGACGCGACCGCCGAAGTCGAGCGCTACATCGCCATTCCGGGCCAAGCACTGGCCTATAAAATCGGGCAGCTCACGATCAGCCGGTTGAAGGCGAAGGCGAAGACGGAACTGAGCGCGAAGTTCGATCCGCGCCGCTTCCACGCCGAAGTACTTGACACCGGCGCGCTGCCCATGCCGGTACTGGAAGGGAAGATCGAGGACTGGATCGCGGCCGAAAAGCGCCGCTGATCGTAGAGAAGCGCCGCGTTAGGGGACGTGGCGCTTCTCCAGTTTTCGCGCGAGCGTCCGGCGGTGCATACCCAGCCGCCGCGCGGTTTCCGAAATGTTGAAGTTGGTTTCGGCCAACGTCTCGTTGATCCGCTCCCATTCCAGCGTCTTGATCGAACTGGGACGATCGGTGATCGCGGTCGTCGCATCGCCCCCCGCCTTGTGGAAGGCCGCTTCGATGTCATCGGTGTTGGACGGCTTGGCGAGATAATGGCACGCGCCCAGCTTGATCGCCTCCACCGCGGTCGCGATACTGGCAAAGCCGGTCAGGACGACGATCAGCATTTCCGGATCATGCGCGTGCAGCGTCTGGACGCAGGCCAAGCCCGACGCCTGGCCGAGCTTCAGGTCGACCACCGCATAACGCGGGCTCGTCTCCGCCAGCACGTCGCGAAGCGCGTCGGGGCTTGCCGCCATCCAGACGCGGTAGCCGCGGCGCTCGAACGAACGTTGCAGCGTGCGCGCGAAAGTCTCGTCATCCTCGACGATCACCAATGAGCGTTCGTCGTCCATCATTACTCCCGATCCGATACGCCGATCATGCTTAAAGGTAGGGTCAGCGTGACGACTGCGCCACCCTCGGCCCGGTTAGCCGCCTCGACCCGGCCGCCCAGCTTGCGGACGACACTAGACACGAGGAACAGGCCGACGCCATGTCCCTCGCCCTTGGTCGATTGCTGCGGTCGCCCGACCTGCGACAGTGTTGCCGGGGTGAAGCCCGGTCCGCGATCGGTCACGCGCACCGCCACCGCGCCGCCCTCGCGTGCGACGGTCAGGCCGACCCAGTGCGGCGAGGCTTCGGCCGCGTTGTCGAGGACGTTCCAGACGGCCTGCTTGATCGCGGGGTCGGACACGATCGCGGCATCGTCATCGGTCCGCTGATAGTCTAGCAGCACCTGGCCATGGCTGCGCCGCCATTCCTCGACGATGGTGTCGATGAAGCGTCCCACCTCGGAGAGTTCGGCCGCCTCGCCACGCGGTTCGCCCGCCGATTGCAAGATGCGGGTGACGATCGCCTTGCAACGCTGGACCTCCGCCTGCATCTCGGCGATCTCGCCCATCAGTTCGGCATCGTCACGCAGCTTGGGCACGCGCCGCCAGTCGCTGAGGATCACCGACAAGCTCGCGAGCGGCGTGCCCAGTTCATGCGCCGCACCCGAAGCGAGCAGGCCCATGCGGACGATATGCTCTTCTTCCGATGCCTGCTGGCGCAAGTCCGCCAGCCGCGCGGCGCCAAGCCGCATATTGTGGCTGATCCGCGTGACGAACAGGATCAGCAGGCCTGTGACCAGCGCGAAGCCCAGCCAGTTGCCCAGCGTATGCAACCCGGCAATGTCACCGAACAGCCAAGGTGGGAAGGCGAGCGGGCGATGGTGGAGCGACAGCAACCCGAAACAGAGCCCCGTGATCCCCGCCAGGGCCCAGGCCGACCAGGTTTCCAGCAACACCGCGCCCAACACGACTTGGATCAGATAGAGCGAGATGAAGGGATTGGTCGCCCCGCCCGCAAGGAACAGCTGGAGCGTCAGCGTCCCGACGTCGAACATCAGCGCGAACAAAAGTTCGGTATTCGTGATCCGGTGAAAGCGCAGGCGGAAATGGCTGAGCAGATTGATCGCGGCCGCCATCACCAGCACGCCCATCATCGCCGGAATGGGAAGCTGAACCCCCATGACGCGGTTGACGAACAGGATCGTTATCAGCTGCCCTGCCACCGCCATCCAGCGTAGGTGGATAAGCTGGCGCATATTGGCGGTGCCCGCAGCCGCGTCGGGCTCGCGGGGGCGCACGGTAAAGGGCAGGAAGGGCGGATCGCCCGACGTCACTCGCGGCCCCGCCGCCAGAGAATGACGATGCCGACCACTGTCAGGATCGCCAGGGCGAACCAGGTCAGCGCGTAGGACAAATGGCTGTTGCGGAACGCTACGACGGTCAGTCCGCCGACCGGATAGCCGCCGGGGTTGGGTGTAGCGTCGGCGTCGATGAAATAGGGCGCGACCGGGCCGAGCCGCTTGGCCTTTGCAATCGCCGCGACATCGCGTGAATACCAGCGGTCGGCGATCGGATCGTTCGAGCGGAGGAACGCGCCATCCGGCTCGGTGACGCGGACTAGACCGGTAACACGGACCGGGCCATCAGGGCGGCTGTGATCCGCGCGCTTTTCGGTGGGTACGAAGCCACGGTTGACCAGCACAGTAAAACGGGGACCGACCAGCGGGGTCAGAACCCAGAAACCCGGACCTCGTTCGGTCACGGCCTGGACGAAGGTCTCACGGTCGTTGCGGAAACGCCCCTCGGCGGTCACGCGGGTATAGGCGTCGGATGCGCCTGCGGTCCGGGGGGCAGCGACGGGCGGGGCGTGGAGCCGCGCATTCACCGTCGCGATCAGGTTCAGCTTCCAGACGCGGCGTTGCAGCTGCCACACGCCGAGCGAAAGAAAGGCCGCGATCAGCGCCACGCCGATCGCGGTTAGGATCGCCAGCGTCAGTGGCGAACGGCCGGGCCGCCCGCCGCTCACGCCAGCATCGGCCATTACATGCCGCCGCCCATCTGGGCGGCCATGTCCGGCATCATGTTGGTGTTCATGTGATACATGACCCAGATCGATCCGCTCAGCGTGATGACGACCAGCACGGCGGTAAACACCAGCGCCATCATCGTCCAGCCACCCTCCGACTTGGTGTTCATGTGGAGGAAGTAGATCATGTGGACGACGATCTGTACGAACGCCAGCCCCATGATGACCAGAGCGGTCGTCTGGGTATCGCCCAGCGCGCCGGTCATGACCGCCCAGAACGGGATGGCCGTCAGGATCACCGACAGCACGAAGCCGATCATGTAACCCTTGAGCGACCCATGGCCGTGAGTATCGCCATGCGCGTGGATGTCGTGGCCGTGGTCGCCGTGGTCGCCATGACCATGGGGGTTATGAGCGCTCAACGGAGAACTCCCATCAGATAGACAAAGGTGAAGACGCCGATCCAGACGACGTCCAGGAAGTGCCAGAACATCGACAGGCACATCAGGCGGCGCTTGTTCGCCTCGATCAGGCCGAAGCGACCGACCTGCACCATCAGCGTGACCAGCCAGATCGAACCGAAGGTGACGTGCAGACCGTGCGTGCCGACCAGCGTGAAGAAGGACGACAGGAAGGCCGAACGCTGCGGACCCGCGCCCTCATGGATGAGGTTGGCGAATTCGTAGAGCTCGATCGACAGGAAGGCGAGACCGAACAGGCCGGTGATGCCCAGCCAGATCAGCGTGTTCGACTTCTGGTTCTTCTCCATCGCGATCATGGCGAAGCCATAGGTGATCGACGACAGCAGCAGCATCGAGGTGTTGAGCGCGACCAGCGGAAGCTCGAAAATCTCCCGCGGGGTCGGCCCGCCGGCATAGCTGGTGCCCAGCACGCCGTAGGTGGCGAACAGGATGGCGAAGATGAGGCAGTCGCTCATCAGGTACATCCAGAACCCGATGGCGGTCGAGCCACCGGATTCGTGATGATGATCCTCGTCCTCGACCAGATAATAGGTCGGGTTCTTGGCCGGATCGGCGCTCAGAACGTCGGTCGACATGGATCAGGCCCCCTGCCCGAGCAGACGGCGCCGCTCGCTTTCCGTAGCCACGACTTCCTCGACGGGAATGTAATAGTCGCGGTCATAGTTGAACGTGTGCCAGATGGCGACGACGACGACACCCAGCAGCGCGATCGCCGCCAGCCACCACATGTACCAGATCATGCCGAAGCCGAAGGCGGTCGACAGACCGGCGATGATGACGCCGGTGCCGGTGTTCCGGGGCATGTGGATCGCGCGGTAACCCTCGATCGGCGCCTGCGCCTTCTTGTCCTTCATGTCGTACCAGGCATCCAGTTCGTGGATGACGGGCGTGAACGCGAAGTTGTAATCCGGCGGCGGCGACGAGGTCGCCCATTCCAGCGTACGGCCGTCCCAGGGATCGCCCGTCACATCGCGCAGCTCTTCCTTCTTCCAGATCGACACGCCGATTTGAACCAGGAAGGCCCCGATGCCACCCGCGATCATCAGCGCACCCAGCAGGGCGACGACGAAGTAGATCTGCAGCGACGGGTCGTCGAAGTGATGGAGGCGACGCGTCACGCCCATCAGACCCATGATGTACAGCGGCGTGAAGGCGACCCAGAAGCCGATGACCCACAGCCAGAACGACACCTTGCCCCAGAACTGGTTGAGCTTGAACCCGAAGGCCTTGGGCCACCAATAGTTGATCGCCGCGAAGGCACCGAACAGCACGCCGCCAATGATCACGTTGTGGAAGTGCGCGATCAGGAACAGCGAGTTGTGCAGCACGAAGTCGGCGGGCGGAACGGCCAGCAGAACGCCGGTCATGCCTCCGATGGTGAAGGTCAGCATGAACGCGATGGTCCACATCATCGGCAGCTCGAACCGGATGCGCCCCTTGTACATGGTGAACAGCCAGTTGAAGATCTTCGCACCCGTCGGGATCGAGATCACCATGGTGGTGATACCGAAGAACGAGTTGACGCTGGCGCCCGAACCCATGGTGAAGAAGTGGTGCAGCCAGACCAGGTACGACAGGATCGTGATGACGATCGTGGCGTAGACCATTGAGGTATAGCCGAACAGCCGCTTGCCTGAGAAAGTCGAGGTGACTTCCGAGAACACGCCGAACAGCGGCAGGATCAGGATGTACACCTCCGGGTGGCCCCAGATCCAGATCAGGTTCACGTACATCATCGGGTTGCCGCCGAGATTGTTCGTGAAGAAGTTGGTGCCGACATAACGGTCGAGCGACAGCAGGACGAGCGTGGCGGTGAGCACGGGGAAGCTGGCGACGATCAGGACGTTCGCGCAGAGCGAGGTCCAGCAAAACACCGGCAGCTTCATCATGGTCATGCCCGGCGCGCGCATCTTGATGATCGTCGCGATCAGGTTGATGCCCGACAAGGTCGTACCGACGCCCGCCACCTGCAAGGCCCAGATATAATAGTCGACACCGACATCGGGACTGAAATCAAGCTCCGACAGCGGTGGGAAGGCCAGCCAGCCGGTGCGGGCGAATTCACCGATGAACAGCGATGCCATGACCAGCACGACGCCGCCCGCGGTCATCCAGAAGCTCAGATTGTTGAGATACGGGAAGGACACGTCGCGCGCGCCGATCTGGAGCGGCACGACATAGTTCATCAGGCCGGTGATGATCGGCATCGCCACGAAGAAGATCATGATGACGCCGTGGGCGGTGAACACCTGATCGTAATGGTGCGAGTTCAGGAAGCCCTGGTTATCGCCGAACGCGATCGCCTGCTGCCCGCGCATCATCAGCGCGTCGGCAAAGCCGCGCAGCAGCATCACGATGCCCAGCACCATGTACATGATGCCGATGCGCTTGTGATCGACGGTGGTGAACCACTCTTTCCAGAGATAGCCCCACAGCTTGAACTTGGTGATGAGCGCCAGCACCGCGATGCCGCCGACCGCGACACCCAGGAAGGTGCCGACGACGATGGGCTCGTGGATCGGTAGCGACTCGATCGATAGCCGTCCGAAGATGGTCTTTATGATGTTGTCCATGATGGCGTGCCTCAGCCGCGACCCGCACCGGCATGACCAAGGGTCTGCGGGCCGGGGGTCTGCGGGATGGAAAGGAAGGACATGCGGCGGTTCTTCATCTCACCGGTCTCCTGTGCGCCGTTCGACGGCGTCGGTTCCAGGCTCTGGTGCGGCGAGACTTCGATTTCCCCGGGCGACTTTTCGAGCGCGCCCTTGGTCCGCTCCCCGTGCATCGGTCCGGTATTGTTGACCGGCGGATTGCCTTCGCCGACCTTCATCTTGTGCGGGTCGCCGCCACCGGTCATCCGGTCGTGCATCATCACGTCCGACATGCAGGGCGTGTTGTCCGCGACGCAGCGGTTGACGACGCGGTCGAACAGGCCGCCCTGAACGCCGTTATAATACATCGCGGGGACATACTCGCTCGGCTTCTCGACGGTCAGGAAGGCGGCGCGGGTCAGCTGACCCTGGCCCTTGCCCTGACCGGCCTGCGACATGCGAACCTTCTCGACCCACTGGTCGAAGCCGTTCGACTGAAGCGCAAATACGGGGAAGTGCATGCCCGAGAAGCCCGCGCCGCTATAATGCGACGACAGTCCCTTGAACGTGCCCTCGCGGTTCAGCACCGCGTGCAGCTTCGTCTCCATGCCGGGCATGGTGTAGATCATGCCCGCCATCGCAGGAATGTAGAAGGCGTTCATGACCGAAGTACCGGTCAGGCGGAACTCGACCGGACGGTCGACCGGCAACGCCAGTTCGTTGACCGTGGCAATGCCCTGTTCCGGATAGATGAACAGCCACTTCCAGTCGAGCGCGACGACCTGAACCTCGAGCGGCTTGATGCCCGCGGCAACCGGCTGACCCGGCGAGGTGCGCTCGATCGGACGATAGGGATCGAGCAGATGGGTGCTCGTCCACGTCACCGCGCCCAGGCAGATGATGATGAGCAGCGGCGCCGACCAGATCACCAGCTCCAGCATGGTGGAGTGGTCGAACTCCGGGTCATATTCGGCTTCGGTATTGCTCTTGCGATAGCGCCACGCGAACAGCACCGTCAGCGCCATCACCGGAATGATGATGAGCAGCATCAGGGCCGTCGCGATCAGCACCAGATCGCGTTGCTGCACGGCGACGTCACCGGCAGGGTTGAGCACGACCGCGTCGCATCCCCCCAGCATGGCCAGGAGGGGCAAGGCGGCCCAGCGAAGAGGGCGCAGGTGCGCAAGGCTCGACGAATGAGACATATGACATGGGCCGCTACGCCTTTGCTGCACCTGCGCACATTGGACAGTTTGTCCAATCCCCCTGCCGACCGGAAAGGCGCATAGGCCCTGCAGAATGGCGGTCATGCGCGGTCTTTTTGCACTGCAACTGATCCGCTTCAATAACTTGGAAGAAGTCAGGACTGGCAGCTGATGAGCGCAGAGTTAACCGCATCGACCTCGACGCCCCTTGAGCGGGACGCGCGACTGGTCAATGCCCGCGATCCGCACCATGTCGCGCCGGGCGATATCGCCATCGGCGTCATCATCGGGCGTACCTCGGAGTTCTTCGACTTTTTCGTGTACGCCATCGCTTCGGTGCTGGTGTTCCCGTCGCTGATCTTCCCGTACGTGGACGCGCTGACCGGCACGATCTATTCGTTCGCGCTGTTCTCGCTGGCGTTCATCGCGCGTCCGATCGGCACCTTCATCTTCATGGCGGTCGACCGCAATCTGGGCCGCGGCGTCAAGCTGACCATCGCGCTGTTCCTGCTCGGCGGTTCGACCATGGCGATCGCCTTCCTGCCCGGTTACGCGCAGATCGGCACGTCGGCCGCCGTTCTGCTCGGCATCTTCCGCGTGATGCAGGGCCTGGCGCTGGGCGGTGCCTGGGACGGCCTGCCCTCGCTCCTGTCGCTGAACGCACCCGAGCGTCGTCGCGGCTGGTATGCGATGATCCCGCAGCTCGGCGCACCGCTCGGCCTGCTGGTGGCCAATGGTCTGTTCGCCTTCTTCCTGACGACGCTGAGCACCGCCGATTTCCTCGACTGGGGCTGGCGCTATCCGTTCTTCGTGGCGTTCGCGATCAACGTCGTGGCGCTGTTCGCCCGCCTGCGCATCGTGGCGACGCCCGAGTTCCAGCGCCTGTTCGAAAGCCGCGAGCTTCAGCCCGCGCCGGTCGGCGAGACGCTGAGCACCGAGGGCCGTACGGTGTTCCTGGGCGCGTTCGCGCCGCTGGCCAGCTTCGCGATGTTCCACATCGTCACCGTGTTCCCGCTGTCCTGGGTCGTCCTGTTCAACAAGGAACGTCCGCAGGACTTCATGATGATCGAGATCATCGGCAGCATCGTCGGCGTGTTCGCGATCCTGGCGTCGGGCAAGATCGCCGACCGGGTCGGTCGTCGCACGCTGCTGGGCCTGTCGGCCGCCGCCATCGCTGCCTTTGCGGGTTTCGCCCCGACATTGCTGGACCAGGGTGGAACGGGCGAAACGATCTACATCGTGCTGGGCTTCCTGCTGCTCGGCCTGGGTTTCGGCCAGTCGTCGGGCGCGATCAATTCGGGCTTCTCGTCACTGCGTCGTTATACGGGTGCGGCGATCACGTCCGACCTCGCCTGGCTGATCGGTGCGGGCTTCGCGCCGCTCGCCGCGTTGTTGCTGTCGAGCCATTTCGGTCTGGTCGCGGTCGGCGCCTATCTGCTGTCGGGTGCGGTCGGTACGCTGGCGGCGCTGGGCATCAACAAGGAACTCGCCAAGCGCGCGTCGTAATCCGACCGGGCCTGGCTTGAACGAAACGGCCGGCGGGGCGACCCGTCGGCCGTTTTGCTTTCGTACAGGCGGCTTCCCATATTCCCATCCTGACAAGGACTTGCATCGGGATAGGACAGGCAATGAATATGGGTCTTTTGCGGGTTGGCGGGATCGCCGCAGCCCTGATCGGTGCCGGGCTGACGGCAGGTGCGGCGGAGGCACGGGTGCCAGCCGGAACCTGGGCGAATCCGTCCAACACGGTGCAGGTCCGCTTCGCCCCTTGTGGACGCGGCCCCGATGCCGAACTGATGTGCGGCACGGTCGTCTGGGCAAGCGAACAGGCCAAGGCGGACGCGGCGCGTGGCGGCTCGCCGCGACTGGTCGGCACGCAGCTGTTCAGCGACTTCGAGGAGGAGGAACCGGGCCGGTGGTCGGGCACTGTCTATGTCCCCGATATCGGCCGCGAGGTTCAGGGCACCATCACCCAGATCGACGCGCGCACGCTGGTCGGCGAGGGATGCCTGCTCGGCAGCCTGGGTTGCCGCGAACAACGCTGGCGACGGGTCAAATAAGCCCGGCGGCAGGGAACCCAAGCCCATTTGCGGCGTCCCAGACGCAGCAACTTTTGGGAAGGAACGCCATGGCGGAAGAAGCGCTGACGATCGTAAGCGGTACGGTCGAGGACAATGTCTCCGACCGACGGGTGGAGTTCGTCGGGGAACTGGACGGCGAGGAATATCAGTTCGCGGTCCAGTATGATCTGCTCGAAGCGCTGAGCGGCGACGTGCCGGACGGCGATGCGGTCGAACTGTTCGAGCGTTACTCCGACGACATCCTGGAAGCGGCGCAGACCGCCCTCGGTCGCGACATGGAACAGTCGCTCGTCGTCGTCAGCGAGAACGATCTCGACTGACCGCGGCGCGGCGGTTCAGCCGCCGAACAGCCGATCGATCTGCTGCGTAAGCTCCGACAAGGTATAGGGCTTGCGCAGCAGAGCGAAGCCGTGGCTGCCTTCGTCCGCGATGACCTGGCTATAGCCGCTGGTCAGCAGGATGCGCAGATGCGGATAGAGGCGGCTGATGTCGCCGGCGAAATCGATACCCGACTGGCCCGGCATCATGACGTCGGAAAAAACGAGGTCGAACCGCTCCGCACCGGCCTTTAGTTCCTCCAGTGCGACCGCCGCGTTGTTCGCAATGACGGTGCGACATCCCAGCGTGCGTAGCGCCTCGACGGCGAACTGCCCGACCTCGACATTGTCCTCCACCACCAGAACGCAGATATCGGCACCGGACAAGGCTCGCGTCTCGCCAGCCTTTTGGACAGCCAGCGGGATACAGTCGACCAGCGGCAGGACGAGCGTGAAGACCGCGCCCTCACCCGGCTTGCTTGCGACATGCACGTCACCGCCCGATTGGCGTGCAAAGCCGAACACCTGGCTCAGCCCTAGCCCGGTACCCGCCCCGAGTTTCTTGGTCGTGAAGAACGGCTCGAAAATCTGCTCCAGCCGTTCGGGCGGGATGCCTTCGCCGGTATCGGCGATGCCGATATGGACCTGCGCCACGCCGTCGGCGGCCGTCGCGCTGCGGACGCGGATCGTCAGCTGCCCCTGCCCGGCCATCGCATCGCGGGCATTAACCGCCATGTTGACGATCGCGGTATCGAGCTGGCTGCGGTCGACATGTGCATGGCAAGCGACCTCGGGCATATCGATGTCGAGGGCGATGCCGGGTCCGCACAAGGTCGTCACCATGTCGGTCAGCGTCAGGATGCTGTCGCCGACATCGACGATTTCCGGCGTCAGCGGCTGGCGACGAGCGAAGGCGAGAAGCTGAGCGGTCAGCTTGGCGGCGCGGTCGGCCGCATCGGCGATGGCGTCGATATGGCGCTGGCGGCGCTCGGCCGGAAAATCGGGGCGGCGCACCAGATCGATCGAGCCACGGATGACGGTCAGCAGATTGTTGAAGTCGTGCGCGACACTGCCGGTCAGCTGGCCGATCGCCTCCAGCTTCTGGGCTTGGCGAAGCTGTTCCTCGGTTTCGCGCAAGGCTTGCTCGGCGAGCTTCTGCTGCGTGATATGGCGGCCGACCGCAAAGACCTCGCGCGCACTGGCCGCGCCGACCCAGGCGATCCATTCGTCATGGCCCCGCGCATGGCGCATCCGCAGTTCGATGCGCGCCTCCGGCTCGGTCAGCGAGTTGCTCAACGCCGCCTGCGCGCCGGGCAGGTCGTCCGGGTGGACGAAATCCATGATCGACCGGCCGATCAGTCCATGGGCTTCATAGCCCAGCAGCGTCTGCCATGCGGGATTGGTGCGCCGGATCACGCCCTGGGAATCCAGCACCGTCAACAGATCAGGCGAGACGTCCCACATCCGGTCGCGCTCGGCGGTACGCTCGACGATCCTCTGCTCCAGCGTCACGTTCAGCGCACGCAACTCGTCGAGCGCCAGCGACAGTTGCGCCTGGCTTTCGCGCAAGGCGGCGTCGGCATGGACCCGCGCCGTCGTCTCGTTGGTGAAGATGAACAGCCCCGCCGCCTCCCCCTTGCCGTCGAGCACGCGGGAATAGGAGAAAGACCAAAAGGTGTCCGCCTCGCCCCGGTCGGTGTCGAGTTTCCAGGGCAGGTCGACGAAACGCTGAGTCCGTCCGGCCAGTGCATCGTCGATAATCGGCCGCGCCTGTTCCCAGGCATCCGCCCACACCTCGTCGAAACGCGCGCCCATCGCCCAAGGCAAGCGGGGACCGAGCAGCGGGAAATAGGTTTCGTTGAAGAAGAAGTGTAGATCAGGCCCCCAGGAGAGGATCATCGACTCGGGCGAGTTGAGGACCAGGCTGAGCGCCACGCGAAACGTCTCGGGCCATTGCTGCGGCGGCCCCAGCGGGTGGCCGGTCCAGTCGCGTGCAAGGATCAGGCGCGTCGCCTCACCCCCTCCCTCCAGGAAGGCCAGCTGTGGATCGAGAGACGGACCGTTCATCGCCGTGCTGCTAGCAAGTCGAGAGGGTGGCCGCCACCGTCACAATTCTTCACCAGCCAGCGTCGCGGCGGCTTGGATGACGGCGAGGTGCGTCAGCCCCTGCGGCATGTTGCCGAGATAATGGCCGGTCTTAGGATCGATCATCTCCGCATACAGTCCGGCGCCACGGCTATCCAGCGCCTCGGTCGCGGCGTCGAAGGCGGCCTGTGCGGCCTCATGCTGACCAAGGATAGCGCGCGCCTCGATCATCCAGAAGGTGCAGGCGAGGAAGCAGCCCTCTTCCTTATGCACGCCCGAATAGCGATAGTGGAAAGCGCCCGCCGCCAGTTCCTTGTCGAGCGCATCGAGTGTCCGGGCCAATCGGTCCTGCCCGTCGAAACGGAACCGCACGGCCAGCGCCAGGCTGGCGTCCAGTGCGTCGCTGTCGGGGTGCATCAGATAGGCGCCGCGTTTTTCCGACCAGCAATGCTCGCCGATCCACGCCTCGATCCGGTCGCGCTCGCGCGCCCAGCGATCGCGGCAGGTCGTCGGTATCTGACCCTCGTCCGCCAGTTCGACCGCGCGGGCCAGCGCCTGCCAGCAGCTGATCTTCGACATGGTGTAATGCCGTTCCTCGGGCAGTTCCCAGATGCCCGCATCCGGCAGGCGCCAGCGATCGGCACAGGCATCGGCCAGATGCGACAGCGTCTCGGCGCTGGAGGTGTCGAGGAAGTTGCCGCAGGCGACGAAGCGGCTCGCGGTCTCGAAAATGTCGCCGTAAATGCCATGCTGGTGCTGGCCACCCGCCAGATTGCCGACGCGCACCGGCTGGGACCCGCGATAGCCACCAACCGCTATCTCGCGTTCCGCCGGGACAGGGCAACCGTCCAGCGTATAGCAGACCTGCGGATCGCCCTCGCCCAGCCGCTTGAGCAGCCAGGTAAAAGCGGCCTTGGCCTCGCCATGCGCACCGATGCGCAGGAACGCCTTGATCGTATAGCCCGCATCGCGAACCCAGGCGTAGCGATAGTCGTAATTCTTCGCGCCGCCGATCCCCTCGGGCAGCGAGGTCGTCGCCGCCGCCGTGATCGCACCGGTGGGTGAGTAGAGCAGGAGCTTGAGCGCCAGCGCACTGCGTAGGATGCGGTCGCGGTGCATCTCCGGCACCTTCAATCCTTGCGTCCATTGCCGCCACTCGAAGTCGGACAGGTCGATCCGGTCGTCGATCTGCTCGATATCCTGGCAGACGAGCGGCTCGTCCTCGCCCGCGATGATTGCGATCCGGGCGCGGTCCCCCGGCCCCACCGCCGCGCTGCCGGTAACGAGGCCGTCTTCGACCGTGTCGATCGTCACGCCGCCACAGTGGCGGAAGACGCCCAACACCCGGTCGACGTGAAAGACGTTATGCCCGCCCGCCGGGGCGAAATAGGGGCTGACCGTATCGGCCCGGCGGCTGAAGCGGAGCGTGATGGCGAAGCGGACAAAGCCGTCCAGTCCCTCCAGCCGCCGTGCCAGTTCGGCCCAGGGCAAGCGCCCGGCCGGGCCGCTGTTGAGCGACTCGACCAGCTTCGCGCGGCCGCTCGCCGTGACGAAGATCGTCTCCAGCACATTGCTGTCGGGCCGATAGCGCCGCTCGACGGTGAACGGCTCGACGGGTGTGATTGCGAAGGTGCCGCCACGCTCACCGTCGAGCAACCGGTCGAACAGAGGCGCGGAATCCATATTGGGCACGCACCACCAGTCGATCGCTCCATCGGCACCGCTGAGCGCCACGCTCCGCCCATCTCCCAGCGCGGCATAATTTTCCAGGTCCAGAAAACCATCGGCGTCGCGAAGCGGATCGGCATGCTGATCGGGCAAGGTCACGGGGGCATGTCTCCGCTGATGCAGGTTAGGCGGATGAAAACTCGCCAAAACCATAATATCTCCGCGGGACCTTCCTTGGATTGACGCGTTGCAGCAGCCGTTGAGAGATTTGGGAGAACGACCATGAGCCTGGCATCGGCATTCGGTTTCGGCACGAAGAAGGTTCGCTATGCGGTCGTTGGCGCGGGCGACATCACCCAGTCGGCGATGTTGCCCGGCATCAAGCACACCGGCAATTCCGAACTGACCGCGATCGTCACCGGCGATGCGGAGAAAGGCAGGCTTCTCGCCGAGAAATACGGCGTCGAGCATGTCTATTCCTACAACGAGTTCGACAAGCTGCTGACCGCCGGGGTGTGCGACGCGATTTATCTGGGCACGCCCAACTGGCGTCACGCCGAGTTCGCCATCCCCGCGCTGGACGCCGGCATCCACGTCCTGTGCGAAAAGCCGCTGGAGATTTCGAGCGAACAGGCGCGCGCGATCCAGGATGCCGAACGGCGCTCCAAGGCCAAGCTGATGACCGCCTATCGCCTTCACTTCGAACCGGGCACGCTCGATGCGATCGAGAAGATCCGCAACGGCGAGCTGGGCGAGCTGGTCGCCTTCACCTCCTGTTTCGGGCAGAAGCTCGACCCCGACAATCACCGCGCCAAGCATGGGCTGGAGGCCGGGCCGTTGTTCGATATGGCCCCCTATCCCATTAACGCCATCCGCTATCTGTTCGGCGCCGAGCCGGTCGCCGTGGAAAGCGCGGTCGCCACGCGCCAGCCGAGCGCAGGGCTAGGCGATCTGGACGACACCTTCGCCGTCGTGCTGCGGATGCCGGGCGACAAGCTGGCGAGCTTTACGGTCAGCTATGCGATGAACAATGTCGACAGCCTGATCGTCGCCGGCATGAAGGGTTCGATCCATATGAGCCCGGCCTATGGCTTCCAGTCGGGGATCGAACAGAACCTGACCATCGGCGACAAGCAGAGCCATGAAAAGTTCAAGCATACCGACCAGTTCGGCGGCGAGATGCGCTATTTCTCCGACTGCATCCTGAACGATCGCGATCCCGAGCCGGACGCCGAGGAAGGCCTGTCCGACCTGCGCGTGATCGAGGGTATCGTGACCGCGATGAAGACGGGCGGGCGTGTCGAACTGCCGCCTTTCACCCGCACGCGTCGGATCGATCCGGCGAGCCAGCGCCAGACCCTGTCGGCCGTCACGCCGCCCGATCAGGTCAAGGCCAAGTCGCCGACCGGCAATTGATCCGCATCAACGCGATTTTCGGGGAGCGTTATGGCCGCTACAATCGTTACGCTCGCGATAACAGATTGAGTGTCACGATAGGGAGGTGACGGTGGACGACCGGGAAGAACAGCTTCGGCAGCGCGCATACGGCATCTGGCAAGCAGAAGGCGAGCCGCATGGCCGCGACCGCGACCATTGGGAAAAGGCCGAGCGCGAGCTGACCGAAGCTGTCCCGGAGGAACCCGCTGCCGTTACCAAACCGGCCGCGCGACGGAAGAAGGCAGACGTTGCGCCGCAGACCATTGCGGCGGAGCCGAAGCCCAAGGCGCCCCGAAAGCCGCGCACCAAAACCGCATGATCGAAGCCCGGTGGTCTCCATCGTCGGATCGCCACCGGGCTTTCGTCACCCGCCTCGACAGAAATTGCCACACGCATAGTCGTTCGACTTTTGCCGGAGAGCCCTTTTGACCGATTTGCCCGAAGAGATCCTGCCCGGCTCCCCCTATCCCCTTGGCGCCAGCTTCGATGGCGAAGGGGTGAATTTCGCCGTCTTTTCGGCCAATGCGGACCGGATCGAGCTGTGCATCTTCGACCCTCAGGGCAAGCGGGAATTGCGGCGCTATACGCTGCCCGAATGTACCGACGAGGTGTGGCATGGTTATCTGCCCGATGTCGGGCCGGGCCTGCTCTACGGCTACCGCGCGCATGGTCGCTATGAGCCGGAGGCCGGGCATCGCTTCAACCCGAACAAGCTGCTGCTCGACCCCTATGCCCGCAAGCTGCATGGCGAGATCAAGTGGACCGATGCGCTCCACGGCTATCAGATCCGGTCCAAGAAGGAGGATTTGAGCTTCGACAAGCGCGACAGTGCCGCCGCCATGCCCAAGGCGGTCGTGGTTGACGACCATTTCGACTGGTCGCGCGACGTGAAGCCCAACATCCCCTGGTCGGAAACCGTCATCTATGAGGCCCATGTGAAGGGCCTGACGAAGCTGATGGAACTGGTCCCGCCCCGCGAACGGGGCACCTATGCGGGCCTTGGCCATCCGGCAGTCATCAAGCATCTGAAGCGCATCGGTGTCACTGCGATCGAACTGCTGCCGATCCACAGCTTCACCCAGGACCGTTTCCTTCAGGAAAAAGGCCTACGCAATTACTGGGGCTATAACACGCTCGGCTTCTTCGCGCCCGAGCAGGCCTATTTCGCGACGGACACGCAGGACGAGCTACGCCGCGCGGTGCACAAGCTGCACAAGGCGGGGATCGAGGTCATCCTCGACGTGGTCTATAATCACACCTGCGAAGGCTCGGAGAAAGGGCCGACCCTGTCATGGCGGGGCCTCGACAATGCCAGCTATTATCGGCTGGTCCAGGATCAGCCGCGCTATACGATCAATGATACCGGCACCGGCAACACGCTGAACCTGTCCAAGGCGCGGGTGATCCAGATGGTGACGGACTCGCTGCGTTACTGGGCGACGAGCTTCGGGATCGACGGCTTCCGCTTCGACCTGGGGCTGACGCTGGGCCGTGAGGCGACGGGCTTCGATCCGGGTGCGGCCTTTTTCGACGTGCTGCGGCAAGACCCGGTGCTCGGTCGCCTGAAGCTGCTCACCGAGCCTTGGGACGTCGGGCCGGGCGGCTATCAGCTTGGCAATTTCCCGCCGGGCTTTTCGGAGTGGAACGACAAGTACCGCGACACGGTGCGCAAATATTGGCGCGGCGACGCCGGCCAGCGCGGCGAACTGGCCGCACGGCTCTCGGGATCGGGCGACCTGTTCGACCGGCGCGCGCGGCGCCCCTGGGCCAGCCTCAATATGCTGGCGGCGCATGACGGCTTCACGCTGGCCGATACGGTCATGTACGAACAACGCCACAACGAGGCCAACAAGGAAGACAATCGCGACGGCCATTCGGAAAACTACTCGCGCAATTGGGGTGCGGAAGGGCCGACCGACGACGAAAACATCAAGGCGGCGCGCGGGCGCGTCATGCGTTCGATGATGACGACGCTGCTCGCCTCGCTGGGTACGCCGATGATCGTCGCGGGCGACGAATTCGGCCGCACGCAACATGGCAACAACAACGCCTATTGCCAGGACAACGAGATCAGCTGGCTCGACTGGAAAGCGGCCGCGTCGGAAGAAGGCGAAGCGATGATCGCCTTTACCGCGCGACTGGCGGACCTGCGGCGCCGCTATCCGGTCCTGCGCTCGCCCAGCTTCCTCTACGGGCAGGACACGCCCGGCCATGGCATCAACGACATCGAATGGTGGGACGAGCGCGGCGAACAGCTCAGTCCCGAGGATTGGGACAATCCCGAAGGCCGCGCGCTGATGATGCGACGCGCCACGGCGACCGAGGATGGCGGGGTGGAAGCGGTGTCGCTGCTCCTCAACGCCTCGCCAGATCCGATCACCTTCACCCTGCCCCCGCCCCATGCGGCGCGCATTGTCCTGATCGACAGCGCCAAGCCCGAGCAGGGCGAGGTCGAGATCGACGATAGCTATGAGGTCGGACCGCAGAGTGCGGTGCTCATCACCTGGCGGGACGTGGTCGAGGCATGACGCACTGGGGCCCCGAACTGCGCGAGGGCGCGAATACCCGGTTCCGCCTCTGGGCACCGGATCGCGAGGCGGTGACGCTGGAGATCGACGGCGCCCCCTCGGTGCCTATGGATCGTGACGGTGAGGGATGGTTCACCACGACCGCTCCCGCGCCTGCCGGCACCCGATATCGGTTCCGCCTGGAGACCGACCTAGCGGTTCCCGACCCGGCCTCGCGTCTCCAGTCGGGCGGCGTGCATGGTTGGAGCGTGGTGGTGGACCCTGCCTTCGCCTGGAGCGCGAACGAATGGCGCGGGCGGCCCTGGGAGGAAACGGTGCTGCTCGAAGTCCATGCCGGAACGTTGGGCGGCTTTGCGGGCATTCGCGAGAAACTTCCTGCGATCGCGGCGTCCGGGATCACAGCGATCGAACTGATGCCGGTCAACGCGTTCGGCGGAACGCGCAATTGGGGCTATGACGGCGTCCTGCCCTATGCCGTCGCCGAGCCCTATGGCTCGCCCGCCGAGCTGAAGACGCTGGTCGACACCGCGCATGGCCTGGGCCTCTCGGTCTTTCTCGACGTGGTGTATAATCACTTCGGGCCGGACGGAAATTATCTGAACGCTTATGCCAGCGCCTTCTTCCACAAGGAAGTCGATACCCCCTGGGGCGGCGCGGTGGCAGTCGATGCCGACCCGGTGCATCGCTTCTTCGTCGACAACGCCTTGATGTGGTTGCGGGATTATCGGATCGACGGGCTTCGTTTCGACGCGGTGCACGCGATCGCGAACGATGACTTTCTCGACCGGATGGCGCGCGAGATCCGCGCCGCCCTGCCCGAACGGCATGTCCATCTCGTGCTGGAGAATGAAAAGAACGACGCCGATCGCCTGCGGGCGGGGCGCTATGACGCGCAGTGGAACGACGACTTTCACAATGTCCTGCACGTTCTCCTCACCCGCGAGACCAGCGCCTATTATGGCGACTTCGCCGACAGCCCGGCGGATCGGCTGGCACGCTGCCTGAAGGAAGGCTTCATCTATCAGGGTGAGGGCTCGCCCAATCACGACGGCAAACCGCGCGGCAAGCCCTCGGGCGATCTGCCGAGCACAGCCTTCGTCGCCTTTCTCCAAAACCACGATCAGGTCGGCAATCGCGCGATGGGCGAGCGCCTGATCCGGTTGACGGACGCGGAGCGCCTGCGGGCGGCGACCGCTCTGCTGCTGCTCGGCCCGCAAATCCCGCTGCTGTTCATGGGGGAGGACGAGGGCAGCGAAAGCCCGTTCCTGTTCTTCACCGACTTCCATGACGAACTGGCCGATGCCGTGCGCGAGGGGCGGCGGCGCGAATTCGCCAAGTTCGACGCCTTTGCCGATGAGGAAGCGCGGCAACGCATCCCTGATCCCAATGCGCGCAGCACCTTCGACGCTTCGGTCCCCAAGCCGGGACCGCAAGCGGGCGAATGGCGTGCGCTCTACCGGGAGTTGCTGACGCTGCGGCAGGTTCATATCGTGCCGCGCCTGAAGGGTACGGTCGGTCTGACGGCGGATGTGACCGGTCCCGAACGGGTCAAGGCGCGCTGGCGCATGGCCGATGGCACGATCCTGACCATCGTGATCGACTTCGGAAAAGCCCCCGAGCCGATCCCGGAGGATGAGGGCCAGTTGATCTATCGCGAAGGCAACCGCTTCGCTGCCTGGGTTTCCCAATGACCGAGCTCCATGCCCGCGCCGAGGCTGCCGGACTGTCGCGTCTGTGGCAGGATGCCAAGGGAAAGGACCAGATCGTCTCGGACGAAGCGCTGGCTGCGATCCTGGATCGGCTGGATACCCATGTCGGTGACACCGTGTTCGTCTCGGGCGATCTGAACGAACCGATCCCATTGCCCGACACCTGTCGCGATGGTGCCGCGCGGCTGATCCTCGAAAGCGGCGAGGCGCTGTCCGTCACGCTGCGGGATCACGTCCTGCCGGGTGTCGCACAGCCGGGTTATCACCGTCTCGAACAGGGCGAGCGGCAATGGACCGTCGCGGTTGCCCCGCCCCGCTGCCCGGCTCCGCCACCGGGCAGGCATTGGGGCAGCGCGGTGCAAATCCCGTCGCTGCGGGAAGGCGGCGGTGCGTTCGGCGACTTCGCCAGTCTGGCCAGCGCCGCCAAGGCGCTGGGCCATGCCGGTGCCGCCGCGCTCGCGATCAGCCCGGTCCACGCGCTGTTCCCCGCCGACGCCGCCCGCTTCAGCCCCTATGCCCCGTCGAGCCGGCTGTTTCGCAATGTCTGGCTGGCTCCTGCGGGTGAGCCGGTGGTCGATGCTCCTTCCCTGATCGACTGGCCCGGTGCGGCACCGGATCGGATGCTGGACCTGCGGCTGGTCTATGATCGTTTGGACGAAGCGCAGCGTGAGGCTTTCTGCCGCTGGCGGCAGGCGGGCGGAGAAAGGCTGGAGGCGCAGGCGCGGTTCGATGCGCTTCATGCCTATTTCCATGCGCGCGACCGGGCAAGCGGTTGGCTCGACTGGCCGGAAGAGTATCGCGATCCGACCAGCGAAGCGGTCGCCCGGTTTGCCGACGAACACAAAGACGCCGTGCGCTTTTATGCTTTCACCCAATGGTGGGCCGATCGTGCAATGCACGATGCGGCCGACACGGCGCGGGGCAGCGGCATGGCGATCGGGCTGATCGCCGACCTCGCCATCGGGGTCGCCATGAACGGCGCGGACGGGTGGAGCCGACGCGGCGAGTTGCTGACCGGCCTGTCGATCGGCGCGCCGCCCGATCCCCTCGGACCCGATGGGCAGAATTGGGGGATCACCGCGCTGTCGCCCTTTGCGCTTCGGAGGCAGGGCTTTGCACCGTTCATCGATACGTTGCGCGCGGTCTTCGCCCATGCCGGTGGTATCCGGATCG
The DNA here is from genome assembly GCF_019297835.1 of Sphingomonas sanguinis. Lineage (NCBI taxonomy): Bacteria > Pseudomonadati > Pseudomonadota > Alphaproteobacteria > Sphingomonadales > Sphingomonadaceae > Sphingomonas > Sphingomonas sanguinis. The sequence goes on along the minus strand of NZ_CP079203.1, from coordinate 532,271 downwards.
ACCATGCGCTGGGGCTGTGCCGCCTATGGGTTGTGCCGGACGGCGCTCCGGCCGATCAGGGTGCTTATCTCGCGATGCCCTTCGCCGATATGTTGCGCATCCTGCGGATCGAGGCGCAGCGGGCCAATCGGGGACGCGGTGCGATCGTGATCGGCGAGGATCTGGGCACCGTCCCGCCGGGGTTCCGCGACATCATGGCCGAGGCGGGGATGCTGGGCATGCGGGTCCTGCCGTTCGAGCGGGATGCCGAAGGAGCATTTCTGCCGCCCCAGACCTGGAGCGATCGGGCCATCGCCATGACCGCCACGCACGACATCGCGACCGTCGCCGGATGGTGGCAGGGGCGCGATCTCGAATGGCGGGCTCGTATCGCTCGGCATGCGGTATCCCCCGAGGACAGCGCCCACCGCGCAGAGGAGCGCACCGCGCTCTGGCAGACCATCGGCGATGACATGCCCGAGCCTGACGATCCCGCCATCGCTGTGGATGCCGCCATCGCCGCTATCGCGGAAACGCCCTGCCCGCTCGCCATCGTTCCGGTCGAGGATATGCTCGGGCTGGACGAGCAACCCAATCTGCCCGGCACGATCGACGAGCATCCCAATTGGCGCCGCCGCCTGCCCGATACCCTCGCCCGGTCGCTTGCCCAGCCAGAGGTCGCGGCGCGCATCGCCGTCCTCAACGCCCGCTGATCCGCATCATCAAAGGACGCCGCCCATGACGCCGCGCGCCACCTATCGCTTCCAGTTCCACAAAGACTTTCCCTTCGCCCGTGCCGAGGCGTTGCTGCCCTATCTCGACACGCTGGGGATCAGCCATGTCTATGCCTCGCCGATCACCACGGCAGCGGCGGGGTCGATGCACGGCTATGACGTGATCGACCCGACCCGGATCAATCCGGAGCTCGGTGGTGAAGACGCGTTCCGGTCGCTGGCCGAGGCTGCCAAGGCGCGGGGCATGGGTGTCATCATCGACATCGTGCCCAACCATATGGGCGTGTCCGGCGGCGGCAATCGCTGGTGGAATGACGTGCTTGCGCATGGCGAAGCAAGCCGCTTCGCACGCTTCTTCGACATCGACTGGTCGCGCAAGCTCGTCCTGCCGATCCTGGGCGATCCCTTGCTCAAGGTACTGGCGGACGGACAGATCGCGGTCGAACGCCGCGACGGTCGCGCCGAGATCGTCGCGTACGGCGAACATCGCCTGCCGATCCGTGACGAGGATCAGGACGGAGCCGAAACGCAAGACCTCGCCGCCCTGCTCGACCGCCAGCATTATCGGCTGGCGTCGTGGCGTGTGTCGAACGACGAGCTCAACTGGCGGCGCTTCTTCACGATCAACGACCTGGCGGGCCTGAGGGTCGAGGACGATCTTGTTTTCGAGGAAACCCATGCGCTCTATTTCCGGCTCTACACGGAAGGGTTGATCGACGGCGTACGGATCGACCATGTCGACGGGCTGACGGACCCGATCGGCTATTGCCGCAAGCTGCGCGCCCGCTTCGACGCGATCGTGCGCGAAGACGGCAACCGCGCCTATATCGTCGTCGAAAAGATCCTCGCCGCCGAAGAGCCGATGGGCGAAAACTGGGGCGTCGACGGCACCAGCGGCTACGACTTCATGGAGGAGGTGTCCGCCCTGCTCCACGCGCCGGAAGGCACCCGCCCGCTCGCCGAGCTTTGGGCGCAGTTGAGCGGACGCTCCGACCAGTTCGCTCCGGAGGAATTGCAGGCACGGCAGGACCTGCTTGCGTGGCAATTCGCGGGGCAGATGGACCAGTGTGTTGCGGCCTTTGCATCGCTGACGACCTCTGCGTCGCAATTGGAGGGAGCGATCACCGCGGCGATGCTGCGCCGGGCGATAGAGCGGCTGCTTTGGGTATTCCCCGTCTATCGAACCTATGGTCCCGATGCGCCGTCCTTCGACGCCGCCATCCGCCAGATGGCGCGCGAGCGGGTGGAGCCGCTTCTGCCGCCGGGCGAGGCGTTCGTCGTCGACCAGATCCTCGAATGGCTCGCTGGTACCGGCCCCGGCGACCGGACGCGCCTGAAGGAGGCGGTGCGGCGGTTCCAGCAGCTTTCGGCCCCCATCGCCGCCAAGGCCGTCGAGGATACCGCCTTTTACCGCCATGCCGCTTTGCTCTCGCGCAACGATGTCGGCTTCGACGCCGGAAAGCTGAGCCTGTCGATCGCGGCTTTTCACGACCGGATGGAGGGCCGGGCGCAGCGCTTTCCGCTCGCGATGCTGACCACCGCCACCCATGACCATAAGCGCGGCGAAGATTTCCGCGCGCGCCTCGCAGTCCTGAGCGCCATGCCTGAGGATTGGCGGCATCAGGTCGAAGCATGGCGTACACAGACACTCGACCTTGCCGAAGGGGTAGACCCGGCCGACTGGTATATGCTGATCCAGACGCTGGTCGGTGCCTGGCCGGAGCCGGGCGATCTGGGCGACTTTGCCGAACGGATCACGGCCTGGCAGGAAAAGGCATTACGCGAAGCCAAGCTGCGCTCGTCCTGGGAAGCCCCCGACGCGGATTATGAGGGGCGTTGCAATCGCCTCGCAGAAATCCTGATCGACGATGAACAGGGAGCGGCCTTCCGCGAAGGCATGGCCGCATTGCTCCATCGGATCGGCCCGGCGGCTGAGGCCAACTCACTGGTGCAGGTGGCGCTGCGCTATACGGTGCCGGGCGTGCCCGATTGCTATCAGGGGACGGAGTTCGCCGACCTCAGTCTGGTCGATCCCGACAACCGGCGCCCCGTCGACTATGCCGCGCGCGAGAAGGCACTGGCGAGGGGTGATGCCCCCAAGCAGACGCTTATCGCCGATCTTCTGGACCTTCGGCGGCGGCGTCCCGACCTGTTCACCCATGGCACCTATCATCCGCTCGCGGTCACCGGGCATGGCCGCGACCGGGTCATTGCCTTCGAGCGACGGCACGGCGATGCCGTCCTGACCTGCGTGTTCGGGCTGCGGCTGGAGCCGTTGATGGACGAACGGGGTCGGATCGATTGGCGCGATACGGCCATCATCCGTGACGGCGGTGCCGCTCGTCTCGCCGATCAGCTGGCGACCAAGCCGGTCTGGTATGAGTTGCGCGCCGAGGGGGAATGAACCCGCTCCCGCAAGACTTTTACCAGCACGATGTCGATGCGGTGGCGCGCGCGCTGATCGGCATGATCCTTACGGTCGATGGCGTAGGCGGGGTGATCGTCGAGACCGAAGCCTATGACGCGGCCGACCCCGCCTCGCATAGTTTTGCGGGGCGGACCGCACGGAACGCCGCGATGTTCGGGCCGGTCGGCCATGCCTATGTCTACCGCATCTACGGCTTGCATCATTGCCTGAACATCGTGTGCGGAACGCCGGGAAGCGCAGTCCTGATCCGCGCCCTGGAGCCACGGCACGGCATCGACGTCATGCGCGAGCGTCGCGGTTCGGCGCATTCGCTGAAGCAACTCTGTTCGGGGCCGGGCAAGCTGTGCAGCGCGCTCGGCATCGATCTCGGGTTGAACGGCGCCCCGCTTGCCGGGCCGCCCTTCGCCGTTACGGGCGCAGTGTCTGACGTTCCGATCGTGATCGGGCCGCGGATCGGCATCACGCAAGCGGCCGAACGGCCGCGCCGGTTCGGCTGGAAGAATTCGCCGTGGCTCAGTCGCCCGTTTGCCACCTGAATATGGCATTGCAGCATAATCTCATTGCAACGCAGCGACGTATTTACTTGATCTTCACCATAACAACAGCGAGCCTCGACTCATAATAGAAAAAAGGGCGAGTCGATGGAGTGGATCAAGGTCCTGGCGTTGGTTGCCATGGTCTATGGTATCTGGGCGGCCTATCGGTCATTGGGCTCGCCAGTTCTTCACCAGGGCTCGCGCTATTTTCGTCAACCCGATGGGAGTTTCCGCCGCTGGTATGGCGGGCGCCGGTTCAGCGCTTCCGAAGTCGGGATGACGGATCAGGGCTGATCGCGCCCGGTCAGCAATGGTAAAGACGGACGCCCCTATCTCCCTGCCCTCGCCCTTCCCATATAGGAGGACGAAGGAATGGAACCGCAATGTTTGCCGATCTGGGCGTCCCCCTACCCCTGCTGGCCGTCGTCCTTGCCGTCGTGCTGGCGGGCATCATCGCTCGCCGCGTGCCGATCTTGCGGGTGGCGATCAGCCTGTTGTCCTGGCTCTTGCTGGCCGGCTTGTTGTTCGTCCTGCTACAGCAACGCCAGCAATTCGATCCCTATATTCAGCGCGCGATGCAGATCCTGAATTTGCAGGATCAGAGCGTCGTCGGCGACACGGTGCGTATCCGCATGGCGCCGGACGGCCATTTCTGGGCGCGTGTTACGGTTAACGGCGTCAACCGGCGGATGCTGGTCGACAGTGGCGCAACGCTGACCGCCCTGTCCAGCGCAACGGCACAGGCGGCTGGCCTGAAGCCCAGCATGCCCGCCTTCCCGGTCGTGCTCAACACCGCCAACGGGATGATCCGGGCGGAAACGGCGCGCGTCGACTCGCTGCGCATCGGCACCATTCGTGCGGACAAGGTGCCGGTGGTCGTATCGCCCGCATTCGGCGAAACGGATGTGCTGGGCATGAACTTCCTGTCGCGCCTGAAAAGCTGGCGGGTCGAGGGCTCGACCCTGATCCTGGAGCCGCACCACCCCCAGCCATTAACCGAGCGGTCATGACCGCCATGCTAGGCAAAGTGATACAAATCAACGCGATCGGTGCCGTCGCCGATTGACTTGACGGTACAGCTTACCCATGCGTCAACCGATGATGACTCCCCTGTCGCGAATGCTGTCGCTCCCGCCGCAGCTCGAACGATATGTTGCCGAAGCCGTGGATGCGGGCGACTTTCCCGACGAACAGACGCTGCTGCTCGCCGCGATCGAGCGGATGCGGACCGATGGGCCGGTGTCGGATGTCGACACCTGGCTGATTGGCGGGGGCGAGTGTGGCCAGCTGGTGCGGGACATTGACTGGTCGGCAAGCCCGCTGGGTTCCATCGGTGGCTGGCCGAGCGTGTTGCGCACGACCGTCGCCAACATCGTCCATTCGCCGATCGCGAAGGTGCTGATGTGGGGTCCGGCTCATGTCATGATCTATAACGATGCCTATCGCAGCATCGCCGGGCCGCGCCACCCGGAGGCGTTCGGCGGGCTGGTTCCGGACGTCTGGCCCGAAATCTGGGATTGGAACCGCGACATCCTGAACCGTGGCTTCGGCGGAGAGGACATCGCCTATCGCGACCAGGCGCTGATCGTCACGCGCGCGGGTATCGAGGAGGAGGTCGTGTTCGACCTCTATTATACCCCCGTCTATCTCGAATGCGGCAAGGTCGGCGGCGTGATGTGCACCGTCGTGGAGAATACCGGCCGCGTGGCAGCCGAACGACGGTTGGCGGAGAGCGAGGCGGAACTGCGGATCATCACGGACTCGCTGCCCGTGCTCGTTGCCTTTGTCGATCGCGAAGAACGCTATCGCTTCGCCAATGATTATTACCGCGAATTTCTGGGCACCGATCCCGAGGGGATGCTGGGCCAGCGGCTCAGCGATGTGTTGACGGCAGAGGATTATGCCGAGCGTCGTCCGCTGATCGAGCGTGCACTGGCCGGGGAAGCCATCGTCGCTGACGTGCACCTGCATCATCGCGATGGCAGCAGACGTCGGGCCGAGACCCGTTACATCCCGCGCCGTAACGATGATGACAAGGTGATCGGATTCCATATCCTGGTCTTCGACGTCGACGAACGGACCCGTCATTCCGAAGCAATCGAGCGCAGCAACCGGCGTTTCCGTGCCGCGATGGATGCGGTCCACGGTGTGCTCTGGACCAACAGCGCCGATGGCCGGATGGTCGGCGAACAGCCCGGCTGGTCGGCGATCACCGGCCAGACGCCCGAGCAGTATCAGGGCTTCGGCTGGTCGAATGCGGTCCATCCCGACGATGCCGCCGCATCGGTCGTGGCGTGGAACGAAGCGGTCGCCGCCAAGGGGATGTTCGTCCACGAACACCGCGTTCGTCGCCATGACGGCGAGTGGAGGACCTATGCGATCCGTGCCCTGCCGATCATCGCCGCCGATGGCGAGCTGATCGAGTGGGTCGGCGTCCATACCGACATCACAGACCAGCGCGCGGCCGAACAGGCGCTGCGCGATCAGGCCACGCTGCTTGCCCGTCAGGTCCATCATCGCGAACGGGCCGAAGCGCAGCTTCGCCAGCTGAACGAGACGCTGGAAACCCGCGTCATCGAGGAGATCGCAGAGCGGCGTCAGGCCGAGATGAAGCTCGCTCAGGCGCAGAAAATGGAGACGATCGGCAAGCTGACCGGCGGCGTCGCGCACGACTTCAACAATCTGTTGCAGGTCGTGTCGGGCAATCTGCAACTGCTGGGTAAGGACGTGGCGGGCAACCAACGCGCCGAACAGCGTGTCGTCAATGCGATGGCGGGCGTGTCGCGTGGCTCGAAGCTCGCCTCTCAGCTTCTTGCTTTCGGGCGGCGGCAGGCGCTGGAGCCTAAGGTCGTCAACGTCACCCGCTTCGTGCAGGGCATGGACGACATGCTGCGCCGTGCGATCGGCGAAGGCGTCGAGATCGAGACGATCGTCGGCGGCGGCCTCTGGAACACCTTTATCGACCCGGCGCAGATCGAGAATGCGCTGCTGAACCTGGCGATCAACGCGCGCGACGCGATGGATGGCCAGGGCAAGCTGACCATCGAGCTCAGCAACGCGCATCTCGACGACGATTACGCCCGCACCCATGACGAGGTGACGCCGGGCCAGTATGTCATGCTGGCCGTGTCCGACACCGGCAGCGGCATGTCGGACGACATCATCCACAAGGTCTTCGAGCCGTTCTTCTCGACCAAGAGCGAGGGTAAGGGATCGGGTCTGGGTCTGTCGATGGTCTATGGCTTCGTCAAACAGTCCGGCGGCCATGTGAAGATCTATTCCGAGGTTGGCCACGGCACCACGATCAAGCTCTATCTGCCCCGCGCGATGGAAGCCGAGGATGTCGAGGTAGCCGTCGATACCGGCCCGATCACCGGCGGTACCGAAACCGTGCTGGTCGTCGAGGACGATGCCGAGGTCCGCGCCACCGTGGTCGAGCTGCTGTCCGACCTGGGCTACCGCGTCCTGAAGGCGGTCGATGCGCAAAGCGCGCTGAGTGTCGTCGAAAGCGGCATCCCGATCGACATCCTGTTCACCGACGTGGTGATGCCCGGCACGCTGAAGAGCCCGGAACTGGCCCGCAAGGCCCGCGAACGGCTGCCCGACATCGCAGTCCTCTTCACCTCGGGCTATACCGAGAATTCGATCGTCCATGGCGGGCGGCTGGACAAGGGCGTCGAGCTATTGTCGAAGCCCTATACGCGGGAGGCGCTGGCCCGGAAGTTCCGGCACGTGCTTGCCAACCAGCGCCAGCGTCATATGCCCAAGGGGGAAACGCCATCGCGGGATGTGGCCGCCAAGGCCGAACCCACGACGCAGCCGCTGCACGATGGACGCACCATCCTGCTGGTCGAGGATGACGACCTGATCCGCACGAACACGGCGGAAACGCTTCAGGATGCGGGGTTCGTAGTGGTTCATGCCGTCACGGCCGAAGAGGCGATGACCGCGCTTCAGACGGCGCAGATCGACGTGCTGGTGACGGACCTCAACCTGCCGGGTGAGTCGGGTGTCGAGCTGGCCGGGCGCGCGCGGCAGTTGCGGCCGAACCTGTCGATCGTCTTTGCGACCGGTGATGGCGGCATGGCGGCCGAGGCAGCGAACATGGATGCGGCGCTGCTGACCAAGCCCTATTCGGCGAGCCAGCTTATCGGGGCGATCCGTGGTCGGTTGGAAATCGTAGAGCAGGCGACCCGGCGCTGAGCCGAGCCGCCTGCTCCTTTCCGGTCAGGCCCATGCCGGAGGGGACAGCAGAGGAGCCGTTGCGAAACCTGTAAAGCGGGTTAGCGGGCCTTCCAGCCCTCGATCGCGGCGAAGGTGATGATTACCGCGAGCACCAGCAGGGCACCCTGCAATTCCAGTGCGGTCAAATCGAACTCCATCGTCATCGGTCATTCTCCCGACTGAACTTGCCAAAACTCGTCAGAGGAGGAGATGCCTCGCGTTGCGCAAGGCCGTCTCATCCTCTGAGTTCAGGATATACGCACCTAGTTTTGCTGCCGTGCAGCGAGTGCGTGACAAATCATGTCCGACAATGGGGAAGACGAATTTCCGCGCACAGTCCGCCTTTAGGCCGATTGGCAAGGGTCAACTCGCCGCCCTCCGCCGCGACGACGCGTGCGACGATCGACAGGCCCAGGCCGAACCCCACCGTGTCCCGGCGCCGCGCGGTGTCCAGCCGGACGAACGGCTCCAGTACCAGTTCGAGCGATTCGTCGGGAATGCCGGGGCCGTCATCCTCGACCCGGATACGTACATCGTCGCCCGGATCGGCGCGAAGGGTGATGATCGCATGTTCGCCGTAATGCAGCGCATTCTCGACCAGATTGGTCAGCGCGCGCTTCATGCCGAACCGGCGCAGGCGACAGTCGAAATGATCCGGCCCGACATAGCGGACATCGCGGCCATGGTCGGCGGCATCGTCGGCCAGATTTGCACAAAGGATCGCCAGATCGGTCAGCTCGGGCTGCTCCACGTCGCCCTCCCCGCCCAGAAAGGCCATGAGCGAGGAGACCATCGCTTCCATCTCCTCGATATCCGTTCCGATCGCCTCGCGCACCTCCTCGTCGCGGATCGCATCGGCCCGCAGGCGCAGGCGGGCGAGCGGGGTCCGCAGATCATGGCCGACCGCCGCCAATGCACGGGTGCGTTCGTCGATCAGCCGCCCGATCCGCGCCTGCATCCGGTTGAAGGCGCGGGTGACATGGCGCACTTCGCCCGGCCCCCGCTCGGGAACGATCAGCGTCGCCCCCTGCCCGCCCGGCCCCCGGCCCAGCTTGTCCGCCGCCCGCGCCAGCGTCCTGAGCGGATGCAGGATACGCCCGATCATGGCGCCGCTGAGCAGCATCAGCGCGATGGCAGGAATCAGCGCCAGCAACACCCGCCCGAGCGCCAGATCCAGCGTACGAACGCCCTCGCGCATCCGGAAGCTCAGCAGCGATCCGTCGTCCAGCCGCAAATCGCCCGACACGACCGAGGTCCGCCCCGGAGAGGTCAGCCGCAGATGGATGTCGGTCGCCGCCAGCGATGGCTCCCAGTCGACGATCTGGCGCTGCATACTGTCCATCGCGGGGGCGATCGTCGGGCGGGGCGGTGCGAAGGGCGACCAGCTGACGATATAGCGGTCGGTGGTCAGCTCCTCGGCCACCTCGGGCCGCTCGATCGCCGGGCGTTCGTTGAGCACCCGGCGCGCGACGATCAGATGCTCTGCCAGCCGCCGCGCTTCGTCGTCACGCACCGAGACATGGCTGGCGCGCTCGTAGAGATAGGTGGAAATCGCGAACTCGATCGTGACCGCCAGCAGCAGGATCGCGACGATCCGGCCGAGCAGGCCGACCGAGGGGCGGATCACCGCCGTTCCACCGGCACGTTCAACATATAGCCGACGCCGCGTACCGTCACGATCGGCGCGGCCCCACCCGCGCCCGACAGCTTGCGGCGGAGGCGGCTGACCAGCACGTCGATGCTTCGGTCCGAGCTGTCCCCGATCCGCGCCCGCGACAGCTCGATCAGCCGCTCGCGGGCTATGACCCGCTGGGCATTGTCGAGAAAGGCGACGAGCAGGTCGAACTCGGCCCCGGTCAACTCAACCTGCGCCCCCGACGGCGACATCAATTCCCGACGGGGGAGGTTGGCGGTCCAGCCGTCGAAGCCCAAAATCCCGGCCTCGCGCTCGCCCGGCGTATTCTCCAGCCCACCACGACGCAGGACGGCGCGGATGCGCGCGACCAGCTCGCGGGTGCCAAACGGCTTGGCGAGATAATCGTCCGCGCCCAGCTCCAGCCCGACGACGCGGTCGACCTCGCTGCCCTTGGCGCTGATGAAAATGATCGGTACGGCGCTCTTCTGGCGGACCTGACGGCACAGGTCGATGCCGCTGGTGCCCGGCAGCATGATGTCGAGCAGGATCAGGTCGATCTGCCCCACCTCCAGCGCCTGCCACATTTCGGGGGCGGCATTGGCCAGCTTCACGGCGAAACCATTCTCCTGGAGCGCGCGCGCTGTCAGGGTACGGAGAGCGGGATCGTCCTCGACGATCAGGATGGTGGGCGGGGTCACCCCCTTTGGCTAGGCAGGTCGCGTCGGTGCGTCAACGTTTTCGCCGTCCAGCCGCGTCAGCCCTGCGGCGTAGCGCCGTCCGCGCTCGGCATAGCCAGCGGCGGAGGCGCGCAGCCGTTCGATCTGGTCCGGCTCCAGCGCGCGGACGGCGCGGGCGGGCACGCCGACGATCAGGCTGCCGGGCGGGAATACCTTCCCCTCCGTGACCAGCGCGCCCGCGCCGACCAGCGATCCGTCTCCTATCACCGCATCGTTGAGTACAGTCGCACCCATGCCGATCAGGCACCCCTCGCCCACCGTACAACCGTGCAGGATCGCGCGGTGCCCGACGGTACAGTCCGCACCGATGGTCAAGGGGCTGCCGGGATCGGAATGAAGGACCGCCCCGTCCTGAATATTCGTCCGCGCACCGATTTGCACCGCTCCGTTATCGGCCCGGATCACCGCGCCGAACCACACACTGACCTGTTCGCCCAATACGACCTCGCCGATGACATCGGCCGAGGGGGCGATCCAGGCGGTGTCGTGCATGATCGGCTGGCGTTCCTCCAGCGCGTAAAGCGACATCAGGCATTCTCCTCCAATTTGGCCTTCGCACGATAGCGGTGGAGCAGCGGCTCGGTATAGCCATTGGGTTGCGCCAGCCCCTCGAAGATCAGCGCGCGGGCGGCCTGCATCGCCAGACCGTCCCCGGCCATGGGCCCATAGAGCCGATCGCCCGCATTTTGCGCATCGACCTTCGCCGCCATGCGGGTCAGCGCCGCCTCGACCTGATCGGCCGAGACGATGCCGTGATGCAGCCAGTTTGCGATATGCTGGGACGAGATGCGCAAAGTCGCCCGGTCCTCCATCAGCCCGATGTCATGGAGGTCGGGCACCTTGGAACAGCCCACGCCCTGATCGATCCACCGCACGACATAGCCGAGCAGCCCCTGCGCATTATTGTCGAGTTCGGCCGCGATCTCCTCTGGAGTCCAATCGGGTGTCTCGGCGACCGGCGGGGTCAACAGCCGTTCCAGCGCGGCGACCGGCTCGGCCGCGCGCTCCGCCTGACGGGCGGCGACGTCGATGCGGTGATAATGGGTGGCGTGCAGCGTCGCGGCGGTCGGCGACGGCACCCAGGCGGTCGAGGCCCCCGACAGCGGATGCGCGCCCTTCTGAGCCAGCATATCGGCCATCCGGTCGGGCGCAGCCCACATGCCCTTGCCGATCTGCGCCCGCCCCGAAAATCCGCAGGCCAGGCCGATCTGGACGTTGCGATCCTCATAGGCCGCGATCCAGTCGCATTCCTTTATCGCCGCCTTGCGAACCATGGGGCCGCCCAGCATCGCGGTGTGGATTTCGTCGCCGGTACGGTCGAGAAAACCCGTATTGATGAAGACGATCCGGTCCTTCACCGCATGGATACAGGCCGCGAGATTGGCGGAGGTCCGCCGTTCCTCGTCCATGACGCCGATCTTGATGCGATGTCGGGCAAGGCCCAGCACGTCCTCGACCGCATCCAACAGGCGGTTCGCGAAAGCGACCTCTTCCGGTCCGTGCATCTTGGGCTTCACGATATAGATCGAGCCACCCCGCCGCATCGCGATCAGGCTGGTCACGATCGCGTCCAATATGCCCTCCGGCGCTTCGCTGCCGTCCGCCAGCCGCAGCGCGGGCGTGGTCATCAGATGACCGACATTGCGCACGAACAACAGGCTGCGTCCGGGCAAGGTAAAGGGCGACCCGTCCGGCGCACGATATTCGCGATCGGGTGCCAAGGTTCGGGTCGTCATACGCCCGCCTTTGTCGATCTCGGCCGACAAGCTGCCGTCGATCAGGCCCAGCCAGTTTGCATAGCCCGCCACTTTGTCCTCGGCATCGACCGCCGCGACCGAGTCCTCCAGGTCGCAAATGGTGGTCAGCGCGGACTCCAGCATGATATCAGCGATCCCCGCCGGGTCGGTGCGGCCGATCGGATGATTGGGATCGACCACGATCTCGATATGCAGGCCGTGGTGGCGGAACAGCCAGCCCTTGTCGCTGCGCCCCCGGAACAGCGACGGATCGTCGAGCCGGTCGACGGCGCTCGCGAGGTCGGTGACACCGTCCCAGCCTCCCGCAATCGGCAAAGCCTCGTCCAAAAAACCCCGCGCCCAGCGGATAACCGCCGCCCCGCGCTCCGGGTCATAGCCTGCCGCGCCCGACAGTGGCGCGATGGCATCGGTGCCATAGAGCGCGTCGTACAGGCTTCCCCAACGCGCATTGGCGGCGTTCAGAAGGAAGCGCGCATTGAGCATCGGCACGACCAGTTGCGGCCCAGCGCGGGACGCGACTTCCTCATCGACATCGCTCGGCGCAATGGTGAAAGGGGCGGGCTCGGGAACAAGATAGCCAATGTCGGTCAGGAACGCGCGCTGTGCCGCGCCATCCCGCGCGCCACCGTGGCGATACCAGTCGTCGATCTGCGCTTGCAGCGTGTCGCGACGACGCAGCAACGCCGCGTTCTCGGGCACGAAGCGGGCGAAGAGGTCCGCCATACCTGTCCAAAAGCGGTCGGGTTGCACGCCGCTACCCGGCAATGCGTGCTCCTCGATGAACCGGACGAGCGCGGGCGCGACCGACAGGCCGTGACGGTCGATCATCTGGCTTTCCGGGGCCATGAACACTCTCCTCCTGTGTAATCACGAGCATGATAGGGCATCGCCATTTGTCCCGGTAGCCGGCATAATCGAAGCGCTGTCGGTCGCTGGAGGAACGAATGGACCCCGATATTGCGCTATTCGTCGATGTCGTCCGCGAGGGCAGCCTGGCGGGCGCGGCACGGCTCTGGCACCTGTCGCCCGCCATGGTGTCCAAGCGGATCGCCCGGCTAGAGGGCCGGTTGGGGATCCGACTGCTCCACCGCACGACCCGCCGCCTAGCGCCCACGACGGCAGGTGCGGCCTTTCATGGCGAAGTCGCGCCGCTCGTCGCCGGGCTCCGTGTGGCCGAAGCCCGGTTGACGCAGCATGGCGACGGTCCCGCTGGTCCTCTTCGGGTCAGCGCCCCGACATCATTCGGGCGGATGTGGATCGCACCCCATCTGACCGCCTTCCTGGACCGTTATCCCGCGATCCGGCTGCGGTTCGATCTGACCGATGATTTCGTCGACCTGATCGACAGCGGCATCGATCTGGCAATCCGCATCACCGCGACGCCGCCTGCCGGACTGGCGGCGCATCGACTGGCCGATAATCGCCGGGTGCTATGTGCCAGCCCCGCCTATCTCGCCAAAGCCGGTACGCCCCGAAGTATCAGTGATCTGTCGAACCATGCTCTGCTCGCTGCGAAAGGGCAATTTCCGTGGCGGCTGACGGGGGCAACGGTGAATGGCGAGAGCCGTGTCGAAACGCCCTCCAGCGAAGTGGTGCGCGAACTGGTGCTGGGCGGTGCGGGCGTAGCGCTGCGCTCGCTCTGGGACGTGGGCGACGCGCTGGCCGACGGGCGGCTGGTCCGCGTCCTGCCCGATCACGAAGGGTCGGCGGCGGTGGGCATATGGGCGGTCCATGCGGCGGCAGGGGTTCCCCTGGCCGTGCCCGCGCTGCTCGACCATCTGCGCGATGTTTGGCGCGATGCGGCGTGGATGACATGACGCGTCCGTCATTTTTCCGTGCATCGGCCGGGCGCAGGCTTTAGGCACGGCGCAACAAGGTTTTGAGAGGTACGGGTCGATGGCGGGTGGTCTGGTCGCATTGCTGGACGACGTGGCGGCGATCGCCAAGCTGGCGGCGGCGTCGCTGGACGATGTGGCGGGGGCTTCGGCGCGGGCAGGTGCGAAGGCGGCGGGCGTGGTCATCGACGATACCGCCGTCACCCCGCGCTATGTCGTGGGGCTGGCACCGCAGCGCGAATTGCCGATCATCGGCAAGATCGCGCTGGGGTCGCTGCGCAACAAGCTGATCTTCCTGCTGCCCGCCGCCCTCCTGCTCAGCGCCTTCGCGCCCTGGGCGATCACGCCGATCCTGATGGCGGGCGGCGCGTTCCTGTGCTTCGAGGCGAGCGAGAAGATCTTCGAAACGCTGACCGGCCATCACGCCGAAGCGGAGGACGCCGCGCCGGTCGACGCCAAGCAGTTGGAAGATCGGCAAGTTTCGGGCGCGATCCGCACCGACCTGATCCTGTCGGGCGAGATCATGGCGATCGCGCTGTCGGAACTGCCCGACCTGTCGATCGGAACGCAGGCCATCGCGCTCGCGCTGGTCGGCATCGCGATCACCGTCGGCGTCTATGGCGTCGTCGCTGCGATCGTGAAGATGGACGATATCGGCCTGCATCTCGCCCGCCGCGACAACGCAACGGCTCAGGCGATCGGACGCGGGCTGGTGAAGGCCATGCCCGTCGTCCTGCGCGTACTGGCGGTTGTCGGCACGGCCGCGATGGTCTGGGTCGGTGGCGGGATCATCGTCCATGGCATGGAGGAATTCGGGCTGACCGCCCTGCCCCATCTGATCCACGGCACCGCGCATCACGTCGCCGAGGCGCTGCCCGTCGGTGGCGTGGTTGCGGAGTGGCTGGTCGGTGCGATCGGCTCGGCGATCGTCGGGCTGATCATCGGCGCGGTGATCGTGGGTGTCCTGCACATTCTGCCGGGCAGAAAGGCCCACTGATCCGGCTCAGGCGCCCCTGACCCCGTCCACCTCCATCACATCCGGGGTCAGCATGTGGCCGGTGATCGCCACCGATTTGCCGACATGGTCGACTGGTACGCGCATCAGGCGCAATTCCAACAACTTGCCATCGTCCCCTTCCAGCACGAAGGCACCGCCCCGCCGGACCAGCCGCCCACTCCTGACCGTCGGCGGATGCGTTTCGGCGCTGTCGTTCGTCATCATGTCCGCCCAACCCGGAAGCGCGGGGTCGAGTTCCGCGCTCAGGCCGCCTGCGCCACCCGGTCCCGGCCGTTCCGCTTCGCATCGTAAAGCGCATCGTCGGCACGGCGGATCATGGCCGCGACATCCTCGCACGGCCGCCAGTCGGTCACGCCAGCACTGAAGGTCACGTTGATCGCCTGGCTCCCGATCAGCAACGGAGTGAAGACGATTTCTTCACGCAGGCGCTCGACGATACCCATCGCGCTGTCGAGCGTGGTGCCGGGGAACAGGATCGCGATCTCCTCCCCGCCATAGCGCGCGATGACATCGCCCGCCCGGATCCCGTTTTGCAGGCGTGCGGCCATCCTTACCAGCACTTCGTCCCCGGCGCTGTGGCCATAGCCGTCGTTGATCCGCTTGAAATGATCGATGTCGAGCAGCGCGAAGGCAAAGCCCTCATCCTGCGCGATCGCATGGTCGCGCGCCGCCTGAAGCGCCGTCATCAGCGTGCGACGGTTGGCCAGGCCGGTCAGCGGGTCGGTGCTGGCCAACCGGTCGAGCTGTTCGTTGGCCGTCCGCAGCGCGCTCGTCCGCTCGGCGACCATCTTCTCCAGCATCCGGGCACGGCGGCGGATGACGGCGGTGACGAGCCAGAAGGTCGCCCCCAGCAGTAGCAGGAAGATCAGCGCCATACCGATTCGCCCAGGCCAGCTCTCATACCATTGCGGGTCGACAGTGATCTCCACCCGCCGCTCGACCGTGCGGGCGCCCAGCCCCGGAACATAGGCCCGCAGTTGCAGGCTATAGGTGCCTGCCGGAAGATTGGTATAGGTCGCACTGGCGGGCGTCCCCGCAGGCACAGTCATCCAGGTCCGATCGAACCCGTCGAGGCGATAGCTGTACCGTGTATCCTCCGGCGCGTCGTAATCGGCGAGCGCAAAACCGATTCGCAGCGTACGGCCGTCCTTTCCCCATCGCAGCGACAAGGCGTTGACAGTGGAGTCGACCGCCAGCGCATGGCCATCAATATCGGCCGAACTGACGATCAGCGGCCCCGGTTGGACATGATCCAGCCGCGCCAGCAGAATATCGGGCTGCAGTACGATCAGGCCATCCGGCGCCCCGAACAGCAGGGAGCCATCCGCCATCCGCGCCGCCGTACGCTGGTTGAACGCACTGGCGCTCAGACCGTCGCGCTTGCTCATGACGCGAACCGTCCGACCGTCCGGATCGATGACGGAGATACCGCCGGCGCTTGCCACCCAGGGACGTCGATGGGCGTCGAGGACGACCGACGCGACATTGTCGCCCGCCAGCCCCTGAACCTCGGAAATCGCGCGGAAACGCCAACCGCCGGGGGCCACACGCCCCTGCGCAACGCCCCCATAGGTGCCGACCCAAATGTCGCGGCCGATCGGGACGACCGAGCCGACATAGTCCTGGGGTAGACTGCCCGATCCGCCCGATCGGCTGGAAAAAATAGTGAACATGCCACGCGTCAGGTCAAACCGCCCGATGCCTGCGGGGGTCGCGATCAGGATGGCGCCATAAGGATCGACGACGATGTTGATCACTTCGTTGTTGGGCAGGCTGTGGGGGTCGTTCGCGTCGTGCTCGAACACCCTCACCTGGCCATTATGACGGCGGACGAACAGGCCCTTATAGGTTCCGATCAGCAGCGCGTCGTCCGTCTCCGCCAAAGAGATCACCGGCAGGTCGCCCAAGCCCTCCACCGACAAAGGTCGCTGCGCCAAGGTGCGGGGATCGATCGCGACGACCCCTCGGGCTCCCGCCAGGATCGTCCCGTCCGATGCCTCCAGCAGGGCCTTGATATCCTGCCCCCCATGCTGGCCTTGCAACGTCAGACGACGCACACGCCCCGCCTTGCGGTCGAGGGCGTCTATCGTCCCGTTGCTCATGCCGAGCCATATCCGGTCGTGCCGGTCGACCATGAGCCCCCGGACATTGTCGTCCGACAGGGACATGCGCGGGTCGGGCATCGCCGATCCGATGCGCAATATTCCCCCGCCCGGCCCTTGTGTGCGCGAAGCGCCCATCTCGGTCGCCGCCCACACGCCGCCCGATCCATCCAGCGCCAGCGCACGCACGGTATCCCCGGCCAGCGACATCGGATTGGCCGTCAGGTGGCGAAGCCCGGTCGCGGAAAAGCCATTGGCGGGATCGATCAGTACGATCCCCATGCCATCGGTCGCGGCCCATAACCGTCCGCGAGCATCTTCGACCATCGCTCGGATCGTCCGGTGGCCGATCAGCGGCGCCGCACCGCTAAGGGTCGGCGACTGGATAAAGCGGGGATGCCAGCCCCGATCGCCGGACATGTAGATGCCGTCCGATCCCGTACCGACCCACAACCGTCCCTGACGATCGCGCATGATCGACCAGATGTCCCGGCTGTCCGTGCTGTCGACCAGCGCGGTCGGCTGGAAACGCCGGGCACCCGGCGGCCGAACCCAAAGCCCGCCCTCGCATCCGGCCCAGAGCGTGCCGTCAGCATCGCGATGGACCGCGAACGCCCCTTCAGGGCGACCGTCCCGCCCCTTGATCGCAACGCTCGACATCGCATCGATGCTATCGGTCTTGGCGATATAGCGATGAACGCCGCCATCCGACGCGATATAGGCGCCCCCCGAACCGTCCGGGGTAAAGCCGAAAATGCGGCTTCCTACAGGCCCGTTGGACGCCTTCAACCGAATGAAGCGACCGCTCGCCGGTTCATAGCGCGCAAGGCCACCGACATTGGTTCCGATCAGCAAGCCGCCATCGGGCAATGCCAACAGCGAACGCACATAATTGTCGGGCAACGAATAGGTATTGCCGGACTGCGCCTTGAAGCTACGAACACGTTGCCCGTCATACCGGGTCAGTCCGCCGCGCGTGCCGATCCACATGGTTCCGTCACTCGCACGGACGATCGCCGTGGCGGTGATATGCGGCAGGCCGACCGCGTCGCCCTGCCGTGTGAAGCTGGCCCATTGCCATGCCGCCCATGGGTCGCCGCGTGCCTCGCCCCGCACCATCGCGGGCAGACACAGGAACAGCAGAAGGGCAGCGGCGCCGAAGGAGCGGTAGCGTTTCAAATCGTTATCCCGCCGCCCTTCTATGACCAGAACGATAAAAGGATATTAATGTCGGTCAAGATGACGGCATCGATGCCGATGCCAAAGGGGTTGACGAACCCGCGATGTTCCTGTTTCGTTTCCAAGCCCGTAGCGTGCGGGACCATGGATCGTTTCAGACTGACGCGTGCCGACGCCAATTTCCTCTCCTGACGAAGCGGCGCACCATGATGGGCGCAAGGTTATCCATGTCGATATGGATGCATTCTATGCATCGGTCGAGCAGCGGGACGATCCCGCCTTGCGCGGGCGGCCCGTGGCGGTCGGCGGATCGCGAGCGCGGGGCGTCGTCGCCGCTGCAAGCTATGAAGCGCGGACCTTCGGCGTCCGCTCGGCCATGCCTTCCGTCACGGCGCTGCGGCGATGCCCCGATCTGGTTTTCGTGCCGCCCCGGTTCGACGTCTATCGCGAGGTATCGCAGCAGATTCGCGCCATCTTCGGCCGCTTCACCGAGTTGATCGAGCCCCTGTCGCTCGACGAAGCCTATCTCGACGTGACGGAGGACCGGGCGGGGCTTGGCTCGGCTACCGCCATCGCCAACGCCATTCGCGAGGCGATCCGCGCAGAGACAGGGCTGACCGCCTCTGCGGGGGTCAGCTACAACAAGTTCATCGCCAAGCTCGCTTCGGACCAAAACAAGCCCGATGGCCTTTGCGTCATCCCGCCAACCCACGGCGCGACCTTCGTTGCGGGATTGCCCGTCAAGCGGTTCCACGGCGTTGGGCCGGTCACGGCACGCAAAATGGAGGCGCTGGGCATCCTGACCGGCCAGGATCTGCGCGATCGGCCACTGGAGTTCCTGCAACGCCATTTCGGCAGCTATGCCGACTATCTCTACGGCGCGGCGCGCGGGATCGACCACCGCCCCGTCCGCGCGCACCGGATCGCCAAGTCGGTCGGCGCGGAGCGGACGTTCGAGAACGACCTGTCGGATCGCGACGCGCTGCATGCCGCGATGGAGCGGGTCGTGGACGCCGCCTGGACCCGGATCGAACGCAGCGGCGTGACGGGCCGCACGGTCACGCTGAAACTGCGGCACAGCGACTTCCGGACGATCACCCGCGCGCGCTCTGCCGGATATGGCATAGCCGACCGGGCCGAGTTTCTGGCGATCGGACTGGACCTGCTGGATCAGCAATTGCCCGTGACGCTGGGCGTGAGGCTGCTGGGCCTGACCCTCTCCGGCCTCTCCGCCGGGGCCGACGATGAACAGGCCAGCCCGAGCCAGGCCGAGTTGCCGCTATAGCCGGTCGGTCAGGCGGCCAGATCGACCGGCTGTTCCCCTTCGCCATCCGCGTCGAGGGTCAGGATAGCCACGGCACCGGTGCCGCGCCCGGCGCTTCGCAGTTCGAGCGTGCCGCCCATCACCGCCATGGAATTGGCACACCAATGCAGGCCAAGCCCGCCCGATTTCTCGGTACGGGTCGAATAGCCGGGCTGGAATAGCCGGGTTGCCTGCGCAGGCTCGAAACCCTCGCCGTCATCGATGATCCGCAATGCCAGGCGCCCATCGCTTGGTGCCGCGATGTCGACGGTGATCGATCCATGGCCTCGCCCCGTCGCGACGATCGCCTCGACCGCGTTGGCGAAGAGGTTGCCGATCACCTGGCTCAGGATCACCCGGTTCGCGACGACATAGGCCGGGTGTGCCGGAAAGGTGAATCCGACCGACACGGCCTGGGCATAGCGGGCGATCGTCGCATTGCGCGCCACGATGTCGCTGATGTCGCAGCGTTCACGCGGCGGACGCTCATGCGCGCGGGCCTGTTGTGCGCCGATGATCTCCAGCGTCTGGCGCATCGCATCGCGCCCGACCTCCAGCTGTCGCCGGACCTCGTCACGCGCCATCGCCTCCGTGTCGAAGGCCGTGGCGATGAACATGGCTAGCTTGGCGCGTCGATCCGCATCGACGTCCCCCCGCGCGAGTTCGTCGAGCGCGCGGTCGAGCAGATCGCGTCTGGCCTTGTCCCCCTGCCCGATACCATGGCTCAGGATCGTCGCCAGCGGCGCGAGCGCGTTGCGGACATTGTGCAGCACCGCAACCGCACTTTCGGAGCGTCCGAGCGCGAAGCTCTGTATCTCGTTACGTTCGCGCAGGTCTTTCAACTGGCTCAGCATCGCGTTGAAGCTGCGGCCCAGCGATCTGAATTCCTCGCACCGGCTCTGATCGTCCTCGAAGGGCAGCAGGGCGCCCGACACCTGCACCCGTTGCATATGCCGCTCCACCCGGTCGAGAGGCGCCAGCACGAAGCGCCCCAGTGCGCGGCGCAGCATCAGCAGGAGGAGGACCAGCAACAGGATCGACGCCGCCGCTGCCAATAATAGCACGCGCCGCCCGAGCAAAACGACTTCACGCGACACCTGGAAACGGACCGAAGCGACCGGCCGCCCATCGGCTCCGGCGATCGGGACGGCGATATCGATGAACTGCGCGCGTCGGCGGGTCGCCATGTCGCTCGAAACCGTTTCCGCAGACAGCGCAACACGCCGCCCGAGCAGGCGTGACAGATGTTCGCCGGTCAGCCGACGCGCCACCGCGACATACGCCAAACCGTCCGGACTTTCCGCCAGGCCCACCGCCATGACGTCCCGCTCGGCCTTCAGGTAGAAACGCGCCGAACGGCCAGATCCCACCAGCCGGTTGATAGCGAGGCGATCCAGCGCGGCCGCAACCTCGCGCTTGCCCGGTGCGCCCCGAACGGTCGCGACTGCGCCGGGACTACGCCGATAGACGATAGCGTATGAAGGAACGGCGGGAACGGTGCCCACCGCATTGGCCTGTTCGCGAGCCATGACTTCGGTCATCGCGGCAAAGTCCGACACCGCGGTCTCCGCCCTGACCCGATAGCCCTCGGTCGCCCGTTCCTCCAGTTCAGCGAACCCCGGAGAGATTACCAGCGTCAACATCACGGCCAGCGCCATCGCGCCGCCGATCCCGGTCAGCGTCAGGATCGACACCATGATGTCGCGAAGCGGACGTGGCCGCCCTCGCCGCTCATGCCACCAACGCGCCATACTGTAACCGGTCAGCCCGCCATGCCCGCGACCAGCGTCGGCGTTGCCGCAAGTTCGCCCGACAACGACATATATTTCCGCTCTGCCAAGGCGCGTGCTTCGGCAGCGGGGACGGGCTTGGAAAACAGATAGCCCTGCAAATGGCTGGCTCCCGCGACCCGGAGCGCCTGTGCCTGGGATTCGGTTTCCACGCCCTCGGCGATCACCCCCAGCCCCAGCGCCCGGCCAAGATGGATGATCGAATGGACGATCGCTGCGGACTCGCGCTCGCGGCCCATGCCGTCGATGAAGCTGCGGTCGATCTTCAGGCAGTCGAGCGCGAATTTGCGGATATTATACAGGCTGGAATAGCCAGTCCCGAAATCGTCGAGCGCGATACGGAAGCCCAGCTTGCGAAGCTCGCAGAGGGTGTGGGCGGCATGTTCGGCATCGTCGAAGATCGCCGTCTCGGTAATCTCGATCTGCACACGCTGCGGCTCGACGCCTGCACGCCGCACGCTATCCATGACGTTGCCGACGAAGTGCGAGCGGCGGAACTGGATCGGGCTGAAATTGACCGAGACATATTGGCCCGGCCAATGCTGAAGCTCGGCCAGTGCATGGTCGAGGATCCAGTCGCCCAGCTCGTGGATCAGGTGGCTTTCCTCGGCCCGCGGGATGAAGATCGCCGGACTGATCGCGCCTCGCTCCGGCGTGTTCCAGCGCACCAGCGCCTCGAAACCGACGATGTCGAGATTGCCGCGACCGACGATCGGCTGGAAAGCCAAGCTCAGCTCGTCGCGGGCGATGGCCTGGCTCAATCCGGCCTCGATCTCGCGGCGGACGCGGATACCCTCGTCCATGCTGGCATCGAACACGCGCACGGTGTTGCGCCCAGACCGCTTGGCCTCGTTCAATGCCATATCGGCCTGCCGAACCAGATCGGCCGGATCGCGCTCGCCGCCCGGCTGGCTCATCACCAGCCCGCACGACGCGCCGCAGCGTACCGCATGGCCCAGCACGTTGAAGGTCGATGCGCAGGCGGTCACGATCCGGTCGCATGATGTTACGGCGAAGTCGATCTCCTCGGCGTCGAAGAAGATGCCGAACTCGTCCCCGCCCAGCCGGGCCACCATCGCGCCCATGGGTGCCGTCGCCTGAATGGTCGCGCACACCTCGCGGATCAGCTCGTCGCCCGCCAGATGCCCGAGCGTGTCGTTGACCAGCTTGAACCGGTCGAGGTCGAGCATCGCGGTGACGAACAGGCCGCCCTGCCGCCCCCGCTCCGTCAGGCCGCGCAGGAAAGCGGCGCGATTGGGGGCGTCGGTCAGCGTGTCGTGCATGGCGATATGCATCGCCCGGCTTTCATTGGCCTCCAGCTCGGCGCTCTTCTCCTCCAGCGTGACGACCTGCTCGGCAAGTAGCGCACGTGCGGCGGCCAGCTCGCGGTCATTGTCCCAGCGACGGCACAGGGCGTTCGCCATCTGCCGCACCTCGCTGACCTCGAAGGGCTTGGCGATGTAGAAGATCTTGTCGGCGGGGCCAGCGACCTTGCCGATCTCGGCGGGAGAAAAGTCGGAATAGCCGGTGACGATGACGAGATGAACATCGGGATCGAGTGCGCGGATGCGGCGGGCGGTCTCGCGACCGTCAATCCCCGGCGGCATGCGCATGTCGATAAAGGCGACGGCAAAGGGCGCGCCTTCGGCTCTGGCGCGCTCGACCGCCGCTACCGCCTCCAGCCCCTGATGACAGTGCTGACGCTCGAAGAGCATGTCCGCCATGCCCTCGCCCGCAGACTCACCAAACAGCTCAGCTGCCATGGCATCGAGCGCCCGGTCCCCGCCCGAAAAGCACAATTCATAGCTTTCATGAACGGCCGGTTCGTCGTCGACGATCAGAATACGCATCCGGCTACCACCCGTCAGATTACTCAATAATGAAACAGATGGTAACCAAGGAGGCTTAAAGTGACGTAAATGGACAGTTATTCGACGGTCACACTCTTTGCCAGATTGCGCGGCTGGTCGACATCGGTCCCCTTGGCGACCGCGACGTGATAGGCCAAGAGCTGGACGGGCACCGCATAGACGATCGGCGCGATCAGCGGGTGCACCTTGGGCATGGTGATCGTGGCGATGCAGCCGTCGCCCGCGGCCTCGATCCCGTCATAGTCCGAAATCAGGATCACCTTGCCGCCGCGTGCCTGCACTTCCTGCATGTTCGATACGGTCTTTTCGAACAGCGGACCCGACGGCGCGATGACGATAACGGGTACCGATTCGTCGATTAGGGCAATAGGGCCATGCTTCATTTCGCCTGCGGCATAGCCCTCGGCATGGATATAGCTGATCTCCTTCAGCTTCAGGGCGCCCTCCAGCGCCAGCGGATAGTCGGTGCCACGCCCCAGATAGAGCACGTCGCGCGCGCCCGCGACCGCACCGGCCATGCCCTCGATCGCCTCGTCATAGGCCAGCGCGCCGTTGATCGCGGCGGGCGCTTCGGACAGGTGGCGGACGATCTGCTTTTCCTCGTCCGCCGACAGCCGCCCCTTGGCCTTGGCAAGATTGGCGGCGAGCGCGGCAAGTACGCTCAACTGGCAGGTGAACGCCTTGGTCGAGGCGACGCCGATCTCCGGCCCGGCATGGGTCGGCAGCAACAGGTCGGCCTCGCGCGCCATCGAGCTGGTCGGCACATTGACCACCGCAGCGATCGTTTGACCCTCGCCCTTGGCATGGCGAAGCGCCGCCAGCGTGTCGGCGGTCTCGCCCGACTGGCTGATGACGATCATCAGGCCGCCCGGCTCCATCACCGGCGCGCGGTAGCGGAACTCGGAGGCGACATCGAGGTCGACGGGCACGCGGGCGAATTGCTCGAACCAGTATTTGGCGACCATGCCCGCATAGAAGCTGGTCCCGCAAGCGACGATGGTCACGCGCTTGATGCCCGACAGGTCGAAGTCGGGGATGGGCAGCGCCACCTTGCCCTCCAGCCGCTGGAGATACGAGCGCAGCGTCTGGGCAACGACGATCGGCTGCTCGTAGATTTCCTTCTGCATGAAGTGGCGGTGATTGCCCTTATCGATCAGCGCGCCGGTGACGCCCGACAGCGTGACGGGGCGGTCGACGGGGTTGTTGTCGCGATCATAGACCTGTGCGCCCTCACGCGTGCAGACCACCCAGTCGCCTTCGTCCAGATAGGCGATACGCTGGGTCAACGGCGCCAGCGCCAGTGCGTCCGAACCGAGATAGGTCTCGTCATCACCATAGCCGACGACCAGCGGCGAACCGAGCCGCGCGCCGATCAGCATGTCGGGCTGGTCGCGGAACAGGATGGCGAGCGCGAAGGCGCCGTGCAGGCGCGGCAGCACCTCACGGACGGCGGCGACGGGATCGAGGCCCTGCTCGACCTTCTCGCTGACCAGATGCGCGACGACTTCGGTATCGGTTTCGCTAGTAAAGACACGGCCGCGCCCGATCAATTCGTCGCGGAGCGCCTTGAAATTCTCGATGATCCCGTTGTGGACGACCGCGACGTGATCGGTGGCATGGGGGTGCGCGTTGTTCGTGGTCGGGCCGCCATGCGTCGCCCAACGGGTATGCGCGATGCCGATCGAACCGGGCAGCGGATGCGCCGCCAGTTCCTTGGCCAGATTGACCAGCTTGCCCGAAGCACGGCGACGCTCGATCTCACCCTGATCGATCGTCGCGATCCCGGCCGAATCATAGCCGCGATATTCCAGACGTCGCAGACCATCGAGCAGCCGCTCGGCGACGTCATCGCCGCCCAGAATTCCCACGATACCGCACATAGTCTTACTCCCCAGCCTTTTTTGCGGCCTTCTTGGCCGTCATCATGTCTCTGAAACGCTTGGCCCAACCGGCCTTCGTCTGCCGCTCGGCGCGGACGAGGGCGAGGGCGTCGGCCTCCACATCGCTCGTCACGACCGATCCCGCCCCGACGATCGCACCCGCGCCTATGGTGACGGGCGCGACCAGCGCCGAGTTGGAGCCGATGAAGGCGCCCTCGCCGATCACGGTCCGGTACTTCAGGAAGCCGTCGTAGTTGCAGGTGATGGTGCCCGCGCCGATATTGGCGCCCGCGCCCACCTCGGCATCGCCCAGATAGGTCAGGTGATTGGCCTTGGCACCGGGGCCGAGCACGGCCTTCTTCATCTCGACGAAATTGCCGACCCGCGCGCCTTCGCGCACGTCCGCGCCGGGACGCAGCCGGGCATAGGGACCGATGTCGGCGCCGGTGGCGACGGTCGCGCCCTCCAGATGACTAAAGGCATGGATGTTCACGCCGTCCGCGACATGGACGCCGGGGCCGAAGACCACATGCGGCTCGATCACCACATCGCGGCCGAGCCGGGTATCGTGCGAAAACCAGACCGTGTCCGGCGCGATCAGCGTCGCTCCTTCGACCATCGCGCGCGCGCGGCGGCGCGCCTGCCAGTCGCCCTCGACCACCGACAGTTCGGCGCGGCTGTTTACACCTGCAACCTCAGCCGCGCCCGTCTCGATCACGGCGGAGTGGCGGCCATCGGCGGCGGCGAGCATGACGATGTCGGGCAGATAGTATTCTCCCGCCGCATTGTCGTTGCCGACCCGGTCGAGCAAGCCGAACAAGTCTGTCGAACGCACGGCCATCAGGCCGGAATTGCAGAGGGTTACGGCGCGTTCTTCGGGATCGGCATCCTTGAACTCGACCATCCGGTCGATCCGGCCGCTCCCATCTGCGATCACGCGGCCATAGGCGGCGGGATCGGCAGGTCGGAAACCCAGCACCACGGCGGCGGGGGCGTCGGCTTCGCCGAGCCGGTCGATCATCGCGCGCATGGTCCGCGCCTCGACCAGCGGAACGTCGCCGTAGAGGATCAGCACATCGCCATCGAACCCGGCCAGTGCCTCGTGGGCCTGCGCGACGGCATGACCGGTACCCAACTGCTTGGCCTGCAGCGCGGTGGCAACGCCGAGCGGAGCGACCGCCGCCTCGACTTGCTCGCGCCCCGCGCCCGTCACCACGACCATGCGCTCGGGCGACAAGGCCTTCACGCTATCGATCAGGTGGAGCAGCATCGGCCGCCCGGCAATGGGATGCAGGACCTTGTGCAGGTCGGACTTCATGCGGGTGCCCTTACCCGCAGCGAGGATGATGGCGGCGATCGGTCTCGTCATGACGGTTGCGCCTGCCATGGATTTCCGGTCAAGGCCAGTCGGAGACTGCACCGGGACCGAACATGGACGTCAATTCATCGCATGGTTTTCCCTTCGCCATCGTGGGCTTCGACCTGGACGGCACGTTGTTGGACACCAGCGGCGACCTGGCCGCCGCCGTCAATCATGCGCTGGCTTCGATCGGCCGGGCACCGCTGAGTGTCCAGGCCGTCAAGCCGATGATCGGCGGCGGCGCACGCGCGATGTTGCAGCATGGGCTGGACGCGACCGGTGGCGGCTATGACACCGAAACGCTCGACCGGCTGCACCGCCTGCTGCTCGACCATTATGAAGCGAATCTGGCGGTGCACACGGCGCCCTTTCTCGGCGCGATCGAGGCGTTGGACGAACTGGCGGCGCGCGGCGTGGCGCTGGGCATCATGACCAACAAGCTGGAACGTTTTGCACGAGCGATCCTGCAATCGCTTGGACTGACCGATCGCTTCGCATCAATCATCGGCGGCGATACGCTGGGCGTCGCCAAGCCCTCGCCCAGGCCGATCCAAGCGCTGGTCGAGCAATGCGGCGGAGGATCGGCGGCGTTCGTCGGTGATTCGATCTTCGACGTCCAGGCCGCCCGGGCGGCGGGGCTGCCGGTCATCGCCTGCTCCTTCGGTTTCCTCAGCCAGCCGGTCGAGGCGCTGGGGGCCGATGCGATCATCGACGGCTATGCCGAGCTTATCCCGACACTGACGCGGCTTTCCCCTTCCGCCATTTGATCCATAGATGTCGGGCGAGCATCGGCAGCGGCATCCGGATGAGGTGGGATCGAATGTAAAAGGCCATGCGCAGCACCTTGCGCCGCTCCCGCCCCCAACCGTCGCGGGCCAACAGGCGCCACCGGTAGAGATGGTCCAGCAGGGGCAGGCGTCGGCATCGTTCCGGAACGCTCGTCCCATAGAGCGCATGGCTCAATCGCAGCGCGCGATCGACCGCCGCCGACAGGCCATGAAGCGCCGCACGCTCCTCCAGCCGATCCAAGCCCCGTTCCCCGATCAGCGCGTGGATGTCCCAGAGGTTGCGCAGGCCGCCCGCCAATTCGCCATCGGCAAAGAGATGCGCCGCCGCATGGACGATCATGTCCGCATGACACAACGCGGCGAGGTTACCGCCCAGCGGCTCTGCATCGGCGATCAGGGCCTGCGCGTCAGGTTTCGGTCGCGCAATCGGCGGCAGGATCGTATGGTGGACATCGACCATGCGCCCCCGCTCGCCATGTACCAGCGGAGCAAGCTCATGCATCCAGCGGCGATAATAGAGATCGTCATAGGGATCGGACTTCATCCACTCCCACCCGGCATCGATCAGCAGCTTTTCGGCATGATCGAGCAGGTTTCTCGGCAGCAGGATATCGCAATCACCGATACCGCGCCCCTGCCCCGCCGCCAGCCCAGCGGCCACGAAGGCCGTCCCCTTGAGCAGAATGACCGGGTGCCCCAGAGGCCGCAGCGCCAGCGCCACGCGGTCCGCTTCCCATAAGGCCGTTCGCCGCGCCTCGGCGGCATCGATCCGCGCCTCGGCGAGGGCATTGGCTACTGCCTCGGGCACAGGAAGGCCATCGAGCCGATACGCCAGAGTGCCCGCCAGCGTCTCGGCCCGCGCAACCGCAAGCACCTCGGTCCAGCGCGGCAGATCGATGGTGTCCGCGCGCGAGGGATCGCGCAACAGCGCGACGAGTGCTTCCACGGCCGTCACAGCGCGTCCCACAAGGCTTCGATCGCCGCCACACCCGCTTCCCCATCGGGATAGTCCAGCGTCACCGAGGGCACTTCCGCACGCAGCCGGGTGAGCGTGCGGAACCCGGCCTCGCCCATCGCGACATAATTGGTCGACGCCTGGGTCAGGCGGACGAAGGTTTCGGTCGGCGCCAGCCCGCTCAAGGCGGAGGGAAAACCGAACCTCGGGAAGACCAGCAGGACGGGCCGGGCGGGCTGCTCCATCGCAGCGATGGCGGCGGCCGGTGGCGCGACGTGCCGGACATCGCCCTTGGGCGTTCCCGCCAGCAACGGCCCGACGCGATAGCCGTCGGGAATGAGGGCCAGACTTTCGTTCTTCAGGCTGACCGGCCGGGGAAAAGGATGCGCCCAGCCGGTGTCCGAGTCGATCATCGCAAATTCGTCGCCCATAAACCGCCAGCCCCGTTCCGACAGCATCATCGCCAGCGTCGACTTGCCCGCGCCCGACACGCCGCTCAACAGGATCGCCCGGTCGCCACGCGCAACGACCGCAGCGTGGAGCAGCAAATGGCGGCGATGCCCCAGCGCGACCTGCAGGTTCATCCCCATCTCCGCCGCCAGCAGTCCCTGCGCCAGCGGCAGGGGCGACGCATCCGACAGCCAGTAATCCCCCGCCACGCGGACCGACGGACGGAACCAGCGCCGCAGGGGCGATACCGCCTCCAGCCGGACGTTGTAGTCGGCAAATTCCGGGCGAGGATAATCGCGGTACAGCACGTCGAGCGCGGCGATCGGCGTACGCCAGTCCGATCCGATCCGAAAGCCGACTGGCCCCACGCGTAACGTAATCTGGTGCCTCACACCCGGTCGACCAATCCGGCCGCTTCGAGTTCGGTCAGCCGAACGTCGAGCAACGCCGCACCGTCAGCATCGCCCAGATCGTAACGTTCCGACAGCCGGGCAAGCAACGCGTCCTTGTTCAGCGGCTCTTGCGCCAATGCTTCGAGGATCTGGGGCGCCGGTTCGTTCAGCAAATGGGTGACGCCCGAGGGCCGGTGGAAGATTGCCGTGAACATATCCAGCGGCTCGACGATCAGCAGCGCCGCCTCCGCCGCGCGCCAGCGCGGACCGGGCACCGATCAGCCCCTAGGATTCTGGACGGACAGGAAGCAGGTGTAACCGGCCTGACCGCCGCTCAGCTTCTTGATATATTTGAGATAGGCATCGTTCGAATAATAGGTCGTACCGGGCAGATACACCCCCTTGGTCAATGCCGCGCGAACCTCCTCGCCCGTGAAGGGACGCGGTGCGGGCGGATAAGGCCCACCGACCAGCGCGCCGAGCGGCCCCAGCGGTCCGGGGTCGACCACATTGCCGTTCCGGTCGATATATTTCCCCGCATTGCCCGCCCCCGGCACGGCGATCTGACAGGTCATGACCGACGCCGTCGTCTGGGCCAGCGCGGGCCGAACCGCGATGACCGTGCTCGCACCCACCGCGCCCAGCATCAGCATCCGGCGGCTCGTCACGCTGGAGGCCTGGGCCTGCTCCTCGCGCATGGGACCGGATGCGGGACCGGGTTCGGAGGGCGTGTCGTCCATGACCAAGCGATCTCCCATATTCATCGGCCCACCACAAGAACCTGTGCAAGGCCAGCGGCTTCCCAAAAATGGAAGCCCCGCCCCGACGTTGCGACCGTTCAGAAGTGAAGACAGCGCCCCTGCACCCCGCTACATCGGCACGCCATGGGATTCGGCATTCGTACCTTATGGGCCATCGTCGTGGTCGTGGTGGCCGCCGCCGTGGTGTTCCTGACGGCTGGCCCCGCGCCCGCGATCATCGCGCTGGTCGGCGGGATCGCCGCCGCGCTGGTCGCAAGCGAAGGCGTGCCAGACGAAGCCGAGGAGGACATGGCGGCGGACGAGAGCCGAACCGGCCTGTCGCCGCTGCTGGAGGAAGCGCTGGATGCCATCGTCGAGCCGGTGCTGCTGATCGAGGCGGGGCAGGTGATCCTGGCCAATCGCTCGGCGCGCGGGCTGCTCGGCAAGCATATCGTCGGCGAGGACGCGCGCATCGCGATCCGCCATCCCGCTGCCACCGAACGACTGCTGACAAAGGAAGGCGTCACCGATCCCGCTCAGCCGATTTCGCTGGTCGGCCTTGGCTCGCTCGAACAGCGTTGGGAGATGCGGATCGCCGACACGACCGGCGGCCAGCGCATCGTCCACCTGATCGACCAGACCGCACATGACGCCGCCGAGCGGATGCGCGTCGACTTCGTCGCCAATGCCAGCCACGAATTGCGGACCCCGCTGGCCTCAATTTTGGGCTTTATCGAAACGCTGGGCGACGAGGCGGGCGAAGACGCGGAAATTCGCGCGCGCTTCCTGAAGGTGATGTTCGACGAAGCGCGGCGGATGCAGCGGCTGGTCGAGGATCTGATCTCGCTCAGCCGGATCGAGGCCGACAAATATCGCCAGCCCGCCCAGCCCGTCGACATGGCCGAACTGGTCGACCATGTGTGGGAGGAGTTTCTGGACTCCGGCTCGCCCCGTGCCGACGATATTGCGTGCGAACTGGCCGAGGAGCTTCCGCCGATCGCGGGCGACCGGGCGCAATTGTCGCAGATGCTGCACAATCTGATCGGCAATGCGATGAAGTACGGCAAGGCGGAGACGCCGGTCCGCGTTAGGCTGGACCGCGACGGCCCCATGCTGCGCCTGAGCGTCGCCGACCGCGGTGAGGGCATCGCGGCCAGTCATCTCCCTCGCCTGACCGAACGCTTCTACCGCGTCGACTCGGGGCGCAGCCGCAGTATCGGCGGTACCGGTCTGGGCCTCGCCATCGTGAAGCACATCGTCGAGCGGCATCGCGGAAAGCTGGAAATCACCAGCGAGGTCGGGGTCGGGACCACGGTGACGGTGCGCCTGCCCGCGCTGAAGACGCCGGAAAAGATCGCTTCCGAGAGCGCTGTCACAAAACCACAATAAAAATGTCACACGGGGGTATGGCGAGCGTGGCAGCGCCGGTTCGCACCCGTTCCGGTGTTTCCAAGGATTTTGATGCGCCTGCCCTGCCTTCTCGCCGCGATATTCGCGCTGGCGGCCTGCTACGATCAGGCCAATGGCGGCGGCGCGGGCGTGCGGGACCAGATCACGGCTGTCGGCTCGTCGACCGTCTATCCCTTCACCACGATCATCGCCGAGCGGTTCGTCGCTGCCGATCCGGATGCCAAGGCGCCGGTGATCGAGTCGACGGGCACGGGTGCGGGTATGAAGCTGTTCTGCGCCGGGATCGGGGCGGCGCATCCCGATCTGGAAGACGCGTCGCGCCGGATGAAGGCCAGCGAGTATCGCGACTGCGCGGCGCATGGCGCGGGCGAACTGCTCGAAATCCAGATCGGGATCGACGGCATTGCCTTTGCCGAGTCCCGGCGCGGGCCGCACATGGCACTGACCTCGGTCGACATCTATCGCGCGCTGGCGGCACATCCCGGCGGCAAGCCGAATAGGGCACGCACCTGGGCCGACGTCAATCCGTCGCTGCCCGCCATTCCGATCCAGGTCTACGGCCCGCCTGCGACCAGCGGCACCCGCGATGCTTTGGCCGAACTGATCCTGGCGAAGGGATGCGATGCGGTCGAGCCGGGTGCGCCTGCCCTCGCGGCCCGCAATCCCGAAGCGCACCGCCTGTTCTGCACGCGCGTGCGAGAAGACGGCGCCTATATTGACGCGGGTGAGAACGACAATCTGATCGTCCAGAAGCTACAGGCCAATCCGGACGCGCTGGGTGTCTTCGGCTATTCCTACCTCGAGGAAAACAGCCAGACCGTCGACGGGGTTACGATCAACGGCGTCAAGCCGACCTATGACGCCATCGCGGCCGACCGCTATCCCGGATCGCGCCCGCTCTATGTCTATGTGAAGAAGGCGCATCTCGACGCCATTCCGGGCTTGCGCGCTTTCCTGCGCCTCTATGCCGACAACTGGGGCAAAAATGGTCCGCTGGTCCGCCGGGGCCTGATCGCCTCGCCGCCCGCCATTCAGGCCCGTTCGCGCGCCATCATCGCCCGCGAAACGCCGCTCGATCCGGCGAGCCTGCCGTCATGAACGGCGTCGTCCTTCTCATCCTGACCATCGGGCTGGGCATCATCGCCTGGGCATCAACCCGGATGCACGCGCTCGGCTTCCGGCGTCGGTCGGGGACGCGCGCGAGTTCGCTGCCGCATCATCATGGCTGGTACGTCGCGCTGTGGACGGCAGTGCCGCCGCTGCTCTTCCTGGCGATCTGGGCGGCGACGTCGCCCGCGCTCGTCACCGACATCGTGCTGAAAGCGCCCGCCGCCGTGCAACTCCCCCCGCCGGGGTTCGAGCGGGCGGCCATCCTGTCCGAGGCGCGCGCGCTGGCGGCCGGGCAGGCACAGGGCGCATTCCACGCTTTGTCGCACACCCTTGCGCCCGCCTATGACGCCGCGCAGACGCGGATCGACTGGATCGCCACCGCGATCGTCCTGCTGCTGGCGCTGGCGGGTGGGGCCTATGCCTATCTTCAGGTCCGACCCGAGTTTTCGGCGCGCACCCGGATCGAACGCGTCGTGTTGGGCCTGTTACTGGGGGCGTCGCTGATCGCGATCCTGACCACCGCAGGCATCGTAGCCTCTCTGCTCTATGAGGCGGGGCGGTTCTTCTCGGTCGTGCCGCTCACCGAATTCCTCTTCGGTACCCACTGGAGTCCCCAGTCGATCGATCCGCGCCATCCCGGCGCGTCTCTTGGCGCGGTGCCTCTGTTCTGGGGTACCTTCTTCATCGGGGCCGTCATCGCCATGGCGGTCGCCATCCCCTTCGGCCTGATGAGCGCCATCTATCTGACCCAATATGCCGCGCCCCGTGCCCGCCGGATCATGAAGCCGGTGCTGGAGGTGCTCGCGGGTATTCCGACCGTCGTCTACGGCTATTTCGCCGCGTTGACCGTCGCCCCCGCCGTACGACAGTTCGCGGTTGCGATCGGCATCGACTGGGCCTCGTCGGAAAGCGCGCTGGCCGCCGGGCTGGTCATGGGGGTGATGATCATCCCCTTCGTCTCGTCCATGGCCGACGACAGCCTGGCGGCCGTGCCCAGTTCGATGCGGGACGGCAGCCTGGCGATGGGCGCGACGCCGTCCGAGACGATCACCCGCGTCATGCTGCCCGCCGCCCTGCCCGGCGTCGTTGGCGGCATATTGCTCGCAGTCAGCCGCGCGATCGGCGAGACGATGATCGTCGTCATGGCAGCGAGCGGCGTCGCCACGCTGACCGCCAATCCCTTTGCCAGCACGACCACCGTCACCCGCCAGATCGTCGACCTGCTGACCGGCGAGGCCGAGTTCGACAGCCCCAAGACGCTGGCCGCCTTCGCGCTGGGCCTGACGCTCTTTCTCATCACGCTGCTGCTCAACATCGTCGCGCTCAACGTGGTGAAGCGGTATCGGGAAACCTATGAATAAGCCGCCCACCCCGCCTTCGGCCGCAGGGTGGAACAGCCCTGCCATGGCCCGCCGCCTGCGTCGGCGTTATGCCGCCGAGCGTCGTTTCCGGCGGCTCGGGGCGGCGGCGGTCGCACTGTCGGCCGCGTTCCTCGCTTTCCTGCTCATCACCATGCTGGCGCAGGGGCTTCGCGGCTTTACCGAAACGCGCGTAACCATGCCGGTCAACCTCGCTGCCGCCGATCTGCCCATCGAGCCTGCCCGATTGAAGGGGCGCGGCGCCGATCTGGCACTGGCCGGGGCGGGACTGGAAAATGCGGTCGATACCGCCGCGACCACCGCCTTCGGATCGATGGGAAGCGATCTGCTCTCACCCGGCGCGTGGATCGTCGTGCGTGACGCGATCAAGGCCGATCCCGGCCTGCTCCACCGCACCGTCCGGTTCGAGTTGCCGCTCGCCAGCCGTTATGATGTGGCCGCAAAGGGCGTGGGAACGCCGGAGGCCGAGCGGGTCGTTGCGCAGCTTGAAAAACGCGGCCTGCTGTCGACCGGCTGGGATATGGGCTTCCTGAAGGATGCCGACGCCACCGATCCGACGCGGGTCGGCATCTGGGGTGCGGCCAAGGGGTCGCTGTTGACCATGGTGGTGACGCTGGCCCTCGCCTTCCCGATCGGCGTGCTGGCTGCGCTCTATCTGGAAGAGATCGCACCGAAGAACCGCTGGACCGACATGATCGAGGTGTCGATCAACAACCTCGCGGCCGTTCCCTCGATCATCTTCGGCCTTCTGGGGTTGGCGGTGTTCCTCGGTACCTTCGGCCTGCCGCGTTCGGCTCCGCTGGTCGGCGGCCTGACGCTGGCGCTGATGACCATGCCGGTGATCGTCATCGCCGGGCGCAATGCGATCAAGGCGGTGCCGCCCTCGATCCGCGACGCCGCGCTGGCGGTGGGCGCGTCGCGGGTGCAGGTGATCTTCCATCACGTCCTGCCGCTCGCCCTGCCCGGCATCCTGACCGGCACCATCATCGGCATGGCACGGGCGCTGGGCGAGACCGCGCCGCTGCTGATGATCGGGATGCGCGCCTTCATCGCCGCGCCGCCGCGCGGGCTGACCGATCCGGCGACCGTGCTGCCGGTCCAGATATTCCTCTGGTCGGATCAGGTGGATCGCGGCTTCATCGAGAAGACCTCGGCCGCGATCATCGTCCTGCTCGTCTTCCTGCTCGCGATGAACGGGCTGGCCATCTACCTCCGCAATCGGTTCGAGACACGCTGGTGAGTACCCCCAAGATAACCGCGCGCAACGTCAGCGTGTCTTACGGCGCCAAGCAGGCGATCCACGACATCTCGATCGATGTCGACATGGACCATGTGATCGCCTTCATCGGCCCCTCGGGCTGCGGCAAGTCGACCTTCCTGCGCACGCTCAACCGGATGAACGACACCATCCCCTCGGCGCGTGTTTCGGGCGACGTCCGGCTCGACGGGCAGGACATCTACGCGCCCGAAATGGACGTGGTGCAGCTGCGCGCGCGCGTCGGCATGGTTTTCCAGAAACCGAACCCCTTCCCCAAGTCGATCTATGAGAATGTCGCCTACGGCCCGCGCATCCACGGCCTCGCGACCTCCCGCAGTGAGATGGACGCGATCGTCGAGCGTTCGCTGACCCGTGCGGGCCTGTGGAACGAGGTGAAGGACCGGCTGTCGGAAAGCGGCACCGCGCTGTCGGGCGGCCAGCAGCAGCGGTTGTGCATCGCGCGCGCCATCGCGGTCGACCCGGAAGTGATCCTGATGGACGAGCCGTGCAGCGCGCTCGACCCGATCGCGACCGCGCGGATCGAGGAATTGATCCACGACCTGCGCGGCCGCTACGCCATCGCGATCGTCACCCACAATATGCAGCAGGCCGCCCGCGTCTCGCAGCGTACAGCCTTTTTCCACCTCGGCACCTTGGTCGAGTACGGCAAGACGTCCGACATCTTCACGAACCCGAAGGAAGAGCGGACGAAGGACTATATTACCGGCCGTTACGGCTGAGGACGAGGATCATGGACCACACCGTAAAAGCCTTCGACAACGACATCGGCCGCCTGCGCGGGCTGATCAGCCAGATGGGCGGGTTGGCCGAGGAAGCGATCGCCAATGCCATCAAGGCGCTGCAACGCTCCGACCTGGAACTGGCGCGCAAGGTTCGCGAGGACGACAAGGCGATCGACCTGATCGAGGCGGAGGTCGAGCGGCTGGCGGTGCGCACCATCGCGCTCCGGGCCCCGATGGCCAACGACCTGCGCGAGGTCGTCGCGGCGTTGAAGATCGCCAGCGTGGTCGAGCGGATCGGCGACTATGCCAAGAACATCGCCAAGCGCGTGCCGATGATCGAGAGCGAGGACCGGATCGAGCCGGTCTCGATCCTGCCCGCCATGGCCAAGATCGCCTCTGCGATGGTGCATGACGTGCTCGACGCGTTCGCCGCGCGCGATGCCGAGGCGGCGGTGCGGGTCCGCGACAGCGACAACGCGCTCGACGATTTCTACGATTCCATCTTCCGCACGCTCGTCACCCATATGGTCGAGAATCCCAAGACGATCGGGCAGGTCGCGCACCTGCTGTTCATCGCGAAGAATCTCGAACGCATCGGCGACCATGCGACCAACGTCGCGGAGATGGTCTATTTCGCCGCCACCGGCACGCAAATGGGCGAGCGTGACCGCGGCGGCTCCTTGCCTTCTTGAGGGAACAGGCACCATGGCACGGGTAAAGATGTTGCTGGTCGAAGACGACGCCGCACTCGCGGAACTGCTCGTCTTCCATTTCAAGCGCGAGGATTTCGAGGTCACGCATACCCCGGACGGCGAGGAAGCGTTGCTGTTGGCACGCGAGAGCACGCCCGATATCGTCCTGCTCGACTGGATGGTCGAGGGGATTTCGGGGATCGAGGTCTGCCGCCGCCTGCGTCGCTCACCCGAGACGGCGAACGTGCCGATCATCATGCTGACCGCGCGCGGTGAGGAAGAGGACCGGGTACGCGGGCTGGAAACGGGCGCGGACGACTATGTCACCAAGCCCTTCTCCCCGCGTGAGCTGGTCGCCCGCGTCGGCGCGGTGCTGCGCCGGGTGCGCCCGGCACTGGCGGGCGAGGCACTGGTTTACGCGGACA
This sequence comes from Sphingomonas sanguinis, assembly GCF_019297835.1. NCBI lineage: Bacteria > Pseudomonadati > Pseudomonadota > Alphaproteobacteria > Sphingomonadales > Sphingomonadaceae > Sphingomonas > Sphingomonas sanguinis. Next base: position 495,560 of record NZ_CP079203.1, on the reverse strand, counting down.
TCGAAATGGATACGGTCGGCCACAAGGTCCGCCGTGCAGGCGAAGTCGTTTCGCTCGGGCCAACCGAGTTCCGCCTGCTCAAGCATTTCCTGGAGCATCCGGGCTGGGTCTTCTCGCGCGAGCGGCTTCTCGATGCGGTCTGGGGGCATGACTCGGATATCGAGAGCCGGACGGTCGACGTGCATATCCGTCGCCTGCGCAAGGCGATCAATATCGGCGACCGGCCCGACATCATCCGCACGGTGCGCTCGGCGGGCTATTCGCTCGACGCGGGCGGCTGATCGCCGATGTGAAAAGGCGGTCAGGATCGGGTCGCAAGCGAAACGAGGGAGCCAAGTGCGGCATGGGGCGTTCTGCCCCCGCGCTTACACCTTGCGCTTCTGAACAGGAGATTCGCATGAAGCTCGTTTTTCTGGCCGCCACCGCTCTGATGGCGGCGCCCGCTATGGCTCAGCAGACCCAGACCGACACCACCGCCCAGGCGGGGATGCAGGCCGGCGCCTCGACCCAGACGGACACGACGACGACGCAGACCGACGCGTCGGGCTCGATGCAGGCCAATGCCGCGGCAACCGCTGGCACGATGACCGCCGGCGGCTATCAGCCCGCCCAGCCGCCCATGGCATCGCCGCCGCAGGCCGGCGCGCCGATCGTCTTCAAGCAGGCGCCCAGCCCCGAGCAGGCTTACCCCGCCCCGGCTCCGCTGAAGAGCTATCCGATCTGCAAAAAGGGTCAGTATGACCAGTGCCGTCAGCGTGGCGGCAAGTAATCGGCCCATCACCCGGCTGTGAAAAAGGCGTCGGTTCCCAACAGGAACCGGCGCTTTTTCGTTGGGAAGGGTTATTCTTCGACCAGCTTCATCAACCGCCGCTCGACCGGGGCCAGCACCGGCCCCAGCTCATGACCGCGCTTCAACACCGCCCCGCCCTCGCCAATCAGCGCCCACATGCCCTGACGGTTGCGCAAAGCTGGGCGCTTCTCGATCCGGAACTCCGGCCGCTCCGCCGCGCGGCGGAAAGCAGAAAAGATCGCCGCGTCCCGCCCCATGTCCATCGCATAGTCCCGCCAATGCCCCGCCGCGACCATCCGGCCATAGAGGTCGAGGATGCGAGTCAGCTCGGCGCGGTCGAACCCTACCTGCCCCGCCGTCTTTGGAAAGGGTACGATCCCCATCAGGCCCGATCGCGCTCGTCGCCCCGCTCGGCCAGCGCCGCGTCCAGCCGCCGCCGCATCGTCTCCAGCTCGCAACGAAGCATTTCGATCTTCTGGGTCTGGGGGTCGAAGATTTCCGAACAGGGTGTGCCATAGGGGACGAAGCGCGGCTCCGGAGCCGCGCCGCCCTCGACCATCGTCGGGCGCGCCGGGATGCCGACCATGACCGCGCCCTCGGGCACATCGCGCGTGACGACCGCATTCGCACCGACCCGCGCGCGGGGACCGACGGTGATCGGCCCCAGAACCTGCGCGCCCGATCCGACGATGGCGCCGTCCATCAGCGTCGGGTGGCGCTTGCCCGCCACGCCATTGTCCGGGCTGGTGCCACCCAGCGTCACGCACTGATAGATGGTGACGTCGTCGCCGATCTCCGCCGTCTCGCCGATCACCACGAAGCCATGGTCGATGAAGAAGTTTCGCCCGATCTTTGCGCCGGGATGAATGTCGATCGCCGTCAGGAAGCGGGTGAAGTGATTGACCAGCCGCGCGAGGAAAAACGCCCGCGACTTGTAAAGTCGATGCGCGATCCGGTGCCCGGCCAGCGCCCAGACACCGGGGTACAGCAAAATTTCGGCACGCGAATGCGGAGCGGGATCGCGCGCCCGGATCGAATCGAGATAAGCGGCCAATCGGCTCGGCATGAGCATGTCCCCAGATGCGATATGCGCATTTAGGCATAGGTTCAGGCGAAATCCAGATCGACCCTGCCTTCGCTTGGGGTCGGCCAAACTCTATCGCGGTTGCAGCGTTGCCTGGGACACGGCATGGCCGCCGGTCATAAAGCACAGGAGACATGATGGACCCGACCAGTACCGAGCTGATCCACATCCTGCCGTTCGTGGCCGTGGGCTTTGCCGCGCAGGTGGTCGACGGCGCGCTGGGCATGGCCTTCGGGGTAATCTCCAACACATTGCTCATCAGCCTGGGCGTGCCGCCCGCCGCCGCCTCTGCGGGGGTGCACAGCGTCGAGACGTTCACCACCGCCGTCTCCGGGATCAGCCATGCGGTCCATCGCAACGTCAACTGGCGGCTGTTCCTGCGGTTGATGATTCCCGGCGTGATCGGCGGGGCGCTGGGCGCCTATGTCCTGTCCAACATCGATGCCGCCGTGGTGAAGCCCTTCATCCTCGCCTATCTGACCGGCATCGGCATCTATCTGCTGATCCGGGCCTGGCGGCACAAGGCGGCCACGCGGGAGCCTAAGGTCGTCGAGCCGCTGGGTTTTCTCGGCGGGTTTCTGGATGCGGCGGGCGGCGGTGGCTGGGGGCCGGTCGTCACGTCCAACCTGCTAGCGCAGGGCGCTGCGCCGAGAACGACGATCGGCACGGTCAACACCGCCGAATTCTTTCTGACGGCGACCATCTCGGCGACGTTCATCACCCAGCTCGGCTGGGGTGCCTTCACCATGGCAACGGTCGGGCTGCTGATCGGCGGCATCTGCGCGGCGCCGTTTGGCGCGATGCTCGCCAAGCGGGTTCCGGCGCGGATGCTGTTGACGCTTGTCGGGGTGATCCTGACGTTGACCAGCCTTTGGGGGCTGTATCAGGCGATCAAGGGCTGATTTTCCTCCCCTGCAAGGGGAGGTGGCAGTCCGTAGGACTGACGGAGGGGTGTGGGACACCCCTCCACCACCGCTTTGCGGCGGTCCCCCTCCCCTTACAGGGGAGGAATATTACGCGATCGCCGAGTGAACGGTCGCCACGGCCTGCATCACCGCTGCGATGCGAACGGCCGTCTGGATGACCTCGGCCGACGCGCCGGCTTTCTTCAGCACCGCCTCATGCGCGTCGATGCACATGCCGCAGCCGTTGATCGCCGATACGGCCAGGCTGAACAGCTCGAAATCGATCTTGTCGATGCCCGGTGCGCCGATCACGTTCATGCGCAGCTTGGCGGGCATGTTGCGATATTCTTGGTTCCCGGCCAAGTGGGTGAAGCGGTAATAGACATTGTTCATCGCCATCACCGCTGCCGCCGCGCGCGCCGCATTGGCGGCCTCGGGCGACAGCTTGGGGGCGCATTCCGCCTCGGCGGCCTCGACCAGTGGCTTGTGGCCGGTGCCATGCGCACAGGCGAGCAGCAGGCCGTACTTGCGCTGATCGTTCAGCACCGGCTCGTTCAGCAGCGAGCCGACGTTGAGGCGGATGTCCTTGGCGAAGTCGGGCAGCTGCCCGGCAAATTCCTTGAGCGACATGAAAGGGATTGCTCCGGATAAACGACGCCCCAGTCCGGGCCACCGACCGCACGCGATCAGCGACCCTCGCCGGGGCGTCGGAAATGGTGGGCCCGGGGACGTCGCCGCCCCCGGACGACAGGATTACTCGGCGGCGAGCTGGAGGACGTCGTCGCCCTTGTTCCAGTTGCACGGGCACAGCTCGTCGGTCTGCAGCGCGTCGAGGACACGCAGCGTTTCGGCCGGGTTACGGCCGACGTTCAGGCCGTTGATCGTGACATGCTGGATGACATTGTCGGGGTCGATGATGAAGGTCGCGCGGTACGCGACATGCTCATTCTTGTCGACGATGCCCAGCGCATCGGCCAGGACGCGGCCATTGTCGGCGATCCAGGGGAAATCGGCCGCGGCCAGATCCGGGTCCGACTTGCGCCATGCCAGGTGGACATGCGCGGTGTCGGTCGACGCGCCGATCAGCACGGCGTCGCGATCCTCGAAATCGCTCTTCAGCTCGGAATAGCCCACGATTTCGGTCGGGCAGACGAAGGTGAAGTCCTTCGGCCAGTAGAACAGGACCTTCCACTTGCCCTCATAGGAGGTGTCGCTGATCGTCTCGCCGGCGGGCAGCGCGTTGGTGCCCTGCTGGACGGGAACGGTGAATGCGGGGAGCTTGTCTCCAACGGTCAACATGGCAATGAGCCTCCATTCTAAAAAAATCGGGCTTCAGCCATCCTCTCACGATCGGCGGTGGACCGCCTGTATTCGTTGCCGCGACAGATATGGGGACTGGCGCCTTTGATCCAACAAGCTATTTGTCACAGCGCAATCGACTGAGACGATCAATGGCCGCGACCTACCTACCTACGTTGAAACAGTTACAATATCTCGTGGCCTTGCAGGACCACGGCCATTTCGGCCGGGCGGCGGACGCGTGTTTCGTTACGCAATCCACCCTGTCGGCGGGCCTTCGCGAGCTGGAAACGCTGATCGGCGTGACGCTCGTCGAGCGGACTCGGCGAGTCGTGCGCTTCACCCCGCTGGGCGAGCGGATCGCAGACAAGGCGCGCCGCGTGTTGCGCGAAGCGGACGAGCTGGGCGATATGGCGCGCGCGGCCGGGCGGCCGCTGTCGGGCGAGATGCGCATGTCGGTGATCCCGACCATCGCGCCGTTCATGCTGCCCCGTATCCTGCCGCGCCTGCGCCGGGACTATCCCGACCTGAAGCTGTTCCTGCGCGAGGAACCAAGTGGCCCCGCCTGCGAGCGCCTCCATAATGGGCGGACCGACTGCGTGCTGCTGGCGCTTCCCTATGCCTGTGGCGAGGTGACGGCCGAGCCGCTTTTCGACGACCGGCTGTTCGTCGCCTTCCCGACGGACGACGATCTCTCGCCGCCCGCCGCGATTCCCGCCTCGGCGATCGATGAGGCCCGGCTGCTGTTGCTGGAGGACGGTCATTGTCTGAAGGATCATGCGCTCGCCGCCTGTAACCGGCCAGAACTGCGCGCCGAGGCGACGATGCTGGGCACCTCGCTCCACACCATCGTCCAGATGGTCGACAATGGCCTGGGCATGACGATGCTGCCCGAAATGGCGCTACGCTCGGGTATACTCGACAATACCCAGATCACCGCCCGCCCGCTCGACGCCGAGAATGCGATGCGCAAGATCGCGCTGGTCTGGCGTCGCGCCAGCCCGCGGGAAAAGGATTTCCGCCTGCTCGCCCAAGTTCTGGCCGAAGCGGCCTGACCCCTTCGATATCATCCCATCATCAGGAGATTTCGCCCATGACCCATAATGCTCGGCGGCTGATGGCCGTTCTGCCGCTCCTCGCTCTGGTCGGGTTGAGTGCGTGCGGAGGCGGGCGAGATCTGCGGCAGGCCCCTGCGGCCCCGTCCAGCACGCCCGCCGTGACGATCCCGGCGCCCCAGCCCGATCAGCCGATGGTGCCGACGCGGACGATCCTGGACAATGCCACCGCGACGCCCTCGCTCTCCTCGCTCGTCGCCGCGATCCGGGCAGCGGGTCTGGCGACGACGCTGGCAGGCCCCGGCCCCTATACGCTGTTCGCACCGTCGAACGAGGCGTTCGCCCGGCTGGCGCCCGGCGTGCAGGACCAGTTGCTCCAGCCCGCCAACCGCGACTCGCTGGTCAAGCTGATCCGCTTCCATATGGTGCCAGGCATCGTCGGGATCGCCGATCTTCAGGAAAAGATCGCCGCGGGCGGCGGCACCGCGAAGCTGCTGACGGTGCAGGGCGAATGGCTAACCGTCAGCATGACCCAATCGGTCATCACGCTCACCGACAGCAGCGGCAACAAGAGCTATATCGAAGCGGGCGACATGCCACAGGCGAACGGCGTCATTCACATCGTCAACGGTGTCTTGGTACCAAAACTGGATTAAGTGCGTTACTCCCCGCAGGACGGCCGTTTCGCCTCAGGAACGGTTGGCCTGCCCTTCACCATGCGGTGCGACGCGACTTCGCTCCGCCGCCAGAAGAACGGGAGTATTCTTTTCATGTTGAAGACCTTTGCCATCCTTCTGTCCGCCACCGCCCTGACGGGCGCGGGCGCCGCCGTTGCCCAGACCGCGCCGACTGCGCCTGCGCCGACGGCGCCCACCCAGGCTGCACCAGCCCAGACGGCCCCTGCCGCGCCGACGACCGCAACGCCGGCCGCGACCGGCACGATCGTTCAGGTCCTCGCCGCAACCCCGGATCGCAGCACGCTGGCCAAGCTCGTCACGGCGGCCGGCCTGACCGCCGACCTGTCCGGCCCCGGCCCCTTCACTGTCTTCGCCCCCAGCAACGAAGCGTTCAGCCGTATGCCGCCGGGCGCGCTCGACACGCTCAGCAAGCCGGAAGCCAAGGCGACGCTGGCGACGATCCTGAAATACCATGTCGTACCGGGCAAGCTGACCGCCGAGCAACTCAAGGCTCAGATCACGGCGGGTAACGGCACCGCTACGCTGACCACGCTGGCAGGGCAGCCGCTGACCGCGCAGCTCGGCCCGAACGGCAACATCATGCTGACCGACGTGAACGGCCAGAAAGCCTATGTCGACAAGGCCGATGTCGATGCCACAAACGGCGTCGTGCACCTGACCAATGGCATCAACGTGCCGAAGATCGGCTAAACCGCAAATTGGTCGAAACAGGGAAAGGCGGGGCTTCGGCCTCGCCTTTTTCTATGCGGTCCAGCGTTCGGCGGCGGCCGTGTCGCTCTTGCGCGCCTCGACCCAGCGGGCGTCATCCCCCCGCGTCTCACGCTTCCAGAAGGGCGCATCGGTCTTCAGACGATCGATAAGATAGGCGCAAGCGTCCAGCGCATCCCGACGATGGGGGGCCGCGGCCAGCACCAGCACGATCCGCTCGCCCGGCCGCATCGGGCCGACCCGGTGGATGATCGTCGCGGCCTGCAGCGACCAGCGCTCGACGGCTTCGCGCGCGATCCGGTCCAACGCAGCCTCGGTCGCGCCCGGATAATGTTCGAGTTCAAGGGTATCCACGCCGTCATCGGCACGGACCAGCCCACAAAAGCTAGCCACCGCGCCGACATCCTGCCCCTCGATCCTTGCCATTTCGTCGGCAAGGTCGATGGGGGCGACCGAAACGAGAATCCGGATCATCCGCCCGTCACCGGCGGGAAGATCGCAACCTCACGGGCGTTGCCGATGGGCGTATCGAGGGGGACGAAATTCTGGTCCACCGCCGCCCGCAGCCGCTCGGGCGCCGCCATCGCCTCCGCATAGCCGCCGCCACGCGTCGCCAACCACGCCACCAGATCGGCAACCGTCGCCACATGGTCGGGCAACGTCACCGTTTCTTCGGCCTGCCCGATGCGCTCGCGCACCCAGGCGAAATACAGGATCGTCAACGTCATCAGCTATCCATGTGCTTGAGGCCGACGCGCAGATAGTCCCATCCGGTCACGAGGGTCAGCACCGCCGCCGCCCAGAGCGCCGCCAGCGCCGCCTCGTGCAGCCACGGCCAACCGGGCAGCGCGCCGCCCAGGATCAGGCCGCCCAACGCGATGAGTTGCAGCGTCGTCTTCCACTTGGCCAGCCGCGATACGGGCACCGACACCTGCAACTGCGCCAGAAACTCACGAAGCCCCGACACCGCGATCTCGCGCAGCAGGATGACGAGGCCCGCGACCACGCTCAGCCCGCTCAGCACCTGCACCGCGACCAGCACCAGGATGACCGAGGCGACCATGATCTTGTCGGCGATGGGATCGAGGAAGACGCCCAGCTTCGACACCGCCCCCTGCGCGCGGGCGAGATAACCGTCGAAATAGTCGGTAATGCCCATCAGGCAGTAGAGCGCGAAAGCGATGCCATAGCCCAGCGCCCATTCGGGTTGCCACAACAGCCCCGCCAGCAACGGCACGGCCAGGATTCGCGAGAGCGTTAACAGGTTGGGCAGCGTCAGCATGTCGCCTTCTAACCGCTCGTTCGCCCATGACAAACCGCTTTAAGCGGTTGGCGATACGGGTACGCATAGCTATGTTGGTGTCATCCTGTTGCCACGATCGGGCCATTTTTCGTTATGCTCAATGCCCTCGGGCTTCTCAAACAGCGACGCTTTCTGCCGCTGTTTGCCACCCAGTTTCTCGGCGCTTTCAACGACAATCTGTTCAAGACGTCGATGGTGCTGTTCGCGACCTATGCGATTTTCACCGACCCCCATTCCGAATTCTATTTCAACTGCGCCGCGACCGGCGCCGCCATCCTGCCCTTCGTCTTCCTGTCGGCTTTGTCCGGCCAATTGGCGGACAGCCATGACAAGGCGCGGATCATCCGCATCGTCAAAACGGTCGAGATCGGCATCATGCTGGTGGGCGCGGGCGGCCTGCTGATCGCCAAGGCGGGATATACCACGGCCGGGCTGGCGCTGATGCTCGGCACGGTGCTGGCACTGGGCGTACATTCGACCTTTTTCGGGCCGATCAAATACGCCATCCTTCCGCAGCATCTGGAACCTGAAGACATTCTGGGCGGCACCGGCCTGGTCGAGGCGGGGACCTATCTGGCGATCCTGCTCGGCACGGTCGCGGCGGGCTGGATTCCCATCGAGGCGGCAGCGATCGGCGTGCTGGTGGTCGCCGGGATCGGCTGGTTCCTGGGGCGGCAGGTCCCCCCCGCCCCGCGCGAGGGACCGCCGCTGAAGCTCAACTACAATCCGTTCACCGCGTCGTGGCGACTGATCTCGGCGACGCTGCACATCCGCCGCCTGTTCCTGGCGATCATCGCGATCAGCTTCTTCTGGACGATCGGCGCGGTCCTCATCATCATCTTCCCGCCGCTGGTGAAGAATGTCCTGACGGCGGACAAGGAAGTGGCCAGCCTGGCGATCGCGATCTTCTCGATCGGCGTCGCGATCGGGTCGGTGGTCATCAACACGATGTTGAAGGGCGAGATTTCGGCGCGCTATTCGCCGATGTCGGTGATCGCGATGGGCGCGTTCGTCGTGCTGTTCTCGTTCCTGTGCCGCAACTGGACCCCGGCGGCGGGCGGCGGCCTGTATAGCTGGCAGGCCTTCCTGGCCGAGCCGCGCGCGATCGGTATCCTCGCCACGCTGCTGGCGATCGCCACGACCGGGGGCATGTTCGTGGTACCGCTCTATGCCTTCCTGACCACGACGGTCGAAAAGGACCAGACCGCGCGGACCGTGGCGGCGAACAACATCGTCAACTGTTTCGCGATGACGATCGGATCGGTGCTGGCCTTTGCGATCAGCGCAGCTGGCGTGTCGTCCTCCGACATGCTGTTCGTCGTGGCGGGCATGTGCCTGGTCTCGGCCTGGCTGGCGTTACTCCTGCACCGCGCCTGCGGCGACGTTTCCGTCGAGCCTGCCTGAAACGGGCCAGCTCAGAACAGGAACGTGTAGATGCAGATGAAGAAGGCCGTGAAGCTCAGTACGAACAGCCGGATATCCTGATCGTCATCCTGCCGTCGGCGTCGTTGCGAAACGGCTGGCGGCAGCGTGCGCCGAAAGGGGTGGCGGGCAGCTTCGTTGGTCAGGACTAGGCGGCGTTTCATAGCCCCCTGTTAACGTCTCGTTTACCGTTTCGGCAGCGGCCCGATATCGGGCCGTCTGTCCCCGCTGCCCCGTTAAGAGACAGCGGGGACAATGGCTCAATGCTCGTGTGCGCCCGAGGCGCCGATGCCCGTCTCCGAACGGATGCGCTGCGCCGGATAGCCTGCCTTGTCGACCGCCGCACGGCCGGTCCGGTCAGTGATCGACACCAGCCAGATGGTCAGAAACGCCAGCGGCATCGAGAAGATGGTCGGCGAGCCATAGGGGAAGATCGGCGCGGCATGGCCCAACACCGCCACCCAGATGGCGGGCGACAGGATGGTCAGCACCAGGGCGGTCAGCAGCCCGACCAGGCCACCCGCGACCACGCCCCGTGTCGTGCAGCCCGACCAAAGCAGCGACAGGAACAGCACCGGAAAATTGGCCGACGCCGCCAGCGCGAAGGCTAGGCTGACCATGAAGGCGACATTCTGCTTCTCGAACAAGATACCCAGCAGGATTGCGACAACGGCCAGCACCAGCACCGTGATCCGCGACACGCGAAGCTCCGAGGCGGAGTCCGCCTTCCCCTTCTTGATGACGGTCGCATAGAGGTCATGACTGACCGCCGAGGCCCCCGACAGGGTCAGGCCCGCGACGACCGCAAGGATGGTCGCGAACGCCACCGCGGAGATGAAGCCCAGGAACAGATTACCCCCGACCGCCTGCGCCAGATGGATCGCCGCCATGTTGCTGCCCCCGCGCAGCGCGCCCTCCGCATCGAGGAAGCTGGGATCGGTAGCGACCAAGACGATCGCGCCGAAGCCGATGACGAAGGTCAGGATGTAGAAATAACCGATCCAGCCCGTCGCCCACAGCACCGAGCTGCGCGCCGCCTTGGCATTGGGCACGGTGAAGAAGCGCATCAGGATATGCGGCAGGCCCGCCGTGCCGAACATCAGCGCGGCCCCGATCGAGATGGCGGAGATGGGGTCCTTGATGAACCCGCCCGGCCCCATGATCGCCCGCCCCTTAGTGACGGCTTCGTCCGGCCCCGCGCCTGCGAGAGCCGCCAGCGCCGTCTTCACCTCGACCGCGCGCGCGAACAGCGCTTCGGGGCTGAACCCGAACCGCGCCAGCACCGCGATCGCCATGAAGCTGGCCGCGCCGAGCAGCATCATGGCCTTGACGATCTGGACCCAGGTCGTAGCGGTCATGCCGCCGAACAGGACGTACATCGTCATCAGCACGCCGACGATGATCACCGCATAGCCATAGGGCAGGCCGAACAGCAGACGGATCAACTGCCCCGCCCCGACCATCTGCGCGATCAGATAGAACAGGACGACGAGCAGCGTCGAACAGGCCGCCACCATCCGCACCGGCGTCTGGGCGAAGCGGAACGACGCGACATCGGCGAAAGTGAACCGCCCCAGATTACGCAGCCGCTCGGCCATCAGGAACAACAGGATCGGCCAGCCGACGAGAAAGCCGATCGAATAGATCAGCCCGTCATAGCCATCGGCATAGATCTGCGCCGAAATGCCCAGGAAGGATGCGGCGGACATGAAGTCGCCCGCGATCGCCAGGCCGTTCTGGAAGCCGGTAATCCCGCCCCCGGCCGTATAGAAATCGGAGGCCGTCCGGGTTCGCCGCGCGGCCCAGCGGGTGATAGCCAGCGTCAGCGCGACAAAGGCCGCGAACATGCCGATCGCGGTCCAGTTCGTCGCCTGCTGGACGGCAGGACCGATGGCATGAGCCTCGGCCGCCGAGATCGGCAGGAACGCCAGCGATGCGGCGAACGCGATGCCCCCGCGCCTCATGCGCCATACTCCGCCCGGAGCGCGTCGATCACCGGATCGAAATCGCGATTGGCGCGCCAGACGTAAAGGCCGGTCAATAGGATCGCGAGCGCGATCACCCCCAGGCCGACCGGAATACCCCAGCTCGTCGCGCCTCCGCTGACCGACCGGGCCAGCAGCGCCTTGTCGAAGGCGATTGTCAGGACGAACCCGAAATAGACGATCAGCATGATGACCGTCAGGATGGTCGTAAAGCGCCCTCGCCTGCGAACGAGCGCGACGTAGCGCGGATCGCGGGCCAGACGGGCTGCGGCATCCTCCATGGCATTCTCCTAACCCCCGCACCGTAGATCGGTGTCGTGGCCGCCATGCTCCCCCGCCCCCGCCGTAACGTCAAGCGCGATTGGGGCGATAGGCGTTCAGGTCGATGCCGTGGCGCGCGACTTTGTCGTAAAAGGTCTTGCGCGGAATACCGAGAATGGCGAGCGCGGCGCGGACATCGCCTGCCACCTCCTCCAGCACCGCGCGGATCGTTGCGCCCTCAAACTGCTCCACCCGCTCGGGCAGGGGTAGCGGATCGCCCGCCTCGCGTGCGTCCCCGAACAGGCCCAGCGCGACGCGATTGGCATAGTTGCGCACCTCGCGGACATTGCCGGGCCAGTCGTGCGACAGCAGCCGCGCCTGGATGCCGCCGTCGATCATCGGCACCGGCCGTCCGAACCGCTCCGCCGCCTCGCGCAGGAAATGGGCGAAGAGCAACGGAACGTCGGCCCGCCGCTCGCGCAACGGCGGCACGCGCAGCCGCACCGCGTCCAGCCGGTAGAGCAAGTCGGCGCGGAAACGCCCCTCCTCCACCGCGCGGGCCAGATCGGACTTGGCGGCCGCGACGATACGCAGGTCGAGCAGTTGCGGGTCCTCCGCCCCGATCGCTCGGACCTCGCGTTCCTCGACCACGCGTAGCATCCGGCCCTGCAGCGCCGGGGCCATGCTGTCGACCTCGTCCAGGAACAGCGTCCCGCGATGCGCCGCCGCGATGCGCCCCGGCGTCCGGCCATGCGCCTGGCCGAACAGCTCGTCCTCGGCGATCGCCTCGGGCAGGGCGGCGCAGTCGACCGCGATGAAGGGCCGCGTGCGCCTGGCGCTCCAGCGGTGGAGCAGCAGTGCGACCAGTTCCTTACCGGTCCCCGTCTCTCCCTCGACCAGCACATCGACATCGGCGTGCGCCACCTGCCGCACCGTATCGCGCAGCCGCATCATCACCGGCGTCTCACCGATCAACGGATAGGCGCCCTGTGCCTCCTCCGCCGCCTGTCGCAGACGCCGATTGTCGAGGACCAGCCGCCGCATCTCCAGCGCGCGCTCGGCGCTGGAGATCAGGTGGTCGGCGGCAAAGGGCTTGGCGACGAAATCATAGACACCCTGTTTCAGCGCGGCGACCGCCATCGGCACGTCGCCATGGCCGGTCATCAGGATCACTGGAATTTCGGAATCGATGGCGGCGACCCGCCTCGACAATTCGATCCCGTCTATGCCGGGCATCCGTATGTCCGACACGACCATGCCGGGGAAATCGGCGGTGATCGTCGCGAGCGCCGCCAACGGGTCGCCATGCGCCTCGACATCAATCCCGGCCAGCTCGAACGATTGAGCCAGCGCCTGCCGCAGCACCGTGTCGTCGTCGACCAGAAGAACCCGCAACGTCTCGCTCATGCCCGGCGCATCCTTAAACGAAAGCCCGCGCCGCCCAGCGCAGAGGGGATGGTTTCCAGCATGCCGCCAAACTCCGTCATGATATCCCGCGCAATTCCCAGGCCCAGCCCCAGCCCATCGGGCTTGCCGGTCACGAAGGGGGTGAAAATCTCGGTCGCAATCGCCGGGTCCAGGCCGGGGCCGTTATCCTCGACGGTCAGTTCGACCCCGTTGCTATGCTCCACCACGGTCAACCGCACGCGTGGCGACGGGCTTTCCGCCACTGCGTCCAGCGCATTCTGGAGCAGATTGACCAGCACCTGCTCCAGCCGGACGCGCCCGGCGACGACCTGCGGCAGCGCCCCGCCCCTGGGGCGCTCCAGTGCGACCCCTGCGGTCCGGAACCGGTCGCCGATCAGCAGCATCGTACCGTCCAGCACCGCATCCAGCGACACCGGCCCCAGGCCGTGGGTGCCACGCCGGACGAAGCGGCGCATCTCCTGAACGATCGAGCCGATCCGCTCGGTCAGCTCGACGATGGTGGCCAGATTGCCCGCCGCCTTGTCCGGCTTGTCACGCGACAGGAAGGTGCGGGCATTGTCGGCCAGCGTGCGGATCGCCGCCACCGGCTGGTTGATTTCATGCGCCACGCCCGCCGTGATCGAGCCGAGCGACCCCAGCCGATTGGCCTGCGCCAGTTCCTCGCGCGCCGCGCGGAAACGCTGGTCGGCACGGATACGCTCGGAAATCTCGACCGTCAGCTGGTCGTTGGTCGCGCGCAATTCGGCGGTGCGCCGGGCGACCTCTTCCTCCAGCGCCTCGCGCGCCAATGCCGCGCGTTCGGCGCGCGTCCGCCGCCAGATCGCCAGCAGGGTCATCCCGATCAGCCCGATCGCGATCAGCGCCGTCACCGAGCGGACCCAGCCCTCCGCGTCCTTCAGCGCGGGTTTGGTGGGCAGGACGTGAACGAGCTGCCACCGGGGAAGCGGGGCCGGCGTCGTCCCGACGACATAGCGAAGCCCCTCCCGATCGATCGCATCGACGCCCGTGATTCGATAGGGACCGGGGCGAAGCACGATATTGCCGAATTGCTGGCTCTGGCGGATCGCCGCCTTGGCCGAAGGGGTCAGCGGGCGGGTCAGAGTGAACTCGGCGGCGGGATCGGTGGTGACCACGGCGACGCCATGGTCGTCGAGCAGCAGCGTCTGCCCCGCATCGGACGCCCAAGCCTGTACCATCCGCGCAAACTCGACCTTCACGACGACCACGCCGTCGGGCGCGCTAGCCGGGCCGATACGGCGTGCGAGGAACAGGCCGGGCTTGTGGCTGGTATTGCCCAGCGCGAAATATTCAGCCGTGCCCGTCTCCATCGCCTGGCGGAAATAGGGGCGAAAGCCGTAATCCCGCCCGACAAAGCTATCCGCCTTGCCAGCGTTGGAAGCGGAAACCGTGCGCCCCTGCCGATCGATGGCATAGATCACCGGCGCGCCGGTCCGCTCCGCCAGGCCCCGCAGCTTCTCGTTCAGCCGCTCGGCCGCTTCGACCGATCCGTTCCGCAAGGCGTCGCCGACATCGGGATATTCGACCAGCACGATGGGCAGAAGGCGAAAGCGCTGCAATTCGCTGTTGAGCAGCCTCTCTTCCTGACGGGCGATGCGATGGGCGTCGTCGCGAAGGCCGGTGACCGCCTGACGATGGGCGTAGACCCGCAACAGCGATCCGATCGCGATCGTCAACAGCACCACCGCGATCAGCGGCAGGGCATGGCGCCGGACGACCGCGCCACCGGGATTGGGCAGGGACTGCATATGTGCGAAATATCGCAACACACCCCCAAACGCCATGCGGATTTTCGCGCGGAATCAGCAGGAAAACTAGCTTTTGCCGTTTATTATCAATGCTTTAGATGCCTTTTAAAGAAATTTGTAATGCCCGGCAGCATTTCGCACACTGACTGCAATCGGAAGCGCGGCCAACCGCGTCCGGCCCACCTTTTGTAGAGGATGTCGAAAAGCCATGATCGCCCAAGATTATGCCGTAGCAGAGGCGCCCCGCCGGGCGCGGATCTGGTCCCACCTATATGTACAGGTTCTGTTCGCGATCGCGCTGGGCGCGATCATCGGTCATTTTTGGCCGAGCTTCGGCGAGTCGCTGAAGCCGATCGGCGATGCCTTCATCAAGCTGGTGAAAATGATCATCGCCCCCGTCATCTTCCTGACCGTCGTCACCGGCATCGCCGGTATGCGCGAACTGGGTTCGGTCGGCCGCGTCGCGGGCAAGGCGTTCTTCTACTTCATCACCGTGTCGACCTTCGCACTGGTCGTCGGCCTGATCGTCGCCAATGTCGTCCAGCCGGGCGCGGGCATGAACATCGATCCCGCCACGCTGAAGGTCGGTTCGATCGCCGAATATACCGCCAAGGCGCATGACACGACCGTCACCGGCTTCCTGTTGGGGATCATCCCCGACACGCTGGTCAGCGCCTTCACCCAGGGCAACATCCTGCAGGTGCTGATGGTCGCGATCC
Source organism: Sphingomonas sanguinis (assembly GCF_019297835.1). Classification (NCBI taxonomy): domain Bacteria; kingdom Pseudomonadati; phylum Pseudomonadota; class Alphaproteobacteria; order Sphingomonadales; family Sphingomonadaceae; genus Sphingomonas; species Sphingomonas sanguinis. The sequence goes on along the minus strand of NZ_CP079203.1, from coordinate 480,137 downwards.
TGTTCGGCATCTCGATGGCGCTGGTCGGCGAGCCCGCCCGCCCGCTGCTCAACAGCCTGGAGCGGATCAGCGTCGTCGTCTTCCGCATGGTCGGCATCCTGATGCGTGCCGCGCCGATCGGTGCCTTCGGTGCCATCGCCTTCACCATCGGCAAGTACGGCGTCGGCAGCCTCGTCAATCTCGGCGCGCTGGTCGCAACCTTCTACCTTACCTCGATCCTGTTCGTCGTCGTCGTGCTGGGCACCATCGCCCGCGCCAACGGCTTCTCGGTCCTGAAGCTGATCCGCTACCTCAAGGCCGAGCTGCTGCTCGTCCTCGGCACCTCGTCGTCCGAAGCCGCGCTGCCCAGCCTTCTACAGAAGATGGAAAAGGCCGGTTGCGAGAAGTCGGTCGTCGGCCTAGTCGTCCCGACCGGCTACTCCTTCAACCTCGACGGCACCAACATCTACATGACGCTGGCCGCGCTGTTCATCGCCCAGGCCTGCGGCGTCGACCTGTCGCTCGGCCAGCAGCTGGCCCTGCTGCTCGTCGCGATGCTTTCGTCCAAGGGCGCGGCGGGCGTGACCGGCGCGGGTTTCATCACCCTCGCCGCCACCCTGTCGATCGTGCCGGACGTGCCGGTGGCCGGCATGGCGCTGATCCTCGGCGTCGACCGCTTCATGTCCGAATGCCGCAGCCTGACCAACTTCATCGGCAATGCGGTCGCCACCGTCGTGGTCGCCCGTTGGGAAGGCGCACTCGACAAGGACGCGTTGGACGCCGCGCTGAACGGCAAGCCGATCCTGCCCAACCCTGCCACCGTCCATCCCGCCATCGCCTGATCCGCATCCCGACACGACCCGGCCGTTCGCATCGGCCGGGTCATTTGTTTACCAGGACGCGATAAGGCAATCGACACGACGACAGATTGGTTTGATTGAGGGGGATATTTCATGAAGTTTCTTTGGCTTGCCGGCACCGCCATGGTGACGGCGATCGGGGTCGGCATGACCCCGGCAGCAGCACAGACCGTCACGCCCAAGGCCATGGCAGAACCCGCCAGCCCGGCCGCCACCGCCTATCCGACGAGCGCGGCGGGCGACGGCAATACGGTTGGCGGCTACAACCAGTCGCGCTGGGCCGAGGACTGGCGCAAATATTGCGACCCGGCCAAGCGTGACGATTTCATCGACGCGCTGAAATGCGTGAAGCTAACCGAGGACGGCAAGTCCTATGTCACCTTCTCGGGCGAGCTGCGCACCCGCGTCAACATCACCACCAATCCCAATCTGCGCGAAGTCCAGCAGCAGCGTCAGGACATCGCCCGCATCGTCGGCGGCGCGGACGTCCATCTGGGCGATCACTTCCGTGTCTTCGGCGAACTGGGCCGTGCGGAACTCCAGGGCATCAACCTAGGCACCCCCGGCGGCAACCTGCGCAACCAGCTGGCCGTTCAACAGCTTTTTGCCGAAGTGAAGGGCAAGGCGCTGGGCATGGACGTCGGCGTGCGCGCCGGTCGTCAGGAATTTTTCGACGGCCCGCAGCTGCTGACTGTCGGCCGCGACAACAACACGCTGTACTTCGTGCTGGACGGCGTTCGCGCCTATGCCCGTGGCAAGGACGCGCGGATCGACGTGTTCGACCTCAACTACGTCACCTATGGCTTCAAGGGCATCGGCGACGACAAGACCAACCCGGACGTCCGCTTCACGGGTGCGACCTTCGGCTTCCGCCTGTCGCCCAAGCTGTTCGGCGGCTCGAAGCTGTATCTAGACCCGTTCATCTGGCGCCTCCGCAACCGCCGGGCGGTCTGGGGTCCGACGACCGGACTGGAGGAACGCTATTTCCTCGGCCTGCACGCTTATGGCGATGCCGGACCGGTCAATATCGACTGGACCGTGAACAACCAGCGCGGCACGTTCAACAACCGTCCGATCGAGGCGTGGCAGGCCTTCATCGCGCAGACCTATCGCCTGGGTAAGAAGCCCGACGCACCGCGCGTCGGCGCGCATTTCGACTATGGCTCGGGCGGCGGCGCCTATCAGCGGACGGGTGAGCTGAACACGACCAACGGCCTATTCGGCAACAACATCTATTACAGCTATGGCCTGTTCCTGACGCCGACCAACCTGCTGTACGCCGCGCCGAACTTCACCTTCACGCCGATCAAGGGCGTGCGCTTGGCGACCGAATACGGCTTTGCCTGGCGGCCCGACGAGTTCGACGCCGTCTACCGCGCAAGCGGCGCTGCCCTCGCCGGAACGCAGAACGTGCGGGGCAAGAAGGTGGCCGAGGTCGCCCGTCTTCAGGCGACATGGACCATAACGCCGCGTCTTTCGTTTGTCGGGCGTTACGAACATTTCAAGGCCGACACCGTGTTGCAGCGGGCCAATCTGAAAAGCTCGGACTTCTGGGCAGGATGGTTGAGCTTCCGCTTCTAAAAAGCGGGCGGCCGATCAGGACCAGTCAAGGGGAGTATGACATGACCAGCACCACCGCCGATCCCGGGCGCGAGCGGCTGAAAGCCATTATCGGTGGCTCGACCGGCAATCTCGTCGAATGGTTTGACTGGTATGTCTACTCCGCCTTCACCCTTTATTTCGCGCCGCACTTCTTCCCGTCGGAGGATCGCACCGCCCAGTTGCTGAGCGCGGCGGCCGTGTTCGCGGTCGGCTTCATCATGCGGCCGATCGGCGCGTGGGTGATGGGGATCTATGCCGACAGCCGGGGGCGCAAGGCCGGGCTTAGCCTGTCGGTCACGTTGATGTGCGCAGGCTCGCTCATCATCGCGATCACGCCGGGTTACCAGACGATCGGCCTGGCCGCCCCGGCGCTGCTGGTGCTGGCCCGTCTGATGCAGGGCCTGTCGGTCGGTGGCGAGTATGGCGCGAGCGCGACCTATCTGTCCGAAATGGCGGGCAAGGACCGGCGCGGTTTCTTCTCGTCCTTCCAATATGTCACCCTGATCTCTGGCCAGTTGCTCGCCATCTGCGTGCTGCTGATCCTGCAATCGACCATGTCCGAGGCGGCGCTGGACGAATGGGGCTGGCGCATCCCGTTCGCGGTCGGTGCCGTCCTCGCCGTCGTCGTCTTCTATATCCGGCGCGGCCTGGCCGAGACCAAGAGCTTCAAGAATGCGCAAAAGGACGACGCGCCCAAGTCGGGCCTGATCCAGCTGTTCAGCAAGCATCCGAAGGAAACGCTGACGGTCATGCTGCTGACCGCCGGTGGCACGCTCGCCTTCTATGCCTATTCGATCTACATGCAGAAGTTCCTGGTCAACACCAGCGGCTTCAGCCGGGAGGTCGCCAGCCAGATCAACGCCGTTACCCTGTTCGTCTTCATGCTGCTCCAGCCGCTGGCGGGCGGGCTGTCCGACCGGATCGGGCGCAAGCCGCTGATGGTGGCGTTCGGCATTGCGGGCGTGCTGCTAACCTATCCGATCTTCTCGACGCTGGAGACGACGCGCGATCCCATCGTCGCGGGCGCGCTGGTCATGGGCGCGCTCATCATCGTCACCGGCTATACCTCGATCAACGCGGTGGTGAAGGCCGAGCTGTTCCCGGCGCATATCCGGGCGCTGGGCGTCGCCCTGCCCTATGCGCTCGCCAACACCATCTTCGGCGGCACGGCGGAATCGGTCGCCCTGCTGTTCAAGAAGGCCGGTTTCGAGCAGGGCTTCTACTGGTATGTCACCGCGATGATCGGCATCTCGCTGATCGTGTATCTGCGGATGCGCGACACGGGCAAGAACAGCCAGATCGTCGAGGACTGATCCTCAGCCGCCCCGCGTGGCCAGCACGCGCGACACGATCGGGCCGAGGCTGTCGGCCTTGGCCCGATCGACATGCGAGATATGCGTGATAAGCGCCTGATCCAGCACCGTGTCGATCGGCGACGCCGTCCGCTCGTCGGGCAGCATGGCCGCCAGTTCCGCGACCAGCGCCCGCGCGGTGGCGGCATTGGCGCCGAGTTGCGCCAGGACCGCATCGACCTCGACATGCGCCTCGTCTTCGCGCCAGCAGTCGTAATCGGTGACCATGCCGATCAGCGCATAGGGTAGCTCCGCCTCGCGGGCGAGCTTGGCCTCCGGCATGGCGGTCATGCCGATCACATCGGCACCCCATTGGCGATAGAGGTGGCTCTCCGCCCGGGTCGAGAATTGTGGCCCCTCCATCGCCAGATAGGTGCCGCCATGGACCATCCGCGCGCCAGCCCGCTCGCCCGCCTGTGCCGCCAAGGTCGACAGGCGCGGGCATACCGGATCGGCCATCGAGACATGGGCGACCAGCCCGGCGCCGAAGAAGCTTGTATCGCGATGAACGGTCCGGTCGATGAACTGGTCGACCGCAACGAAGTGGCCGGGCGGCAGTTCCTCGCGAAGCGACCCGATGGCGGAGATGGCCAGCACGTCGGTACAGCCCGCCAGCTTCAACGCATGGATATTGGCGCGAGCATTCACCTCGGTCGGCGACAGGCGGTGCCCCCGGCCATGGCGGGGCAGGAAGACGAAGCGCACCTCGCCTATCCGCCCGCGCACCAGCGTATCGGACGGCGCCCCCCAGGGGGTATCGAGCACCAGCGTCTCGACATCCTCCAGCGCATCGATCGCGTAGAGGCCGGAGCCGCCGATGATCCCGATCGTCCAGCCCGTCATATCACGCTCCTGTTTCATCATGCGCCGGTTAGGCGCTCCGTCTGACAAAGCAAAGGGGCGCACGGGGTGATGCCCCGTACGCCCCTCGCTCGACCGCGTCGGCCGGGGGTTCGGGGATTTAGCCGGACGCGGGAACCGTGGACGTAGCCCCTGTCTCGCGCAGGCCACCGCCCAGCGCGACATAGAGTGTGACGTCATTCTGAAGCGCCGCGCTACGCAGCGTCAGCAACTGCTGCTCGGCCGAGAACAAATTGCGCTCGGCATCCAGCACTTCGAGATAGATGGCAATGCCGTTGGTGTACCGAAGCCGCGCCGTCCGGGCGAGCCGCCGCTGCGCATCGACCGCGCGGGTCTGCGCCTCGATCTGCTCGGCATAGCGACGGCGGGCGACCAGCGCATCGGCGACCTCGCGGAACGCGCCCTGCACAGTGCGCTGATAGGCCGCGGTCAGCTCGTCCGCCTGCGCCCGGCTGAGCTTCAGCTGCGCGTTACGGCGCCCCCAGTCGAAGATCGGGAGAAGGGCCGCGCCCTGCACCTGATATTGCGCCGAATTGCCGTCGATCAGGCTGCTGAGCGCAGGCGAGACGAAGCCCGCCAGCCCGGTCAGCGAGATGCTGGGCAGGAACGCCGCGCGCGCCGCGCCGATATTGGCATTGGCGGCGAGCAGTTGCTGTTCGGCCTGAAGCACGTCAGGCCGGTTGACCAGCAATGCGGCGGGCAGGCCCGGCTCGATTGCGGCGAACTGGTTCTGGTCACCCAGCCGCCGTCCGGCGGGCAGAGGCGCGGTGATCGGGCCGCCGACGAGCACGGTCAACAAATTTTGCGACTGCGCCACGGTACGGCGAAGCTCGGCCAACTGCGTCTCCGCCTGGGTCAGCAGGGCTGCCGCCTGGTCGTAATCGACACTGGACGTCACGCCCGCATCCATCCGTCGCTTGGCGATGCCCAGCCCCTCACCGCGGCTGGTGACGGTCTGCTCTGCGAGTGCGATCTGTTCTTCGGCGGCGCGGATCTGGAGATAGGTCGCGGCGACCTGTCCGACGAGCGACAGGCGGAAGGCACGTTCGGCCTCGACGGTCGCCAGATATTGCCGCCGCTGCGCCTCGGCCAGGTTGCGGACCCGGCCCCAGAAATCCAGCTCGAAACTCGACACCCGCGCCCCCAGCGAGAACTGGTTATAGGTGATCGAGGTCGGGTTCTGTGCATCCCCCGCGCCCGGAATCGCGTTGCCGAAGCCCAGCGAGTTGAGCGGCACGCGGGTCCGCGATGCTCCCGCCGTGGCGTTTAGCGCGGGCAGGCGCTGGGCATCCTGAATGCGATATTGCGCCCGCGCCTGCGCCACCCGCGCGACTGCCTGGGCGAGGTCGCGATTATTGGCGAGGGCGGCGGCGATATAGGCCTTGAGCTGTTCGTCGGCGAAGAACTCGCGCCAGCCGATCTTGGCCGCCGTCCGCGTGCCGCTGACCGCCTCGGGATAGCTGGCGGAGACGGGGGCGATCGGCTGATGATATCTCGGCGCCAGGTTGCAGCCGGCCAGCGCGCTGGTCAGCGCCAGTGTGGCGGCCGCACGGGACAAAGCCTTACGCATGGGCCGGGCCCTCCTCTTCCCCGGTTCGTGCTTCACGCTCACGCGCTTCCTCCTCGGCATCCGCCGCCTCATGGTCATGCTCACGCGCCAGCCATTTCTTGGCCGCGATGTAGAAGACCGGCGTGAAGAAGATGCCGAACGCCGTCGCAGCGATCATGCCGCCCATGACGCCGGTGCCGACCGCCCGGCGGCTGGCCGCGCCCGCCCCCGTCGCGATGAACAGCGGCACCATTCCCAGGATGAAGGCAAGGCTGGTCATCAGAATGGGGCGCAGACGCTGGCGCGCCGCTTCCAGCGTCGCCTCGAAGGGTGAACGGCCGCCCTCTTCGTCCTCGATCGCGAATTCGACGATCAGGATCGCGTTCTTCGCCGCCAAACCGATGATCGTGATGAGGCCGACGTTGAAGTATACGTCCGCCGAGAAGCCCCGGAAGATGGTCATCAACACCGCACCCAGCACGCCGAACGGCACCACCAGCAACACCGCCAGCGGGATCGCCCAGCTTTCGTAGAGCGCGGCGAGCAGCAGGAAGACGACGATCAGCGACAGGCCCAGCAACAGGCCGATCTGCCCGCCCGCCTGCTGCTCTTCATAGGCGGTGCCGGTCCATTCGAAGCTCATCCCCGCGGGCATCACGTCGCGCGCGATCTTTTCCATTTCCTTCAACGCAGTGCCGGTCGACTGGCCGGGTGCAGCCATGCCCGAGACGGTCAGCGACGGATAGCCGTTATACCGCTCCAGCTGCTGAGGACCGTTCTGCCAGCGAACCTTCGTAAAGGCCGAGAAGGGTACCATATTGCCCTGAGTGTTGCGCACCCGCAGCGCCAGCACGTCCTCGGGCGACATGCGCTGCGGAGCATCGGCCTGAAGATAGACGCGCAACACATTGCCTTCGCGGACGAAATCGTTCGCGTAAGCCGAGCCGAAGGCGATCGACAGCGTCTGGTTCACGTCGGCAATCTGGAGGCCGAGCGCGCGCGCCTGAATGCGGTCGATATCGACATAGAGCTGCGGCGCCGGTCCCAGACCTTCGGGGCGAACGCCCATCAGCACCTTATTCTGCGACGCCTTGGCCAGGATCGCGCCCTGTGCCTGCTGCAACGCGGCGGCACCCAGACCGGACCGATCCTCGATCTTCATCGAGAAGCCCGTCGCATTGCCCAGCGCCTGGATCGGCGGCGGATCGAGCGCGAAGATGGTCGCCTCCGGGATCGACTGGACAAAGCCCATCGTCTTGCCGACGAGCGTGGTCGAGTTGTTTTCCTTACCGGGCCGATCGTGCCACGGCTTCAGGTTGACGAACGAGATACCCGCCGCCTGCCCCTGGCCGAAGAAGTTGAAGCCCGCGACCGACACGATGTCGGACACTTGCGGCTGGGCGTGGAGGAACTTCTCGACCTTGGTGATCGCCTCGCCCGTCCGCTCCAGCGTGGCGCCGGGGGCCGCGTCATAGGATACGAAGATATAGCCCTGATCCTCAGTCGGCAAAAAGCCACCGGGGATGCGGGTGAACATCAGGCCGGTGACGACGACGACCACGGCGAACACCGCCAGCCAGCGGACGGGGCGCGACATCATCCGCTTCACGCCGCCCGTGTACTTCTCCGTACCCCGGCCGAACCTGTCGTTGAACCAGTTGAAGAAGCGCTGCGGCAGGCCACGCACGCCCGGCTTGGGTTCGGGGCGGTCCTCCAGATGCGCATCCTCCTGCTTGAGCAGCGTCGCGCAGAGCGCCGGCGTCAGCGTCAGCGCGAGCACGGCCGAGAAGAAGATCGACACGGCCAGCGTCACCGAGAACTGACGGTAGATGCCGCCGGTCGAGCCGGGGAAGAACGCCATCGGGATGAAGACCGCGACCAGCACCAGCGTGATGCCGATGATCGCACCGGTGATCTGACCCATCGCCTTCACGGTCGCGCGGCGGGGGCTGAGCCCCTCCTCCGACATGATCCGCTCGACATTCTCGACGACGACGATCGCGTCGTCGACCAGGATGCCGATCGCCACCACCATGCCGAACAGCGACAGGGTGTTGATCGAGAAGCCGAAGGCCAGCAGGCCAATGCAAGCGCCGCCCAGCGCGATCGGTACGACGATCGCGGGGATCAGCGTGGCGCGCCAGTTTTGGAGGAACAGGAACATCACGAGGAAGACGAGGATCATCGCCTCGACCAGCGTATGGATCACGCTGTCGACCGAAGCGGTGATGAACGGCGTCGTGGTGAATGGCACGCTCCAGGTCACGTCGGCCGGGAAGCTCGCCTGAAGCTGCTTCATCTTGGCCGACACCGCATCCGCCGTTGCCAGCGCGTTCGCACCGCTCGCCAGCTGGACGGCCAGACCGACGGTTTCCTTGCCGTTCAGGGTCAGGCGGAAACCGTAATTGTCCTTGCCCAGTTCGACACGCGCCACGTCACCCAGACGCACCGCCGACCCGTCGGGGTTCGCGCGGATGATGATCTGGCGGAACTGCTCCGGGGTGGCGAAGCGGTTCTGGGTGATGATCTGCGCGGTAAACTCGGCGGTACGGTTCAGCGGCTGCGCGCCGATCGAACCACCCGCCGTCTGGCTGTTCTGTTCCTGCACGGCGGCCAGCGCTTCAGAGGCGGACAGGCTATAGCCCGCCAGCTTCTGCGGATCGAGCCAGATGCGCATCGCATAGGGCGAGCCGAACAGCTGGACGTCGCCCACGCCGTCGATACGGCGAAGCTCGTTGCGGATATTGTTCTCGGCGAAGTTGCCCATTGCGACGGGACTGGTCTGGCCCGACTTGGAGCTGAGCGTGATGACTTCGAGGAAGCCTGCCGAGCCTTCCGTCACCTGGATGCCCAGTGCACGGACTTCCTGCGGCAGGCGCGGTTCGGCGCGGCTCAGGCGGTCCTGGATCTGCGTGCGCGCCACGTCCAGATCGGTGCCGGGCTTGAAGGTGACGGTGATCTGCGCAGTGCCGTTGGACCGGCTGGTCGACGCCATATAGAGGAAATTGTCGACGCCGTTCAGTTCCTTCTCGATGACCGCGGTCACCGAACGGTCCATCACCTCGGCATCGGCACCATTATAGGTGACGGCCAGGTTCAGCGCGGGCGGCGCCACCGACGGGTAGTTCTCGATCGGCAGCAACCGGAGCGAAATCACCCCGAACAGGGCGATGAAGAGCGCGATCACCCAGGCAAAAACCGGGTGATAGACGAAAAAGCGGTTCATGATGCTCTACTCCGGCGATCAGCGACCTGCGGCGGGCTGCGCACCCGTCCGGCTCTGCGCCTGCGCCCCGCCGGGCTGGCCCGGCTGCTCGATGCGGACCTTCTGGCCCGGCTGAACCTTCTGCCAGCCCTCGGTGACGACCTTCTCGCCCGGTTTCAGGCCGGACAGGATCACCCAGTTACTGCCGACCTGCCCGCCCAGCGTCACGGGACGCGACTGGACCGTGCCCGCTTGGTCGACCACCATGACCGAGGCTGCCTGGTTGCTCAGCTGGACGGCGCGCTGCGGCACCGAAATGCCGTTGCGGATCGTGCCCGCATTGACATGTGCCCGGACGAACTGCCCGGGCAGCAAGGCGCGGGTCGGGTTGGGGAAGCGCGCCCGCAACTGTTGGCTGCCGGTCGTCGGATCGACGGTCTGCCCCGCGAAATCGAGTTGGCCAGTCGGGCCATATTCGGACCCGTCCTCCAGTGTCAGGCGCACGGTGATGTGCGACAGGTCGGGCAGCGCCAGCCCGCCCGAGCGCGCCTGCTGAATCAACTCGCTCAGCGCCGCGCTGGACTGGGTGAAGACGGCGTAGATCGGCGACATCTGGTCGACCTGGGTCAGCGGCGTCGCCTGGGTCGCGCTGACCAGCGCGCCCTCGGTCACCTGTGCGCGGCCTACCCGCCCGGCGATCGGCGCGCGGACGATGGTGTAGCTCAGCTGTAGCTGCGCGCGCGACAGGGCGGCGCGGGCATCGGCGACGCTGGCGTCCGCCTGACGGAGCGTGGATTGCGCGGCGTCGAACTCCTGCGCGCTGACGGCGCGTTCGGAAACCAGCGGCTGATACCGGCGCACGATCGACGCGGCGTTGACCCGCGCCGCCTCCGCCCGAGCCAGAGCGGCTTGGGCCTGCTGAACCTGCGCGCGATAATCGCGCTGGTCGATACGGAAGAGTGCCTGACCCTCGGCGACGTCGGTGCCTTCGCGGTACAGCCGCGCCTCGACGATACCATCGGTCCGCGCGCGCACTTCGGCGGTGCGCATGGCCTCGATCCGGCCTGGCAGCTCGATGATGTTGGGAACCGCGGCGGCCTGCACCGTGATCGCGGTGACGAGGGGCGGCGGCGGAGCGGCCTGCTCCTGCTGCGACGCTCCCTGGCCGCACGCCGCCAGTGCCAATGCCATCGCAAACGACGACCCCAGGACGGTAAATTTGGACACCCCGTGAAACTCCCTGAAGCACATGACGTTTAAGTCATTCGCATTCCCCTGTACCTCGCACCTGCCGAAAAGCAACGGCAAGGTGCAATTAAATTTGACCTATGCCGTGGGAGTACGCAAAGGGGGATCATGACAGTCACCAAACGGACCGCTGGACGCCCGACCCGGGAGCAGGCGCAGCATATCGACGATATCATCCTGTCCGGCGCGCGCGAGGCGTTTTGCAGCCGCGGAATCGAGGGCACCTCGATGGAGGAAATCGCCTTATCCGTGGGGGTTAGCAAGCATACCATCTATCGTCGCTATGCTGGCAAGATGGCGCTGCTCGACGCGGTGGTGACGCGCGACTTGGACCGGCTGAACCAGGCGATGCTGGACGACAGCAGCGGGTCCAATCCGCTGGAAAGGTTGAAGAACTCGGCACGCCGATTTTTCTTCTTTTGTGTTCAGCCGGATTCGGTTCGATTTCTCGCATTTTTAACGTCGGAGGCGATTTTCTCCGACGAATTGCGCCAGCGATTCGCGACCTGGGACCGGGTGATGGCCGATCCGATCATCGCGTGTATCCAAGCGTCGCAGGATGCGGGACTGTTGCGGCGTGACGATACGCCACTCGCGCTGTTCAGCCTGCTGGCCGATATGATCGACGGTCCCAGCCGCCGGATGCAGTTCAACCTGCCCGACCCGTTCAACGGCCTCAGCCCGGACGATTTCTTCGAGCATCGCTGGTCGGTGTTCCTGAAGGTCGCGACGGCGGGTTGACCCAGGCGGGACGATTCCAATCGGGAACGCGGAATGACAGCGGGCGTTGGCGGGCCATGTCCGACGACCTGCTGATCTTCCGCCCCGACGATGTCGATCTGTCCCGCTCCCCGCTGCGAAGCGGCATAAACGAGCCGACCTATGTGCTGGGGGCGTTCAATCCGGGGATGACCCGGCTGGCCAATGGCAACATCCTGCTGATGGTTCGCGTGGCTGAAGCCCTTAGCGAGCCGGTCGACGGTGCCCATGTCCGGGCGATCCGCTGGACGGCTGAGGGCTATGTCCTCGACCGCTATCCGCTGTCCGCAGTCGACATGACCGATCCGCGACAGTTCGCCATTCGCGGCAGCGCCCACCGCATTCTGGCACTGACGTCGCTATCCTGGTTGCTGCCCGTCGAGCTGTCGCCCGATGGCGCGGCGATCGTCGCGGTTCATTATGACAAGGCGATCGAACCGGCCGCGACCTGGCAGGATTATGGCGTCGAGGATGCCCGCATTAGCCAGATCGGCGACCGCTGGTACATGACGACCTGCTCGGTATCGGCCGAGCGGCATTCGACGACGCTCCACATTTCGGACAACGGCCTCGACTATCGACTGGCCGGCATCATCCTTGATCATCAGAACAAGGACATGCTGTTCTTCGAGGGGCTGATCGATGGCCGCTTCATGGCGCTGACCCGGCCGCTGGGGGAGGTCTATTTCGCCTATCCGGATGACAGCCCGTTTATCGGCGGTCCCTCGATCAACTTCGCGACCTCGCCCGATGCGCTGCACTGGAAGCCGCTGGAGGCACCGGGCATCCGCGCGCGCAAGGACTCCGTCTCGGCGATGAAGGTCGGTGGCGGAACCCCACCGATCCTGACCGAGCGTGGCTGGCTGACCCTCTATCACGGCGTCGAGCGTCGCGAGTCGGTGGGTATCTATCGAAGCTTCTGGGCGCTGTTCGACAAGGACGAGCCTACCCGCATCCTGCACCTCGCCGACGATCGCCCGATCTTGGAGGCTGCGCCCGATCTGACCGCCTCGATCGCGCATCAAATGTACCTGCCGACCCCTGTGGTCTTTTCGACCGGCATGATCGACATGGGCGACCATTATCTGGTCGCGAGCGGCGAGGCCGATCTCGCCTGTCGCATGACCCGCCTGTTCAAGGGCCTGTTCGCATGAGCGTCCGCCCGTGGTGGCATTCTGCCGTCCTGTACCAGATTTACCCCTGGTCGTTTCAGGACAGCGACGGGGACGGCATCGGCGATTTGCGCGGGATCGAGAGCCGCCTCGATTATCTGGTCGATATGGGAGTCGACGCGATCTGGCTTTCGCCGATATTTCCGTCACCTATGGCCGACTTCGGCTATGATGTGGCAGATTATTGCGGGGTGGATCGCCGGTTCGGTACGCTGGCCGACTTCGACTCGCTGCTGGCGTCAGCCCATGCGCGGGGGTTGAAGCTGTTGCTCGACTTCGTGCCCAATCACAGTTCGGACCAGCACCCTTGGTTCGTCGAGAGCCGGTCGAGCCGCGCCAATCCCAACCGCGACTGGTATATCTGGCGCGACGCCGCGCCCGATGGAGGCCCGCCCAACAACTGGATCAGCGACTTCGGCGGCCCGGCCTGGACCTGGGACGAGGCGACCGGCCAATATTATTATCACGCTTTCCTGAAGGAACAGCCCGACCTCAACTGGCGCAATCCGGAGGTGCGGGCGGCGATGCTCGAAGTGTTGCGCTTCTGGTTCGCGCGCGGCGTCGACGGATTTCGGATCGACGTCCTGTGGCACATCGTCAAACACGCGGGCTTTCCCGACAATCCGATCAACCCCGATTGGGACCCGGCGACCGGCGAGATGAACCGGGTGTTGCAGCTCCATTCGACCGACCAGCCCGAAGTGCACGACATCGCCGCCGACATGCGCGCCATCGCCGATGCTTTCGGGCGCGAAGGCGACGACCGGGTATTGATCGGCGAAATCTATCTGCCGGTCGAGCGTCTCATGCGCTATTATGGCCGGCAGGGCGAGGGCGTCCACCTGCCCTTCAACTTCCAGCTGATCGACGCCCCCTGGGACGCGCGACATCTGGCACAAATGATCGCGGAATATGAGGCTGCTCTTCCCCCCGGCGGCTGGCCGAACTGGGTGCTGGGCAATCACGACCGACCGCGCAGCGCGACCAAGCGCGGCCCGGCGCAGGCCAGGGTGGCGGCGATGCTGCTGCTGACGCTGCGGGGAACGCCGACGCTCTATTATGGCGACGAGCTGGGCATGGAGAATGGCGCCATTCCGCCCGACCGTGTCCGCGACGCCCGTGAGTTGCGCGAGCCGGGGTTGGGGCTGGGCCGCGATCCGGTCCGCACACCGATGGTCTGGGACGACAGCCCGCAGGGCGGTTTCACGACCGGCGAACCCTGGCTGCCGCTCGGGACCGGTTGGCAGGAGCGCAATGTCGCCAGCGAACTGGCCGACCCCGGCTCGATCCTGGCGCTGCATCGCGCCCTGCTGACGCTACGCCGGAACAGCCCGGCGCTCGCCACGGGATCGATCCGGCTGATCGAAGCGGAGGGCTCAGTGCTGGCCTATGAGCGGGAACAGGATGACGAGCGGTTCGTCATCGCCCTCAATCTCGAGAACAGCCCCGCCCCCGTCCATCTGACCGGCCGCCCGGTGCTCTCGACGCTCGGCGATCTGCCGACCGGCACCCCTGCCCTTTTGCGCCCCGATGAGGGGCTGATCCTGAAAGTCGATGCTCAGCCATGAAGATCGCGATGATTGCCCCGATCGCCTGGCGTACCCCGCCGCGCGCCTATGGTCCTTGGGAATTGGTGACGAGCCTGTTGACCGAGGCGCTCGTTGCGCGGGGTGTCGACGTCACCCTGTTCGCGACGCAGGACAGCATCACCGCCGCCAAGCTGGCCGGCCCGGTTCCCGCCCCCTATTCGGAAGACCCGAGCGTCGATGCCAAGGTCTGGGAGATGCGCCATCTGGCCGCCGTGTTCGAACGTGCGGATCTGTTCGACCTGATCCACAACCAAGCCGATTTTCCCGCCCATGCCTTTTCGGGGCTGGTCGACACCCCCATGGTCACGACGATCCATGGTTTCTCGTCCGAGCGCATCGTGCCGATGTACGAGCCATATCAGGACCGGGTGAATTACGTCGCGATCTCGGACTCCGACCGGCACCCTCGGCTCCGTTATGCCGACACCATCCATCATGGCATCCCGATCGACGAATTTCCTTTTGATCCAACGGGTAGTGACGACCTCCTCTTTTTCGGTCGCATCCATCCCGACAAGGGCGCGGCGGAAGCGGTCGCGGTGGCGGAAGCGACCGACCATCGCTTGGTCATGGCCGGAATCGTCCAGGATCAAGGTTATTGGGAGCGTGAAGTTCGCCCGCATGTCGATGACGAGCGCATCGTCTATCGGGGCCCCGTCGGTGGTGCGGATCGTACCGCGACGCTTGGGCAAGCCAAAGCGCTGCTCCACCTTATCAACTTCGACGAGCCGTTCGGCCTCTCGGTGGTCGAGGCCATGGCCTGCGGTACGCCCGTCATCGCCATCCGGCGCGGATCGATGCCCGAGCTGATCGAGGACGGCGTCAACGGCTTCCTCGTCGACAACGTCGAACAGGCGATCGACGCGGTCGGCCGGATCGGCGAGATTGACCGGGCCGCCTGCCGCAAGGTCGCGGCGGAACGCTTCTCGGTCGACCGCATGGCCGACCGCTATATGCAGCTTTACCGCTCTATCCTGGGCTGATCGCGCTGCGCCAACGCGACGGCGTCGATCCGGTGAAGCATGGTCACGAACGCCTCCAGTTCGTCCGGCGTGAACCCGGCAAATAGCTGCGCCTCCAGCTCTAGGGCTTTGGGCGCGACATCGGCGTAAAGTTCGCGCCCGGCATCGGTCAGGACCAGAAGGTGTGAGCGCCGATCGCCGTCATGCGCCGTCCGGCCGAGCAGCCCGCGCCCAACCATCGCGATGGCGGCACGCGAGACCGTGACCTTGTCCATCCGACTGCGCTCGCACACTGCCGACTGGGCGACCGCGCCTTCCTCGGCGACGATCGCGATCAGCCGCCATTCGGGGATCGTGAGGCCGAACAGCTGCTGATAGGCGCTGGCGATATGGTCGCTGACCAGGTTGGACGTGATCGACAGGCGATAGGGTAGGAAGCCGTCCAGCCGCAATTCGCGAGATCGTAACATTTGACACCAATTCTCCGTTCTGCGATCTGGTAACGGAAGATACTGGATCAGGAGTTGGACGTCATGGCAACCACCCCGAACAATCCGCTGGGCCTGGACGGCTTCGCTTTCTGCGAATTCACGACGCCCGAGCCCGACATGCTGGCCCGTCAGTTCGACATGATGGGCTTCGTGCCCACGCATCGTCACCCGGAAAAGGCGATCACCCGATACAAGCAGGGCCGCATCACCCTGCTTCTCAACGCCGAAGCAGAAGGGCAGGCCTCCGAGTTCCGCGCGGAACACGGCCCCTCGGCCAGCGGCATGGGCTTCTACGTCGCCGATCCCGCCGAGGCATTCGATCACGCGGTCGCTGGCGGAGCCACAGCGGTCGATGCGACGCGCGGCTGCCTGACGCCGGACGCCAAGGCGATCGAGGGCATCGGCGGCAGCTACCTCTATCTCGTCAAGGCGGGCAGCGACCTGTTCGGTGAGTGGAACGAGATCGCGGGCTGGCAGCACGCCGAGGCGGAGAATAACGTCGGCCTCGACCTGCTCGATCACCTGACCCACAATGTCCGTCGCGGCGAGATGCGGACTTGGTCGGGCTTCTATTCCAAGCTATTCGGCTTCGAGGAACAGAAGTATTTCGACATCAAGGGCAAGGCAACGGGCCTGTTCAGCCAAGCGATGATCGCCCCCGACAAGGCGATCCGCATCCCCCTGAACGAAAGCCAGGACGAGAAGAGCCAGATCGAGGAATTCATCCGCGAATATAATGGCGAAGGCATCCAGCATCTCGCGCTGACCACCGACAATATCTACGAAACCGTCGAGAAGCTGCGCGCGCGCGGCGTCCGGTTGCAGGATACGATCGAGACCTATTACGAACTGGTCGACAAGCGCGTGCCGAACCATGGCGAGGACCTGGAGCGGCTGCGCAGGAACCGCATCCTGATCGACGGCAATGTCGGCGAAGAGGGCATCCTGCTCCAGATTTTCACCGAAAACATGGTCGGTCCGATCTTCTTCGAGATCATCCAGCGCAAGGGCAATGAGGGCTTCGGCAACGGTAATTTCCAGGCGCTGTTCGAGAGCATCGAGCTGGACCAGATTCGGCGCGGCGTCATCACGGTGGATGCGTAAGCATCCATCGATGCGCGCACGAAGGTGCGCGAGCAAGCCCGGCCAGCGCGGCCGAGCCAGCGCATAAGGCGCGGCTTGGCCGCGTCTGACGCGCTGGCGTGTTGTGGAGAGGAAAAGAGATGACGACATCCTACATCCCCGGCTTCGGCAACCACGTCGCGACCGAGGCGGTCCCCGGCGCCCTCCCCATCGGCCGCAATTCGCCGCAGCGCCCGGCTTACGGCCTCTATGCCGAGCAACTCTCCGGCACCGCGTTCACCGCGCCGCGCCACGAAAACCGCCGTTCCTGGCTCTATCGCCTGCGCCCGACCGCGGAGCATCCGCCGTACGAGCCCTATGACGGCGCGCCGCGCTTCGCGCCCGGCACCTCCGACAGCCCCCTTCCCCCGAACCGCCTGCGCTGGGACCCGGCCCCGATGACGCCGCCGGGCACCGACTGGATCGACGGGATGACGACGATGCTCGCCAACCGCGATCCGGCGGATCTGGAGGGTGTCGCGGTCCATGTCTATGCCTGCAACCGCAGCATGGAGCGCGTCTTCGTCGATGCCGATGGCGAACTCGTCTTCCTGCCGCAATCGGGCCGCTTGGTCATCCTGACCGAGCTGGGCCGGATCGACATCGCGCCGGGCCAGATTGCGCTGGTTCCGCGCGGCGTCCGCTTCCGCGTCGAACTGCCCGATGGCGAGGCGGCGGGCTATGTCGCGGAAAACCATGGCAGCTTGTTCCGCCTGCCCGATCTAGGCCCCATCGGCGCGAACGGGCTGGGCAATCCGCGCGATTTCGAGACGCCGGTCGCCTGGTTCGAGGATCGCGACGCGCCGACCCAGGTGGTCCAGAAGTTCCTCGGCTCGCTCTGGACGATGACGCTCGACCACAGCCCGCTCGACGTGGTGGCGTGGCACGGCAATCTCGCGCCTTGGCGATACGACCTGGCGCACTTCAACACGATCAACACGGTCAGCTTCGATCATCCCGACCCCTCGATCTTCACCCTGCTGACCTCACCCAGCGACGTGCCGGGCCGGGCCAATGCCGATCTGGTCCTGTTCCCGCCCCGCTGGATGGTGGCGGAGGACACGTTCCGGCCGCCCTGGTTCCACCGCAACGTCATGTCGGAGGCGATGGGCCTCATCACCGGGGCCTATGACGCCAAGGCGGAGGGCTTCCGACCCGGCGGGCTGTCGCTGCACAATCTGATGGCGGGCCACGGCCCCGACCTCGCCAGCTGGCAGGGGGCGAGCAACGCGGAGCTGAAGCCGCACCGGATCGAAGGCACCATGGCGTTCATGGTGGAGAGCTGCTGGCCCTATCGCCCGACGACCCATGCGCTGTCGCACGCGCAGCTCGATTATGATGCGGTGTGGAAGGACTTCCCCAAGGCCAAGCTGCCATCATGAGCCTGACGCTCCACGGCTATTGGCGGTCGAGCGCAGCCTATCGCGTGCGGCTGGCGCTGGCGCTGAAAGGGCTGTCCTATGACAGCGTCGCACATGATTTGCGTATCGGTGCGCAGCGCGCGGTCGAGTACCGCGAGCTCCAGCCGCAGGAACTGGTGCCGGTGCTGGAAGGGCCGGACGGCCCGCTCATCCAAAGTCCCGCCATCCTTGAATGGCTGGAGGAACGCTATCCCGATCCGCCGCTACTCCCCGCCGACAGCGCCGGGCGCGCCATGGTGCGCGCCATGGCCGCGATCGTGGCCTGCGACATCCATCCGATCAATAATTTGCGTGTCCTGACCATGCTCCGTCAGGACATGGCGGCGGACGAAGCTGCGATCTGCCGCTGGATCGCGCGTTGGGTGACGGAGGGCCTCGCCGCGCTGGAGTCGCTGATCGAACGGCACGGCGCGGGCTATGCCTATGGCGATACGCCGACGCTCGCCGACTGCCATATCCTCCCGCAAGTCTATAACGCCCAGCGGTTCGCGGTCGACCTGTCCCCCTTTCCCCTGGTCGTCGCAGCAGCCCAGCGCCTACGCGACCGCGTGCCCGAGGCATCGCCCGAGGTTCAGGGCGACGCGGCATGAGCGACGAACGCCTGACCGCTACGCCAGCCGGGATCAGGCTCGGCCCGCTCGATACCATCGCCGACGGCGCGGCGCGCAACTTCGTTCTCCAGATGCGGGCGGGCCGTTTTCACGGCTTCATCGTGCGGCGCGGCGAAGTGGTCCGAGGCTATGTCGACCGCTGCCCCCATATGGGCCTGCCGCTGGCGCAGGAACTCGACGCCTATCTGACCCCGGATGGGTCGCGGATCGCCTGTTCCTGGCACGGCGCGATCTTCGACGTGGGTGACGGCCAGTGTCTGGGCGGCCCCTGTATGGGACAGCGTCTAACGCCCTGGCCGGTCATGGTGCGCAATGGAGCAATCGTTACGGCGTGACGGCCGTGACCTCGGCATGGGCGATCGCCTGCAACCGGCCGATGAGACGCGGCTCCAGCCCAAGATCGATCCCCGCCTTTTCCTGCTCGCCCAGTCGCCGGACGTCGAAGCCGGTGATCTTCCCGAAGATGACCAGCGCTTCCAGATAATAGCCCGCCGCGCTGGCGTGATACTGGTCCCAGGTCCACAGATCGACCTGCCCGAAGGCGATGCCGTCATAGGGATTGGAATCGGCGACCCGCTCCGCCCAGGCCCGGTTCCATGCCTGCCCGACCGGGATCGTGCCCGAGATTTCGGGATAGCGCCGCACGGCATAGGTGTTGCCCGCCGCCAGATCGTCCGCCATCGCCGTGATCGGCCTGCCCCGCCACGGGCTGGCGGTACGATAGGTCAGGTCCGCGCGGCTCCAGGTGGATACCAGTTCGACGCGGACGCGCGGATTGGCCCGGCGTAGCATGGCCGTCAGCAGTCCGGCCGCCTCGGCATGACGGACCGGGTCGCCCGGCCGCTGCGGATCGAGCGTGCTATAGCCCTGAAGCACGACCACGTCCCAGCGACGATCGATCTCGCTGCGCTTGTGCTCGTAATGAAAGGCCAGATCGCGGCCGCCCGCCGTTTCCAGGCTGACTTGCCAGTCCTGCCCCGCCTCTTCGGCAAAGGTCTTGAACAGCGCGGGCACGCCGCCGATCCCTTCACGGTTGAGATCACGGACCAGATCGGGGCGATAGCGCATGACCGGCGAGTTTGCGCCGAAGGTGAAGCTGTTGCCGACGAACAGGATCGATTCGGCTGCCGCCGGAGCCGCCCCCGTCAACGCCACCGCCATCAGGGTCCATCGTCCAAAACGCCTACTCATGCTCGTTCCCTGATCCTCGTCATGGTCCCTTTTGACCGATGCCCCGACCCGTTCGCAACCCGCCAGTTGATCACAGGGCTTATATACCCTATACCCCTATCCATTATGGCTCATGTAACGACCAGCAAGGAAAAGATCATCGCCCGCGTCCGGCGGATCGCGGGACAGGTTGCGGCGATCGAGCGCTCGGTCGTGGCCGATGCCGATTGCGCCGAAACGTTGCATCTGGTCGCTGCGGTCCGGGGTGCGGTGGCGGGGTTGATGGACGAGCTGGTCGAGGATCACCTCCACGCCCATGTCGCGGCCCCCGGCCTGTCCGACGAGGAACGAACCGCCGCCGCCGCCGAGCTGGCCAAGTTGCTCCGCCGCCATTTCCGCTGACACCGCCGACCGAGGACGTTTCGCCGTGACCACTCCCGCAAACATGCACAGCCATGATTATCTGGGCCACGCCCATGACGAGAATGCGCGCCGCACCCGCCTGGTCGTGTGGCTGTCCACGGGCATGATGGTCGGCGAGATCGTCGCGGGCTATCTGACCGGATCGATGGCACTGCTGGCCGACGGTTTCCATATGGCGACCCATGTCGGCGCCCTAGGCATCGCGGCGATCGCCTATTCCTATGCCAAGCGCCATGTCGCCAATCCGCGCTATAGCTGGGGCACCGGCAAGGTCGGGGAACTGGCGGGCTTCGGATCGGCAATGGTGCTGGGGCTGGTGTCGCTGGGCATCGCCTATGAATCGATCATGCGCCTTGCCGATCCGCACGCGGTCGCGTTCGGCGACGCGATTTTCGTCGCCGTGCTCGGCCTGCTGGTCAATATCGCGAGCGCCTGGTTGCTCGGCCATGGACATAGCCATGGGCACGGCCACGATCATGGGCACGGCCACGATCATGGGCATGGGCATGGGCATGGGCATAGTCACGCTCACGGCCATTCGCACGATCACCACGATCATTCGCAGGACCGCTATGGCGGCGACACCAATATGCGGGCGGCCTATATCCATGTGCTGGCCGATGCGCTGACCTCGGTCATGGCGATCCTGGCGCTGGTAGCGGGACGCTATCTGGGCTGGGTCTGGCTCGACCCGGCGGTCGGACTGCTCGGCGCGGCGGTGATCGCAAACTGGTCGGTGGGCCTCATGCGTCAGGCCGCAACCGTCCTGCTCGATGCCGCCGATCCCAAGCTCGCCGGCCAGGTTCGCGAGCGCGTGGAAGCGCCCGGCGACCTGCGCATCCATGACTTCCATATCTGGCGGATCGGCCCCACCGCCCACGCCGTTGTCTTGTCGGTCGAGGGCGTCGGCACCACGCTGACCAGCGCGGCCATCCATCAGCGGCTCGACGGCATGACAGCGCTCGGCCACGTCACGATCGAAATCCGCTAACTCCTTGTTGAAGAAGCCATGTTAGGAAGCGCAGCATGAGAGCGCTGCAACTTCTGGCCGGAGCGATCCTTCTGGGCGCAGTGGGCAGCGGCGTGATGCTCGCCCGCCACGCCTCTCGCGAGGAAGCGCCAAAGCTGGTTGTTGCGGCACCCCGCCCCGCCGCCCCTCCCCTGACGCCGGTTCCGGCACCCTCACCCTCCCCCACGCCAGCCCCCTTCGTCGTGCGCCGTATCCTCGACCTGAAAGGGCCGTTGAAGCACGGCGATTTCGTGTGGGACGAAAGCGGCGCGCCCAGCGGGCCAATCGTCATCACCGTCGATCTGACGGCGCAGGTCGTCTCCATCTTCCGTGACGGCTATGAGATCGGCACGGCGGCGATCATCTACGGCGCGGACAATATGCCGACGCCGCTGGGCGTATTTCCCATCCTCCAAAAGGATGCCGATCACGTCTCCAACCTCTACGACGCGCCCATGCCGTACATGCTGCGCCTGACCAATGACGGCGTCGCGATCCACGCCAGCGACGTGCGCTACGGTAACGCCACCCATGGCTGTATCGGCGTGCCCACCGGCTTCGCCAAAAAGCTGTTCGCCGCGACCAGCCTGGGTGACCGGGTGATCGTGACGAGCGGCAAGACGATGGCGCTAGGCCAGTCCATCCTGGGCTGACCTGTTCCCAAGAAATTTACCCGCGACCGCTTGCCAAATTCCTGCCGCTTGAATAGGCAGCATCGCACCGCGGGTGTAGCTCAATGGTAGAGCAGCAGCTTCCCAAGCTGAATACGAGGGTTCGATTCCCTTCACCCGCTCCACCATCATCGCTGATTATCGACGACTGTCTCAGGCGCGGTAATAGTCCCTGTACCAGGCGACGAACCGCTTCAGTCCCTCGGTCAGCTCGACCTTGGGGGCATAGCCGGTCAGGGCGTTCAGTTTCGATACATCGGCATAGGTCGCGGTCACGTC
This sequence comes from Sphingomonas sanguinis, assembly GCF_019297835.1. Classification (NCBI taxonomy): domain Bacteria; kingdom Pseudomonadati; phylum Pseudomonadota; class Alphaproteobacteria; order Sphingomonadales; family Sphingomonadaceae; genus Sphingomonas; species Sphingomonas sanguinis. Next base: position 457,802 of record NZ_CP079203.1, on the reverse strand, counting down.
GCCCGGCTGCATCGGCTTCATGATCTTGACGGCCTCACGGCCCAGCGTCCGCTCCAGCGTGGAGATCATGTCCATCAGGCCGACCGGCTGGCTGTCGCCAATATTCAGGATGCGGTGGTCGCCCCGCTCCGGCGGATGGTCGAGCGCGCCGGTGATGCCGTCGACGATGTCGTCGATATAGGTGAAATCGCGTGCCATCCGGCCTTCGCCGAAAATCTCGATCGGTTCTCCGCTCAGGATTTTGCGGGTGAACGAGAAGTAGGCCATGTCCGGCCGTCCCCAGGGACCATAAACGGTAAAGAAGCGCAGCCCCGTCTGCGGAAAGCCATAGAGCGTCGCATAGGATTGGCTCATCAACTCGCAGGACCGCTTGGTCGCAGCATAGAGCGAGACCGGCGAAACCGAGGGTTCGTCCTCGCTGAACCCCTGCCCGCCCATCGGCTTGTCGCCATAGACCGAACTGGACGAGGCATAGACGAGATGGACGAAGCCCGGCTGATGGCGGCAGGCTTCGAGAATGGCCAACTGCCCGCCGACATTGGAACGCTCATAGGCGAAGGGGTGGTCGATGCTGTGTCGAACCCCTGCCTGGGCCGCCAGATGAACGACGCGGGTCACGCCCTGCTCGCGCAGCAGGGCCGCGACGGCCTGCGCATCCGCCACGTCCATCGTGCGGAAGGAAAATCCGGGGATGCCCTCCAGGCTGGCGAGCCGGGCTTGTTTCAGCGCCGGATCGTAATAGGCGTTGAGATTGTCGATCCCGATGACCGTCTCGCCACGCGACAACAGGCGATGCGCGGTGGCCTGACCGATAAAGCCTGCCGCGCCGGTGACGAGGATGGGAGCCGACATCGGCTTTAACCTGCCACGACTGCGCCGAGGCGGAAAATCTGTGTCATCCCCATCATTTCACTGCGCATCCGAAACCCCTCCACCTTCATCGGCCACAGAGACGGAAAGGCCCGCCCTGATGACCTGTCGTTATGCGGTTAGTCTTGAAAAAGTACGAAAATGCGAGACATCGCCCGCGTCAGATACCGCCTGCGATGACGCTCCGCCCATCGGCTTCCAGCGCCTCGGTCAGATCGCGCAGGCAGGCATCCACCTGCGCCGCATCGGGGCTTCGCACGACGAAATTGGCGCCGGTGCGGCCTTCGCGGAAGAAGGGGTAGCTCCCGATCGCGACGCCCTCATGGGTCTTCTCGGCATGGCGCAGCAGCTCGGCAACTTCGCTTTCGCCCACCCAGCAGCCGATGGTGCCCGACACGACCGGCCGACCGCCTTCCAGCGTGCCGGTCAGAGCGTCGAGCATCCCCGCCGTGATATGCGGCACCCCCGCCATGATGAAGATGTTGCCGATGCGAATGCCCGGCGCGCCGGACACGCGATTGGGGATCAGCGAAGCGCCCTCCGGCGTGCGCGCCATCCGTGCCCGCGCCGCACTGACGCCGCCGCGCGTGGTGTAATAGTCCTCCAGGATCGCCCGCGCCTCGGGATGCTCGATTACCGGCACGCCCAGCGCCTCGGCAATCGCGTCGACGGTGATGTCGTCATGCGTCGGCCCGATGCCGCCCGTCGTGAACAGATAGTCGTTGCGCGCGCGCAGCGTGTTTACCGCCTCCGCGATCGCATCGGTCCGGTCGGCGACGACCCGCACCTCGGCCAGCCGGATCCCCTGCACGTTCAACCATGTGGCGAGCTGCGCGATGTTGCGATCTTGCGTCCGGCCCGAGAGGATTTCGTCGCCGATGACAATAAGCGCGGCGGTCCAGATACGCTCGGATGGGGTCGCGGTTTCCATGCGCCCGACATAGCCTCGCAAAAACGGTCGCGCCACGCTATATCGCCGTCATGACCGATTATGTGACCGTTTCCGCCGACGCGCCTCAGGGGCGGACCGGCGCGATCAAGCTCTGGGGCCGCGAGGCGTTCGACGGGATGCACAAGGCCGGCCGCCTGGCCGCCGAGACGCTGGACATGCTCGTCCCGCATATGGTGCCGGGCGTCACCACGGCGGAGATCGATCGCCTGATCCACCAGTTCATTCTGGAACGCGGCGGCGTGCCCGCGACGCTGGGCTATCGTGGTTATACCCATTCGACCTGCATCTCGATCAACCATGTCGTCTGCCACGGCATTCCGTCCGAGAAGACGTTGAAGTCGGGCGATATCGTCAATGTCGACGTGACCCCGATCGTCGATGGCTGGCATGGCGATACCAGCCGCATGTACCTGATCGGCGACGTGCCGCTGAAGGCGCGCAAGCTGGTCGAAGTCACCTATGAATGCCTGATGCTGGGCATCGAGCAGGCCAAGCCCGGCAATCATATGGGTGACGTGGCCCATGCCATTCAGCAGCATGCCGAAAAGCATCGTTACGGCGTGGTCCGCGATTTCTGCGGCCATGGCCTGGGCCTGTTGTTCCACGACGCGCCTGAGGTCGTCCATGTCGGCCGCCCCGGCACCGGTCCCGAGCTGAAGCCCGGCATGATCTTCACTATCGAGCCGATGATCAATATCGGCCGGCCCGACGTGAAGCTTCTCGACGATGGCTGGACGGCGGTGACGCGCGACCGCTCGCTCTCGGCGCAGTTCGAGCATTCGATCGGCATCACCGAAGAGGGCTGCGAAATCTTCACGCTCAGCCCGGCGGGCTATACCCAGCCACCGTATAGCTGAGCCGATGCTGCTGGGCGCGATCCGGGTGGCGGCGCGCGACCGTGCCCGACTGGCCGAGGTGATCGCGACCGCCTCGCGCTTCGGGCTGGACGTGTTGCTGGCTCGGCTCGGGCGCGATCCGGCGCGGCGCGATCCGGACGCTCTGCCCTTCGATCTGCCTGCCCGCACGCGGCAGGCGATGGAGGCGCTGGGGCCGGTCTGGGTCAAGCTCGGCCAGATCCTCGCGACCCGCGCCGATCTGTTGCCGCCCGAATGGATCGCCGAACTCGAACAGCTCCACAGCGCCGCGCCCCGCCTGCCCTTCGCCGATTTGCGTGCGCAGGTCGAAGCGGCGCTGGGCGAGCCGCCAGAAACCGCCTTCGCCCGGTTCGATCCCGAGCCGCTGGCCGCCGCCTCGATCGCGCAGGTCCACCGCGCGGCACTTGCCGATGGGACCGAGGTCGTGCTGAAGATCCGCCGCCCCGGCATTCGCCCGGTGATGGAGGCGGACCTCCGCCTGCTGACGCAGTTGGCCGCAATGGTGGAGGCGACCAATGCCGAAGCGCGCCGCTACGGCGCGGTGCGGATGGTCCGCGAACTGGGTCGCGACATTCTCGAAGAACTCGACTTCACCAATGAAGGCCGCAACGCCGACCGGCTGCGCGAAGATTTTGCGGGCGACGCGCGCGTGGTGGTGCCGACGATCCACTGGGCGCAGACCTCCGAGACGCTGCTGGTGATGGACTTCATCGAAGGCGTTCCGCCGCGCAACGCGGCCCTCCTGCGTCAGGCCGGGATCGATCCGGCGGCCATTGCGTCGGCCGGGGCGGACATCGTGCTGAACATGACGCTCATCAACGGACGCTTCCACGGCGATCCGCATCCGGGCAATCTGCTGTGCCTGCCCGGCAACCGTATCGCCATGCTCGACCTGGGGCTGATCGGCCATGTTTCCCCGCGTCGGCGCGAGGAGGTCATCGCCTTTACCCAATCGATCGCGAACAGCGACCCGGCCTTGCTGGCGGAAACGCTGAAGAACTGGTCGCAAACCGATGATATTCTTCCCGAACGTTTCCAGGCGGTCGCCAACCGGCTGGTCGCACGGCATGGCGGCGGCGCGCTGCGGCTGGCGGCAATTCTGGGCGACATCTTCCCGGTGCTGCGCGAAGAACGGATCGTCCTACAACCCGACATGCTTCTACTGTTCAAGGCGCTCATCACCATCGACGGCGTGTTGAGCGGCATCCAGCCCGACTTCGACCTGTCGGCCGCGCTTCGCCGGGCAAGCATGCGAATCGTCGAGGCCCGTCTTGCCCCCGAACGCTGGACGAGACGAGCGACCGCCCTGGCGCTGGAGCTGGACCGGCTGGGCGACGACCTGCCCCGCCTGATCCGGGCGACGACACGCAAGCTGGAAAGCGAGCAGGCCGTCGTTTCGACCGGCGGTATCGAAGCGGCGATCCGCACCGGCGCTGGTTGGATCGCGGCTGCGCTGGCGCTGTCGGGCATCGCGATCGCGGCGGCGATGCGGCTCGGTTAGTTCAGCCGCTTGAGCTGATCGCCCAAGCCAAAAGGATAACGGCGATATTCCTGGCGCCAGTCCACGCCCGCTCGCTCCAGCATCTCTGCTTCTATCGTGCCGTAAACGTACAATGCGCCGCGTTTCCAGACCTTGAAGCCCTGCTCGCGCACCGCCCGCAGGCTCGTCGCAAGCCCCCTCCAGCGCTCTACCGCATCGTCGCGCATGGCCGCATCACCCTGCCGGGCCAAGGTCAGTTCGGTCCAACGCGCGACGCCTTCCTGCCCGACCTGAAATTCATAATAGCGCCGGTCCATCGGACTGACCTTCGCCAGCGCCGCCTCGCGCGCCGCCACATAGGCATGCGTCGCCGCACGCCGCTCCCGCGGCGACTTGGCTTCCAGAAAGGCGAGACCAGCATCCCCCATCGCCAAAAAGGCCGCTCCGACTTGAGGGTCGGCATAAGGGAACGGATAGTTCAGCATCCAGCTGCCATTGGTCGAGCCAGCGCTCAATCCCAATGACGCGACGGCGTGGGCATAGCCCGGCATATGCCACTGATAGAGATGGAATGCCTCATGGAGAACCGTGGCCTTCCAATAGGCCGGGGTCATTTCCAGGGCCTTGGGATAACCGATCGCGATCGTCTCCCCACCCGGAAAGAAATCGGCGGCGGAGGAGAGGTCGATAGCCAATTTGCGAGGTCGGATCTGCAACGAACATTTCGTCCGTGGATCACGCCCGGCACGCGTGAAACCCTTGACCACGCCGTGGCAAAACAGGGTTTCCTGCTCCGGCCCGATCAGGACCAGGTCCAATGGCACCCTGTCGAAACCCGGCCAAAGACGGTTTCCTGCCCCTCGATAGAGATGCTGCACCTCCGCCAGCATCACTCGCTCCGGCTCGGGCGGCAGTTCAGCCCCGGCCAGAGCCAAGCCCGTCATCATCGCCAGGATCATCGCGCCACCCCCATCGCCTGTTGCCCCTGGCGATCATGACGCGTCTCGCGCAACAGCGATAGTGACGAACCCGCGACAGCGCGTTAAAGGCGCGGGCCATGACCGAGATCACGCCCCAGATCGTCGCCGACCACGGCCTGTCCGAAGAAGAATATCAGCGCGTCCTGACCGCGCTGGGCCGCGAGCCGAACCTCGTCGAGCTTGGCATCTTCTCGGTGATGTGGTCCGAGCATTGCAGCTACAAGTCGAGCCGCATCCACCTGAAGAAGCTGCCCACCGAAGGGCCTCAGGTCATTTGCGGTCCGGGCGAGAATGCGGGCGTCATCGACATCGGCGACGGCCAGGCCGCCATCTTCAAGATGGAGAGCCATAACCACCCCTCGTATATCGAGCCCTATCAGGGTGCGGCGACGGGCGTCGGCGGCATCCTGCGCGACGTATTCACCATGGGCGCGCGTCCGGTCGCGAACCTGAACGCGCTGCGCTTCGGGCGGCCTGACCACCCCAAGATGCGTCACCTGATCTCGGGCGTGGTTCATGGCATCGGCGGTTACGGCAACTGCGTCGGCGTGCCGACGGTCGGCGGCGAGGTGAACTTCCATCCGGCCTATGACGGCAACATCCTGGTCAATGCGATGACGGTCGGCGTCGCCGATCAGGACAAGATCTTCTATTCGGCCGCCAGCGGCGTCGGCAATCCGATCGTCTATGTCGGATCCAAGACCGGCCGCGACGGTATCCACGGCGCGACCATGGCCTCGGCCGATTTCGGCGAGGATGCGGACGCCAAGCGCCCGACCGTGCAGGTCGGCGACCCCTTCACCGAGAAGCTGCTGATCGAGGCCTGCCTCGAACTCATGGCGTCGGACGCGATCGTCGCCATCCAGGACATGGGCGCGGCGGGCCTGACCTCGTCGTCGGTCGAGATGGCCTCAAAGGGTGGCGTCGGCATCGAACTCATCATGGACGACGTGCCCCAGCGCGAAGAGGGCATGACGGCGTATGAGATGATGCTGTCGGAGAGCCAGGAGCGGATGCTCATGGTGCTGAAGCCCGGCCGTGAGGATTTTGCAGAGGCCATCTTCCGCAAGTGGGAGCTGGACTTCGCGGTCATCGGCCATGTGACCGAGACCGGCCGCATGGTCCTGCGCCACAAGGGCGAGATCGTGTGCGACATTCCGCTTGGCCCGCTCGCCGATGACGCGCCGCTCTACGACCGTCCGCACGTACCCACGCAGGTTCCGGCCGCGATCACCTCGCCGGGCTGCACGGACCCGGCGGCGGACCTGCTCAAGCTGATGGGCTCGCCCGACATCGCTTCCCGCCGGTGGATCTGGGAACAATATGACCATATGGTCGGCGGCGATACGGTGCAGCGCCCCGGTGGTGATGCCGCCGTGGTCCGCGTCCACGGCACGCAGAAGGGTCTCGCCATGAGCACCGACTGCACCCCGCGCTATTGCTATGCCGATCCGGTGACCGGCGGCATGCAGGCCGTGGTCGAGACGTGGCGCAACATCACGGCGGTCGGCGCCAAGCCGCTCGCCATCACCAATTGCCTCAACTTCGCCAACCCGCAGCGCCCCGAGATCATGGGCCAGATCGTCGGTTGCCTCGAGGGCATGAGCCAGGCGTGCCGTGCGTTGGATTACCCGATCGTGTCAGGCAACGTCTCGCTCTATAACGAGTCGAAGGCGACCGGCGGCGGCTCGGCGATCCTGCCGACGCCTGCGATCGGCGGCGTCGGCCTGATGGCGGACTGGTCCAAGTCGGCGACCGTCGCCTTCAAGGGCACCGGCGACGTCATCGTCCTGATCGGCACGCCCAAGGGCGAGATCGGCCAGTCGCTGTGGCTGCGCGAAGTTCATGGCATCGAGGGCCGCGACGCGGGTCCGCCTCCGTCGATCGATCTGGATGCCGAGCGCCGCACCGGCGATCTGGTCCGCGAGGCGATCAACGCCGGTCACCTGACCGCCGTGCACGATGTCTCGGACGGCGGCATTGCGGTGACGGTCGCCGAGATGGCGCTGGCGGGCAATATCGGCGCGCTGATCCAGTTCCCGGAAACGGGAGAGGCCTGCCGCCAGCTCTTCGCCGAGGATCAGGGCCTGTACATCGCCACGGTCGAGGACACCGCGCTGATGGACTTCCTGGCGAACGCGCACCAGGCGGGCGTCGAGGTCGAGCGCATCGGGCGCACGGCGGGCAGCCGCCTGATCTTCGAGCGCGAGGACGGCGACTTCGTCGTGGCGCTCGACGATCTGCGCCGCGCGCATGAGGGCTTCTTCCCCGCGCTGATGGGCGCGGACGCCGCCCTCGCCTAAATCTCTGCCGGAGCCTCGGCCGCGTGCCGAGGCTCCGCGCAGTGGCGCAGGATCGCATAGCCGATCGCCGCCGCCAGCACCGAGGCCAGCAGCACCCCCAGCGACGCCGCCTCGCGCATCTCGCCATCGCCAAAGGCCAGTCCGGCGATGAACAGCGAGATGGTAAAGCCGATCCCGGCCAGCGCGCCGACGCCCACCACCATCGGCCATGTCACCTGATCGGGCCGCCGGGCCAGACCCATCGCACTCGCTGCCCAGGTAAAGATCAGGAAGCCCAACGGCTTGCCGACCACCAGTCCCAGCACGACGCCCATGACCAGCGGGCCGCCGATCATCGACAGCAGATCACCCGAGATGTGGATGCGCACGTTCGACAGCGCGAACAGCGGCAGAACGACATAATTGACCCAGGGCGTCAGCACCTCGATCAACCGGCTGCTTGCCTCACGCGTGGCCGACGCCATTTCATGGAGATAGCCCAGCCGCTCCTCGGCGCGTTGGCGATGCCGATGCTCCTCCTCGCCATCATCGGCTTCTTCCGCCGCATCGTGCGCGTCGCGGAACTCGTCCACCCGTCGCTGTACCCGCCGGGCGAAGACATGCTGCTCCAGCCGGGGCTGCACGGGCACGGTCAGGCCGATCAGCACACCGGCGATCGTTGCATGAATTCCGGACTCCAGCACGCCGCCCCAGATGACCAAAGCAAGCAGCACATAGGGCACCGACGACACCCAACCGATCCTGCGAAGCCCGATAATTCCCGCCAGCGCCACCCCCGCCACCATCAAGCCCCAGGGGTCGATCGCGCCGCTATAGGCGAAGGCGATGACCAGCAATCCGCCGACATCGTCCACCGCCGCGAAGGCCAGCATTGTCGCACGCAATCCCGCCGGCAACCGGTTGGCGAACACGGCGATCAGCGCGAGGCCGAAGGCGGTGTCGGTGGTAATGACCGTACCCCAGCCCGGCTGCGCAGGCGTTCCGCCCGCAACCGCCAGATAGAGCGCGACCGGCACCAGCATTCCGCCCACCGCTCCCGCCAGGGGGAACGCCGCCGTACGCCAATGGGCCAGCGGGCCGGTCGCCATCTCGCGCTTCACGTCTGCACCAACGATCACGAAGAACAGCGGCAACAGGGCGTGGTCGATCCATTCGGCCAGTCGGTGCGACACCTCGCTCACACCGAAACCGATGGTGACGGGCGTGTCCCAGAAACGCTCGAAGGCCGTCGCCCAGGGGCCGTTGGTCATCGCGAGCGCCAGGATCGTCGCCAGCAGCAGCGGCCCGCCCGTCACCTCCCGTCCGGCAAAGAACGGCTCGATCTGACGCAGGAAAGCGGACGCAGCGGGCGAGTGATGCGCGCGGGCGGTGGCGCGGCCGGTCAGGCGAGGCGATAATCCCATGATATCGCAATGCTTCGCTTCGCCTGCCGGTTGCATCCCCGGCCACCCCGGCTATGCCCGATGAGGCATACGGAGCTTTTCATTGGTCGACGGTCCCGCCCCCATCCTGACGCCCCCCGCGCCCGGCGATCGCCTGTTGTCGCTGGATGTTTTGCGCGGGGTGGCGGTGATGGCGATCCTGCTCGCCAACCTGCCGGGCTTCGCACTGCCCGACCCGGCCTATTCCAACCCCATCGCCTGGGGCGGGCAGCGGCCGGTCGACATCGGGGTTTGGGTCCTGACCGAAAGCTTCGTCAACGGGCGGATGCGGGGCCTCTTCTCCCTGCTGTTCGGCGCGTCGACCTTGCTAGTGATCGAGCGCGCGGATGCGGCGGGTTGGAACGGCGCGTCCTTTCATCTGCGGCGGATGGCGGTGCTGTTCGTGCTGGGGCTGGTCCACCTGACCTTCATCTGGACCGGCGACATCCTGGCCCATTACGCGCTGGTCGGTATCGTCGCTCTGGCCTTTGTCGGACTGACACCAAGAGCGCTCTGCTGGTCCGCCGCAGCCTTTGCCGGGCTGTCGATGGCCCTGGGTTCGCTGGAATGTGTCGGCCTGTTCGCCGCCGTCACCCGCAGCACGCCGCAACTGGCGGCTTTGTGGGACGGCTATCAGATGGCGTTCGGCTCCCCTTCGCCCTCCAGTCTGGCACCGGAGATCGCGGCCATGCGCGGGTCGTGGTCGACGGCGACGGCCTTCCGGCTTCAGAACAACGGCAATCCGCTGATCGACCTCGTCCAGATCGGCCCGGACACGTTGAGCGCGATGCTGCTGGGCATGGCGGCGTTCAAATCGGGTTTCCTGACGGGAAGCTGGTCACGCCGAGCCTATCGCCGATGGGCAGTCCTTGGTCTGGGGCTGACGGTCCCGGTCTATGCGGCGATGGCGTCGGGCATCATGGCGAGCGGATATGACGTTCGTGCCATCACCTTGGTCGAGCTGTTTCTCAACATCCCCTTCCGGCTGGTCGGTACGCTCGGCTATGCCGCGTTGATCCTGTTGCTGACGCGGCCGGGCGGGTGGTGGACGACGCGGATCGCGGCGGCCGGGCGCATGGCCTTCACCAACTATATCGCGACCAGCATCGTGATGACGGCTATCTTCTATGGCCATGGCCTCGGCCAGTTCGCCCGCTGGGACCGGGCCGATCTTTACTGGCTTGCACCGATGATGTGGGGCCTGATGCTGTTCTGGTCGAAGCCATGGCTTGCCCGGTTCGGACAAGGGCCACTCGAGCGTCTCTGGCGGCTGGCGAGCAGGGGAATGGCTGGCAGAACACTATAATTTTCTGCAAACGCCTCGCAACAGCCTTGCGACCCACTATCATTAGCGCTACAAGACGGCCGTTATCGATGGAGAGCGCCTTGGTCGTCTGCGTGTGCAATGCCATCCGGGAATCGCAAGTTCGTGACGCGGCTCGCGCCGGGTCCATGACCCCGTGTCAAATGTATCAGGCGCTGGGTCGTCAGCCCAAATGCGGTCAGTGCGCGGTTCTCGCACGGGCCATCATCGAAGAAGAACGCGCCGCCGCCTGAGCCTGCGCGGCCATGCGACCCTGAGCCCGCTCTGGCGTTGAGGGACTTTGGGAGAGCGGCGATGAGCGACGGAAAGACTTTGCAGATTGGCCTGCGCCGCAGCGGCGAGATGGCAGCCGTCTTCATGATCGGCGACGGCCTGCTTGGATTGCTACAGCCAAGGCGGCATGTCGAGCTTTGGCGGTCGGACGTCCCGGCGGTCGATATGCTGGTCCGGTCCTTTGCCGGTCACCCCCTACGACGCCGGGCTTACGGTTTGGTGCAACTCGCCGCCGGACTGGCCCTCGCCTCTTCCTTGTGAAAGCCATAGACCCCGCCCGCCGATGAGCAGGCCAATGGCGATCAGGCTACCCAGGATCGGCACGACCGTCGCGCTAAGCGGCAGGAGGCTACCGCCAGCCCCCACCGCGACGATGGCAGCGAACAGCAGATTGCCCATCGCCGCCGAACCCTTTAGTCCCGCCAGGAACAGGCCGACCGGCGTCGTTTCGCCACCCACGCCGCCGGATCGCTGAACGATCTCGGTCAGCAAGGCCCATATGGCCAGGTTCATGCCGCCCAGCGCTCCGCCGAACAGTGCCAGCAGCGTCATGCTCAACGCGCCGTTCGGCAGGACCGTCAGTCCGATCATGGCGAGGATCGCAACGCCATGCGACACGGTGGCGATGCGGCTCGGCGAATGGCGACGCGCAATCGCCATCCAGCCAGGCAACGCCACCGACTGCGCGATGGTGATGGTCAACAATGCTGGCCCCGCCCAGCTCGCCCCGCCGCGCACCGCCTGCCCGTAAAAAGGCAGCGCCCGCTGAAACAGCGGCACCAGCCCCGCCTGCACCACCGCCAGAAACAGCAACCGGCGAAAGGATGGATTACCGAGATAGCGCAGGATGGGGCGCGAATGTCCCTCACCCGCCGCCGCCTGCCCCGGCGAGTTGAGGCCACGGGTCGCGATCAGCGCGATGGCGAGGGTCGCCATATAGAGCGCCCCGCCCGCCATGGCGCCACTCGCAAAGGACTGGCGCTGGGCCAGCGGATCGGCCAGCGACAGGCTGGAGCCGGAAACCAGAGCCAGCAGCGCGACTCCCGAAGCGCTGAACAGCAGCCGCATTCCCGACACCCGCGCGGCATCTCCCGGTGCGCGTGCGACCCGGATCAGCAGCGTGTTGTGCCCGACATCGCACAGCGAATAACCGATCCGGCAGGCGATGATCGCCGCCGCCACCGCCATGGGCGCCTGAAGCACGAAGATCAGCCAGAAACATACCCCGCAGAGCGGCGCACCGACCAGCACCAGCTTCGCCAGCCCCCTGGCTCCGCCTCGTGCATCGGTGAACCGCGCGACACTCAGGTCGAACATCGCATCCCAGCACAGCGACAGCGCCAGCAGCGCCCCGGCCGTCAACGGCCCGAACCCGGCGATCGACACCAGATAGAACAGCATGATGCTCTCGAAACTGGTCCACACCACGCTCTTGCCGAGATTGCCGACGCTATAGCCTAGCTGGACCGGCAGCACGTGGGATCGGCTGGACAGGGTTTCGGGGTCGGTCGTCATCGCAACTGCCCCTAGACCGGATGACTTTCATTTATTTGACACGACGCAAATATATCGGCTCGCCATGTCCCGCCCTTCGACGCCGCCGTCCCGCCGCCCGCAGATCATGCTTAACGAACCGCAGCGGCGCGTGTTGATGCAATTGCGGATCGAGGGATCGGCGCCGCGCACGCGGCTGGCGCAGTTGCTGGGCATGAACGGCGCGTCGATGACGCGGCTGACCCAGTCGCTGTTGGCGCTCGACCTGATCGAGGAACAGGACTCGATCGACGCGCAGGCGCGGGGGCGGCCGATGGTGCCGCTGACCGTGTCGGGGCATGGCGGCTGGGCGATCGGGGCGACACCCCACCCGGGCTGGCTGGAACTGGTGATCGTAGATTTCCGGGGACGGCCACTCGTCCACGACACGACGCCGTTCGACAGCCCCGACCCGCGCATCTTCGCCCAGACCGTCGAGGCACGGCTTCAGGCGATCGCTGCCACCCATGGCTTCATGAGGGGCAAGTTCCTCGGCATGGGCGTCGCGGTGCCCGGCTATGCGCTACCCGGCGACCGCAATCGCCGGATCGTGGTGGACCGGGTGGCGGGGTGGAATGACGTGCCGCTCGCCGAAATGCTGGGCGATGCGCTGTCCATGCCGGTGTGGATCGAGAATGACGCCAGCGCGGCGGCGCTGGCCGAATATTATCAGGACGGGATCATCGGGCGTTATCGCTCGGTGCTGACGCTGTTCCTGGGGCATGGCATAGGCGGCGGCCTGATCGCCGAGCGCGATCTGTTTCTGGGCGAACATGGCAATGCGGGAGAGGTCGGACGGCTGTTCCCCGGCCACAGGGCGCGCCCCTCTGGCATCGATCTGCTCCATGTCCTGCGCGAGTCCGGGGTCGCGATCGACTCGCTTGCCGGGATCGAGGCGCTCATCGAAAGCCATGCGCCCCTGATCGCCGCCTGGACCGAACGGGTCATCAGGCAATTGGAACAGGCGGTGATGAGCGGCACGGTCTGGCTCGATCCGGGTGCGATCATCCTGTCGGGCGCCTTGCCCATCGCCTTGTTGCAGCGGATCGCCGAAGGGCTGGCGGAGCGGTCGCTGCACCGCGACGATGGCTATCGATCCACCCTGCCCGCCATCCTGTCCTCGCGCATCGGCAGCCGGGCGGTGGTCATCGGCGCGGCGATGATTCCGGTCCATGCCGTCACCGCGTCGCAGGGCGCGATTTAATTACATGTAAGCAAATAAAACTGTCATCGATGGCCGCCAATGCGCCCCCGTCCAGACATTCCGGGGGGTATCATGAAGCACGAATTTTTGATGGGCGCGGCGCTGTCCGTCGCGACGGTCCTGGCGCAACCCGCGCTCGCCCAGACGCAGACTCCGGCTGCCGCCACGCCCGACACTCCGGCGGCCGATGCAGGCCATTCCGACATCATCGTCACCGGATCGGCCCGTCAGCAGCGCCGTTTCGACGTGTCCTATGCCGTCAACGCGCTGTCGCAGGCAGACATCCAGAAGCTGGCCCCCAAGAGCACGACCGACCTGATAGGCACGCTGCCCGGCATCCATGTCGAGGCGACCGGCGGCGAGGTGCAGAACATCACCCGCGTGCGCGGCATCCCGACCGATCGCGGTTTCCTCTATTATCAGCAGGACGGCCTGCCGCTGTTCCAGGAGCTGGACGGCTGGTTCTTCAACCAAGGCGACGGGATGAACCGGCTCGACCTGATGACCGACCGGATCGAGGTCGTGCGCGGTGGCCCCGCCCCGATCTATGCCAGCACGGCCGCCGCCATCGCCAACGTCATTACCGTCACCGGCACCGCGACGACACGGGGAAAGGTCCAGGCGACCCTCGGCGATACGGGCTATTACCGGCTCGACGCCTATCAGGCGGGGCCGCTCAACAGCGATACCTATTATGCGGTGGGCGGGTTCCTGCGCTATCATGACGGCTATCGCGACTCCGGCTTCCCCAGCGATCGGGGCGGCCAGATCCGTGCCAACATCAAGCACGATCTGGCGAATGGCTTTATCAAGCTCTCGGGGCAATATACCGACGACCACAACGTCTTTTATCTGTCGATCCCGACCAACGATCCGCGCAATCCGTCGACCAGTCTCAATCCCTATATCGACTATTTCAACGGCACGCTGAACACGCCCGCGCTGCGCGACGTCAACATCCGCTATCGCGACGCGTCGGGCGTTGTCCAGAACCAGCGCGGCGACCTGGCCAATGGGCGCCATATTCAGTTCGGCAATGTCGCGCTGGATTACGAGGGCGATCATGGCGACTGGCACGTCTCCGCCAAGGGCGGCCTGACGATGGGCAAGGTGCATTTTGACGCCTTCTATTCGACATCAAACCCGGTCGATGCGACGATCTTCGCCAACAGCTATCTCGCTGCCTCCACGACCGCGTTCGGCCCCGGCATCACGCGCATGGGCTATAGCTTGGCCGGGACCGGCGGGCAGACGCCCTATGACCCGTCGGCCGACTCCGGGCTGGTGATGCAGGCGCAGTATCGCTCGATCCAGACCGACTTCTATTCGTCGCAGGCCGACCTGTCGGTGACGCGCAAGTTCGACACCGGCATCGGCACCCACGACATCCGCATCGGCACCTATGGTTCACTCTGGGGCCAGAAGATGTTCACCGCTTATCAGAATTATCTGATCCAGGTGAAGTCGCAGCCCAAGCTGCTCGACCTTGCCGCCTATTCGGCGAACGGGGCGGTGCTGGGCTATGTCACGGACAATGGCTCGCTCAACGATGCGGTGTCGCTGAACGCGGGCAATGTCGACGGTCGGATGATCGCGCTCTATGGCACCGACAGCTGGGACGTGACCGACCGGCTTCGCTTCGATGCGGGCATCCGGCACGAATGGTATAGCTATAGCGGCTTCGCGCAGCTGACCGCCACCTATAATCTGGGCAACGCCACGACGCTGGCCGACAACAACACGCGCGGCTTTACCGGCGCGATCGGTCAGTTGCGGCTGAAGCAGCAGGCGACCAACTGGACCGTCGGCGCCAATTACGACCTCAGCCGCCATATCGGCATGTATCTGCGCGCCTCGCAGCTCGACGTGCCGCAGAACACCACCATCGCCTTCAATTTCCCCACGCCCGCCGTCATCCCGACCAAGGCGAAGCTGTACGAAGCGGGGGTCAAGCTGGCCTCGGGCGGGTCGTATCTCTATATCACGGGCTTCTACACCAAGTTCGATCCGCTCAACGCGAGCTTTGCCGGGTTCAATCCGGCCACGGGGCGCGCGGACGTGACCACGACCTTCATCGGCACCGCCGAGACGAAGGGCATGGAAGCGGACGGACGCCTGAAGCTCGCTGGCCCCTTCTCGCTGGCCGGATCGGTGACGTGGCAGAACCCGCGCTACCTAAACTTCAGCAGCAATACCGGCCTCGACGGCAGCCGTGCCAACAGCAAGCAGATCGTCCGCGAACCCAAGCTGTTCCTTAACGTCCGTCCGACCTTCGACTTCGATGTCGGCGGCAATGCGGTCAGCCTTTACGGCCGCTACGACTATGTCGGGCGTCGCTACACCGACTTCTTCAACTCGACCGCGCTGCCCGCTTATGGGTCGTTCGGGCTGGGTGGCATCGTGACCTCGGGCGCGTGGCAGTTCCAGCTGGTTGGCGACAACATCACCAATGCGCATGGCTTTACCGAGGGCAACACGACGGGCGACCGCTTCGGCCAGGGGGTTCCGACCGCCATCTTCGGGCGGCCGCTGTTCGGGCGCAACGTTCGCCTGATCGTCAGCCGCAAGTGGTGAGCCGCATGTCCGCTCCTTCGGGAAAGTCCGCCATGTACCGTCCCCTGATGGCCCTTGCGCTGGCCTGTATGGCTTCGTCCGCGCAAGCCAGCCCCGCCGATACCATGCGCCGCATCCGCGATCCGCAAGGGGGGCTGATCGTGATCGCCCATCGCGGCTGTCACGAGGCGGCGCCGCTGCACCGGCTCGGCACCACGCCCGAGAACTCGGCGGCCGCCTTGGCTCAGTGCGTCGCGATAGGGGCGGACGTGATGGAAACCGATGTCCGGCGCAGCCGCGACGGGTATCTGGTCATCATGCATGACGACCGCGTGGATCGGACGACGGACGGCACCGGCAAGGTTGCCGACCTGTCGCTCACCCAGCTCAAGGCGCTGCATCTTCGGCAGGACGAGGGCGGTCCTGCGGTCCCGCTGACCGACCAGCGGGTGTTGACCCTGGATGAGATGCTCGCACTCGCCAAGGATCGCATCATCCTGAACCTTGATGTGAAGGATGCGATTTACGGCGAGGTCGTGAACACGGTGCACCGGGCCGGTGCGCAGGACCGAGTGATCGTGAAGACCTTCGCGGGCGTCGCCTCGCAGCCGCTTGCCGCCATCGCCCCCTATGACCGCGTGCCCTTCGCCCCGATCCCGATCACGGCGGAGCCGAATGCCGCCGACGTGCCGCAGATCATCGAGCAGCAGATGCGCGGGGGTGTGAAGCCCCTCGCCGTCGAACTGCCGGCCCTGCCGCTCGCCACCCTGCCCTCCGTGATGGCGCGGGCCAAGGCGGTGGGCGTGCCGATCTGGGTCAATACGTTGTTCAAGGGCTTCGTCACGGGCATGGGTGGCGATCCCGAGGCGCGTCGCGATCCGGCGGCGGTCTGGGGACGGCTGGCCGATATGGGTGTCCGCCTGATTCAGACCGATGCGGTGGAGGCGCTGGTCCGCTACCGCGCGGCGCGGGAGCGGCGTTAAGCGGCCCGCCGGGCCGAGCGGCGTGGACGCCGGAACCAGAAGGTCCACACCGCCAGCGTCCCCAAAAGGGTCAACGCCAGCCCGCTGACGGTCATCAGCAGCTTCCACGCCACCCCGCCAACCCGTCCGGCATGAAGCGGATAGAGCATGTTGTAGACCCGCGCCGCGCGCGGCATCGCCATCGCGTCGGTGTTCGACAGCAGGTGCCCGGTGGCGGCGTCGAAGGACAGGGTGGTCCGCCCATTGGGCAGCCACTCGTCCGCCCGGCGCATCCGCAGCGTAATCGGATCGCCCGGTTTGCGTGGCATGCTCAGGATACGGGGCACGGCATCAGGATAACGCTGGGCCGCCGTCGTCAGCATCGCCTGCCAAGGTGGGTTGGCTGTCAGCGCTCCGCCATGAACCTTGCCCGGTCTTAGCGCCGCCAGCGCCTTGGCGGGCGAGCCGAACGGGGCAACGACGATCATCGCGAACGGCCGGAACACCATGGCCGCGCCGGTGACGGTCGAGAGCAGCAAAAGCGGCGCGACGATAATACCCAGATCACGGTGATGCATGACGATCGCGGGACGGCTCAGCCGCTTCGGCCAAAGCCGCCATTTGAAGGTCCGTCGGGTCCGCCACCACAGGATCGTCCCCGACACGACGAAGAACAGCCCGCACAGCCCGGCGATCCCGATCACCGTCTCGCCGACATCGCTGGCGAACAGATGATGATGGAAATCGAACAGCCATAGCTCCGGCCGCTCCCACTGGCTGCTCCAGCGATCGACGATCCGCCCGGCCTGATCGGCATAGGCCCCCGCCCCGCCCGGCAAGCGAAGCTGGTTCAGCGCAAAACCGTTATCCGCGAACACCACGCTCTCGCCGCCCTTCGGCTGGGGCAGCAAACGTTGCACCGCCGCCGCAACCGAGCCGGGATCGCGGACCAACGGCACGGCCTTGCCCGGCACCATGATCCACGCGGCCTTCCAGACGAGCAGGCTTCCCGTCAGGCCGAGCAACGCCAGCACCAGGCCGATCACGCCGCCCGTCCAGCGATGGAGCAGGTCGAGCCACTTCATGGTCAGAACCTTACGTCCCAACCCAGCGTGATCGTCCGCCCGCGCCCGGCGAAATAGCTGAAATTGTCGGTCGGCAGCCGGGTGTCGCTGGAATAATCGATATAGAAGCGGTCGAGCAGGTTCTGCGCGGCAAGATATATGGTCCCCTTGCCGGTATTATAGGCGATGGTCCCGTCGACCACGGTATAGCCGCCAAAGTCGTTGCGCGGATCGCGCAACAGCCCCTTGAAGGTGCGCGACAGGAAGAACTGGCTCTGAAGCCGCGCCGACCAGGGGCCGCGGTCGTAGCTAGCGGCCAGATTGAGCCGGTCGGGCGAGATGTTGCTGCCGTCCAGATCGGTATTGACGATCCCGTCGGGCGGCGTGTTGCTGTCATATCGGCCCGACAGATGCGCATAACCGATGGACAAGCGCGTGCCGGGCAACGGCAGGCGCATCCCCAGATTGATCTCCAGCCCCTGAATCTCGGTGCGCAGCCGCTGCACGTCGAAGATGCCGCCCGGATTGGCGATGAGCAGCTGCCCCTTATCGCTCGACGACCAGAAATAGGCGGCGCTGGCATCAAGCGGCCCGCGCTTCACCTCGATGCCGATCTCGCGATTGTTCGAGACGATCGGCGCGATGTCGAGGAACTTGTCGATCTCCACGCCCGGCCGGTTCACCGCACGGGTGATGCGACCGATATCGGGCACGGTGAAGCCCTCGGCATAGCTGGCATAAGCGCGGATGCCCCGGACCGGCTCGACGATGACGCCGCCGTTGAAAAGGGCGTCCTGGAAGGTCGGCGTCCCGCCCTTCACCGATACGCGATTGGACGTGGCGAGCGTGGTATAGTCGTCGATGCGGATGCGGACATTCTCCCACCGCACCCCGCCCGCCAACCGCACCGCCTTGTCGAACAGCGCGAGATTGAGTTGGCCGAAGGGCGCCAGGCTACGGAAATCGCTCGGCGGCACCCAGACACGGTCGGTCAGGATCAGCCGCTGCTCGGTCTTGTCCCACAGCGCGTCGAACCCGACGATCGCCGTCAGCGCCTCGAAACCGGGAATGGCGCGCTCATAGCTGATCTTGCCGCCGATCTTGCGGCTCCGGTTCTGCGACTGGTCGATCAGCGTGCCGACCGGCGCGATCGACGGGTCCTGGAAGGTCGCGATCGGGTTGATCTCCGCGCCGAAGGTGTCGTGGGTGCGGTTCCAGAAGACCTGGGTGACGAGATTGCCCTCGGCCAGATCGGGATCGGTCAGCGACAGCGCGACGCTCTCGGTCCGGCTGGCGGCGCTGCGCCCCGGCGGGTTGCCGCGCTGCGCACTGGTCGGCAGGCCGGTCAGCCGGTTGCCCGCGACCGCGACATAATCGCCATCGCCTTTCAGCTCGAAACGGCTGGCGATCAGGTCGAGCCGCATCGTGTCGGTCACGGCATAGCCCGCCCGCGCAAACAGCGAGGTCGTGCGCGAATCCTGCGTTTCGCCCTGGGTCAGGTTCAGGCCGACACGCCGCCCATCGCCATCATAGAACACGCCGCGCTTTTCATAGACCGCGCCCGCGCTGATATCGAAGCGGCCCGACTTGTACTGGAGCAGTCCACCGACCTTGCCGCCCAGCCCTTCGCCGTGGAAATCGGCGTCGGCGGTACCCTGTACCAGCGCGCGGCCGCTCAGCCCCTCCTTGCGGGGCGCGCCCACCGTCACCTGGTTGACGATGCCGCCGGTCCCTCCGACGCCCTGAAGCGCGTTCGATCCATAGATCAGCTCGACCCGGTCGATGAAGAAGCCGTCGATCGTGTACCCGTCGCGGCTTCCGTCGCGCAGCGGCGTCGTCTGCGGAATGCCGTTGATCGCGTATAGCGGCGAGCGACCGCGCAGCGTCTCGCCTGCGCCTGACAGCTTCTGGCGGGTCGGCGAGAAGGACGGGGTCAGCGTCGCCACCGCATCGACCACCGAGCCGGAGATGGCGAGCTGCTGGTCCAGCGCCTGCTTGTCGATGACGTCGATCGTCATCGGCAGGGCGTTGGGCGGCAGGACGGAACGCGCCGCGCTGACGACGATATCCTGCTTCGGCGCATCGCCCGCCTCTGCGACCGTGGCCGCTTCCTGTTGCGACCGGGCATCCTGCGCATGGCCGATCGCCGGACAGAATGCGACCGAGGTCATCGCCAAAAGCCGCCAACGCATCTTCATTCTCGCCACCCCCTTTGTGGTGGGAGGCGCATAGGCAAAAGATCATGCGATTGCAACTCGCTCGCATTAGCTTGATTGTAGGGCGTGCTAGCTGCTCACAATTTTGCCGAAATATGCAGCACTTACGGCGAACATTCCGACGCGGGCGCGCGTTGTCGCGGCTCACTATCGAAAGCATCCTGTGCCGCATTATCTGATCGCGCAAAGCGAACTGCCTGAGGAACGGGAAGCCCGCCGCCGCCGTGCGGGGAAGAGTTCGGGCGAAACCTATGCGGCGACGTTGGAACAGATGCAGCCGGGGATCGAGACGACGATCATATCTCCCGCCGACGATGCTAGCTGCGGTTTCTCGACAGACCGACTGGCGCAGTTCGATGCGGTCTTCCTGACCGGATCGCCGATGCACGTCTATGACGACAGCCCCGAGGTCCGGCGTCAGCTTGACTTCATGACCCAGGTTTTTGCGGCGGGTACGCCCTCATTCGGATCGTGCGCAGGGTTGCAGATCGCGGTCGCGGCGGCGGGCGGGCGGGTGCGCGAGATGCCCGAGCGGATGGAGGCGGGCATCGCGCGCCGCATCACCCCGAGCGAGGCTGGCCGCAGCCATCCGTTGCTCGCTGGCCGTCCGCCGAGTTGGGACGCACCCGCCATCCACGGCGATGAAGTCGAACAACTGCCGCCGGGTGCGACGCTGCTCGCCAGCAATGCGGTGACGACCGTACAGGCGGCGGAAATCCGTTTCGACCGGGGGGTGTTCTGGGGCGTGCAATATCACCCAGAACTGGCGCTACGCGAAATCGCCCTAGCGATCGCCGCCCAGGCCGATGATCTGGTCGAGGCCGGACTGGCCGATCGGGCGGAGGATGTCGAGGCCTGGAGCGAAGACCTCGACGCGCTTTACGAGGCCCCCCATGACCGCGCGCTCCGCTGGCGCCTGGGCGTGGATGGCGAATTCGCGGAGGAACGGTTGCGCCGCCGCGAAATCGCCAACTTCCTGTCCAACCTCAGCGCCTTGCGCGGCTAAGCTGTCGGGCCATCAAGGCCCGACATCCGCCGCGCCGGTCTGGACACGCAGCGCCTTGCCTGCCTTGAAGCCCAACGCCGCACCGACCCGGTCATCCCAGCCATAAGGATCGTTGCGCACGATCGGCTCTCCGCCATCGTCGAACAGCACCGTCTGGTAGAGCAGCCGGACCGGGATCTGGCGCGGTAGCTTCACGAAGCTCTCCTTGCCCGTCTCGCGCGCCCTGTGCCACTCGTCCAGCACGCCCTCGTCCTTCGCCAGCATCTCGGCAAAGCCCAGCGCGTCGTCGACGCGGACGCAGCCATGGCTTCGCTGCCGCTGAACCATACCAAACAGCGCCTTGGCGGGCGTATCGTGCAGATAGATTGCGTGGTCGTTCAGCATGTCGAACTTGACCAGCCCGAGCGAATTCTTCGGGCCGGGCTGCTGCACGATCCAGCCATCCTTCCAGACCATGTTGTTGGCCTTCAGATAGCCAGCGCCCTTCTTGGCCAGTTCCTTTTCCTGGATCGATCGCGGCACCGTCCAGGTCGGGTTGGCGACGAGGCGATAGATGGGCGACCCGAGCTGCGGCGTCTCGGTATCCGGCTCGCCCACTACCACCTTGCGGCTGTCGACGATCTTGCCGTCGCGCCAGTAGGTCAGGCGCGCCGCCGCAATGTTCACGTCGATCCGGGTGGCAGGTGGCGTCCGCTCCAGCCAGCGCAGCCGTTCCATCGCCACCGCAATGGCCCGCGCCCGGTCGGCGTTGGACATGTTCAGGATGGCCAGCGCCTCGCTGCCGATGATGCCATCGGGCTTCATGCCGTAATCGGCCTGCATCCGGCGCACCGCATCGACGATGGTCGGGCTATAGCTGTCACCCTGCGCCGCATTGGGCGCAAGATAGTCGAGGATAACCAACTCGCGCAGGATGGCGGGCAGGCGCGGGTCGGTGTCGCCCGGCTTGATCGGCTCGCCCGTGCCCGCAATCTTGACGTCGGCATCCTGCGGCTGCTGCCGGAGCTTGAGATAGGCGTCGGAGAGCCGCTTGTAATTGCCATCCTGCGGCGCAAGGCCGTTCAGCCATTTGGTCAGGTCGCCGCTGCGCAGCGCCGCCGCCAATCCCGCCTTCAGATCGGGCGACGGATGGGGCACGGTATAGACCTCGTACAGCTTGGTCGGATCGGTCGCCCCTCGCGCCAAGGCGGCGGCGAAGCGCAGCGCCTGTGTGGTCGTTCCGCCGTCATCGCCGCCGGACACGTCGAACGTCATATGGTCGAGACCGTGCGCCGCACGCGCATCGATGGCCTGCTTGAGCTGCCCGCGTGTCTTGTCGCTCCACCGGGCGGGACCGGCCTGCTCATCCGCCTGGGACGTCGCATTCTGATCCGTCGCGACCTGACCGCCACATGCCGACACCAGCAATCCCAGCGCCAATACCGTCCCTGTCCGCATATCCGTCCGTCGCTCCCTCATTCGGAATCGTAAACGCACCGAAATGAAGTCGGCTCCCGCTTTGTTTGGAGGGCTTTACCAAGCGAACGTCAGCGAGATCGTGGCATGAGGGATCACCGCTGCCGTCGTGCCACCCGGCGCGTCCAGGCGACGCAGCCGGTTGTCCCGGACCAGCGCGAGTATATCGGCCTGCAAGGTCGCGGCACCGGCACCCATTTTCAGCGGCTGAGCCAGGGTCACGCCCCCGCTGCCATACACCCGCGTACCGCTGCCCGCCGCATAGAAGCCGTTCCAACCGATACCTACTAACAGGGGCACGCTCAGCGACGGCCCATCCTCCCGGCCCGACAGCTCGAAGGACGGACTGATCCCGGCGATCGTGTAAAGACCGCCCTCCCCTTGCGTCCGACGGGTGATCGCCGCGCGGGGTTTCAGCCGCCCGAAACCTTGATCGGCGGTATAGAGAAGACTGAGGCTGGCTTCATGCGTCGTCGACGCCACGCCGTTGGGACTGGTCTTGATGGCGTAGGTCGCGGCCGTCGTCAGCCCCTCCGCCGGACGCCAGGCGAGCCCGAGCAGATTGTTGCTCTCATACCAGGCACGCGGGGCGGCACGTTCGTCCTGACGCGGCGCGTGAAAGCCGTTGGAGCTTTGTCCGACGACGAACAGCTCCCCGGCGCCGTCCCGTCTCCGCCGAACGACCCGCGCACCACCGACGGCGACATGCACTGGCACGCGGTCGAGTGCCGCATCGTCATCGTCCAGCGCACCGCGTGCATAATCGCCGTTGCGGACGTCGAGCATGACGACCGGGTGCCAGTCCGCCTTACGATCCTTCACATCGATTTCGGACAGGGTGGCGTCCTCGGTATCGGCGAAGGGGATCGACTGGCCCCAGGCAGGACCAGTCCCCGCGACGAAGGCGAACGCGGCCGCCGCCATCGCAGCGCCATGTCCGCGCCTCACGAGGTCCGGCGGACCAGCCAGACCGTATCACCCGCGTCGTCGAGGACGAAGATCGCGCCGTCCTCGCGGGTCTGGATGCTGACCGGACGGCCATAGACCTCGCCCTTCTTCGCATCGGCGATGAAACCGGTCAGGAAGGGCTGCGGGGCAGCGGTCGGGCGACCGCTGGCAAAGGGCACGGCCAGCACGTCATAGCCGCTGAAGCTCGACCGGTTCCACGAACCGTGCCGCGCGACATAGGCGGTTTGCGCCGCATTGCCTTTGTCGAAGGCCAAGCCAAGCGCGGCGGCATGGGCGCCGACGGCAACATCGGGCATCAGGGTCTTGGCCAGCAGGTCGCGCCGCTCATTCGCATGGCGGGGATCCTGCTTTCCATAATAGCTATACGGCCAGCCATAGAAGCCGCCTTCCTTCACGCCGACCAGATAATCGGGCGAGATATCGTCGCCGATCTCATCCCGTTCGTTGACCGCCGTCCACAGCACACCGCTGCCGGGCGCCCAGGCCATGCCGACCGGGTTGCGCAAGCCCGAGGCGTAAAGACGCTCGCGCCCGCTCGCCAGATCGACCGCGAGGATGGCGGCGCGGCGCTTCTCCTCGTCCATGCCGAACTCGCCGACATTGGAAGCCGAGCCGACCGAGACATAGAGCGTGCGGCCATCGGGGCTGAGCAGCAGGTTGCGGGTCCAGTGGTTGTTATAACCACCGGCGGGCAGCGCGATCAGCGGCTTGGGCGCGGCGGTGATCGTCGTCTGACCGGGCTGGAAGGGAAAGCTCACCACGCCGTCGGTGTTCGCGACATAGAGCCGCCCACCGACATATTGCATCCCGAACGGCTGGTTCAGGCCTTCGCGCAATATGAAGCGTTGCTCCGCCACGCCATCCCGGTCCGCATCGCGGAGCAGCGTCAGGCGATTGGCGCTGAACCCGGTGGTCTTGGACAGCGCCTGCCCGCGTTGAACCTCGGGATCGGCGTCGAGCTTGGGCTTGGTACGCGCCTCCGCCACGATCACATCGCCGTTCGGCAGCAGCAACGCCTGCCTCGGATAGTCCAGGCCGCCCGCGAACTTCACCACCTCATAGCCGCGCGGCGCGACGGGCTTTCGCCCCTCGGGCCAGCCGATCGTCTTGGGATGGTTGACGACCGACTCCGTCGCATAGGGCTCCGGCTGGGGCGGAAGGCCCACGACCGGGGTGCCCGACTGGGCGGAGGCCCCGCCTGCGACCATCGTCGAGGCGAGAAGAAGATGGGCGAAGGCGATCCTGTTCATGCTGGCTCCCGGTTGCGTGAGCGAGGAACCACCCGATCCGGCCATATGTCCGCCGCTGCGACCGGGACATGAAATGTTACACGGCACCGATCCGCACGTCGCGGTAACGCGGGTTCAGGATGTGGAAGACCAGCAGCGCGACGAGATAGGCCAGGCCGCAGGCGATGAAGAAGGGCTGATAGCTCCCTACCCGGTCGAGCAGCGCACCCAGCGCCTTGGACGCGATGAACCCGCCGGTCGCTCCGGCAAAGCCGCCCAAACCGATCAGCGTTCCCTGCGCATAACGCGGGAACTGGTCGCCGGGCAGTGCGAAGAGGTTGGTCGAAAAGCCCTGATGCGCGGCACAGGCGAGGCCGATCATCGCCACCGCAACCCAGATGCTGCTCGCCTGCGCGGCGAACATCACGGGCAGCGCGAACAGCGCACAGGCGAACATCGCCCGCTTGCGCGCCCGGCCCGTCTCGACACCCCGCTTCAACAGCCGTGAGGAATACCAGCCGCCGACGATCGCGCCGACATCGGCCATGATATAGATGGCGACCAGCGGCGGCCCGAAATTCTTCAGGTCATAGCCATAGCGGCTGTGGAAGAAGTCCGGCAGCCAGAACAGGAAGGTCCACCAGACCGGATCGATCAGGAAACGCCCGGTCATATAGGACCAGGACTCACGGTGGCGCAGCACGGTCAGAAAGCCCGCGCGCCCTATCGTCTCGACCCGCTCCGCCTCGATCCAGGCGCGTTCCTCGGGCGTGATGCGCGGATGGCTGTGCGGCGGGTGATAGAGCCGCCACCATGCGGTCAGCCAGACGACGTTGAACAATCCGGTGATGATGAACGCCCAGCGCCAGTCGAGTACCAGATCGGCGATCAGGAACCCGATCAGCAACGGCGTCACCACCGCACCGACATTGGCCCCGGCATTGAAGATGCCGATCGCCATCGCGCGTTCCTTCTTGGGGAACCATTGCGAGGCGGCCGCCAGTGCCGAGGGAAAAGTCCCCGCCTCGCCCAGCGCCAGCGGGATGCGCGCGAGTGCGAAACCGGTGGTCGAGGTGACGAGCGTCTGCGCAAAATGGCCGACCGTCCATGCCCCCATCGCCAGCAGATAGCCCGCGCGCGGCCCAATCCGGTCGATCAGCCAGCCGAACAGCAGGAAGCCGAAACCATAGGCGACCTGGAAATAGCCGGTAATGTCGCCGTAACCGCTATTGGTCCAGCCATAGAGCACGGTCAGCTGGGGTTTGAGCACCCCCAGCACCAGCCGGTCGATATAACTGAGCACGACGGCGGCGAAGAGCAGCCCGCAAATGACCCAGCGCACCCGCCCGCGTGGCGGCGGCACGGCATGGGCGGCGGTGTCGGGCGCGGTGGCGGCAGCCTGGGTCAGATCGCTCATCTTACCAGCTCCACCCTCTTTACCAACTCCATAGCGTCCCGTCCTCCAGACGGTTCACCGGCAGATAGGCGCGCTTGTAAGGGTAGGTTTCGGCCAGCGCCTCGTCGATCTCGACGCCCAGGCCGGGCGCGTCGCCGGGGTGCATCATGCCATCCTCGAAGCGATAATGATGCGGGAAGACCGCGTCCGTCTCCTCGGTGTGCGGCATATGTTCCTGGATGCCGAAATTGGGGATCGACAGCCCGAAATGCAGGGCCGCGGCCATGGTGACAGGCGACAGGTCGGTCGCGCCGTGACAGCCGGTGCGCACCTGATACAGGTCGGCGAGCGAGGCGATCTGCCGCAAATGGGTCAGGCCGCCCGCATGGACGACCGTGGCGCGGATATAGTCGATCAGCCGGTTCTCGATCAGATGCTTGGCATCCCAGATCGAGTTGAAGATCTCGCCCACCGCCAACGGCGTCGTCGTATGCTGGCGGATCAGGCGGAACGCCTCCTGGTCCTCGGCGGGGGTCGCATCCTCGATCCAGAAGGGACGATAGGGCTCCAGATCCTTGCCCAGCCGCGCCGCCTCGATCGGGGTCAGGCGGTGATGGACGTCATGGAGCAGGTGCACGTCCCAACCCAGCGCCTCGCGCGCGGCGGCGAAGAGTTCCGGCACGACGCGTAAGTATTTCTCGGTCGACCAGACGCTCTCGCTGGGCAGGTCGGCATCGGCGGGTTCGTAGCGCTGCCCGGCCTTGGCCACGCCATAGGTGGAGGCGAGGCCCGGCACACCGCATTGCAGGCGGATCGCGCGATAGCCCTCGTCGCGGTGGCGGATGGCCGTGGCGATGGTGTCTTCGATCGACGTACCGTTGGCATGGCAATAGACCATGCAGCCTTCACGCGCGGGGCCGCCCAGCAGCTGATAGACGGGCAGCCCGGCGACCTTGCCCTTGATGTCCCACAACGCCATGTCGACCGCTGCGATCGCGGTCATCGTCACCGGCCCGCGCCGCCAATAGGCACCCTTATAGAGATACTGCCAGATATCCTCGATCCGGTGCGCCTCCCGCCCGATCAGGCAGGGGATGACATGGTCCTGCAGATAGCTGGCGACCGCCATCTCGCGCCCGTTGAGCGTCGCATCGCCCAGGCCGGTGGTGCCGTCGTCGCATTCGATCTTCAGCGTGACGAAATTGCGTCCCGGCGAGGTGACGATCAGGCGGGCGGAAACGATCTTGGGCATGGAAACGTCCTTCAGGCGAACAGAGGCGCGACAGAAGGATGGCCGCACGAAGCGGCATGGCGGATCGGGTCTTGCCAGCGGGTCATTCAGGCCCCTCCTGTCAGGCAGCCGGTCCAACCCGACTTGCCAATTGGTCTGATAGCGGTAACGTGCGGGCCAAGCGTCGGCTTGTCAATTGCCGACACATCGGGAGAGTATGGCATGAAACGGATTCGCGCATGGACCACCGCGCTGTCCCTGTCCTTGGTCGCACTGCCATTTCCGGCGGTCGCGGAGGACGGCTACGCGCTATGGTTGCGCAATACGGCGCCATCGGTCGGACAGGTGAATGTCAGGGTGTCAGGGGCGTCGCCGACGCTCGATCTGGCGGCATCCGAACTGCGCCGCGCCCTGCCCGCTGGTACGCCGCCCGTCATGGTCGCGACGGCGGCCGACCCTGCCCTCCGCTCGCTGCGTTTGCCGTTCGAGGGGCTGGGCGAGGAAGGCTATCTGGTTCGTAGCGTCACGCTAGACAGGCAGAAAGTCCTGCTTGTCGCGGGCAACAGCGATCGCGGCGCGCTTTACGGTGCGTTCGCGCTGATCCGTCATCTCGCGACCGGCGGCAAGGCGGACGGCGTCGCATTGCGCTCGGCCCCCAAGGTCAAGCTGCGCGTGCTCAACCATTGGGACAATCTTGATGAAACCGTCGAGCGTGGCTATGCGGGCCAGTCGCTCTGGGACTGGTGGACGCTGCCCGACTTCCGTGATCCGCGCTATACCGACTATGCCCGCGCGAACGCGTCGATCGGGATCAACGGCACCGTCCTGAACAACGTCAACGCCAAGGCCGACAGCCTGACCGCGCCCTATATCGCCAAGGCCGCCGCGCTGGCGGACATATTCCGGCCCTGGGGCATCAAGGTCTATCTGTCGGTCCGCTTCTCCGCGCCGATCGAGCTTGGCGGGCCGAAGACCGCCGATCCGCGCGATCCGGCGGTGGCCGCGTGGTGGAAGGCCAAGGCCGACGAAATCTATCGCACCATCCCCGATTTCGGCGGCTTCCTGGTCAAGGCCAATAGCGAGGGCCAGCCCGGCCCGCGCGACTATGGCGCATCCCATGCCGATGGCGCCAACATGCTGGCCGCGGCGGTGAAACCCCATGGCGGCATCGTGATGTGGCGCGCCTTCGTCTATGCCGAAACCGATCCCGAGGATCGCGCCAAGCAAGCCTATACCGAGTTCAAGCCGCTCGACGGCAAGTTCGCCGACAATGTGTTGGTGCAGGTGAAGAACGGCGCGATCGACTTCCAGCCGCGCGAACCCTTCCACCCGCTGTTCGGCGCTATGCCGCGCACGCCGTTGATGATCGAGTTCCAAATTACCAAGGAATATCTGGGATTTGCGACTCATCTAGCCTATCTCGGCCCGCTGTTCACCGAGGTGCTGGACGCCAAGACCGAACAGAAGCCGGGCGAGACGGTGGCGGATGTGGTCGACGGCCAGGCCGAGCATCACAAACTCTCCGGCATGGCGGGCGTCGCCAATATCGGGCGCGATCGCGACTGGAGCGGATCGACCTTCAACCAGGCGAACTGGTACGCCTTTGGCCGCCTGGCCTGGGACCCCGATCTCTCGGCGGAGGAGATTGCGCGCGCCTGGGCCGCGCAGACCTTCGGCACCGACCGGCAGGTCATCGATACCGTCACCGCCATGATGATGGGAAGCCGGGAGGCGGTGGTCGACTATACCGGCGCGCTGGGCCTCGCGCATCTGATGGCGACGGGTCATCACTATGGACCGGGACCGTGGGTGTCCGATCTGGCGCGGCCTGAATGGAACCCGACCTATTATCACCGCGCCGATGCGAACGGGATCGGCTTCGACCGTACCGCCTCGGGCAGCAACGCCGTCGGCCAATATGCGGGGCCGGTCGCGAAGGCCTTCGGCAAGCCGGAGACGACACCCGAATCCATGCTGCTCTGGTTCCATCACCTGCCCTGGGACCGGCGGATGGCGAGCGGCCGTACCCTGTGGGAGGATCTGGTCGCCCATTATGATCGCGGCGTCGCCTATGTCGCGCAGATGCAGCGGCAATGGGACGGCCTGCGCCCGAAGATCGATGCCGAGCGGTGGCAGAAGACGGCGACCTATCTCGCAGTTCAGGAACGCGAGGCCCGCTGGTGGCGCGACGCCAGCCTGGCCTATTGGATGTCTGTCAACCATCGCCCGCTCCCTGCCGGGGTCCGCGCGCCCGAACATGATCTGGCCTGGTACAAAGCGCAGCGCTTCCCCTACGCGCCGGGGCACACGTCATAAGGCGGTTAACGGTCGCGGCCTCGGAAAGGTCGCGACCGACCGCTATTCCTTACCGGCAAAACCAGACGCACCAGCTTTGGTCCGGCCGGTCTGGCTTTACTTGTGCATTGATAAATCGATTGCAGTATTACCACCTGCACTTGTGCTGGCTTTAGATTTAAGCTGGCCGTCTCATCTTGATACGGCGTGGCTGTTGCAGAACAGCCATAGTTCGTCACGAACCCACCGCGGCCTAACCAATTTCCATTGACTTGTGGACCAATAACGCAGAACGATAGCGCTATCAGCATACGCCGCATCAGACGGTCGGAGGGGATAGGATGGTTAACGGCATCGTCATGGCCGACGCATCGGCAGACCGCGCGGCGCATCGCCCCGGCCAGCATGACACGCCATCCACCTGATCCGACACCTGCCCACCGATCCACCGAAATTTTTCCGCATGTCGCAACGAACGACAGCGGGCCGCAAGAGAGGACCTGACATGAAATCCGTGCCCACCATCCGCCTCAGCCGCATTGCCCTGCTATGCGCCACGGGCGTCGGCGCGATGAGCGCGTCGACCGTCTGGGCGCAGGCGGTTCCCGCCCCGCAGGAGCAGATACTCAACAACGGCCAGGATAACGGCCCGTCCACGCCGCCCGCGCCGCAGACCGACCAGACCCAGGGCACGCCGTCCGAGGACATCGTCGTCACTGGTTATAGGTCGAGCCTTGCCAAGTCGACCAACGCCAAGCGCGCGTCGACCGGCTTCACCGACTCGATCTTTGCGGAGGATATCGGCAAGTTCCCCGACACCAACATCGCGGAATCCTTCAACCGTATTCCGGGCGTCACCATCACCCGCGACGTGACCGGCGAAGGCACCAACGTCGCCATTCGCGGCCTGGGATCGAACTTCACCAACGTCACGCTGAACGGCGCGCCGATCGCGGTCGCCTCGTCGGGTTCGACCGACGCGCAGGGCACCGACCGCTCGGTCGACCTCAGCTTCTTCCCGACCGACCTGTTCACCAAGCTGACCGTGAACAAGAGCTACACCGCCGACCTGCTCGAAGGCGGCGCGGCTGGCAATATCGACCTGCGCTCGGCCCGTCCGTTCGATCGCAATACCTCGTTCGTCGCCTATAACATCCAAGGATCGAAGCAGACGCCGGAGGATCGGATCGGTGCGCGCGGCTCGCTGATCGGCAGCTGGCGCAACGACACGTTCGGCGTGCTGGCGGGCGTCTCGGCGCAGCGCCTGTTCACCGACACGCGCGGGTTCGAAACCATCGGCTATACCAACCCGGCGCTGACCGCCGCCCAGTGCGGCGCGACCAGCGGCTGCAACAGCACCGGCGGCGGCAACTGGACGATCCCGTCGACCGTACCGAACGGCGCGGGCGCGGGCCTGATCCCCGGCACCGTGATCGACCGCAACTTCCTGCTCGCCAACAATCCCGGCGCGACCATCCAGCAGATCGACAACGGCCTGCTGCCCCGTCTGGGTCGCGTGACCAGCATTCGCGGCCCGCGTGACCGCATCAACGCGATCCTGAGCGCCGAATATCGCCCGACCGACGAGCTGCATTTTTATGTGGACGGCCTGTACGGCTTCAAGAAGAACGAGCTGATCCGCGAGAACATGGCGTGGATCGTCCGCAACGGCGCGATCATCCCGACCAACCTGACCTTCGACAAGTCGGATTGCAGCGCGGGCTGCACCGTCACCGGCGGCACCTTCGCCAACGCCCAGTTCTTCAACGAATTCCGCCCCTACACCGAGACGACACGCCTCTGGAGCGTCAATCCGGGTGCCGAGTGGCAGATCAACGACAAGCTGAAACTGAACTTCCAGGGCAATTACGCCCGCTCGACCTTCCACCGCGAAAGCCCGACGGTTGGCATGACCACGCCGCTGGGCGTCGGCAACACCGTCACCTTCTCGAACACTGGCGGCATCCCGACGATCACGAGCGCGCTGGACCTGAACGATCCGAAGAATTTCGGCTGGTACGCGGGCAGCCGCGTCAACCTGCAGGACGAGCGTCGCCTGAACATCAACAAGGGGCTTCGAGGCGACCTGACCTGGGGCGACACCGCGCTGAACCTGAAGGTCGGCGGCGCCTATGACGACACGTCGCGCCGCATCCGGGGCTTCGACAACAGCCAGTATTGGCAGAACGCGGTTTGCGGCAACAACCCGAACGTCGCCGTCCCATCGCCCAACTCGCAGCCACCCTGCGAAGGTCTGAACGCGCCGGGTGCTGCGCCTGCTGGCTACCCGACCTATCCAGGCTATGGCACCGGCTTCAGCTCGGGCATGAGCGGCCCGGTCAGCTATGGCGGGTCGCTGATCCCCAATAGTGCCGCGTCCAGCTATCTCTCGCCGGGGCCTGCCGGCTTCGTGACGGTCAACTGGCCCGCCTTCGCCAAGGCCAGCAACTACCAGTTCTTCCACGACAATGCGCCGGAAAATGGCGGCGCGAACACCGGCGCCAGCGCAGGCTTCATTCGCGAAGTCGTGAAGTCGGCCTTCGCGACAGTCAACGGCGCGCAGGAACTGGGTGGCAACACGCTGCGCTTCAATGTCGGCCTGCGCTACGTCAACACGATCCAGACGATCTCGGGCCGCGTCTCGGTCCCCGATCCCCGCAACACGACGGCGTCGGGCGCCTCCCTGCCGGATGGCAGCCGCTATCCGAGCATCATCAACATCGCCGAGACGCGCAACGTCTATTCCGAATGGCTGCCCGCCGCGACCTTCGCCTATGACATCGGCGAACATGCGGTGGTGCGTGTCGCGGGTTCGCGCACCATGACCCGGCCCGACCCTTCCGCCCAGCTGCCGGGGATCAACTTCGGTGCGCCTTCGGCAGATCAGGCCTCGATCGGCAATCCGGCGCTCGCGCCCTATCTGTCGACCAACCTCGACCTGGGCTTCGAATATTATACCGGCCGTGAGGGCGTGATCAGCTTCAACGCGTTCCGCAAGTCGCTGGAAGGGTTCACCACCACCGCGATCAGCACGGTGCCCTTCTCGAACCTGGCGCAGTACGGCATCACCTATGACACGCTGAACCCGACGCAGCAGATCGCGATCAATTCGCGCGGCGGGCCGAGCCAGGCGCAGGTGCAGGTGACGTCGCAGATCAACGTGCCTAACAAGCTGACCATCAACGGCCTGGAATTCCAGTGGGTTCAGCCGCTCGACTTCCTGACCCGCGCGATCGGCATCACCGGCTTCGGCTTCAACGCCAACGCCACGATCGTCGACCAGCGCAGCGACGGTCCGGCCGTCGCGTTCGGCGTGGCCCCCTTCACCTACAACATCACCGGCTATTACGAAAAGAACGGCGTGATGCTGCGCGTCGCCACGACCTCGCGTCAGGGGGCGCAGAACAGCGGCGCGGCACAGAACGGCATCCCCGCCGCCGCGCTGTTCGGGACCGACTATACCACCTACGATTTCTCGTCGGCGTTCGACCTCGACAAGATCTTCGGCATTCCGGGTGCGCCGCAGCTGACCATCAACGTCGCCAACTTCACCAATGCGACGCTGCGCTCCTACTTCCAGTTCGAGAACGCGACGTTCACCCAGTATAAGCCGGGCCGTCAGTTCCTGATCGGCCTGCGCGGCACCTTCTAAGCTTCCGAACGTTCCCCCAAATGATCGGAGGAGGCCCCGGTGAAAACCGGGGCCTTTTTTTGTTGGCGGACCGGGGCGCCGCCACAGGCTTGGAGGCGAAGGACTTTAAAGCCGATCAATCACCGCTTCGCGCTTTTCGGTTTATCGAGTATCCTGCCATAGTGACCGACGCTCCCCCATCGCCGAACCTGCCGCAGAGCGAAGGCGCAACCGCGACCGATCCTGACGCCACGTTGCCGCCTTTCCTGAGCGGCGGCGGCGATTGCGCCGATCGGATCGCGCGGATTGACTGGTCGGGGACCATGCTCGGCCCGGTAGAGGCCTGGCCGAAATCGCTGACCATGTCGCTCGCAATGGCGCTGCGTTCGGCGGTACCGTTCCTGCTGCTGTGGGGCGAGGACGGGGTGATGTTGTACAACGACGCCTATGCCGCGTTCGTCGGCGATGGCCATCCCGCCCTGCTAGGAACCAAGGTCAGCGACGGCTGGCCCGAGCATCTCGCCTTCAACGAACATATCATGGCGGTCGGCCTGGGCGGTGGGACGCTGCATTTCCCGGACCTGCCGGTGCCCCTGCGCCGTGCGGGGCAAGAGATGCGCGCCTGGGTCAATATCGACACCTCGCCCATCACCGACATACAGGGCAAGCCGGTCGGTGTGCTCTGCATCCTGGCCGAGACGACCGAGCGGGTGCTGGCGGAGCGCCGGGCCGCCTTCCTGCTGACCCTGTCCGACCATCTGCGCGCGCTGGAGACACCCGCCGAGATCATGGCGCTCGCGGCGGAACGCCTTGGCGAGGAACTGTCGGCCAGCCGGGTCTTCTATGCCGAGATCACGACGCGCGGCTGGATGACCGTCGAGCGCGACTATGCGCGCGGGGTCTCGTCGATCGTCGGTCGCCATTCTCTTGAGAGCTTCGGACCCGACCTGCTGGCCGCCTATCGCGGCGGCGCGCCCGTGGTCGTGACCAATGTCGGCGCGGACGAGCGCCTGAGCGACGGCGCACGTTCGGGCCTTCAAGCGCGTGAGGTCGGCGCGTTCGTCGACGTCGTCCTGTTCGAGGAGGAAGAATGGGTCGGCCTGCTCGCGGTCCAGAGCGCCACCCCGCGCACCTGGAGTTCCGAGGAAGAGGCGCTGGTCCAGAATGTCGGCGAGCGGGTGAAGGTCGCGGTCGAACGCTGCCGCGCCGAATTGGCCCTGCGCCAGTTGAAGGACACGCTGGAACAACAGGTGGTCGAGCGGACCGCCGAAATCCGCCGATACCATGAAATCGTCGAGGCCATCGCCTCGCCAATCTGCGCGTTCGACACCGATTATCGCCTGATCGCGTTCAACAAGGCGCATGATGCCGAGTTTCGGCGGATTTATGGCTTCCCCTCGCGGATCGGCGACGTATTCCACGAGCTGTTCGTGCCCGAGCAGCAGGGCACGATGCGCGCCTTGATGAGCCGGGCGCTGACCGGCGAGCATTTCACCGTGACCGAAGCGTTCGGCAGTCCCGAGCTTGGCATACCGATCTGGGAGATCACCTATACTCCGCTTCGCAACGGCGCGGGCCAGGTCGTTGCCGCCTTCCATCAGGCGACCGACATTTCCGAGCGCCTGAGGGCGGCGGCGGAGCTGGAAGCGGCGCAGGAGGCGCTGCGCCAGAGCCAGAAGGTCGAGGCGATGGGCAGCCTGACCGGCGGGGTCGCGCACGACTTCAACAATCTGCTGACCCCGATCATCGGCTCGCTCGACATGCTGATGCGCAAGGGCTCGGGCACGCCGCGCGAGAAGCGGCTGATCGACGGTGCGCTGCAATCCGCCGAGCGGGCCAAGACGCTGGTGCAGCGCCTGCTCGCCTTCGCCCGCCGCCAGCCGCTCCAGCCGACCGCAGTCGATCTGGGGCAGCTCGTCGACAGCATGACCGACCTGATCGCCTCGACGGTCGGTCCGACCATCGAGCTGGAAGTCGACATCGCGGACAATCTGCCGCCCGCGAAGGCCGATGCCAATCAGGTCGAAATGGCGCTGCTCAACTTGTCGGTAAACGCCCGTGATGCCATGCCGAACGGCGGAAGGCTGTGCATCAAGGTCAAGCCATGCCGGATCGCAAGCCAGCAGTTCGCCGATGTCCCGGCAGGCGACTGCATCTGCCTGAGCGTCAGCGACACCGGCATGGGCATGGACGAGGCGACCCGGCAGCGCGCGATCGAGCCGTTCTTCTCGACCAAGGGGGTCGGCAAGGGTACGGGCCTGGG
Organism: Sphingomonas sanguinis; assembly: GCF_019297835.1. Lineage (NCBI taxonomy): Bacteria > Pseudomonadati > Pseudomonadota > Alphaproteobacteria > Sphingomonadales > Sphingomonadaceae > Sphingomonas > Sphingomonas sanguinis. Next base: position 422,317 of record NZ_CP079203.1, on the reverse strand, counting down.
CCTGTCGATGGTCCACGGCCTGGCGGCGCAGCTAGGCGGCGGCCTGACGATCCGCAGCGAACTGGGACAGGGCACGGAAATCACGCTCTGGTTGCCCGTCAGCGATGTCGAGGCTGCGACGCCAACCCCGGCCGCACCTGCCCCCGCCAATACCGATGGCGTCGGTACGGTCCTGCTGGTCGATGACGAGGATCTTGTGCGGATGAGCACTGCCGACATGCTCGCCGATATGGGGTATGGGGTGGTCGAGGCCATGTCGGGCGCGCAGGCGCTGGAGCTGGTGCAGGCTGGTCTGCGCCCCGACCTGCTCGTGACCGATCACCTCATGCCGGGTATGAACGGCGCGCAGCTGGTCCGTGAGCTGGAAATCAAGCTGCCCGAGCTTCGCTCACTGATCGTATCCGGCTATGCAGAGGCAGAGGGGCTGGATATCGAGATCGCGCGGCTGACGAAGCCTTTCCGCAGCGAGGAACTGGCCGCCAGCCTGACCGCCATCGGCGCGCGGGCATCGGCGGCGCCGGCCTTCGGTGACCGGGCGGCTCCCGAAGAAGGTGACGCCGCCCAGCCGGTCAATGCTTAATAATCGTCGGAATTGTCGAAGTCCGAATTGCCGTCGTCGAAGCGGCCGCCGTCGAAGCGGCCGCCGTCGTCATCACCGAAGTTGTTGATGGTGACATTCTCCGGGCGATCCATGAAACCCTGACAGCCGCCGAACAGGCCGCCACCACCGCCGCCACGGTGGCCGAACATGTCGGACAGGCCGGAAAACAGCATCTCGCCGCCGACGACGCCCGCTGCGGTCGTGCCCGCGCTACGCAGGAAGCTGCCGAGGCCGCCGCCGCCCGAGAACACCCCCGGACGTGCCTCGGGCGGGGGTGGCGAATAGCTTTCCTGTGGCGGCGCACCCCAGGGGCCGCCAGCGCCGTGAGGCAAGAAGCTGCTGCTCGCGGGAGCAGGCGCGGCCTGTTGCTGGCGTTCCAACTCCGCGATGCGCTGCTGGGCGGCGTGTAGCGACTGGTCGGCGACGATCGCGTGCTGGACGAGCAGATAGGCGGCATCCGGATTGGACGACAGCGCGCGGGCGATCATCGCATCGGCTTCGGGATCTTTCGCGCCGGTACGCGCGGCGGACAGTTCATCGAGAAAGCGGGTAAGCAGCGTGCGTTCTTCGGCGTTCATCGGAGCACTCCAATCATGCGCCCCGAAAGATCGTCGAGCCTCACCCCAAATCAAGGCCCAAGGCCCCGGATGACCGATTATTCACCCAACCGGCATCTCGTCTCCAGCCTGCTAGCCTCCATGCTGCTCCCAGAAATATTCCTTTTGCAGCGCCAGTTCGTCACGACCCGCCGTCAGGATCGCCTGCTCGCGGCCATCTTCGGCGAACATGACCGCGAAATCCTGGGCGGGGACATCGCCGTCTATCGTCCGGTCGTCGGGCGAGGCGACATGGCCGACATAGCGCAGGCTGAGGTCGTAATGGCCCGACCAGAAGAAGGGCACGTCCTGGTAATCGCCGTCGACCTGTCCCATCAGATGCCGGGCAAGCCACTGCCCCATATGCTGTGCCACCACCCAATGCTCCACCCGGATGGCGTGGCCCAGACGGGGGTCGGGGGCGTAAGCAATATCGCCGATCGCGTGAATGGACGGGTCCGATGTGCGCAGTTGCGCATCGACCGCGACGCCGCCGCCATCGGCCTTGTCGCCCAAATCCAGACCGGCGGCTTCCGCCAGCTCCACCCGTGGCCGCACACCCATCCCGGCGACGACGATATCGCCCTTCACCACTAAGCCGTCGTCGAGCATGGCGGCATGACCGTCCCAACGCGCAATGCGGCGGTTCATGTGGAATTCGACGCCCTTGGACCGGTGGAGGTCGCGGATCATCTTCCCGACTTCCGGCCCGGCCGTCTTTTCCAGCGGCAGCGCGTCGTCGGACACGACCGCGACCTCCAATCCCCGCGCAATCAGCGAGGCGGCGACCTCCAAACCGATATAGCTTGATCCGACGACGATAGCCCGCTCGGCCTTCCCTGCCGCCGCGATCAGTCGGTCGGCGTCGGCAAGGGTCCGCAGCGCGAACACATCCTTGCGATCCGAACCATAGAAATCGGGCGACACGACCGCCGCGCCGGTCGCCAGCACCAACCGGTCATAGGCAATGCGTTCACCATCATGGAGGACGATGGCCTTGGCGTCACGGTCGATCCGCGCCACAGCAACGCCCGAACGCAAGTCCACTCCGTCCAACGCTGGCAAGGCCGCATCGTCGCGATCCGCCTTCCCCGCCAGATATTGTTTCGAACAGAAGGTGCGATCATAGGGCGCGTCGCCTTCCTCATTGACCACCGTTACCGCCGCAGCCGCACCATGGCGCGCCAGCATCTCCGCACAGGCATGGCCCGCCGCGCCAGCGCCGATGATAACGATACGGCCTATCCCGGCAGCGTCCACAGTTTCGGGTGTCGGGCCAAGCTTGGCGAGGCCGGTGATCCGCACGCGACCGTCATCCTCCACCACCTCGAACCGCTCGAGCGGCGGGAAAGCGGGAGCGCCTACCGCCTCGCCCGTCTCGACATCGAAACGCGCGTGATGCCATGGGCAGCGCAGCGTCCCATCCGCCACGATCCCGTCGGCCAGAGGCGCCTTCAGATGGGTACACTGGCCCGCCAGCGCGCAGACCCGCCCCCTGTGCCGGACGAGCACGACATCCTGCCCGTCCAGCACACCGGCGACGATACGCCCTTCCTGCACATCGGTAGAGGCGATGCCCTTCGCCAGATCACGATCTGCCATCGCCTCTTGCCTTTCCTGCTTTCGGGATCAGTCGGCGCGCTGGAGCGCGGTCGCCGCCAGATGCTCTCCGACGAACCAGACCTGCGGTTCATTCGAGCGGATGATGTCGCTGACCAGAAGATCGTTGGTGCCGTCGTCACCGGATTCGTCTGCCGTCTTGGCGCCCTCATGCGCCTGTTCCAGCACGATCCGATGCGCCTCCAGCAGGCGGGCGAGCATCGTCGGCACGTCCTCGCGGCCACGCGGCGGGCGCGGGATGCGGGTCATCTCGGCGACGTCATGCGGCGTCGCGATGCTGATCCCACCCAGCGCCTGAATGCGCTCGGCCACCATGTCGACCAGTTCGGCTTGCTTTTCGTAATGCGTGTCGAGCAGCAGATGCAACTGATAGAAGGTCGCCCCCGACATCTGCCAGTGATGCTTCTTGTACAGGTCGCGCAGCATCATAGTGTCCGCCAGTACCTGGTTCAGGATCGACACGCTCTGCTTGCGAGCATTGTCGGACAGGCCCAGCGGCAAGTCCTTCAACGTGCCGAACGGCTGAATTTCGCGATATTCGATCTTGTACTGCGGCTGCGCCTGGTCGGTATCGGCCACGACTTTACTCCGATCATGGATATGGATCGTCGCCAAGCGTTTGCCTCGGCTCACGGTTCCATGAATTTTCCCACAGCGAGCCATCGGCGACCATTATCGCCTCTGATCCAAATTAATTTTTGTTGATAGGCATTTGTCAGGAACGGACCGTGCCGTGCGGCGTCCAGCATGGGCTTTCAAGGGACCCGGCCGCATGATCCAACCGACCTTCGTTTTTCTCCATGCCCTTGGTTCCAGCCACAGGGAATGGGATGCGGTGTCCCGCCACCTCGGCGACGCGCCCAGCATCGCGGTCGACCTGCCGGGTTTTGGCGAGCGGGTGGGCGAAGGCTATGCCGACGTCGCCGAGATGGCCGACGATCTGGCGGACGAAATCCGCCGCCGTCGTCTGAGGGCCTGCATCCTGGTCGGGCACAGCATGGGCGGCAAGATCGCCACCATCGTCGCCAGCCGTGCGGCGGCGGGCGAGGTCGGGCTGGCCGGGGTTGTCGGCGTTGTGCTGGTCGCCGCTTCGCCGCCCGCGCCCGAACCGATGGACGAGGCCCGGCGCGCCGAGATGATCGGCTGGGTAAAGGGTGGATCGATCGGGCAGGACGATGCCGAAACCTTCGTGAAAGCCAACACCGCCGCGCCTCTGCCCCCCGAACTTCACGACCGGGCGGTTGCCGATGTGCGTTGGTCCAGTCGCGAGGCATGGCTCGGTTGGCTGGAGCGCGGCAGCCTGGAGGACTGGAGCGAGCAGGTCGGCCAACTCTCCATCCCCGCGCTGATCGTCGCGGGCGGGGAGGACGGCGATCTGGGCGAGGATGCGCAGCGCAGACTCAACGTGCCGCATTACCGTCATGCCGACGTCCGCGTGGTCGACGGGGCCGCGCATATGATCCCCTATGAGCAGCCCGAAGCGCTGGCCAGGCTGATCGCCGACCATGCGGCGTCGCTGGCCGGGTCGATCCTGCCAGCCGGGTTCGTCGATATTCTCGGCTCCAACCGCGTGAGCCGCCGCGCCCGCGCCGCGATGCTGGAGCGGACCCGGCCGGTATCGGACGACGACCTTCGCTGGTCCGACACCGAACGGGCGACGGTGAAGGCCATGATCGTTCATATCCTGCCCGACCACACCTCGCCGCGTGACCTCACCCAGCGGGTCGAGGCGGCTATCGTGCGGGGACCGGGCGACGGCTGGCGCTTCGCCGATCTGCCGCCCGACGATGAGGCGTGGCGGCGTGGTCTGATTACGCTCGACGCGCTCACAGGCGGGTTCGCCGGACAGGATCATGCGATCCAAGCCACATGGCTCGAACGGATCGCGGCCGGAGACGCCAACGCGGCGGCAGACGAACGCCTGTTCACGCCGGGCCAGATGACCCTCTGGTTCCAGGACGTCCGGGCCGAGGTCGTTCGTCAATGGGCCGCCCTTCCCTCGACCATGGCGGCGATCAGCTATGACGGCTTTGCCGTCGGCGGCGATGGGCCGCGCAAGCAGGGCTATCGCCGCACCAGCGCGAACGATGTCGAAGCCTGGCAGACAGCGCAGGAGAAGACCGCATGAGCCGCGCCCCTTATGCTCAGACCGAGATGGTCGATGCGGTCGTCATCGGCACCGGCGCGGGCGGCGCACCGCTGACCGCGCGGCTGGCGGAGGCCGGGCTGTCGGTCGTCGCGCTGGAGGCCGGACGGTCCTTCATGCCGGACGAGCATGTCGCGGATGAACTCGCCGCCGACATCTACTGGATGGAGGAAAGGTTGAGCGGGGGCAGCGACCCCACCGCCTTCGGATCGAACAATTCGGGCATGGGTGTCGGTGGATCGACGCTGCACTGGGGCGCTTTCTGCCCCCGTCCCGACCCGCGCGACCTGCAACTCAGGACGATGACCGGGCAAGGCGCCGACTGGCCGATCCCACATGGCGAGCTGATCGCCTATATCGAGCAGGTCGAGCGGTTTACCGGTGTGTCCGGCCCGGCGCATTACCCATGGGACGACACCCGCGACTATGCCTATCCGCCGGTCCCCCGCAACGCCTCGGCCGAGGTGATGGCGCGGGGGTGCGAGGCGCTGGGCATCACGGCGACCGACGCGCCCGCCGCCCTCGTCTCGCGGGATCGCGAACAGCCGCATTGGGGACAGCGTCAGGCCTGCGTCAATTGCGGCACCTGTCACCAGGGTTGCCGCAACGCCGCCAAGACCAGCATGGACACCACCTACCTGCCGGAGGCGGTGGCCCATGGCGCCGAGATCCGGTCCGGCGCGCGCGTCCTGTCGTTCGAGTTCGATCATGCAGGGCGGATCAGCGGCGTCGTCTATCGACAGGACGGTCAGGATCACCGCCAGCGTTGCCGCGCCGTCTTCCTCTGCGCGGGCGGGGTGGAAAGTCCGCGCCTGCTGCTGAACCTGGGCCTTGCCAATTCCAGCGGGCAGGTCGGCCGCAATTTCATGGCGCATGTCGCGACCCAGGTCTGGGGTCGCTTCGACGACGAGATGCGGATGAACCGGGGCTATCCCTCCTCGCTCATCAGCGAGGATATGATGCGTCCCGCCGATGCCGATTGCGTCGGTGGTTATCTGATGCAAAGCTTGGGCGTCCTGCCGGTCAACCTCGCCACCGGGCTGGCACGCGGGGCGGGCATGTGGGGGACGCGGCTCCAGTCGATCCTGCACAACTATAATCGCATGGCGGGGATCGGGATCAACGGCGAGTGCCTGCCGCATCCCGACAACCGCCTCACCCTGTCGGACGAGACCGATGCTTTCGGCCAACGCAAGGCACGGATCGACTTCAGCTATCACGACAATGAACGCGCCATCGACCAGCATTCCCGCCGCGTCATGACTGCCATCTGGGAAGCGGCGGGGGCGCAGGACATTTTCGCAGTCGACCGTTCCGCCCATACCATCGGCACCTGCCGCATGGGCGACAATGGCGACGAAGCCGTGGTCGATGCGGACGGGCGCAGCTTCGACATCGCCAATCTCTGGATTTGCGACAATTCGATCTTCCCCAGCGCGCTGGCCGCCAATCCTGCACTGACGATCATGGCGCTGTCGCTGCGCACCGCCGACCGCTTCCTGGCGACAAGGCCCTGATCGCGACGGAAAGACTTGAAACGCACACCGTCGCACCATGCGTTTGTAATGTCGGAGTTTTGGGCTAGGGCAAGGACTTCGCAGCGCCCCCGTGGCGATTCGAACAATAAGGTTCGTCCGATCCCGTCCGGGACGGCGCGGCCGTCAGGCGGAGGATGGAAGATGCTTACCCGACGTTCATTCGTGGCCGGTGCGACCACCGCCATGGCGCTGCCCGCCATCGCCAAAGCCGCATCCGTGCCGACCATCGTCAACCCGGTGGTCCGCCAGCGCGCCGACGCGCAGGTCTTCCGTCACACCGATGGCTGGTATTACATGACCGGCTCGGTGCCCGAATATGATCGGCTGGTCCTGCGTCGTTCCAAGACGTTGCAGGGTCTGCACAGCGCCGCCGAGCGGGTGCTGTGGCGGCATCTGCCGAGCGGGCCGATGTCGGGCTTCATCTGGGCGCCCGAGATGCATCTGATCGACGGCCGCTGGATCATGTATTTCGCGGCCGGGCCAAGCGGCGGCGGCGAGGATGTATTCCGCATCCGTACCTTCGCAGTCGTGTGCGACGGGTCCGACCCGATGGCCGGCAACTGGTCGGTGCTCGGCCAGCTTCAGACCGAGTGGGACACGTTCACCCTCGACTCGACCAGCTTCGTGCACAAGGGCCGGCGCTACCTCGCCTGGGCCCAGAGCGAGCCGGGGATCGCAACCAATTCCAACCTCTATCTCGCCCCGCTCAAGACCCCGCTGACGCTAGCCGCCAAGCCGGTCCGGCTGTCTGTCCCGACGCTGGAATGGGAGATCCAGGGGTTCAAGGTCAACGAGGCCCCCGCCCTCCTCGCCCGCAATGGCAAGCTCTTCATGACCTATTCGGCCAGCGCCACGGATGCGCGCTATTGCATGGGCATGCTGACCTGTGACGCCAATGCCGACCTGATGAACGCGGCCAACTGGTCCAAGTCGCAGGTTCCGGTGTTCAAGACGTCGGCTGCGCACAAGGTCTTCGGGCCGGGTCATAACAGCTTCACCGTCGACGAGCGCGGACGTGACGTGCTGGTCTATCATGCGCGCGACTATTCCGAGATCAAGGGCGACCCGCTGTTCGACCCCAATCGCGACACGCGGATGCAGTATTTTCGCTATCGCCCCGATGGCTCGCCGGATTTCGGCGAACCCGTCGCCAACGGTCCGCTTCGCCGGGCCTGAACTCGCTGCCCGGCAATGTCGGAGTAAGGCTGTTGCCGCCCCTTTCAAGGCGACGGCAGGAAGGAATCGAAGGCGGTCATGCGCGTATTGGTCACGGGGCTGGGAGACATTGCGCACAAGGCCTATCTTCCGGTCCTGTCGGCCATGCCCGATGTCGAGTTGCACCTCGCGACCCGAAACGCAGAAGTCCTGACCGCGGCGGGACGCAGCTTTCGCGTCGCGGGGCTTCATGCCAGCGTTGAGCAGGCCCTTAGTGCGACCAGCTTCGACGCCGCCTTTGTCCATGCCGCCACCGATGCGCATCCCGCGCTGGTCCGCACCTTGCTCGAAGAACGAATTGCGACCTTTGTCGACAAGCCCCTAGCCGATCATCTGGCCGAGGTCGAAGCGCTGGTCGCGCTGGCGAAGCGGCAGCACACGCCGCTTACCATCGGCTTCAACCGCCGCTTCGCCCCGAGCCATGTCGCCTTGAAGGACTTGCAGGCCGACCTGATCGTCATGGAGAAGCACCGCCAGCGACAGCCTGACACGGCGCGCCGGGTGATCTTTGACGATTTCATCCATGTCGTCGATACGCTGCTGTTCCTCAGTCCCGGCCCTGTCCTGCGCCACAGCATAGAGACACGGGTCGAGCAGGGAATGTTGATCTTGGTCGCACTGATGCTGGCGGGTGACGGCTTCACCGCGATCGGCACCATGCACCGCAATAGCGGGCTGAACGAGGAACGGTTGGACGTGATCGGGAACGGCCTTCGCCATTCGGTGCGCAACATGGCCGAGGTCGTCCGCATGGACGGAGCCGAATACCGCGAGCGCCGGGGCGACTGGACGACCGTCGGCAAGCAGCGCGGGTTCGAGGCGATGTGCCTCGATTTCCTTTCCAGCGCGCGGGAACGCCGTCCGGTCCAGGCCGATGACATTCTGGCCACGCATCGCCTGTGCGAGGCGATCACCGTTCATGCCGAACGCCTATCATCTTCATGAATAGCCGGACGCCGCCACACCTGCCGATGACGCGGGCGTTCAATCACTGGATCGCGGGCGAGCATTTCGCCCGGCGGTTCGGCCGCTGGCCGCTACCGGCGGATGCCCCCGATGCGCTCATCAACGACATCATCTTCGACCGGATGATCGACCCCGACTGGTCCCCGCTGCACCGGGCGTTCATCGACAAGCAGACGGCCAAGGACGAGGCCAGACGGCTTTGCCCCGATCTCGCCGCGCCGGAGACCCTGCTCGTCATCCCGATCGAGGCCGTGACGTCGATCGAGCACCTGTTCGAGCTGCTCCGCCCCTTTATCGGCACCGACGTCATCGCCAAGCCGACCCATGCCAGCGGTGCCGTCACGTTCCTGCGCGATCTGACCGACCCATCGGAGCTGCGCGCACTCTACGATCTCGCTTCACGCGATTACGCCAGCCTGTTGCGGGAGATGCAATATGCGGGGCTGGCGCGGAAGATCATCGTCGAGGCGATGATCCCGACCTCTGTTCCCGCACCGCCCGACGATTACAAATTCCACTGCATCCATGGCGAGCCGCTGCTGTGTCAGATCGACCATGGCCGGTTCGGTCAGGCCTGGAGCCGCCTGTACCGCGTTCCCGAATTCACGCCGATGGACGAAGCGGATGGCCTGTCGCCCCCGGCTGGGTTCGCCCCGGCCGCGCGGGACCGGCTGGACCGGATGATCGCCGCAGCCAGGGCGCTGTCCGCCCCCTTCGCCTTTGTCCGTGTCGACCTGTATGACGGGCGCGATGCGGTGTATTTCGGGGAGCTGACCTTCACCCCCGCCGCCTCGCTCGGCATTGCGCCATCGGCGGCGGGGGTCCACCGGGTCGGCCCGACCCATCGCATCTATAGCCGCATCCTGATGGACGCCCTCGCCGCGCCGGTTTCGGGCTGAACACCCTACCAGCCCATACTCCCCGGCCCACCCTTGAACGGGCCTGCGAGGTCCGGGGCGATCCAGCCGCCATAAAAGCCGCCCGGCTGCGGCCGGACCTTCTCGCCATCGACGGTGCAACTGTCGAACGGCGCGGCATAGAAGGCGAGATGATCCCGCAGCATCGCAAAGCCCGGCGTCGGGTCAGGATAGCTCCAGGCGACATCGCGGAGCAGCATGCCGCCAATCTCGACATGCCAATAGATCGCCTCCCCCTTCCATTCGCAGAAGGAACGCCGGTCCGACCGCCGCAGCACATCCTGCGCGATATCGGCGGGCGGCAGATACCAGCTGGGCGGATGGCTGGTTTCGAGCGTGCGGACGGGCGCGCGGCTGTCCGCGATCACGATGCCGTGATGCACGATGCGGACATGACGCGTACTCGGCTCGGCGATGGCGGGACGCGGATAGTCCCAGACGCTTTCCTGTCCGGGGCCGACGGGATCGGGTCTGGGCTTCATTACTTACTCCTGCGTCACGGGGCTTGACCGCTCAACGCCGGGCGACTGGAAAGGGAGCCGTCGCACAGGATCTAAAGCGGCGCGGAATACAAGCCATGATGGGTCAGGATGAACAGCTGCCCCGGCTCACCCTTGCCGAGCACCAGTTGTAGCGGGCGCTCGGGCACGTCGATCCGACGGAGCAGCGCGCCGTCCGGACCATAGACGAAGACCTGCCCGTTCGCGACATAGAGCCTGCCCGCCGCATCGCGCACGGCGCTCTCGCCGCCCCGCTCGGCCAGCACCCGGAGATCGGTGACGCGTCCGCCATCGCCGACCCGCCCGGCATAGGTCCGGTTCTCCGACCCGTTGGTCATCACCACCTCGCCCCCCGGCTGACCGGCCGCGAAGCCATAGGCGTCCAGCGTGTCGGACCAGCGCCAGCCCTGATGATCGTCCGGCCCCTGGTTCCACACGCGAAAGGCGGGCAGCACCAGCGACCCGTCGGGCGAGACATATTCCTGTGCCTTGGCCTTGCTCATCTTGGCCGCGAACATGTCGGCCATGGTGGGGTAGGCATAGCTTTTGGGGTCGATCCGGTCGGCGAATTCACCATTCTCCCAGACATTGACCGGCAGAAGCGTCTGCGCTCCCGGATGCGTCCGCGCCGGGGTCGGCGAGATGACCGTTACGGCCGCCGGAGCGGCGGGATCGATGCTATAGACGCTGCCGTCACGCCCCGCCGAAGACAGGACCAGTAGATGCCCCGACCGGTCGACCGCCAGATTGACGGCATCGAGCGGCGCATCGGCGACGATGTTCAGCCCCTTGGCCTCCGACCAGCTATGGATACGCTGGAAGAAGCGGTCGATGAAGTAGAGCGTGCCCTGTGCATCGACCGCAGCCCCGGCCACCGAGTAGAAGCCGTCCGCCAGCTTGCGCACGTCCGGTGACACCGGCACCGCCGAAGCCGTCGCCGCGCTGGTCGGCACTGGCGGCACGTCGAGGTGGGCGAACTCCCGCTCGCGTACCTCCGTTTGGCGCGTCATATCTTTGATCGCGTTCTCGAACGGATATTTGCTCGCCCGGACAAAGGTGCCGCAGCCCTTGGCATCGCAGCTGGCAAAACCGCTCTCGGCATTCACATGGACGTTGCGGAAACGGATGTCGCCGGAGCCGTAGAGTTTCACCGCCGCATCCATCGGCTTAGCAGTGCGGGTGACGCGGTAGCCGTGATAGTTGGCGAACAGGATGTTGCGGCTGTGGCGGAATTCGGTCGACACGGCGTTGACGCCGTCTCGCACCTCCTGCTCGGTCTGCGGGGCGAGGAATTCCCAATTGGCGACATGATCGAGCACGATCTCGGCCCGGTAATGATGCTCGGCCGACAGTTGATAGACATGCCCCGGCGTCGTCGTGTTCGAAACGTAGAAACCGGCCGAGGCTAGCGTATTCGGCGACCAGAGCGCGTTGAACGTGCCGCCGCCGCCGTCCGTCACCCAGATGCTGGCATGCTGCCCGTCAAAGCGTGCGCGTTGGTCGCCGAAACCGATCGGGCTGCCCGGCGTCAGCACCGTGCCGCCGCCGCCCTGGATTTTCACGTCATCAACCAGCGACGCCTCGCCCGCCTTCCACAACAGGGCCGTGGCGCGCGGATTGACCCCGCCGGTCCACAGCCCCATGCCCGAGACGATCCCCGCCCCGCCCTTCGCACTTTCGATCAGTGCCTTGGCCGATCCGACCCCGCGATAGCCGGGGGCATCGTCCGCCAGATAGATATGGGTCAGGCTGGGGTGCAGCGCGATAAGCACCGTGTCGGGGCGCAGCCGCAGCGTGTCGCTGACCCGGTAACGGCCCATCGGCAGATAGAGGACGCGGTGGGTGTCGATTGCGCGTTGCAGGGCAGCGGTGTCGTCGGTGGTGTCGTCTCCCTTTACCCCCAGATCGCGGACATTCGCCCAGGCCGCGACCGGCGGCAGCGCGGGGATGGCGGGTTTGGCTCTTGCAGGCGTCCGACCCAGCGGGCTGATCTTCACATCGGTCGCGAAGTCGCCCATCTGCCCCAGCTCGGGCACTTTGAGCCCATAGCCGAAATCGGCGACGCGGTAGCGCGGCCCCGCGCCCGCCACCACCCGCCCGCTGTCGCGGAATTTGGCAAAGACGGGCGTGGCGATGCCGATCGTGTCGTCGAAGCCGATCTGGGTAAAGACGCTCTTTTCCGAGGAGATGACCACGCCCGCATCGCGGACATTCTCGAACCGCACCTGCTTGCCCCAAAGCGAGTCCGAATAGCCCCGGTCGATCTCGATCCCCACCGGTGTGTCGCGGATGGCGACGTTGACCAGGGTCAGGTCGACCTCATGCTCCCGGATCGCCGCCTCGCGCTGGCCGGTGAAGTCGCTGTCGATCAGCGTGAATTGCCAGGCAGGCGAGGTCTTCTCGGTAACGATACCATATCGGCCGCCGAAAAAGCGCAGATTCTGTGCGGCATTGCCTGCCTGATAGATACCGGCAAAGCCCGATCCGATATGAAAATCGACATGGCGGATATAGCCATGCTGGGCGACGCGGAACCGTACCCCGACCGCCCCCGCATTGTCCTCGCCGATCCGGAAATCGACATTGGCGAGCGCGGAATAGAAGGTCGAGGAGGTGGCGTCATACAACGTCGGGTCGAACGGCACCGTTGTCGGCACCGGCACCGGCGGCTTGCCCGATCGATACTGGTCGTCGCCTGCAAAGGTCATCATCGCCGCGATGCCCGAGCCGAAGCCCGGCGTCGCATCGGCCAACAGGATCTCGGGCCGGGTCGGACCGACCCCGAACAGGCGAACGCCCGAGCGCACGACGATCGTGCGGCTGATCCGATAGCGACCCGAGGGCAGGAAGACGATGCCGCCATGGCCGCCCTTGGCCGCTTCGTCGATGCCCTGCTGGATCGCGGCGCTGTCATCGGCGCGCCCGTCGCCCACGCCCCGGATGGTGATCGCGCGCGGATCGGCGGGGGCGGTGCGATAGATGGAGGTCGAGGACCGGGCGGCAGCGGGGGCCGCCATCAGGGGTGCAGCGGCCATCAGCACCGCCGCGCTCAGCAGCCAGTTCGTCTTCATTGCCCTCTCCTTGTATCGGTGGGCCTTAGCGTAACGGCACGGCGACCGGCGTCGCCAACCTGGATCAGGCGTGGAGGCTGAGCGCCTGCGCCGCGATCGCCACCTGCGTCCGGTTGCGCACGTTCAGCTTGCGCATCAGCGCGGTCATGTGCGCCTTCACCGTCGCCTCGGCGATACCCAGGTCGAACGCGATCTGCTTGTTGAGCATCCCCGAATGGACGCCGCGCAGCACCTTCATCTGGGTCGGGGTCAGCCGTGCGAGCGAGGGCGCTTCGGCGCGCGCGCTCAGGGGTTGGCAGGCCGTCGGACGTGTCCCTTCCATCGTCATCCTCCACTATGCGGCCCGGCTGGGCCAAAGGCTGTCGGTCGTGCGCGCCAACATGATCCCGCGTCCGTTGCGACCCAATCTATGTGGATTCGGTTGGACAGGTTTTCATCATGCGCCCGCCAATTGCCCCGGATCAAGCCCTTTTCTATTGCTGAGACCCAAAAACCTGTCCTACAGATACGGGAGAAGTCCGGCAGGTGAAAACGCCGCCATGGACCATGGAGGGGTGTCGATGCGCAATCCGCAGAGCTTGAACCACATCACGCGCTGGAACCAGATGACGTGCGGAGCCCGCCCGTGACCGGCGAGGATATCCGCCTGATCGCGTCCGCGCTGGCGGGCATCCTGCTCGCCGTCCTGATGATCGTGAAGGGGCGGCTGCATCCCTTTATCGGCCTGCTGTGCGGCGCGTTCACGGTCGGGCTGCTCGCCGGGCTCCCGCTCGCCGATATCGCCAAGGCGGTGCAAAAGGGCGTGGGCGACATCGTCGGCGGCACCGGCCTGGTCGTCGCGCTTGGCCTGTCGCTGGGGGCGATGCTGCACCTGTCGGGCGCGGCGGCGGCGCTGGCGCAGAGCGCATTGCGGCTGACCGGCGCGCGGGCGGCCCCCTGGGCTACCTTGGGCATTGCGATCCTGATCGGCCTGCCACTGTTCTTCGAGACGGGCCTTGTCCTGCTGCTCCCGATCGTCGTGGCGGCGGCGGAGGCGATGAACACGCCCGATGGCGAGGCGCGCGATGCCGCCAAGCTGCGCCTCATCATGCCCGCGCTCGCCGGACTGGGCGTCGTCCATGCGCTGGTGCCCCCGCATCCCGGCCCGCTGCTGGCGGTCGAGGCGCTGGGGGCCAATCTGGGCCGGACGATGCTCTACGGCATCCTGATCGCCATACCGACGGCGATCCTCGCGGGGCCGGTGCTGGCGCGGATCGTCACGCCGGGTGTCCGCCTGGCGCCGCCCGTCTTGGGCGACCACCAGCTCGACATCGCGGTGCCGGGGCGCGGGGCCGCATTGTTCATCGTGCTGCTGCCCGTGCTGCTGATCGCGACGGGCGAGTTGGGACAGCTTGCCACAGGCTTGAAGGGCGCCGCCTGGCTGGTCGCGGCGAGCAATCCGGTGATCGCGCTGCTCGTCACCAACCTGCTCGCCCTGCCCCTGTTGTTCGGGCGGCGGCTGCGCGAGGCGACGATCCAAGACGCGGTGTGGCATGAGACGATGGGCGCGGCGGGCGCGATCCTGCTGGCGATCGGCGCGGGTGGCGCGCTGAAGCAGGTGCTGGTCAGCGCAGGCCTGTCGGACCTGCTGGCCCGGCTGGTCACCATGTACGCCATCTCGCCGTTGCTGCTCGGCTGGCTCGTCGCGGTCGGTATCCGGCTGGCGGCGGGGTCGGCGACGGTCGCAACCATCACGGCGGTCGGCATCATGCCGGGGGTGGTGGCCGGGTCGGGGGTGTCGCCCGAACTCGTGGTGCTGGCCATCGGCGCGGGCTCGGTGTTCTTCAGCCATGTCAACGATCCGGGTTTCTGGCTGGTCAAAAGCTATGTCGGCACCAGCACCGCCGACACGTTCAGGACCTGGTCGATGCTGGAGACGGTCATCTCGGTCGTCGGCCTCGCGCTGGTGATGGTCTTGAGCCATATCGTCTGAAGTGGGGGCGACGATGAACGAAGGGCGGCTGGCGGACCGGGCCTATACGGCGATCGTCCGCATTATCAATGACGAGGGACTGGCCATCGGCGACCGCCTGCCCTCCGAGGCGAGGCTGGCCGAGACGTTCGGCATGTCGCGGACGATCGTGCGTGAGGCGCTAGCCCGGCTGGCGTCGGACGGGATCACCGAGGCGCGGCGCGGCGCGGGTTCCTATGTAAAGCGCCGTCCGTCCGAGCGGCTGGGCACCCATATGCCGATGGACGAGCTGGCCAAGACGCTGGGCACCTATGAGGTGCGCTTCGTCCTGGAGGCGGAAACGGCGCGGCTGGCGGCGCTGCGCCGTTCAAGCGAACAGATGGAGGCGATCGAGCGGGCACTGGCCGCGCTCCGCGCCGCGCTCCTGTCGGACGCACCCGCGCATGACGAGGATTGGGTGCTTCACCGGGCCATCGTCGAGGCAACGGGCAATTCGGCCTTCATCCCCGTCTTCGACCATCTGAAGGACGAGGTGATGCACATCCTGCGCGCCGGCGTCGACATCTCACGCTCGCGCCCGCCCGAGGTGATCGGTGCGATGATGGACGAGCATGACGCCATCGTCGAGGCCATCCGGGGCCGCGATCCCGACGGTGCGGCACTGGCGATGCGCTGGCATTTGTCGCAGGGGCGCAAGCGGCTGATGCCGTGAGCAGATTGGATGGAACATACCCTTCTTCCCTCTCCCCTGGACAGGGGAGAGGGTTAGCGGAGCTTGCCAGCGTGCTGGCTAGCGCAGCTTGGGTGAGGGGTCGAGCGAGCCTTTGGCTCGCGCGCTCACGTGGTGAGCGCTCACCCCTCACCCAGCTCCGACTAAGCCTTTGCCTTCGCAAAGGCCAAGTCTGCGCAACCCTCTCCCCTCATGAGGGGAGAGGGAGGAGAAAGCTGGTTGAATGTCGGCGCCTCCTAGCGTTGCTCGATCCACCCGAGCGTATGGGCGACCAGCATTTCGGGCGGCAGTCCGGCATCCAGCGTCAACGCACACTCGTCCGCCGTCGGCCGCTCCAGCGTTGCCAACTGGCTGTCGAGCAGGCTGGGCGGCATATAATGATCCTTGCGCCCGCTCATCCGCCTGGCAATCTCTTGAGTATCCGTGTCGAGGAAGACGAAATACAGCGGCACGCCCGCCGCTGTCCGCAGACGCTCGCGATACACCCGCCGGAGCGCCGAACAGGCGGCGATGGCCGTCCCGCCCTCCCGTGCCGCCTCACCGATCGCCGCGCCGAGACGATCCAGCCAGGGCCAACGATCCGCATCGGTCAGGGCATGGCCGGTACGCATCTTCGCGACATTCTCGGCCGAGTGAAACGCATCGCCCTCCAGCACCCGGCAATCGAGCCGCGCGCCAAGCCGCTCGGACAGGGTGGTCTTGCCCGTGCCGCTGACGCCCATCACCACGATGCCCTGGGCGCGTGCGCCTGTGCCGTTGCCGTTGCCGTCTTTCGCCTTCACCCGCACCCCTTGTCGTTAGCATTGGCACTATCAGCCATGCCCGTTCGACCTTGGCTATCGCGTCTGGGACGACAAAGGCCATTACGACCTTTGTCGCAGTCGTGCCGAAGCGTCGCCTTGCCTATCCCAATGGCCCTGCCCCCGAACCGTTCCGCCTGAAGAGGATGACCGCCATGACGCGCCCGCTTTCCCTTGCCGTTCTGGCGCTGCTCGCCGGAACCGCCGCGTTGCCGGCTTGGGCCGGTCGCACCGCTTCGGTCTTCACTCGCGCGCCCGCCGATCCCCGCGCGGTGACGGTGCAGGCGCGCGGTGACGGTCGGAGCGACGACGGCGCGGCGATCCAGCAGGCGATCGACCGGGTGGCGGGTCAGGGCGGCGGCGGTATCGTCTTCCTGCCCTCCGGCCGGTATCGGTTGACCCATACGCTCTATATGCGGCCGGGCGTCCGCCTGTTCGGCGTGGGCAAGACACGCCCCGTCTTCGTCCTCGCCCCCGCCACCCCGGGGTTCCAGCAGGGCGTCGGGACCATGGTCTTCTTCACCGGCACGCTGCCCCCCGAAGCGGGCAAGGATGCAGCGCCGGTCCCCGTACCGCCGCCGACCAGCGTCCCCTTCGACAAGAGCATCGCCGACGCCAATTCGGGCACCTTCTATTCGGCCATGGCCAATGTCGATTTCGAGATCGGGGCCGGCAATCCGGCCACGACCGCCGTCCGTTTCCACACCGCCCAGCACAGCTATCTGGCGCATATCGATTTCCGATTGGGCGATGGCCTGGCGGGCATCTATCAGGTCGGCAATCTGGGGCAGGACCTGCACTTCCATGGCGGGCGCTACGGCATCCTGACCGAGAAGCCCTCCCCCGCCTGGTCCTACACGCTGATCGACTCCAGCTTCGACGGACAGCGCGACGCGGCGATCCGCGAGCATGAGGCGGGGCTGACCCTGGTCAACACGGTGATCCGCAACGTGCCCGTCGGGATCGAGATCGACCGGGGCTATGGCGACTGGCTCTGGGGCAAGAAGGTCCGGTTCGAGCGGGTGTCGCGCGCAGGCATCGTCATCAGCAACGAGGACAATGCCTATACGCAAATCGGCTTCCAGGACGCGACCGCGAGCGACACGCCGGTCTTCGCGCAGTTCCGCGACAGTGGGCGGACGATTGCCGGCCCCGCCCGACGCTATCGGATGCGCGACTTTTCCTACGGTCTGGCAGTGCCGTCGCTCGGCCAGACGGGGCGCTATGCGACCAAGGCGGATGCGGTGCCGCTGACCGCATTGATGTCCCGCGAGGCTCCCGCGATTCGCGCCCTTCCGCCGGTCGAACGCTGGGTCAATGTCCGTGACCTCGGCGCCAAGGGCGACGATGCGACCGACGACACCGCCGCGCTGCAACGGGCGATCGACACGCACCGCGTCCTCTATTTCCCCGCCGGTTTCTATCGGGTCAGCGACAGCTTGCGCCTGCGCCCCGACAGCGTGCTGATAGGCCTGCATCCCAGCCTGACCCAGATCGTCCTGACCGATGACAGCCCGGCCTTTCGGGGCATCGGCAGCACGAAGGGGCTGATCGAGAGCGCCAAGGGCGGCGACGCCATCGTCTCCGGCCTCGGGCTGGCTGCGGGCGGGCGCAATCCGCGCGCGACCGCTTTGCTCTGGCGCGCGGGTAAAAGCTCGCTGGTCGACGACGTCAAGTTCCAGGGCGGGCACGGCACCTTCCGCGCCGATGGCAGCCGCTTCGATCCCTATAATGCCGACCACACCGGCGATCCCGATCCAAAGCAGCGCTGGGACGGCCATTATCCCAGCCTGTGGGTGACGGATGGTGGCGGCGGCACGTTCAACGGGCTGTGGACGCCCGACACTTATGCGTCGGCGGGGATGCTGGTGTCGAACACCGAGACGCCTGGCCATGTCTATCAGATTTCGGCCGAGCATCATCGCCGCGCCGAGATCGTGCTCGACCGGGTGGCGCATTGGGAGTTCCTCGCCCCCCAGACCGAGGAGGAGGCAGGCGAGAGCCGCGATGCCGTCGCCTTCGAAGTGCGCCATGTGCGGGACGTGCTGTTCGCCAATCTCCACGCCTATCGCGTGACCCGCTCGCTCCAGCCCGCGCGCGCGGCAATCGCGCTGTACGGCCAGAACGACATCCGTTTCCGCAACGTCCATGTGAATGCCGAGAGCGGCCTTGCGACCTGTCAGACTGATGGTTGCGGCACCTATCTGCGCGCCAGCAAATATCCGTACGAGAACGCCATTCGCGACATGACCCGAGGCGTGGAGGTACGCGAGCGCGAGTTCGCGACGCTCGACGTAACCCCTGCCCCGCTGCCCGCCCCCTCGCCCAGTCTGGCGCCGGTTCGGCGGCTGGCCGATGGCTTCTATTCGCTGGGCGGCGGTGCGACCGACGCTAGCGGCAAGCTCTATTTGGTCGACCGCTATTTCCAGCGCATCCATGGCTGGAGCGAGACAGAAGGCCTGTCGGTCGTATCCGACGCGCCGCTCGATCCGGTGAACCTGGCGGTCGATGGCTCGGGCAAGCTGCTGGTGCTGTCCTCGGCCGGTCCCACCGCGACGGTCTATAGCATCGACCCCAAGGCTCCCGCCGCCGTGACGACGCTGTCACCCACCGCCGCAACGCCGGCGAACGCCCGGATCGTCCTGCCCGGCAGCCTCTGGGTCAATGGCGAGTTCCGCGACCAGTACGACCCCGCCGCCGACCGCTTCACCACCCTGGCCGAGATGTTCGCCCGCGACATCGGCCAGCCCAAGCCGCTATCCTATGTCGCCCCCGATGGCAGCATCGCCCTGCCCGCCTTTCGCGTGTGGCAGCAGGGGCCGACCGATCATCGCGGCTGGCGCTTTTCGGACACGCTCGACACCTATGGCCTGATTGCCGCGCGCCCCGGCACCCGGATCGCCATCGCCAACGGGTCGGAGGACCGGACCTATACCGGGCTGGTCGGCGCGGGCGGCGCGGTGACCGAGCTAAAACCCTTCGCCCATCGCGGCGGCGAGAGCGTCGTCACGGGCGCGGACGGGCGGGTCTATGTCGCGAACGGGCAGGTCTTCGTCTATGACGCGACAGGCACCGAACTCGGCCGGATCGACGTGCCCGAGCGCCCCTTGCAACTGGTCTTCGGCGGCACGGACGGGCGGACCCTGTTCATCCTGACGCATCACGGGCTTTACTCGGCGCGGCCCTGACCTCCACGATACCGACTATGGTCGTAGATGCCGCCCCTTCGTCCCTGCGGTAAAGCGGACGGAAGACGGAGGGGCCAGCGATTACCGGCCCATGCTCCGCGATTCGAGTGAGGGGATGGACTGATGAGCATCGGCAATCGGCGCAATCGCGCCTCGTGGAAATCCGGTAACGCTACCAGCGTCGCAGCCTTGGCCTTGGCGCTGATCGCGAGCCCTGCACTGGCCGCACCGGCGCAGCAGACCCAGGCCCCCGATCCGGCGGCCGTTCCCGCCGATCCGCAGACGCCTTCGGCCAGCGAGCGCGATATCGTCGTCACCGGCACCCGCATCACCGCCAATGGCTATAACGCCCCCACCCCGACCACGGTCATCGGCGAGGAGCAGATCCAGGCCAACGCCCAGCCCAACATCTTCAACACTGTCGCCCAGCTGCCGTCCCTGCAAGGGTCGACCGGCGCGACGACGGGCACCTTCAGCACGTCGAGCGGGCAGCAGGGCCTCAGCTCCTTTTCGCTGCGCGGCCTCGGCACGATCCGCACGCTGACGCTGCTCGATGGGCAGCGGGTGGTCGGCGCCAACGTCACGGGCGTTCCCGACATCAGCCAGTTCCCGCAACTGCTGATCAAACGAGTCGATGTCGTGACCGGCGGTGCCTCGGCCTCATGGGGTTCGGACGCGGTCGGCGGCGTCATCAACTTCATCACCGACACACGCTTCACCGGGTTCAAGGGCAATCTCCAGACCGGCGTCACCACGTACGGCGACGACGGACAGGTGCTGGCGCAGGCGGCCTTCGGCAAGTCGCTGGCGGGCGACCGGCTGCATGTCATCGTCAGCGGCGAATATGCCAAGGACCAGGGCGTCGGACCGGGCAATTTCGGTGAGGATCTGGCCGGAAGCCGCGACTGGTACCGCGCGACAACCTTGGTCGATACCGGCATCCGCAACGGCAGCACGCCGCAATTCCTCTACCGCGACCATGGCCAGGCCTATCAATACACCAAATACGGCCTCATCAGCGCCGGGCCGCTTCAGGGCATTGCCTTCGACGCCAATGGCAATCCCTTCCCCTTCCAATATGGATCGAACGGGGTTCCCGCCAAGAACGCAGCGGGCAACGTCGTCGGGTGCTATGTCGGCTTCTGCGTCGGTGGCGACCAGTCGGGCCATGTCGGCTCGGGCACCTCGCTGCAATCCGCGCTGGAGCGGGTCAACGGCTATACCCGGATCGGCTACGACATCGCGCCCGACATGGAGTTGTATGTCACCGCCAATATCGCGCAGGTGAAGACCAGCAACCAGCCCAATCCCGGCGCGTCCAAGACCGGGCTGACCATCCAGTGCTCCAACCCCTATCTGCCGCAATCCATCCAGCAGCAATGCGCCGCCAACGGCATCACCCAGTTCAGCTACGGCCTGAGCAACGCGATCCTGCCGAACATCAAGGTCAACACCGACCGCCGCCAGTATCGCTTCGTCGGCGGCCTGAAGGGCAAGGCGGAGGTGTTCGGCGGCAGCTGGACCTATGACGTCTATTACGAGCATGGCATCAACGTCACCGATATCGACGTCGACAATATCAGCCTGACCGGACGCTATAATCAGGCGATCAATGCGACGACGCTCAACGGCCAGATCGTCTGCGCCAACGCCGCCGCGCGGGCCAGCGGGTGTCAGCCGATCAACATCTTCGGCGGCGCGACGCCGTCCGCCGCCGCGCTGGCCTATATCACCCCCGCCAACGGCCCGTTTCAGCATACACGCCAGACCCAGGACGCGGCGGCGGGCAGCATCTCGGGCAATCTGATCGACCTGTGGGCAGGCCCGCTATCGATCGCGACCGGCGTCGAATATCGCCGCGAGGCGTACCGGGTGAACGCCGATCCCTATGGTGCTGGTGTATCGGCGATCAGCCCCAATTCGGCCGCCTATCCGTCCGATCCATTCCTGAACTCGGCGACGGGCAGCAACTGGTATGCGGGCAATTACAAGAACGGTTCGGGCAAGTACGACGTCTATGAAAGCTTCCTGGAGCTCAACCTGCCGCTTATCAATTCGGAAAGCCTGGGCCGCGCCAATCTGAGCGCAGCGGGTCGCGCCACCCATTACTCGACCTCGGGCGCGGTCTATGCCTGGAAGCTGGGCGGCACATGGGACACGCCGCTCGACGGCTTCCGCCTGCGTGCCGTCACCTCGCGCGACGTGCGCGCGCCCAACCTATCCGAGCTGTTCGCGGCCCCCACGACGACGACGGTGCCCAACTTCACCGATCCGTTCCGCAATACCCAGGTGCTGATCATTCAAAACTCGCTGGGCAATCCCAATCTGCGCCCCGAAATCGCGCGCAGCACCGAGGCGGGCGTGGTCCTGTCGCGGCCGAGCTGGGCACCGGGGCTCAGCCTGTCCTTCGACTATTACACGATCAAGGTGAACGACGTCGTCTCCAGCCTGTCGGCGGCGCAGATCGTCAACCTGTGCTTTCAAGGCAATACCGAGACGTGCGGCGCCTTCAACCTTCAGAACACGGCGGGGCCGAACTTCGTCAACGTGCAGGCGTTCAACCTCGCCTCGATCAAGACCAGCGGCTTCGATATCGAGGGCAGCTATCAGTGGCGCAATCCAATGGGCCTGGGCGGCAATCTGACCCTGCGCGCGCTGGCAACCCATGTCATCAAGTTCGTGACCGATCCCGGCCTGCCCGGCACCATTCCGGTCGACAGCGCCGGGGCCAATTCGGGCGCGACCCCGGACTGGAAATGGCTGGCGATCCAGAGCTACGACACCGACAAATTCAGCCTGCTGGTCCAGGAACGCTGGTTCAGCGACGGCGTGTTCGGCAACCAATATGTGGTCTGCTCGACCAGCTGCCCGGTGTCGACCGGCAACAACCCGACGATCGACCGCAACTTCATGAAGGGCGCCTTCTACCTCGACATCGGCGGCTCGCTGAACGTGACGCCGGCGGTAAGCATGTTCTTCAAGGTCGACAATCTGCTCAACCGCGATCCCGAGCCATCGCCGCAGACCAATACCGGCCTGGACGTCAACCCGGCACTCTATGACACGCTGGGCCGCTTCTATCGGATCGGTCTGCGCGCAAAATTCTGAACGGCGCGTGCTGCGCGAGCCTGACGATCGACCTGCAAGGTTCGTCAGGCGACCGCCTCGTTCCCAACGATCCGGGGCCGCAAGGTCGCCACCCGTCGCACATGGTCCGGCTCGGCCAGGGTGCGGGACGGCCTGCCGATCAGATAGCCCTGGATCGCGGCGCAGCCCTCGCGCGTGACGATGGCGAGTTGGGCAGGCTCCTCGATCCCTTCGGCCAGCACCGGCATGTTCAACGTCGCACCCAGCGCCGCCACGGACCGCAGGATCGACACGGCTTGTTCGTCATGCTCGATCTCTGAGAAGAAGGAGGCATCGAGCTTGATCCGGTCGAAGGGGAAAGACCGCAGCACCTCAAGCGAGGAATAGCCGACGCCGAAATCATCCAGCGCGATGGCGATCCCCATCGCCTTCAGGGCCTTGAGCTGTTCCAGCGCGAAATGCTTGTCGTGGATGATCGCGCTCTCGGTCAGCTCCAGTGTCAGCCGCTCGGGCGGCAGGCCACTGTCTTCCAGCGCGGAGCTGACCGTCTCGATCAGCCGCCGGTCGGCGAGATGCATCGGCGAGAGGTTGACCGACACGGGATGCGGCTGGGCCCAGCGCGCCGCCTCGCAACAGGCACGACGCAGTACCCAGTTGCTCAGCGGCACGATGTCGCCACTCTTTTCGGCGAGCGGGATGAACTTGGCGGGCGGGATCATGCCCCGGACCGGGTGGTTCCAGCGGATCAACGCTTCGTAACCGCAGATTTCGCCCGACGGGATCGCCGCCTGCACCTGATAATGAAGCTCGAACGCCGCGGCATCCAGCGCGTGGCGCAGATCGGCGACCAGCTCGCGCCGCTCGCGCACGGCGTCGTCCATGTGCGCATCGTAGAAACAGGGTTCCTTGGAATGCGCGGACTTGGCCCGGTACATCGCCAGATCCGCCTTGGCGAGAAGCGCGTCGGCGTCGGTGCCGTCACGCATCGCCAGCGCCACGCCGATATTCGCGCCGATCGAGGCCGTGAAGCGGTCGAACAGGAACGGCGCTTCGGAAGCGGCGGTCAGCCGCCCGAGGAAATCCTCCAGCTCGGCCGGATCGTCATAGGAGACCACCGCCGAAAACTCGTCGCCACCTAGCCGGGCGATGCGTTCGCCCGGCCGCAGGATCGCCGACAGCCGCGCCGCGAGTGCGGTCAGCAACTGGTCGCCCGCCTGGTGGCCATAGGTGTCGTTTATGACCTTGAAGCGCGACAGGTCCATCATGATGATCGCCATGCGCCGATAGCCGCCCCGGATGCGGAAGCGTTCCTCCAGATCCTCGATGAAGCTGATCCGGTTCGGCAGGTCGGTCAGGCTGTCATGCAGAGCCATGTGCCGCAGGCGGCGATAGGTTTCGGACTGGGTATGCCCGTCGATCAGAGCGCTGATCGCCGCGCAGCCGACGATGATGAGCGTGGCGACCGTCGTCGTGGTCGCCAGCGTCACCATGGTCAGGTCCGACAGCCCCTGGCCGAGCTTCAGGACGGAGATCTTCATCGCGGTCATGCCAGTGAAGTGCAGCGCCGCGACCGCCACGCTAAGCCACGTCACCGCGCCGACATTCCGCCACCGTCCACCGCCGGTCAGGACGTGGAAGGCCATGCCGGACAGACCGCTCGACAGGAGGATGGAGGCGACGACATAGGGCCGGTTCCACTCCACGATCCCGTCGACCCGGTAGGCGGACATGCCTACATAATGCATGACCGAAATGCCCAGGCCGATGACCCCGCCGCCGATCGCCCCCGCCCACGGCCCTCGCCCGGCTGCAAGGGCCAGGCCCGGAATGGCGATGCCGATCACCGCCACCAGCGACAACAGCGTCAGGATCGGGTCGAGGATGACGGGTGCCGAGGTTCGGAACGCCATCATTGCGACGAAGTGCGTCGCCCAGACCATCGTCCCCGCACCCACCGCTGCCAGGACGGTCCAGCCAAAGCGGCGATAGCCCAACGAGGCACGGACCCGGCTGAACAACTGGATGGTCGCGAGTGAGCCCATCAGGCAGATCACCAACGCCAGCGCCACGAGGCGCAGGTCATGCAGCTGCGTGACGCATAGAATGACGTCGGTCATGCGCGTCCTCCCATCTGGAGCAGGTCGGCCCGGCTTTCGAGCGCCATCGACGCCTGCCGCGCCAACGCGACCAGATAGGCCTTCTGATCAGGCGAAGCGGGCTGGCGTCGCCGCGTGTCGAAGACGCACAAGGCGCCCACGTCCACGCCGCCCGCGACGCGCAGCGGCACGCCGATATAGTAGCGGACGAAAGGCGCCTCGCTGACGACCGGCAGTTTCGCCACGCGCGGGTCTCCGCACGGGTCGCAAATCTCCAGCACGTCCGGCCGGTCGAGCGCGAAGGTGCAGAAGCTGCGGTGTCGCGGGTTGCAGGCGATGTCCACGCCGAAACTCGCCTTGAACCATTGCTGGCCGCCATGGATCAGCGACAGGAGCGCGATGGGGGCGTCGAACGATTGCGCCGCCCGTTCGACGAAACGGTCGAAGCCGGGTTCGCGAGACGAACCCAGAATGCCCAGCGCATGTACGGCACCGGAACGTCGCCGTTCCCGGGACAGGCTTTTGAGCATCGTCTCTCTTGTTCAAGGCTTATGGGGACATCGTGGTCGCACCAGAACCTTAAAACATGATTTATAAAGGTAAATTAGTTTTGGAAATCAGGGCTGTCCGAGTGGGTCGGATCGGGGGGCAGGCGCCCAAGTCCGCTTATGCCCAAGCAGTTCATAAATTCAAATGCTTAAGTGACGTCAGCCTATAAAGATGAGGCGGCACGACGCCAAGCAACCGCCTCCCTAGCCGATCGCGACTAGAACAAAGCCAATAACCTACCATTGCATCGCCAAAGCTCGGATTTTTAACGTCCCAGTAACTTCGGCGATGATACGCGCCCATCCATCGCAGCGCCGGTTCATGGCGAGTGGAGTACCGGCGACGCAAGTCGCTGCTGCGTCAGAGGGGGAAAGCTAAGTGACTTCGATGAATTCCGCATTTGGAAAACTGCGCCTCGGCATTTCGACCGCGGCACTGCTGACCGCGATCGCAAGCCCGGCCTATGCGCAGGAGGCGGCGCCCGCCCAGACGGCCGACGCCGCAGACCAGACCGCGGCCGCGGCCACATCGGGTAATCCGGCACAGTCCGAGCAGGACGTCCAGATCAAGCGGGCTGCCCCCGCTCCCGCCACGGCCGAAGGCGCGACGGTCGTCGTCACCGGCACGCTGTTCCGCGATTCCAACGCCAGCTCGATCTCGCCCGTGACCGTGGTGAACTCCAACGTGCTGCAGCGCGCGAACATCACGACCGCGCAGGAAGCCATTCGCTCGGTGTCCGCCGACAGCGCAGGCTCGATCTCGACCGGCTTCAAGAACGGCTTCTCGGCCGGTGGCGCCGCGGTGTCGCTGCGCGGCCTGGGCGTCTCGTCGACCGTGGTACTGATCGACGGCCTGCGCAACGCGAACTTCCCGCTGAACGACGATGGCCATAACGCCTATGTCGACCTCAATTCGATCCCGTTCAGCACCATCGAGCGCGTCGAAGTGCTGAAGGACGGTGCGTCCTCGACCTATGGCGCGGACGCCATCGGCGGCGTCGTCAACCTTATCAGCAAGAAGAACGTCCAGGGCATTTCCGGTTCGGTCCAGGGCGGCACCACCGAGAAGGCCGATGGCGCGCATTACCGTGCGACGCTGACCGCCGGGTTCGGCGACTATCGCGAGCAGGGCTTCAATTTCTACGTCAACGGTGAATACACCTATGACGGGTTCATCACCAACAATTCGCGCGGTTATCCGTTCAACACGCTCGACCTGCGTCCGAGCGGCCTGCTGGACCGCAACCGCAACGACGACTCGCTGCTTGCCGCCAACCCGCAGGCGGTCGTCACCCGCGTTTCGCAGAGCGACCTGAACAACCCGCTTTCGGGCCAGGTCGGCGCGCCGCCGACCAACCAGTATCGCCTGCTCAACCCGAACGCCTGCCCCTTCGGCACCTTCACCGTGACCTCGGGCGCGGCGCAGGGCACCGGCTGTGCGCACAACCTGCCCGCCGAATATTCGATCATCCAGCCGCGCCAGCAGCGTTATTCGACCACCGCGCGCCTGAACGTCCGGATCGCCGAGGGTTGGGAAGCCTTTGCCAGCGGCAGCTATTCGCATTCCGAAGTCGATATTCGCGGCACTCCGGCGGGCATCCGCCAGACCCAGCCGTTCGGCGGTTCCGCCGCACTGGCGTCGAGCAGCCCCGGCATCGTCCTGCCCATGTATGTCTGCTCGGCGGGCGTGAACTGCGCCACCGCCGCCGATCGTCGCCTCAACCCGAACAACCCCTATGCCGTGGCGGGGGCCGACCCGACCCAGAACGCCGCGCGCATCTATTACCTGTTCGGTGACATCCCGGCGGGCAGCCACCGCTATGTCGACGTGTTCCGCGCGACCTACGGCATTTCGGGCGATCTGGGCGATGGTTTCAAGTTCCGCCTGAACGGCGTCTATGCCCGTGACAATTTCGCGGTCACGCAGCGCGGCTTCATCAACATCCAGGGCCTGCTGAACGCGGTCAACACCGGCGCGTACAACTTCGTCAATCCGGAGCAGAACACGCAGGCCGTGCGCAACCAGATCTCGCCCGAGCGGACCACCCCGTCCTATTCGACGGTGGCAACGATCGGCGGCTCGCTGCTGAAGTCGCTGATGGAACTGCCGGGCGGCGACCTCAATGTCGGCGGCGGCTTCCAGGTCCGTCGCGAGACGTTGATGAACCGCAACCAGAATTTCGACCTGTCCTATTACGGCCTGAACACCTCGTCTGCTCAGGGTCGCCAGACCGTGACCGCTGGGTTCTTCGAAATCGATGCACCGTTTCTTCGCTCGTTCGACCTGAACGTCTCGGGCCGTTACGACCACTATTCGCAAGGCTATAGCCACTTCTCGCCGAAGGTCGGTGCGAAGTTCACGCCGGTCGAGCAGTTCTCGCTGCGCGCCACCTATTCGCAGGGCTTCCGCGCACCGACCTTTGCCGAATACAACGCGGCCAGCAGCTATTCCGGCTTCTCGTCCTTCACCCCGCCTGCCAGCTTCATCGCGGCGCACCAGGGCAATCCGGCCTATACGACCTCGTACAACATCGGCAGCGGTGCGCAGGGCAACCCCGCCATCCTGCCGGAAGTGTCGCGCAGCTTCACCGCCGGTACGATCGTCAACCCGACGCGCTGGCTGAACGTCACGGTCGACTATTACAACATCCGCAAGTCGAACCTGATCGTCAGTGGTCCGCTGCGCGCCCAGGCGATCGCGGCCTATTATGGTCAGACCAATGCGACCGCCGGTTGCGCCGCGCTGGCGGCAGTGGGCCAGGGCTATAAGTGCAACGTCATCGACGCGCCCGATCCCGTCAACCCGAACGCCCTGCCCCGCCTGCTGGTATTCGACGTACCTTACGTCAACGCCAACTACATGGTCAGCTCGGGCATCGACATGCAGGCCAATGCGAACGTCCGCCTCGCAAACGGCGTGAAGTTCATCAGCCGCGTCGACGTGACCCGCGTCCTGCGCCTAGACCTCGTCACCCCGGCTGGCGTTGTGCAGAAATATGCGGGTACGCTGGGGCCGTACGAGCTATCGTCGGGTGGCGGCACGCCGCGCATCCGTGGCAACTGGCAGAACACGATCGAAGTCGGCAACTTCTCGCTGACCAGCACGACCTATTATGTCGGTCGGATCAAGCAGGTGGCCGCCGACGAGATCACCCCGGTCAACGGCGTGATCGACCTGTCGTGCTCGCACACGCTGGCGCCGATCCCGACGGGCGGCGATGTCAACAACCAGTGCTATGTGCGGCCGTTCATCTATACCGATCTGAACATGGCCGTGCGGGTCAACGAAGACTTCCGCTTCTTCTTCAGCATCCAGAACCTGACCAATGCCCGCGCCCCGCTGGCATCGGGCGCCTATACTAGCAATCCGAACTATCTGAGCAGCTGGCATTATGCAGGTCTCGTCGGTCGCAGCTTCAGCGCCGGTGCGAACTTCAACTTCTGATCTGACCTGACCGAGTGACGCGCACCGGGACCGACTATTCCGTCGTCCCGGTGCGTATTGCCATCTCTACCCTTGCGGCGTCATAGGCGACCGATGCAGCCGGAGCGTTCCCACACCATGTATCCGGGTTCGGATGATCCGACCGCTTCGCCGAGCGAATTATACCGGCAATCGCTGGTCATGCGGGCGATCGGCACGCCCTTCGTCGCCGATCTGCTGGCCGCCGTGGACCGACAGCTCGACAAGGCGCCCCTCAGCGCCGCGCTGATCCGATCCTGGGGCAACACCGCCGCATCCTCGGCAATCGCGATGCGGATCAACGCCGCGCTCCACGCGCTGGCCCGACGCGGCGTCGAGCCGCAGCTTGCCGCGCTGTACGCCGGGGAACATGCCCGTTTCGACGAAGCGGTCGCGCTGGCCTTGGCGGCCCATGACGAATTTCTGGTCGACTGGTTGCTGCGCGTGCCGCAGACCAACGAGATCGGCCGCGCGGCGGCCCTGCACGCCGCCCTGATGGTCCTGGCGCAGTATCACAACCATGATTTCGAACTGTTCGAGATCGGGGCGAGCGCGGGACTGAACCTCAATCTGGCGCGCTACGCCTACGATCTGGGCGGCGTTCGGACCGGCAAGTCGGACTCGACGGTGCGGATCGCCCCCGAATGGCGCGGCCCCCTGCCCCCCGATACCGCCGTGATCGTCCACGCGGCGCGCGGCGTCGACCTCCATCCGCTCGACGTGAACGATCCCGCCGCCTGCGAGCGACTGGCTTCCTTCATCTTCGCCGATCAGCCCGAGCGCGCGCAGCGCCTGGACCGGGCGCTGGAGATCGCGCGCCGCCACCCGCCCCGGCTCGATACCGGCGATGCGGCATCCTGGCTCGCGGACCAGCTCGCCGCGTCGGGGCCGGAGCGGCGGCACCGCGTCGTCCTGCATTCGATGGTGCTGCAATATCTGAGCGCCGAGGACCGCGCGAGCATCGAGGCGACCGTGCAGAAAGCCGGAGCGTCCGCGACCCCGACCCGCCCCTTCGCCGTCATCGGTTTCGAATGGGACACGCTCCGCGAACGGGTCGAACTGCGCCTGCGTTCCTGGCCGGAGGGCCGCGACCGGGTCATCGCCCATTGCCATCCCTATGGCGCGTGGATCGAATGGATCGGCGGATAAGTCAGCATGGCTGCCGATAACAATCGGCGGCTTCATCCATAATTAACTCCGCAATTGTAACAATTGTCCGACGAAACCAAAGGTTAACTTAGGATATGCGGATCAAGCATCGTGTCGGAACTGCGCCGCTGTGTATGACGGCAGCCGCCATGGTCGAGTCTGTGCCTTTGTCCAAGGCGCCGACCGCCCCGCATTCCCCTGGCTTTGGTCACGACATCCAGATCGATCCTCCCGCATCGTCCCCGGCCCGACCTGTTGAGAGAAACGCATAATGTTCACGAACATGAACATCCCCAAGAAGCTGGGTGTATCGTTCCTGATCGTCAGCCTGTCGGCCGCGATCATGACGATCGTGTTCTTCGCCAACATCTGGGAAATCCGAAGCGCGACCGCCCGCAACAACCATGCGCAGGAGGTCTATGCCAAGGCCCTAACGCTGGAGACCTCGATCCTGCGGGAGAACAGCCAGCTGCGCGGCTTCCTGGTCACGGCGGACAAAAGCTATCTCAAGTCCTACGAAGAAGCGCGCAAGGAATATGACACGACCAGCCGCGAACTGGCCGCGATGCTGACAGACCCGAACGAACTGGCGCTGCTCGCCAAGTCCAATGCCGAGAAGACCAAGTGGCGGCGCACCTGGAGCGACCGGCTTACCGACTGGGTCAAGGAAGGGCGGCGCGACGAGGCGCAGCAGGCAGTCCGCGACGCGGGTAAGGCCGTGCTGACCAGCGACATCGTGCTGCCGCTCCGCGCCATTCGCGACGAGGAAACGGCCGCGATCGCCAGCAACGCCGCTTCGCAGGATAAGGCGATCGGCACCGCGATCATCGCCCTCGTTGTTGGTGGCGTGATGCTGATCGGCGTCGTCATCACCCTGCAGATGATGCTCAGCCGCAGCATTGCCCGGCCGATCACGACCCTGACCCGCCTGATGGCAGAGCTGGCACGCGGTCGCAACGAGATAGAGGTGCCCGGCAGCGAGCGTGGCGACGAGCTGGGCGATATGGCCCGTGCCGTCGTCGTCTTCCGCGATGCCGCCGTGGCCAAGGTCAGCGACGACCGCGAGCGCGAACTGGCGCTACAGGCGATCGGCTCCGGCCTACACAGCCTGTCGGAGGCCGACCTGACCGTTCGCCTGACCGACTTGCCGCCGTCCTTCCATCAGCTGGCGACCGACTTCAACCGTGCCGTCCAGAACCTGTCGGGCCTGACCAGCGACGTGCGCGGCAGCGCGGGCAGCATTCGCTCCAACATCGACGAAATCCGTCAGGCCACCGACCATTTGTCGGCACGCAGCGAGCAGCAGGCGGCCAGCCTGCGCGAAACCGCCGCGGCGGTGGGCGAGATCACCCAGGGCGTGCGCGACGGCGCCGCGAGCGCCAGCGAGGCCAATCGCGCGGTGACGGAAGCACGCGACGAGGCCGAAAAGGGCGGCGAGATCGTTGCCAAGTCGATCGTAGCGATGAACGGCATCGACCAGGCCAGCCGCGAGATCGTCGATATCATCACCGTCATCGACGGCATCGCCTTCCAGACCAACCTCCTCGCGCTCAACGCGGGCGTCGAGGCGGCGCGCGCAGGCGATGCGGGCAAGGGCTTCGCGGTCGTCGCCTCCGAAGTCCGCGCGCTGGCGCAGCGCTCTGCCGACGCGGCCTCCGACGTCAAGGCACGCATCCTGTCTGCGATCGAGCATGTCCGCTCGGGCGTGGTGCTGGTCGACGAAACCGGCAACGCCTTGCAACGGATCATCGGCAAGGTTTCGGACGTCAGCACCGTGGTCGACGTGATCGCCCGCTCGTCGGAACAGCAGGCGCACAGCCTGGGCCAAGTCAACATCGCCATCGGCGAGATCGACTCGGTCACCCAGCAGAACGCCGCGATGGTCGAGGAATCGACCGCAGCGGCCAGCCTGCTCGCCCAGGAATGCGGGACGCTGATGGCATCGGTGATGCGCTTCAACGTTGATACGGCATCAGCCTCGCGAGCGCCCGCTACCCCAGCCCGCTATCGCACCGACGATTTCGGCCACCCGCAGGCAAGCCGCGCGGCCTGATCGCTCAGGGATCGAGCGGGTCGGCCGGATCGATCCGCAGCGAATCCCGCGACGGTCGCATCGCAATGGCCGTGGAGGTGACCCGGCCATCGGCGGTGGCAGGCTGATAGCCCAGCTCGCGGCGGTTGCGCTCGACGAAGCCGGGGCTGGCGATCGAGTCGATATGCGGCGCGTTGCTGACGACCAGCATATCCCGATCGAGGGGCGCGCCCATCGCGATCAACCGGCGCGTGGCGTTGCGCAAATTGGTCGTCGTGTGCCGGGCATAGGGATCGATCACGATCGCCTCGGCCGGAATGCCATAGCGTTCGATCAGCGCGCGTCGCATCTCCAGCGCCTCGACATGCGGGGTGTCGCGCGGATGCACCGCGCCGCCGCTGACGATCAGAAACGGTGCCAGGCCCTTGGCATATTGCTCGGTCGCGACACGGACGTTCACCTTTGCTTTGGCGCTGAGCGGAGTCTCCAGGTCATCCGGCCCGACCCCGAGGACCAGGATCGCGGTATAGCGATAGCGGCCCCAGTCCAAGATCCGGGCGCGCCGGAATGCGGCGGCGTTGTATCGCTGGTCCAGCGGCTCGAAGGCGACGGCCGCGTTCTTGTCGTTCGCGTCGAGCAGCGCCAGCGCGAGCGACAGGCTGAGGTCGCCACCCACGGCCGGATCGGCGCGCTGCGCCCCGGCCATGACGACCGCGTCGGCGACCTTTGCGGCGAAATCCTCGCTGCCGAAGGGCGCGTCGGAGCCGTCGATCAACGGATAGCGCGGCAATTTGCCGACCCCGTAGACCCGCAATATCTCGTTCAGCCCATCGACCTGCCGCCGCACGTCATCGCCGCGATCCGGGGAGCGCGCGGCCAAAGCCTCCCGCTCCTCGTCGCGCAGGATCGCCGCCGCGACGACACAGGCGGGCGCCCCGGCGCAGATCGCGACGCGACGATCACGCGTGTCGCCCGCCAAAGGCCCGTGCAGCGCCGGAAACAACCGCTCCGCCATCGCCGCCAATTGGCGGTCGCGCACCGGCGTCTCGGCGATGGCGGGCAGCGGCAGGCCGATGGAGATCGCCAGCGCCGCCGCCATCATCCGTCCCATGCGCCTCACCAGGCCTTGCTGACGACGAAGCGGACGCTGCGTCCGAAGATCGGACGACCATAGATCGCATCGCGCGAGGTCTGGCCGTCGAGCTGGTCGGTCCGCGGGTTGCCCTCGGTCAGCCCCTTGTTGTTGAAGATATTGTCGCCGACGACCTGGAACTGGAACCCGCCATGGGTCAGCGTCGCGCCCAGCCCGAAGGTGTTATAGGCTGGCAGGCCGGTATTGTTGAACAGGTCGACATAACGGCGTCCGACGAACTCGTAGCGGCCATAGACTTCCACCTGGTCGCTTCCGGCATCGAAGGCGAAGGTCGGGCGGATATTGCCGAATATCTTGGGTTCGCGGATGATCTGCTTGCCATTCACCGCCGACGGGTCGGCGCCCGAGCTGTTCTGCAGGTTCTTGTACTTCGGCTCCTGATAGGTGAACGAGCCGGAGACGAAGAACCAGCGTGCCGGGGCCAGCGTGCCGTCGACCTCGACGCCCTTCACCTCGGCTTGGCCGATAAAGGGCACCGCCTGGTCGTTGCGGCCCGTCGTCGGGTTGAACGCCACGAACGAGGCGTTGAACGGATCGAACTTGGTGTAGAAGCCGGTCATGTAGAGATAGTTGCGACCGAAGGACGCCTTCAGCCCCGCCTCATACTGATCGGCCTGCGTCTTCACCAGCACGGGATTGATATTGTAATAGCTGGCCGACTGGGGCGGCACCTCCAGATGCGAGGCGCGCAGATAGCCACCGAAATGGGTGCTGACATCATAGTTGATGCCGACCGTCCAGTTGGTCGCGACCGGGCTGTCCTTGCGGGTCTGGCGTCCGCCGTCGAAGCTGCGGACATTGTTGTCGGCCAGTGTCGTCGGATCGCCCAGATTGACCGAAGTCGAGGTCAGGCCATAGCCGCTGATATTGTACCATTCGTGGCGAATGCCGCCGTCAATGCGCAGGCCGGGCGTCACTTCCCAGGTGTCATTGGCATAAACGGCATAGACGGTGGAATCGACATCGCCCTGGTTAAGCGTCGTCCCGTAACGCAGCACGCCCTTGTCAGTGACGGAACCCAGCACGGCGCCGGTCGCCGAATAGGCGACAAGGTCCAGCGTCCGGGGCTGGCCACGAACTTCCATCAGATAATCCTGATAGATCGCCTTGTTGGTCAACCCATAGGCCGAGGCATAGCCACCCAGCCGCAGGTCGTGGGTGCCGAAGCCCGTCTCGAACTTGCGGGTGACGCTAATATCGCCCTGCCCCGAATAGAAGCGGGAATCGACGCCGCGATACTGGCCCTGCACGACGAGACCCGAGGCGGCATAAGGGTCATAGGCGGTCGCGCCGTTGGTGCCCGACAGCGCATAGCCAAGCCGCGCGACGGGGCCGAACGCGGCGTTGGCGGCGCTCAGGAATCCATTGGCAAAGCTGTTGGCATCGACCGGGTTGGAGGTCGAATAGAGGGCGTCGAAGCTGAGCTTACCCTGGGTGTAGCCGGTCTTGGCGGAGAACTGCCAGCCGCCGAACTCTGCATCATATTGCAGGCCGATATTGCCATATTCCATGTGACGGCCATCGGCCAGATCGCGCGTTTCGCTACGCACGACCCCGGCGGAGTCCCGATACTTCAGCGTCACGCCGCGAAAGGCGGGCGAGTTCAGCGTGCCATGGAAGTAATTGATATAGGGGTTGAGCGACACCGAGGGGTTGCGCGGATCGGCGACCGGGATCGGCAGGTAGAAGGTGTTGTGATCGTTCAGATAGTTGACGCTGATCTTCAGCGATCCATTGTCTAGGTCACGCTTGATGTTGGCCCGAATCTGGCCGCCGCGATCATTGGGGAAGCCATTGTCGCGCTGGCCGCCGTCGCGGCGCAGATAGCCGCCGACCGCATAATAGGTCCGCTCGCCCAGCGGCCCCGCCTGCATCGCGTCCAGGCGATAGAGGTCGGTGGTTCCCACCGTCGCCTGCACCTTGCCGCGCGTCGTGTCGGTGCCGGTCGCAGTGATCGAGTTCACGATCGCCGCCGCCTGGCTCGCAAAGATCGGCGCCGGGCCACCGCGCACCACCTCGACCCTTTCGGTCATCAGGTCATAGCGGTTGAGGCTGTCACCGCGAAAGAAGTTGCCGTTGATGTCATGGAAGAGCGGAAGGCCGTCCTGCTGAAACACGGCATAGCCGTCATCCGTCGGAATGCCGCGTACGCGAGTAACATTCTGCACCTCACCGCCGGTCGCCTCGACCTGGATGCCGGGCAGCTTGCCGAGCAGATCGGCGAAATTCAGCGGGGCGAGCCGCTTCACGTCATCCTGCCCCAGCGAGTTCACCGCATAGGACACGTCGAAGCGCCGCTGCCGCCGGGCCGATCCGGTGACGATCACCTCTTCCCCGGTCGCCGCCTGCGTTCCCGTATCCGCCTGCGTGGCGTCCGTCGCCGCCTCGTTCGCCGTCTGGGCGCTGGCCAGTTGCGGCGCGGTGACAAGGGCTGCGGTCAGGGCGGTCGCGCGCAGCAGCGCGGCTTTGGCAATGGTCATGATTTCCCCCGTTTCGGATTAATTTGTCGCTCCGATGCCAAGCAATCACGACAGATTTGTGAAATTTTAACGCCTTATGCACCAACCTCGATTAGCGAGGCCGTGTCGTGACGGTCAAAACGCCGCCCTCGAGCAGCGCGTGATGCTCCACCCGCCAGTCGGCTAGCACCCGCCCGTTCCAGTCCGCCCGCACGATCGCGCCATCGCGGGGACCGACCCGCCGCACCGTCATCCGCCGCCCCTGCCCCAGATCGACGGTCGTTCGCGTGAAGGAAGGCACCGTGACCGCATACCATGGCTCCCCTGGCACCAACGGGTAAAGCCCCAGCGAGGCGAAGACATACCAGGCGGTCATCGCCCCCGCGTCATCGTCCATCCCATCGGCAAAGCCCTGCGGCGCCAGCGCGAAGCTGCGCCCGACGAAAGGCCGGGCCAGCTTGCCCGCGTTTGTATAGGGATGCGCCATCGGCTGCGTCAGTATAGTGTGGACCAGATCGGCAGTCGCCTGAGGCTGCCCCGCCGCCGCGAACAGCCAGGGCACCTGTATATCCGGCTCGTTGGTCATGTTGAACAGGCCGTCATCGAAGAAACGGCGCAGTTGCGCCAGCCACTCCGCCTTGCCGACCGTCGCGACCATCCAGTCGAGATCGAAGACCGGCGCCCAGCGATATTGCCACAAAGTTCCCTGATAAAGGCCGCGCGCCTTGACGATATCCCCATCCGCTCCCGGCGCCTGGAAGACCGATCGCCACATCGGACGATAGCCATAGGCTTGCGCAGAGAAACGGCGGGCCGTCGTCTCGTCACCCAGATCGTGCGCCAGTTGCGCGGTCGCCCAGTCGTCATAGGCGGCCTCGATCTGCTGGTCGGGCGTGTCGCGTTGCAGCGTCGCGCTGTCGACCACCATGCCCTTCAACGCGGCCTTGGCGTCGAAGCCGGTAATGCCTTTTCGCCGCATGTCCAGCAGCGCGATCCCGGCATGTTCTGTGCGAACCGTCAGGAACGGCTCGTTCATCGTCGCCCATTGCGCCTTGCCGCGCATGTAGAGGTCGGCCAGCGAGCGGGCGATATCCTGGCTGCGTTCGGGTTGCAGCAGGGCGAGCAGCGGCAATTGTGTCCGGTAATTGTCCCACAGCGACCAGCTGGCATAGCGGGTCTGCCCCAGGGGAGACCGGGCGATGCTCCCGTCATTCTCGCGGTGACGCCGGTCCGGATCGTCGATCGCCACCGGCGTCTGGAACACCCGGAACAGCGACGTGTAGAACAGCGCACGCTCGGCCCGCGGCCCCTCCGGCATCACCCTGCCCAGAACCGCGTTCCACGCCGCCCGCGTTCCGGCCGCGATCGTCTGGAAGGTGCGGTGCCCCAGTTCCCGTTCCCGAACGCGGGTCGCCCCATTCTCGTCCACGCTTGACAAGCCGGTCGCCAGTTCGATGACGTCGCCCCGTCGCACGGTCAGGGTCAGCGACGCGACACCGTCCGTCACCGTCAGGGCATGGTGAAGCGGTCGGCCGTTCAACGTCACACGGCTCGACGAATAGAGCCGATAAAGACCTTTGTCGCAAACGGTACCCGCCACCATCTCGGCGCGAAGATCGTCGCTGTTCACCCTTCGCCACGCTGCCGAGGCACGCTTGGCATAGCTATGCTGCGCGTCGATCCGCAGCACGACCGCCCCTGCTCGCGCTACCGAAAAACGGAGCAAGCCCGCGCCACGGGTCGCGGTCGCCTCCGCCGTCAGCCCATCGTCATAACGCACGCGGTAATAGCCAGCCGCCGCATGCTCGCTATGCTTGTCCATGAGGGCCGATCCGTTGGCGTCCGCCGGACGAAGCGAGACCAGCAGGTCGCCACCGCCGCCGCCACAACCAACACCCACGCCACGCGTGAAGGAAAATCCCCGCAGCCTGTCGGCCGCAAAGTCATAGCCCGCATGATTGGCAGGATCGGTATCCGGACCAAGCTGCACCATCCCGAACGGCGCCACGGCCGCCGGTGTCAGCTGTCCGAAGTCGGCCAGCGTACCGACGAAGGGATCGACCAGATCGGCAGGCGCCTCACGCCCGAGCGCCGGCATCGCGGCAAGAAGCAGCGGGGCTGCCATAACCCATTTCATCCGATCACCCCCATCCCTGCTTCGCGCATTATAGAAGAGGCGTGGGTGAACGCCAATTTTTACAGACACATGACTGTTTGGATGAAGGTCAAACCCGTCGTCGTAAAGCAGGCGTCGGAGCCGGATCGGTTCATCGTCATATCCGATCCGTTAGATGCCCGAATGAACACCGAGCCGCCGATCAGGGCATTCTATGCCGCCATGATCCGCCAAGAGATCCAGCCCAGGCAGCCGCGCTTCGACACCGACCCAGAAAAATGAGGGGGCGAAGGCAAACGCCCCCGCCCCCCTTTCTCGACGGCACCGTTCGATCAGAAGAGAATGTCGAAGCCCAGCCGCACCGAGCGCGGGTTCAGATAGCCGTAAGGCGTGCCATAGAGCGGATCGGGGGTAAATTCCGAACCCGACTTGGCGTTTTCATGCTGCACGTAACGCTGCGTGATCGGCTGCGAATTGAAGACGTTGAAGGCATCGGCCCGCAGAACGAAGTTCTTGAAGCCCCACGCTTCCGGCAACCGATAGCGGAACGACAGATCGATCTGCTTGACCCACTGCGTCCGCAGACCCGTGCCGCGCGGCGACGGCTGCGTCATCGTATAATTGCCGTTCGAGTTGAGCGCTCCATAGGCGCAATAGAAGCTCGAGGCATTATACCCGGCCGCATTGGGATCGGTCGGATGATAACCCAGGCAGCTCAGCCGCGTCGGCGACTGGACCAGCACATTGGTACCGAACAACAGATTGTCGGTGACGTGATAGCTGCCGAACGTCTTCAACACGAACGTCCGGTCATTGGGTAGCAGGCCCGTCGAATAGTCGGTCAGACCGAGATAATCGTAATCCTGCGTCGACCCCGCGTCGGACTGGGTGCCGTTGCCCGCGTCGGACTTCACCGTGCCCTCGTAATTACCGTAGGAGCGCGACACGGTGATCGAGCCTTGCAGCGCCCAGACGCCGTCATCCGCCCGCTTCCAGTCGAAGACCAGGGCCTCATATTGACGCTTGGGCTTGGGGAAGGCGAGACCCGTCAACGTCACCGACTTGGTCGGGTCGACCCAGTCGCGGACGGTTTGCGACGAGCGACCGGGGTTCCAGATATAATAGGTGCTGTTGTTCTGATAGAAATCGCACTGCGTGGCCGACGCGTTCGCGCCGCCGTTGCAATAATAATTGGCGAGGAAAGGCGCGAAATCGGTATCCTCGGACACGCGGCCCAGATTGCGATACGTCCCCGTCAGGCCGACGGAGAATAGCTCGGTCACCCGGAAATGCGCCCCCAGGACGAACTCGTCCTCATAGGTCGGCTTGGCTCCGACGGCCAGCTTCGCCGCCGCCGGATCCTGAATGCCCGCACCATAGATCAGGCAGGTTGCCGCCCCGTTGATCGGATTGCCCGGCGCGGCCGAAATATCCGTCGGACAGGCCGAACCATAGCCCGCTCCCGCCAGGTTGGTCAGCGCAGGACCGAAATTGGCCAGAGGCAGGCCGGTATTCGGATTGACCGGGAAATTGGCCGCCGTGAAGCCGGTCGGATAGGCGAAATATTCCCGGAAATAGAGGTCGCGACCGCGGAAACCCAGGTTCATCGCCGGCGGGATGAAGTAGCGGCCATAGCTGCCGTTGAAGCGGAAGCGGGAGTCGCCGCCGGGCGTCCAGCTGAACCCGGCGCGTGCCGCGATATTGTCCTTCAAAGACAAATAGCGCTGTCCCGACAGGTTATACTGCTGGAACTCGTCGTCGCGCACGCCCAGGTTGATCGTCAGGCCCCGCGCCGGTTCCCACGAATCCTGCACATAATAGGCGCGGTCCTGGCCGGAGACGAACCCGCCCAGACGTTCATAGGTCAGCCGTGCGCCGGTGTTGCGATAGTCATAGATGATCGGAAGACCGCCATTCAGCGTCGAAATTTTGGTTTCGCTGACGTCCTCATTGTCCAGACCGAAGCGGATATGATGGCGCCCCAGTGCCTCGAACCGAAGGTCGCCATCGATCCGATAGAATTTGCGCTGCGTGTTGTTGATCGAATTGCCACTATAGGGCTGTGCCGAGATCACCTGCGGCAGACCACCCGTCGTCGCGGTGCGGCGATCGATCACATAATAGGATGCAGTGTCCAGCGGCAACGTGTTGCTCGAGTCACGGCTGATGCCATAGGCGCCCGAAATCTGGAAGAAGTCGGTGATGCTGCCCGTGTACCGCCCGACCCAGTTAAGGCCGCCCTGCTTGTAATTCTGACTGCCGGTATATTTGCCCGGTGTGCCGCCGGTGAAACTGGAATTGGGCGTGAAGGTATAGCTGTCGGTGCGCGTCGTCTGGCGCGTATCGAACAGCGTGAATTCCAGATGCTGGGTCGGATTGACGTAGACGTCCAGCTTGCCGCCGTAGAAGGGATCCGTGCTGATCGTGCGCTGATAGTAATTGGAAAGCGGCGAGGCGCTCTTACCTACGATATCATTGGCCTGATACAGACCGTATAGGAAGATATGGTCCTTGATGATCGGACCACCGGCTTCGATGCTCAGGGCCTGGGTGGCGGTATGCGCCAGTCGACCGATGGTCGACGGGTTGGTGGCTGCACCAATGTTCGGATTGCTGGATTGCAGCCCCGTCTCATCAAAATTGCCGTGGATCGCCATCATCGGGGTGTTCGTGCCCGACTTGGTCGTGGCGTTGATGACGCCACCCGTCGCGCGACCGAACTCGGCGGCATAACCCGCCGTCTGCACGTCGACCGTCTGATAGAAGTCGAACGGCACCCGCGCGGATCCGACATAGGTGTCCGGGTTGGTGATGTTCAGGCCATTGATGTAATAGGCGTTCTCTGCCACCGACGATCCGCCGAGCGACGCCACGTTGCCAAAGCCGGGGGCACCCGCGACGGCGCCCGGCGCCAGCAGCGCCAACGCCGTTACCGATCGACCGATCGGCAATTGCGCGGCGGTCGCAACCACATCGAGGTTGATGCCCGTCGTGGTCTTGGTGAAATCCTCGCGGACACGCTGGCCGGTGACGACCACCTCATTGGCGGGCGCATCCTTGGCGACGACGGTCAAGGTGACCCGGTTTTCCTGCGCGGCGGCAACCGTTATCGTGTCCGTATGGGTCGCGTAATTGGCGCCTTCGGTCGTCACGTCGTACAGACCCGGGACAAGCCCCACGGCCGAGAAGCGGCCAGTGGCCGACGACACGAAGGTACGCACCTGATTCTGCGCCTTGGAGCGCAGAGTTACGGTCACACCTGCCACCGGCTTGTTGGCGGTATCGACGACCGTGCCCGAGATCGCGCCTGTGGTATAGTCCTGCGCCATCGCTGGCGTGGCCAGTGCGACCGCACCGATGCCGGCACCGACCATCGCCAGGGCCTGCAAAGCCACACCCCCGCGCAGAACCCTGCGCGAGAAACATCCTTGTTTCATCACGTTACCCCCTTGTGTGCCACCGCCCCCAAGCGGTTCGGCATCTGGTCATATTGGCGTCAAGCGACCCGGGAATATTTCAGCAACGTGACAGCTCCACACAAATGACATTTGATACATAGATCAAATTACGAGCCACATCGTGCAGGAAAGCCACACAAACTCCTCGCTAAGCATTCTGTTGTTATCATTTTGGACATTTTTGGACGTAGATTGCCCATCGGATACACAAGAGCGATTTACCGTCTTATTCCGCCATTACAGCTTGGTGCCAATTGGCCGTCCGATGAAACGTCACTGATCGTGCGTCGCTGCTGTCTTGATGAAGTTTTTGACATGCATATGCTTTTGCAACCGGCCCCAGCAAAAAGGGGAGGTTCGAGACAGAATTGCACCCGAGACTGATCCGTAGAGGCAAAGCGGGGCATAAAAGTTCGCCCAATTCCCGTGCGGGCTGACATG
Source organism: Sphingomonas sanguinis (assembly GCF_019297835.1). NCBI lineage: Bacteria > Pseudomonadati > Pseudomonadota > Alphaproteobacteria > Sphingomonadales > Sphingomonadaceae > Sphingomonas > Sphingomonas sanguinis. The sequence goes on along the minus strand of NZ_CP079203.1, from coordinate 380,476 downwards.
CTTCCCTCGAATGGGACCATGCCGATGTAAAGTCCGCCTCGAGAGGAGAGAGCTTTGCCAGCGACCTCATCCCAACGGCGACCGCGCATTTGAACATGGCGTAGGGAACGACCTGTAACGCGAAAATTCGCCCCGGAGTATCCCGCAGCGGTCGGCGGCCAGTCACGACGCGTAAGACCCAATATCGGTCATTCAACGCCCCTGCCCACTTTCCGACGTCCGACATTCAGTCATGCGGATCTTTGCAGCAGCAAAGGCCCGGCTTAGCGATGGGAGCGCTCTTGGGGGGTTCCTGCCATGATGTCTGCCAAATTCGACCAACCTCCGGCATGCGTCTAACTTGAGTAATAGCGTCCGCAGGCCGGACTCGCGGGCAAGATCAGCAAGCGGCACCGCGTTCTGGGACTGGGTTCAAATCTGCGCCGCTTACGCTGGTGATGGTGCTGCTAGCGTGTCTCGCAGTTGGCGTACTCTCCAAACGAAGCGCACTGCCACCGCACTACCATCATTAATCCATATTAACTCTGATCAATAGCATAACGTTAACTCGGGGCAGGCAGTTGGCGCGCCCTGCGCTGGGGGGCGCCAACGGATCGAAGGGACTGCCTCCGTGCAAAATCTCCGCATCTCCGGAAAGCTCATCGCGTGCTTTTCCATTCTGCTGATCGCGCTCATGGGGCTAGCGGCACTCGCCGTCGTTCGCTTGGGCGATATGCGCGACGTTGCGGTCAATCTGGGTGGTGAACAGCGGTCCCAGTTCGAGGCGATCGCTGTCATCAACGCTAGTACAGCGACGTATCGCGCCACCGTCGGCCAGCATCTCTTATCTGTTACGCGTGAAGATCGTGCCGTTGCGCAACGGCGGTTGGACGAGCTGCGGGACCAGATAGCGGAGCGGTCGCGCTGGCTTCGTCCACGTCTGGCTGACGACGAAACACGAACCGCGCTCGATACCTTCGTCCGCGATTGGAATGAGTATCAGTCCCACGCCAATGAAACATTACAGGCGGCCGCGTCAGGGTCGCCAAAGGCGATAGAGCTTTTCCGGATCGCGCGACCCTATTTCGTGACCGTCAACAAGGCGGCTGACACGCTGCGTCTCAAACAGTCCCGCGCTATCGACGCGCTGGTTGAAGAGGCAGAGGCTAATTACGTCACCAGTCACCGCATCATGATCGGGACGGTGTTGGCGGTTGCTCTGCTGACCATCGCCATGCTGATCCTGTTGGTTCGCCTTGTCGCACGTCCTGTGGGCGCCATGAGCGGCATGCTTGGCAAGCTGGCGGCAGGGGAGCGCACCGTTGCCATCCCTGCGAACGATGCTCGAGACGAGGTGGGGGAGATGATGCGTGCGGCCGCGGCATTGCGTGACCAACTTGCACAGGCCGACCGTCAGAAAGAAGAGCAAGCGGCACTGATCGTCACCACGATCGGCGCGGGCATGCAGTCATTGGCGGCCGGTGATTTGACCGCTCGGATCCATGTCACACTTGATGAGCCCTTTGCGTCGCTGGCCACCGACTTCAACAACGCCATGGCTCAGGTTGAACAGGCGATGATCGCGGTGAGCGGTGTTTCCGAAGGCCTTCGTGCGGCTTCGGGAGAGATTCGCTCCGCGTCCGAGGACTTGTCCCAACGTACTGAGCAGCAGGCCGCTAGCTTGGAAGAGACGGCTGCTTCAATGCAGCAGATCACGGACATGGTGGGGCGTTCGGCATCTGACGCGAAACGTGCCGATACGGTGGCAGCAGACGCCAGCAGCGCTGCGCAAAATGGTGGGCAGGTCGTCCGCGATGCAGTCGCAGCGATGAGCGGTATCGAGCGGTCCAGCCATGAGATCTCGGAAATAATTAGCGTGATCGATGGCATCGCGTTCCAGACCAATCTGTTGGCGCTGAACGCCGGAGTCGAGGCGGCGCGTGCCGGTGACGCGGGCAAGGGCTTCGCTGTCGTCGCCTCCGAAGTTCGGGCGCTGGCGCAGCGCTCGGCAGATGCGGCCAAAGACGTGAAGTCGCGGATCGTCGCCAGCAATGAGCAGATCGGGGCCGGCGTTGAACTGGTGGCGCAGACAGGGCGCTCCCTCGATCAGATCATCGTTCGAGTCCAAGAGATCACGACACTGATCAATAGCCTGGCCAACTCGGCGGAGCAGCAGGCTAGTGGCTTGGGTCAGGTCAATGTCGCAGTCGAGGAAATGGACGGCGTTACCCAGCGCAACGCGGCTATGGTTGAAGAAACGACTGCTGCGGCTCGTGAGCTGACGGACAAGGCGGACGAGCTGGCGGGGCATGTCGCTCGCTTCCGGATTGACACGTCAGGGATCCGTGCGAACCAAGCTATTGACTCAACGGCTCGGCTGGCCCCGAAACCTGCAATGCGTCTTGTCTCAGGAGGCAGCGCAGCACTCTCGGAGGATTGGTCGGAATTTTGAAAAGATCCCCGGCAGCCTCCGCGCTGCCGGACCTTGTGATAAGGGGGTGGCCAGCGCGGCTTATCAAGCCTCTTTTTAGCCTAAACCCATGGGAAACAGACCCTTATCAGAACGTTAGAGCGGCTTACGGTAACCCTTGGGCATATCGAGCACATGTGTAAACGAGCCCGATTTGATGGCGAGCCGCAGACGATATTATAGGCGGCCGTCAAGCTGTTCGACCAGCGACCACGTGACAATCGGCCTCCACCCGAAGGCGATGATCACCGTCCTGCGCCTGGAAGATGTGACGAGCAATCGCGAAAAAGGCAGCGGCGCTCCAGCGCTCCTATTCTGCTGTGGGCATGAGAGTCCGGGGGACGGTTTTCCATACGAAGAACGTTAAGATCGAGCCTTCGGTACCGTGCCCAGCACTTGCTCTCGATTAATCGGATCGAATTGATCGCATTTATCGTATGGAGCCAATGCGTGTCGCCATATATTGGGCCGTCATCCTTGGGGAGTAGCTACCCGCAGTAGCGGGGTTGCCGTCAACATCCTTGAGCCATCGGCTCGTGGCGGTAGCAGCAGGTTCGTCCTGCCCGGCGAGACCAATGATGCAGCACTCCGCTTTGTGGCCACGGGTGCATGCATCGTTTGGTTTGCTGGCCCTGAGTAATGACGTGATGCCCGGAATTCTGACCCTTGGCGCTTTGGGCGCAAGCCTGTCTGTCGATGCCTTCGCGGCGGCGTTGGGCAAAGGGGCGACCGAAGGGCGAGCCCGCCTTCGTGATGCTGTTAAAGTCGGCATTGTGTTCGGCTTTTTCGAGGCTCTGACGCCTGCACTTGGCTGGCTGCTTGGCTTTGCGTTGAATGACTGGATTGCCGATTACGACCATTGGGTCGCGTTCACGCTGCTGTTTGCCGTTGGTGCCTATACGATCCGGGAAGCCTGGACGAGTGAAGGCGATGCACACCAAATCGACAGCAAGACTAAGCCCAGCATGCTGCGGCTTGCTGCAACGGCGATCGCGACGAGTGTCGATGCGGCGGCCGTCGGTGTGACCCTGGCCTTAATGGACGTCAACATCTGGGCTGCCTGCATGGTTATTGGCGGCACGACCACGCTGATGGCTACCATCGGCGTCATGTTGGGTAAGCATATCGGGCCTTACCTCGGGCGATATGCTGGGATCCTCGGTGGCTTCGTCTTGATCGTGATCGGTGGGCTGATACTGGCTCAGCACCTATCGTCTTAATTAGAAGGGGGCAGGATTGCGTGGCGTGAATTCGGTTACGCCGCGCTACAAGCCGGCGGGTTGATGGTCGACGTCTCGTTGTAATTCCACGTCACGAATAACCACCGCTGTCCGAAACATGACGAAAGCCGCCCTACCCTACCGCCGAGGAGACCCACATTCGGTTATCCGCGCCATCTTTGTCGCTTCCCAACTTCAGACGTTCATTCATATCCGGAGCGGGAGCCGTGCAGCCAGCATCGGCGCAGGCCGGGCGGCCGTTAGCTGTCCAAAAACGATCTAATTCGGAGATAGGCATTGCCTGATAATCGTGCTCCGCGGAATATGCGGGCTCTTGTCTTACCTGCTCCGCAGCGTATTACCATGACAATACACGCGGTCGTGGTGCTCGCTTAACTGCGGAACCGGGGGAACACTGACGATGACTGAACGAAGGCGGACGGGGCGCCGGCGACGAGTCCTCGCAACCGTGGCGTGGGGTGCGCTGGCGCTGGCGCTGGCCGGCAACGCCTCTCCTGCCGCAGCGCAGGTGCAGGCAAACCCGACGCCATCCGTGACTGCCCCGACCGGACAGGCGCTCGATGCGGCGCTCGACGACTATCTCCGCGCCGCGACGCGTAACGAGCAGTTCTCCGGAACCGTGCTGCTGGCACGGGGCGGAAAGCCGGTGTTTGCACGCAGCTACGGCATGGCGAATTACGAGCTCGGAGTGCCGAATGGCCTCGACACCGTGTTCCGCCTCGCGTCTGTCACCAAGCAGTTTACCGCATTGGCGGTGATGCAGCTTCAGGAACAGGGCAAGCTCAAGATCGATGATCCGATCTGCCGCCATCTGAGCAACTGCCCCGCCGCGTGGATACCGATAACGATCCGCCAGTTGCTGAACCACACGTCTGGCATCCCCAACTTCTCTAGCCTGCCCGAATGGGACGAGGTGCTGTCGCGGCGCGACTACAAGCCGGCCGAGCTGGTCGCGCTGTTCCGTGATCTGCCGCTCAAGTTTACGCCGGGCGAGAAGTACGACTATTCCAACTCCGGTTATCATCTGCTCGGCCTCATCGTCGAGAGCGCGTCGGGCATGGGCTGGGCGGCGTATGTGAAACAACGCATCTTCGTGCCGCTCGGCATGACGCACAGCGGCGACGACGACACGCGTGCGCTGATCCCGCGTCGTGCGTCGGGCTATTATTCACTCGGCACCACCTTCATCAACGCGCCGATCATCAGTCGTACGGTCGGCTATTCCGCAGGCGGGCTGTATTCGACAATCGGCGACCTGCTGCTGTGGGACCGCGCGCTCGTGCCCGGCAAGCTGGTCAGCCAGGCGTCGCTCGACGCGATGTTCACGCCTAGCAAGGGAAACTATGGCTTCGGATGGCGGATCGCCGAGCGGTTCGGTCGACACGAGATGGATCATTCGGGCAGCGACAACGGCTTCTCGACGTACATCATCCGTTTCCCCGCCGATGATCTCACCGCGATTGTGCTGAGCAACAGCGACCGCGCCTCGGCAGGCAAGGTTGGCAACGCGATGGCCGCCATCGCCTTCGGTCAGCCCGTGACGCTGCCGGTCGCGCAACTTCGCGAGATAATGTGGGACCGGATCGACCGCGACGGCGTGGCCGGCGCCATCGCCCGATACGGGGAACTGAAACGATCGGCCGCGAAGCTCGACTTCAGCGACGACGCGCTGGTGGGGCTGGGATACGATTTGTATGAGGCGCATCGCTATGCGGAAGCCAAGGCGATCTTCCGCTTCAACCTGACGGTCTATCCCAAATCCGCCTATAGCCATGACGGATTGGCGGATATCGCTGTTGCGGAGGGTAATCCGAAACAGGCCATCGACCTGTTCCGCCGCTCGCTGGCACTCGATCCAACCAACAGTTACGCTGCCGATGCGCTGAAGCGACTGCAAGCACCGCGTCGCCCCTGATCTGCCCCCCATCCTGTTCGCATTATCAGAAGTGGAGGTATTCGAGGATGAAGCTGACGAGGTGCACTATGGCCTTGGGCATCCCCGCGCTGGCGTGTGCGCCAACCTGCTGATGGCCAAGTACCTGGTCCGACCGCACTGACCGCGTACCTGCGTTCGATCGGAGACGTGGCGACGCGGATCAATCACTACGAACCGGCGCTCGATCGTGTGCCATCTGGCGGGCCGGATGACTCGACAACGCCGGCAGCGATGGCCGCCACCCTGCAAAAGGTGGTTCTTGGCCACGTGCTATCCGATCGGTAGAAGGCGTTGTTGACGCGCTGGCTGGTCGGAAATCAGACCAATCCTCGACTGCACGGTGGCCTGCCCAAACGCTGGCGGATCGGTAACAAGACCGGCCGCAACGGGCGCGACATGGCCGGTGACATCGCAGTTGCTTGGCCCACAGCCGACAAGCCGATCGTCATCGCGGTCTATACGCGTGGAGGCAAACCGACTGAGAAGCAGTTCGACAGGGCGTTCGCTGGCATCGGTCGGCTCGTCGCTGCCACATTGGCCTAAGAGCCCGACCGAATATTGAGTAGAGCGATCTCGGCCAGTTGTGAGTCACCGCGGTTTGCGAAGACCACGAGGATCACAGGGGCTGGACCGAAACCGCTCGCCGGAGACATGACGGAAGAGGTCTGCGGTCCGCAAGCGACTACACCGACGGGGATCGGCAGTTATCGTCCCCTTTCTGACCCGAACGACGAAGGTCGGCCGTCCGCACCTGCACCGCGCACGGGATCTGCGGCCGGGGTACGTGTCGCCGAAGGCCGTGAAACCGAACCGACCACAGGTATCATCGATAGTCAGTCGGTGAAAACCACCTCGCGGCTATGACGCGAGCAAGAAGGTCAAAGGGCGCAAGCGCCACATCGCGACCGACACGGCCGGCAGCCTGCTCGACGGACTGGTGCGTCATGCTGGCATCCAGGATCGCGATGGCGCGCCAGACCTCATCGAACGCTGCCGGGGCGCCTATCCGTCACTGTCCCGTTTCTTTGCCGATGGCGGCTATGCCGGACAGAAGCTGGCAGACGCCGTCGACCGCCTCGCCATTGAGATCGTCAACCGTTCCGACACCCACCGCTTTGTCGCCCTGCCCCGCCGATGGCTGGCCGAGCGCACCATCGCATGGCTCAGTCGACGCCGTCGCCTCGCCAAGGGCTGGGAGGCAACCATCGCCTCCTCTGAAGCATGGCTCCTCATTGCTTCCGTCAGGCGCATGACCCGACGTATCGCCAAACTCGAATCATGGGTCGGACTTTTAGAGGTTAAACTCCCCCCCGCGCGCTCCTCCACATCTGGTTGATCCCAACGTATGAATTTGCAGGAGTTCAAGCAGGGAGGTGATGCCAAGCTTCTGCATCATCCGGGCGCGCCGCGTCTTGACGGTGATCTCGCTGATGGTCAGTCGGTCAGCGATCTGCTTGATGCGCAGGCCCTCGACGGTCAGGCGCAGGACTTCATACTCGCCCTCGCTCAGGCTAGACAGGCGACGGGCCGCGTCGGCGGCGGCGCGGGCCGCCCGGCGTCGCACGCCGTCCTCACGGATCGCGGCATTGACCGCGTCGATCAGATGCTGGTCGTTGAATGGTTTGGCGATGAAGTCGACAGCGCCCGCCTTCATTGCGCGGACCGCCATGGCTATGTCGCCATGTCCCGTGACGAAGACGACCGGCAGGCCGTTACCCTCGGCCTCCATGGTGGCGAACAGGTCGAAGCCGCTGCTGCCCGGCATACGCACGTCGAGGATCAGGCAACCGGGACGCGCCGGTTCGTCCCGCTCGTGGAAATCGGCGACCGAGGCGTAACCGCGCGTCGCAAGCCCGACCGAGGCGAGCAAGTCGGCCACCGCCTCGCGCACCGAAAATTGATCGTCGACGATCCGGACGAGCGGTCCCTCATGCGCGGCATCAACCATGCGTGTCCTCCTGCGCCATAGGCAGGCGCAGTTCAAACACCGCACCCGCGCCGCCACGCGGACGGCATTCCAGCGCGCCGCCATGCGCCTCGGCAATGGTCCGGCTGATGGTCAGGCCTAGGCCGACGCCGCCGTCCTTGCTGGTCCAGAACGGCTCCCACAAATGGCCGGCCGCGTCGCGCGACAGGCCGGGGCCGGTGTCCGCGACGCTCAGAACGATCATGCTGTCATTCCGGGCCACCATGACAAGGATGCGCCGTTCGGCGGCTCCGTTCTCGCCCAGGCTTTCGATCGCGTTGATCAGCAGGTTGAGGACGATTTGCTGGATCTGCACCCTGTCGCCCCAGACCAGCGGGCCTTCGGGCGGCAGGTCGAGGTCGAGCCGGATCTGCTGGCGATCGAGTTCGGCGCGGGCGATGGCGACGCATTGTTCGACCAGCTCGCCCATGTCGGTCCATTCGGGCGTCGCCGCCTTCCGGCTGGCCAGACGGCGCACGCCGGCCACCACGTCCCCGGCGCGCGCAGCGTCGCGGCTTATCCGGTCGAGCGACTCCTTGGCCTTGCTCAGGTCCGGCGGTGTTGCCTCCAGCCAGCGCCGACACGCGCCCGCGCTGCCCGCGATGGCGGCCAGCGGCTGGTTCACCTCATGCGCGATCGAGGAGGCGAGTTCGCCCAGATTTCCGATCCGCGACAAGCGGCGCATATGCTCGCGCGCCTCATGCGAGGCGGCCTCGTGCGACAGGGTGCGCAGGCCCAGATAGCCGGTGGTGACGATCGCGACGATGCTGATGGCCAGATTGACGACCCCCGCTTCGGTCATGCCGAACCGGGTCAGCGGCGTGCCCAGCATGGTCAGGACCACGCATCCTGCCGCCAGCGCCGTCACCTGCGCGCGCGGAAACGCCCGGAGCGACAGCAGCACCGGTACGACATAGAGCACCGCGACCGCGATCAGCCGGTCGGTCAGGACATCGACCACGAAGATGGCGAGGATCAGAAGCGCGACAGCCGCTCCGGTGATCCAGTGGAGGGCACGAGCATTGGCCTGTAGAGGGTCCTTGCGGAGCATGGCGTTTCTTATCGACTCGGAGCCGCTCTCCGTCGAGCCGGATTGGCATATACCAAAGTATAGCCGAGCCATATGGTTGGGCGATTGCCGGTAAACCAAGCCTGCCCCTACGCCCCGCGCATGACCTGCATTCCCCGCGACCGACGGTTCTGGACCGCACTTGCCCCTGTCGGCTTGGCTTTGCTGCTGGGCGCCTGTTCGTCATCGAACGATGCGGCGCCCGCTCGAAAGGACACGCTGCCCCCCGGCGAGTTCCGGCCTACCGATCAGCAATGGGCGAACCTGCGCTTCACGAAGGCGGGTGGCGACCAATACGCGCCCGCGCTGCTGACCGATGGACAGATCGCGACCGACGATGATCGCACGACGCAGCTCTTCTCGCCCTTCACGGGCCGGATTTCGCGCATCTTCGTGAAGCCTGGCGATGTGGTCCGGCCCGGCCAGCCCATCTATGCCATCGCCGCTTCGGAACTGGTGCAGGGGCGCAGCGATATCGCCACGGCGGAGGCCGCCGCCGCCGCCGCCCGAAAGGCGCTGACCACCGCCGAGGCCAATGCCGCGCGCCAGCAGGCGTTGCTCGCGGTGCAGGGTGCCGCGCAACGCGACGTGCAGCAGGCACAGGCCGACCTGGCGAGCGCGCGCAGCACGCTGGCGAGCAGCGAGGCCCAGCTGTCGGCAGCGCGCGGCCGGTTGCAGGTGCTGGGGCTGGGCGGCACGGCCGGTCATGGCCGGGACGAGGCGATCGTTCGCAGCCCGATCGACGGCACCGTTACCGCGCGGAACGCCGGGATCGGCCAATATGTCGAAAGCGCCGCCTCTGGCGCCAGCACGCCGCTGTTTACGATCAGCGACCTGAGCGATGTCTGGCTGGTCGCCAATGTGCGCGAGGCGGATGCGGGCAAACTGAGGCGCGGAGCCCTTCTGTCCGTCACCGTCCCGGCCTTTCCGGGCCGGACTTTCGATGCGCGGGTCTATTACATTGCGCCGGTCGTCGATCCGAACACGCGCCGCATCGTGGTGCGTGCGCAGATCGCCAACCCGGACGGTGCGCTGCGCCCCAACATGTTCGCGACCGCGCGGTTGTCGGACGGCGCGGCCGTGCAGGCGGTCGAGATCCCGGCGATGGCGGTCCTGTACGAAGGCGACGACGCGCATGTCTGGGTCGCGCATCGCGAACGACACAGCCTGTCGCTGCGCGCGATCCGCACCGGCACCAGCACGGGCGACGCGGTGACGGTGACGCAAGGGCTCGCGCCGGGCGAAGCGGTCGTCACCGAAGGCTCGGTGTTCATCGACCGCGCGAACGGCGGAGACTGATCCCATGGGCGCCGTCGTCAACTTCGCGCTGAAGCGCCGCTGGCTGGTCCTCCTGTTCTTCGTCGTCATGCTGGGCGCAGGGACCTTCGCCTTCAGCCGCCTGAATATCGAGGCCTATCCCGATCCCGTCCCGCCTCTGGTCGACATCATCACCCAATATCCGGGTCAGTCGGCCGAGGAGATCGAGCGCAACATCACCATCCCGATCGAGATCCAGCTGGCGGGCATCCCGCATGTGAAGACGGTGCGCACCATATCACTCTTCGGCCTGTCCGACGTGAAGGTGCAGTTCACCTACGACTTTACCTATGAAGAGGCCGAGCAGCGGGTCATCAACAAGCTGAGCCAGCTGCCGCCTTTGCCCGGCGGCGTCCAGCCGCAGCTGTCGCCCGAAAGCCCGATCGGCGAGATCTATCGCTACCGCGTCGTCGGGCCGCCCGGCTATTCCGTCACGGACCTGAAGACCATCGAGGACTGGATGCTGGAGCGCCGGTTCAAGGCGGTGCCGGGCGTCATCGACGTGTCGGGCTGGGGTGGCAAGACCAAGACCTATGACGTGGCGGTCGACAAGCAGGCGTTGATGGCAAACGGCCTGACGCTCGCCCAGGTGCTCCAGGCGCTGAACAACGCCAACATCAATGTCGGCGGGCAGACCATCGACCTGGGACCGAAGGCGGCGATCGTGCGCGGCGTCGGCCTGATCCAGTCGCCCGACCAGATCCGCAACACGTTCCTGAAGACCGTCAACGGCGCCCCCGTCTTCGTGCGCGACGTGGCCAAGATCGAGGTTGGCCATCTGCCCCGCCTGGGCATTGCGGGGCAGGATCAGGATAACGACATCGTCGAAGGCATCGTCCTGATGCATCGTGGCGAAAAAAGCTCGCCCACCATCGCCGCCGTCGAGGCGGAGGTGCAGAAGATCAACGCCTCCAACATCCTGCCGCCCGGTGTGCACATCGAGCGCATCTATGATCGCAGCCAGTTGATCGACCTGACCACCCACACCGTCATGCATAATCTGCTGTTCGGGGTGATCCTGATCTTCCTGATCCAATGGGTGTTTCTCGGCAATCTGCGCAGCGCGATCGTGGTCGCGGCGACCATCCCCTTCGCGCTGTTCACGGCGGTCATGATCCTGGTCGCGCGGGGCGAGTCCGCCAATTTGCTCTCGGTCGGCGCGATCGACTTTGGCCTGATCGTCGATGCGACCGTCATCATGGTCGAGAATATCTTCCGCCATTTGTCCGAGGCGCCCAACGTCAAACTGCGCAAGGACAAGCTGATGGCGCGCAAGATCGCCGTCATCGCGGAGGCGAGCGGCGAGGTGAACCGCGCCATCTTCTTCTCGGCGGCGATCATCATCATGTCCTTCCTGCCGTTGTTCACCCTGACCGGGATCGAGGGGCACATCTTCGGGCCGATGGCACGGACCTATGCCTATGCGATCGCGGGCGGGCTGGTCGCGACCTTTACCGTGTCGCCCGCCTTGTCGGCGATCCTGCTCGGGCTGGACCTGGAGGAGCGGGAGACCGCGATCGTGCGGTGGCTCCACTCGGTCTATCATCCGCTGCTACATCTGGCGCTGAGGGCGCGGGCGGTGACGCTGACCATCGCGGGCGCGCTCTTCCTGCTGGCGATCGTCGCCGCGCATGGCCTGGGCCTGGAGTTCCTGCCGCATCTGGAGGAAGGCAATCTTTGGATCCGCGCGACCATGCCGCAATCGGTCTCGCTGGCGGCGGGCGACGAATATGTGAACCATATGCGGCGCATCCTGGCGAGCTACCCGGAAGTCGCGACCGTCATCTCGCAGCATGGCCGCCCCGATGACGGCACGGATGCGACCGGCTTCTTCAACACCGAATTCTTCGTGCCCCTGAAGCCGCGCAGCGAATGGCCGAGCGGCATGACCAAGGAAAAGCTGACCGACGACATGAACCGCAAGCTCGCGGCCAGCTTTGCCGGGGTCGACTTCAACTTCTCGCAATATATTGAGGACAATGTCGAGGAAGCGGCTTCGGGCGTGAAGGGCGAGAACTCCGTCAAGCTCTACGGCAACGACCTGGAAAGCCTGCAGCGCACTGCCGAGGCGGTGAAGGCGGCGATGGCCAAGGCGCCGGGCATCACCGACCTGTCGATCTTCAACTCGCTGGGCCAGCCGACGGTCAAGATCGACGTCGATCGCGAAAAGGCGGCGCGCTACGGCCTGGCGCCGGGCGACGTAAACGCGGTCGTCCAGGCGGCGATCGGCGGCCAGGCGGCGGGCAATCTCTATGAGAAGGGCAGCGACCGGAACTTCCCGATCATGGTCCGCCTGAACACCGCGCAGCGTGCGACGCTGGACGATCTGCGCGCGATCCCGATCGGTGTCGGCAATGCGGTGGGCGGTACGACGCAGGTGCCTTTGAGCGATGTCGCCACCGTCCGGCTGATCTCCGGCCCGTCCTTCATCTATCGCGAGCAGCAGACCCGCTATATCCCGATCAAGTTCAGCGTGCGCGGTCGCGATCTGGGCGGCGCGGTGGCCGACGCGCAAAAGGCGGTCGCGACCCATGTGACGCTGGGCGACGGCCAGCATCTGGAATGGGTGGGCGAATTCGGCGATCTCCAGGCCGCGCTCGACCGGCTGGAGGTGATCGTGCCGATCACGCTGGTCCTGATCGGACTGCTACTGTTCCTCCACTTCTCCTCGATCACCGAGACGTTGCTGGTGTCGAGCGTCCTGCCGATGACGGTGATCGGCGGCATCTTCGCGCTGGCGCTGACGGGCACGCCGTTCAGCGTGTCGGCGGCGATCGGCTTCATCGCGCTGTTCGGTATCGCGGCGATGGAAGGGGTGATCGTGCTCTCCTATTTCCACGAACTGGTCGAACGCGGGATCGAACGGAGCCAGGCGCTGGTTCAGGCGGCGGAGACGCGGCTGCGGCCGGTGCTGATGACCTGTCTTGCGGCCTGTCTCGGCCTGTTGCCTGCCGCCATGTCGACCGCGATCGGCGCGCAGGTGCAACGACCGCTGGCCCTGGTGGTGGTGGGCGGTATCCTGCTCGCGCCCGCGCTGATCCTGCTGGTGCTGCCGGTGCTGATCGAAATGTTCTCGCCCGCCGGACGGCCCCGGCCCGTCCTTGCAGATGAAGAAGCGGAGGAGGCGAACTGATGCGCCGCTTGTCCTGGTCGATGCTCGCGCTGGTCCTGGGTGGCTGCGCGGTGGGGCCCGACTTCCACACCCCCCTCGCCCCGAACGCCAGCGGCTATACGCCCGCCACGCTCCCGGCGCAGACCGAAGCCACACCCGTTGCTGGCGGCAAGGCGCAGCGTTTCCGCTGGGGCGGGGTCGTCTCCGATCGTTGGTGGACGCAGTTCGGCTCCCGCGCGCTCGATGCGCTGGAGGCCGATGCGCTAGCCCATAACCCGGATGTCGAGAGCGCCAAGGCAGCCCTCCGCGCGGCGCGCCAGACCTATCTGGCGCAGCGCGGCACCCTGTTCCCCAGCGTCTCGGCGAACGGGCAGGTCGAGCGGCAGAAGAACGCGAACGTCCTGCAATCGCCGTTGAACGACAATTCGGACATCTTCACGCTCTACACGCTGGGCGCGACCGCTAGCTATACCCCCGACCTGTTCGGTGGCATAAGGCGCGGAGTGGAGGGCGCGAAGGCGCAGGCCGAGGCTCAGCGTTTCCAGACCGAGGCGGCCTATCTGACCGTCACTACCAATGTCGCGAACACCACAATCACGCTGGCCAGTCTGGATCGTCAGATCGCGATGACCGGACAGGTGATCGAGGCCGACCGTCGTTACCTGACCATTGTGCAGGCCCAGCTTCGGTTGGGCGCGGCGAGCGGCGCGGACGTGGCGGCGGCGCAGTTGGCGCTGTCGCAGGCCGAGGCGGCGCTGCCCGCCCTGGCCAAGCAACAGGCGCAGGCGCGTGATTTCCTGGCGGTGCTAACCGGTCGCTATCCGGCCGAGCATTTCGCCGCACCCGATCTCGACGCGTTGCATCTACCCGCCGAACTGCCCGTCTCACTCCCCTCCGAACTCGTCGCGCAGCGCCCCGATATCCGCGCGGCGGAGGCCAATCTCCATTATGCCTCGGCACAGGTCGGCGTCGCCATCGCCGCGCGCCTGCCCAGTTTCTCGATCACCGGCACCGCAGGGGGCACCTCGACCGGGCTGTCGACGCTGTTCCGTAACGGCAACCCCTTCTGGTCACTGACCGGCGGATTGCTCCAACCGATCTTCGAGGGCGGCACGCTTCTCAAGCGCCAGCGCGCGGCGGAGGCGACGTTGGATCAGGCCAAGGCGCAATATCGCTCGACCGTGCTGTCCGCGATGCAGAATGTCGCGGACGTGGTGCAAGGCGTGTCGGCGGATGCGCAAGCGCTGCGCGCGGCGGCGCAGGCCGATGCGGCAGCGCGACGCGCCCTCGATATCGCGCAGGCGCAGGCCCGGCTCGGCCAGGTCAGCGATGCGGCGACGCTGAACCTGCAAGCCGCCTGGCTGGGCACGCAAGGCGCCCTCGTCCAGGCGCGTGCTCAACGCCTGACCGACAGCGTGCTTCTTTATCAGGCGCTGGGTGGCGGTTGGAATGAAAGGCACTACCAAGACCGTTAATCGCTCGGCAGTGGCGCTCCCTCGCTATCAGGTTGGAGCCGTCGATATCCGCGATCGGGAGATTTAGTGAACCGCTCCGGGTTTGCCGGAGGCCATTGGATGTGAGTCACGCTGCCATATCGATGATGTTGGCGGCAGCATAGAATTGCTCTTCGGCTTCGGCAGGCGGGATGTTGCCGATGGGTTCTAGCAGCCGGCGATGGTTGAACCAGTCGACCCATTCCAGCGTGGCGTATTCGACGGCCTCGAAGCTGCGCCAGGGTCCGCGCTTGTGGATCACCTCGGCCTTGTAGAGGCCGTTGATGGTCTCGGCCAAAGCGTTGTCGTAGCTGTCTCCGACGCTTCCGACCGACGGCTCGATGCCCGCTTCGGTGAGGCGCTCGGTGTACTTGATGGACACATACTGGCTGCCGCGGTCGGAGTGGTGGACGAGGCCGCCACCCCGAAGTGGCCGACGGTCGTGCAGTGCCTGCTCAAGCGCATCAAGGACGAAGCCGGCATGCGCGCTCTGGCTGGCGCGCCAGCCGACGATCCGGCGGGCATAGGTGTCAATGACGAAGGCGACGTAGACAAAGCCTGCCCAGGTCGCGACGTAGGTGAAGTCCGACACCCAGAGCATGTTCGGCGCCGGCGCACGGAATTGCCGGTTTACCCGGTCGAGCGGGCATGACGCCGTCCTGTCGCTGACAGTGGTGCGCACCGGCTTGCCGCGGATCACGCCGGCCAAGCCCATCGTCCGCATCAGGCGGGCAACGGTGCAGCGGGCGATGTCGAACCCCTCCCGCCGCAGCTGGCGCCAGACCTTGCGCACGCCGTAGACGCGGAAGTTCTCCTCGAACACGCGGCGCACCTCCAGCCCGAGCGCATCATCACGCCGAGCCCGAGCCGACCTCCTGGTCGGCTCAATCCTTCTGGCTGCATGCGCATGGTAGGTGGATGGGGCGATCGGCAGAACCCGGCAGATCGGCTCGACCCCGTACACCTCACGATGCGCGTCGATGAACGACACCATCACCTCGCTCGGCGGTCGAGCTCCGCCATCGCAAAATACGCCGACGCTTTCCTGAGTATCTCGTTGGCCTGGCGCAGCTCCCGGTTCTCGCGTTCCAACGCCTTCATCCGGTCGGCAACATCGCTCGGCACGCCGACACGCGTGCCGCTATCGACCTCGGCCTTCTTCACCCACTCGTGCAGAGTTTGGCCGGCACAGCCAATCTTCGCTGCAATCGACACCACCGTTGCCCAGCGCGACGGGTGATCCTTCTCGTGATCCAGCACCATCCGCACGGCGCGCGCGCGCACCTCAGGCGAAAACTTGTTCGTGGTCTTGCTCGTCATAGCCCCTTCCTCTCAGGAGTTGGAGCCTCCGACAAACCCGGCGCGGTTCATTAGAGCGTTTTCTGGCCGACCTGAGTCGGTGGGGGATTCACATGGACGGGCTGATCTGATTCACATTGCTGGCTGGATGGAGGCCGGCATGGATGGGCAAGCCGTTGTCGATGGATCTGCGGTCGCGGGCGCTGGCCGCGGTTGACGAGGGAATGAGTTGCCGGGCTGCGGCGGTGCGGTTCGGTGTGGCAGCCGCGACGGTGATCCGGTGGCACGACCAGCGCCGTAGTACAGGCGGCTATGCCGCCAAGCCGCAGGGCGGGGACACGCGGTCGCGGCGGATCGAGGCGCATCGGGAGACGGTGTTGGCGCTGCACGAAGCACGCCGCGACATCACGCTGAACGAGTTGCGTCGCGAGTTGGGCCAGGCGGGCGTGACGGTGGCGATCTCGACGCTGCACCGCTTCTTCGCCCGGCATGGCATCACGCGCAAAAAAGACCGGGCATGCGATCGAGCAGGACCGTGCCGACGTCCTGAGTGCTCGCGAGGACTGGTTCGATGGCCAGCTCGATCTCGATCCTGCGCGGCTGGTGTTCATCGACGAGACCTGGACGGCGACCAACATGACGCGCAGCCACGGCCGCTGCCGGCGGGGCGAGCGGCTGCGGATGGGTTACCCGCACGGCCATCGCAAGACGACCACGCTGGTCGCTGGCTTGCGCAAGACGGGCATGATCGCGCCGATGGTGCTCGACGGCCCGATCAACGGCGACTGGTTCGAGGCCTATGTCCGACAGGTCCTCGTACCCGACCTCCGACGCGGCGACGTGGTCATCATGGACAACCTGTCCAGCCACAAGCGTGCTGGCGTCCGCGAAGCCATCGAAGCCGCAGGTGGCCGCCTCATGTTCCTTCCGCCCTACAGTCCCGACTTCAACCCGATCGAGAAGGCGTTCGCCCGCCTCAAGGCCATGCTGCGCCGGGCCGGCGAGCGCACCGTGTCCGGACTGTGGTCCCTCATCGGCAAAATGGTCGATCTGTTCCACCCGCAGGAATGCGCCAACTACTTCAGCTCCTGCGGCTATGATCCAGAATGATCGGAATCCGCTCTAAAATGCTATTACCCAATCGCGTGAATGATCGTCAATCTATCAGCATCGATATCGCGCTAGTCTTAGCTACGAAACTGCAAATTCGTTTTCTAAGTGGCAGGAGTCGCAGTAGATGTTAATTTCTGAGCGACGAACTGTAGACCTAGTTAGAATAAGCGGCCACGCCTTTACTCGATAACGCTGTCCAGGAGCTGCCTGATCGACGCCTTGGGAAAGCGCCGCTTTACGGTTACGGCGTAAAAGCTTTCCGTCAGACCCAACAGGCTATCGAATTCGACCAAGGTTCCCGCCGCGAGTTCATCCCGTACGGCGATCGGTGGCAGCACCGCCAAGGCAAAGCCCTCGCGGACGAGGAGCCGCATCATCGCGATGTCATCGACCTCGGCGGCAATTTGTGGGAGGATATCCAAGCGGTCCGCAAAGGCATCGAAGCCGGTACGAACGCTGCTTAGGCGGGTCGGCAGGATGACCGGATGGGTTGCCAGCAAGCCTTCGATCGATGCCGGTTCACTGCGAAGATGCGGCGCTCCTATCAAACTGACCGGCTGTTCCGCGATCTTGTGGGCAACGAAAGGCGTGAGCGCGTCGCTCGCCGGGACCTCGTTGGTCAAGACGACGTCGAGGGTAAGTGCCTGCAACCCCAGAAGCAACTCGGCTGCGCTTCCCGACCTGAGGACGATCTCGATGTCCATTCGCCCAAGCAGCGGCTTGAGAAAGCTGAGCTGGAAGTTGCGTGACAGGGTCGCCAACGCTCCCACCCGCACCGCCTCTCGCGCAACGCCCGTCTGATGGAGCGTGCTCAGCAACTCGTCACCGGCCGCAAAAATCGTGTTCGCATGATCGAGGGTAACCCGGCCCGCTTCGGTCAGATGAAGGCGACGCCCCCGTCGCTCGAACAGGGCATGCCCGAGTTGGTGTTCGAGCTTTCTGATCTGCAGCGACAACGCCGATTGCGATAGGTTAAGCCGCACCGCCGTCTGCGTGAGGTTGCCCTCATGCGCTACCGCCCAGAAGTAGCGCAGATGGTTGTAGTTCAATTGCATATCGACCATTCTATAAAACAGAACGATCGATGCTAAACTATATATTTTTATAACGGCCCGTACGGCGATAGCCGGTCGCCTGCCAAGCAGGAGGCCAATTGATGCCGTTATCACTCATCCCATACGCAGCCCCCGTCTTGTTGCTCGCCGCGGCGGCCATCGGGTTCGGTACCCGACACCTGCGCGGCCGATTGCGCCTGCGGGCGATCGAAGCGCTTTCCCTGGCTGCGCTGATGGCCTCTCTGGCCTCGATCGCAGCGTTGTTCGAAAACGGCATTACAACCGGGACCTTGGTCGGTATCGGCGGCTGGGCGCTTTCGGCACGGCTCGACGTGGTCAACGTGACGATGCTGACATTGGTGTCGTTCATCGGCTGGGTGGTCGTGCGCTATTCGACAACCTATCTGGATGGTGAACGGCGGCAGAGCGCGTTCATGGGTTGGCTGTGTACGACCCTGGCGACGGTCATGCTGCTCGTGGTTGCGGGCAATCTCGGGCAGTTTCTGCTCGCTTTCGTGGCGACCAGTCTGTGTCTGCACAAGCTGCTGCTGTTCTACCCCGATCGCGTCGCGGCGCAGCGCGCCGCTCGGAAGAAGTTCGTCACCGCGCGCCTCGCCGACGCCGCCCTTGCGGGTGCCTTTCTGCTGCTCTGGTCGAACTATGGCACCGGCGACATCGCCACCATCCTGTCGGAGGCCAGGGGCGGAGTAATAGCGGGAGGCGCTTCCACGGCGGCTGCGGCGCTGCTGGCGCTGGCCGCGTTGCTGAAGTCGGCGCAATTTCCGATGCATGGCTGGCTCACCGAAGTCATGGAGGCGCCGACCCCGGTTTCCGCGCTACTGCACGCCGGGGTCATCAATGCCGGTGGCATTCTGCTTATCCGCTTCGCCGACGTGATGCTGTTGTCCCCGGCGGTGTTGGCCGTTCTGGTGATGGTCGGCGGCTTCACCGCCCTGTTCGCGGGCATGGTCATGCTGACCCAACCGGCGGTGAAGACCTCGCTCGCCTGGTCGACGATCGCGCAGATGGGCTTCATGATCATGCAATGCGGGTTCGGGCTTTTCCCGCTGGCATTGCTCCACATCGTCGCGCACTCGCTCTACAAGGCCCATTCCTTCCTCGCCTCGGGCGGCGCGGTGGACAGGATCGCAACCGCACGGCGGCCGGGACCGATCGCCGTTCCCGACGGATGGGCCGTCGGAAAGGCATTCCTCGCCGCTATCGCGCTCTACGCCGCCATCGGCCTGGTCTTCGGCTTCCAGCACCATTCCCCGCAGGCCTTCGCGCTGGGGGCGATCCTCATCTTCGGCGTTGCGTATCTGCTGGCGCAGGGCCTTGCGGATACGGCACCTCGGGCGCTGATGCG
Source organism: Sphingomonas sanguinis (assembly GCF_019297835.1). Classification (NCBI taxonomy): domain Bacteria; kingdom Pseudomonadati; phylum Pseudomonadota; class Alphaproteobacteria; order Sphingomonadales; family Sphingomonadaceae; genus Sphingomonas; species Sphingomonas sanguinis. The sequence continues at coordinate 361,060 of NZ_CP079203.1, read as the reverse complement.
GCGCATCACGCTTTACGCCTCGGCCGCATCCCTCGGCTATTTCGCCCTCCACGCAGCCGCCTTCCGCTTGACGACGCAAACCCTTCCTCCGGCGCCACAGCCCGGGGCGCTCGAATGGGCCTTGCTCATCCTCGCGGTGGCGAGCTTCGGCCTCGTCGCGGTGGCGCAGTCGCTGTTCCCGCTCTGGTCTTCGCATCCGGCCGTCGCAGGACTGCGCGTCCACCTGTCGAACGGCCTCTACGCCAATGCCGTCTTCGACCGGATGCTCGGCGGATGGACGATGACCCCGCAGTCTTCCTCGGATTGGAACCACATGTAATGGCAAAGCTGTCGAACGAACAAAACCACAGTCTTCATGAACTGTTTGCGGCGGCGGACGCGGCGACCCTGGCCATTCCGCCGGCATGGCCGCTCGCGGCGAATGTCGCCGTCAATCCGTATCTCGGCCAAAGCGGTCTGACGCTGGCGCAAACGGCGGCGCTGCTGGCGCGCGTTGGCGGCACCAGGGTTACGATGCCGCGGGCATGGTATCGCGAGCGCATCGCGAACGGGATCATCACCTCGCCCGATCTTGCGGCGGCGCTTGCTGCCCAGCCGTGCGCGAACCTGTCCATGGCGCAGCTGCTGTCCGCCCTGGAAGCCCCGTCCCCCGCCCCGACGCCTTTACCGACGATCGCCGATCTTGCCGCCAAGGTTTCCGGTATCGATTGGCCGGGGATCATCGCCGAACGCATCGGAACCTGGGCAGCCGCGTATTTCGACGAGGGGCAAGCGCCGTGGACCTTGCCGAAGGGCAAGGGCGCCTATGCCTCCTGGCGGGCAGTTGCAACCCATGACCTCACCCCTGAGATCGCCGGGTTGCGTGGCTTTGCCGCTTTCGTCGCCGATGCGCCCGACACCGCCACCGATACGCTGGCGAGTGCGGCCGCTCTGCTCCGCTTGCCGGCGGCTGCCATGCCGACCTATTTCCATCGTCTGTTACTGACGCTGGGCGGTTGGTCGCACTATGGACGGTATCGCCTGTGGCAGGCCAAGCTGGCGGGCGACAACGACGACACGACCATCGACCTGCTCACGATCCGCTTCCTATGGGAGGAGGCGCTCTGGGCACAATATGAGCCGCAGATCGGCGATCAATGGCGCAGGGCCTTGATGGCTTATGCCGAGCCGCTGGCACCGACTGCCGACCAGATCGTCGATGCCATCCTCCAGGAAGCGGCCGACCGTGCGGAACAGCGTGATCTGGCGGGCAAGCTGGCCTCCGGTCGCCCATCTGATCCGCGGCCGACGCCCGAATTGCACGCCGCTTTCTGTATCGATGTGCGCTCCGAGGTTTTCCGGCGTGCGCTGGAATCCGTCGATCCCCGTATCGAGACGGCGGGCTTTGCCGGCTTCTTCGGCCTGACGGCCGCCCACCGGCGTTTTGCTTCCGATGTCATCGAGCGGCGTTTGCCTGTCCTCCTCAACCCTGGCCTTTGCTCGACGGCGGGGGGCAAGGGCGACGCCGCGGCGGATCGCGCGAAACGCTATGGCGCGCGGGCATCGCGGGCTTGGGACCGGTTCAAGCTGGCGGCGGTATCGTCCTTCGCGTTCGTCGAGGCATCGGGACCGCTTTACGTCGCCAAACTGGTGCGCGACGCTCTGGGCTTACGTGGAGTCTCGACGGACAATGATCCCCTTCCGCACCTAGACCCGGCACCGGACATCGCCACGCGCGTCACATCCGCGGCGTCGATCTTGCGCGCGATGTCGCTGACCGAGCGGTTCGCACCGCTCGTGCTCCTCGTCGGGCATGGCGCACAGGTCGTCAACAATCCGCATGCGAGCGCCCTGCAATGCGGCGCCTGTGGCGGCTATTCCGGTGAGGTCAATGCGCGCCTGCTCGCGAGCCTGCTGAATGATACGGCGGTGCGCCAAGGATTGCTGGCACAGGGTATCGCCATCCCGGCCGAAACCCTGTTCATCGGTGCCTTGCACGACACGACGACGGATGACGTTCGGCTGTTTACGGACCAATCTCCGTCGCCGGAGCAGCATGTTCAGATCGACCGGGCCCACAAATGGCTGGCCGCCGCCGGTGTCGTCGCGCGTGGCGAGCGTTCTCTTCGCCTGCCACGGGCCACCAGCCAGCAGCAGGTCGCGGCGAGAGGCCGCGACTGGTCGGAGACACGGCCGGAATGGGCGCTGGCCGGATGCAAGGCGTTCATTGCGGCGCCACGGTCGCGCACCGCACATATTGCGCTTGGGGGCCGCGCTTTCCTTCACGACTATCAATGGCAGGCCGATGACGGCTTCGGCGTGCTGGAGCTCATCATGACGGCGCCGGTGGTGGTGGCGAGCTGGATCAGCCTCCAATATTACGGTTCCGCCGTGTCGCCTGACACCTTCGGGGGCGGTAACAAACTGCTGCACAACGTCGTCGGCGGGATCGGTGTCGTCGAGGGGAACGGGGGAACGCTGCGCGTCGGGCTACCCTGGCAATCGGTGCATGATGGCGAGCGTTTCGCGCATGAGCCGGTGCGCCTTGCCATATGCATCGAAGCGCCACGCGAAGCGATGTCGGCCGTCCTGGCGAAGCATCCCGATGTCCGGGCGTTGTTCGACAATCGCTGGCTCCACCTGTTCGCACTCGACGAGGCAGGACAAATTGCGTGGCGCTATGCGGGCGATCTTGCCTGGCAGTCCGAAAGCGGAAGCGGCATCGATCCTCGTCCCGTCGAGCTGGCGGCCTGACCGGTGCGGGCTGCGCATGGTCTCGGCCGGACGAGGGTATTCTGATGGCCCGGTCCGCACCTCTCTATGATGGGGACCAGGCCATTCTCGCGACGATGCATGGCAAGGAACGGATCATCGCGCCGCTTGCCTGCCGCTTCGTTGGGCTGAGCCTGGAGGCCTCCGCCGGTCTCGATACCGACCGGTTCGGCACGTTCAGCCGTGAGGTCGCCCGTGCCGGATCGCAGCTCGATGCGGCTCGGGCCAAAATCGCGGCCGCCTTCGACCTGTACCCGGATATCGGAGTTGCCCTCGCCAGCGAGGGGAGTTTTGGCCCCCATCCATACCTCCCTTTCTGCGCCTTGAACCGGGAGATTGTCGTTCTCCGCGACCGCCGCAACGAATGGGAACTGATTGGCCATAACGCCACGTCGAGCACGAACTTCGCGCATACCATCGTGCGCGATTCGGCTACCGGACTCGCCTTTGCGGAGCGCGCCGGATTTCCCACGCATGGCATGATCGTCATGGGCATCCGGGAAGGCGAGGCCGCGCCCGATCTCATGCTGTTCAAAGAGATAGACGATCAGGACGAACTGATCCGGGCAATCGATGCAACGCTTGAGCAATGTGGTAGCGCATTCTTGGAAACCGACATGCGCGCTCACCGAAACCCGCGACGGATGCGGGCGATCGGGCGCGCCATGGTGGACTTGGTGCGCAAGACCCGCAGTGCGTGCCCCGAATGCGCGCGCCCCGGCTTCGCCGTCTCCAAACGTCTCGCAGGACTCCCTTGTGCCTGGTGCGGCGATGCCACGCTGCTGATCCGCGCGGACGTCTGGGCCTGTGCAGGCTGTGGTCTGTTGCTGGAGCGGCCTGTCGAAGCGACCCACGCCGACCCGGGCCATTGCCCGGGCTGTAACCCCTAGACCATCGACCTGGAGCTGTTCCATGGCAACGCACGAACCCGAGGCGCTCCTGGCGATCGCGCAAGCGCGTATCTCCTGGGTGCTGGACCACCCGCATATGAGTGAATGGCTGAAGCAAGCTCTTCGCAGTGCCCACGGTAGAGATCCGGTAGCCTTGCAGAACGATGTCGAACTGCTCCGCCATCTGATCGGTCCTCGTTCACAGGCGCAGCTTCAAATATCCGCCTCATCCGTCCTTATGGATTGATTTGACACCCATGTTCTCTCCTCGCTGATCATCTGGCGACGAACCGGCACAAATCCGATGGCGATGAGCACGTTGACGATCGTGGACGAACGATAGCGGGGCATTTCATTGCCGGGAGGCAAGCTGTGGTCGGCGCGCCCGATGCTCCAGAACTGCCGCTCGTTCATCATCGGATGCAAAGTCACTGGATCCTTACAGCCGTTCCAAACCCTGAAGCGTCGCCCGCAACGCCTCGACAAGCGGCGTTGCCGGCACCTCGCCGAGGAAGCGGCGCAGCTTGTCGTCGATCAGCCGGAGCGGCCGACGCCAGAGATAGATCATCTCGCGCATCTCGCGCGCGGTCTCATGGAACGGCGCGATCGCGTGTACCACCGGCCAGGGGAACGGGTAAATCGGCGCGTTCGGCTTGCCTGCCGCCTGGCGGATCGCCTCTGCAAACGCTCGATTGTCATCCACCCAGGTGCCGCCGAAATGGAAGCTGTCAAAAGCGGGCAGCGCGTCGCGCCGTTCGAGAAGGCGCACCATCGTCTCGGCGAGGTCGGGCAGATAGGCCCAAGCATGGCCGGTACCCGCGCGCGCGGGATTGAATACGCGCTTCACCGGCCCGGGCGTGGGCACCATACCTTGCGCCAACCAGCTATTGCCACTTCGGGGGCCGTAGAAATCGCCCGCGCGGACGACCAGCGCCTTGACATCGTTCCGGCTCGCCGCGCGCAGGCGGCGCTCCATCTCGACACGGATCGCGCCCTTTCGGGTCACCGGGTTCTGCGGGCTATCCTCGTCGACGGCCTCGCCCGCGTCTGGCCCGTAATTGTAGACCGTACCAGGCAGCAGCACGCGCGCGCCGGTCGCGGTAGCCGCTGCGATCGTGCTTTCGAGCATCGGCAGTACCAGCCCTGCCCAGTTGCGATAGCCCGGCGGGTTCGCACCGTGCACGATCACGGACATGCGGTCGGCAGCGGCAGTGACAGACGCCTTGTCCATGGCATCGCCCTGCACCCATTCCAGCGCCGGGTTGCTCAGCCGGGCCCGCGCCGGGTCGCGATGGAGCGCGCGGACCGCCCAGCCGCGGGCGAGCAACACCCGCGCCACCTCGCCGCCGATGCCGCCAGTCGCACCGATCACCAGCGCCGTGTTTGTGTTTGTGTCCTTGCTCATGGTCACCTCCTCGTTGCGAAGGCAGAGATGGCCCCCATCCTCGCCAACCGAAATTGCGAGAATATGCAGAGCAGTTATACAGGATCGTATGGACAGCGGACCCGGATGGGAGTTGTGGCGCACCTTTGACGCCGTCATGCGAGCGGGCAGCCTGTCGGGTGCGGCGCGCGCGCTCGGCCTCACCCAACCGACCGCCGGGCGACATATTGCGGAACTGGAGGCGGCGCTTGGCGCCGGCGCGCTGTTCACACGCTCGGCGCGCGGGCTGCAGCCGACCGAGACCGCGCTGGCGCTCGCGTCGGAAGTCGAGGCGATGGCTGCCGCCGCGGCAGCGTTGGTGCGAACCGCCTCCGCTCCCGCCGATGCGGTGACCGGCGTCGTCCGGATCAGTGTGAGTGAGGTGATCGGCGCCGAGGTGCTGCCGCCTATCCTCGCTGCCCTGCGCGCGGAGCATTCCGGCTTGATGATCGAGCTGCTGCTCACCAACGCCCCGTCCGATCTGCTGCGGCGCGACGCCGATCTGGCGATCCGGATGACGGAGCCAAGGCAACAGGCGCTGCTCGTCAAGCCAGTGGGCCGCATCCGCCTGGGCTTCTATGCGCACCGCGAATATCTCGCCCGCGCCGCGTCGATTGATAGCGCCGCTGACTTAGGGCGGCATGGGATCATCGGCTTCGATCGGGATGCGGCGTCGATCCGATCGGTCGAGGCGGCCTGGCCCGACCTGCCCACCTTTGCACTGCGCACCGACAACCAATTGGCCCAGATCGCGCTGATCCGCGCCGGCTGCGGGATCGGTGTGATGCAGGACCCAATAGCTCACCGTGACCCGGCGCTGATCTCGGTGCTGCCGGAAACCTTCCACGCCCATCTGCCCGTTTGGATCGCCATGCATGAGGACCTGCGCTCGACAAGGCGGATGCGGCTGGTCTTTGATGCACTGGTCAGCGGCATGACCGCCTATATCAGGGCGGGATCGGAGCGTCCGCAATGATCCAGTTGCGGTCAATCAAGACCCCATGATAGCTCCCTGACTCCGGTCTCTCGTTCATAGGAGCTATGGAACGTTTCCCTTGAATTCCTAGCGCCGGAATGCGGGAGAATGAAAGCTATAGCTGGGCTGGCCGCCGGGGTTTGGCTTGCAAATTGGGCGTGCGACAATGACATGCCAGTTCTTTCGACGACGCACCGTATCTGTTTGCCAAGGCAGGTCAGTCAGATCGAGGAAGCGTTGCTGTATCCCGGCTGCGTGTTGCGCGAAGTCGTAATAGTCGATCCGGTGATGCGCGAGCACCAGTCGTCCGCCGGGGCGTAGCGCCTGGGCGACGCATTTGGCGACGTGCCTCATCGCTTGCGGGGCAAGATAATAGAGGAGTTCCGCGATCACGATCGCGTCATAGTCCCTCTGCGGGAAGCGTGCAGGCAAGGCCAAGCGGATGGCACGCGCGCGGGGACGGTCCGCGATGGCGCGGGCCGTCAGAGCCGTACCTTCGACGGTCCCCTCCGTCGCATGAAGACGCAAGGCGCGGGCGGCGATGACCCGACTGTTCGATCCGTTGCCGCTTCCCAGCTCCAGGACGCGGCCAAGGGGGCCTGGCCCCAGGGCATGCAGGATCGCCGCACGCTTCACGGCTTCGTCGCGGTCAGAATAGGTACGCCAGGGGTCGTCATGGGCCGCGAATTTCTCGGCAAAACCCGTAAGATCGATAGGCCTCATCGCCCCTGCTCGACGAACTGTTCGACCGGGTGCGCGAAGACCGCGAGTTCATGGCGTGCGATCGCAAAGCCGTGAGGATCGTCGGTGATCGCCCCCAATTGGGTGCGATGCATCCGGATCAGCGATCGCTTCGCCGCCGCCCCGCCCGTCAGCGCAACGGTCCGGCCTCGGGCGACCCTCGCGCGTTGCGGCGGCCAGACCTGATAGGTCATGCGTCGTCCGTCGAATCGAGTATCCCGAAGCGCCGCCGCCACGGCCCGATGATCGGGATGCGCATCGGTCATGGCGGGTCCGACGATCATGTCCAGATCCAGGCACTGACGGATCGCTCGGCTCAGCCGCTGGCGACACAGCACCGCGCACGCAGAAAGGCCGCCATCGGGCAGCCCCAAAAAGGTCACGTGATCACGCGCTACCCCCAGACGGCGGAGCGCCAACAGGCTTTCCCGGCGACGCGCGGCAATTAGCCGTTCGGGGGGCCATGCGCCACTGTTGGGATGCGACGCGGCACCGTTGCTGACCACGATGACCCGGACCACACTGCCCTGCCGCCGCAAGGCCCGCATCAAGCCAGCGGCTCCGATGACCTCGTCATCGGGATGGGGCGCGACGACAATCGCGCGGCCAACGGCTTTGATATCCAGCTTCAAAAGGCGGGCACCAATAGACCCTGTCGAACCGCGCGACCGACGCGGAGCCTTTGGGCGTCGGGGGCGGGTTGGCGGAGATAGACCGCCAGATCGCTGAGCATGGCCGACAGAGGATGGCTATGGAACTGGCTAGCCAGCCCCACCGCCTCGCGCGCCACGACCATCGCCCGCTCGGCCGCCTCGGCCACCGCCAGTCGGGCGGCTGCCACGCGCGCCAGCCGCGGCTCATCCCCCCGGTCGACATCCTCGAACCACATCCGCGCCGTCCGCCGCACGACGGCGGCGGTACCATCGGCCAGTGCGAACAGCTCGGCCATCCGGGCGGCCTGGAAGGGGTCGTCGGCGCGCCCCGTCTTCACCAGATGATTGCGACTGAGGTCGCAGATGCCCGCCACCCCGCCCGCATGAACCGCCACGAAACGCAGCGCGCCGCCGCTGAAAAAGGGCTCGCGCGCATAGCTGTCAGGTTGGCCGATCCGATCCGCGTCGGTGATCGGCGCATGATCCCAGCGCACCTGATGCGTTTCGGATCGCTGCATGCCGATCACCCGCCACCAATCGGTGTCGATCGCCGGTGGCACGCGCGAAAGGTCAAGGAGGAGCAATTGCACGCCCGCAGACGTGTCCGCCGTGACCACCGCATGGCTCAGCACACCCGCCCCCGAGGCATAGCTCTTGCCGCCGCTCAGCCGCCCGTCGTCCAGCCGCAGCGCCTCGCCCGGCAGCGCGGCATTCCACACGCCCAGCGTCGCACCACGTCCGAAGGCACGGCGCAGCATGTCGACCTGCGCGGCCGTGCCGTAGCGCCGGACGATCTGCACGGCATCGACATGCCCTTCGACCAGGCGAGCGAGCGGAAGATCGCAGCGACCGATCTCATATAGCCCCGTCAACAGCGCGATCAGTTCGTCCGCCGTTTGCGGATCGCCCGGCGGATCATCGGCCCAGCCCGGGCCCGCGATCGCGTCTTTCAGTTGATCGGCCATCATCGTCATGCCGCGACCTCGCAATAGCGGCTTTCCAGTTCGCCCAGAAGATCTTCGGCCGCCGTCAGCGACACCATGGCGGCATGGACCGAGGGCGCGGGAACGATACGCATGGCGAATGCCTCGTCATTGGGACAGTCCCGCGCGACGCCCAGAACATGATCCGCCGCCAGGCCCAGAATTTGCCCCAGCGCCACGCGGACATCGATCCGGTCGATCGTCGTGAAACTCCGTCTCGCGGCCGCCTGTGCGTGCCATTGCCATGCCGATCCGCGCGGGTCGGCCATGGATGTCACTTCGCCATGATCCAGTGCTCGCAACACGTCCGCAAGGCCCCCGGCAACCCGTCCGTCTCGCCGGGAAGACGTGTCGACCGCCATCGCACCGTCGCGGCGGACGCGAAAACCGGCCCTCGCCGCGTCGTCGAGAAACCGGGCATCTTCGCCGGATAGCAGGGGCCGGAACCCGCCGATCGCGCAATAGGCGGAGGCGCGGACCGCGATATTCGCGCCCCCGCCGAAATGATGGGTATCCCGCGCCTCCCATGGCACCGGGTCGACCAGGCGGCGATATCGGTGGAGCCGATCGTAATAGCGTTCGATGCGGCACTGCCGGGGATCGCGCGTCGCGTCGAAGCGGAGGATACGCCCCGCGACCACGTCCGCCTCTTGGAGGGCGCGACGCCCCGCCGCGATCCAGTCGCGATGCGGCATGCTGTCGGCATCGGTCGTGAACAACAGCCCCTCTGCGCCCGCCAGCCGTTCCAGGCCCATGGCCAGCGCCGCACGGCGGGCCACGCCCGCATTGGGCTCCGTATTCCGTGGCCCCTGCTTCACGGTCAAGCCGAAGGGCAAGACCGGCTGCGCGTGATCGAGCATATCTCCGCTGCCGTCCCGGCAATCGTCGAGATACAGGCAAAGGTGCATGCCATTCCCGCCCATCGACTGTCCGGCGATCGCCGACAGCAACTGGGGCAGTAGCGCCGCCTCGTTGCGCGCCGGAACACAGATGATCACGGGGATGTCCTCGTGCAGAATCATTCTCCCATGCAGACGGGGCGCGACGCTCGATCCAGATCAATGCTGCATGTGTACGACAGCTGCACTGGAGAAGCCTTGATTAATATCAAGCATTTAGTGGAAGGACGATTGTTCGATCCGCGCGTTGGAAGGGGGATATTCCTCAACGACGCAAAGGCAGCATCATGGCGAACAAGACCAAGTCCCGCGCAGGCGCGACAAAGGGCGAGACGTCCACCACGCCCCCCGCCCTCCCCGCCGGATCGGATACGCCCACGCATTATGCCGAGCCACAGGGTCATGGGGGAGAGACGCACCAGAGCACCGACGACACGGCTCGGACGCTGACCACCCAACAGGGCGTTCCCGTCTCGGACAATCAGAACAGCCTGCGCGCGGGCGAGCGCGGACCGACACTGCTCGAAGACTTCATCCTGCGCGAAAAGATTTTCCACTTCCATCATGAGCGCATCCCAGAGCGCGTCGTCCATGCACGCGGCTATGGCGCGCACGGCGTGTTCGAACTGACCGACAGTCTGGCCGATTACACCCAAGCCGATGTCCTGAGCACGGTCGGCCAGCAGACCGAGGTATTCGTCCGCTTCTCGACGGTCGCGGGCAACAAGGGGTCGATGGATCTGGCGCGCGACGTGCGCGGCTTCGCGGTCAAATTCTATACCAGGCAGGGCAACTGGGACATCGTCGGCAACAACATCCCCGTCTTCTTCATCCAGGACCCGATCAAGTTCCCCGACCTGGTCCATGCCGTGAAGCAAGAGCCCGACCGCGCCTTTCCCCAGGCCCAGTCGGCGCATGACAATTACTGGGACTTCGCGTCCTTAAGCCCCGAAGCGTGGCACATGGTCATGTGGCAAATGTCCGACCGGACGATTCCGCGCTCCTTCCGCACCATGGAGGGCTTCGGCGTGCACAGCTTCCGGCTGGTCAATGCTGAGGGCAAGTCGACCTTCGTCAAATTCCACTGGAAACCACGCCAGGGCCTGCAATCCGTGCTGTGGAACGAGGCGGTCAAGATCAACGGCGCCGATCCCGATTTCCACCGCCGCGACCTGTGGACCGCCATCGAAGGCGGCGACTTCCCGCAATGGGATCTGGGTGTTCAGTTGTTCGACCAGGAAACGGCCGACCGCCTGCCCTTCGACCATCTCGATTCGACCAAGCTGATCCCCGAGGAAGAGGTGCCCGTCCGCATCATCGGCACGCTGACCCTGAACCGCAATGTCGACAATTTCTTCGCCAACACCGAACAGGTCGCCTTCTGCACCCAGAATGTCGTGCCGGGCATCGACTTCTCCGACGATCCGCTGCTCCACGGGCGCAACTTCTCCTATCTGGATACGCAGCTGAAGCGGCTGGGCGGGCCGAACTTCACCCATATCCCGGTCAACGCGCCGCGCTGCCCGGTGATGAACTTCCAGCAGGACGGTCATATGGCGATGCGCAACCCCAAGGGGCGCGCCAATTACGAACCCAATAGCTGGGGCCCCGATGGCGGCCCGCGCGAGAACCCGACCATCGGCTATCGCAGCTTCCCCGCCGAGGTGCAGGGCACCAAGCAGCGTATCCGCGCCGAGACCTTCGCGGACCATTACAGCCAGGCGCGACAGTTCTTCGTCAGCCAGCAGCCCATCGAGCAGAAGCATATCGGCGACGCGCTGGTGTTCGAACTGTCGAAGGTCGAGCGAGTCGATATCCGCGCGCGCGCCGTCTCGCATCTACGCCTGATCGACGAAGGACTGGCCGCGACGGTCGCGGATGGGTTGGGTCTCGATCTGCCCGAACCGGCGAAGGCCGCAAAGCCGACGCGCGACCTGCCGCCCTCGGCCAAGCTGAGCATCCTGTCCAACGGCCCCAAGGACTTTAAGGGGCGCAAGATGGGCATCCTGCTCACGGACGGCAGCAGCGCCGATCTGTTCGCTGCCCTGACGAAAGCGCTTGAGGCGGAGGGGGCGCTTTGGGAAGTCGTCGCCCCCAAGATCGGCGGCGTGACGCTCGACGACGGCACGAAAGTCGCCGCCCGACAGAAGATCGATGGCGGCCCCTCGGTGCTCTACGACGCGGTGGCGGTCCTGCCATCCGAGACGGGCGTGGCCATGCTCGCCAAGGATGCGACAGCCAAGGACTTCGTCGCCGATGCCTTCGCCCATTGCAAATTCATCGGTCACAATGACGCCGCCAATGCCCTGTTCGACGCCGCCGGCGTGGCGGACCGGGACGAAGGCTTTGTCGGCCTTGCCAAGGCCAAGGATGCCAAGACCTTCGTCAGCCAGTGCCGCGCGCTGCGCATCTGGTCGCGGGAATTGAACGTGGACCTCGATGCGGCGTCACTTGAGTCGTCGATATAGCACTTCAGAGAACGGGAAGGTTTACAGAGCCTTCCCGTTCGTCACAGCGTTCAAATATGCGATTGCGCTCAACAGACGCATGTGGATTTAAGACCTCACCTCTCTAATTCACGCGTCCAAACTGATCAAAAACATACCCAGATTTAGTGGGCGATAGGACCCGACTTCGGCCGTTCATCGCCGCGGACGTTCCTCCCGGAAGCGGACGCTTGTTCAGCTTTTGCAAGCACGATTGCAGGATGCGCGCATCGTTATGCACTGCGGCGCGGTGAAGGCCGCCCACCAGTCTCAGCGCAATAAACAGAAGGCGTCTGCGGTACCCCGATTAGCCCAAGTGACGACCCTGCGAATGAAGCAAGTATGCGTCAGATTTGACCATTGAGGCGGACAACCGCACCGCCTCGTGACAGATGTCCATACCGCGCTCGAACAGCAGGTCTTCCACATTCCTCGGCAACAGCGGGAAGCGCACGGACATTAGCACGACCAGCAGGAACACCTCGGGCGACGAACTAAAATAGCGGAACGGGCCGGGGCGGCAACGCCCTCGATTTCCGGCTCATTCGCGATCGTTACCAGCCTCCTGCCCGGCCTTGCAAAGTTGGTTTACCGGAGCCGTTGAAATAGGACCGAGTGGCGGAGCCGGAGCAAGTTGAGATTCTCGCGTAAGACATTGTACTATCTGTCTTGAGCACTAGCACCGCAACGCGGGCCTACCACTTTTCCTACCCCAGTGGCGTGATTTTCCGGACCGACACCATGCAGCTTGCGACTCCTATGCGCCCCAATAGTGGTCATGACGTGCTCCCCATTTTCAGGCCGCTGATAAGTTAGCTTCGGCGTCCTCGTGCCCGTGGCGCGGGCGGTTGGTAAACTCAGCGGGTGCCATGCCGCCGAGGCTGCTGTGCGGACGCACGGTGTTGTAGTCCGTCCGCCATGCCTTGATGATCCGTCTCGCCGCAGGCAGCGAGGGGAACAGGTGCTCGTTCAGACATTCGTCGCGTAAGCGACCATTGAACGATTCCACAAAGCCGTTCTGCTGCGGCTTGCCGGGCGCAATGTAATGCCACTCGACGCCGGTGTCCTGACACCAGGCGAGCACGGCATGACTGGTCAGTTCGGTGCCATTGTCGCTGACCACCATGCACGGCAGCCCGCGACGGTCGGCGATGGCGGTGAGTTCGCGGACGACACGCCGGCCTGACAACGAGGTATCGACGATGCACGCCAGCGGAGCGCAGCGACGCACGGCCGTAATCGTCAATGACGTTGAGGACGCGGAACCGCCGGCCGCAGGCCAATGCATCCGACACGAAGTCGAGCGACCAGCGCTGGTTGGCTTCCTGCGGGATCGCCATCGGCGCCCGCGTGCCCAGCGCTCGTTTCCGGCCGCCACGCTTGCGCACCGTCAGCCGCTCTTCCCGATACAACCGGTACACCTTCTTCAGGTTCATGCCCTTGCCTTCACGCCTGAGCAGGATTGCCAACCGGCGATAGCCGAAACGACGACGCTCGTTGGCGATTTCGCGCATCCGCTCGCGGACAGCATCGTCCTTCCCGCGAAGCGGCTCATATTGCCACGCCGACCGGTTGACCCCGATCAGCCTGCAGGCGCGACGCTCGGAGAAGCCGTGGTCGGTCATCAGCTTCTCCACTGCAGCGTAGCGTTCCGCAGGCCGGGTCAGTTTTTTCCCAGCAGATCCTTCAGCGCCGACACGTCCAGCATCGACTCCGCCAGCAGCTTCTTCAGCCGCCGGTTCTCGTCCTCCAGCGTCCGCAACCGCGCCGCTTCCGACACAATCATCCCGCCGTATTTCAACTTCCAGTTGTAGAATGTCGCATCGCTAATGCCGGGCTTCCGGCACAGCTCGGCGGTCTTTACGCCAGCCTTGTGCTCACGCAGCACGCCTATGATCTGATCCTCGGTAAAACGGCCTCGCCGCATCGCTCGTCTCCATATGACGAGCTAACTTACCAATGGCATGATTTCCGGGGAGCACGTCAAGGGCCATGGGGGTATCTCCTGCCGGGGCCGGGATGATACCTACGAAAATACCCCCAAAGGCAAATCGACGTCTTGGCACCGCCGGGGCGGAAATGAACTGCCTTGAGCGTCCGCGACACGGGGCTAAGCCGCGGAAAAAAGACGCGAAAAGCCGCCACGGGGTATGCCGGGCGGTTATGGTAGTGGGGAGGAATGGTTGCGGGGGCAGGATTTGAACCTGCGGCCTTCAGGTTATGAGCCTGACGAGCTACCGGGCTGCTCCACCCCGCGACGCTAGCTGAGCCGCACGGCGGCACGCTTCACGCGTGGTGTCGTGGGGCTTAGCGCCCCGGGCTGGATTGGCCCGAGGAGACGAGTGAATGGGTTTTGTGTGTATTCGCGGACTGTAATGCCTGGCGACGCCCTACTCTTCCACTGCTTGAGCAGTAGTACCATTGGCGCAGTCGGGTTTCACGGCCGAGTTCGGGATGGGATCGGGTGGGACACCGACGCTATGGCCACCAGGCAATAGAGTCCGCGAATACTGACCCTCGAGGGTTGGCTCGAGGGTGTGTGGGTATAAAATCGATGCGTGCACTGGCTGTATTGATGACCGCACCCGTATTGCCATCTAGCCCAGGGCTGATGGTGGGGGTGTGGAGCTCTCAAGCGCGAATAGGACAATTAGTATCGGTTAGCTCCATGCGTTACCGCACTTCCACATCCGATCTATCAAGGTCGTGGTCTTCGACCGTCCTGAGAAATCTTATCTTGAGGGAGGCTTCCCGCTTAGATGCTTTCAGCGGTTATCCCGTCCGTACATAGCTACCCTGCTGCGCCGTTGGCACGACGACAGGTACACCAGAGGTACGTTCAACCCGGTCCTCTCGTACTAGGGTCAACTCCTCTCAAATTTCGACGCCCACGGCAGATAGGGACCAAACTGTCTCGCGACGTTCTGAACCCAGCTCACGTACCACTTTAATTGGCGAACAGCCAAACCCTTGGGACCTGCTCCAGCCCCAGGATGTGATGAGCCGACATCGAGGTGCCAAACAACCCCGTCGATATGAGCTCTTGGGGGTTATCAGCCTGTTATCCCCGGCGTACCTTTTATCCGTTGAGCGATGGCCCTTCCACGAGGGACCACCGGATCACTATGACCGACTTTCGTCTCTGCTCGACTTGTCAGTCTCGCAGTCAGGCTGGCTTATGCCATTGCACTCTAACAGACGGTTTCCAACCGTCCTGAGCCAACCTTCGCGCGCCTCCGTTACTCTTTAGGAGGCGACCGCCCCAGTCAAACTACCCGCCACAGAGGGTCCCTGTACCGGTTTCACGGTACGAGGTTAGACATTAAACAACAACAGGGTGGTATTTCACCTATGGCTCCACATCGGCTGGCGCCAATGCTTCAAAGCCTCCCACCTATGCTACACAGTTCTTGTCCAATGCCACTCTGAAGCTGCAGTAAAGGTGCACGGGGTCTTTCCGTCTAACCGCGGGTACTCCGCATCTTCACGGAGAATTCAATTTCGCTGAGCATGTCCTGGAGACAGTGGGGAAGTCGTTACGCCATTCGTGCAGGTCGGAACTTACCCGACAAGGAATTTCGCTACCTTAGGACCGTTATAGTTACGGCCGCCGTTTACCTGGGCTTCATTTCAGAGCTTGCACTCCTCCACTTAACCTTCAGGCACCGGGCAGGCGTCAGGCCCTATACGTCGTCTTGAAGCCGACTTAGCAGAGCCCTGTGTTTTTGCTAAACAGTCGCTACCCCCTGGCCTGTGCCCCCCATGAGAGCTTGCGCTTACATGGGGCCTCCTTCTTCCGAAGGTACGGAGGCAATTTGCCGAGTTCCTTCAGGACACTTCTCTCAAGCGCCTTGGTATACTCTACCTGACCACCTGTGTCGGTTTCGGGTACGGTCTATACGGTGGGGCTATTTCCCGGGACAGTTTCGAAGCCTGACCAATCCGATAAGGTCAGACAACACACACCATCCGTCACACACCACCAGGCCCACGAATATTAACGTGGTTCCCATCGACTACCCCCTTCGGGCTCGTCTTAGGGGCCGGCTCACCCTGCGCGGATTAGCCTTGCGCAGGAACCCTTGGTCTTTCGGCGAGAGGGCATCTCACCCTCTTTATCGCTACTCATGTCTGCATTCGCACTTCCGATACCTCCACGACCCATTACCAGATCGCTTCGCAGGCTTACGGAACGCTCCGCTACCGCGTGCACAAAGTGCACACCCTAAGCTTCGGTGCGTGTCTTGAGCCCCGTTAC